>CAVWOI010000015.1:0-302079 GCA_963756245.1 uncultured Alphaproteobacteria bacterium
CGATAAGCATTTTTCTAAGTAGGGTGGGCAAAATCGTCTGCTGAGCGGTGCGCGTGGGCAATGCGCGCACGATTTTGCCCACGCGGACAGACCCCGCAGCGCGCAGTGCCCACCCTACGACGCGCCCGAATGCTCGCGCAGCACGTCGGCGGCGATGCGGTGCGCGTCGATCGCCGACGGAATGCCGCAATAGAGCGTGAGCAGCAGCAGCACTTCCTGGATTTGCTCGCGCGTGCAGCCGTTCTTCAGCGCGCCCCGCATATGGACGGCGAGCTCATTGGGCTGCTTCGCCGCCGCCATCATGGCGATCATGACCAGCGATTTGGTCGCCGGCGGCAGTGCAGTCCGCTGCCAGACGTCGCCATAGGCATAGGCGTTGATGATGTGCTGCAGCGGCTTGCCGAAGTCGCCGAACGCGTTCATGCGCTTTTCCACCGCCTCGCGGCCGAATATTTCCGTGCGCAGCTTCAGCCCGCGGTCGTAAAGGTCCTTGTCGTCCATCGCTTGCTCTCCTGTCCGATTGCCGACCGCGCGGCCGGATGCGTACAATGATTATGCCATGATGCTACCGCGCGAGCGCCTGTCCTATTCGTCGCCATTCACCCGGCCGCCGCTCAAGCTGCCGGGCAAGGCGCGCATGATCGTGTGGTCGGTGGTCAATATAGAGGAATGGGAGATCACGCGGCCGATGGCGCGGCAATTGTCGCAGCCGCCCATGGGGCAGACGCCGATCCCCGACATGCCGAACTGGACCTGGTACGAGTATGGCATGCGGGTCGGCTTCTGGCGCTTGATGCGCGCGCTGCAAAACGCCGGTGTCACGCCGACCATGTCGATCAACGCCAAAGTCTGCGAGATCTATCCGGAGGTCGCCGCCGCGGCGCGCGACGCCGGTTGGGAGTTCATGGCGCACGCTTTTGTGCAGATGCCGATCCAGCAGATCGAGGACCAGCGCGCCGTCACCCGGCAATCGTGCGACGTGATCGAGAAATTCACCGGCAAGCGGCCGACCGGCTGGCTCGGCCCCGGCCGCGGCCAGACCTTCGACACCTTGGACTACGTCACCGAATGCGGGCTGACCTGGTTCGGCGACTGGATCCTCGACGACCAGCCGCTCTGGGTCAAAACCACCCACGGCCCGATCCTCGCCGTGCCCTACAGCGCCGAGATCAACGACATCACGCTGATGATCTCGCACCACCACGAATCCGACGTGCTGCTCAAGCGCACCATCGACGCCTTCGACCGGCTTTACGCGGAAAGCGCGGACTCGGCCCGCGTCATGGCGATCGGCGTGCACCCCTACGTCACCGGCGCCGCGCACCGCATCAAATATTTCGAAGAGCTGTACGATTACATCAACCGCCACGACGTGGTGCACTGGACCGGGGCGCAGATTTACGATTGGTACTCGGGTCAGGTGCCGGCGCGCTGATACGATCGCATCGCGTCCGTATTCTATCGTCACGGCATGTTACAGCGGCAAAGGGAGATTGAGCGATGCGCGAGGGAAAGTGGAAAACGCGGGCACGAACGGCGCTTGCCGCAACGCTGTTTGGCTTGTCGCTCTTGGCGGGTGAGGCGCAGGCGCAAGACAAGACCTACGTCATGAAGATCACGCTGCCGACGATCAACGAGAGCCAGCATCTGTTCGCGAAAGACTTCGCCGCGGCCGTGGAAAAGGACTCAGGCGGCCGCATCAAAGCCGAGATCTATCCGGCCAACCAATTGGGCTCGATCCCGCGACAGATCGAAGGTACCCAGTTCAACGCCATTCAATGTGCGATCATGCCGCCCGAATATCTGGTCGGCGTGGACGAGCGCTTCGAGGTCATGGCGGCGCCCGGGCTGGTGGATTCCCTGGAGCAAGCTCAGCGTCTCACGACTGATCCGGCGGCGCTCCAAATGTTGCTCGGCCTTGGCGCGAACAAGGGGCTGCACGGTGTCGGATTGTACGCGATACAGCCGTCATCGATTATCGCGCGAGCGCCCATTCGCCACCTGGGCGACCTCAGTGGCAAGAAGCTCAGGGTCATAGCCTCGCCGTTTCAAGCCGCGGCATTCCAGCGGCTCGGCGCTACGACGATCGCGATGAGCCTGGGAGACGTGTTGCCGGCTCTGCAGCAGGGCGCGATCGACGCCGCGCTCAATGGCATGACCATTTACACCAGCATGCACTATGGCGATGCAGCGAAATTCATTACCGAGATCAACCAGCCGACCATCTTCTCCATCATCGAGGTCAGCAAGACGTGGTACGATTCGCTGCCTAGAGACCTGCAGCAGATCATCGATGCCGACGGCGCCGCGGAATCGCAGGCCGTCAAACCTCATGCCCTTGAAATGTTCGAGAAGGCGCGAAGCGACTGGACCGCGAGCGGCGGCGAATTGATCAGCCTGCCACCCGAAGAGCAAGCATTGATGCTCAAGACGCTTGCCAGCGTCGGCGACGATGTGTCGAAGACGAAACCGCAGCTCAGTGAAGCTTATAAGGTCGTCACTTCTGCTGCCCAAAGAGCGCATTAGAGCATGATCCGGAAAAGTGGACGCCGGTTTTCCGAAAAGATCATGCTCCAACGAAAAAACTAGACCATGATCCGATTCAATTTGATCGGATCATGGTCTAGTCCGCCGCGAATGCGCTGCAATGGCGAATTGCGCGGAGCCTGTCATCGGGCCGGCCACTTCGGGCCGGACCCGTTGTCGCCTTACCCTACGCTTGCTACTTCGCCCAGTCGTAAAGCGGCCTGTCGCGGTCGACGACGTAGACCGAAAATGCCTTCAAGGATGTGTCCCCGACAACCTTGAAGCCACCGTGAACGACGTCGGGCATGTTCGACAGCAGTGTGCCGGTCGGAAACATGATCGGATCCTTGCCCGGCTGCTGCACCATGGCGCCCTGAATGACATAGCCCTGCTCGATCCCCGGATGGGAATGACGATCGAGCTCATCGCCCGGTTTGAATTCGTTTAGTTCGACAACGATCTGCTTGTCGGGCGCGCCCGGCACATCCAGCCGTCTGATTTCGTGCCGCCAGGGCGGATCTTGTGCAAAGATGGCCGTCGAGATCATGACGGTGCAGATTCCGGCCACAAGGGCCACGGTGCATCGATTTGCTCTCATCAAACGTCTCCTCTGTTTCGAAAAGGTCGTACCGGCGCCGGGCTTCTCGCTTGCACCGTCTCCGGGCGGTCGATCGGGTGGGAGAGGCGCGGAACCACGCAACGGCGGGTTCAAGCGCTCAATTCTATCCCTCGATCTCGAACTTGCGAAACGATACCTGGCCGCCTTGGTCAAAGCGATCTTCCCAGTTGCTGCGGATAAAACCTGGAATCTTGGGATTATCGTCGGCCGTAACGCGATCGTTGTTGAGATCGTCGAGCAAGGTGAAAAGTCCGCCGCCAATGCGCGGGCGGCGTAATTTTACGATGGGTCCATCCATACCGTCGGGTGCGCCGATCCGGCCCCGAGCGGCGATCAATTTGCGATCGATCCACCACTCGACGCGGTCTCCGGCGCGGTCGTAGCGGATTTCATAAAGGTGCCATTCCCCCATCTGTGTCGGCACTGTCTCGCCCAAGATCGAATAGGCTGGATAGGGACCGAGGTCTTTGCGCTTAAAGGTCAACCGTTCATAGAGCGGCCTGATCCGGTCGTTCGAGACAAAAAAGTCGAACACCATCCCGGTTTCGGGATCGATCACCACGAGAGCGCCAGTGGCGAGACGCGGGTCGCCGGGCTCGAGACCGAATGTATTGTGTTCGGTTCCGAAGGTGCGCACGGCCATTTCGACCCGCACCGTAAAACCGCGGCTTTCTTCGAGGTCGAAAGCGGTGGTCGACAGCATCAGCGCTTTCACGTGGTTCGGATGCGAGGCCGTGAAACGCGGCAAATCGATCGTCAGCGTATTCTCGGGCGTGCCGGGAGCGCGCACCACCGTCGCGGGATCCCAAAAATCGTATTCCGCCGACCGGAACTTCAGCCAGCGCGGCGAAGGCCATCCGCCGGCGCTGAAATCGTCATAGACCAGCGTTTCCCCGGGTGCTGGACGCATGACCGCAGCCATTGCGGGTTGGGCCGGGGAAGATTGAGCCAAAACCTGGACGGCGACCGTGCTCATTCCGACCCCAGCTAATCCCGATATCAATTGCCGGCGGGACAGCGCGCGGTCCAAGTGCTGCCTCATCAACTCTTTCACGGCGTTCCTCCAAGCACGTTCGATCTTATTGCCCCACGCCTTGAGACGCAGAGGAACCGGGGTATTCCCCAGATGATTTCCGAACTCGCCTGAATTATTGGCGCCTTCTGGCATTCCTGCAAGACAGACGCGGGGTGCGAAACTTAGTATTGCAGGGTGCCGGCTATTGTGGAGAAATGGTCTCCTCCAAGCGAAGACTTCGCACCAAGGCGAAGCGACGCGGAGGGAGGCGACGTTTATGGCCATTCACTTTTCCATACGATCTCCCTCTGCTTAGACGCGCCTGTACGCAGCATGACTTTGCGCAACACAAGGGAGCGACCCATGCTTGAAATCAGTCTGCCTTCTGCATTTCGTGATTTGACCAGGCGATCGACGTTCAGTGTCGCAGCGCTGGCTGCCGTCGTTTTGCTCGGCGCATCGAACGTCAATGCGCAAGGGCTGCCGCCGCTCGACAAGGTCCTCAACCCGGCGGAAACCGCGCTCATTCTTGTCGACTTCCAATATCCGTTCACCAACCCCGCCGGCGCCAATTATCACAACGTGCAAAAGGAGCTGGATGACAAGCATCTGCTGGATCGCACCGTCGATCTGGTCAAGAAGGCGCGCGGTCTGGGCATCACGGTGGTCCATATCACCGAAGGCTACACCCACGATTACCGCGAGCTCGACCCGACCAATCCCGGCGGCTTCCATCGCGGCCAGATTTTGCGCCAAGCCTGGAAGGTAGGCACCAAGGAAACCTCGTATTACGAGCCGCTGCAACCCGGCGAAGGCGACAAGGATTTGTTCCTGCCGCCGCGGATTCAAACCACCGCGTTCGGCGGCACTGGCCTCGATCAAGTGTTGCGTGCCAAGGGGATCAAGAACGTCGCCGTCGCCGGTTTCACCACCGATGTCTGCGTCTATGCCACGGTCACCAGCGCCTATGACTTGGGATATCACGTCTACGCGCTGCGCGATGCCATGGCAGGCTATTTTCCCGAGCAGTCCGAGCAGATGCTGAAGAACACATATCCGATGTGGTCGAAAGTTTTAAGCAATGACGAATTTCTCGGCATGTTCGGACTAGAGCGGCGGACGGAGCGCTGATTCCATGCTGGCGCGCGATCAATGCCCAATCTCAAGTTCGACGGCGACTGAACTCCAGTTGCAACGCCGACAACTGCTATTGGGTTTGGTCGCGCTTCCGGCCCTGGCCGCTTCCGCCCCAGTCGCTGCGGATCAATCCGCATTGGTGGTGGTCGATCAGGCAAGCGTCGCCAAAACCTGGGATGCTGCCGAATTCACGTTCCAGCTCGACGGCGAAGAGTTGCCCGGTATCCTGATCAAGCTCGCCGACGAGCGATGGTACGCGTCGAGCCTGATCTGCCCGCATGCCAAATGCACCGCCCGATATTTCAAAGACGTCAATGTTGCGCGGGATACTTTCGACGTTGATGTGAAAAATCCCGTGCTCGGCTGCCCGTGCCATTTTAGCGTGTTCGACGTCGCTGACGGCGGCAAGGTTATTCACGGACCGGCGCCAAACCCACCGCTACAACTCGCCGCCGTCGTGCGAGAGGGAAAAGTGATCGTCGGCCGATAATCTGATCAGGCCGGACCCGTTGGCCAATCCGCCCTACAGCGGTTCCAGTCCCTTGGCCTTGAAGATCGGCTTCGCCGACGGCCCGGTGAATGCCTGAATCAACGCCCGCGCCGCATTGGCCTCTTTGGCGCTCGCCGTGATCCCGGCCGCGTACGTCGTGATCTGTTGCAGCTCCGCGGGCAGCATGCCGATCACGTCCACGTCGGGGTTAGACATCAGCTCGGACACCTGCTGCAGGCCGATCTCGGCTTCGCCGCTCGATACCAGGACGCTGACGCGGCCATTGGGTCCGCCGGCGGCGAGTTTTACTTTGGGCGTGACCTCAGCCGCGATGCCGAGGCGCTCGAACAGCTTCATGATATGGGCGGCCGTGATGCCGCCGCCCGCGGGCGCGGTGTGAGCGATGGATTTTGCCGCCAGCAACGCGCGCTTGAGCGCTTCGGGCGTCGAGACATCCGGCCTGGGCGCGCCCTTGCGCACGCAGATACCGATGCCGGTGCTCGCGATTCCTGTCGGGCCGGGCAAGACTTTGCCTTGCCGGATGAGATCGTCGAGCGCGCCGCTGTCGATGACGATGACGTCGGCCGGCTCGCCGCCGATGAAACGGCGGGCAATGCCGCCGGACGGTCCATAGTTTACGCGCACGGCGTGTCCGGTGTCGCGCTCGAACGATGGCACGAGCTCGTCGATCGCCGCCTTCATGGCCGTCGTGATCAGCGCATCGATTTCCGCCGCCTGCGCCGGCCCGGTGACAATCAGCGCGGTCGCGAGCGCGAGGACTCGCATGACGAGTCCTGTTCTCATAACGGATCGAGCCCCTTGGCCTTGAAAATCGGCTTCGCCGACGGTGCGGTCAGCGCCTCGATCAAAGCCCGCGCCGCGTCGGGTTGTTTGGCGCTCGCCGTGATGCCGGCGGAATACATCGTGATCTGCTGCAGATCCGCCGGCAGCATGCCGATCACCTCGACGTCGGGGTTCGACAGAAGCTCGGTCACCTGCTGCAAGCCGATCTCGGCTTGCCCGCTCGCCACCAGCACGCTGACCCGGCCGTTCGGGCCGCCGGCGGAGAGTTTCGACTTCGGCGCCATCTCTTCGGCGATGCCGAGCTGCGCAAATATTTTCTGGATATGCGGGCCGACGATGCTGCCGCCGGCGGGCGAGGCGTAGCCCACGGTTTTCGCCGCGAGCATGGCGCGCCTGAAGGCGTCCGGCGTCGACACGTCGGGCTTGGGCGCGCCGTTACGCACGCAGATGCCGATGCCGGTGGTGGCAAGGTCGATGCGGCCGGACACGATCTTGCCTGCGCCGATCAACTGGTCGATCGCCTCGCGGCCGGTGAGGAAAATATCCGCGGGCTCGCCGCCTGCGAAATGCTTGAGCAAGGCGCCGGGCGGCGCGTAGAGCGCGTGAACGGTGTGACCGCCGGCGCGCTCGAACGGCGGAATCACGTCGTCGGTGACCGTCTTGAGCGCGGTGGAGATGAAAGCGTCGATCTCGGCGGCTTTGGCGGCGCCCGTTGCGGCGAGCATCGCGACGGCGATGGCGAGCATGCGCATGACCCTACCAGTGTCCTTTGCGGCGATTCCAGGCGTAGAGCAGATCGGCGAACCGGTCATAGCCGAAAGCGGAGACTTGATGAATGCCCGGCAGGCCGGCGAGCCAGGCGAGCCAGCCGTCGCCCGGGGTCGCGCGCCAAATGGCGATGGCGCAATCGGTACCGACGAGGAGGTGGCCATCGGCATCGACGCCGTGCAGCCGGCGTCGCACATCCGCGAGCGTGGCGCCGAAGCGGACGAGCGCGTCGGGCTCGAGATTGATGTCGCGGAATTCGATGACGCCGGCGCGGGCCGCGCGCACCAGCCGGCTGCGCTGCCAGTCGATGCCGGCGTTACAGACCGGGCATTTGGTATTGTACCAGACCGTGAGCTGCGGACGCATTGCCGGCGCTTCGTCATCGACCGCGGAAGCGGCTACAATACACCATGTTCGGGCCGGTCGAGGGGCGGTGAAGCTAAGGCTTCTGTTTCCCGGGCGCGGCGCAGCACGCAGCGAAGCGGAGTGATGCGCTGCAGACCCGGGATCGTCACAAGCTCCGAGTCTGCGACGATCCCGGATCAGCGGTGCACCACTTCGTGCTGCACCGCATCCGGGAAACGCAGGTTTATTGCTGCGCAATCCCTGCGGCTTCGCGCACCGCGTTCCAGCGTTTGTACTCGCTCGCCATGAACGCGCCGAACTCCGCCGCCGTCGAGCCTTTGACCACGACGCCGACCGTGACCAGGCGCTCGCGCACTTTGTCGTCGGCGATGATGTCGTTGAGCGTCTTGTTCAGCTTGGCGACGACGGTTGCCGGAACGCCTGGCGGGCCGAACACGCCATACCAGGTCGTGACGTCATAGCCCGGCAGCACGCCGGATTCGCTCGCCGCAGGAATGTTCGGCACGGCGGGAAAGCGATCCTTGCCGGTCACGGCGAGCGCTTTCAGCGCGCCGGACTGGACCTGGCCGAGCAGCGCCGAGACCGTGTCGAACAGCACGTCGGCGTGCTTGCCGAGCACGGCGTTGATGGCTTCGGGCGAGCTGCGGAACGGCACGTGCAGCAAATTCACGCCGGCGATCTGCTTGAACAATTCGCCGGCGAAATGCTGGGTGGCGGCGAAGCCGGGGCTGGCGAACACGATCTTGCCCGGATCGGCTTTGGCGGCTTCGACCAGCTCTTTGACGGTGTTGGCGGGAAAATCCGGCCGCGTCACGATCAACAGGCTCGCGCTCGCGACTTGTGCCACGGGCGTCAAGGTCGCGGTGTCGTACGGCATGTCCTTGCGCGTCACCGCGGCGATGATCTGGCCCGCGGTCATGATGCCGAGCGTGTAGCCGTCGGGCGTGGCGTGGGCGACCAGTTCGTTGCCGAGAATGCCGCCGGTGCCGGGCTTGTTCTCGACGATGACCGGCTTGCCGAGCCGCTCCTGCATGGCGTCGGCAAGAATGCGGCCGATGATGTCGGCGCCGCCGCCGGCGCCGAACGACACGATGATATGGATCGGCTGCACGGGCCAGTCCTGCGCCGCCGCCGGCCGCGCGCCGGCGAGAAGGCAGAAGGCGAGCGCCAGCATCGGTTTGGTCATGGACAGGTTCTCCCGCATGGTCATTCCGCCGCCACCGCTCCGGACCGCGCGCGGCGCACCCCGACGCGCTCGAGGACGCCGACGATGCCGCGCGGCATGAAGATAATGCACAGAATGAGTAGGATGCCGTAGATGGTATTGGCGGCGCCGATGAAATTGGTGCCGAAGGCGATGCGCAGGCCTTCGTTGAGCGAGATCGTCAAGAGCGCGCCGACGGTCGGGCCGAGCATCGCATACATGCCGCCGACGATCGCGGCGAAGACGATCTGCAGCGACACCGCGATGCCGGAGACGGTCTCGGGGTTCAGGTACATCAGATATTGCCCGAAGATCGCGCCGCCGAGCGCGGTGAGCGCGGCACTGATCACGGTGACGCGCAGTTTCTCGCGCATGACGTCGATGCCGACCGCGGCGGCGGCTTCCTCGTCCTCCGAGATCGCGTCGAGCACCTGGCGGCCGATGCCGCGGTCGATCGAACGCCAGATCGCGAGCCCGCCGAGCCACAGCAAGAGCGCGATGACATAGAAGTAGCGCTTGTCGGGAAATTGCAGGGCATACCAGGAGAAGCCGGCCGCCTTCGGCGTCAGGCCGAGCGAACCGCCGGTGATGTCGCGGGCCGCGGTGATCGAGAGCAGGACGACCTGGCTGAGCGCCAGCGTGACCAGCGCGAAGTAATGCCCGACCACCTTGAGGCGAAAGCACGGATAGCCGATGACGACGGCGAGCAGCACCGCCAGCGCCACGCCGAGAGGAATGCCGAGCCACGGCGTCAGGCCGTAGTAGTTCCACAACAGTGCCGGCACATAGGCGCCGACGCCCATGAAGGCGCCATGGCCGAGCGAGACGAAGCCGAAGCGGCCCATCATCGACCACGCCGTGTAGACGAAGCCCCACAGCAGAATCTGGATCAACAGATGCATGAAATAGGGCGGCGCCAAAAACGTCAGCATCACGAGGATGCCGAAGCTGCCGGCTAGCAGGGCGTGTCGCGCGGTCATCGTGTCAGGATTCCCCGCGGGCGCACGAACATCAGCACGATGAAGAACGTGAACGCGAGCACGTAGGACAGCTCGGTGTTGGCGTAATAGCCGCCGATGGCGATGATCTGGGCGATGATGAAAGCGGCGATGAAGCCGCCGATCATGTCGCCCAGCCCGCCGAGCACGCAGATCATGAAGATGAGCGGTCCGAACGTATTGCCGATGAAGGGATGCACATCATACTGCAGCGCCAGAAGGCAGGCGGCGAGCCCGGCCAACGCCCCGCCGATCATCGACGTGATGAGATAGATCCGCCGCTGATCGGCGCCCATGAGTCCAATGATATCGCGATCCTGCGCGATGGCGCGGATCGCGGTGCCGATGAAGGTGCGCTTGAGGAAAAAATACAGCGCCACTGCGCCGATCAGCGCCATGGCGAAGGCGAGCAGGCGCGCGTAGCTGATATAGATGTCGCCAAGCTCGATGACCGGGAGGCGTACGCCGATGTTGCGGAAATCGGTGCCGAACAGCAACGTCGCAAAGCTTTGCAGGAAAAACAGCAAGCCGCCGGTGGCAAGGAGCTGATTGATCGGCGCCGAACCCAGAATCGGTTCGATGATGAAGAGATGCACCAGCATGCCGAACGCCGCCAGGCCGACGATGGCGGCGGCGCAGGCCAGCGGCAGTGGCCAGCCCAGCCCGACATAGAGCCAATAAATGAGATACATGCCGCACATCACGATGTCGGCATAGGCGATCCACACCACGTCGATGACGCCGAAGATCAGGTTGAGGCCGAGCGCCAGCAGCGCCAGCACCCCGCCGAGCAGGACGCCGTTGACGATGGCTTCGACGAGATAGATGTCCATCGCCGCTACAGCCCCATATAGCTTTTGCGAATGAAGTCGTTGCCCTTGAGCTCGGCCGCGGTGCCGGCGAGCTTGATCGAGCCGACTTCCAAAAGGTACGCGCGGTCGACGACTTCGAGCACCTGGGGCACGTTCTGCTCGACGATCAGCACGGTCAATCCGTCGCCGCGAATGCGATGGACCAGCTCGAACACCTGCTGCACGACCAGCGGCGCGAGGCCCGCGGACGGCTCGTCCATCAGCAGCAGCTTCGGCTCCGACATCAGCGCCCGGCCGATGGCGCACATCTGCTGCTCGCCGCCGGACAGCGTGCCGGCCAACTGGTGGCGTCGGTCCTTGAGGCGGGGGAACAGCGCATAGACCCGCTCGCGTTGCTCGGCAAAGCGCCGGCGCGCCTGCGGAATGAAGGCGCCGATGCGCAAATTGTCCTCGACGGTCAAACGCGGGAACAGCCGCCGGTTCTCTGGAACGTGGGCAATACCCTGCTCGACCATGCGATGCGCCGGAAGGCCGCCGACGGAGCGTTCTTCGAGCGTCATCGCGCCGCCGCGCAGCGGGATGAGACCCGAGATGACGCGCATCAGCGTGGTCTTGCCGGCGCCATTAGGGCCGATGACCCCGACCGCTTCGCCCTTCGGCACTTCGAGCGACACGTCGAACAAAGCGCGGAACGAGCCGTAGCCGGCGGAGACCGCGGTCAGCGACAGCATTGCGCTCAAGACCGCCCCTTGCCGAGATAGACCTCGGTCACGCGGGGATCGACCGCGGCGAGTGCCGGCGTGCCGTCGAAGATCTTCTCGCCGTGGTCGAGCACGACGACGCGGTCGACGACGCGCATCAGCACGCCCATGATGTGCTCGACCCAGATGATGGTGATGCCCATGCGGGTGCGGATGCGTTCGAGCAGATCGGCGGCATGCTCCATTTCGGTGGAGTCGAGCCCGCCGAGACTCTCGTCGGCGAGCAGGAGTTTTGGCCTGGTGGCGAGCGCGCGGGCGAGCTCGAGTTTCTTCAACGCCGCGGCGCCGAGCCCGTTGGTGGTCGCCGACGGGTCGATCGGCAAGCCGACCAGGCCGAGCGCTTCCTCGGCGCGGTTCAGCGCTTCGGCGCGCGAGATGCCGCCGGCCCCGGCGTGGCCGTAATAGGCGGCGAGCGTCACATTTTCGATAAGAGACAGCTTGCGGAACGGCCGCGGAATCTGAAACGTCCGCGCAATACCTTGCCGGCAGACTTTGTACGCGGCGAGACCGGTAATCTCGGCGCCCTCGAAGCGCACCGACCCCGCGCTCGGGCGCAGCGCGCCGGCGATCAAGTTGAACGTCGTGCTCTTGCCCGAGCCGTTAGGACCGATGAGGCCGAGAATCTCGCCTTGACGCGCCTCGAACGACACCTGATTGACCGCCAGGAATCCTCCGAACCGCTTGGTCAGGCCCTCGACCGCGAGCATCTTCAGCGCATGGCGTAGACTGACGACGCCGGCAGCGGCAAGACCGGATCCTGGGTCTTGATGTTGCTCGGCCAGACCACTGAAATGTGCTCGCCGGCGTTCTGCATGACGACCGGCGTCGAGCGCTCGTTCTGGCCGGAGAGCGGCGTCCCGGGACGATAGAATTTCACGCCGTAGCCCTGGATGGTGCCGCCGGGCGGGATATCGACGTCGAGCGCCGCCTGGCGCACCGCCTCGGCGTCGAAGCCGCCGTATTTCTGCTTGGCGACCGGCAGCACGCTGTTGAGCAGCACCCAGGTCTGGTTGAAGCCCATCGAGCAATGCGGCGGCACGTCGGTGGCACTGGTCTTGGCCTTGTAGCGTTCGACCATGGTCTTGGTCAGGTCGCCCAGGCCGGGCAAAAGTGAGGCCGGATTGATCAACTGCGCCGGCACCGGATCGATGTTGCAGAAATTGTCGATGTCCGGACCGAAGGTGGCGCGCAGCTTGTCGAGCTGGCTGTAACCGGCGCCGTCGCCGACCAGCATCTTGAAGCGCAAGCCGCTTTCGCGCGATTGCCGCAGGAACAGCGTGATGTCGGGATTATAGCCGGCGTGGGATATGACATCGGCGCCGGCGCGCTTGAGCTTGGTGACCAGCGACGACAGATCGGGCGCCGCGGCCGAGTAGCCTTCGTGCATCACGACCTGCAGCCCGAGCTCCTTGGCAAATCGTTCGCTGGCCTCGGCGACGCCGACGCCATAGGGACCGTCCTCGTGAATGATCGCGACCTTGACGTCGCCCGGTTCCTTGCCGAGCTTCGCCTTGGCATTCTCGGCGACGAATTTGGCGAATGCCTCGCCATACTGATCGGAATGAATTTGGGCGCGGAAGACGTATTGCAGGTTCTTGTCCCTGAACACCGCCGTCGCCACCGCCGTCGTGATCCAGAGAATTTTCTTTTGCGCCTCGACTTTGGCGGAGAGCGGCACCGCGTGGGCGCTGGAATAAACGCCGTTGACGATCTCGACCTTCTCCTGGCCGAGCAGGCGTTCCACCTCGTTGATGGCGACGTCCGCCTTGCTTTGCGAGTCGGCGTTGATCGGCACCACCTTGTACTTGCCGGCAATGCCGCCGCGCTCGTTGACGAGATCGATGGCGATCTGGCAGCCGATCGAGCAGGCGACCGAGCCGCCGGCGGCGAATGGGCCGGACAGGTCATAGATGACGCCGATCCGGACTTCCTCGGCCTCGGCTCTGGCGAGACGTCCGCCGAGGCTCAATGTGGCGGCAGTTGCGGCGGAATTCTTCAAGAGCGATCTGCGTGAGGTCGCCATGGCGTGTCCCTCCCTGGCTTCCGGTTCTATGGCCGGTTTCATTGTAATGAGGCTTGCAGTATTTGGAGATCGGACCGGAATGTCAACGCGCGTCGACCGATCTGCAGGCGATTTTACAAGCTGCGAAAGTCATCATCCAACGCCGCCCGCACGCGCGCCATGACGCCGTCCCACCTGCGTGTCTCATCCTGACGAAACAGCCGCGCCGTCGGATACCAAGGGCTGTCGGCGCGATCGAGCTGCCAGCGCCAGTCGGGCATGAACGGCAGCAAAAGCCAGAGCGGTTTTCCCAGCGCGCCGGTGAGATGGGCAACGCTGGTGTCGACGGAGATGACGAGGTCCAGGTTCGCGATCAGCGCCGCGGTGTCGGCGTAGGTCTTCAGCTCCTTGCTGAAGTCCAGAACGTCGCTGCCTTGCAGCGCGGGCGCGTCGTCGGCGCGTACGTCTTTGAGCAAACTGACATAGGTCGCGTTGAAGCCCGCCAACGGCGACAAGAAAGAGCCGAGCTTCATGGATCGATTGTGATCGTTGTCGTGCAAAGGCCGGCCGGACCAGGCGAGCCCAATTCTGGGTCGATGGCGCGGCCCCAGCCGCGCGTTCCAATCCATCACCGCCTGCGGCGATGCCCGCAGATAGGGTGTTTGCGACGGCATGGTCGCGGCTCCGAGCGCCAGCGGCAGGCTCAGCAATGGGCAATGCATATCGAAATCGGGCAGCGGTTCGCCGCCGGTTACGATTTGCGTCACGCCCGGCAGCGTGCCCATCAGCTCGCGTAACGACTCGTAGACTTCAAAGATCACGCGCGCACCTTGATCCGCGATGTGCGGTGCATAGCGGCAGAATTGGATCACGTCGCCAAACCCTTGCTCGGCATGGATGAGGACGGTCTTGCCCTTGAGCTCATGCGATCCGTGCAACACCGGTTGCGAGAAATTGCGCATTGCGGCTCGCCGCCGCACGGCAACCCAGCCCCATTCAAGTTTTTGCCAGCCGCGTTCGAAGTCGCCGAGCAGCATTCGGCACATTCCTTCGTGACAATGGGCCTCGACATAGTCCGGCCGTAGCGCGATTGCGCGATCGTAGCTGGCCAGCGCCTCGTCGAACCGTCTGAGCTCACACAGGGTGTCGCCCTGATCGACGAAGGCCTGGGCATAGTCCGGCCGCACGGCAAGCGCGCGGTCGTAGCTCGCCAGCGCGTCCTCGAACCTTTTGAGGCCATGCAGCGCGACGCCCCGATTGGCGAGCGCCTCGACATAGTCCGGCCGCAGCGCGAGCGCACGGTCGTAGCTCGCCAGCGCCTCCTCGAACCGCTTCAGCTTGTGCAGGGCGTTGCCGCGATTGTAGTGCGCCTCGACATAGTCCGGCCGCAACGCCAGGGCGCGATCGTGGCTTGCAAGCGCCTCATCGAACCATTTCAGCTCATGCAGGGTGCTGCCACGATTGGTGTGCGCCTCGGCCAGGTCCGGCCGCAGCGCCAGCGCGCGATCGTGGCTTGCCATCGCCTCATGGAAGCGCTCGAGCGCGTGCAGCACATTGGCGCGATTGGCGTGCGCGTCGGCAAAATCCGGTTGAATGGCAACGGCGCGATCGTAGCTCGCCAACGCCTCCTCGAACCGCGCGAGCCCATACAAGAGGTCGCCGCGATCGGCATGCGCTTGCGCATAATCCGGCCGCGCGGCAATCGCGCGATCGCAGCTTGCCAACGCTTCCTCGAACCGCCGCAGCTCTTTGAGGGCGTTGCCCCGCCCCAACAGCGCCTCGGCGTAGCTCGGCCATAGCTTGAGCGCGCGGTCGTAGCTCGCCAGCGCGTCCTCGAACCGCTTGAGCGCCCTGAGCGCGATGCCGCGATTGTTCAGGGCGGGAATATTGTTGGGATTGATCCCGAGCGCGAGGTCCAGGTGCTGCAGCGCCTTCGCGTGATCGCCGCGCTGATGAAAAATGATAGCCAGCAAATGCAGGCTGTCGAAATGGTCGGGCTGCTTTGCCAGAATTCCATTGTAAGCCTGCTCCGCCTCCGCCAGCCGGCCGGCTTGTTGCAGCGCGAACGCTTCGGCCAGCAATGACGTTACCTCGGACACTCACCAATCCCGGCTTATGAGATGTGCGGCAGCGTGACGCGGCCCAAGACACGGCCCAAGACACGGCCCAAGACACGGCCCAAGACACGGCCCAAGACACGGCCCAAGACACGGCCCAAGACACGGCCCAAGACACGGCCCAAGACACGGCCCAAGACACGGCCCATGACAACCGTGCGCGCCAAAGGGTAGGCTACATATATCGGCCGGCACCGGCGGGTGCTGCAACAAAAAAGTGGAGGACGGTTTGAGCGGGGAGGGTGTTTTGGCGCGGCTGACGGCGGCCGTCGCGGTTGTTACGGCGATCGTCGCGCTCGGAATGTCCGGTTCGGTCGCGGCCGACGATTACCCGAGCCGCCCGATCGTCCTGGTCATTCCGCTGCCGCCCGGCGGCACCAACGACATCATGGCGCGCTCGGTCGCCGACAAGATGAGCGCCGCGCTCGGCCAGCAGATCGTCATCGAGAACCGCAATGCCGGCGGCAGCGGCACCGTCGGTACGCGCCAAGTCGCCCACGCCACGCCGGACGGCTACACCATCATTCTCGGCTATACCTCGACTTTGGCCACGGGGCCGAACCTCTACAAGAATGTCGGCTACGATCCGCGCAAGGATTTCGCGCCGATCGGTCTGATCGCCTCGGCGCCGGCGCTGTTGCTGGTGCACAAGGACTTGCCGGTGCACACGGTCGGCGAACTGATCGCCATGATGAAGAGCGCCAAGGAGCCCTATCAGGTCGGCACGCCGGGCCTCGGCACGGTCAATTACCTGGCCTCGGTGCTGTTCGCGCAGCAGGCCGGCGTCAAGGTCGAGCAGATTCCGGAAAAAGGCTCGAACCCGCTGAACACCGATCTGATGGGCGGCTTCGTCAAGGTCGGCTTCAATCCGATCCCGGTGTCCCGCGCGGCGCTCGACGGCGGCTATATCCGCGCGCTCGCGGTCACCTCGGCCAAGCACTCCACCTTGATGCCGCAACTGCCGACGCTCGCCGAATCCGGGCTGCCGGGTTTCGACGCGACATTGAGCTACGGCCTGTTGGCGCCCGCCGGCACGCCGCGGCCGATCATCGAGCGGCTGAACAAGGAATTGCGCGCCGCGCTTGCCATGGAAGAAGTGCGCAAGCGCATCATCTTCGAAGGCGGCGAGCCGGAATCGACCACGCCCGAAGAGCACGCCGCCATCATCGACCGCGAGGAGACCAAATGGTCCACGGTCATCCACGGCGCCGGCATCACGCTCGGCGAGTGAACCGCAAAGACAGCAAAGCCGCAGCCGGCTCGAAATCAGGAGATTGCATGACAAAGCTCATCAAGGCATTCGGCCCGTCGCGCCGCGGCATTGTCAAAGCCGCCGGCGCGCTGGCCGCCGGCGTTGCCGCGCCGGCTATCCTGCGGGTTCGCTCCGCCTATGCCGCGTATCCGGACCGCACCGTGAAGATCGTGGTCGCCAACACGCCGGGCGGTCCGTCCGATATCGTCGGCCGCCTGGTCGCCGCCGGACTCCAACAATCCACCGGCAAGACCTTCATCATCGAGAACCATGGCGGCGCTGGCGGCAATATCGGCATGGAATATGTCGCGCGGTCGGAGCCGGACGGCTACACGATCCTGCTCGCGACCAACGCCTATTCGATCAATTACGGCCTTTACAATGCGATCCCCTACGATCCGTTCAAGGATTTCGTGCCGGTCTGCGAATTGGGCGGCTCACCGAACATCTTCGTGGTGAAATCCGATCTGCCGGCCAAGACCATGAAGGAATTCATCGCGCTCGCCCGCGCCAATCCGGAAAAATTCAATGCGTCGACGTCGCCAATCGGCACCACGCCGCAACTGCAATTGGAAGTGCTGAAAAGCCGCGAGAATCTGCCGAAGCTGGAATTGGTGGTGTTCAAGGGCGGCGGCGACGCCATCGAAGCGCTGCTCGCCGGCACCGTGCAGATGTGCTCGGGCTCGCTGGCGCCGTCGCAGCCGCATATCAAATCGGGCGCATTGCGCGGCTTGGCGATCTGCGCCGAGCAGCGCTGGACCGATCTGCCGGACGTGCCCACCATGGCCGACGCCGGCTACAAGGATTTTGTGTTTGCGGTCGATGCCGTGCTGCTGGCGCCGGCCAAGACGCCGCCGGCCAACGTCAAATGGCTGGAAGCGGAAACGCTGAAGGTTCTGGTCACGCCGGAGATGAAAGACAAGTTCTTCCAGGCCGGCTTCTTCGTGCGCGCCAAGGGTGCCGACGAGGCCTGGGCGCGCGTGACCAAGGAGATCACCCTGTTCAAAGAGGTCATCGATCAGGCCGGCATCAAGAAGCTGTAGCGGCCTCCGGCGCGCCATGAAAGGCGGCGACCCCCAATCGACCGCGCCCGAAGAGTACGCCGCGATCATCGACCGCGAGGAGACCAAATGGTCGACGGTCAGCCACGGCGCCGGCATCGCGCTCGACGAGTGAGAACGGCAAAGACGGCAAAGCGGCGGCCAGCCTGAAGAGGAGACAGCCATGACAAAACTCACCAAGGCATCGGGCCCGTCGCGCCGCGGCATCATCAAGGCCGCGGGCGCGCTTGCCGCCGGCATCGCCGCGCCGGCACTGTTGCGCGTGCGCTCGGCCTATGCGGCCTATCCGGATCGCCCGGTCAAATTCGTGGTCGCCAACACGCCCGGCGGCCCGTCGGACATCGTCGCCCGCATCGTCACCGCGGCGCTCGATCAATCGACCGGCAAGACCTTCATCGTCGAGAACCGCGGCGGTGCCGGCGGCAATATCGGCATGGAATATGTCGCGCGCGCCGAGCCGGACGGCTACACCATCCTGCTCGCCACCAATGCCTATTCGGTGAATTACGGGCTCTATAACCAGCTGCCCTACGACCCTTACAAGGATTTCGTCGGCGTCAGCGAGCTGGCGACGTCGCCGAACACGTTCGTGGTCAGGTCGGAACTGCCGGCGAAATCCATGAAGGAATTCATCGCGCTCGCCCGCGGCAATCCGGAAAAATACAATTGCGCCACGCCGCCGATCGGCACCACGTCGCAATTGCAGCTCGAACTGCTCAAGATCCGCGAAAAATTGCCGAAGCTTGCCGATGTGGTGTTCAAAGGCGGCGGCGACGCCATCGCGGCGTTGCTCGCCGGCACCACGCAGCTCAGCTCCGGCTCGCTGCCGCCGGCGTTGCCGCACATCAAGGCCGGCACGCTGCGCTGCCTCGCCGTCACCGGCGATAGCCGCTGGCCCGATCTGCCGGACGTGCCGACCATGGAAGAGGCCGGCTACAAGGACTTCGTGTTCGCGGTCGATTGTGTTCTGCTGGCGCCGGCCAAAACGCCGCCCGAGACCGTCAAATGGCTGGAGGCTGAAACCCTGAAGGTGCTGGTGTCGCCGGACACCAGCAGCAAGCTCGTCACGGCCGGATTTCAGGTGCGAGCCAAGGGCGCCGCGGCCGCCTGGACGCGGGTGATGAAGGAGGTCGACATGTTCAAGCAGATCATCGATCAGGCCGGCGTCGAGAAGCTCTAGGCATCGTGACGTTGCCGATACGAATGAGCGTGCGGGCCGGGATCGTCGCGATCGCGATGGTCGCCGCGATGATTGGCGTGCAGCGTGGCGCCGCGGCGGCCGATTATCCGGCGCGGCCGATCACGCTGATCGTTCCCTATCCGGCCGGCGGCGGTAACGACGTGATCGCGCGCCTGGTCGCCGCCAAGATGAGCCAAAATCTCGGTCGGCCATTCGTCATCGAGAACCGCGGCGGCGCCGGCAGCACCATCGGCACCCGCGACGCTGCCCGCAGCGCGCCCGACGGCTACACGCTCCTGATCGCCACGAGCTCATTGGCGATCAATCCGTCGCTCTATCCCGATGCCGCTTACGATCCGAAAAAGGATTTTGCGCCGATCGGCTTGATCGCGACGAGCCCGAATTTCGTGCTGGTGAATCCTGCAGTGCCGGCGCACTCGGTCGCGGAACTGATCGCGCTCGCCAAGAAAGATCCGGGCAAGCTCGATTTCGCCTCGACCGGCACCGGCACCAGCACGCATCTCGCCGCGGCGCTGTTCGCCGTGATGGCCGACGTGAAATTCACCGCGGTTCCCTACAAGGGTGTCGCGCCGGCCATCACCGATCTGTTGGGCGGGCAGGTGGCTTTGATGTTCTGCCCGATGGCGAGCGTCGTCGGCCAGGTGCGCGGCGGCAGTTTGCGGGCGATCGCGGTCACCGGCGCCAAGCGCTCGCCGCTGTTTCCGGATGTGCCGACTGTCGCCGAGGCCGGACTGCCCGGTTATGCGGCGGAACTGCACTACGGCCTCGTGGCGCCTGCCGGAACGCCGCCGGACATTATCGCCAAACTCAACGCCGCGCTCAATAATGCGCTGGCCGATGGCGACATCCGGCAGCGCCTCGCCGCCGACGGCACCGAGGTGCTGCCGGGCACGCCGGAGGCTTACGCCGCCGACATCGCCGGCGAGGAAGCCAAATGGGGCGCCATCATCAAACAGACCGGCGTGACAGCGCAGTGAGGCGACCATGAATTTCGATTACACCGAAGAGCAAAAGCAATTCGCCGAATCGGTGCGGCGCTTCGCGCAAGACCATCTCGCTGCAGGTGCGCTCAAGCGCGCCCATGATCCGCGTTTCCCCTACGATGTGGCGCAGCTCATGGCCAAGCAGGGCCTGATGGGCATCGCGCTGCCGGAGCACGACGGCGGGCAGGGCGGCACATTGATGGATGCGGTGATCGCCATCGAGCAGGTCGCCGCAGTGTGCCCGCGCAGCGCCGACGTGGTGCAGTTCGGCAATTTCGGCCCGATCCGCGTCTTCGCCGAATACGGCAGCGAAGCGCAGAAAAAGCGCTGGCTCGGCGAGCTGCTGGCCGGGCGCATGGTCATGAGTCTCGGCATGACCGAGCCCGACGCCGGCTCGGCGGTGACCGATCTGAAAACCAGCGCGCGGCCCGACGGCTCGCACTACATCGTCAACGGCAGCAAGGTGTTTTCCACCTTCAGCCCGGACGCGCAGATTTTTCTCGTCTATGTGCGCTACGGACCCGGCCTCGGCGGCATCGGCTCGGTGCTGATCGAGCGCGGCGCGCCCGGCTTCACCATCGCTGCGCCGTCCGAATTCATGAGCGGCGAGGAATGGTGCGAATTGCATTTCGCCGATTGCCGCATTCCGGCCGAGAACGTCCTGCTCGGCCCCGGCGGCTTCAAGAAGCAGATGGCCGGCTTCAACGTCGAGCGGCTCGGCAACACGGCGCGCGCGCTGGCCTGCGGCCGCTACGCTTTCAATGCGGCGCGCGACTATGCGGCGACGCGCCAACAATTCGACCGGCCGCTGTGCGAATTCCAGGGCTTGCAGTGGAAATTCGCCGACATGGCGCTCAAGCTGGAGAGCGCGCAGCTTCTGCTTTATCGCGCCGCGACCCACGCCGATAACGGCCTGCCGTCGGCCTACGAGACGGCGATGGCCAAAGTGGCATGCAACCAGGCCGGCTTCGAAGTGGCGAGCGAGGCGGTGCAGATCATGGGCGCCATGGGATTCTCCCGCGAGACGCTGGTGGAATATTGCATGCGCCGCACCCGCGGCTGGATGATCGCCGGCGGCTCGGTGGAAATTCTGAAAAACCGCATCGCCGAACACGTGTTCGACCGCCGCTTCGATCAGCGCAAGCGCCAGCCGACCGCGGCGGAGTGACTCGTTCACCGTCATCCTGAGGTGGCCGCGAAGCGGCCCTCGAAGGATGTCGGCCGAGGCGCCAATCGAAATCGGGTTTACCCGATTTCGAAGGGTTTCTAAGAATCCAAGTCGGCTATAGCCGACTTGGATGCCGTCGCCCTTCGAGGCTCGCTTTCGCTCGCACCTCAGGGTGACGGAAGGGTAGCTGTGCTGGCTTCCCGCTTCTGCGGGAATGAGTGAAGATTAGCTGCGGCCGTACTGGTCGGTGAGGCGCTCGATGTCGTCTTCGCCGAGATAGTCGCCGACCTGAACCTCGATCAGTTCGAGCGGCATTGGGCCGGGATTGGCGAGGCGATGGACGCCGCCGATCGGGATGTAGATCGATTCGTTTTCATGGACGGTGCGGATGTCCGTTCCGATGGTGACTTCGGCCACCCCGCGCACCACCACCCAATGCTCCGAACGGCGGAAGTGTTTTTGCAGCGACAGCATGGCGTTCGGATTGACGACGATGCGCTTGACCTGATAGCGCGCGCCGGCGTCGACGCCCTGGTAATAGCCCCATGGCCGGTAAACCCGCAGATGCGTCACCGCCTGTTCGCGGTTCTGCGCCTTGAGCCGCTCGACCAAATCTTTGACCTGCTCGGCCTTGTCGCGCGAGGTCACCAGCACGGCGTCCGGCGTTGCCACCACGACCAGATCGTCGACGCCGACCATCGCGGTGAGGATCGCGGCGTCGGAATGCGCGATGCTGTTGCGGCTGTCGAGAAAGACGACGGAGCCCGTGGCGGCATTGCCGTCGGCGTCGTGGCCGAGCGCGTCCCAGACCGCGCTCCAGCTGCCGATGTCCGACCAGCCGCAATCGAGCGGCACCACGGCGGCGCGCGCGGTACGCTCCATCACCGCGTAATCGATGGATTTTTTCGGCGCCTGCGCGAACGCTTCTACCGGCAGGCGCAGGAAATCGAGATCCCTCGTGATGCCGGCGACGGCGGCCTGAGCGGCTTTGGCGATGTCCGGCTCGAAGCGCATGAGCTCGCCCAGCATCACATCGGCGCGGAACAGGAAATTGCCGCTGTTCCACAGGTAACGGTCGGCGATGTAACGGCCCGCGGTCGCGGCATCCGGTTTCTCGACGAAGGCGTCCACCACAAACGCCGTTCCGCCGTCGAGCGTGGCGCCGGGCCGGATATAGCCGTAATTGGTCGCCGGAAACGTCGGCGGGATGCCGAAAGTGACGATCCGGCCGGCGGCCGCGGCGGCCATCGCGTCGCGGCACGCACGCGTAAAGGCATCCGGGTCGTGCACCACGTGGTCGGCGGCCAGTACGATCACGGTCGACGCCGGATCGCGCGCGGCGGCGAGCGCAGCGGCGACGCCGACCGCCATGGCGGAGTTGCGGCGCATCGGTTCGAGCACGATGTCGCCTGCGATGGCGCATGCGCGCATCTGTTCGGCGGCGATGAAACGGAAATCCGAGCTCGTGATCACGATCGGCCGCTCGAATACCGTCGCGTCGCCGATGCGGCCGAGCACTTGTTGAAACGTCGAGCGCGTCTCGACCAGCGGCACGAACTGCTTGGGCATGCTCTCGCGCGAGACCGGCCACAACCGCGTGCCCGCGCCGCCGCACATGATCACCGGTATCAACAGACGGCTGCCCATCGCCCGCTTTTCGGTTTTGTCGTTCCTAGCACAAAACCATGCGGCGGTGTGAGCGCGGGTTTCCAGCTCAAGCCGTGGCCGGCTGTTGCGCCGGCGTACCCGGATTGCGGTAGGCGCTCAGCACGCTCTCGAATTCGCCATAAGCCATGAGGCTGCCGTGATCGAGCCAGACCGCCTTGTTGCACAAGCGGCGCAACGTCTGGTCCTGGTGCGACGCCACCATCAGAATGCGGGAGCGCTCGACGAGCTGCAGCAGGCGGGCGAAGGCCTTCTTGAAGAAACCGGAATCGCCGACGCCGATGGCTTCGTCGATCAGCAGGATTTCCGGATCGCGGACGGTGGCGATGGCAAAGGCGAGCCGCAGCAGCATGCCGTTGGAGTAGGTGCGCACCGGCACTTTCAGGAATTCGCCGAGCTCGGTGAATTCGACGATGTCCTCGGTGCTGTTTCTGATTTGCGCGCGCGACATGCCCCAGATGGTGCCGGCGATCTGGATATTTTCCATGCCGGTGGCATCCATGCTCATGCCGAGCATGGTGTCGAACATCGGCGACACCTTGCCGACCACATGCACCAGGCCGCTGGTCGGCGGATAGACGTGGGAGACCACTCGCAGCAGCGTGCTCTTGCCGGCGCCGTTGTCGCCGACCAGCGCGATTCGGTCGCCGTCGTGGGCTTCGAAGTCGAAATTCTTCAGCGCACTCACCATCAGATGAGCGCCGGATCGGGCGAAGGGCCCGCCTATGGTGCGCCCGAGCAACGCCTTTTTCAGCGACGCCGTCTTGACGTCGAAGATCGGAATATCCACGCCGACGTTTTTGAGGAATATGGCGGCCACGTCGTTCTCTTCAATCAGATCCAAAAGACGATACGTCGCGACGCCCGCACCATGAGCGCGACCGCCAGGATCGAGCCGACGATCGCCAGGCCGATCGCGGCGAGCCACGAATGCAGTCCGGCGAACTCGCCGAGCAGCGGCGCGCGCGTGATCTCGATCAGGTGATAAGCCGGATTGAGTTCGGCAACGATCCTGGCGTCGCCGAGCGAGCTGATCGGCCACATGATCGGGGTTGCGAACATGCCGAGCTGGAAGGCGGTGCCGATGATGGGCTGGATGTCGCGATAGCGCGTGCTCAATATGGCGACGACCGTGGTCATCCAGATCAGGTTGACGCCGACCAGGATGAGGCCGGGTATGGCCAAAAGCGTGGCCCAATTCAGTTCGACACGAAAGACGATGGCGACGGGTATGTAGATGACGATGGTGTGCAGAAATATGATGAAGTTTCTCCACACCATGCGCAGCACATAAACCGAATAGGGCAGCTTGATCTGCTTGATGATGCGGCTGCTGTCGGTGAACGCGATACAGCCGTCGTTGACCGCGGCCGACATGAAGCCCCAGACGATATAGCCGACCGTGAGGTACGGCATGTAATGCTCGAGTTCCATATGGAACAGGCGACTGTAAATGATGCCGAGCAGCAAGATGAAGATACCCGTGCTCAGCGTGATCCAGAACGGGCCGAGCACCGAGCGGCGATAGCGCTGGCGGATGTCGTCCCAACCCATGATGCCCCAGACCCGCCAGACGCGGAATCCGGCCACGATCTCTTCGGCGATCGTGCGTGCGATCCTGGCCTTGAGATCGAGGTTCGATTGCGACACGAAATCGACGGCGGTAGCCGCCGTTGCCGTCATCGAGGGCGCATCTTTGACTTGCGTCAGCATTTCGGAAACGACGACCTTCGGAAGCTAAAGCCCGGGTCAGGCGTCGCCCGGCCCGACTGGCGCCGCCGTCATACCGGGTATTTGCCCGAACCGAAAGCGCAAAGCGAGGCGAACACGGCGCATCGCCAGCATCGTCCGCAACAGCGCGAACAGCGACGTCGGCCGCAGCCGATACCATAGCCGGGCCAGAATCACCAAGCGCGCCAGGTTCCGCTGCCGCCAGGCCAAAATCGATTCCAATTCGGCCTTCTCCGCGGCGGAGCGCGCGCCCAGTTCGAACAGGACCGGCCGCGCGATCGGATCGGCCTGGAGCGCCAGGCGGCAGGCAGCGAATCGCCAGCGGTCGCGGAACGCGTCGGCGTACCAGGACGGAAAGCCGGGGTCGGCGGCGATCAGGGTGGGAACGACGTCGAGAATGTATTTGGTGCGTTGCAGGTCGAGCGCCGTGCGGCGCGAGACGCTGTCGGGGAACACCACCCAGCTGGCGACGATTGCCGGCTCGAACAGAAAGCCGAATTTCAGCGCCACCTTGCGGGCGATGAAGCCGTCGGCGAACGTGCCGAGCCGGGCATCGAAGCCGCCGGCCCAGGTGACGCAATCGCGGCGGAAGATCGCGCTTCCGGTCAGGATCCAGTTGTCGGTCGAGCGCAGCAGGTTTTCCGTGCCGGCGGCGTCGATCCGCCCGGCGCGCAGCCGCGGCCGCACCGCCGGCCGCACCGCGAACGGCCGGTTGCTGCCGCCGTCGATCAACATCGCTTCGCCGCAGAACAGGCCAACGTCCGGATCGGCTTCGAGCCGGCGCAGCGCCAGAGCGAAAAAGCCGGGCAAAACCCAATCGTCGGACGCGGCGAAATAGACATATTTGCCGCGCGCTGCTTCCAGGCCGCGCTGCAGGGTCGGGATCACGCCGATGTTGTTTGGATTGCGCAACAGGCGGATCGCCGGCGCCGTGGCGGCAATCCGCTCGATGACGTCGACGCTGTCGTCGGTCGAGCCGTCGTCGATGACGATGATCTCGTCGGCGGTGCGCTCCTGGCCGAGCAGCGCCGCCAAGGCGCGGCCGATGAGTTTGGCGTGATTGTAATTCGGCAAGACCACGGAAAGCGCAGGCGGCGTGGCGTGGCTATTTCCATTCATCCCGGTCTCATGGGGTCTGCCGGATCCGACGGCAATCGCCCGTGCTGCGGGCGACGGGCTCCCGGTGCCGCGAAGGTCCGGCACCGTGATCGCGCCGCTGTCAGGTTACCACCGAATTTTAAACAGAAATCTCGCGCGGCGCTATCGGCGACTATTGACAGAATCTGCAGGCGAAGGCGCAATTGCGCCGCGATGCACGCTCGCCAGGTGATTCTGCGTGCTTGTGCCAGTTCGAGGCTGGCCGGCGGCGAACGGCCCTCCGTGACGCCGTTGGTATGGCCAGTTTGTCGGTATTGCAGCGTCAAGAGCGTCGAGACAGTCAGCGTTAAGACCATCAGTGGCGTTGCGGCCGGCCGCCCGGAGCAAATATTTCCGGGAACGCCTTTGCCGCGAGGCTTGAGCCATTAAAGTGAGCCATTAAACAAAAGGAGTGCCGGGTTTAATGGGAACAGCTCGAATGACGGATCACGATCGTTTGGATCGGATGGAACGTAAGCTCAACAGGATTGGCAAATACGTTCTCTTCGGCATTGCATTGTTCGCGGCGCTTCTCGCCGTCGAGATGCAGAAAATGTCGGGCGACGTATTTTTCGGCTATGGCCGGTTCGTCCTGTGGTCGTTCGTCGGCGTCATGACCGTCATGCTTCTGGTGGCGCGCGTCCCGTTCCGCGACTAGCGCATCCGGCTGCGGTGCGAGCGCGGCCGCAAACCCGTGACATTCAGCCCGTGACATTCAGCCCGTGACATGCAGCCCGCGAGCTTTCAGTCTTTTTTGCCGCAACTCAGCGCGAAGATGTGCTGGGCGTTCGGCTGTATGCCCGGCTGGGCGACGTCATCGACCATCGAGAACATGAATACGTTTTGGAAAAAACGCTCCGTCAGGGCCTTCAGCTCGGCGCCGGTGCGCCGATAAATCACGGCGTGGCCGCGCGCGGTTCTGGTCCGACATGGCAGGTCATCGCGGTCCGATGGCGCCGCCATGGTGGGGAGCGTGTCGGCGCCGAGCGCGGGCTGCGTGCCCGGCGGAGCGCCGGCCCCATAGGAGGGACTGCCGATGAGCAGAAAATCGGACTCCCGCGACAGCGAGTCGCGCAAGTTGCGGACGAAATCATCCTCCTCGTCGCGCGAAATGTATTGCAGGAAATCGACGCAGTAAGCCGAATCGGCTTGCCGCGACAGCGGCTTCGCGACGATGTCATGCAGCCGCGCCTCGAACCGCCAATCGTCCTGGAAACGCCATTGCAAGTCGCCGACGACCAGCGGTCGTGGGTCGAACAATGTCATTTTTCGCGACTGCTGCAGGATCAGCCGCGTCCCGGTCGGGCTGGCGCAGCCGTATTCGGCGACGTCGTGGCGGACGCCGATCACCGCGGCAATGAACCGATAGCGCGCCAGATGCGAGGCCAGCCGGGCTTCGTCGTCCTGCCACAGGCGGCTCGCTTGCAGGCTCTGGGTCGGCAGGCCGACCGGCATTTGCAGGGCTTCGCTGGGCACCGGCGGGCGCTGCGCCGCCGCCAGGCCGGCGCGCGCCAGCGCGGCTTCCTGCGCGAACCGCACCGGGTAGGGGGCGGCTTGCTCCGACGCCCGCAGCGTCAGGCACACGCTCGACCAGGCGCCGGGCGGCGGCGTGCTGCTGCTGCGCGCGGCCACGTTCGGCAGATAATTGGCCAGCGCGACCGGCAATGCCGCCGCGGCAAGGAACGGCGTCCGGCCGCTCCGCGCCGCCAGCCATGTCATCGCATTGCGAAGGGCCCTGCGCTGCGGGCTCAGCGCGACATATTGGATATCTTCGATCCAAACCGACCGGTTCAGAAGCCGGCCGACCTCGGCGGCAAAATTCCGGCTGAACTCGGCGGCGTCCGCAGCCGACAGGCTGTTGGTCGCCATCAGAATGAGCCGGCCCTTGGCCTTGAGCAAAGGCCCGATATGCTCGATGAGCGCATCGGATTGATCGAGCATCGCATCGCCGGAGAACAGCACGCAGGCGTCGAAGGCGCCGACCAGCTCGCTGTATTGAACGTGGGTCAATTGCAGCAGGTGGTCGGAGTTCAAGGTGACGATGTCGCCGGCCGCGCCCACGATCCATGGCGCGAACGGCTCGACACCGTGCGCCACCAACAGCACGCGCTCATTCGACGACGCCATGTCGTTGAGCGCCTCGAGCGGGAGTTTGTAATCCGGCCACAACGGGTGCAGCTTGGTGACCTCGGGTGGCGAGCCAAATAGTTTCGCTCGCGCGCGACGCAGCGAAGAATTCGATTGCCGTGGCTTCTCGCTCAGCAGAAAGGACCAATCCGCCTTGCTGAGCGGCCGATGACTGCGGTGCCGGTTGACGGCGATCGATCCGACCCAGTAGGGATGCCGCCGATGGTCGAGCGCCGGGGCCGAAAGCGACCGACGTACGCTCTCGACGAATGCGTCCGACTGGGCGATTGACTGCGTCAGATTCGCCGGCCGGTCCGCGGCATGGAAGACGACCGTCTGCGCCACGTTGCGCCGGTGATAGTCGGTCGTCCATTCCGCCAAGCTTTGCGCCAGCTCGGCGGCCAGCACGGGGCCCGTCCGTAAATTCTCCCACTCGTAGTCGCGCCGCTGCAACTCGACCACGAGGTAGTCGTCGGAATCCGTCAGTGTCGCGATGTTGCCGGACGGGCACAGCTCGGGCACGAACGAATAATCCCACGACGAGCCGACGACGAAATCGCTGGTTTCCGGATGGATCGCGATCGGATGCATCAGATAGAAGCGCCCGATCAGGCAATTCTCGTCGACGCGCCAGAACAGCCGGTTGGTATGGGCGTTGTGGGTCAGGCCGAAATTGACGATGTTGGCCATTGTCGCCGGATGCAGATGGGCGAGCGACCATCGCAAGAGCTCCCGCGGCGGCAGGACGATCTCGTGCGACTCCAGATCGAGGCGTTGCCGCAGCAGCGGCGCGGCATCCTCGGCGATGATCTGGAAATTTCCGGCCAGCACGGCGCCGGCGCCGGCCTCGACCTGGCGCAGCACGGTTTTGAGCGATCCGTCGGCAATGAGATAATCCGACATCAGGAAAATGAAGCAGGTGTCGCGCATCGCGTCGCCGGACCGGCGCAACGCGCGTTCGAAGGCGAGCGTGATGGTCGCGGTGTGATTGCCTTGGGTGATGAGATCGTCGATCGAGCGGATTTCGCAGACGCAGTGCCGCTCGAGCTTTTGCCACGCCGGATGCGACCGGATGACCGGCTCGTCGGCCACGCTGGACAGCAAGACGAAGCGGCAAGGCAGCTCTCGCGCGATGGCCGGTATGTTATTGGGCGCCAGCAGCGTCGGCAGGCAGAATTCGAGGAACCGGCCGATGAATTGGTATCCCCAAACCGGCATCAGCAGCGTTATTTGTTTTATGGCGCGCCCGTTCGATGCCGCTGCTTCTGAATGATCGCCCATCGTTAGCGGCCTTCGGACAAAATGGCCCGGTTCCTTTTGGTCAATTCCGCGGCTTGACGCGCTTTTTGCATCATAGTGAGCCGGGTTTTTGCAAGCAAGGCTGTGCCGGATATCTGCACAGCTGATACGGCCGACGGCGGTCGAAATTGTCGTCACGCGCGTCGGCTCGGAAACGAAATCGATTCGCTCGATTCCGTGCATTCCGATTGAGCGCTCATGCATGCTCCGATACTATTGCACCGGCTCGATGCGGAAGGTGCGGACTCGATGGATGACATCACGGCAAAGCCCGCGCCGGGCGGCACCAGCGCCGCGGCGAGCGATTCGCCGGCGGCGGGCGCGGCGGAGCTTGCCAAAAAGACCGGCATCAGCCAGGTCGGCGAGAGCTCGCACGAATTGCGGGCGCTGCATGGGCTGCGTTTCCTGGCGGCGTTTTGCATCCTGTTTTCGCACGCCTGCAGCTGGCTGGCGAATTTCAAGGATACCCGGACGGTGTTCGGTTACGGCGAATTTTTCACCGTATACGGCATGCCGCTGTTTTTCGTCCTGAGCGGCTTCGTCATCCACTACAATTACAGCCGGCTGTTCTCGACCATGCGGCTGCGCTGGGCGATCGTCGAATTTCTCGGCGCGCGGTTTGCCCGCATCTATCCGCTGTTCATCTGTTTCTTTCTGGTCGGTCTCGCCGTCGATGAAGTCCTGCAATGGTTTTACGAGCATAAGCTGAATTTGCTGCTCGTCATGGCGCACTTTGTGACATTGACGCAGTCGTGGGTCTACATCGTGCTTTTTGGCGACAGACTTTTGCTCGACGGCACCTTCGGCTTGAGCTGGTCGTTGTCGACCGAGTTTTTCTTTTATGTGACCTATATCGTCCTGGTGCTGTACATCGCCCGCATGCGAAGCATCGCCGGCCTCTTGGCCACCGCGGGCGCGATGTCGGTCCTGGTGTTGACCGCGTTTGCCTACGCCGCCGGCCATCGCGACGCGATCAACGCCTTCGGCGTGCGGTACATGAACGGCAACGTCAGCGGGTCGGAGCACACGGTGTTTTGGTGGTTGTTCTACTATTCGCCCTATAGCCGCGTATTCGAATTCATCCTGGGTTGCCTGACCGCGCAAATCTACGCGATCTTGTCGCAGCACCCGGCGTCGGCGCGCGAGGAGCGCCGGGGCCGCATCGTTCTCGGCGCCGCGCTGGTCTTTCTCGTCGCCTTCGGATTGGTTTATCTGTTCCGGCCGTTCGGCGGCAAAGTCGCGCAATACACCGAGCTTCTTAAGCTGAATTACGGCTGTGGCGTCGCGCTCGCCGCGCTGATTTTCTGCGTCAGCCGCTATCGGTCGTCCACGGTCGCCACGATGCTGTCGACGCCGCTCATGGTCCGTCTCGGCGACCTGAGCTTTTCGATCTACGCCGTTCATACCTGGACCTTGCGGATCTTCGAGCGGCCGTCGATGGATTTTCGTTACGGCGTGGAATTGGAGACCGCGTTGCGGATTGTCCTGGGCGTCGCTTTGACGTTGATCCTGTCGACCGCGACGTTTCGTTTGATCGAGGTTCCGGCGCGCGCCTTTGTGCGCAAAGCGGTGGCGCGGCGCCTGTTGCGCAGCTTCGGCCCGCGCGAAGCCAACATGCTTGCGGAAGGACAAGCATATTCCATGGGCCGCGAGATCGTCATCGGTACGCTGTTCGCCGCCATGATCGGCGTCTTGTTGGTTTATCAGTTCCTGATCGTGCCGCATTTCACGCCCTATCTTCGATGAGCGCGCGGCGGCGCCGCGCGACGGTTGTGGACCGATGGTCGCGTCGCTATAGTTCGCGGCGGCTTGAACCCTCATAAAATTGTGATCGACGACCGGCGGCGGAGAGCTCATGGATACGGTAGAGGCCCGCCGCGACACCACGATCGATCCGATCCATCCGCATATCGCCTCGCTCGACGGACTGCGTTTCATCGCCGCCGGCACCGTGCTGTTTGCGCATGCCTTCTATTTCATTTTGCTGTTGGAGCAGCCCGGCAGCATCACGCCGTATAATTCGCCGTTCGTCGGGCTCGCCAATATCGGCATGACGTTATTCTTCGTGCTGAGCGGATTCGTGATCCATTACAATTACAGCTCCTCGGTGTCGCTGCCGGGTGGGACTCGCGCGTTCTTCGTGGCGCGGTTCGCGCGGCTGTACCCGCTGTTTTTTCTGGTGTTCGTCATCTCCACCGTCGAAGCGTTCAGGACCGCCGACGGCCAAACCGATAATGTCGGGCCGATCCCGCTGTTCTTGACGTTCACGCAGTCGTGGTGGTTCTGGGTGTTCGGCGACCGGCCCGCGAGCGAAGCCTATAGCAACGCCACCGGTCTGATGTGGTCGTTGTCGACCGAGGCGTTCTTCTACGCAACCTATCCGCTCTTGGCGCCGACGCTGCGCCGGCTCGTGGGGACGCGCCTGGTCGTCATCGGCTGTGTCGTTGCCGTGATCGGTGCGGTTCTCGCCTACGAGCTCACCGAATATCGCGGCTATTTGAACAATTGGGCGGCGTTCTACACCGGCAATCCGCGCGCCGCCGGTCATTTCTCCCATTGGCTCATCTACAATTCGCCGTGGATTCGCATTTTTGAGTTTCTGATCGGCGCCTTCACCGCGCAATTCGTCATGACCGCGAAAGTGGAGCCGGCGCGCGCCACGGTCGCGGGCGTCGCGTCACTCGCCGTTATCCTGGTCGCTTATCTTTATTGCGACGTGCGGCTATTGCCAATGAGCGGCGCCATCACCACGTGCCTCGCCGGCGCGTTCGGCATCCTGATGGCCGCGTCGGCCGTCAGGGAACTGGTGTTTTCACGCATCCTGTCCAATCGATGGATGGTGCTGGGCGGCGAGGCGAGCTACTCGCTTTATCTGCTGCACCATTGGGTCGTGCATAATCTCGGCCACCGGCTTGCTGACAATCAGCCCCTCCTCATCCGGGTCGTGCTGTTCGTGATCCTGATGCTGGTTTCCGTCGCCGTCGCCCGGATCTCCTATCTGGTCTACGAACGTCCCATGATCCGCATCGTGCGCCGGTTTTTCTCGATCCGCCCGCGCGCCGAACGCCACGACGCAAGCATCGGCGAAGGCATCGAAGCCGAAGCCCCGCCGGTGGGCGTGCCGCTCAACAGCGGATCGTAAAACCTGAAATTCTTTCATGGCGCGTCGGGCGGCTGGAAACCGGAGCATGTCCGCAATCGGGAGAGTAATTGCCGGGCGCATCCATTGCCATTTTGCCACGTCCACCCTAAGGTCTTTGCTGCTTTTTCGGCGGTTCCGATGCCGCTGAACGGAAAATAACTGGCGATTCGTCCGCGATGAAGAGCATCGACGTCATTTGCCCGGTCTTTCAGGAAGAGGAGGTCATCGAATCCTTCCACGAAAAGCTTGTGGAGGCGCTGAGCAAGCTCGGCGCGCGCTATCAAATTCGGATCGTGTACGTGCTTGATCCTTCTCCGGATCGAACCGAGGCGAAGCTCTTCGCGCTGTCCAAGCAGGATCCCCGGATAGAGATTCTCGTGATGTCGCGGCGCTTCGGCCACCAGGCGGCGTTGATGGCCGGAATGGATCACAGCGCAGCCGACGCGGTCGTCATGCTCGATTCCGATCTGCAGCATCCGCCCGAGCTTATCGTGCAATTCGTCCGGCGCTGGGAGGACGGCGCCGACATCGTGCAAGCCATTCGCAACGACGGCCGCAACATTCACCCGGCGAAGCGATTGACGTCGCGCTGGTTTTATCTGTTGTTCGAGAAAATCGGTGCGGTCGATCTGCAGGTCGGCGCCGCCGACTTCCGGCTGATGTCGGCGCGGGTCGTGCGCATATTTCAGACCCAGATGCGCGAGCATAACCCGTTCCTGCGCGGCCTGGTCGGCTGGGTCGGGTTCCGTGTCGATTACATTGCCTTCGTGCCAGCGCAGCGCACCAAGGGCCGCTCGAAATACGGCGCCGCGACGCTGTTCAATTTCGCATTGAACGGCATCTGCTCGTTTTCGAAGGCGCCGCTGCGCTTTTGCACCGTCACCGGAATAGTTCTGGCCCTGCTCAGCATTTTGGCCGGCGCCGCACAGATCGTCGCCTATTTCGTCTTTACCAAGACGAATGTGCCCGGCTGGGCGTCGCTGGTGGCGAGCGTCACCTTCCTCGGCGGCCTGCAATTGTTCTTTCTCGGCGTCATCGGCGAATATGTCGGTCTCGTCTTCGATGAGGTGAAGAACCGACCACACTATCTCGTGGCCCGGCGCCTAGAGCACGGCCGTCCGCGCGATATGGGCGACGCCGAGCAACACATGGCGGTTCGCGATCACGACGACGATCCGCGCGTGGTCGACGATCTCGGCTCGGTGGCCGACAAGGTCGGCGAGTGAGTTCGCGCGTGATTTTGGACGGGACGGCGGCGACTTTAAGCAGTCTCCTGAGCGACAAACGCGGCCGCAAGATCGTCTGCGTGCAGGGTCTCGGCTTTGTCGGCGCCGCCAACGCCATCGTCATCGCCGCGGCGCGCGATGGCGCAGGCAATGCGCTTTACAACGTCATCGGGGTCGATCTGCCGACCGCGAGCGGCCGTGAACGGGCGGCGGCCCTCAATCAAGGCGCATTTCCGTTCGCAACGACCGATGCGGCGCTTGTTGGTGCCGCCCGGTCGGCGCGGATTGCCGGCAACCTCGTCGCCGTCACCGACGCCAGCGTGTTCGGCGAGGCCGATATCATCGTCGTCGAGATCGGTCTCGACATCGACGACAAAGCCGCCAATCCGAAGGTCGACCTGCCGCCGTTTCGCGCCGCCATCGGCGCCGTCGGCGATCACATGAAGCCCGATGCGCTGATCCTTCTGGAAAGCACCGTGCCGCCGGGGACCACGGAGCGCATCGTCGCGCCGCTGCTGCGTGAGCGTCTGGCGGCGCGTTCGCTGCCGGTGCATGCGCTGCAGCTCGCTTATTGCTACGAGCGCGTAATGCCGGGCGACGGCTACCTCGCGTCGATCGTCGACATGTGGCGGGTCTATGCCGGCATGACGGTTGAGGCCGCCGACGCCGCGGAAGCCTTCCTGGCGAGTTTTGTCGACACCGCAAAGCGGCCGTTGACGCGGCTTGCCTCCATCCGCGCCGCGGAAACGGCCAAAGTCCTGGAAAATACCTTTCGCGCGGTGAACATCGCGCTGATCGACGAGTGGGAGAAATTCGCCCGCCGCATCGACGTCGATTTGTTCGAGGTGCTCGAGGCGATCAGGGTTCGGCCGACGCATCAGAACATTCGTTATCCGGGCCTAGGCGTCGGCGGCTATTGTCTCAGCAAGGATCCGATGTTCGGCAGCGCTTCCGCGCAGGACATATTCGGTTTAGCGGATGCTGCGTTCCCGCTGTCGACCGCCGCCGTGACCATCAACAGCCGGATGCCGCAGGCGACCGTCGCGCTGCTCGAGGAAGCTTTTGCCGAGGGCCTCACCGGCAAGCATGTCCTCATCCTCGGCGCAAGCTATCGCGAGGACGTCGGCGATACCCGTCATTCGCCGTCGCTCACGCTGGCGCGCATGCTCGCCGACAAACAGGCAAATGTCGCAATCGCCGATCCGCTCGTCGATACACCGATCGACATGCCGTTGCATCGCGATCTGCCCGACGCCCATGGCTTTGACGCGGTGATCCTCGCCGTCGGGCACAAGCAGTACCGCGCCATCGACCTTGCGGCGTGGAGCGGCGCCGCGCGGCCGGTCGTGCTCGATGCCAACGGCGTGCTGAGCCGGCCGCAATTGGAATCCTTGCGGCAAGCCGGTTTCAAAGTCGCGGCGATCGGCCGGGGACTGCTGCGGTGATGAAAACCGTATTGATCACCGGCGGCGCGGGATTTATCGGTCTGAGCTTGGCGCGCGCGTTTGCGGCCGATGGCGTTGCGGTCCACGTTCTCGACAATTTCTCCCGCGGCAAGGACGATGCCGAACTGGCCGCATTCCGCGCGCAGCCGGATACCGAGCTCATTCGGCTCGATCTTGCCGCCGAGGGCGCAACCGACACATTGGCGGCGGACTACGACGCGATTTTCCATTTTGCCGCCATTTTGGGCGTGGCGAACGTGATGGATCGCCCCTATGAAACCTTGACGCTCAATGTGGCGCTGACGCGCGAAGCGCTCCGTCTTGCGCGCCGGCAGAAAAAGCTGCGCGCCTGTGTCTTTGCCTCCACCAGCGAGGTTTATGCCGGCAGCTTGGCGGCCGGGTTATTGCAATTTCCGACGCGGGAAGATTCGGTCATCGCGCTGGCACCGTTGACCGGCGCGCGCTCGAGCTACATGCTTTCAAAACTCTACGGCGAAGCCATGGTGTGCCAGGCCGGCGTGCCCTACATCATCGTCCGGCCGCACAATGTCTACGGGCCGCGCATGGGCACCGAACACGTCGTGCCCGAGCTGATGCAGCGGATGCATGCGAGCAAGCCCGGCTCGGACGTGCGCATCCACTCGCCGCGGCACACGCGAACCTTTTGCTATATCGACGACGCCGTCGAGCTGATCAAGCGGCTGGCCGGGAGCGACGCCGCCGTCGGCAAAGTGTGGAACGTGGGAACCGAGGCGCCGGAATATCCGATCCTCGAAGTCGCGGGGATCGTCCGCCGCACGCTGGGCGCCGATGTCAATCTCATCCCCGGCGATGACACCGCGGGCTCGCCGGCGCGCCGCTGCCCGTCGATGGCGCGAACCAACGCCTTGACCGGTTATGACCGGCGTGTTTCGCTCGAAGACGGAGTCGGTCGTACTTGGCGTTGGTACGCGGAGCATTTCTTTTCGCCGATCGCCGCGACGACGAGATAGAGACATCCAGCGAATCGGTCGCATGAGTAGCCCGCAACCCACGGCGCCGCCTGCCGATGCCGTTCGGCTCGATCCCACCCGCTGCATCGTGTGCGGCGGCGCGTACGAGCCCTGCCACTTGCCCGGATTGTTTCGCTGCGCGCGCTGCGGCCTCGTCTCGGCGGATCTGCGGATTCCCGACGCCGAGCTCGCGGCGTTGTACGGCGAAAACTATTTCTACGGCGAAGAATATCTCGACTATGTCGCCGAAGAGCCTTCGCTGCGCCTCAACTTTCGCAAGCGCATCAAGACCTTGAAAGCGTTGCGGCCGGACCTCGCCAAGGCAGACCTGTTCGAAGTCGGCTGCGCCTACGGCTTTTTCCTTTCCGAAATCGCTTCCTCGGTGCGTTCGGCGTCGGGCGTCGACATTTCGCAGGCCGCGGTGCGTTATGCGACCGAGACGCTGCACGTGCCGGCGGTCCAGGGCAACTACTTGGACATGGATTTGGGCCGCCGTTACGACCTGATGGTGATGTGGGATACCATCGAGCACCTCAAGCGCCCGGACCTCTTCATCGGCAAGATTGCCAAGGATCTCAAGCCGGGCGGCCTCTTGGCGCTGACGACCGGCGACATCGACAGCTTGAACGCGCGATGGCGCGGGCCGAAATGGCGGCTCATTCATCCGCCCACGCATCTGCACTATTTTTCCGTCAAGACCATCACCGCGTTGCTCGATCGACACGGTTTTGACGTCGTTCACGTCAGTCATCCGGGCAATGCGCGCACGTTGCGATGGATCTTCTATGCGGTCACGGTATTGCGGATGAAAAAGCCGAAGCTTTACGAACTGCTGCCCGCCTGGCGGCTGTTCGACCTCGGCGTTGTGGTCAACCTGTTCGATATCATGTTCGTGGTGGCGCGGCGCCGCGCTTCGGATCAAGCGAATTAGCGCGGCTGTCGGCTGGTTTGCTTGAGTTTTCCGCTACGCGGCGAGGTCCGGCGTCAAGGCTCGAGCTTTGCTTGCAAAGTCGGCCAATCCTCGAGAGCCTTCTGATAGTCGTCGGGGCGCCCGATATCCAGCCAATATCCGTGGTGCACCACGGTGCGGACGCGGCGGCGCTCGGCGATCATTTTCAGCATCAGATGGTCGAAACCGAATGATTCCCCTTCCGGAATCAGATCGAGAACTTTTTTGTTGACGCAATAAACGCCCATGCTCACGCAGTAGGGAATCTTGGGCTTCTCCTCGAAGCCGGCGAGATAGCCGTCGGCGCCCCTTTGCAGCACGCCGTAGTCGATCGTCTGTTCGCGCTCCGCCGCGGATATCGTAAAGAGCTGCCGGTCGCGGCTATGCGCGTCGAGGAAGCGGTCGAAGGCTAGATCGGTCAGGACGTCGCCGTTCATGACCAGGAAATCGTCGGGCAAATCCGCAATCAGGCGCAGCGGCGCCATGGTGCTGAGCGGCTTTTTCTCCAGCGAATAGTCGATTTTGATATTCCACCGGGCGCCGTCGCCGAAATAGGCGCGGATGAGCTCGGCCTGGTGATTGACGGCCATGGTGATGTGCGAAAAGCCGGAGGCGATCAGCTGCCGGATGACGATTTCGAGGATGGGCCGGTCGCCGATCGGAACCAGCGGCTTCGGCAGCGTGATGGTGAACGGGTGCAGGCGGGTCCCGCGTCCGCCGGCGAGGATGACGGCGCGGCTCATAGAGGAGTGCTCATCGGTGCCGGGTGCATAGGCTCGTCGTTCCTGCCGCCGGTCTGCGGCTTGCACGGCTCTTGCGTCGCGATTGCAAAAAGATCAAGTGTCTGGGCGCCTGTTCTCTTCAACATCCCGGAATCCCGTGACCTCCCAATCGGCAGCATGCGAGGGCCCCGCAGCGGCACCCGGCCGCGGCGGCAAGGCTTGGCTCGCGTCCTGTTCCGCATTTGCCGTCGCGCTCCTGCTGCTCGGGGCGATGCTTTGGACCTTATTTGAAAAGAACCTCGTCGACACCGTCACGCAGCAGGGCTGGAGCCGCCAACTTTACGCCATCAGCGCCGCGCTGACAAAACTGCGCTTCGGCATCGGCGGCGCCGCCATCGACCAGCGCCTCCTCGCCACGCTGATCAGGGGCGGCCTCACGAGTCAGGCGGAGCAGTTGCCTGACGTGCCGTATCCCGACAATCTGCGCGATGCGAAGCTGCTGCAGTCTGCGCTGCTGCGGGCGCAAACAATCGATCTGCCGCCGCCGGCGCCCGCCAATGCCAAGGGCGACTACATCGACCTCATCGGCTTTTCCGGAGAAGACATCGGGCTCGGCACCTACAATTATCTGGCGTTTCGGGTTTTTGGCGTAAATATCCGGGCGTTGACCTACTTTTACTTCGTCATCTTGACGGTATCGTTGGTGCTTTACGGCATCGGTCACTGGCGCAGCGTCGGCGCCATGGCCGCAGCCGTCGCGATGACGCTGGCGCTTTACATGGTCGTCTGCGCCGACTTCGTGAATTTCGTCGGTTCCAGCGCCTTTTTCTCGGGCTCCGGCATCGATGTGAAGGATCCGAGATTCCTCTGCACCATCGCCGCCATTCCGGTGCTGCACCTGATCGTCATGTGGACGCGGCCGCGTTACCGGCTCGGTCCGCTCGACTATATCGTCGTCGCCATCCAGGCGGCGATTTTCGCTTTTGCCCTGCAAATCCGGTCGCCGGTCATTTGGGCCGCATTGGCGTTGTCGGCCTTCTGGTTGATCGGCGCGGCGCTGGCATTGCGGCGCGGCCGTTCGCTGCGCTCACTGTGGGAGTGGCGGCGATCGCGCTCGGCGCTCATGCCCGTCGTCGCCCTCGCCATTTTGCTGTCGGGGCAGGTATTGGCCGCCGCGTCGCTGCATCCGGTCTACCGCGTGCAGGGCGACGTGCCGCGGCATATGTTCTGGCAGGGCCTGTTGTCTTCGCTGCAGCTCGAGCCGGAATGGGACAAGAAATACGGCCCGTCGGTGAATGGCGCCACCGACGATGCGATGCCCGCGGAGGTGGCCCACATCGCCATCATGAAATTGCCGCCGGACGAGCGACCGCAATACCTCAACCGCGATGGCTCGACCAAGCGGACCGCGCTGGAGAAATTTACGCGGGCAGCGTTCTTCGACCTTCTGCGCAACGATCCAAAATTCGTGGCGCACACGTTTTTCATCGACAAGCCGGCGCGGGCCTGGCGATCGGAGCAGCAGTTCTTCGGCGGCCTTTTTAACCGCTTGCCGATCTGGAACGCGCTGATACCGGCCGCGGCGGTCCTGTTCCTGGTGGTCCTGGCGGCGTGGCAGGCCGACGCGCTGGCGACATTGCTGCCGACGGCGGGCGTGATTCCGTTTTTTATCGCCGTCGCCTGGCTGCCGAATTGGCTGGTGATAACCAATCCGATGGTCATGATCGACAGTTTTGTGTGGACCGTCTTTTTTCTGGTGCTGTCGCTGGTGATTGCGGCGGCGGCCGCCATCCGATTTGCGAGCGGCGCCCTGCGGCGGCCGGCAATGGCTGCGTTTCGGGGCTGAGTCCTGTTGCCGGATGTGAAACGCCTATCTATAACGGCTTCGCATCGAGACCCGTTTCCGGCTTAGGCAACAGCGGCGCCATGCACCAGAGCATTCAGGCGTTTTACGATCGGAAATATACCCAAGGGTCGGAAATCCCCCGCACCAGCAAGATCTATACGATCGATTGCGTCCCCGACGACGCGCCGCTCGATATCCTCGACGTCGGCTGCGGCTCCGGCAGCAACTCGCTTGCGCTGGCCGCCAAGGGCCACAAGGTGCGCGGCGTCGACATCTCCGAGGAGGGGATTGCGCGTTATCGCAGCCACGGTTTTGACGGCCACGTCGTCGATCTCGAAAGCGGCATCGATTATCCGGACGGCACCTTCGATCTGGTGTTCTGCTCCGAGGTCATCGAGCACATGACTTCGCCGGAAATTCTCGCCGGCGAAATGTTCCGCGTGCTCAAGCCCGGCGGTCGGCTGGTGTTGTCGACGCCGAATTCGGCGTTCTGGCTCTATCGCGCGCTCGGCATGATCGGCTTCACCGTCAGCGAATTGCAGCACCAAAAGCACTTCCAGTTCTTCTCGCGCCGCAGCCTGCTCAAGCTTTTAAAAAACACCGGCTTCCAGCCGCTGCAATTGACCGGGCGCAACATGTATCTGATCGTCCCGGCGCTGCCGGAGCCGCTCGATAGCGTGCTGCCAAAACTCGGCTTCACCCGCGAAACCCGGTTCCGCACCGGCAAGCATTTCTGGCACCTGTCGCACAAGGCGAGTTTTTATAACGCCTTGTTCGCCGACTGCCTGATCATGGTGATGGCAAAGCCGCGCGCGGCCTGACGTCAGGAACGCGCCGCGGTGCCGACGGCGGCGGCGCCGCTGCGCTTTCGATCATGGCTCGAAGCGTCGCGCGGCTCGTTGAGCGCCGAATCGATCGGGATGGTCGAGCCGCGATGCAGGCGGCCCATCTCGATGAGCAGCGCGGTCTGCGCGCCGTCGAGTTTTTCCACGTCCTCGCGCGACCAGCGATGATAGCGCGTCGCCGCCTTGATCGGCACGTCGCGCATCACCCGGTGCAGGCGGCGGATGTCGACGAAATTGCGCACGATCTTGTGCAGCATCAGGTTGCGCGCCTTGCGCAACTCGACGATCGGAACCGGCACTTCGGCGATCCACAGCTGCGCGCGCGCGGCGCGCAGGGTGAATTCGGTGTCGAACTGGCCGCGCCGCATGATGCATTGCCGAAAGATCGGCCGCATCACCGGCAGATAGACGAACTTTTGGCCGTGGGTGTCGGAGCCGACGAAGCCGAACACCGCCTGCAGGATGGTGTTGAGGCCCCAGCTGAGAAGTTTGCGGTAGCCTTGCTGGCGGTTGAGCGAAAAGTCCGCCCGCTTCGATCCGACCACGAGGTCGTAGACGCCGCGGGTGCGGAAGCACCAGCGCATGAACGGTACGTCCCAGAAATCGACATTGATGATGAAGGCCCAAGGCCCGGCGGCCTGCGCCAGGCCCTGGCACAGCGCCTCGCCGTAATTGGGCCGGTCGAGCTCGACCACCACCGAGCCCGGCCAGCGCCGCGCGATCTCGGCGCAGATCGCGGCCGAGCCGTCGGTCGAGCCATTGTCGACCAGCACGAATTGCCAGCGGCCGCGGCCGGCGAAATCGTCGAAATGCGGCGCCAATTGCTCGGCCATGGCGAGCAGCATGGCGGCCTCGTTATAGACCGGCACGACGATCGACAGGTGCGGGGGATTCAGCACAGCCGGGCTGTCGGAGCTCATGATATTCCCCTGCCGCGTTCTTGCTGATGGAATCGTCAGCGTCGGTCTCAGACAACATGTAACATGCCGCGGCGAGTCGAGCCAACGCCGAATCGCGCCCAAACACGGCGCGGCAGAGGCGAACGGAATGGCTCCTTCAGTTGCGCCGGCCCGACGTAGCCGCTATACGCAGTTCATCGATCTGAACAAGCCGCGCTGAACGCCGATCGTTGACCGCATGAATGCCCAATCGTCTGCGCAGGACAACGCACGGGCCTATTTGCGCGGCAAGCGCGTCATGGTCACCGGCGTGTGCGGCACGGTCGGCAAGCAGCTGGCGCGCCAGCTTCTGGAAAATTTCGAAATCGCGTCGCTGACCGGCATCGACAACAACGAGAGCGAGCTCGCGTTCCTCGAAGAACGCTACGGCGCGCGCTACGCCGCCCATTTCCTGCTCGCCGATATCCGCGATCTTGCCGCGATCACGCGAGAGACCAGGAACATCGAGGTGCTGTTCCACGCCGCCGCCTACAAGCACGTCTTCCTGTGCGAGCGCTCGCCGTTCGAGGCGATCCAGACCAACGTCGTCGGCGTGCACAATATCACCCGTGCGGCGGTGGAGAACGGCGTCGCGCGCGTGGTCTTTACCTCATCCGACAAGGCGGTCAACCCGACCAACGTGATGGGAACGTCGAAGCTGATGGGCGAGCGGCTCATGACCGCGGCGGCGCTCGATCCGAATCTGTCCGGCGCGACGTTTCTCTCCACGCGCTTCGGCAATGTGCTCGGCTCGCGCGGCTCGGTGATTCCGATCTTTCGCGACCAGATCCGCAATGGCGGCCCGGTGACCTTGACCGACCCGCAGATGACGCGATTCATCATGTCGCTGCACGACGCGGTGCGCCTCGTCATCGAATCCATGGTGCTCGGCCAGCCGGGCGACGTGCTGATCACCAAAATGCCGGCGATCCGCATCGCCGACCTGGCGACCGTCATGGTGCGCGAATTCGCCCCGCTGTGCGGCCGCCGCGCGGAAGACATCGAGATCAAGGTGGTCGGGCCGAAGCCGGGCGAGAAAACTTACGAGGAACTGATGAACGACGAGGAGACGCGCCGGGCGCTGGAGCTCAAGCGCTATTTCGTCGTGCGGCCGGCTTTCGCCACGCCGGAAAAGGTCAAGCCGCACTACGCGGAGCTGCGCGAAACGGCGGTCGAGCAGCCTTACAATTCGGCCAACGTCGCGACGCTGTCGCAGGCCGAGCTCACCGACTTTCTGCGCCGGCATGATCTCGTCAGCGGCAGTCCCGAATAGCGCGAGGCGGCCATGCGCGTCATGATCCTCGGCGGCGACGGCTATCTCGGCTGGCCCACCGCGATGGCGTTTCGCCGCGCCGGCCACGACGTTTGCGCGGTGGACAATTATCTGCGCCGCAAGATCGCGCGCGACACCAATTCCGACGCGCTGATGGCCAATCCGCTGTTGCCCGAGCGCGCCGCTTTGTTCGAGAGCGTCACCGGCGACAAGGTCGAAGTGGCGATCGGCGATTGCTGCGACTTCGAGTTCCTGTCGCGGCTCGTCGAGACCTTTGCACCCGACGTGCTGGTGCATTATGCCGAACAGCCGTCCGCGCCCTATTCGATGATGGGCTACGATGAGGCGCGCACCACGCTGTCGAACAATCTGGTCGCTACCTTCAACGCGATCTGGGCGGTGATGCGTCACGCGCCCGCCTGCCACATCATCAAGCTCGGCACCATGGGTGAATACGGCACGCCCAATATCGATATCGAGGAAGGCTGGATCGACATCCAGCACAAGGGCCGCAGCGACAAGTTTCTGTTCCCGCGCCAGGCCGGCAGCCTCTATCACACCACAAAAGTGCTCGACACCGATCTGCTGTGGTTTTACGTGCGCATCCACGGCTTGCGCGTCACCGACCTGATGCAGGGCCCGGTCTATGGTCTGTCCAGCGACGAAGCCGATCTCGATCCGCGGCTGAAGCCCAATTTTCACTACGACGATATTTTCGGCACCGTTGTGAACCGCTTTCTGGTGCAGGCGGTGGCGGGCATTCCGCTGACGGTCTACGGCCGCGGCGGCCAAAAACGCGGCTATCTGAACCTGCGCGACACGCTGCAATGCATCGCGCTGGCGGCGGCGCATCCGCCGGGGAAGGGCGAGCTGCGCATCCTCAACCAATTCACCGAGACCTTCTCCGTCAACGAGCTCGCCGAGCGCGTGCAGCGTGTCGGGCGGTCGCTCAATCTCGAGGTCGCCATCCAACACCTCGACAATCCGCGCAAGGAGATGGAGGAGCATTACTATAATCCCGCGCATCACGGCCTGGCCGAGCTCGGGCTCAAGCCGCACCTGATGACCGACGACGTCGTCGCAGGCATGCTCGAACAGGTGCTGCAACATCGTGAGCACATCGTGCCCGGGCGCATCCTGCCGCGCGTGCGGTGGCGGTGAGCATGCGCTGGCTGGTCACCGGCGGCTGCGGTTTTATCGGCCGGAATTTCATCCGGTTGTTACTGACGCGGAGCAACGACACCATCCGCGTCGTCGACGACCTTTCGGTCGGCACGCGTGCCGAACTCGAAGCGATTGGCCCGGTCGTGGCGCTCGATCCGGGCACGCTCGAACCTGCCGAGGCCGGCGGCGCGGCCTGCCGCATCGAGATCGTGACAGGCGACGTCCGCGATGCCGCCCTGGCGCGCCGCGCCGTCGCCGGAGCCGACGCGGTCATCCATCTTGCCGCCAATACCGGGGTCGGACCGTCGGTCGCCGACCCGGCGCGCGATTGCACCATCAACGTCATCGGCACGCTCAATTATCTCGAAGCCTGCAGGCTTGGCGGCGTGCACCGTTTCGTTTTTGCATCGAGCGGCGCGCCGATCGGCGACTGCGAGCCGCCGATTCACGAGGAGCTTCCCACCCATCCGGTGTCGCCCTACGGCGCCAGCAAGCTCGCCGGCGAGGCCTATTGCTCGGCCTATAAGCGCAGTTTCGGCATCGATACGGTGGCGCTGCGCTTCGGCAATTGCTACGGGCCGCTGTCGACCCATAAGGGCAGCATCGTCGCCAAATTCATCCGCGAGGCCATGGCCGGACAAGCGTGGGAGATCTACGGCGACGGCTTGCAGACCCGCGATTTCATCTATGTCGAAGACATCGCCGAGGCGATTTTCCGCGGCGCCACGGTGCCGGACGTCGGCGGCGAAATCTTTCAGGTCGCGACCAATGCCGAGACCACGGTGCTGGAACTTGCCGAGACGTTGCGCACGGTGCTCGAGAAGAACGGCGTCCGCAGCCACGGCATCCGCCACGCCGCGCCGCGCGTCGGCGACGTCAAACGCAATTATTCCGACACAACCAAGGCCCGCCGCCGCCTCGGCTGGAATGCCCGCGTCGGCCTCGACGACGGCCTCGACCGCACGGTGAAGTGGTTTTTGCAGCGGCAATGACCGCAGCATTGCTAATCAAGCGGTCTCGCCTCGATCCCACCTAAAATCAATCCAAGCCTTCCGTCGCCGTCGTACAGGTTCGCTGCGCCGTTTGTAACGCGGACTGCGACGAGAAGCTGACCGTCGGACGTCGCCATGTCGATCCACACCTTCTGCCAAGTGTCGGGGAGCAGTTCTATGTCTTGTCCCGACGTACCGGACGCGCGGAGAACGATGTGGTTGGACAAATCAAATACGGCAGCGCCGTTATTTTGCGGGCGTTCCGAGTCCGGCCGATCGAGTGCCGCGAGTTCAACATTACCGCCCGCCACCGGCTTGACCCAGGCCGTTATTCGGTAAGCCTGGTCTCTCTTGAGCCCGGTCAATCGTGCAGCAAGCGTGTGGCCGCGGTCGTTGGGGGTCGCGGTGAGGCGCAACACCGGCTGGCCGCCAACGATGGGGTCGCCGCCGACGGCCTGCACGTTGAGCGCGCGCAATATCTCCCAGCGGAATCCCGGCGTGACGGGCTCGGGTAGAATCGATAATGGCGACGCCTGCGTGATCGGCGGAAAGTCGGCGTTTGCCGTGTTCGGCACCACCACGTTCAACGCCTTCATCCCATCATCGCTGAGCCAGTCGACGATTCGGCCGGCTACTGTTGCTTCGAGGCCGGCGAGTGCATGGGCAGGCTGTGCGTTGCAGCTGCCCTCGGGATAGCCGAACGGATCGCGGAGCATGAATTGCGCTCGGCCGCCCCTCAGGACGATCGCCTGAAAATGCGGCGCCCGCAACGCTGCGGCCGCGTTTCTGATGCGGTCGAGGACGGGAAACGAACACGGATCGAATTGGTGGCCGATCACGAGCACGGGCATGCTCTTCAACACGCGCTTGACCCCATCGATGAGCAGCGTGCTGTCGGGGTCAGGGTATTCGAGGGTGGGCGAGATCAAAACCAGGCCGGCAATGAGATCGGCCTTGCCGCGCGCGATCGCATTGAGGGCCGATGTAGCGCCGGTGTCGTACGCGACCATCCAGACTTTTGGCGCCATGCCGTGCATTTGAGCGGCCAGCGCCCGCAGATCATCGGCGTTCTGCTCGGATGTTCGAAATCCGGCCAGTGAGGCCGGAGGCTTCCGATCGGTAGGAACATCGGGAATGACCGCCATAATGCCATGATCGACAAAATACGAGCGCGCTCGAATGACGAAATCATCATCGCCCCATCCGATATGCCCTTGGCTGTCGAGATTTATATTGCCGTGACCACCAGGCAGCAGCATGATTGCCTCGGTGGGCTGGTTGGCTTTCATGATCAGGACGCGCACCGTCGTATTGGGCCGAGTGGCCCAATTGTCGGCGGTCGCCGAAGCCGCAGTGAGCGGCCCGCAGTCGAATAGTCCAGCTGAAAGGATCGCCGCGGCACCAACAGCAGCGAGCGCACGGGACGAGATGTCTGCCATTGCTGAGGGATTTACCCCTATCGGCAAATAGTGCAATACCCCAACGCGAAACGGCACGGCGCAAGCATCCGCGCGAGCAATGGTCGAGGTCGAGGGTGACAGTAACTGAACGCCTCGGATCGTCGACGGTGCCGGTTCCGATCCGAAAACTTTTTGCTTCGGTGCGAGCCCGGGAGCCCCGCACGGTGATGGCGATTTTCGCGCTCGCCGTGACTTTTCTGTTGGCGGTCAACGTGCTGCATGCTTATCAGCTCGGCTTCCAATCGAGGATGTACGACAATCCGATCTATCGCTGGCGCGAAAGCCTGGTCATTGCGCTATCGCGCATGCAGCCGCAGCCGCTGCATGGCTATGTCGGCTACAGATCCATCCTCTCCTACCTGACTCAGCACGGACTTGCGCTCATCGACGGTGAAGCCGATCCGATGCCTACCGCACAGCAACGCACGGCGCTGGTCGCCGATGGCGCGCGCATGAATCGCTTGATGCAGGAGGCGAGCGCCGTGGTGATTGATCCGAACCTGCCGCCGGTCATTCTGCAAGGCAACGAGCTGGGACTCGTCGATTATACCTATTGGGCGTTCAGGCTTTACGGCATCAACATCAATGCGCTTGTCCTGTTTTACTTCACGCTGCTGTCGATCTCGACGGTGCTGTTCTTTGTCACCTTTCGCCACTCTCGCTTCTGCCTGATGCTCCTGATGCTGTATTTGGCGGCTCACTACTTCGGACTCGACTATGCGCGGACCCGCGTCATTCTCGCCGTGCAGAACAGCCGCTTTTTTCCGGTGCTCGCCCTGCTGCCGGCGTTACATCTGCTGCTGCTCGTGGTGAAGCAAGTCCGGCCGACGCCTGGCGTCGTGGCGATGGCCGCCGTCCAAATATTCATCCTGATGTTCATGGTGTTTTGCCGAACGCAAACTTTTTGGGAGGTCCTTGCCGTCCTGCTGGTGGCCATCACCGTCACTGGGTTGCGGCCGTTGCGACGGGCCGCATTCCATGTCGGCCAGTGGCCGGCGGCCATCGGCAAATCGCTGCTTGAAACCTGGCCAGCGGCGCTCGCCGTGCTGGGGACTGTCATTTTGCTCGCCTATGGCAGTTTTGCGCCGGACAGCGCCTTTTATTCGAGAGAATCAAAGGCACACCTGTTCTGGCATGATTTCTATGCCAGTACCGTGAGTGCCGATCCGACGTTGTATGCAATCTACGGCTATGGCTTTCCGGATTTCTCCGACGACATGAGTTACGTCGCCGCCATGCACGATCTGCGTGGGCGCAATGAAGGGATCTCGCCTATCGTCGCTATGAACGACGGCGTCCTCGACATCGACATATGGAAGAGCAATGGCGCTTATGATGTGGAGATGCGCCGGCTTTATTTCCGCGTCGTGCGCGAGCATCCGTGGCTGGTCCTGCGGTCTTTCGTGATCGGAAAACCACAGGCGCAGATGAGTTATTTCCGCGCCACGCGCGAACTGTGGAACCCGCGCAACTACGTCGTGGCAGCCCTGTTGGCGCTGTTCTCCACGATCCTGGCGCCGGCGCTCGGTACGCCGCTGCCGACGGCACGGACCATGATGTTGGGCGGGGGAGTGGCAGTGGCAGTGTTTGCCTGCTCGACGCTGACCAGCTTCATCTATCCAACCGCGCTGATAGCCGAAGTCCTGGTGACCTGGCTGATTCTGATCGCGCTCGGTGGCCTCTATCTGCCGCTGGCTTTGCTGCTTTACGTCCGGCGACGGCGCCGAGCGGCGGCGCCGACCTGATAAACGTCGTCCAGCCAAACGCGCTAGCTGCGCGGGTTGGCTTCGACGCCGCCCAGAATCAGGCCGAGACTGCTGTTGCCTTTGTACGTCAGGTTGTCGCCGTTGGCCGGCCGCACCGTGACATCGACGTGGCCGTCGGACGTCAGCAGATTGAGCCATATCTTCTGCCAGCCATCGGGGCCCTGGTCGAAGCCGCCCTCTTTGATGACGACGTCGCCGTCGCGAACCGTGTGGTTGGCGAGACTGAAAACCGCGGAGAGGTGATGCGGCGGCTGGCCGGCGGCCGGTTCGTCACTGACCTCGAGCTGGACGTTTCCTCCGCCCTCGGCTTTTACCCAGGCGGTGACCCGATAGATTTGGTTCTTATTGAGCCCGCTGAATTGTCCGGCGAGCGTATGGAAGCCATCATGCGGCGACGGCACCAGCCGTAACACCGGCTGGCCTGTGACCACGGGCGTCGACGTCGCCGGCTGCACGAGAAGATGCGCGACGTTGTTCCATTGGAATCCCCGCGACTGAACCTTCGGCAACGCCTCAACCGGAGTTTCTCCAACCGCGACAGCCACCGGCGATGCAGGTGCGGGCGACGCAGGCGCGGCTGCCGGGCTCGATGCCGGCACTGCGGACCGGATCGAGGCGGTGAACGGGACATCGAAATCGGAATTGCCGGACCAGGTATTCAACGCGAACAGCGTGGCTGAAAACGACAGCGCGACCACGACAAGTCCGACAATGCCGTAAGCCAGCCTTGAGAGCATGATAGCCCTGTGCCCAATGTGACGACGCGTTGGCTACCCCGGTTAACCGCTTCTATGTTAAGTATGATTAATACAAAGTTAAGACGGACTTTGCCCGATGGATTGCTTCGGAGCTGATGCATGACGGCAACATTTCCGCTGCGAACCGCGCCGTCGGTCGGGACAAAATCGGTATTGATTCGCATCAGCCCGTTGCCGCCGGCCGATCAAGGCGATCGAGGATACGCCGGCAATGTCTCCAGGACCGCGGCGTAAGGTCGGGGCGGGGGCGGGGGCGCGCGATGCAGTCCTGGCTGGATTTCTGGAACGCCCCGAACGCGATCTATGTCAGCCGGCGCCACCAGGAGGCGCACTATGCCAAAGTTTTGAGTGGCATCCGCGGTTTCGTGCCGGCCGGCGGCGCGGCGGTCGTCCTGGACTGGGGCTGCGGCGACGCACTCGCCGCCAACGACCTGGCGCAAACCTGCCGGACCCTGCTGCTCTATGACCGCGCCGACAGCACCCGCCGCCGGCTATTCGCGAATTTCGCCGGCAGCCCGAAAATCCACGTCCTCGACGACGCGGAACTCGACGCGGTTGCGCCGGCCTCGGTCGACCTGATCGTCGTCAACTCGGTCGTGCAATATCTCGACCGGCGACAGTTCAGCGACGCGCTGCGCCTGTTTCACCGGCTGCTGAAGAGCGACGGCAAGCTCTTGCTCGGCGACATCATCGCGCCGGATACGCCGCTCGTCGGCCATGTTGTCACGTTCCTGCGTTTCGCGCGGCAGAACGGCTTTATCGGCGCCGCGATCGTCGGGCTGGCGCGCAATTTCGTTTCGCCCTATCGCAAGCTGCGTCGCGACGCCGGCTATGCGTGTTACACCGATATGCAGATGCTGGGCCTGCTCGACGATAACGGTTTTATCGGCGAGCGGCTCGCGTCCAATATCGCCGTCAGCCAGCTTCGCTCCTCCTATCTTGCGCGCAAATCGCGTGCCGAGGGTGTATCCTCGAGCCACCAATCCATGGGATGATTCGTTCCGCCGCGCCTGTATTGAACCCGGGCGTAACGCCTCTACCGGCTTGATGCGATGCGCCATTCGATAATTCGCCGATCGCTGGTTCTGACCACATTCTATATTGCCGGGCACGGCTTCTATTATCTGCTGCTCCTGATCGCGAACGCGATGCTGGATCCGACCGGATTCGGCCGGCTGTATACCGGCTGGGCGGTCTTGAACGTTCTGGTCGCGCCCATTTCCATCATAGCGCTCTTGCTCTCCAGCTATTTCGCGCAAGCCAACGCCAGCAAAGGGCCGGCCTTCGTTTCCAAAATGCTCGGCCGCATCGCGGCGATTGCCTTGCCGTGGACGGCGGCGTCGGTGCTGGTACTGGAACTGCTGTTCTACGTCGGCGGCAGGCTGATCGGCGTCGATTCGCTGGCGCTGATCTTGGTGCTGCCGCTGACCGCGGTATCGTTTCTGGGCGTTGAGATCGTGCGCGCTTCGCTGCAAGGCACGTTGCGGTTCGTGGCTTACGGCGCGAGCTGGTTCTTGTGGTGCGTCGCCCAATGCGCGGTCGGCGCGATTGGGCTGTTGTTGACCCGGTCGCCGTGGGGATGTTTTGCCGGCATGCTGGTGGCAAACCTGCTCACGCTGGGCGGCCTGTGCTGGGCGGTCATCGGCGGCGGCGCGGCGGCGCCGGAGGCAACGGACGACAGCCCAAAACTCGCGCCAACACTCGCGGCATATTCGCTGCGGCGGGCGCTGGCCTTCTGCAGCGCCTTCGTCGGCTTCGTGCTGTTCAACAACGCCGATATTTTCCTGGCCTATCTGATTTTGAGCCCGGCGGATCTGGGCATCTATACGGCTTCGAGCGTGCTGCCGAAGGCGATCGTGACGGCGACCCAGCCGGTGGTCCAAATCATCCTGCCGGTCGTCATCGCCATTCAAGGCGAAGGCAAGGACACCTCGCACGCGGTGATGAAGGCGATCTTCGCCGCGTTTGCGCTCGGCGCCGCGGCGTTCGTGGTGTTGTGGGCCGGCGCGGACCTGGCCTGCGGCTCCTCGCACGGTATCCGATTTTGCACGTCGCCGCTGATGCTGCTGTTGGCCGCCGCGGCGGTGCCGTTGTCGGTCATCCGGACCCTGGTCACCGCCGACGTCGCGCACGGCCGCTATTGGCTGCCGCATCTGCCGTTCCTGGCGCTCTCCGCATTTACCGCCGCGATGACGCTGACAAAGGTGTCTGGACCGGCGGAGAACCTTCATCTCGCCATGACGTATCTCTGGTCCTGCTGGGGATTGCTTGCGGTTTGGGCCGCGGCGGGAATTTTCCGCGGGCGGTTTTTCGCGCGCGGCGCGATCACGCCGGCGACGCTGCGCGGCCGGCAATAGGGGGCTGAGCGTGGCAAGTTCTGTGGCAAGTTCTGTACCGCCCGGACTGATCGTCAATGCCGACGATCTCGGCATCCATCCGAACATCAATGCCGGCATTGTTTCGGCCTACCGAAGCGGCATCCTCACGTCGTGCACCATGCTGCTGACGACCGCTTATCGCGATCAGACCATCCGCGACCATGTCCGGCCGCAGACGCTGCCGATCGGGATTCATCTGTCGCTGACGCTGGGCAAGGCCGTGGCGCCGCGCGGCGAGGTTCCCGATCTGGTCGACGCCGACGGCAATCTCAAGCTCGCCGCGGACCGCCTCATTCTGTCGTCTTTCAAGGGCGAGCGCGGTGGCGCTCTGCTGCGGCAGATCGGGCGCGAATTCGAAGCCCAGCTCGCCGTCGCGCGCGACCACGGCCTCAAGCCGACGCATGTCGATTCCCATCAGCACGTGCACATGAACCCGGCGATTTTTCACCTGCTCGAGGCGCTGTTGCCGCGGTTCGGCATCGACCGGCTGCGCTTTTCGCGCGAGGCGTTTCACGCTTTCGTGCTAGGCCCCGATCTGCCGAACGTCATGCGGCGCAACAATTTCGCCAAATGGGCGTTGCTGCGCTGGCGCGCCGCGGGGCTCGCCCCGGCGCTCGCCACCACCGACGATTTCTTCGGCGTGCTCTATTCCGGCGCGGTGACCAAGCGGGCCATGCTTGCCTTGCTGCGCACGGCGGCGCCCGGGCGTTCGCTGGAGATTTGCATTCATCCAGGTTTTTCGGCGCCGGCGGGCGTGCACGATTATCCGCGGCCGGGCTATAACGCCTTCATCAGCGCCAAGGCGCGACAGGCCGAGCACGACGTGCTGGCCGATCCGGACGTTGCCGGCCTCCTGCGCGAGCGGGGTTTTGCCTTGCGCTCATTCGATGGGGCGATAAAGGCTTAAATTTTCGCGCGGCGCAACGCGCGTCTTGCCGGCCGCGGGTTGCCAGAAACGAAAGGCCGCCGGGAGCTTGAGCCGCGTGCCGCAGGCGCAAATCAACAGGCAAAGCCAGACCGCGTCGTTGACGTCCGCCATGCGCGAGTCGGTATAGGCGCCCAACGTTTCCTCGAGCCGCGTATCGGTGAACGGCATGACGATGACGGTTGGGATCACGCAGAGCGCCAGCAAGGCGACGGGGATGACCAAGGCCGACAGCCGTCGCGCCGCCGGCACCACATAGGGCAAAGCCACCGCGGCGAGCGCCATGGCGCCGGCGCTCCGGCCGACCGCAATCAGCGCGGTTGCCCGCAACAGCCAGAGCAAAGGTGTGTGCGGACCGATGCTGACTGCAACGACGGCGAGCACGATCAGGCCGAGATCTTCCAAGAGGCTGATGCCAACCGGCGCCAGCGCCCGCAAATAATGCTCGGCCATGATGCCGGGATATTGGCGCCACAGGTCGAACACGATCTGCCGCGCCAGGGGATCGCGCTTGCTCTCGTTCCAAAAGTCGCCGATCTGATAATCCTCCAGGCGCTCGCCGCGTTGTTTGATCTTGATCCGCAACAGCGCGCCCGCATAGGCATCCGATTCCTTGATGGTTACGCCCGATTCTCGTTCGAGCTCGGGAATGCGCCACTGGAACGACGGCATGGTGCTGACGACGTAAGCCAGCCAATAGCCGTGACCGGAAAACGTCGCCGTGTTGTAGACCGCGGCATCGCGCCGCCAATGATGGTTTTGAATCAGGATCGCCGCGCTCAGCGCGAATACCAGCAGCGGATAAACCGACAGGCGACCAAGGCGCGCGCGCAGCGGCAATCGCCAGGGCCAAAACCGCGCCGCCACGATGAGGACAACGAGCGCGAGCAGCGGTCCGGCCTGCCAATAGGCATAGGTCCGGGCATTGACCACGAAAGCAAAAACCAGACCGGCGATCGCGGCGCCTGTGGCGTCGATCGGGCGAAAGCCGCGGCCGGACCCGGCGAGCGTCAGGCCATACAACACCGGATAAAGCGACAGGAACGGCAGCATGCGGCTGTTGGTCAGCGGACCGAAGCCGAACTCCCTGGACCGCAGCGCATGCTGGTCGATCAGCAGCAGCAAGAGATAAACGATGGACGGAACGATGAATATCGCACGATGGCGAAACGAGCCGATGAAGCACAGCGCCATGACGGCGAGAATGCCGATATAAAGCGCATAGATCGAGCGGACGTGATAGCCGAACAGCTTAAAGGCGACATAGTAGTAATCGATCATCCCGGTTTCGTTGAGAGCGAGACCGAACGTCTTGCCGCGGTCGGTAATCGCAAGATCGGCCGCGGCGCGCAACGCCGCGTCGGCCTCTTGCGGATGGGTATTGAGGACGGCGATGCGCTCGCGGGGCCGATTGATGCCGTAGCCGGATTTGTCGAGCGCGGTCGCGACTTCAGTCAGGCCGACCATGCCGGACGTGCCGTGCGCCGCTTCCGAGATTGCGATCGCCAGCGACGCGGTGTGCCGATAATAATCGGGCACGATCGCATCGAGCCCCTTGCGCACGCCGTCCGCCGCGATCAGCGCGACGAGTATGAGGCTGACGGCCGCCAGCAGGTAGAACCGGCGATCAGCGCTGCCGCGGCGTTCGATCGCGGTTTCCCTGGTCATGATCGCCAACCGGCCGTCCGCCCCGTCTGCTAGCCGCCGCGGCCGCGCTACTGGGCGGCCTTTCGTGCCAGCCCATCGAGATTGCACACGATCTTGCCGCCGGCCAGATAAAGCGTTTGCACGTGGCCGTTCTGCTCGACGAGCTCCGCGACATAGTTGTCCGGCGCAAGCGGCGTGATGGTGAACGTCTTCGGGGCGCCGGTCTGCATTTGTTTGTCGCCATCGATTTGGCAGGTAACCGCGCAGTGCGCATTGGCGGGACACTCGTAGGTGTGCGGCACTTGCATCGGCGCTTGCGCCATCGCCGGGGCACAGCCCATGGCGAGCAGGCTCGCGACAAGGCAGCCGACGCACCAGCGATTGGTCATGTCACTCTCCCAGATGGCTGCAGCGCAGAAACCGACGGGTTCTCCGTCGATTCATTAGCATCGCGCATCGGCGCGGACAATGACGGGCGCGAACGATTGCGACACGGGTTTTACACCAGGCGCTGGGCCTGTTCTGCCATGGGCGCGGAATTGACATGCCGTTGCCCTCCACGCCGCGTGAGGAACTTGCTTTTCTTCGTGAGAAATCTATTGGAGTAAGCAGGCTTCCGGCCGCCGACGGCTCGCCAACGCGGTAATGAGCGGCGCGATCAATTGCGACATCTTTGTCGCGCCGACGCTGTTGAAATGCTGCCAGTCCCAGTATAGCGCGGGATCGCGGTCGATGCCGTCTATGTGCGTCATTCGGGCGTACAGCACCGAACGATGCGCTTGCGCAAGCCCGCAGTAGAACGCTTCGGCGCGTTGCTTTTGTTCGGAGGCGTAAGCCTGATCTCCCTGCAGACGCGGCGTTTCCAGAAGCATCAGTTGGAAGTCGTCTTGCTCGGCGAGCGAGACGATATGCTCGAACAATGCGATACGTTCCGGGTCGATGTTGAACGGCATCGGATGTTCGGTCATCTCCGCGCCGTTGCCTATGACGAAATTATCGGCGCCGTTGTAGTAGCGGCAGAGCAGTGGCCTTTCCGGCACCCCGCACTGATGAAATTGCACTTCCGATGCGCCTGCCGCGCCTCGCACGCGCCAGCGCTGCCATAGATCCGGCAGCCGGTTCGGAAGCGAGGCGCTTCTCGTGAGCCAGGTGACGGCGAAGGCGCTGGCGCGCTGCTGCAGCGTTGGACGGGATTGGCGGAGCAACTCCGACGGATCGGGCACAACCGCAACGTGGTCGCGAAAATCCTCCTTTATGAACCGTCCGTAAGTCTTATCGAGAAACTGCGGGTCCGCTTCGAATACAACGACGCTCGGATGGTGATTGTGGTGCAAATATTCCTCGAGCATGAACAGGTTCTGTTCGGCGCTGGCGCCGCCGAGGCCGAAATCGTAAGCCCGGAGACCGGTCAAGTATTCGATCTCACTCATGTCGAAATTATGCCGCGTGCGGGAATCGCCGAAGAACACGACCTGGGGATTCCAACCGCCGTCGTCGTAGATCAGATCGATCTCCGTCGGATGCCCGTTGTGGTCGCGCAGAAATACCGCGCCGGCATAGACGAGCCGATCCAGCACCATGAGCAGAGCGACGAACACGACGAGCCTGGTGATTGCGCGGCGCATGTCAGAACTGGAAGTAGATGAAGGTTCGAATTTCGCTGGATCCGGGGAACAGCAGCACGGCGAAGATCGCAGCGTAATAGACGGCCCAGCGCACCGGTAGCGGCATGCGCGCGAATATCCCGGCGAGGCCGCGCTCGGCCAGAAAATCAAAGCCAAGCACGACGGCGATACCGATGGCCGCGAGCTGCAACTGACTGCGCGACATGATCTCGGTGATGTCGCGACCGCCGACGCGGATCAGATTCGTCAACATGGCAGTGGCGGTCGATAGATTGGGCGCACGAAATAGAATCCAACCGAAGCCTGTCAGATGAAAAGTTATTATGATGGCCGCGGCGCGACCGATCGAGCTTTGGAGAGCTGCCGGTGCTTGTAGTCGCAGCAGCCATTGCGTTGCGCGCTCGATCACCAATAACGTGCCGTGATAGAGGCCCCACAGCACGAAGGTCCAGCTGGCACCGTGCCACAGTCCGCTCAGGGCGAAGACAGCCAGGATGGTCGCGGCCCAGTGTCCCGGCCCGAGACGATTTCCACCCAGCGGAATATAAAGGTAATCGCGCATCCAGGTGGAGAGCGAAATGTGCCATCGCGTCCAGAATTCGCGAAGTGAAGCCGAGAAATATGGGCGGCGAAAATTCTCGCAGAGCTCAATACCCAGGATGCGCGATGCGCCGAGCGCCATGTCGGTATAGCCCGAGAAGTCGCAATAGATCTGGAAAGCGAAGAAATAGAATGCAAGCACGCAACCAAGCCCGCGGTAGCGCTCCGGCGCGGCGTAGACCGCATCGACAAACACCGCAAGCCGGTCAGCGACGAAGACTTTCTTGAACAGCCCCCACAGGAAAAGGCGGAAGCCGGAAATCATCGCTTCATACGATGGCGTCGGCGGCGCCTCGAATTGGCCCATGAGTTGCGCGGGCCGCATGATGGGCCCGGCGATCTGGTGCGGAAAATACATCGGATAGAGCAGGAGCTTGCCGAAACTTTCATTCGGCTGGTATCGGCCGGCATGGATGTCGAGGCAGTAGCTCAGCAGCTGGAACGTGTAGAACGAGATGCCGAGGGGCAGGATCAGGCCGGAGATCGGTCCGGGCGCCGTCGCGCCGAACACATTGAAGGCAGGAGCCAGATTGCCGAGAACGAAATTGGCATATTTGAAAAAGGCCAGCGGCAGAAGGATCAGTACCAGCGCGCCGGCGAGCGCCCAGCGGGGCCTGCCGGCGAAATACCGGCAACCGTGACCGTAGACATAGGCGACCGCCGCGATGGCAAAGACGATGGCGAGATAGCGGTAATCCCAACTGGCATAGAACAGCATGCTGGCGACCAACAGGGTCACCCAGCGCAACCGCACCGGGGTCGCATACAAGAATGCCGCCACGCATGGGAAGAAGAACAAAAACAATGCCGAGTTGAAAAGCATTCGCGCCAAGTCCCTTAACGTGCTGCGCACAATAGCGAGAAGAGCCGCAAATGTCTGCTTCTACGAGGAAGGATGGTTGGGCGAAACGTACGCGCGCCTTCATGACCAAGCACCGGTGTATTTCAAGTGGGGTTAAGGGTCGAATATAGCGGGCACGGCCCAGTTCCGGTTGCTATGTTTATCCATGCGATGATTCGTTCCGCCGCGCGAACGTCCGTATTGGATCCCAGGCGCAACGCCTCAACTGAAGCGATGTGCCATTCGACAATCCCGAGTGCTCATTTGACCACGCTCCATATTCCGGGACCGGGCTTCCGTATTTTATTTTTCCTTATCGCAGGCTTCGTCGCGACGCTGGGTATGCTTGTTACGCGGATGACGAGATGCTAGGTCTGCTAAACAAAAATAAGTTTGTCCGGGAGCGATTGATGTCTAATATGTCAGTTAGCCAGCTGCGTCCCTCCTGTCTCGCCTGCAAGAAATCCGCTGCATGAATCGGCCTCAGTCGGAGCCGCTGGTCAAAGTGTCAACTGGAGCCGGCAATTTGGTTGTCGTGAACGACAAGCTGCGTCGGATCGGCTGCGTTGGCCTTCTCTTGCTGATCGGCTGCGTGTTTTGTCTCGACGTCTTTCACGGAATAGAGATCGGTCAGGACCGGACTGCCTTTCATCCGATCTATCGGCTGCGGCAGTCGCTGGCGATCGCGATTTCGCGCATGCGTGACCCGAGCCTGGGTGGGTATCTAGCGTATAAGTCAGTGGTCGACGTCTTTAACGAGAACGGCTTCGCGCAGTTCGATAACGAGCCGGGACCGCATTTGCATGAGCACGAGTGGGAGGTGCTGCTGGCCGATGGACCGCGGCTTGATCGGATCATCCAGCAAGCAATGGAAGTTCCCATTAATATCAACTTGCCGCCCGAAATCATGCAGGCCAACGAGCTCGGTTTTGCGGATTACATCCATTTCAGCTTTAAGCTGTTCGGCAACAAAATTTCCTCGTTTTATTATTTCTTCTATTTGATCGTGGCGACAACTTGCCTGGTCTATATCTTGCAATTCCGCAACAGCCCGTTCCTGTTGTTCCTGCTCGTCATCTTCCTCGCGGAACTTTATTTTTTGGAGAATTATACGCGAAGTTACGGTATGCAATTGCAAACAATCACTAACAGCCGATTGTTTTCGGGTCTGTCTTTGCTGCCTGCCCTACACGTTATGCTCTTGCACTGGCAACGCCAGCCGCTTCGCGCGTTCGCGTTCGCGGGCGTGATCGTGCAAAGCTTGATCTTCGGATTTCTGCTGTCCTGCCGGACGGAGGCGGCATGGCAGATTGCCATGATTGCCGCGGTTGCTTGCGGCTCCGGCTTGTCGCTCGTGCTGCCGTTGCGAGGCCGAAAACGTGCCGATCTCGTGAGTCGGCTCAGACTTTTGTGGCCCGCGCTCACGTTCTTGATCGTAGTTTCAGGATATTCGGCAGTTATCTCCTGGCGCGCCGACAGCCGCTATGCGATCGAGCCAAAGGGGCACATTCTTTGGCACGAAATCCTGATAGGCCTTCTCAGTACCAGTCCGCAGTTGCGTCGAGATTATCTCCCTGACGAAAACGTCACTTATACCGATACCGAAGTCTATATGGCGGTCGACCACGATCTCAGAGCCCGCGACGATGCCAGTTCGCCAATAGTCCGCAGGCTGCCAAACGGCGACCCCGTGGTCGATCTTGCCCTGCCCGCTGGCTGGAACGAATACGAAAAACTGGTAAGGTCGCTGACTCTGCGCATCATCCTTCATCATCCGATTGTCGTCCTCGAAACGCTGCCGACCAAAATCCGGGATCAGATCCGTTGGTTCGACCATCCGGCCGCGCACAGCATGTCCTGGGCAAATGTACGGACCCTCGTGATTGTTGTCGCCGTGGGCGCATTTATTTGCGCGGTGGCGGGTGGGTTCACCGTCAATCTAGCAACGCTCGGCAGCGCTGCTCTCTTTGCCGCAGTGCTTTTGTTGTTCGCTGCAATGACGCCGCTGCTGGTTGAGCCCAGCCCGCATGCGATCGGCTCGCTGTTCTCCTATCTCGGCGTGGTTGCGGTCGTGGTTCCCTGCGTCGTGGTGCTCTTGATTCGGGCCGTGGTCGGTCTCAAATCGAAGGCTGAAGGCTTTCAGCTTGGCGTCAAATCCATGCCATGATCCGGTCGGCGGCTGACACAACAGGGAGGAATTCGGAGGTGGCGGATGGGTATGGGCAGACATCTCATTGAAGCGATCATAAGAGAGCATCTCAACAAGCCGATAACAGGAGATGTTTTGCTGATCGGACGGCAAACCACTTACGCGTCTCCCGACGAGCTTATCCAGGTCCTTCGCGAGCTCGGCATCAAAGCCGGCGCCGACCCGAGCAAATTCGAGCTGGACAAGACGACGCTCGATCGCAAGAGAGGAGATGCCGAGAAGCTGGTGAGCGATGCGGCGCTTTTCACATTCCTCGGCGCTCGTTCCGTCAAGGCGCTCGATCACAGTCCGTATGAAGGCGCCGAAGTGATACACGATCTGCGAAAGCCGGTTCCCGCGCAGCTTCACAATATTGCCGATGTCATCGTCGACGGAAGCACGTTGGACAACGTGTTCACTCCATCGATCGTTTTGCAGAATTATGCGAAGCTGTTGCGGCCCGGTGGCCGCCTGCTGATGGTCAATGCGTTCAGCGCGCACAACACGGCCTACGTGATGATGCCACCGATGTGGTATCTTGATTATTTCGTGATGAACAGGTTCGTCGACTGCAAAGTATATGTCATCCTGTTTCACGAGGATGCAACCGGCGTCATGAGGGACAACGTATTTTGGGTGGACGTGGACTCCGTCTCGGAGTCACGCAGGGGAATGCATCGTTTTTTGTCGCCGCATGAAATGGTGACAATTGTATTTGCCGAGAAGGGTGGGACATCGACGGTCGACCGCCTGCCGAACCAGCAGGACTACAGATCGGCGGAAGAGTGGGAGGAATATCTGGCAAATCTGGATGTGATCAGACAATGCCGGCGCCACCATTTGGTGCGATCGAGGACCGACAGGTTCTTCATGCCAGCCGTTCCGGGGCATCCTTTTGTGGACGAAGAATTCCGCACCAGACCCTAGGTCATCTCTCCGCGCGACCCTTTCATGCAAAATATCGTTCCTAATAAGAGCCGCTTGCCCGCACTTGACGGCATACGATTTCTTGCGGCGCTGTCGATTTTGGCGGGGCACGCATGGGGAGAGATGTTCAAGTTCAGCGACTGGCCCTCCTTCTCATCGTTCGGCGGAATAATCTCGGAATGTGGCATGCCCATGTTCTTCGTTCTCAGCGGATTTGTCATTCACTACAACTATGCCGAATTGTTCAAAACGATGCGAACGCGGTGGGCGCTTTGCGAGTTCTTTGGCGCTCGCGCAGCGAGGATCTATCCGCTTTTTATTGCTTCCGTATTTGTGGGATTTTCCATCGAAGGTATTTTTCTGTGGCTCGGCCACTACGATCTGGCCTTTGACTTGTTGACATTGCATAACCTGACGCTCACGCAATCTTGGTTCTACCAGATCATGTTCGGCAGGCCGATGCTGTTTTTCGGGTGGGGCATGGGCTGGTCGATTTCTACCGAGTTCTTCTTCTACATTGCATTCGTTGTATTGGTTATTCCGCTCGGTCGACAAACAAATCCGCGCCGGCTGCTGATCGCGGCCGGCCTTTATGCCGTCGCGGTCATCGTCCTGATCATATCGATCAGGGATCCCCTCGCCAGAATCGGCACAACGTACTTCCATGCCGCTACGGACGGTCCATATGGATTTCCCTATTGGTTTTTGTACTTTTCACCCTATACGCGCGTCTTCGAATTCATCCTGGGGTGCATGACGGCGCAATTGTATTTGATCGTCAAGGATCACGAGCCCTCGTCGTGGGAGATCAACGCGGGGTTTGCGATTGTCCTACTCTGCTTGGGGCTGCTGTTTCTTGCGGGCGGCAGTTACTCTTTCGATCCAAGCCGGCACATCGTGCAAATCGTCAATAATCTGAAGCAGAACTTCGGCCTGGCGGTGCCGATTGCGCTGTTTATTTTTTGTGCTGTGTTCTATCCGAGCCCGATAGCCACCATGCTGGAGTCAAGGCCGATGGTGCTGCTGGGGGAGCGCAGTTACTCGATATACGCCGTCCATGTTTTAATGATAATCCTCTTTGCGCGGCCTGCTGCGGCGGCATTCACGCAGGTGGTTTTCTTCGAAGCTTTCGTGCGGTTTTGCCTTGTCGTCGCGTTCACGCTGATCCTGGCGTCGGCCACTTACCGGTTGATCGAAGTTCCGGCGCGAGCTGGGCTGCGGAGATTTTTCGAAAGACGCATAATTTCCGGCTTTGGGGCGCGAGCCGAAAACGTCGGCACAAGCGAACACCAATGGACCGCGGTGCTGTGGCTGGCTCTTATATTCGCTGCCATCCTTGCGCTTTGCGTCTGGTACCAATTCAAGATTATTCCGCTATACGGGACGATAAATTAAGTCGCGCGTCATCGCTGCTATTGGCGCGAGAGCCACACCGGCGCCGGCCGTTCGACCCCGCGTCGGGTCTGGTGACGAAAGCCGACGGGCAGCGCCGGGCGCGGCACTGGGCTGCCGTTGCGGCCGCCGCCACCCTCGCACGGGGTCGAATAACCCCGGAAAACACGCCGCAAAACCGTTGTGGAACCCGGCTCTTGGCCGCCGGCCATCTGTGCTTGAAATTAGCGGCTTTTGAACGCATAAGCTCGCGCCCGACAGAGGAGGGGTGGTGGCACCGCCGACAGGACCAGACTTGGTGACGGGCGGGGCCGGATTTATCGGCAGCCATCTCGTCGACCGCTTGCTGGCGCAGGGCCGCACGGTGCGCGCGTTCGACAGCTTTGTTGTCGGCCGGCGCGCTAACCTCAAGCATCATAACGACAATTCGAACCTGACGATCATCGAAGGCGATGTCGCCGATGGCGCCGCCGTGGCCGCCGCCACCGCCGGCGTCGAGCGGGTGTTCCATCTGGCCGCCCGCGCCGACATCGTGCCGTCGATCCAGGAGCCGGAAGCCTATTTCCGCTCCAACGTGGACGGAACCTTCTGTGTGCTGGAGGCGGCCCGCCGCCACGGCGTCAAGCGCCTGGTCTATGTCGCCTCCTCGTCCTGCTACGGCATTCCGGACCGCTATCCGACGGCCGAAACCGCCGCGGCCGATCCGCGCTATCCCTATGCCTTAACCAAATATCTGGGCGAGCAGCTCGTCATGCATTGGGCCCAGGTCTACCGGCTGCCGGCGGTGTCGGTGCGTTTCTTCAACGTTTACGGGCCGCGTGCGCGCACCAGCGGAACTTATGGCGCGGTGTTCGGTGTTTTCCTGGCTCAACTCCTGGCCGGCCAGCCGCTGACCGTCGTCGGCGATGGCGAGCAGACCCGGGATTTTACCTTTGTGGCCGACGTGGTCGATGCGTTGATCACGGTCGCCGAGAGTGACAAAATCGGCGAAATCTACAATGTTGGGAGCGGGCGGCCTGTCAGCGTCAACGAGCTGGTCAGGCTTTTGGGGTCGCCGCCGACCGTGCGCATCCCCAAACGCCCCGGAGAACCGGATTGCACTTGGGCCGACATTGCCAAGATTCAGCGCGACCTCGGATGGCAACCCAAGGTCGGCTTTGCCGAGGGCGTGAAGGTGATGCTGCAAAACATCGACTATTGGCGCGACGCGCCGGTGTGGACGGCATCGCGCATTGCCGAAGCGACCAGCGACTGGTTCCGCTTTCTCGACGCCGAGCGCAGCGCAGTGACGTAAGAGGACGGCAATGGACTCAAGCGTCGCAAAACTGATCCCCCAGCCGCCGGTCGGCCAGCCGCCAAGCCCGCGCCACAAGGTGCGGACCTTGGCCGAGGTCGCGGCCGCCTGCGAGCAGGCGAGGCGTGCCGGCCAGACCGTGGTCCAGGCCCACGGCACGTTCGACCTTTTGCATCTCGGCCACGTCCGCCATCTCGAAGCCGCCCGCAAGCTCGGCGACGTGCTGATCGTCACCGTCACCGCCGACCGTTTCGTCAACAAGGGTCCCGGCCGCCCGGTGTTCAACGCCGAATTGCGCGCCGAGATGCTGGCGACCCTCGAATATGTCGATTGGGTCGCCATCAACGACGCCGCCGACGCGGTGAGCGCGATCGAGCGCATCCGGCCGTCGATCTACATCAAGGGCCAGGACTACCAGAACCCGCAGGGCGACATCACCGGCAAGATTTCGCTCGAGCGCGACGCGGTCGAGACCTATGGCGGGCGCATCCATTTCACCGACGAAGTGTCGTTCTCGTCGAGCGAATTGATCAACCGCCACCTCAACGTCTTCGAGCCGCATATCCGCGAGCATCTCGACACGCTGCGCCAGGACGGCGGCCTCGACCAGCTCTGCGAGCTGATCGAGCGCGTCGCCGACTACCGCGTGCTGATCGTCGGCGACGCCATCATCGACGAGTACCAATACGTCCTGCCGATGCACAAGACGCCCAAGGAGAACATGATCGCGACCCGCTATCAGGATCGCGAACTGTTCGCCGGCGGCGTGTTCGCCGCCGCCAACCATGTGGCTTCGTTTTGCAAGCAAGTGGACATCATCACCTGCGTCGGCGATTCGGAAACCCACGACGACCTGATCCGCCAGAGTCTCAAGCCCAATGTCGGACTGCGCGCGTTTACCCGCGTCGGCGCGCCGACCACGCTGAAGCGCCGCTTTGTCGACCCCTCGTATATGCGCAAGCTGTTCGAAGTCTATTTCATGAACGACGAGCCGCTGACGCCGGACGTGCAGAGCGACGTTGATCGCGCCATCGTCGACCGCGCGGCCGATTACGACGTGGTCATCGCCGCCGATTTCGGTCACGGCTTGATCGCGCCGTCGTCGATCGAAGCGCTGACCTCGAAGGCGCGGTTCCTCGCCGTGAACACGCAAAGCAACAGCGCCAATCTCGGCTATAACCTGATCACCAAATACGGCCGCGCCGACTATGTCTGCATCGACGCGCCGGAAGCGCGGCTCGCGGTCAGCGACCGCATCGCCAATGTCGGCGACATCGCGCGCCGGCTTGCCGAGAACCACATCGACTGCTCGAAGATCATCGTTACCCAGGGCAAGCACGGCTGCGTCACCTTCGAGGCCGGCGGCATCACCCACACCATCCCTGCTTTCGCCAAAAACGTGGTGGATACGGTCGGCGCCGGCGACGCCTTCCTTGCGGTGACGGCGCCGCTGGTGGCGGCCGGCGCGCCGATGAACCGCGTCGGCTTCATCGGCAACGTCGTCGGTGCGCTGAAGGTCGAGATCGTCGGCCATCGGCGCTCGATCGAAAAGGCGGCCTTGATCAAGGGCATTACCGGCCTGCTCAAATAATATCGGAGCCTGAAAAACATGCGGGAACTGCTGGATCGTTGGATCGGCTCTTTGGCTAATGCCATGCGCGCCGCCGAAGTGACCGACCTGGCGTCGAAAAAGCTGACGCTGGAATCGGGCTGCGAGTGGGTGCGCAAGGCCGCCCACGAGGCGCACAATGCCGGCAACAAGATCATTTTCATCGGCAACGGCGGCAGCGCGGGCATCGCCAGTCACCTGGCCATCGATTTTTCCAAGAACGGCGGGTTGCGCGCTCTCGCCTTCAACGACCCGTCCGCGCTGACCTGCCTCGGCAACGACCTCGGCTACGAGAATGTGTTCGCCAAGCAGCTCGAATTCCACGCCCGGCCGGGCGACCTGTTGATCGCGATCTCGAGCTCCGGCATGTCGCCGAACATGCTCGCCGCGGTGAAGGAAGCGCGCATACGCGGCTGCAAGGTCGTGACCTATTCGGGGTTCGGCGAAAGCAACGCGCTGCGGCGCACCGGCGACGTGAATTTTTATGTCCGCGGCCAGGACAAGGAATACGGTTTCGTCGAGGTCGCGCATCTGGCGCTGTGCCATGCCGTGCTCGACATCGACATGGGTTGGGGAACGAGCTGGGGCACCGGTCTGACAAAGCCCGCCAAGGCGCCAGCGGCATAACAAGGCGCCGGCCGCATAATTACAGGGACATCGGAAAGCGTGATGGCTAATCGGTTCAAGCGTGTCCTCGTAACCGGCGGGGCTGGTTACGTCGGTTCGAACCTCGTGCCCAAACTGCTCAACGCAGGCTACGAGGTCGCGGTCCTCGATCTCTTTATCTATGGCGACGTTTTTGCCGGCGTCGACGACGGTGCGAAGCTCATCCAGGTCAAAGGCGACCTGCGCGATGCGGCGGATGTGCGCAAGGCGGTGGCCGGCTGCGACGCGGTGATTCACCTCGCCTGCATTTCCAACGATCCGTCCTTCGACCTCAATCCGGAGCTCGGCAAGTCGATCAATTTCGACTGCTTCCGGCCGCTGGTGCAGGCGAGCAAGGACGCCGGCGTCAAGCGCTTCGTCTATGCGTCCTCGTCGTCGGTCTACGGCATCAAGGACGAGCCCGACGTCACCGAAGAGCTGCCGCTCAAGCCGCTCACCGATTATTCCAAGTACAAGGCCATGTGCGAGGAGGTTTTGGAGGAGGAGCGCGAGCCCGGTTTCGTCGCGGTGACGCTGCGCCCGGCCACGGTGTGCGGTTACGCGCCGCGGCTGCGGCTCGATCTCACCGTCAACATCCTCACCAACCATGCCATCAATAACGGCCGCATCACCGTGTTCGGCGGCGAGCAGCTGCGCCCCAACCTGCACGTCGAGGACATGACCGACCTCTACCTGATGCTGCTCGAGCAGCCGGACGAGGCGATCAACGGCAAAACCTGGAATGCCGGCTATCACAACCTCAAAGTCCGCACCATCGCCGACATGGTGCGCGAGGAAGTCGGACAAAAGGTCGACATCGTGGTCACGCCGAGCGACGATCATCGCTCCTATCACGTCTCCTCGGAGAAGATTCGGCGCGATCTGGGTTTTGTCGCCGGCCGCACCGTCAAGGACGCCATCGTCGATCTGAAGACGGCGTTCCTCGCCGGCAAAGTGCCGAATTCCATGTCGGACGACCGCTACTACAACATCAAGCGGATGCAAGCGCTGAAGCTGAAATGAACAAGGTCGAATTCCTGTCGCCCGACGTCGATAGCGGCCGCCGCCCGGTGGGATCGCATGAATTGCGCGCGCCGCCGAAAGCGGCGAAGCTTCTGCTGTGCGTCTGGGGCTACAGTTACGTCCGCCAGTTCCTCGAATGCGGCCTGCCGACGCTGTTGGCGCCTGGCAACGTTCCGGCGCTCGCCGCGTCGCTGCCGACCGAGTTCATCGTCCTGACCAGCGCCGATGACGAATCTTTCATCGTCGAGCATCCGGCGTTCAAGCAGCTCGATTCGGTCTGCAAGACGACGATCCATCCGATCGATCACCTGATCACCGACGGCAATTATTCGACCACCATTACGCTCGCCTTCACCGAGGCGGTGCGCGAAGTCGGCGAGGATATGGTCGACACCTGCTTCTTCTTCCTGGTGTCGGACTACATCGTCGCCGACGGCTCGTTCGCCAATGCGCTCAAGCGCATGCAGCAGGGCACCAGCGCCGTCGTCGTCGGCAATATGCAGGTCGCCCGCGAATCGGCATTGCCGTGGCTGCAGGAGCGCCTCGCCGGCAACGAGCTTGGGCTGGCGCTAGCGCCGCGCGAATTGATGCAATGGGCGCTCAACAACCTGCATCCGCTGGTGCTCGCCAACATCGTCAATCTGCCGTTCAGCCACAATAGCGACAGCAACCGGCTGTTCTGGCGCGTCGACGGCAACACCATGATCGGGCGCTTCTACCTGATGCACATGCTGTGCGTGCGCCCCGAGATCACCGATTTCATCATCGGCTCGTCGTGCGATTATTCGTTCATTCCCGAGATGTGCCCGTCCGGCAATGTCGACGCCATCACCGATTCCGACGAATACCTCGTCATCGAGATGCAGGCGCGCATGCACGAGGCGAAATTCCTGCGTCCCGGCCCGGTCCAGGTCTCGCCGCTGGCCAAGAGCCTGAGCGAATGGACCACCGTCGTTCATCGCAAGAACGCCAATCACTCGCTGTTCTTTCACGCCGAAGAGCTGCCGTCCGAGATCAATCGTTGCGCCGAGGAAGCCGACGCCTTCATCGCCGACATCGCGAAAAATCTCAGCCGTAAGCCGCAGCCGTTCCGCGGCCATCCCTATTGGCACGGCGCCATGGCGGCGTTTCACGAGGTCGGCGGCCGCAAGCTCAACAACGAGGAATGGATCTACGCGCTCGGCCTGCCGGAGACGCCGAACAAGCTGACCAATTGGCTGTTGTGGCATTCCAAATTCGCCCTGATGGGCAAGCCGCCGCACGTGCTGCCGTGGCATCCGGCCTGGCCGGACTTCCAGACCGTGATCCGCGAGATCGATTCCTTCTTCACCGATCCCACGCAGCGCATGCTGCTGTTGTCGAATGAGCCGACCGCGTTCAGCGTGGCGCTGGCCGACAACGGCGAGCGCACGCACCGGCTGCGCTGCCGCCCGTTCCTGAAAAACCCGCCCGAGCGCTACGAGCGGCTGCACGGCAAGTTCGACCTGTGCCTGCTCGAGCTCAGTGAAACCGACATGGAGGACGGCGGTGAGCTGACCGACCGGATCGTGCCGCTGTTGAAGAACGGCGGCCGCATCATTCTGTTCGTGCTGAACCGCCGCGTCGTCGACAAAGGCGGCGAGTTCGGCCAAAGCGTCACGTTCCAGGCCTCGCGCTTCATCCGCTCCAGCGCGGTGCCGACCGAAATCCATTTCGTGCCGTCGAATGCGTTCCGGCAGTGGGGCCGCAGCGGCATGTCCAAGCTGCGGCGGATGATGAACCGCATGCTGTGGCTGACCGCGCCGTTGACCGCGGTTTGCGCCGGCTTCCTGCTGTTGTGCTCGTTCATCGGCAACCTCGATGCGTGGCGGTCGACGCGGCGCGTCGCCGGGCGTGGCCACCAGTCCAGCTTCGTCATGCGGCTCACGGTCGATGCGCCCAAGATCGCGACCGCCCAGGCCTATTGGCGTTCGGAAATTGCCCGCGAGAAACGCGAGACCATCGCGAAGACCGCGAGCGGCATGCTGCCCGCCGTCACCAAGGAGACGCGCGAGCCGCAATACAATCGCTGCCTCGAATTGCGCGATACGATCGGGCTGACCTCGCTCGGCCTGATGACCAACCAGGTCTGGTACGACGATCCGCGACGGCTGACGTTCCTCCTGGCGCGCTACAAATTCGTCGCCAAGATGCTGTCCGGCTGCCGCGATGTCGGCGAGGTCGGCTGCGGCGACGCCTTTGGCACCCGCGTCGTGTTGCAGGAGGTGCCGGACGTCACCGTCTACGATTTCGACCCGCTGTTCATCCAGGACGTCCGCGCCCGCCGCGACGAGCGCTGGCCGCTCAAGGCCGAAGTCCACGACATCGTCGCCGCGCCGTTGCCGCGCAAGCACGAAGCGCTGTTCAGCCTCGACGTCATCGAGCACATCGCGCCCATGAACGAGCACGCCTATCTGGCCAATATGTGCGAGTCGCTGACCGAAAACGGCCTGTTGATGATCGGCACGCCGTCGCTCGAATCGCAGGCCTATGCCTCGCCGCCGAGCAAGGCCGGCCATATCAACTGCAAGACCAGCACCGAGCTCAAGGCGCTCTTGGAGAAATATTTCGAGCATGTGTTCGTGTTTTCCATGAACGACGAGGTCGTCCACACCGGCTTCTCCTCCATGGCGCATTATCTGTTCACCTTGTGCTCGACGCCGAGATGGGAAGGCACCGATTTCCAGCGGCGCTCGAGCGGCGAACAGCGCGAATTCGCGATCTGCGACGCCGGCGACGGCAACGGATATTATGTCCGCGTGACCCATCCCAACTCCCAGCCGCAACGGGTCGAAGGCTTCGCCAGTGTCGCCGACGCGGCGCGGTGGATCGGCATCCAGGCGCTGGATTGGTCCAAATCCGATCGTCCGTCGTTCTCTTAGGAGCGGCGCGGAAACTCGCGCGCTTCGCCATGGCATCACGTTTGCGCATCGGCATCGATTTCGACAACACCATCATCACCTATGACGATGTGTTCCGTGCCGCCGCCGCCGCGGGCGGGCTGATCGCGCCCGGTTTCTCCGGAAACAAGCAGGCGGTGCGCGACGCCATTCGGCTGTTGCCCGACGGCGAGCTCGCCTGGCAGCGCCTGCAGGGCCAGGTCTACGGCAAGGGTATTGGTGGCGCGACCATGGTCGCGGGCGTCGAAGAATTTCTGCGCCGCTGCCGAACAGAGGGCGCAACGGTGATGGTGGTGAGCCACAAGACCGAATACGGTCATTTTGATCCCGACCGCGTGAACCTGCGCCAGGCGGCGCTCGACTGGATGGCCGGGCAGGGGCTCCTTGGGGGCGATCACGGCATCGCCTTGGCGGATATTTATTTCGAAAGCACGCGGGCCGAAAAACTCAAGCGGATCGCGGCGCTGTCGTTGACGCATTTCATCGACGATCTCGAGGAAGTGCTGAGCGACCCCGATTTCCCGCCCGACGTCGAACGCATTCTGTTCGCCGACGGTGCGCAACCGGCGTCGCCGTCATATGTCAGCTGTTCGACGTGGCGCGATATCGAGCGGCAGGTTTTTGGCGGAGCACGTCCGTGAGCACGACCGACGGCGCTCTCGCCGAGGCGACCGGGATCGCGCAGGCGCTGGTCGGCGACGCGGTCGAGGTGAGCCGGCTGGTCACCGGCGGCCGCAACAGCCGCATCTGGCGCGTGAAGAGCGGCGACCGCGCCTTCGCGCTCAAGCAATATCCGTCGCGCCGCGACGACCCGCGCGACCGGCTCGCCACCGAAGTCGGCGCGCTGCGGCTGATGGAGCGCCATGGCGTCGATACGGTGCCGCGCGTGCTCGGCGTCGATGCCGCGCACGGTTTTGCGCTTTTGAGCTGGATCGACGGCCGCGACGTTGCCGACGTCAGGGAAACCGATATCGACGCGGCGATCGTTTTCCTCACCGCGATTCATGGCCTGCGCGCGGCACCCTGGGCCGCCGAGCAGCCGCCGGCAGCGGAAGCGTGTCTCAGCGGCGGCGAGATCGAACGGCAGATTCAAGGGCGCCTGGCGCGGCTGCGCGACACCGCCCGTGACGAACATGAACTGATTGATTTCATTGATAATTCCGTCGCGCGGCGGCTCGCCCTGGAGAGCCCGAAGGCGCGTCAGACGGTGACGGCGGCCGGCCTTGCTTTTGACGCCGAACTCCCGCAGGAATGGCGCAGCCTCGTCCCGTCCGATTTCGGCTTCCACAACAGCTTGCGACGGCCGGACGGGGCGTTGGCGTTCCTCGATTTCGAGTATTTTGGCTGGGACGATCCTGTGAAGCTCACCGCCGATATTCTGCTGCATCCCGGCCGGCCGCTCGAGCCGCCACAACGAAAACGCTTCCGCCAGGCGGCGACGCGGCTCTACGGTGGCGATCCGGCCTTCGCCAACCGGCTGTCGGCTTATCTGCCGCTGTTCGGCTTGCGCTGGGTGCTCATCCTCCTCAACGAATTCATCCCCGAGCGCTGGCAGCGGCGCGTGCTGGCCGGCGAGACCGGCAGCTGGAGCGACGTCAAGGCGCGGCAGCTTGCGCATGCGCGCGAATTTCTCGCTGGCCTTGCCGAGAAGGTGGAGGCCTAAGCGATGGCAGCTCAGGCCGCGCCGGCACTCAATCTCGCGACCCCACCGCTCGACGAGCGCTCAAAACATCTGCGCCGGCTCGCGGTGCGCACGCTGCATGGCGGCGAGCGCGGCCATGTCGGCTCCTCGATGTCGCTCATCGAGATCATGCGCGTGCTCTACGACGACGTGCTGCGCTTTCGCGCCGCCGAGCCGAAATGGCGGGGCCGCGACCGCATGATCTTGAGCAAGGGCCACGGCTGCATCGCGCAATATGTCATGCTCGCCGAAAAGGGTTTCATTCCCTACGAGACGCTCGACACCTTCTGCCGCCGCGATTCCATTCTCGGCGGCCATCCGGAAGCGGCCAAAATTCCCGGCGTCGAGGCCTCGACCGGCGCGCTCGGCCACGGTCTGTCCTACGGCGTCGGCATGGCGCTGGCGGCGCGCATCGAGAAACGCGATACCCGCGTCATCGTGGTGATGGGCGACGGCGAGATCAACGAAGGCTCGGTGTGGGAAGCGGCGCTGTGCGCCGGCAAGCACAAGCTCAACAATCTCACCGCCGTCATCGACTACAACAAGATCCAGTCGGCCGGCCCGACGCGGGAAATCCAGGATCTCGAGCCGCTGCTCGACAAATGGCGCGCCTTCAATTTCGCCGCCGTCGACGTCGATGGTCACGACGTCGAGGCCTTGCGCAAGGTTTTTGATCGCCTGCCGCTCGCCACCGACCGGCCGAGCGCCATCATCTGTCATACCGTCAAGGGCAAGGGCATCGCATTCGCCGAGAACGATGCCAACTGGCACCACAAGTCGAAGATCGCCAACGACGTGGTGGCCAAGCTCTACGCCGCCCTGGAGTAATGCATGCGCCAGACCTGTCTCAACATGGTCTACGACCTCGCCAAGCGCGACAAGCGCGTGCTGTTCATCGGCTCCGATCTCAGCCCCGGGCTGCTCGGCGACATGAAGAAGGAGATGCCCGAACGCTGGTACATGGAGGGCATCACCGAAGCCAATGTCATCGGCATGGCGGCGGGATTCGCCATGGAAGGCTACATTCCTTTCGTCAACACCATCGCCACCTTCATCACGCGGCGTTGCTACGAGCAGGTGGCGGTCGATCTTTGCCTGCATGAATTGCCGGTGCGGCTCATTGGCAATGGCGGCGGCCTGGTCTATGCGCCGCTCGGCCCGACCCATCTCGCCATCGAGGACATCGCCATCATGCGCGCGCTGCCGAACATGACGGTGACGGCGGTGTGCGACGCCAAGGAGATGGTGCGGCTGATGAATTGCACGCTCGATTGGCCGAACCCGATCTATATCCGTCTCGCCAAGGGCGGCGATCCGGTGGTCAGCCGCGACGAGAACGGTTTTGCCATCGGCAAGGCGATCCCGATGCGGCGGGCACGCTCGCGGCGCGCCATCGTGTTGCTGGCGACCGGCGTGATGACCACCAATTGCCTCGCCGCGGCAGATCTCTTGGCCAAAGATGGGCACGATGTCTCCGTCGTGCATTTCCACACCGTCAAGCCGCTCGACGAAGAGGCGGTGCTGGAATTCTCCCGCGACGCCGAGCTGGTCGCCACCGTTGAAGAAGGCACCATGATCGGCGGCTTCGGCAGTGCGGTGACCGACGTTCTGGTCGAAAAGCTCGGCTCAAGCCTGCCGGCGCTGGTGCGCATCGGCCTGCCCGACGCCTTCCCGCACAAATACGGCCTGCAGGAGGAGCTGTTCGAGGTCTATGGGCTGGCGCCTGCCCAGATCGCGGCGCGGGTGTCCAAGTCTTTGAAAGTAAAAGATAAAGTAGCTTGAACGCGACGGCCGCTCGCGCCTGGGGGCGCCGGCGAAACGCGGCCATGACGAAGAGCTGATGGATGTTTCTCATCGTCGGCGGTGATTCCGAAATCGGCGCGGCGACCTATCGCGCGATGAAGGCGCAAGGCGCCGCCGTCGCGGCGACGACGCGGCGCAGCGATCGGGTCGTGCCCGACCGGCCGTTTCTCGATCTTGCCGCACCGCTCGGCGATTGGGCGCCGCCGCCGGGGACGCAAGCGGTGTGCCTCTGTGCCGCCATCGCGCGCCTTGCCGATTGCGCAAACGATCCGCAAGGCTCAGCCCATATCAACGTGGTGCAGACCCTGGCGCTGGCCGAGAAGCTTTTGGCGCGTGGCATCGCGGTGCTGTTCCTTTCCACCAATCAGGTGTTCGACGGCTACACGCCGCACGAACGGGCCGAGGCGCCGCACTCGCCGGTGAGCGAATACGGCCGCCAGAAGGCGCGCGCCGAGGCGGCGCTGCTGCGTCAGATGGACAACGGCGCGCCGGTCGCCATTCTGCGTCTCGCCAAAGTGGTGTCCGACACCATGCCGCTGATCGGCGGCTGGATCAGAGACCTCACGGCGGCAAAGCCGATCCGCGTTTTCAACGACCTCGCGCTGGCGCCGACGCCGACCGATCTGGTCTGCACCGCGATCACAGCTTTGCTGCAAGACCGCGCCCGCGGCATCTTTCAGCTCACCGGGCCGCGCGACGTCACCTATGCCGATATCGGCGGCTTCCTTGCCGCCTATCTCGACGCCGATCAAAAATTGGTCACCCAAGCGAGTGCGCGCGAAATGGGACTACCAGAAGGTGCAACGCCACCGAATACAACTCTTGATTCAAGCCGGTTGCGCGTGCATTACGGGCTCGAAGTGCCGGACGTGTGGGATGTCGTCGAACGGGTGGCGACGCGTGCAAGAAACAGCGTCACGAGTCCGGCCAATGCCTGAGATCGGACCATAGCGCATGTCGATGCCGGACACCGGTACGCCGCAATATCAGCTCAAGCGCCGATTGCGCCGGCTGCGCCGCACCGTCAGCGGCTCGGTTCGCGCCGCCATCGATGCGCTGCGCGGCAAAGGCGACAGCGCCTTGCAAAGCGCCAAGGCCGTGGGACCGCTGCTGCTCGACGAGAAGACCTACAACGTCGCGCATCTGGATTACGAGCCGGAGCTGGTGCGCAATTTCCCCGACCGCATCTTCAACGACGACCGCTCCTCGACCAATCCGCTGCTCGCTGAAATCCGCAACATGGCGAAGCGGGACAAGGTGCCGCGAAATATCTGGCAACGAATCTGTCGAGACATGATGGTCGAGGCCAGCGTGGTGCCGGGCTTCGATCAGGTGATGGAGCGCAAGGCCTATATCGAGAATTACATGGCGGCGCTCGGGCAGCGCTACCATTCGCATTATCTCGCTGGCTGGGTGAACCTGACCGACGCGCAGTTTTTGTACTGGATCGTGCGCCAGCTCAAGCCGAAGACTATCCTGCAGACCGGCGTCTCCAACGGCCTGTCCAGCGCCTTCATGATGTTGGCGCTGGCCAAGAACGGCGCCGAGGGCAGCCTCCACGTCGTCGACGTGCCGGCGATCTTTGATCCCACCGATCCGAATTGGACTCGCCCAGGCGCGGTGTTCGGCTTCGTCATTCCGGAAGGCAAGACGTCCGGCTGGATGGTGCCCGACATCTACAGCGACCGTTTCAAGGTCCAGACCGGCGACGCTAAAAAACTGCTGCCGCCGCTGGTTGATCGGCTCGCCGCGGTCGACATGTTCTATCACGACTCCGATCACAGCTATAACCACATGGCGTTCGAGTTCGAACAGGCCAAGCGCAAGCTGGCGCCGAACGGCGTCGTTGTCGCCGACGACATCAGTTGGAACGCGTCGCTGTGGGACTTTGCCGACAAATACCGATTGCCGAGCTACAATTACTGCGGCTCGATGGGAGTTGCGTTCCTTCCCGGGAAATCCTGAAAGTTTATCGCAACATTAGAACGGCTCCGGCGCGGCGAGCAGCTGTAGCGGCTGGGCGCCGTGCCAGATCAGCCATGGCTCTACGGTGAGATAGGCGAAGTGACCGTCGACCTGCGCCGGCTCAGTGAGCGTAATCGACAACTCCGTGGTGCCCGCCTCGACCTGAACGCTCGTTTCGCCGGTGGTCTCGGCCGGCATTGCGCCGAAGCCGCGCAACACCACCTGTGCGGTGAGCCGTCCCGGCTGCGGCGGCGGCACGAGCTTGAGGCGCAGGCCTGCGACCTTGTGGGCATTCCAGCGGATTCGCCCGCGGTTGAACGGCCGTTCGCCGACGCCGTGCACGAGCGGCGCGCGCAGCACCATGAAATCGGTTTCGAAAATCGTCGCACGGTGGTAGTCGAAGGCCTTGTCCCGGTCGTAGTCGGTCGCCGCGGTGCCAAGCTCGCGCCAATCCGGATTGGCCGCGAGGAAGTCGCGGGCTGCGAAGAACGGCCCCGCCTGGGCGACGTTGTCGATGACAATAAAGCCGCCCGGGGCGATGGTGCGGGCGCCGCAGGCGATATCGAACGCGGCGAATTCGTAGTCGTGATTGCCGTCGACGAAGACAAGCGCCGGCTGAATATGCTCCCGCTCCATGTCGCTGAAGAACGCCATCGAATCCTTGGCGTGCAGCCGCACGTGACGAAACAATTCCGGCGGCCACAGTTTCAGCACCGCGGCGATATACTCGCCACGAAACGGATCGACGGCGTGGGCGATGCCTTTGCCGTTTGCATAAAGGGCACGGCAGATCGCCTCGGTGGTGCCGGCCTTATAGGTGCCGATTTCGTAGACGTGGTCGGGACGGAGATTGCGAACGAGGCTGTACAGCAGGGCCTGCGATTGCGACGAGATCAGCGAGCGGGGGCCTGCCGGGTTGTCGTAAAAATAGGCCTTGGTCGCCTCCATCTCCGGCGCCGCGATGATCTGCGCAACCGGATCCTGGCTCGTGGCCAGATCGACCTTCGGAAAAGCAACGTCGGACACCGGCTTGATGTCGAGGCCCTTATGCAAGCCGTCGAGGCGAATTTCGAGCTCTCTGGCTTTGCGCCGCATGGCTTCGGCGGCCGTGCCAGCGACGCGCGCGCCGCCAAGCTGCGCCAGACGAATGCCCAGCGCGGCAAGCTTGCGTGTCTTGCCGACGACGCCGTCCGGCCGCACGGTTTTGTTGTCGCTCATTCTCAACGCCTCGTGCGACCGCCGCCGCGGACGATCCCGCTCAGGCCTCGCCGATCCGCAACAATACACGGCCGGCGGTGCCGCTGCGCACCACGTCGAGCGCGGCGTTGATATCGTCGAGCGGGAATTCGTGGGTGATCAGGCCTTCGAACGACAGCCGCCCGGCTTCGATCAGCCTGATCAGCCGCGGGATGTCGACGTGGGGCACCGCGTCGCCACCGTGCGAGCCGGTCAGCACTTTGTTGAAATGGATCGGCAGCGTGTAGATCGAAACCTTCTCGCTCGGCACGCCGACCAGCACGCAGGTGCCGTCGGCATGGGTGAGGTTATAGGCGAGCTCGATCACCGATTTCGCGCCGGTGGTCTCGATCACCTTGTCGGGACCCTTGGCGCCGACGATGTTGCGGATCTCGGCGTCCATATCCGCCACCGCGTTGCCATTGAGGCAGTGCGTGGCGCCGCGGCTCTTCGCCATGTCGAGCTTGGCGTCGAGGAGATCGACGGCAACGATCGGATTGGCGCCGGCGAGCTCGGCGAATTGCACGACATTGAGGCCGACGCCGCCGACGCCGAAGATCACCACGGATTCGCCGATCTTGACGTTGGCGTCGTTGTTGATGACGCCGGCGGCGGTGGTCACCGCGCAGCCCAACAGCGGCGCGTCGCGCAGGTTATAGCCGGGCGGGATCACCGTCATGCGATTCTCGGACACGACCGCATAGTCGTTGAATGTCGTCACCCAGCCGGCGTTGAGTTTTTGGCCGCGCCATCGATAGACGGGCGGCGGGCACTGGATGCCCTGGCTCGGCCGCCAATGCAGCACCACGGTGTCGCCGGGTTTTACGGTGGTCACGCCCAGGCCGATCTCGACCACCTGCGCGGAAGCTTCGTGGCCGAGCAGGTGCGGCAGGAATTTGTCGGGGCCCTTGGCGGCGGCGATCTCGTTGAGTTGCGCACCGCAGATCGTCGAGTACAGCACCTTGACCAGAACCTGGCCGACGCCGAGCGTGTCCGGCAGCGCGATCTCGTCGACGACAAGCGGCTCGCGCGACTGCACGAGGATCGCCGCCTTCGCTGTCTTGACCTGCATACGCAAAAACCTATTCGAAATAGATGAATTCGTAGTCGCCGGTATAGCCGAAATGGTTATAGAGCCAGATCCATTCCGACGTGTGCAGGATCGATTCCGCGGTCAGCGCCCAGCATTCGAGATTGAACTGCTCGAGCTCGTTGCGATAGCCCTCGAGCATGATGTATTTGTTCTTGCCGACCCGGTTGATCTCCTGCACTGCGGTTTCGAGCTCGAACAGGCGCAGATTGTGCAGGCAGCCGAGCGAGATCACCAGATCGAACGCGCCGTCGCCGTAAGGATAGCGGTCCTGGGCGCGATAGCGGAACAGATACGGCTTGATCTCGTCGCGGGCCTCGGCGAGGCCGTGTTTCGAGATGTCGAAACCGGCGATCTTGAGCCCCGGCAGGATCTTCTTCATTTCGTAGAGCAGGAACGCCTTGCCGCAGCCGACGTCGAGCACGCTCGATCCGTCCTTGAGCCCATAGATGTCGATCAAGGCCTGCGCCACCGGTTTCCAGCGGCCGTCGATGAACTTGTAGCCGCCATAGCCGTAACGGCGGTCGCCGTCCCAGTAATCGAACTCGTATTCCTTCGCCTTCACCATGCAATGCACTTTGTCGTCGTTCATGCGCGCCAGGTAATCGCGCTTCGTCGCCTTGTGCAGCGGGGTGACGATGTCGAGCAGGCGTCCCATTACTCACGTCCTCATTGAAAATGTGCCGGCACAACGGCCGGCAAGCGATGCTGGAACCCGGCAATGTGGGGCGGTCGAAAGTCATCGATCGGCGATCGTGGCCGATCGCGCGGCGTTGTAACCAGCCCTTGGCAGTTTGACAAGCACGCGTGTAGAATCGCTCCTGCGGCGCCGATCGCAGCGAGCCAGAGCAAAATCGCTTCAGATTGAAGCGATTTGCGCTCTAGCATTTTGATGGAGCATGATCTTTTCGGAAAACCGGTTTCCATCACCGGATCAAGTCCGGTGACGGGCTTTTTTGGATCATGCTCTAAAAGGAGAACAATCGGCCATGAGGTCGTCGATCGGTCGCGTCCTGCTCATGCTGATAGGGGGTTTCGCGGTCGTGGCGATATCGTTTTTTGCCACCATGCGTTTCCTCGACTACTGGCTGACCCCGCCGGATCCGAACTCAAGCGTGATCCATGTCGTGGACGCGACCTACGGCCAGGCCTGCAAGGATTTCGTGCCGCCGGACGGCCGGGCCAATCTGGTGAAGACCGGCAACGTCACGGCTGCGCTGACCAGCGCCTGCGACAAGGCCAAGACCACCTGCTTGTTCGCCGTCGATGCAGTCCAGATCGGCGACCCGGCCCCGGGCTGCGGCAAGGATTTCATCGCCAATTGGCGCTGCGGCAACGACCAGAAGGTCCATCAGTTCTATCTGACCGCGGAAGCCAACGGCCGATCGGCCCTGCTCAGCTGTCCGGCGCCCTAGACTATGATCCGATTCAATTGAATCGGATCATACTCTGGGATTTTAGTTTGAGCTTGATCTTATCCGAAATCCGGGTTCCATCCCCGGATCAAGTCCGGGGACAAGCTTTTCGGCCGGTCTTGCGCACATCGCCGCGTGTGGAAAGCTGCAACCTGCGCTGTTATGCTTGCGCGCGGGAGGCCCAAAGGAAGCCCAGGGGAACGAACGAAGATGACGCAGCCGGCGGACAATCTGGCGACGGACGGCGCTACCGTCGTTCGGGGATTTCTTGCCCCCGGCGACGCGGCGAATTTGCGCCGCGCCGTCGAGGAGATTTATGGCGTCATGGATTCGTCTGAGCGTTTCCCGAACAAGCTGTTGGAGAACAATTTCCGCGTTTGGGACGGCGTATGGCTCGATGCCTTGCCTGCCTTCCTGCGCCACGCACGTCCGGATCTCGCCGAGCGTTATGAGCGGTCGCTTCGTCTGGTCGAGACGCAAGTCAAGCGCGTCTTGGGGCCTGCATGGCGATATTTTCCCAAGCGCTCCTATTTCCGGCGCCATCGCGGCATGGGCAAAAGGGTGGGCTGGCACGCCGATGCCGACGGCGCCACGATCTTTCGCATCGCAGCCTCCGTCGTCAATGTCTGGGTGCCGCTCGATGCGGTCGGCACCGACCTGCCGTCGCTCGAAATCGTGCCGCGGTCGCATACCGCCTTGCGCGGCGTCCCCATGCTCACCGGCAACAATCGTTCCCGCGACGATGCGTTTGTCGGTACGCTCGGACCGTCGTCGACGCCGCATCTCGACTTGGGCGACGCGCTGATCTTCGATCAATTCGTCCTGCATCGTACGCAGCACGTGGGCACGGAGGATGCGTTGCGCATGGCCTGCGAGTTTCGTTTTGTCCGCCGCTCCGCCCCGACACTGCACGGCTTGAGCGGGTGGTTGCGCTACAAGAGCAACAACGCCATTGCCGCGGGCGGATTTCTTGCAGCACGGGCAAGGAGTCTGCTGCATTCGAAGTAGGCTGCTGCAAAGATCGGCACAACGATGACAGTATGCATTACCTTGCCATTCGGATTGCAATGAAGGCGCGCTTCGCTAGGATCGGCAAATGGGGTTGAGTAGCGGTTTTCTCGACGATTTGATCGAGTTGAAGCGTGCCGGCGCGCTCGATGGTTTGCATCGGGTCGTCGAGATCGGGTCGCAGCAGCTCGCCGATTCGTTTCTGACCAGCGACAAGCTGCTCGACGAGCTTTACAAGCTGTTCGACGTCCGCCGCGTCGACCTCGGCCGGCCGTGCGGTGAGGCAAATTTCACCCGCAAGGCGCCGCCATCGCGCCCGTTCTGGACTTCGCTCGGCTTCGAGTTCACGGCAATCGACTATGACGGCCATCGCGACAGCGTCGCGCTCGATCTTAATGTCGGCGAAACGCCGCCCAATCTGCGCGGCGCCTTCGATCTTGTCGTCAATGTCGGGACGTCCGAACACATCGCCAACCAGAACAATTGCTTTCGCGTGATGCACGATCTCTTGCGCAAGGGCGGCATCATGCACCATGAGGTTCCGGCGTGTCTTTTCGGCCATGGGCTTTTCAATTACAGCCCGAAATTCTTTCTGCAGCTGATGCGGGAAAACGATTACGAGCCGGTCTTGCTGCGAACCCAGTTCGAGCGCGCCGGGGCCGGTCCGCGCCATAGCCCGGTTCCGCGTTTCGTCCATGCCATGAACAGGAAATGGGGCCGCGGCGCCAAGCTCTCGGTGGAAGCGCTGCCGGAGATCTCGATCACGGCGGCGTTTCGCAAAGTTTACGATCAGGACTTTTGCACGCCGCTCGACCTGCCGCGGGGCTATATGGTGAAGCGTTATCTGCGGCGGTCGCGGTCGCTCAAGCATCTCATCCCGCTGCGCTGATGGTGCCGGACGGGCGCGCCTCAGCAATGCGGGCTCGCGTTTGCTCGGGCCGGGCGTTCAGCTCAATGTCTCATCCAGGCGCGCATCGTCTGTTTGGCCGCCTCTGATGTCCATATCGCCGGCCCTGAGATATCGCCCCGACATTGACGGCCTGCGTGCGATTGCGGTCATCGTCGTTGTCGGCTTTCACGCTTGGCCGCGCGAGTTCGGGGGCGGCTTTATCGGCGTCGACATTTTCTTCGTCATCTCCGGCTATCTCATCTCCGGCATCGTGCTCAAGAGCTTGGCCGAAGAAAAGTTCAGCTTCGCCGAATTTTATGTTCGCCGCATCAAGCGGATTTTCCCGGCGCTGATGCTCGTGCTCGCGACCTGCGCCGCGTTGGGCTGGTTCATCATGTGGGCCGAGCCCTACGCGCAATTCGGCAAGCACGTCCTCGCCGCCGTCGGCTTCGTCTTGAATTTCGTGCTCTGGCGCGAGGCCGGCTATTTCGACACCGAGGCGATCCGCAAACCGCTGTTGCATCTGTGGTCGCTGAGCATCGAGGAGCAATTCTATCTGATTTGGCCGGCGATTCTCCTCCTGGCCTCGAAGCGCGCCTATAACGTCGCCATCGTCACTGCCTTGATTGCGGTCGTGTCCTTTGTCCTCAACGTCGCGCTGGTCGATGCGCATCCGGCAACCACGTTCTTCATGCCATTCACACGGGCGTGGGAATTGATGCTCGGCAGTCTCTTGGCGAGCCTGGAGCGCATGCCGGGCTGGTCGCCCAAGGCGTTGGCCGCGACCATGAAAACGCGCCGCGTCCGGTTGGTGCGTGAGATTGCCGGATGGGGCGGCGCTGCCCTGATCGCCATCGCCCTCGTGACGCTGTCGCCGCGTAGCGCCTTTCCCGGCTGGTGGGCGCTGCTGCCAACGCTCGGGGCGGTCCTTATCATCCTGGCCGGCATGGACGCCGCGTTCAACCGCCATGTGTTGGCATGGCGGCCTTTTGTTTTCATCGGCCTCATCAGCTATCCGCTCTATCTCTGGCACTGGCCCTTGCTGTCGTTTGCCTGGCAGGCTTTCTTCAACGATCCGCCGCGTTGGGTGCGCGACGTTCTCGTGGCTTTAAGTTTCCTGCTCGCCTGGCTGACCTATAAGTTGCTGGAGCGCCCCATTCGCATGAGCCGCGTCGCGCGGCCGGCGGTCGCGCTGGTCATGGTCGCCGTGGCGATCGGCGGCATCGGCTATGCGATCGAGCGCGGCGCGGGCTTGCCGTGGCGCACTGCCAACGCCACGGGATACGTGCGGTCAGATTTCGATTCGACGTTTTTGAAAACGTTTTACGAAAAGACGGTGTCGTGCGCGCCGGCGGGCGACGGTTCGATTTCCGCCAATCTGTGCCAGTCCTTGCCCGACGTTACGCCGCGCATCGCTGTCGTTGGCGACAGCCATGCTCACGTGCTTTATCCGGGCCTGGTCTGGGCCATGCCGGGCCGCAACATCGCGTTTCTGCAAACCTGCTCCTTTCCTTTGGTCGGGCTGATTGAATCGAACAGGCCGTTCAATGGCTATTGTCCGGCGCAAACCAGTGAACGGCAGATTGCCTATCTCGCCGGCATCGACGGCCTCGAAACCGTGATCTTCGCGTTCCGTGGGCCGGTCTATCTGCTGGGCAAGGGCTTCGGCTTCGGCCCGCAGGAGCGCGAACACGATGTGGTGCTGGAAGCCGCCAATCCCGAGCAACGCGGCCTGACGCAAGCGCAATTGTTCGGCTTCGGCGTGTCCGGCGCAATCGATGTTCTGGAGCGTGCCAACAAAAGAATCATCATCGTGCTGGATTTTCCGGAGCTTGGCTTCGATATCCAGGATTGCCTTTACGACAAGCTATTCCGGTCCAAGCTTACCGACTGCTGGATCGAGCGGTCCGCAGTCGAGGCGCGGCAGAAGGACTACCGTACGGCAATCGAGAAAATCCGGCAGCGCCACCCCAATCTCCAGGTCTTCGACACCATGCCGCTGTTGTGCGACGAGCGCAATTGCTACGGCATCAAGGACCACCACGTGCTTTATCTGGATGACGACCACATCGGCATTTACGGGACCAAGATGATCGGCGAGAAATTGGCTGAATTTCTCATTCAAAAGGGTTCGGTGAACCAACCTTAAGAACCGGGCAAGGTGCCTTGGCGGCGGTTCCAACGCGGCAATTGATCCTCTGAGCCCCGGAGGCCTTGAGGCCTGCGGGCAAAGCTGCCAAAAGGGCCGCCTCTCGGCATAGCCGCATTCATCGGGCCAAGGCATATTTCGTTGTCTTTTCAAGATTCAGCATCACGCCCGCAGACACATCGCCATTGGCTGGCGCTGGGTTTTTCCGTAGCGCTGACCGCCGTCACGCTGTTTTTCGTGTTCCGCGGCATCGACCGCCAAGCTTTTGCGCACCTGTTGGCGACCCAGGACCGCGGCTGGCTCGCCGTCGCGGCGATTTTCCTGCTCACGCAAATCTTTCTCGGCGGCGAACGCTGGCGCGCGATTCTTTGCGCCTTCATGCGCGGGCCGCCGCCGTCCATGGCGAGCGTGCAGGCGGTGTTCTACGCCAGCATTTTCTTCAACTGTCTGCCGTTCGGCACCGTCGGCGGCGATGTCGCCCGGATCTGGCTGGCGCGGCGGTTTGCGTTGTCACTGAGCCAGATCGTGCTGTCTATCCTGGTCGACCGCGTGCTGACGGTCGCCGCCTTGATCATGCTGGCGCTGGCGACGTTACCGTCGATTTCCGGCCCGTTTGCCGTCACCGCGTGGTTCGGCGGCGCCGCCATTCTCGTCGCCGTGGCGCTTGGCATGCTGTTGCTTGGGATCATCGAACGCCTGCTCGGGCGGTGGCGGCAGCAGCGCCTTATTCACTTCGTCCTGCGCATGGCCGAAGAGCTACGCCAGCTGAACAAGCGCGCCGGGCTGATCGCGCTCTGCTTCGCGCTCGCCTCGGGCGCCTGTTCAGCCTTGGGCGCCTATTGCATCGCGCGCAGCCTCGGGCTGGGCGTCGGGCCGGTGCCGATGATCGCCGTCACCTCGATGATGACGCTGGTCGTGGCCTTGCCGATCTCGGTCGCCGGATGGGGCGTGCGCGAATTATCGCTGGTGGCGCTGCTCGGGCTGCTCGGCGTCGACCGCGAGGCGGCGTTGGCGCTGTCGGTGGAATTGGGCCTGATCAGCACCTTGCTGAGCCTGCCAGGAGGCGTCGTCTGGCTGATGCTGCGCGGCCATCGCAATGCCGACTCACCGGCGAAATAAAGCGGGGTAAGATGCGCAGGTAAAACGGCTTGTGCGCTCAAGCCGGATTGCGGTATGACCTCCGCCGCAGTTTGGCGCGAAAGTACGGACGTGATGGAAAAACACTGCTAAATTAGCGTGCCTGATCACGGTGATACGAAAACAATAGGCCGCTGCATCTAGATCGCGCCCATTTTTCGGCCTTGTCTCTCGCTCCAAATGCTTGCGTGTACGCAATAAAAGCATTGGCACGATCTGCGCCGCGGCGAAGCGTGGTGATAGTGCAGTGAGATAGAGTAGAGTGCAGAGAGGTAGACATAGTGCAGAGGCAGACCATGAACGGCAATCAGGCGCCGAACAAACCCGGTTATTGGGATCGGGCGGGGGAGCAGGGCTACGGCCGGACGATGTTTCGCAATAGCGATGCGGCGCATATGCGCGACCGGCTCTACCAATGCGCGATCGATATTGCCGCCGCGTTGGGCGTGCCCGCGGATGGCCATGTGCTCGATCTCGGCTGCGGCGACGGCGCCTTTGCCAATCAAATGCTGACGGCCCGCTACCGGACAGTCGACGGCCTCGACATAGCCGAGGCGGCCATCCGCCGCGCGCAGGCCGAAGCGCGCGGCAACGCCACGTTTCGCGCCGTCGATCTGGTGACGTTCGACTACGACTCGCTGCCGCGTTACGACGCGGCCTTCCTGATTGGCATCCTGCATCACGTCAAAGCCGCCACCCCCGGCATCGTCGGCGCGATGGCGCGACGGACCGACAAGATGATCGTGCTCGAGCCGAACGGCAATAATTTGCTGCGCAAGGCGATGGAATATACGCCGTCCTATCGCGATGCCGGCGAAGACAGTTTCCGCAGCAAGGATTTGATGGCGATTTTTACGGCCGCCGGCTGGCGCACCGAGATTTGGCGGCGACTGAACCTGTTCCCTAATTTCACGCCGGGCTTCCTCTACCGGTGGCTCAGCCCGCTCGAGCCGCGCATCGAAGGCAGCCCTTTCTGGAACGCACTGTGCACGGTTGACATGTACGGCCTGACGCTGGCGCAATAGGCCTAGGTGATGTCAACGTCGTCGTTCCGTCTTTTCGCGCAAGCCTGCCTTGGCGTCGTCGTTGGTGTGCTTCTTGCCCTTGCGATAGCGCGGCTGGCGTTTCCAGCCGACGGCCGGCCGGCCACCATCCCGGATGGACTGCTGCCATGGGCCGTGCCGGTGTTCTTGCTAAAGCCGCGCGAGAAAGAATTTTATTTGCTGTCGCTCGTGCTGGGAGGAATGCTGGGCTATTTCGCGACTTACAGAATATTGCTCGACAAAGTAACGGTACGACATCTGTTGTGGACGTTTATTGTGTCGGTTCCGGTCGTCAACCTGATCATCGCGTACACACTCGGCGGCGGGTCGTTTCTCGTGCCCGGATTTGCGGCGCTCGGTTTCGGCGCCGCGTTTGTGACGTTGCTGTACCGGTGGGGCAAGCCATTGCCCTCGACCGGGCCATATTCGGCCGCCGCGCCCGACGTCAGTCCGAAGCTTTGGTCCTATTTTGCCATCCTCGCAATAATGACCTTGCTGTTGATCCCATCCTCATTTGAAGCTGTCGCGGCAAAAATAGGATTGAACCATCATCCTGTCTCCTTCGTGATTGGCCCGGCACTCTACTTTTTGGGAAACGGGCTGCTTCCGGGAATAGACTACTATACGCAGTACAGTATCGGATATCCGTGGCTTTTTCACTTTGTCATGGGGCAATCCGCCGGGCAGGCTGTTGTTGCCTGCGTGACTGTGGTGATCGTCGCAACATGGCTGTTCTACGCGCATTTGATTTATCTGCTGCAATGGCTTTATCGCTCGTGGACGGTGGCGGCTATTGTCGCCTTCATACCGCTTCTCTTGGGCTTTGCTTATCCCTCGGATTATCCAACGTCTTTTATCGGGCCGAGTAATGGCGTGTTGCGCTATCCGGTGCTGACAGTCTGCGCCGTGCTGACAAGCTATTGGGCCGAGACTCCGGCGCGGTCGATCCGAATAGCGTCAATTGCCGCCGTGACTGGTCTATCCATTTTTCTGGAGACTGAAACTGGAATCATCATGTTGGTGGCGGCTCCAATTACGATTTTTCTGATCCATCCATGGCGATCATATATTATCTTGCCGATATTCGCGTTCGTCGCCATCGCACTCGCCGTCTTTGCGGCAATAGTTTTTGCCGTGTTTGGTTCGCCTGCATTCCACATTGAATTCCTTCGACGCCTATTTGAGGGAATCGTCCTTTTCGGCAGTTTAGGCATGAGCGCGTGGCCTGCGAATTGGACGCTCGGCGATTGGAACTGGCTCTACCATTTCGTCGCTCCCGGCGCATCGCTTGCGACGATTGCGGTCATAGCCCGGGCCAGCAACCTCGGTTCCTTCGACAAGCGGCGCATGGCCTTGTTGGGATTTCTGGCGGTCTCCGGTCTGATGTTACTGGGAAAATATGGGAACATGTCGCTTGGGGCGATCTGGCAGATGAGTTCGATCGGGCCGTTCGCCGTTCTGGGGTGGTGGTGCATCGCGCTTATTCGCCGCATCGATCCAAAAATCGTCTTGCAGGGTAACGGCTTCGTCGGCCTGCCGTGCGACGTGCCGGAACAGCCGGCCTGCCGAGGTTGGGGCGAACGTCCTTACCCGTTGCGCGGCGCGGTCGCTGCCGCAATGATATTTCTCGTCGTGTCGTTCATTTACTCGCCGGCGGAATCCCGCAATCCGGGCCGCTATGGTCTTCGCGCATGGTCCAACTATCCGTCCTTGCTGAAATGGCCTTTCTCGCGGCCGAAGGGCTGCGTGCAAATGGACTGTGTGGCCGATCTTCCGGCCGCCTCCGACGTCGCGCTGATCGCATCGCGCACCCGGCCGCACGAGCAAGTCGCCATCGCGTTCGACCTCCGTGACTGGGCCTATCTTCTGGCGGCGCAGCGGCCGCCGCTCATGTTCTTTCTGCCGTCGGCGGACATATTTACGCGCGAGCAGTTTGAAGAATCCTTGCGGCGGATCAATAACGCCGACTATCTGTTTGTGGCGAAGGGCGCCAATGGCGAGCCGGACATCTGGCTTGCGGATTTCAGCGCCGCCATCACGCCGTTGCTGGGAACGAAATTCGAAAAAGACGGCGAAGGTGAACGTCTGGTGGCCTGGAAGCGGGTGACCGTGCAAGGCAACAACGGGACCCGATGATGCGCCTCCTTCTTGCCGGGCTCCTGCTGTTGCTGCTGGCCTTCTTCGTGCACATCGTGGCGTGGCGCCTTCGCCTGCCGCGACGCTCGATTCGCGCCTTGCTCTGCATTTTTGCAGCGACCCCGCTGGTCGTTGTGCCAATTTATTTCGCCGTCGAACCTTCGCCGGCCTTTAGCGACGCTGCCGACGTTTTTCGCATTCTGCTCTTCTACGGGTCATGCTCGCTGGTCTATGTCGTCCTCTATTCGGCGATTGAAAGCAAAAGCCCCTCGCTTGCCATCGTATCCTATGTGGCAAGCTGCGGCAGCGCGGGCTGTGCCGAGGCGGACTTTGCCGATCGCGTCGTCGATGACGAAGGCATCAGCACGCGGATTGCGGCGATGAAAACCTCCCAAATGGTCGTCGTCAGTGACGGACAATGCACGCTGGCCCCGGCCGGCCGCCGGTGGGCCGCGCTTTTCGAATTCGCCAGCTCCATTTTTCGACTGCCGCTCGGGGGCTAGATCGTGAATGGGCCGTGGACGATCGCGATCGCGCCGTTGGCCGGGCTGGCATTGACCGTGTTGGCCCAGATCGTGGTTGTGCACGGGTCCGCGGGAAAAGTCGGCGCGTCGATCATTGTCGGGATATTTTGTGGCTTGGCCGGGACGCTCGCGGCCATCGCGCTGGGTCGCGCCGAGACACCTGGCGCGGCGGGTGGATTTGTCGATACTTGGTTGCTTGGGGCAGCGACTTACCTGGCGCTTGCCTTCGGATTCTGGGCGTTCCTCAATCTCAATATCACCTCGATGCGTATCCGGATATTGCGCCAGCTTCTTCGCGCCGGCGGACATATGGCATTGTCCGACATGGCGGTGTCTTATACGCCGGCCGAACGCCTGCGGCGGCGGCTGGAAAGGCTCGAAAAGGGCGGCCAAATCATGTGTGAAGACGGCCGCTGGCGGCTCAGGTCCTTGCAGGTTCTGGCGATCGCACGTTGCGTCGAAGCTTGGCGCAGCTTCATCCTGCCCGACCGCGATCGTCAACTCTCGTGATATTCGTGGTCAACATCGATGCCGCTCGACAAATTCCGCGACAAGTTTGCTGCTGCAGCCGTCGCCGACGGATCTGCGGTTCGAAACTGCTGCCTTTTTGCCGCGCTGTTCGGCGGCTTCATCGGCGTGGCGGCTTGACTTCGCGAGTTACGCATCATTCAATTCCGAACCTGCAGGACGAAGGGGCCATGCTGTGACTAAGGCGGACGGGGCCACCGATTTACCGCGTGTGCAATTGACGACGAATGGCGTCGCCATCGTTCGAGGATTTCTCAGCGGCGAGCAAACGACGGCGCTCCGAAGCGTGGTCGCCTCGGTCTACGACGCCATGGCGTCGTGCGCCGAATTTTCAAATCCGGGAATGGCGGAGAATTTCAAGCTTTGGAATGGTGTCTGGTTGCAGCCGCTGCCCGATTTTCTCAATGGCCGCGCCACACTATCGGCCCAATACCGCGCCTCGGTCGCGACCGTCGCAAGGCGAACGCGCATGCTGTTCGGCGGCGGCTGGCGGTATTATCCCTTGCGGTCCTACTTCCGCAAATATACCGGCGCCGAAGAACTCGTGCCATGGCATATCGATGCCGACGCCGCCAGGGTTGATCGGCCGGAGGCCATCAATGTGTGGCTCCCGCTCGACGCTGTCGGCGTGGAATTGCCCTCGCTGGAGATGGTGGTCGGGTCTCATGACAAGATGAGGCGGCTTCCCTTGCTCACGGGCGAGCGGCGCTATCGTGATGATGCCTTCGCGGCGTCAGCCGGAACGAAAATCGTTCCCCAACTCGATCCGGGAGACGCCATCATCTTCGACCATTTCACGCTGCACCGGACGCAGCCGCGGATCGGCGGCATATTCGAACGTACGTCATGCGAATTCCGTTTCATCAAACTGCCGGGCTGGCGCGGAATTCTTGCGATGACCTCATCGCAATGGCCTCCTTCATTTCTTGCAAAAAATTACTGAGCTAAATTCATTTCATGGCCCCTCGACAGCCACGCTTGCGGCGCACGATTTCAAATAGCGCCGGTTTGTCTAAAGTTGTATCAGTTATCGCGACCACCGTGGCCGGATTTTCGGCGGCGGAGCTGCTGGCTGTTGCTGCGCTCCTCGGCGGCTTCATCGGCGTGGTGCTGTGGTTCGACGCGATCGATTTCTATCACCGGCATTTCTTCGACACCGGCGCAATCGCCGCCGCCAACAATGCGGTGCGCATCGTCTTTGTCGGAATTCTGTCGTGGCTGATCTACGCGCCCGGCGCGGGCGTCGCGGCCCTGATCATGCCACCGGACCAGCGCGCTGCGCTGTCGCCCGCGGAGCGCGCCGTACTCGGCTTCGGCATTGGCGTCGGCATCTGGACCGTCGCGATGCTGATCCTGGGAGTCTTCGGCTTGTACTACCGGGCAATGATTGCCGGATTGTGCATGGCGGTTCTCGCCGCATCGGCTCGGCATTTCGGCCGCGTCGCCATCGCCGGCTGCCGCGCGCTCGCCGATCATCTGGCGAGGTTGCGCCAAGGCCGCGCCTCTTCGCAGGAGGTTGGCGGGATTTTGATCGCTGCCGTCGCCGCGTGGGTGCTGCTGCGGCGCGGAATTTATCCCGGCGGCAGCAGCGATTACTACACGCATTACTTCTATTATTATCTGGAAGTTCTGAAAAATCACGGGCTGGCGCCAAACGACGTCTGGTATCATTACTATTACGAGAAAGGCGACGGCCTATTTTTTCTGGGCATGTTGCTGACCGATCCTGAAGCGCCGGCGCTGACCACGTTTCCCTGCGTTCTCTGCGCCGCTTTGGCGGTGGCAACATTGGCGGCGCGCATGGCACCCGGTTCGTTGTGGCCGGCCGCGGGGGCAGTGGTCTATCTCTCGTTTTATCTCCTCACGCCAAGCTTCGACGGCGAGGGCGAATTTCAGAAAAACCACGAGGAGGTCTCGGCGCTCGTGGTGCTCGCCGCGTGGGCATTATGTATGGAGTGCCGCGCTCCACCGCGGCCGTTCCGGGTGATGGCCGTGGCAACCGCTATTGCGGCGGCGATCGTGACCCAGGTGATCGGGGTCCTGCTCGGTGTTTTTGTCGGACTGCTGTGCGCGTGGTCCATCCTGCGCCGGCGCTGGAGTGACATGTGGGCCTATGGCGTGATTGCCTCCGCGGTCGCGGCCACAGTGCTCACGGTGTTCGTATTGAATTATGTGCAAACGGGCATGGCGACCGATCAGCCGCTCGAGCTGATGCTGCGCTTCGCCGATTTCGAACGCCTGGATCGCTGGGGCGTGATCCCGCAGGTGATCGCCGGGGTCTGGGTTCGGGATAACTACAACGCCCTGATGGAGCCATTCGGCTGGCACGCGCTCCAGGAGCTGGCCGACTTCATGCGGCTGCGCGTTTTGTGGCCATTTCTGGCCGGCCCCGTCATCGTCGTGGCTGTTTTCCGCGTGGCCGGCGGACGGACTGCCGGAGGCTCATGCCGCCTCACGACACGCGGCAGCGATATTTACCGCGGAGCCACAACCGCGCGGCTCGCGGCCTTGACCGGCTTGCTCGTCGTCTTCGCCCTGACGGCGGGACGGACCCAATATCAATCGTTTTTCCGGCTGAGCACATTTTTTGTTCCGTTGCTGGTGCTGTTGGCGATCGCTTGTGGTGCTTGGTTGCTCGAAAGGCAACTCGGACCGCGGCGCGATCCGTGGGCATGGACGGCGCTCCCTGCCGTTTTGCTCATCGCAGTGCTCGGCACGTGGCAGGGTAAGGACCATTGGTCGAGACGATTGCCCGCCGAAACGGCCAATGTCTTAAGATTTTTCTCGGGACGCTTCAGCCTGGCGGACGGCTATGCGCATGCCGACAGCGGTTACGCCTTCGGCGCGATCAATCCGGGTGCGCTGAAGGCGGCGCGACAGCTGCCGTATGGAACGCCGATCTGGAGCACCAATGTCGCTTCCTATTGCATGGTGCCGGGATGCCTGATCGAAAGCGTACTTTCCTTCAAAATGTCCGGACGGTTGGATGAAATTCTCGGCGGCGATCCGGAACTGGCAAAGCGGCTGATGCAGGAGGCGGGCCTGAACTACTTTCTTTTCATGAAGGATACCCGGATCATCGACCTGCTGCCATTTAGCCGGCTGTTTGCGCCGGACACGATCGGCCGCTATCTCGGCGTCAAATGGAGCGACGGCTCGACCTTTCTCTTGACATGGGCCGGCCCTGACACGGCACCGATCGGTCCCGATTTCCTTGATGCTTACGACCGCCGGCGTGCCGAACCCGACGCCTCGCATTGGTTCAAGTTCGACCAGCTGGCGCCGCTGATCGCCGCAATTTCACCGCGCATGCGATCGGCGACTCAATGGGGCGCCGCCGACAGGCTGTTTACGTGCCGGGCAAGCCCGGGGCGATCGCCACCGGCATTGCCGAGTCAGCGATTTGCCCGGTAACGCCAGTGCATTAAGACGCGCATGATCTGCCGCGGCGGCGACGGTCGCAGCGACCGCGGCTGGAATGTCTTGTCCATCCACTTAAATCCGCGCCGCGCCAAGCGCGGCAACAGCATTCCCACCGAACGCGCCAAATGCGGTCGCGGGGAGAGATTGATCGCGGCAAGCCGCGCTTCATAGCGCGTCCACTCGTCCGGCGAACGATAGGGATGCTGCACGGGAGCGCATTCGGTGGTGGATGTGGGCCCCTTTTCAGCAAAGACCAAGGTGTAATAGTCCCACAACATCGGGGGAAACACCAATTTACCCGGCCTTTGGCTGGCCATGTATTCGGTGTCGAGCCAATAGCTGTTATAGGCGCCGGCAAATCCGGCGCAGACATACACCTTGCAATCGGAAAATCCGTTTTCAACGAAATAATCGAGGAACCAATCCGGCGAGCAGATGGTGAACGCACATTGGCGGTTATTGAGCGTGTTGATGGCGAGCAAGCGGCCGCCGGGCCGCAGCAGCTGTGCGTAGTTGCGCAGCGTCATGGCCGGATCGAAGACGTTGTCAAGCGTGCTGCCATCGACGATGAAATCGGCCGTGGCCTTGAGGTTGTCGGGAAGCGGACGATTGAGGTCGTGAACGATTTCGGCGCCTTCGTAGGCGCTGGCATCGAGCGCCTTCACGCCGTCGATGCCGAGCGCGTGGAAGATGGAACGATCGGTCACGATATCGCCGTGGCCGGGGAGACGATGGATGGTGGTCCGATCGACCTCGATGGCGCTCGAGTGGACGGCATGACCGTGCGAGCGCAATTGTGCCGCAAGCCCGCTCGGGGTGAAATAAGTCGCTTGCCGGCCGATGAAGAGAACGTCGCCCGTGATGGGCCGATACGCGTGCTCACGTCCGATGGCGTCAACCGCGTGCAGTCCAAGTCCCATGCCTGAGCCATTCCCAGCGTAGCGTGATGTCAAACCATGGAATGCCGATCATGGCGCGTCAATGAATAACGCCCGTCAGACCGAGGTTCCGCCACGGGCCGTAGCTTGTTCTCGGGACGTTGATAGGACGCGCTTTAAAGGCGGTGGCGACTGATGTATCGACCATTCGCGTGTGAGCGAAGCAGGTCCGGCATGCGTTGCACGTCGGCTCATTTTGCGGCATGCCAGCCCGTTGAAAGGCGGCTGTTCCGGGCTCATCGATGCGGCGTAGGAGCGAATCAGTGCCGACGGTGCTGTTCCCGCCGACGTGACGATAAGCTGTTGCCGCCGGCAGCGTACTCTTGTACCCGAAAGGCAGGCGTTGTCGGCGCAACGGAGGCGCAGGCGAACACGCTGTTAACCCCCCGCCAAACTCGGCGAAAAGGGGCCCGCCCGAAACGGTGCGCGAAGCGCTCAAGGAGATTGGGCACCATCAGTTACGAGATCATAGTTGTAGATGATTGCTAGAAAGACGGTTCGAGCGAAGTCGTAAAGATTATATCGCTGCTATCCCGACGAGCGCATCGTGCTACGCTGACAATAAGGTCAACCGCGGGCTGGCGCAGAACTACCTCGACATCGCCTGTGTGGGTAGAGGCAAATATTACCGGTTGATTTGCGGCGACGACGCCGAGCCGAAAGAGACGATGCTCGCGGTATTTCGCGAGATAGGACAGCGCCGACATGATCATTCCTTACTACGTGGCGAACGAAGGTAAGAGCCTGTACCGTCGTTTGCTTTCGGTCAGCTACACGGCAATCGTCAATTTCGTCAGCGGCTGTCGCCTGCATTACACAATGGGCTTGCGGTGCACCTGCGCTACAATGTGATCCGCTGGCAACCGAATACGCGGGGCTTCGGATTTCAGGCTGACATCATCTGCATGCTGCTGGACCAGGGGTTCAGCTACAAGGAAGTGCCGGTCAAATCCATTGAACGCCATCCTGAAGGATCGAATGCCTTGACGTTCGGGAACGCGCTTTCGGTTGCCCACACCCTGGTCGACTTGATACTCAGGCGTATTGCCAAACTGGGCTACCGGCGGTGATGGGCGAGACGCCTGGTGTGCCGACAGGGATGATTTGCGGCTGCCATGCTGATCACTAATTTCCGGCTCAAATACGTGCTCTACAAGATCGTCTGCGGGGCCTATCAGCTCATCGATACCGGGCGCATTCATCCGGCTCGCGAGCGCGCCATGCGTGCTCTGCAAAGGACCGTCGACTACATCGAACGCGAGATGCCCGAGGCGCTCGGGCTCGACAGCCAGCGCGACGCGATGGATTATGCTTTGCAATCCGTCGCCGTCGACGGCCACTTTATGGAATTCGGTGTCTTCACCGGCGGCACCATCCGCTACATCGCGGGCCGCATCGGCAATAAAACCATCCACGGCTTCGACAGTTTTGAAGGCTCTCCCGAGGCCTGGTCCGGTTATAACCTCGGCGCCAAAACTTTCAGCACCGAGGGCCGGCTGCCGCGGGTGCCGAAAAATGTGCTGTTGCACCGCGGCCTGTTCGACGCCAGCCTGCCGAAATGGCTTGCCGACAATCCCGGCCCGGTTGCCTTTATTCACGTCGATTGCAACATTTATAGTTCCACCAAAACCATTCTCGATCTCCTGGCGCCGCGTTTGACGAAGGGCAGCGTGATCCTGTTCGACGAATATTTTAATTTTCCGAACTGGGAACAGCACGAATTCAAGGCGTTTCAGGAATTTGTCGCCGAGCACCGGGTGAAATGCACCTATCTGGCATTTGCCCGCCAGCAGGTCGCGGTGCGCATCGACTCGATCGAGGCCGGCAGTCCATGAATCAGCTGCCGCTCCCCGATGCCACAGTGGCAATGACGCCGGCGGCCGCGGACCTCCACACCGCCGACAGCGTGCTGACGCCGGGCGCCGACTGTCCCATCGACCTCACCATATTCGTGTCCTGCTACAACGAGGCGCCCTACATCGTCAGAACGCTCGATACGCTTCGCGCCGCGTTGGCGGAGCTCAAGTTCAGTTACGAGATCATCGTCATCGACGATTGCTCGAAGGACAATTCCGTCGATCTCGTGGCGGATTATATCCGCGCCAATCCCACGGAGCGCCTGCTGCTGCGCCGTAACAAACATAATATCGGCTGGGCGCAAAACTATATCGACGGCGCTTTCATCGGCACGGGAAAGTACTACCGCATCGTCTGCGGCGACGCGTCCGAGCCGAAAGATACGATGATCAAGGTTTTTCGCGAGATCGGCACCGCCGACATCATCATTCCTTATTACGTGACCAACGCCGGCCGCAGCTGGCAGCGCGGCTTTTTGTCGAGCGCCTATGTGACTCTCGTCAACCTGATCAGCGGGTTCCGGCTGCATTACTACAACGGTCTGCCGGTGCATTTGCGCTATAACGTGATGCGCTGGCACTCCAACACGCGCGGATTCGGCTTTCAGGCCGACATCCTTTGCCTATTGCTCGAACAGGGTTTTACCTTCAAGGAAGTGCCGGTCTTCGCCGTCGAGCAAAAAGGCGGCAAGTCGACGGCGCTGTCCTTCAAGAATGCGCTGTCGATCGGCCATACGCTCCTCGACATCGGCATTCGGCGCATCGCCAACATGGTCTATCGACGCCGGTAAGCGAAAGCCGGCGCCATACCCGCGCTCAGTATCGGATCATAGCCTAGGCTATTTTTTCGACCGCCGGCCGCCGCGTGGCCCGGTCCCGGTAGAATTCGATGACGCGCACGATGTTGACCACGCCGACGACGATCGATCCGGGGACGACCGGGGTCAGGTAGCGCGGCTCCAGATGCACGGCGGCGTATAACAGGCCGACCGCCAGATAAAAACACCAGAAGCCGGCCGACACGCTGGTTTCGGCGGTAAAACCTTCGCGCAGGAGGCGGATCGGCGTGACCACGAGAAACGCGCCAAAGATGAAAACCGAGGCCGTCATGACCAGCCAATTGGCGGCCACGGCGGGGATCATCCACCAATTGCCGGCCTTCACGGCGCGCTCGGCGCCGAAATCGTGCGAGCTGCCGGTATTCCACAACAGCACGTCGCGCACCGTCTCGATCGGCCGCACCGCCTGGTGCAGCTGCGTTTCCGAGATGTGATGAAAGATATGAAAGATCATCGCCAGCGGATGGTCCCGCCAGGCGCGCAGATAGGCCTGGGTCACTTCGTGTGACATGCGAATGGCATCCCAGCCATAATCGCGGTGCAGATCGACGGTGGCATCGACTTCGTAGCCGTGCCCGCCCGCTTCCATGTCCTTGAGCAGAACGCGGCCGACTGCGTCGACCGGGGTCGAGCCCGCGAATATCGAATGATCGAAATGCGCCGCTTCGACCAAGGCGCCGAACAGCACCGCTTGCGACGTGGACGTGACGACCGGCGCGCCGACGCGCGCGCGGTTCCATTCGACATACCCGACATCGGTCGCGATCAGCGGCACGAAGACCAGGGCGCCGGCGATCAGCTGGCGAAGCCGCGAACGCTCCGCCAAGGCGGCAGCTGCGGCGAGGGGAAGGAGCCCGACCGCCACATAGGCGATCACGTCCCGAATCAGGAAAGCGGCCGCAATCAACACGCCGGCGCCCAGATAGGGCAATAGCGACACCGGTTCGCGGCGCAACGCGACAAGACCTAAAATACAGGTCGCAATGGTCATCGTGCTGCCGGTGAGGCTGTCGCTCAATAGCGCCTGGTCGACCACGAATTGCATGGCCGTGGCCTGCGCCGCGACGACACCGACGCTCAGCCAGACGCCAAGATGAAACGCGCGCGCCAGCCGATAGACCATCGCGGTTGCCAGAAGCGAAGCCGCGTACTGAAACAGCACGACCGCCCAGGCCCAATGGGATCCAGCGACGATCTTGGCCGCCGCGATGACCGCCGGGTAGCCGATGGGCCGGCGCAGCGTGATCGGCATCGGGTCGGCGGCGAGATCGACGTGGTGGAAGTCGCCCGACAGGATCGCGTCGGCATAGCCGGCATAGTCCGTCGTATCGTATTGCGTCGCCGGGCCGAATGCCAAAAGCACGCCGAGCTTGAGGGCGACGATGATGGCAAATGCGGCCAGCACCGGTTTCGGCACTCCTTTGAGCCGCAAGGCAATTCCAGAGCTTGCCGTCATACGTCGTCCGATCGCCTGTCGCCTGAACTTGTCTGCGGCGAGGCGTATAGCACATGTTGGGGCAAACAGCCGCGATTGGGGGGTGCCAGCGGGCGGCGGAACAAGCTAGGATCGCGCCGCCGCCGACCATGCCCAAAATCCTTTACCTCGTCACCGAAGACTGGTTCTTCGTCTCGCATTTCTTGCCGATGGCGCAGGCGGCGCGGGATTGCGGCCTGCAGGTCGTCGTCGCAACGCGGGTGCGCGCCGATGGCGAACGGCTCGAGGCCGAAGGATTTTCCGTGATTGCGGTCGAGAGCCGGCGCGGCAGCTTCAGTCCGTGGCGCAGCCTGCGCGATCTCTTTCAAGCGTTGAAGATCGTGCGCGCCGAGCGCGCCGACATCGTGCATTGCATCGCGCTGCGGCCGGTGGTGATCGGCGGCCTCGCGGCAAGGCTTGCCGGCACGGCGGCGCTGGTGGTGGCGCCGACCGGGCTTGGGCATCTGTGGATTGAGGATGGCATCGTCGAACGGCTTGCCCGCATGATCGTGCGCACCATCGTCGGCTCATGGCTGCGCGGCCCGCGGACGCGTTATCTGTTCGAGAATCGCGATGATCCGCGCGAGTTCGGCCTCGATCCGGATGGTGCCGACGTCACCATCGTCGGCGGCGCCGGCGTCGATCCGGAAAAATTCCCACGCAGCGACGAGCCGCCGGCGCCGCCGCTGAAAGTCGCCGTGGTCGCCCGCATGATCCGGCCCAAGGGTATCGTCGAAGCCGTCGACGCGGTGCTGAGCGCCCGCGCCGCCGGCGCGCCGATCGAGCTGCATCTGTTCGGCGATTCCGATCCGGACAATCCAAGCTCCATACCGCAAGCCACCTTGGCGCAATGGTCGCAGGCACCGGGCATCGCCTGGCATGGCCACGAGGCCGACGTTGCGCGGGTGTGGCGCGAGCATCACGTGGCGATGCTGTTATCCTATCGCGAGGGCCTGCCGCGCTCGCTGGTCGAAGCCGCCGCCGCCGGCCGGCCGATCGTCGCCACCGACGTTGCCGGATGCCGGGAGGTCGCGCGCGACGGCAAGGAAGGTATTTTGGTTCAGCTCGGCGACAGCGAGGCGGCGGCGCAGGCGCTCACAACGCTGGCGGCCGATCAAGCGTTGCGGCAGCGGCTCGGCGCCGCGGGGAACGCGCGTTTCCAGGAGCGCTTCACTGCCGCCGCCGTCCAGCAAACCGTCCGTGAGCTTTATCGCTCGCTGCTGCCGTCGCCAAAACAAATGAACCCATGACCAACGCAGACCCAGGCCTGTGGTGCGAAGTCGATGCCGCGGTGCCGGCCGGCCGCGCCGCGCTGTTTCTCGACCGCGACGGCGTCATCGTCATCGATACGCATTATCTCTGCCGCGTCGAAGACATGCGCGTGATCCCGGGCGCAGCCGCCGCGATCGCGCGCTGCAACGCGCGGCAAATTCCGGTCGTGGTGGTGACCAATCAAGCCGGCATCGGCCGCGGTTATTACGACTGGGCCGCGTTTCATGCCGTGCAAGGCGCGCTCAAGGCGGCGCTGGCGGCCGAAGGCAGCCATCTCGATGGTGTTCTGGCCTGCGCCTATCATGCCGAAGGCCGCGCGCCATTGTGGGTCGACAATCACCCTTGGCGCAAACCCAATCCGGGCATGATCGTCGAGGCCGCACACCGCCTACAGCTCGATCTGCCGCGTTCGTGGATCGTCGGCGACCGCGCCCATGACCTGGCCGCGGGCGCCGCGGCGGGGCTCGCCGGCGGCACGCTGCTCGGGGGCCATGCGCAGGAACGGCAGGCCGCGGGCAAGCTTGCCGCGTCGAGGTTTATCGTCGAAACGGCGTCTGATCTCGCCGGTGCCGTCGCCGCGCTGTTCGACCGCCGCCAGTTCGAGGATCGCGGCCGTTCCTGATTTGCGCTAGGACAGGAGAATGCGCGAGCCCATTCTGGTCACCGGCGCCGCCGGCTTCATCGGCTTTCATCTGGCGCGCCGGCTCTTGGCCGACGGCTGGACCGTGCACGGCGTCGACAATCTCAACGCCTATTACGATCCGCGCCTGAAAGAAGCCCGCCTCGGCGAGCTGCGCGCAAACGCGAATTTCCATTTCGAAAAATGCGACCTCGCTGATCGTGCTGCGGTGGCGGCGCTGTTCGCCAAGCAGCGCTTTCCCTATGTGGCGCATCTGGCGGCGCAGGCCGGTGTCGCCCATTCGGCCGTCGATCCCGCGGCCTATGTCGATGCCAATCTGGTCGGCTTTGCCAATATCCTGGAAGGCTGCCGCCACGGCGAATGCCGGCATCTCGTCTATGCGTCGTCATCGTCGGTGTACGGCGCCAACCAGCGCATGCCGCTGCGCGTCGCCGACCGGGTCGACGAGCCGCTGAGTCTTTACGGCGCGACCAAGCGGGCCAATGAGCTGATGGCCTATTCTTACGCGCATTTGTTCGGCCTGCCGGCGACCGGCTTGCGCTTCTTCACGGTCTACGGGCCTTGGGGCCGTCCGGATATGGCGGTGTGGCTGTTCACCCAGGCGATCTTCGAGGATCGGCCGGTGCGGCTTTACAATCGCGGCCATATGCGCCGCGATTTCACCTATGTGGACGACGTCATCGAAGCCGTGGTGCGCTTGATCGAGGCGCCGCCGCAGACAGCGGCCGCGCCAACATTGGCGCCGCCGCAGACAGCGGCCGCGCCAACATCGGCGCCGCCGCAGCCGCCCCAGCCGCCGCATCGCCTCTACAATGTCGGCAATGCGCAGCCGGTAGAAGTCACAGCCTTGCTCGATATCCTCGAAAAAGTCATCGGCAAACCGGCCCGGCGCGAATTACTGCCGATGCGTTCGATCGACGTGCTGGAAACCTTTGCCGACAGTTCGGAGCTGCAGCGCGCCACGGGGTTTGCGCCGCGCACGCCGATCGAAGATGGCCTGCGCGCGTTCGTGACCTGGTATTGCGACTACCGCGGCAATACGTGAAACAGTCTTCGCCTGTCATGCTTGCGTCACGGGCCGCGCCGGTGTTTGACAGCGCGCCATGCAACGGGCATGGCTGACCTTCCAACGAGGCGAAGCGGCGGACCATGACGAAAGCGGTTTTGGGCGTGATCGGCGGTTCGGGCGTTTACGATTTGCCGGGTCTTGAGAAGAAGCAGACAAAAGTCATCTCAAGCCCATGGGGCGAGCCGTCGGGGCCGCTGTTGACCGGCGAGATCGAAGGCCTGCCGATCGTATTCCTGGCGCGCCACGATAAAGGACATCGGCATTCGCCCTCCGACATCAACTACCGCGCCAATATCGACGTGCTCAAGCGCGCAGGCGTCACCGATCTGGTCTCGCTGTCGGCCTGCGGCTCGTTCAAGGAAAACCTGCCGCCAGGCACTTTCGTCCTCATCGATCAGTTCGTCGACCGCACCCACAAGCGCGAGAGCTCGTTCTTCGGCAAGGGCTGCGTGGCGCACGTCTCGATGGCGCATCCGGTGTCGCCGCGGCTGCGCATTCATATTGCGGAAGCCGCGCGGGCCGAGGACATCGGCATCGTGCGCGACGGCACCTATGTGTGCATCGAGGGTCCGCAATTCTCGACGCTCGCCGAAAGCCTAACCTACAAGGGTCTCGGCTATGCGGTGATCGGCATGACCAACATGCCGGAAGCCAAGCTCGCCCGCGAGGCCGAGATTTGTTACGCCACCGTGGCCATGGTGACCGATTTCGACTGCTGGCATCCCGACCACGACGCGGTCACCGTGCAGGACATCATCAAGGTGCTCGTCGCCAATGCCGAGAAGGGAACGCAGCTGGTGGCGCGACTGGCCCGGGATTTTCCGCGCGAGCACGAGCCGTGTCCGATCGGCTCCGACCGCGCGCTCGACAACGCGCTGATCACGGCGCCGGAAGCGCGCGATCCGGAGCTCTTGGCGAAGCTCGACGCCGTCGCCGGCCGCATTTTGCGCGGTTGACCGTTGGCCGGCCGGGCAAAACCGTCCTTGAACGGCGGCGTAGCAAATGACCCGCGGTCCAACGAGTTATTGACGCGTTCCGGGCATAATACGGCGGCATGATATCGACCGCACCGCCCTTGGCGGGCCAAGACGGTCGACGGCACGCGGCGTTTACAAACGGTTAGCTATGCCGGCCGTAGTAGATGTTGCACGGTAAAGCTTAGGACGCAGCAGATGTCCGATTCAGGGAGCAAATCCACCGGCGGTGAGCACCTCGCGCCGCCATTGGCGCCGATCGGCATCGACGACATTCTGCGCGATGCCGACGTGCTGCTCGAGCTGATGGCAAAAGAGCCGCTCGGCGTGGTGGCGGAGCTTGCCAATACATTGACGGTTTCGGCGCATCAGGCCGGTGCCCGGGACATCGAAGAGGCCGCCAGCAATGTGCGGCGCGTCGCATTAAGCCATGGCCCGGTGGCGCTGACCGGCGCGATGCGCGCGCTCACCGACGCCATCGCCCGCACCGGGCGTGCGGTCGCCGCTTAATTGCACCGTTGTTTTGGGCAACCAATGCCTTCTATTGCAAACCGGCGGTGCCGGTGAAGCTGCCATTGGTTGCGTTGCGGGTCACTTGGTTGTTGCCATAGCTGAGCAGACTGCCGCCGCCGGCCGCCTGGATGCCGATGGCGTTGTTATAGATCACCGAGCTGCCCACGGTGACGCTGGCGGTGCCGCCGCTCGTTTGATTGGACTGGATGCCGGCCGAGCCGTTCGTGGCCGCCACCATGCGCACCATGTCTAACGTCACGTTGCCCGGGCCGCTGACTGCGTCGATGCCGTTGCCGGCGTTGAAGCTCGCCGTGCTGTCACCGAGCGCGGCATTGATCGTGCCGGAACCTCCGGTGCCGTCGATCCGCAGCCCCTCGCCGGTATTGTTGTCGATGCGAAGCCATCGCAGCAAGGCTTTGGCCGCGATGCCGCCGGTCGGCTGGATCAAGATGCCGGTCGCGTTGCTGAGGATCGCGGTGTCCACAATGACCAATTGCGTCGTGGCGGCGCTGCCGGCGCCGGGAGAGAATGTTATGCCGGACGTGGTGAAGCCCAGGACCGCGCAATGTTCGATACGCAGCCGCGCGCCGCTTGTGAACACGATGCCCGAAGTACCCGATGCATTGACGCCGTCGAAGACCAGCCCACGCAGGCTGACCCAGTCGTTGGCCCCGGCGTTGACAACGATGCCGCTGGTACCCGGTGAGGTGATCGTGCCGGCATCGCCGACGGCGTCGTTGTAGATGCTGATGGCGCCGGTGATGGTCACCGGGCCAAAATCGCCGGGATCGAGAACGTCGATCTCGCCGCCGGCGGTGGTTTGCGCCAGCGCCGCGGCGAAGGTCAGGCAGGGTGACGATCGGGTGCACGGATTGGAATCATTGCCCAAGGTCGCCGAGACAAACGTTTGCGACGAGGGCCCGCCGCCGCCCGATGCCGAGAACATCGCGGTGACGCTTTCGATCGAATTCATGGTCACTTGGCAACTGCCGTTGCCGGTACAGGCGCCGCCCCAGCTGTTGAAGGTGGCGCCGGCGGTCGGCGAGGCGGTCAGCGTCACCGGCGTGCCGCTTGCGTAGTTCATCGTGCACATCGACGGGCAACTGATCCCGGTCGGCGAGCTGGTCACGGTGCCGTTGCCGGAGACGCTGACATCGAGCGTGTATTGGGTTTGCGCAAACGTCGCGGTGACGCTTTGCGCCGTGCTCATCGTCACCACGCAATTGCCGACGCCGCTGCAGGCGCCGCCCCAGCCGGAAAAGCCGTAGCCGTTCGCCGGCGTGGCGGTCAGCGTTACCTGTGTTGCGGCAGGATAGTTCGCGCTGCAGGTCGACGGGCAACTGATGCCTGCGGGGGAGCTCGTTACCGTGCCGCTGCCGGTCACGCTGACCGAAAGAGTCTGGCTTTGCGCGAATGTCGCGGTCACGGCTTCGGCGGCGTTCATCGTCACGACGCAGCTGCCGGTGCCGCTGCAGGCACCGCTCCAGCCGCTGAAGGCCCAGCCGGCGGCGGGCGTCGGCGTCAAGGTTACCTGCGTTCCGCCGGTGAAGACGTGGCTGCATGTGGACGGGCAACTGACGCCGGAGGGATTGCTCGACACGGTACCGCTGCCGATGACGCTGACGGTCAGACTGGCGTTACCGCCGCCCGTCGAGGCCCAGTTGGTGATCAGGTTGTAGACATTGACGGTGCCGATGCCGGTGGCGAAGTCCCAACCGAGGCCGGTCGCGAAGGCGGGCGCGTAGGCATTGTTGTTGGTGCTCATCACGCCATAGGTGCCGGACGGGACGTAGCAGTTATAGTAACTCGACGTGCTCGGATTGGTGTTGCACGGCGCCACCATGTCGCCGGCGGTCACGTCATAGAAGACGCAGGAAGCGGAGACCGCGTTGCCGTTGCTGGAATTGCAGCCGCTGCTGCCGCTCGCCCCATATTCGGCGGCGGCGAGCCTATAGAGCACCGGATTGGGATTGCCCTGGAGCGATCCGGTGTATTGATTGATCAGCGCCTGGATGCCGGCCCAAATCGGCGAGCCGAACGACGTGCCGCCCCAGCCGGTGCTCCAGCCGGAGGCGGTGCCGTTGCAGATCGTGCCTTCGTTGGAGGTGTCGGAGTAGCAGATGGCGTAAGCGTGACGCCAGGGACCGAACGACGCGAACATCGAGACGTCGGGCAGGTCGCGCACGGTGTCGGCCGGATTGCCGAGCAAGCCGCTTTGCCAGGACGGCTTCGGCCACCCGGTGCAGGTGCCGCTGACCACGCCGGGGACGGACGGGTTGCCTTGGGCGCACAGGCTCTGGCCGCCCGAGCCCGCCCAGTTCTTCAGATAGAATCCACTTTGTGTCGTCGCGACGAAACTGCTGTTGCAGAATCCGGATGTGCCGTAGGTCGTGGCGAAGCCTTCGAAGGTCGCAAACAGCTGGCTGCCGCAGGTCGTGTTCCACGGAATTTCGGGAATGTACGACAGCGCCGAACCGAAGGTCGCCGTATTAGTCGAGCTCCAATAGGTACTGTTCTGGCCGGCAAACGTATCGCCGAAATCGGTGCCGCCGACGGCCACGTTGTAGACGGTCGAGCCCATCCCGTTGGCGCCGACGCCGTCGGTGACGGTCTCACCGCCGTAATTGCAGACGCCCGCCCCCTCGTCGCCGGCCGCTACGAAGATCGACCAGCCCTCGGCGACGCCGGTCTGATAGGCGCTATTGAACGCCGCATTTCTGCTGGCGCCGTTGAGCGCCTCGCATTCGAGGTAGCTGATGCTCATGATGGCGGGCGGATAGGTGCTCGGGTTATTGAAGATGGTCTGCAGCAGGGAAACGAAATTATTGCAGACCGCCATGATGATCGCGGCGCTGGGCGCGGCGGCGCTGGCATATTCGGCGTCGAGGATCGCTTCGGTTTCGTTGCCGGTGACGCCGGGATCCGCGCAGCCCGGATGGATCGTGGTCAACGAGGCGCCGGGATAGTTCGCCACCGGGATGCCAAAACCGGTGCGGAACGTCGCCCAGTCGTTGACGGTGCCGCCATTGGTGTAGATATCGGAATCCTCGACCAGATAGATGGTCTGGCCCTTGCCGGTGATGCCGCCGTTGAACGCCTGATTGAAGTTGTAGATCGTCGCCAGATCGGGCGGCGTCATGTAGAAACTGCCGTTCTTGTCGAACTCGCCGATCGCCTGCGGCTGGTGCGCGACCTGCGGACGCGGCCGGAAATCGTTCAGCGATGTGACGCCGACAACAAACGGCGCCAGCGCCGCCGGAATCTGCGGGTCGGTCGTGTTGGCGACATGCGCGGCGCCGTTCACCGACAGATGATGAATCTCGGTGTGGAAGGCGGAGCGCACTTGGCCCGCGGTGCCGGAAAATTCGATCGCCATGCCGTTTGGGTAAACGGTGTCGACGGTAAAACCATGCTGGGTGAGCCAGGTGGTGGCGGCCGCGATGTCGGACGCCGCGGGGCCGAACTGGGCGCCGATCTGGTTGGCGTTGAGCCAATGGTGATAGTTCGGCGAATTCGGGTCGTGCAGCTGATCGATCAGCTTGGCCAACGCCTCTTCCTGCGCCGCCGGCCGCCGCAATTGCAGCATCAGGTGCGGCATCGGCATGGCGTCGTCGACGCGGCCGCGATCGTTGGCGGGATTTTTTGCTTCCGGGCGCGTATTGCCGGCAAGCCCGACCAGATTGCCGTCATTAACCGGTTGCGTGATCAGGGGCTGCGCCCGGCCGCCAGCCGTTTGCGCCGAGGCTGTCTGCACCATGTCCGCGGGCCACGATGCGAAACCAAATGCCATTGCCGCCAGCGTGCCGCCGGCAATGCCGAGGCGCCGTAGCGTCTGCCAGGTCCGCAGATTCTCAGATTTCCATCGCTGAAAGCGCTGCATGATCATCGGCGCCGTCCCGGGCGTTAGAAGGGTTGATGATGCTTGTACTGGCGCTGGGTACGCAGAACCGCGACGCTTGGTACGCAGAACCGCGACACCGATATTACCACATCATGCGTGGCCTTGAGCAAAACGAGTCCATCGCCCCCGCGCCGCATTGCCGAGAAATATCATTGGCACGCAACAGTTTGGCGTAACGGGAGCGGTTACGACGGGCAACGGCGGGGTCGTGAGGTACGCCCACTCATCAGCCAACGACAGAAGGCCGTGGGCGGTTCCAAGTCTTCCAAGTCGTCAGTGGAACCCGGCGGTGCCGGTGAAGCTGCCGTTGGTCGCGTTGCGGGTCACCTGGTTGTTGCCATAGGTGAGCAGGCTGCCGCCGCCGGCCGCCTGGATGCCGATGGCGTTGTTATAGATCACCGAGCTGCCCACGGTGACGCTGGCAGTGCCGCCGCTCGTTTGATTGGACTGGATGCCGGTGGAGCCGTTCGTGGCCGCGACCATGCGCACCATGTCTAACGTCACGTTGCCCGGGCCGCTGACTGCGTCGATGCCGTTGCCGGCGTTGAAGCTCGCCGTGCTGTCACCGAGCGCGGCATTGATCGTGCCGGAACCTCCGGTGCCGTCGATCCGCAGCCCCTCGCCGGTATTGTTGTCGATGCGAAGCCATCGCAGCAACGCTTTGGCCGCGATGCCGCCGGTCGGCTGGATCAAGATGCCGGTCGCGTTGCTGAGGATCGCGGTGTCCACAATGACCAATTGCGTCGTGGCGGCGCTGCCGGCGCCGGGAGAGAATGTTATGCCGGACGTGGTGAAGCCCAGGACCGCGCAATGTTCGATACGCAGCCGCGCGCCGCTTCTGAACACGATGCCCGAAGTACCCGATGCATTGACGCCGTCGAAGACCAGCCCACGCAGGCTGACCCAGTCGTTGGCCCCGGCGTTGACAACGATGCCGCTGGTACCCGGTGAGGTGATCGTGCCGGCATCGCCGACGGCGTCGTTGTAGATGCTGATGGCGCCGGTGATGGTCACCGGGCCAAAATCGCCGGGATCGAGAACGTCGATCTCGCCGCCGGCGGTGGTTTGCGCCAGCGCCGCGGCGAAGGTCAGGCAGGGCGACTGGCGGGTGCACGGATTGGCGTCGCTGCCTAGCGACGCCGAGACAAACGTTTGCGGCGAGGGCCCGCCGCCGCCGCCCGATGCTGAGAACATCGCGGTGACGCTTTCGATCGAGTTCATGGTCACCTGGCAACTGCCGTTGCCGGTGCAGGCGCCGCCCCAGCTGTTGAAAGTGGCGCCGCCCGACGGCGTGGCGGTCAGCGTCACCGGCGTGCCGCTTGCGTAGTTCATCGTGCACATCGACGGGCAACTGATCCCGGTCGGCGAGCTGGTCACGGTGCCGTTGCCGGAGACGCTGACATCGAGCGTGTATTGGGTTTGCGCAAACGTCGCGGTGACGCTTTGCGCCGCGCTCATCGTCACCACGCAATTGCCGACGCCGCTGCAGGCGCCGCCCCAGCCGCTGAAGCCGTAGCCGTTCGCCGGAGTGGCCGTGAGCGTCACCTGCGTGGACGGCGCGTAGCTCGCGCTGCAGGTCGACGGGCAACTGATGCCTGCGGGGGAGCTCGTCACCGTGCCGCTGCCGGTCACGCTGACCGAAAGGGTCTGGTTTTGCACGAACGTCGCGGTCACGGATTCGGCTGCGTTGACCGTCACCGTGCAGCCGCCGCTGCCGCTGCAGGCGCCGCCCCAGCTGCTGAAGGCCCAGCCGCCGGCGGGCGTCGGCGTCAAAGTCACCTGCGCTCCGCCGGTGAAGGCGTGGCTGCATGTGGACGGGCAACTGATGCCGGCGGGGTTGCTGGACACAGTGCCGCTGCCGGTGACGTTGACAAACAGCGAGGCCCAGTTCGTCACCAGATTGTAGACGTTCACCGTGCCGATGCCGGTGGCGAAGTCCCAGCCAGTGTTCGCCTTGAAAGCGGGCGCATAAGAAGAGGTCGAGGTCGAAAGCACCCCGTAGGTCCCGCCCGGAGCATAGCAATTGGGGGTGCCGCTGGTGCAGTCGACAATCATGTCGCCGAGCGTCACGTCGTAAAAGATGCAAGAACTGCCGACGGTGTTGCCGTTGCTCGCGTTGCAAGTGCTGCTGCCACCGGCACCATATTCGGCGCCTGCAATCGTATAGAGCGCGGGATTGGGATTGCCCTGCCGTGCCCCGGTGTGTTGGTTCACCAGCGCCTGGATGCCGGCCCAAATCGGTGACGCAAAGGACGTGCCGCCCGCGCCACTCCAGGTGATCGGCGAGCCGGTGCACGGGCTGCCGCCATTGTTGGGATCGGAATAGCAAAAGATGTAAAAATGACCCCAGGCGCCAGCGGCGGAAAACAGCGACACGTCCGGCACATCGCGCACACCGTCGGTCGGATTGCCGAGCAGCCCGCTCTGCCAGGATGGCTTCGGCCATCCTTGACAGCTCGCCCCGCTGCCCGTCGCACAGCTGCTCGGGGAGCCGCTGCCGGCGCCGATGGTCAGCAAGTTGTCGGACGACGCCGTACTGCTGTTGCACAGGCCGCTGGGACCGTAAGTGGTGGCGAAACCGTAATGTGTCGCATAAAGCTCGCTGCCGCAGGAATTATTCCAGGGAATTTCGGGGATGTAGGATCGCGCCGAACCGAAGGTGGGCGAGTTGCTTGAATTCCAATAGGTGGCGACGACGTTGCTGTAAGCGTCGCTGAAATCGGTGCCGCCGACCGCGACGTTGTAGGGCGTCGAGGCAAAGCCACTGGCGGAGATGCCGGACGTCGAGGAGGTCGCGGTGTCGTGATTGTCGCACGAATCCGCACCGCCGTCGCCCGAAGATACGAAGATCGACATCCCCGCGGCAACGCCGGTCTGATAGGCGGTGTATAGCGCCTGATTAAAGGCCGCGCCGTTGTCGGACTCGCAGTTGCCATAGCTGATGCTCATGATGGCGGGCGGGCTTGCGCCGTTGACCACTCGCTGTATGGCGAGCAGAAGATTCGTGCAGCTGGCCATGACGATCGCGGCGCCTGGCGCGGCGGCACTGGCATATTCCGCGTCGAGGATCGCTTCACCGTCGTCGCCATTGACGTTGTGGGAACAGTTGCCAGGATTGACCGTGGTCAACGAGGCGCCGGGGTAGCTCGAAACCGGGATGCCGAACGTCGAACGGAACGTGGTCCAGTCATTGTTGGTATAGAGATCGGTGTCCTCGATCAGATAGATGGTCTGGCCTTGGCCGGTCGTGCCGGCGGAGAACAGCGGATTGAAATTGTAGATCGTCGCGAGGTCCGCGGGCGTCACCAGTTCGCAAGGAAAGGCGAAACCGGGGCCGCAAGTGTAGCCGGCCGGAGAGTATTGTTTCTGCGTCCGGCGCATCTGCGGCTTCGGCGGGATATCGTGCAGCCCCGCGACGCCGACGACGGCCGCCGCCAAGGCGGCCGGAATTTGCGGATCGCTGACATTGGCGAAGCGCCTGACGCCGTTGACGTCGAGATAATGGATATCGGTGTGAAGTGCGGTGCGAACCTGACCGGCCGTGCCGGAAAAGTCGATCGCCATCCTGTTTGCAAGCACCTCGTTGACGGTGAAGCCGCGTTGCTGCAGCCAATCGGAGACGGTCTGGATGTCCGAGGCTGCCGGGCCGAACTGCGCGCCCAATTGCTCGGCGCTAAGCCATTGATGGTAGTTCGGCGAATTCGGATCGTGCAGTCGCTCGATCAGCGTTTGCAGCGCTTGCTCTTGCGCCGCCGGGCGCCGCAATTGCAGCAGCATATGCGGCATCGGCATGGTGTCGGGCGTGCTGCCGCGATCGTTGGCGGCATTTCGCGCTGCTGCCGGGACGTTGCCCGCAAGCCTGAACAGGCTGCCATCATTGACCGCCTGCGTGATCAAGGGCTGCGCCCGTCCACCGGCCGTCTGCGCCAAGGCCGTCTGCACCATGTCCGCAGGCCACGATGCGAAACCGAGCGCCACGACGGCCAGCGCGACGCCGGCCATGCCGAGGCGCCGCAGCATCCGCCACTTGCGCAAGTTCGCGGCTTTCCATCGCCGCACGCGTTGCACGATCATCGGTCACCGTCCCGGACGGTTAGAGGGATTGATGATGCTTTTACTGGCGCTTGGCACGCAGGGCTACGGAAGCGATACCCATATTACCATATCATGCTTCGTCTGCAGCAGACGGAACCGGCCGCTGCCCCGCCCACCGAGAAATATCATTGGCACGCAACACTTTGGTGTTAACGCGCGGCACCCGCAGCGGTAATGCGATAGGCTCTAACCCAACTCATTTGGCAACGATAGAAGACACCGAGCGGTTCCAAGTCCAGCAGTTCCCGAACGGCGGCTTCGGGCTGCCGCGTCGAGGCCGGTCTATTCGGTGGTTTCGGGGTATCTTCAGTGCAAACTGGCGGCCGCGGTAAAGCTGCCATTGGTGGCGTTGCCGGTCACCTGGTTATTGGAATAGCTGAGCAAGCTGGCGCCGCCCGTGGCCTGCGCGGCGATGGTATTGCCGTAAAGTTCCGAACTGCCCACGGTCACGCTCGCGATGCCGCCGCTGGTTTGATTGGCCGCGATGCCGGCAACGCCGTTGCCGGATGCGCCGACGCGCATGATGCTCACGGTCACGTTGCCAGGACCGCTGACGGCGTCGATGCCGTTGCCGGCGTTGAGGCTCGTCGTGCTGTCGGCGAGAGCGGCATCGATGGCGCCGGAACCTCCAGTGCCGTCGACCCGCAAGCCTTCGCCGCTATTATTGTCGATATGAAGCCGCCGCAGCGCAACGTTCGCCGCGATGCCGCCGGTCGGCCGGATCAACAAGCCGGTCGCGTTGTCGAGGATGGTGCTGTCCTGAACGACCAATTGCGTCGTGGCGGCGCTGCCGGTGCCCGGCGAGAATGTGATGCCTGATGTAGCGAAGCCCAGGACCGCGCAATTTTCGATGTGCAGGAGCGCGCCGCTTGTGAACAAGACACCGGAGGTGCCGGACGCATTGACGCCGTCGAACACCAGGCCGCGCAGGCTGATCGAATCGCCGGCCCCGGCGCTGACGACGATGCCGCTGGTGCCGGAGGCGGGCATCGTGCCGGCGGTACCTGCGTCGTTAGTAATGCTGACCGCTTTGGTGATGGTCACGGCGCCGAAATCGCCGGGATCGAGGACAACGATCTCGCCGCCGGCCGCGGTCTGCGCGAGCGCCGCGGCAAAGGTCAGGCAGGGCGCCGCGCGCGTGCATGGATTGGAATCGCTGCCCGAGGCCGCCGAAACCCATGTTTGAATCGTTTGCGACGTGCCGTTGCCGCTGAAAGCAGCCGACACGTTCGCCGCGGCATTCATTGTCACGACGCAATTGCCGGTGCCGCTGCATAGGCCGCCCCAGCCGTTGAAGATCGCGCTTTCGGCCGGCGCCGCGGTCAGGGTCACCTGTGTGCCGCTGCCAAAGCTTGCGCTGCATGTCGTGCCGCAAGTGATGCCGGCGGGCGAACTCGTCACGGTGCCATTGCCGAATACACTGACCGCGAGCGGGTAGGTGATTTGCGTGAAGATCGCGGTGACCGATGTCGCCGTATTCATAAGCACCGTGCAGGGGCCTGTGCCGGCGGTGCTGCAGGGCGTGACAAGTCCGCCGCTTGCGACCCCGAAGCTCCAGCCGCTGAAGCTCCAGCCGCTCGCGGGCGTGGCGGTCAGCGTCACCGATGTGTCTGTGGCGTAGCCGTCACTGCAGGTCGAGGGGCAATTCATGCCGGAGGGCGAACTGGTCACCGTACCGCTGCCCGATACGCTCACCGACAGCATGTAACCTTGCACGAATGTCGCCGTCACCGATTGCGTGGCGTTCATCGTCACGGTGCAGGGGCCGCCGCCGCTGCAGGCGCCGCTCCAACCGCTGAACACCCAATTGCTGCCGCCCGAGGGCGTCGCGGTCAAAGTCACCTGCGGTCCGCCGGCGAAGGTTTGGCTGCAAGTCGAGGGGCAATTGATGCCGGCGGGATTGCTCGTCACCGTGCCGCTGCCGGTCACGCTGACGGCAAGCCCGGCGCTGCCGCCGCCCGCCACCACCCAGTTGGTCACCAGGTTGTAGACGTTCACAGTGCCGAGGCCGGTCGCAAAATCCCAGCCGACAGTGGCCTTGTAAGCCGGTTGATAGGAATTGTTGTCGGTGGACATCACGCCGACGGCACCTGACGGATCATAGCAATTGTAGAAGACGCCGTGATCGGGCAGGCATGGCGCGTCGTTATTGTCGAGTGTGACGTCATAGAAAATGCAGCTGGGAGCGACGGCGTTGCCCTTGGTGGAATTGCAGTTGCTGTTGCCGTTGGCGCCGTATTCGGCGGCCGCGATCTTGTAATAGACGTAATTGGGCAGGCCTTGAGCCGAACCGGTATATTGATTCACCAACGCCTGCACGCCGGCCAAGATCGGCGCCGTGAACGACGTGCCGCCGGACGTGCTCCATTGCGAAACATCGCTGCCGCATGCCGCATAGTCGGAATTGCAGTAGATGTAGATGTGGTTCCACCAGCCGGAGGATGCAAACAGCGACACGTCGGGAATGTCGCGCACGCCGTCGGCGGGATTGCCAAGAAAGCCGCTTTGCCACGACGGCTTTGGCCAGCCTTGGCAGGTGCCGCCGACCACGCCGGAAACCGCAGGCGTGCCGCTCGCGCAGGCGCTCGGTCCGCCGCTTCCTCCGGTATTGCTTAAATAGGCGTGGCCCAGATTGCTGCAGGCGCCGTCGGCTCCGTATGTTTTGTTATAGCCGGTCCATTTTGCCGTGAGTTCGCTGGCGCAGGTGGCGTTCCACGGGATTTCCGGAATGTAGGAGAGGGCCGAGCCATGAGACGGGCTGTTGGTCGAACTCCAATAAGTCCGACTTGTCTCGAAATACGTGTCGCTGAAATCGGTCCCGCCGGTGGCGACCGCATAGGGCGTGGAGGCCTGGGCGTCGACGCCGATGCCGTGGATCGTCGTGTAAGGCGTACCGCCTCCGTCGCCATCGCAGGACGAAGCATCCTGGTCGCCGCCGGCGACGAAGTATGAAATCCCTTCGGCGACGCCTTGCTGAAAGATCGCGCCAAAGGCCGCAGTGTCGGCGGCGCCATTCTCTGTTTCGCAAAACCCGTAGCTGTCGCTGATGATGTTCGGGTGGTCGGGGCTGTTGGTCAGGTTCTGGATCGCAACCAATTCAGGATCGATCGTGTCCGTGCCCTTGCAGGCCGCGACGATAATGGCCGCGCTGGGCGCGCCGGCACTGGCATATTCCACGTCGAGGGCTGCTTCGCCGGTATCTTCAGTTATGACCGGCGGATTGGTGCAGTTGGTTTTGCCCGATGGCGGCGCCGGATTGATCGTGGTCAAGGAGGCCGCGGTATAGCCCGCCAGTCCGAAGGTTTGGCGGAACGTGGTCCAATCGTCCGCGGAAGCCAAATTCGTCGGTTCGACCACGGCGATGGTTTGGCCCTGGCCGCTGTAGCCGGCGTTGAAAAGCGGATTAAAATTATAGATCGTCGCGAGATCGCTCGGCGTGAGCCAGAAGTTTCCGCCTCCCAACGAAGCATTGGGCTGCGCCGCTTTCGGCATCATGTGGGGCCGCGACTTGAAATCGTGCAGCGACACCACGCCGATCACGGCCGGCGCCAGCGCCGCCGGGATTTCCGGGTCGCTCATATTGGCGAAATGGGCGACGCCGTTCACCGAAAGATGATGCAGTTCGCTGTGGAAAGCGGTGCGCACCTGGCCCGCGGTGCCGGAATAGTCGATCGATATTCCGCTCGGGTAGACGAAATTGACGGTGAAGCCCTGCTGCTGAAGCCAGCCGGTGACCGCGGCAATGTCGGATGCTGCCGGACTGAACTGCGCGCCGAACTCCGCCGCACTGAGCCAATGGTGAAAGTTGGGCGACTTCGGGTCGTGCAACTCTTCGATCAGCGCTTTGACCGCCTCTTCCCGCGCCGCCGGCCGCCGCAGTTGCAACTGCATGTGATCGAGCGGCATCGCATCGTCGACGCGGCCGCGGTCATTGGCGGCCGTTGCCTCCGGCCGCCTATTGCCGGCGAGCGTCGCCCGGACGGCGTCATTGACGGCCGCGGTGATCATCGGCTGCGCGGCTGCGGCCGCGACCGGCGGTGTCTGTGCGTAGGCCGATGGCCGCAAGGTGAAGCTCAGCGCCGCAATCGCCAGCATGGCGCCGGCAACGCCGAGCCGCTCAATCAGCTTTCTCCTGCGCCTATTCACGAATTTTCACTGCCAAGCGCGATAGGTTCGAAGGGACGGCGGGGTCGATCGTCGAGGAGAGTGAGCGCGAGAGGAGAGGGCGAAATGTGCGGGCGACCCATCGGTTTGGCAAGCACCGACTCGGTAGAGCGCGGGCGCGCAGCTATGCTTGAAAGACAGTACGCTTCTCAGCGATAGTGGGTCGATGAGGACGCTGTCGATCTTATGGCTTGGCGTGCTGCTGACCGCGGCGGCTCTCGGTTCCGCCGACGCCGCGCCGTCGCTGCGCCAGGGCGTCGCCGCCATGGCGCGCCAGGATTATGCCGCGGCCGTCGCCTTCCTCAGCCCGCTGGCGCAAAACGGCGATCCGGCGGCGCAGGCCTATATGGGTTATCTCTACGCCATCGGCCGCGGCGTGCCGCAGGATTATACCCAGGCGGCAATCTGGTACCGGCGCGCCGCCGAGCAGGGGCATTCCGGGGCGCAGTACGAATTGGGCTTGCTCTACGACAAGGGGCAGGGCGTGCCGGTGAACGTCATCCAGGCCGAAAAGTGGCTGATCCTCGCCACCGCCGCTTCGCCCAAAGCGGCCGCCGACGATCGCACCCGCATGCGCGACGCGGTGCGGACCAAAATGACGCTCGGCGAGCTTGCCCAGGCGCGCATGGAAGCCCTGGCGTGGCAGCCGCGCCGCGAGCAGTAGCGGCGTTTTCCGGATCCGATCAGAACGGATAATGCGCCAACGCCGCCTCGGCGAGCCAGCCGGCCCAGATCGCCGGCGCCAGGAACAGCCCGAACGGCAATGGCGTCGTCGCCGCGATCGGCCGGCGCAGCACGTAGCGCCACACCGCGAAAGCGGCGAGCGCCGCCAGCGCCGCGACTTCGATCACGCCGACGATGGTGAACCAGTCGAGCCAGGCGCCGGCGACCGCCGCGAGCTTGACGTCGCCGAGGCCGAGGCCGGGCCGGCCGCGCCACCATTCATAGAGCAGCATCAGCGCCAAGAGCGGCAGCGCCGCCGTCGCGGCGCGCAAGAGGCACGTCAAGATCGCCTCGGCGAGCGGCGCGTCGTCGAACAGACCGGCGAAAATCAGGCCGAGCGCGAAGGCGCTCCCGGACAAGACGTCGGGAACGATGAAATAGCGGATGTCGCTCACCGCGATCGCCAGCATCAACACCGCCAGTGCCGCGCCGAACGCGCCGCGCCAGTCGGGACTGGCCGCAAAGCTTAAGCCAACCGCAATCGCACCGATCAAAATTATGGGCAGCACATTGCCGCGCACCGGCGTGCCCGCGTCATGGACGCAGGACGGGTCCATTGTGCAGGCCGGGGAAGTTGCCTCCGACCTGGTCGCCCCTCAGCTTGGAGCGCAACTCCTCCGCCACCATGTGGGCATCGACGGCATCGCGGATGATGGTCGGGCGGATGAAGATGATCAGCTCGGTGCGCACTTTCGTGGCGCTCTGCTGCGAGAACAGGTCGCCGATGCCGGGAATCTTGTCGAGCACCGGGATGCCTTGCCGCGTCCGGTCGGTCTCGTCGCTGATCAAGCCGGCGAGTAGCACGGTCTGGCCGCTGGCGACCGAGACCGAGCTCTTGACGTGGCGGTCGGAGATCGTCGGCGTCAGGCTGGACGCCGAGCCTGGCGTGACGCTCGAGCTTTCCTGCTCGATGTCGATGATGACATTGCCGTTGGCACTGACGCGCGGCTGCACGCGCAGGATGATACCGGTGTTGCGATAGTCGATGGTGCTGACCACCGTATTGTTGGCCGTGAGCACGTTCGCGGTGCCGGTCGTGATCGGCACCTGGTCGCCGACCTGCAATGTCGCGACTTGATTGTCGAGCACGACGAGCGAGGGATTCGACAACACCTTCACGTCGGTCACGCTGTGGAGCGCGCTGAGAATCAGATTCGGCATGTTGGACGGTCCCAGCACCAGATTGAGGCCCGGCGCCACGGCTGTCAGCAGCGCCGACGAACCGGCTGTACTGAACAGCTGACCGGTGTTGGTGGCTGTGCTCGTGCCAGTGCCTGAGGTCGTGTTGCTGGGGGTGTTGGTGCCGCCCAATTGCGTGCCGGCCAGGTAATACTGCACGCCATAGCTCAGCGTATCGTTGAGCGTCACCTCGGCCACCGTGGCGTCGATGGCGACCTGCATCAGCGGCCGGTCGATCTGGCGCAGTGTCTGCTCGACGATGCGCTGGGTCTCCTGGCTGGCATAGACCAGGATCGAATTGTTGACGATGTCGGGCGTGATGCGGATGTTGGCTTGCGCGGCGTCGCCACTACCGCGGGCGCCGAAGGCGCCGCCCGATCCGGCGGCCGACAGATCGTTGCCCGCCGTCCCGGCCGCTCCGCCACCGCCTGCCGGGCGCGCGGCCGCCGACTGGCCAGTGGCCGCACCGCCGAGACCGCCGGCAGCGCCGGCCTGCCCCAACGCCGTCGGCGGCTGTGCGCTCAAGGCGGCCAACGGACCGCCCGATGACGCGACCGACAGGCCGGCTCCCGGCGCGACCTGGCTCTGCGCACTGTCGAGGCCGCCCGAGCCGCGGCCGACCAGGATTTCGTTGAGCAGGGCCGCGATCTGCTTGGCGCTGCCATAGTGCAGACGATAGACCTTCAGATTGACGCCCGACGTATCGGACTCGTCGAGGCGCTTGATCCAGGTGGCCACGGTCTTGAGGTATTCGGGCTTGCGACTGACCACGAGGATCGCGTTGAGCCGCGCCACCGGCTGGAATTTGATCAGGTTCTGGCTGAGCCCGCCCTCGCCGGTGTCCATGATCTTCTCGATCTCGGAGATGATCGGCTCCGGCGTCGAGTTGCGAATGGGAAATACGCCGACCGACTGGCCGCGCATCCAATCGCCGTCGAAGCTGAGCATGGTGTCGACCGCGGCACGGCGCTCCGGACCGTTGCCCTGGATGATCACCAGGTTGCGCGCGTTATCGACGCGCACCGCGTTGGGCTTGATGCCGAAGCCGTCGAGCAGCTTCAACATCGCCTGCGCCGAGACATAGCGCAGCGGCACCACGCTGATGCCGTAGCCGGCGCGGGTGGCTTCGTCGGTGTCGACAAAGCCTGAGCCGGTGGCGTCGGCCGCCGGGATCAGCCGGTAGCCGTTGCGGTCGCGCACCATCGCCACGTTGGACATGCGCAGCGCGTTTTCAAGCACGAACAGCACGTCGGCCCTGGACACCGCGCGGCCCGACGCCAGCGTGATCGTGCCCTGGACCCGCGGATCGATGATGTAGCCGACACCGAGAATGTCGCCGAGGATCACCTTGGCGACGGTGGTGACCGGCGCGTTCTCGAAATTGAGGTCATAGCCGTCGCCCGCGGTGTCGGCTCCGCTGTCGGTCGCGGCTCTGACCGGCGCGGTGGTGTCGCCCAGATAGATCGCCGCGGCTGAAGGATGCGGGTTGCCGACGCTGCCGTCGCTGACCGGAAGCGGCGTCTTCGGCGACAGGTCGATTTCGCGGAGCTGATCGGTGACCGATTGGGCGCGGACGTCATTGGGCTTGGCTTCGTCCGATGGGTCATGGAGCAGACAGGCCGCCAGCGCGACAGCCGCCGCCGCGAGCACGAGCCAACGGATAGCCCCTGGACACACCCTGTGCAGCACTCCGCCCACCCTTACGCACCCGCCGCATCCACGCCGAACCCGTCAGGACCACATGGCTGCAGCGGCACCTCTTCGGTTCTAGCACGGCGTTTTTGACAGTCCCACAACCGTTTGTTATTTATGGGAGAAAGTCAAGTTACATAGGTTGTCGCTCCCCGATTTCCCGGCCGTCGCACTGCTGCGTGAACACCCATGCAAGGCGTATCATCGGAGAAATTTGGCGCTTACCTTCTGCAGAAATATTCCCTGCCCGCCGGCCGCGCCGCCGGCGCCGGCCAGTCCGGGGCGCCCGCCGTCAAGGCCTTGCGGGAATTGTGGGAATCCACCGACCTGCCGGCCGCCGAATTCGCCGACGAGGTGGCCCGGTTCTGCAACCTGCAGCGCATAAGCCTTCCGGAACTCCTGGCAAGCAAGGCCCAGGTCGAGGGCTTTTCCCGTCGGTTCCTGCGCGAATCCATGGTGTTCCCGTTCCGGTCCCCAGGCGGCACCATCAAACTGGCGGTGGCCGATCCCATGGATACGGCGGCGATCCGCGCCGCCGAAATTGTGTTCGGCGAAACCATAGACCTGGTGGTCGCCTCGTTCGAGGACATCACCACCATTCTCGAGCGGCTCGACGGCCGCGATCCCGCCGAGGCCGAGGCCAGCGAGCGGCCCCATAGCGACGACGACATCGACAGCCTGCGCGATCTGGCCAGCGGCGCGCCGGTGGTGCGTGCCTTCAACGACCTGATCGAGCGCGCGGTCGAATTGCGCGCCAGCGACATTCACATCGAGCCGTTCCGCTCCGGCCTCACCGTGCGCATGCGGGTCGACGGCATGTTGCGCGCCATGCCGGCGCCGCCCGGCGTCATGCCGCAGGCGCTGGTGTCGCGCATCAAAATCCTCGCCGGGCTGAACATCGCCGAACGGCGCTTGCCGCAGGACGGCGCGGCGCGGCTGCGCGTCGGCCGCTCGGAAATCGACGTGCGCGTCGCCACCATGCCGACGCAGCACGGCGAGAGCGCCGCGGTGCGGCTTCTGCCGCGCGACCGCGGCTTGCTCGAATTGAGCAAGCTCGGCCTGTCGAGCCACGACGAAGCCGTGTTGAAGAAGCTCCTCGCTTTGCCGCACGGCATGATCGTCATCACCGGCCCGACCGGCAGCGGCAAGACCACGACGCTCGCCACCATGCTGTCGATCCTCAACGAGACCTCGCGAAAGATTCTCACCATCGAGGATCCGGTCGAATACGAGATTCCCGGCATCAATCAATCGCAGGTCAAGCCGTCGATCGGATTGACCTTTGCGACGGCGTTGCGCGCCTTCGTCCGGCAAGACCCGGACGTCATCATGGTCGGCGAAATCCGCGACGCCGAGACCGCGAATATCGCCATCCACGCGGCGCTGACCGGACACTTGGTGCTGACCACGCTGCACACCGAGACCGCCGCGGCGGCAGTGCCGCGCCTGCTCGATCTCGGCGTCGAGGGTTTCCTGCTCAAATCGACATTGCGCGCGGTGATCGCGCAGCGGCTGGTGCGCATGCTGTGCGACCGTTGCAAGACGCAGCGCAAGCTCACGACCGATGACCTCGCCCGCGATCCGCGTTATGGCATGGTCGGTTTCGCCTCGGGAGAGGTGGTGCATGAGGCCTGCGGCTGCGAGCGTTGCGGCGCCTCGGGTTTCCGCGGCCGCGGCGGCGTGTTCGAGGTGCTGGAGATCGCCGGCGAGGTGCGCAATTTGATCGGCTCGCATACCGACGCCAACCTGCTCGACCAGGCCGCGATCAAAGCCGGCATGACCACCATGCTGGACGATGCAATCGCCAAATGCCGCGCCGGCGTCACCACCGTGCCGGAGACGTTGCGCGTGACCACGGTACGGTGAGCCGATGCCGAGCTACCGCTATCGCGCCATGAATGGCAGCGGCGAATTGGTCTCCGGCGCCATGGCCGGCCAGTCCGCCGGCGAAGTGGCGCGGCGCATCGAGACCTTGGGTCTGGTCCTGGTCGAGACGCTGACGGTGGAAGAGGCCGCGCCGCGGCGCAGTTTTGGCCTGTTCAACCAGCCGCGCCCCGAGGACGTCACCGTTTTCACCCAGGACCTCGGGCTGTTGCTGCGCGCCGGCGCCAGGGTCAATGATGGCCTGGAACTTTTGTCCGAAGATCGCGACGTCGGCCGCTTGCGTCCGGTCGTGGCCGAGGTTCGCTCCCACGTGCTCGCCGGCGAGACCTTTGCCGATGCTTTGGGGCGCTATCCAAAATTGTTCACGCCGATGTATGTGGCGCTGATCCGCGTCGGCGAGGCCTCGGGTTCCCTCGATCAGGTGCTCGAAGTGCTGGCCGGCGAGCGGATGCGGGCGGAAGCGGTGCGGCGCAAGCTGTCGGAAGCGATCCGCTATCCGATTTTCATCTTCGTCGCCGCCGCCTGCGTGCTGACATTCTTTCTCACATTCGTGCTGCCGCAATTCGCCTCCGTGCTGCACGATCTCGGCGCCAAGATCGATCCGACCTTGGCAATGTTCCTGGCGCTGTCGGCGTTTTTGCGCGCCAATATCGATACCATCGGCATCGGCCTGGTGCTGGCGCTGATTGCCGGCTGGCTGTTGCTGCGGCGGCCCGCGGTTCGTGCCGCGATGCTGGCGGCATTCACACGGCTGCCATTGGTGCGCCAGATAATGCCGTATTACAGGGCGCCCTTATTCTGCCGGAATCTCGGCGTGCTGCTAGGCAGCGGCGTGCATCTGACGACGGCGCTGCGGATACTCGTCGATATCATGGCGACCACCGGTCCGGCCGATATCTGGAAAGAGATGGTCGATCGGGTGCGCCATGGGGCGAAACTGTCGGAAGCGCTCGGCGAATCCGACGCATTGCCGCCGATGGCGGTACGAATGCTGCGGCTCGGCGACGAAACCGGGCAATTGCCGGTCTTGGCGGGCCGGGTGGCCGAGTTCTACGAGGCCAAGCTGCAGCGGGCGCTCGACCGGTTGGTTGGCATTGCCGGTCCGGCTGCTATTATCGCCATCAGCCTTGTGGTTGGCGGCTTGATCGTCTCGGTGATGACGGCGCTGGTCTCGGTAAGCCAGCTCGTCGGTTGAACGCTCGAGCGGGGAAAGGACGATGCACATGAGATACGCCCAGCAAGGGCGCAAAGCCGCGGCAGCGCTCCGCAGGGGCGACGCCGGCTTCACGCTCGTGGAAATACTCGTGGTCATCACCATCATCGGCCTGATCATGGCGATCGTCGGCCCACGCGTGCTCAATTATCTCGGCGAGTCCAAGGTCAAGGCGGCGAAAATCCAGATCGAGAGCTTCTCCAGCGCGCTCGACCTTTATTACCTCGACATGGGCCGCTATCCGGGATCGAGCGACGGCCTGGTGGCGCTGGTGGCGCGCCCCGGCAATGCTCAGGAATGGAACGGCCCGTACCTGAAGGGCGGCGTCGTTCCGAACGATCCATGGGGACACGCTTACGTCTATCGGTCCCCGGTCGAGCGAGCGCCCTACGAGATCGTCTCGTTCGGTTCGGATGGTCAGGAGGGCGGCACTGGAACCGCTGCCGACATTTCAAGCAATCAGGCGAGTGCGCAGGCCAACGCGTTGCATTGAGGCGGCGTCGCGGCAGGACGGCTACGTCCTGCTCGAAATCGTCTGCGTGCTGGCGATCATCGGCCTGCTCGCCGCCATCATTCTTCCCGCCATTCCGCGGGCGACCAGTCGCGCCCGGCTCGAAGGCTATGCGGTGGCCACCGCCGCCGTGCTCAAGGCCGATCGGGTCGCGGCGCTGCGCCAACGCGTGCGCGTCGAGACCGTCGTCAACGCCGAAGCGCGCACCATCCGCTCCGGTTCGGGCGGCCGCGTCGTGCAATTGCCGGCCGACGTGCGGCTCGACGCCATGCTGGCGGCGCGCTGTTACGATCGCCTCACCGGCATGACCATCGATTTCTTTCCGTCGGGAATGTCCTGCGGCGGCGTCATCGCGCTGACCCATCTCGGCGTCGGCTATGAAGTTCGCGTCAACTGGCTGACCGGAGGCGTCGATGTGGTGCCGCATCGCCCGCTCTGACGGCCGGCCGCCGCGCGGCGACGCCGGTTTTACGCTGATCGAGGTGCTGGTCGCGGTCGCGGTGCTGGCGGTGGTGCTCGGCGCCATCGGCGCCGTGGTCGGCAACACCGTGAGGGCGATCCGCTCGGTCGACCGGCGCCTGCCGCTTCTGGAAACCGCGCAAAGCCTGATCGCCGCGCTGCCGGCGCGCGACGCCTTGCAACCGGGAACGCAAACCGGCACGTCGGGCGAATACCGCTGGCGCATCGACGCGGTCCTGCTCAACCGCAATGTGCCCGACGACGCCAAGGCGGCGAAGTGGATGCCGCTTGCCATCACCGTGCGGGTGCAGGGCGCAGAAGGCCCGCCGCTGCGGCTCGACACCGTGCGCCTGATCCCGAGGCCGCCCGGATGAGCGCACAGACAAATCCGGCGCGAAGGAGCGTCGAGGCGGGCTTCACGCTCATCGAAATGCTGATCGCCGTCATGCTGATGGTGTTCATCCTCACCGCGCTCGTCACCGTCACCGCGCAGTGGCTGCCGAACTGGAACCACGGCATGGCGCGCATGGAGCGCGACGAGCGCTTCGCCTTCGCGCTCAACCGCGTGGTCGAGGATTTGGCGGTGGCGGAATTCGTTCCCGCCAACACTGCGGTGAGGACGCCGTATTTCGACGGCAGCGAGCTCGGTGTCAGCTTCGTGCGTACCGCGATCGGGCCGAGCTCGCAGCCCGGCCTCGAAATCGTCCGCTTCCAGGAAGTCGCCGACGCAAGCGGCCCGGCCTTGGTGCGCTCGCGCGCGGCCTTCGTGCCGATGGATGCCAATGCGCAGGTGCGGCTCGCCGATCCGGTGGTGCTGATCCGCTCCCCCTATCGCGTGACGTTCGCCTATGCGGGTAACGACGATGCCTGGCAGCCGACGTGGCGCAATGCCGTGGAATTGCCCAAGCGCGTCCGCATCACCGTGCGCGACGGCATCACCCAACAAAGGCTCGCGGTGTCGACCGCGGCGCTGGTGCATATCGACACGCCGGCCGAATGCGCGCGCGAGAAGAACGTCAACCAGTGCCTGACGCAGATCGCGCAAAGCGCGACGGCAGCCGGCAATCAAACGCCCGCAACCGCGCCGCGCTGATCCGGACCCGCCCATGAGCACAGCAACACGAGCGCAACGAGCAAAGTCGGGCAGCGACGGCTTCATCATCGTTGCGGTCTTGTGGATCCTGGCTGCGCTCGCCACGCTGGTTTCGGTCTATGCGATCTATGTGACCAATTCGGCGATCGCGGTAGCCGCGAGCGGCGACGTCGCCATCGCCGACCCGCTGGTCTCGGCCGGTGTCGAGCTTGCCGCCTATCAACTGCTCGGACAGACCGACGAAAAGCGCCCCGCCGTCGGCCAGTTCACCGCGCGCGCCGGCGCGGCGCAGTTGACAATAGCCTTTCAGACCGAAGCAGCGCGGATCGATCTCAACGCCGCGCCCAAGGAGCTTTTGGCCGGACTGCTGACCGGCTTCGGCGCCTCGCCGCTCGACGTCGGCGGCTATGTCGACCGCATCGTCGCCTGGCGCACCAAAGCCGCGGCGCAGAGCGGCATCGATACCGACCCGGAGAATTCACTCTATCGCAGCGCCGGCTTGAGCTACACGCCGCGCCACGCCCCGTTCACCCATGTCAGCGAGCTTTGGCTGGTCCAGGGCATTCCGCCGGTGCTGATCGAGCGGATGCTGCCGTTCGTGACCGTGTTCAACGGCAAGCCCCAGGTCGACGTCATCGATGCGGCGCCGCAGGTCATCGCCGCCTTGCCGGGCATGACGCCCGAAATCGTCAACGCCATCGTCACTGCGCGCGATGCCGGCGTGCTCGATCGCAAGTCGCTGCCCGATCTTTTGGGCGGCGTGGGGCAGGGGGCCGCCTCGGCCGATGCCGGCAAGGCGTTCCGGATCGGGGTCCGCGTGGCGTTCGACAACGGGCGGCGCAGCGCCGCCGAAGCGGTGATCGTGCTGCCCGATGACGGCCCGGTTCCCTATCGTGTATTGTCCTGGCGCAACGCCTTTGACGGGACGACGGACCAACCCTTGGATTTCGGCCGGCGATGACCTGGTGGCGGACCATCGGCGAGGTTTTGGCGCACTGGACCGACACGGTCGCAACCGGTGTGATCGCGCTTGTGAGCCGCTTCGTCTCGCCGCGCCTGGTGCGCCTGATCGAGGACACGCCGGACACTTTTGCGCTCGAGGGCACCGGCAAGGCCGGCGACGCGCAACAGGTCAGTTTCGCCAACGGCCGGTTCGGCGGCGCCGACCTGGCCGACGCCGTAAAGGGCAGCCGGATCGAGCTGGTGCTGCGGCAGAGCCGTTTTTTGGTGCGGCCGCTCGAACTGCCGGCGCGCGCCAACGAATTCATCGAAGGCATCGTGCGGGTGCAGATCGACCGTTTGACGCCATGGACCGCAGCCGAAGCGGTGTTCGGCTGCGGCACGCCGGTCATCGCCGGCTCAGGCAAGATCGTGACCACGATCGCGGCGACGACGCGCGCCAATACCGAGCCCTACATTAAAGGCCTGGCGGCGCTGCATCCCGCCTCGCTGTCGATCTTCACGCGGGCGGGAGAGGAGACGCGCGAGCTGATCAAGGTGTTCGAGCAGCAGGCGCGCGGGCTGCTCGACCGGCCGCGGTTGAGCCGGCTGTTGCGCCTGGTGCTGGCCGGCGTCACGGCGGCCGCGGTGCTGTCGACCGCCGCCGGCGCGGTCATGCAGAATTATCTCGACAGCCGCCAGGCCGAGCTCACCGCCGAGCTCACCGCGCGCCGCATTGCGCTGCGCCTCGACCGCCAAGGCGCCGACAGTTCGCCGTTCGCGCTCTTGGCGCGCCGCAAGCACGAGACCCAGGCCAGTGTCATCGTGATCGAAGAACTGTCACGCATCCTGCCCGACCACACCTATGTCACCGAGCTGCACATCGACGGCAACACCTTGCAGATCGCCGGCATCACCCACGACGCGCCGTCGCTGATCCGGCTGATCGAGCAGTCGCCGCATTTCACCCGCGCCACGTTCTTCGCGCCGACCACGCGCGCGCCGTCCGATCCCGGCGATCGCTTCCACATCGAGGCCCGGCTCGAACCGGTCAATACGGTGACCCGATGAGCATCCGCGGCATGATCGAGCGCGTGCTGAACTATTCGCCGCTGGTGGCGGCGTCGATCTACGGCGCCGTCATGATCGCGCTCTTCGCCGCGACCTGGCTGGCGTTGGCCGGCATCTATTCCGGCGAGAGCGCGCTGGCCGAGACTTCGAGCCTGCTCGAGCGCCTGCAAGGCCGCAAGGCCGCGCCTTTGGCCGACGGCGGCACCATGACCGGCTCGCCGTTCCTCGAAGGGCCGAGCGTGACCGTCGCCGGAGCGGCGTTGCTGCAGCGCGCCGCCGGCGCCATCACCAAGGCCAACGGCACCATCCAGTCGTCGCAGGTCGATGTCGCCGGCTCGCAGGGCGGCATGGTGAAGCTGCAAATCAGTTGCGAGATCGCGCAAGCGGATTTGCAGCGGCTGCTCTACGACCTGGAAGCCGGCATGCCGTTCTTGTTCGTCGACGAATTGACCGCGGAAATGCCGCAGGCGGTCGGCGCCAATGACGGCATCGGCCGCATGCACGTGCAGCTCGCGCTGTCCGGCGAATGGCAGGGAGCGGCGCGATGAGGCGCCAACGCTTCGGTCATGTCTTGCTGATCGCGCTCTTTCTGAGCGCGCCGGCCTTCGCCTACACCGCATCCAGCGTCGACGATGCGGCCAGTCCGGGCATCGACAATCCAGGCCTCGACGTCACGCGTCACGCCATGCCGCCGCCGGACGTGACGGCGAAACCGGCCGAAACGCCGGCGGTGGCCGCCAACCCGTTGTGGGCAATCCCGCTGAGCGCGCTCACGGCGACGCGCACGCGGCCGCTGTTCACGCCGTCGCGGCGTGCGCCGGCGCCGGCCGTGGCCAGCGTACCGGTCGCGGTGCCGCGGGCACCGCCAGCGCCGCCGCCGGCGGTGCCGCAGCATCCGAACCTGACCCTGGTCGGCACTGTCGGCGGCGAGAACGAGGGCATGGCCGTGTTCATCGACACCGCCACGCGGGATACGGTGCGGCTGCGCACCGGCGAGGGCCATAGCGGCTGGATTTTGCAATCGGTCGAGCGGCGCGCGGCGACGCTGCAAAAGGGCGAACAGACCGAAACCCTGGCGATGCCGAAACCCACGGACAAGCAGGCGCCGGCTCCGATCATCTCCGCATTGCCGCCGCCGCCAGCGCCGCCGCCGCAGCAATCGGACGCGCCGGCGCCGCCGCCGGCGAATGGTCAGCAACCGCAGGGCTGCATGCCCGAGCCGATCGGGTGCTGAAGGCCGCGATTCGCGAGCCGTTGGCGAATTCGAAATTTTTCGGCAATCAAACAGTCACAGGACGCACCATGGGCGCAGCGTCACCGTGTGAAGGCAATGGACCAATTCAATTTCCAACTGCCGAGACCAAGGACGTAATCTCGACGTTCCTAAATCAGAATTGCAAGTTGCTGCGGAATTTCGTCGACGCCGTGGTGCGCCGATCGCGCGCAGTAGCTGAGTTTTTTGTTTGTTCGCGCCGACGTGGAGTGGCTGACGCGCCGCGTCATAGACATTATGGTTAACGAATGATAAACGCGTGTGCCGTTTTAAAACATCTTAGGGGGGTGAAAAATGAGAAAGCTTGCACTGTCTATTGGTTCGCTGGCCTTCGCATTGGCCGCGGGAGCAGGGTCGTCGTCGGCCTTGCCGTTCAACGTTGTCTATGTCGATGCCTATCAAGGGTTCGACTCCGCGACATGTGGCGGCGCCGGGCAATCTCCCGGCACGACGGCGCCTTGCGCGACACTGAATCAAGCCCTGCAAAACTCCAGCCCCAACGGCCAGATCGTTGTCGTCAAGGGCAACTCCTTTGGGCCTATCTATCTGACCGGCCCGATTGCCATCATCGGCCCTGCCAACTCTTCGCTTGAAATCTTTAATTCCGGCGCCGCACCGGGATGCATTGGCGCCGCGCCTGGCACCTGTGCGGCCAGCACGACCGCCGGCGTGGAAATTGTGGCCGGTACAAGCGACGTCATTAAGCTGCAGGACCTGGCCATAAGCGGCGGCCCCATGGGGTCGGCCGCACTCAAGGTCCACTCCGCCTTCGGCGTCTCTCTGACTGGTGTCAGGCTTCGAGGCGGCAGCAGTTCTTCCTTGACGGCAATGATGCAGGTCGACTCGTCGCAGGGGTCGCAGATGCAAATCTACCTGCACAATTCCGACGTCGGGTTCTCATCCGTAGGTGGCGGCATATTGCTCGCGCCGACAGGGGCTACCCCGGTCAGGATGAACTTCAACAACGGCGAAGTGCATAATGCTACCTTCGGCATTCAAGCTGATTCCAGCGGTTTGACCGGCGGGGCCGATTTGGCTGTGGCGGTCGACGGCACGCAGTTCTTCTCATTCAACTCCAACGCCATTTATATAAACTCGGCGAGTTCGAGCAATCCGGCGCGATTGGCTCTGGTCCGTAGCACAATGATCAATAGCGGTGCCGCGGCACTTAAGGCCAACGGTGCGGGCTCATTTGGGTCGCTCTATGAGTCGGTCATTACCGCCAATAATACCGGGGTAAACATCGCGAGCGGCGCTAACATCGCAACGTTCTCGAATAATGAGATTTTCGGGAACTCCATCGCCTGCAAGCTGGCGGGCGTTGTTACGGCCTGTTCGTCGGCGCTCACGCCGCAATCCCCGAATTAGTAACGGAGCTGAGAAGCCGGCCCAGCCTGGCGGCCGGGTTGGCTTCTTTGTTGACCAAAGCAGCCTGATCGAGGGATGAAAATGTGGCAGAAACGGTCAGCTTCTGCGATTGTCCTCTCGCTAATATTGGTCTGCACCGCCTGGGTGACGGCCCGAGCCGAGGCACAAATCTCCGGCACCGAAGACAAGATCGTGCTCCGGGTGAAAGATGCGACGATTGCGGAAATTCTGGCGACGGTGCGTTCTACACTCGGTATCAGAATCGATCTCTCGGGATCGACGGCGCATCAAATTTCCGGCACGTATGCTGGCTCGTTGCGGCATGTGCTAGCCCATCTGCTGGACGGAGAAGACTTCATCATCACCACAGTGCCCACTGGCATGAGCATCACTATCGTCGGCTCGAACGGAGCGGGCGGCGGGCCCGGGCGGTTTACCAGGCAACGGGCGGGCGGTGACAACGAGAGCAGTCCAATCCAGGGCTGGACGCCTTCGCAAATCCTACCCGAACGCCCCGCATTAACGACGACGATCTCTACTCAATCACCATCGAATGTCGTGGACCCCCGACACAAGCAAACCGCTGATACAGATGAGGCTTCCCCCATCCAAGGCTGGAGCGGTAATGCAAGTACCGGTTCCGTATCTACGACGGCCTCCGCCCAATCGCCGGCAAATCCGGTTCCCGGAGCTGTGCCGCAGTCCGTTGACTCCGAAGAGCCGTCCCCCATCCAAGGCTGGAGCGGTAATGCAAGTTCCGATTCCGCTTCTACGATGGCCTCCTCCCAATCGCCGGCAAATCCGGTCTCCGGGGCTGTGCCGCGGTCACTTGACTCCGAAGAGCCGTCGCCCGTCCAGGGCTGGGCTGGAAACATGGAGGTGACGCGGGCAACCACGAATTGAAGTCTCTCATCGCTCTGCCCGGTCGGCGTACGGGGCCCGTAGCAGGTAACGGTGGGATAATTCCAAAGAGGCACGGCCTTGCATGCCCGAGCCGATCGGGTGCTGAAGGCCGCGATTCGCGAGCCGTTGGCGAATTCGAAATTTTCCTGCTAATCAAACGGCCGCGTCACAGGACGCCCCATGGGCCGCAGCGTCATCGTGTGAAAGGCAATGGAGCAAGTCGATTTTCCAACTGCCGAGGCCAAGGACGTAATCTCCACGTTCCTGAATCAGAGTTGCGTGCTGCTGCGGAATTTCGTCGATGTCGCGGCGCTCGATCGCGCTTACGACATGACGTTGAAGGCCTATGCGCGCGTCGACGGCTATCACATCCACCCCGATCATTTACGCCAGTTGGGGATGCCGATGTACTCTGACATCCTGTTCGACGCGCGTCATTTCGATCTGTTGAGCAGGGTCTTCGGCGGCCGCGATTATCAGATCAGCACCGACACCAGCGCCCGTCGCGTCGGCCGCGAGAGAAAGCCGCCGCATTGGCTGCCGCCGCTCGGACCGCACCTCGACGCCTTCGTGCATCCGCCCCGTTTCACGGTCAACTTCTGGATTCCGTTTCAGGAATGCGGCATCGATGCGCCGGGCCTCGGCGTGGTTGGGGCGCCGTTTGCCGACGTCTTGGCGTTTGCCGGCTACCAGGACGGGGCGAAGGTTTGGGACGATCCGGAGCCGAGAGGCAGCTACACATGCTTCCGGCCGGCGATGAAGGCGTTGCACCGCAACCACGACCCGGATGCGATCGCGCAGATGCGCGAGCGATTTGCCGGCCGCATCGCCGCGCCGTCGTTCAATCCGGGCGATGCCATGATGCTGTCGAATTGGACCCTGCACCAGACCCACGCCACGCCGGCAATGACCAAGACCAGGGAAAATCTCGAGTTGCGCTTCTGGTCTGCGGCGTCGCTGCAGGACATCTTGCGTGAGCACGGCATTTGAAGACAAAAAAAGCCCCTGCGGCAGCGCCGCAGGGGCCGATCGGTGTTTTGGAACTACATCGGACTGATCGAGGTGAAGCCGGAACCCACGGGGCCGGTAACCTGATTGTTGCCGAAGCTTTGCACGGTGCCGGTGCTGGTAATCGACGTCGCGCTGCCATTGAACGACAGAATAGAAGCGCCGACCGTGACGGCCGCGGTTCCGCCGGAAGCGTTGCTCGCCTCCAGTCCGGCCGTCGAATTGCCGGAGACGGTGGTGCGATTCACATCGACCGTGGCCGATTGGCCTGAGCCGCTGACCGCGGCAATGCCGTTGCCGAGGTTGAGGCTGACGCTGCTATCCGAGACGGCGAGGTGGACAGTGCCGCCGCCGTTGGCGTTGGCTCTGACGCCGTCGGTGCCGGTATTGTTGTCGATCGCCGATTTATCGATCACCACGTTGGCGACGGCGCCGCCGGTCGGCTTGATCAACACGCCATCGGCGTTGTTGTTGATGATGGTGGTATCTTGGATCTTCACATTCACGGTACCGGTGCTGACCGCGACATTGACGCCGGCCAAACCGGAGCCGGTGCCAAATTGCTGGATCACGCAGTTCATGATCTCGACGCGGCTGGCGGAGTTGATAAGCACCCCGTTCAGACCGGTGCCCAGGCCGTCGAAGATCAGCCCGCGCAGATAGACGTTGACGGCCGGGGAGGCGATGACGATGCCGTTGGTGCCCGAGACCAGCACGCCGGCCTCGCCGACGCCGTCGTTATAGATGCTGATCGACTTGGTGATGGTCACGGCGCCGAAGCCGCCGGGATCGAGAACGTTGATCTCGCCGGCGGCCGAGGTCTTCGAGATGGCGCCGGCGAAGGTCTTGCACGGCGCGGTGCGGCTGCACGGATTGGCGTCGTCGCCGACGCCAGAGACCCAGGTTCGGGTCGCTTGTGCGTGGGCCGGCGCGATGAGAAGGCACGCCACGAAGAGCGTACCGAGAACGGCAGAGAGCAGACTGGATTTTGCGAGCATGAACGCCCCACAGGTTGGCGGTTTCGGAAACTAAGGTTTATCACAACTTGTTGTGGCAGAGTCTATACGGAACTCAGTATTTTTGTTCGCAGTGCCGCATCGTCGGGCGCGCTCCGACGGCATGTCTTTGGACGCAGTTCCATGTCGCAAGTGCGCCTGGGAACGTCTTTTTTGCCTGTCCGTCGTGATGCAGAAAACCCAGGGTTGATATTGGGCGGGAGTGGGGGTGCTCTAATACCATTTCGCCGGACAGCTTGGGTGGCTTGAGGGTAAGCTTGAGATGGCCGATACGCACGGGGGCAGCGCCGCACCCACCAGGTGTTTACCAACTGCTTCTGGACGATTGAAAATGCCAAGCACCGCCCTGCAACATTTCATTATCACGCGGCTCGGCATAGGCATTCAGAACGAGGATTGGTTCCGCAGCACGCTGGCGCTGTTCGAGGCGGTTACGTTTCCTTCCCTGCGTGCGCAAACCTGCGGGGATTTCACGTCGCTTCTCATCGTCGGCCACGATATGCCCGCGAGCGCACGCTCGCGCCTGGCTGAAATAATCGACGGCCGGCCGAATTTTCATGTCGTGCCGATCGATCTGCTCGACATGCGGCACGTTCGCCATGGCTGCTTCGATTATGTCTGGGATTGCTGCCAGGAGTATCTGCTCGCCAACCGGCTGATCGCCGATCCGTTCGGCTACATCGTCACGTCGGTGCTCGACGGCGACGACGCGTTGCATCGCGAAACCGTGGCGCAGGTCCAGGAGCGGGCTGCTGCGGAAATGCCGGAATTTCTCGAAGCGGAACGGAAAGCCTTTACCTGGCGCCGCCACACTGGCGGAATGTGCCTGACCTTTCCCGACGGCTTGCAATGGTTTGCCCATCCCGACGCCGTGCAACCGATGCATTGTCCTTTCCACAGCATGTCGGTTTTCGTCGCCGCGCGATTTTCCAGCGGCATTTCGGCGTGTTCGAGCCGCCACAGCGCGTGGCCGTCCTACAGCGAGGTGCTCGGCTTCAAGGTCGTCGTCGCCGAGGCGGACCGGCCGATGTGGGTCTACGTGCGTCACGATCGAACCGCTGTACCGTGGCAGGTGAAGGATCAAACTTCCGATCAAGCAAGCACTGAGCTTTTGCACCGTGAATTCGGCATCGATTTCGATAAGATGGAACGATGGCGCAACGACCGTGAATTACGTCGGGCACTTGCGGACGATGCCGCTCCACTCAGCCATTCCGGAACGTGGGTCAAGGAACAACTGGACTGCTATTTCCGCATCACCGCGCTCAACCGGCAAATCCAGGCTCTTGAGCGGAAAGCGATGCGCGACGGCTTGGATGCCGCCGGCCATGCTTTGTTGGCCCAGCAGCGCGCGCTTTGCGAAACATTGCGCAACGTTTACCACGAACAGGCGCACGCAATTTTTCGCTGAGGGTCCGTGGCAGGGCGTTTAGGATGTGGCGTGACGGCAGATGAACATCGATGCGTCGGCTGAGCCGAAGGCTTCTCGTGTCGGATGAATCATGATACTCGACACCGGCTGGCGATCAGCGATGTCCTCCAACTGGCCGGCCGAGATTGCTTCTCGGAAACCTCCTGCGGGCCGTGCAATTGCCCTGGCAACGAAAGCGCTGATCCATGTTGTCAACCGAACAACAATTACAAGAAAACAAATATGTGTTTCCCTATCATTATATACCGGACGTGACTTCTGGCGGCGTGACCCTCAGCAGACGTTGGGAGTGGGCGGTCAATTATCTTGGGCGACTTGAACTCGTTGCAAACGTATTGAAGCGACAGGAATTTTCCAGCTTTTGCGATATCGGATGCGGAGATGGAAGACTTATCAATATCTTATCGCGTGCTCTTCCAAATAAATCATTTTTAGGTATCGATTATTCGCGGCGTGCAATCGAATTGGCTACCATCATGAATGATGCGCCCAATGCGCAATTCCGCTGTCTGGACATTCTCAATGCGGACGTTGTGGCTCCGTTTGACGGAATTTCGCTCATTGAGGTCTTGGAGCACATCCCTATTCCCGAATTATCGCAGTTTGTCATCAGAGCGGCGGCGTACCTGAGACCCGGTGGATTTGCGATAATCACGGTGCCTTCAAAGGAACTGCCGCTTGTGCGTAAGCACTTTCAGCATTTTGACCTGCAGCATATTTGCGGCATTTTGAAAGAGGGTGGATTGCACGTGGAAGAGGCGAGCTATATCGATCGTAGCGACATTGTCTTTAAAGTCATGCGCAGGCTGATGTACAATTCGTTTATTTCGATTGAAATTCCTAAGCTGACCCAGGCGTTTCTACGATACTATCGAACGCGCCTGCTTTGCAATCAAACCAATGGCAACGGCGTCTTTGTGCTTTGTACTAAGCCATAGCTTGACACGAGCTCGTTACAGCGGCGGTGGCCGCTGAGCCTAGGGATGCTGCCGGACGACTGGTTGCAGCGATAACGCAAGGTATAGTTCCGGCCACTCCCGAAGGGCTCGCCATGAAATCGTCTCAGGGACCTACGATCGTCGTCCACATCGGTCTGCCAAAAACGGCGACGAGCACGATCCAGTCGTTCTTGACGATGCACCGCGCCACGCTTCTGCAGCGGGGAGTCTTGTATCCGAAGAGCATTGCCAACTCCGACGGCCAGACCGAGCTGCATCGCGCCCTTTCCGTCGCCGTCGAGCCCGACAGCGTGCCGTGGCTGGACGGACTGCGTCGGCATTTCGCCTCGCAAGACCTGTTTGCCGCATTGCGCGAGGAAGTCGATCGGACCCAGGCGAGCACCGTCATTCTCAGTGCCGAATCGCTTTCGTTCGTGCGCCGTCCCGAGGCGCTGCGGCGGGCGCTCGCGCCTTATCCAGCGCGCATTCTAGTCTACCTGCGCCGCCAGGACGCCTTTCTCGCATCGTTCTACAACCAGCTGATCAAGACCAGGCTCTACGCAGCGACCTTCGAGGAATTCTGGCGCCAGCATGTGGGTCATGCGATCGATTTGGGCGATTTCCGCATGTCGTTGTCGATGTGCGATTATGAGCGATGGCTGGACCTTTGGGCCGCCGCCTTCGGGGGCGAGAATATTCTCGCCGGCGTTTTCGAGGATCACGATCTGCCGAATGGCATTTTGCGCGATCTGGCTCGCAAGACCGAGATTGATATTTCCGGTCTTTCGCCGCCTGTCGAGGATACCAATCCGAGTTTGCAACCTTCCATGCTGTCCCTGAAGCGCCGCGTGAACCAGTTCCTCTCGAGTGAACAGGAGCGGGTGAGTTGCCAAACGCTGTTTGCAGATTACATCGATGGTACCAGTAGAGCCGCGTTGGCCGACGGCGCGATTGCGACGAACATCGTGCGCAGGCAAGCGATCCTTGCGCGCTATCAAGAGGGAAATGCTCACGTTGCCGCAAAGTATTTTGCCGGCCGACCGAGGCTTTTCGACGAACCGAATGAACACGATTCGCCGTTGCCGGATTTCAGCGAGGCCGACTGGCAACAAGCTCAGCACCAGGCTGCCGTTCGAATCATTGCGCGGCTTGTCACGGACGTTGCGAGAATGAGAAATTAGATTCTTCGGCAGCGATTTGATCGCCGACGAAGATCGGCGTCGCATAGTTCGCTGTCGCGAAGGAGTGGGTTGAATGAACGAGCTGAGGCAATTCGCCGATATTTTCGAGGGCGTTGCTCCGTGGCAGGGAGTCGCCCCCGCCGGATACACGGTGGACTTTCTCGGCACTCTCACCGCAACGGACTTTTTGCAAGGCGTTGGCCGGCTTCCTGGCGCGGCGTCGCTCTACGGTGCCGTTGCCCGCTCGGCAAACGCCCGGCCGGCGCCGCCGCCGATCGGCAATGGCGGCAATGGCGAACGTTGGTTCGAGGCGGTCAACTGGATTGTTGCCGCCCGGGAAGCGCGAGACCGCTACGTCATGGCTTCACTGGGCGCCTTCTACGGCTATCAGGCGGTGGCAAGCCAGAAGGCTCTCGCAATGCTCAATCCGATGCCGTGCAAGCTCATTTGCGTCGAGCCGCTCGCCGAAAAGATCGGCTGGATCAGGCGGCACATGCGCGACAATCAGATCGATCCGGACCGGCAATGGGTCGTTCAAGCGGCGCTCGGCGGGGACAACGAGCCGGTTCTTTTTCCGGTTGGGGCGGCGGCCATCGGTGGCCACAATTGCGTCAGCACCAACGATCCAGCGATTCGAAAACATTATCTCGAAACGTTGCTGGCGGAGGGGCGGTCCGAGCAAGCGTTGACGGATATTCTGCTTCGCAACAGCACCGGTATCATCAAGAACATTGTCCCGGGCGGTGACTTCGCCGCCGAAATCCAATTCGTGAGCTGTGTCACGCTCGACGACGTGCTTGGTCCGTTTGACTTTGTCGACTATGTGGAAGCCGATTTGCAGCAATCCGAAGTAAACGTCTTTGCGCCGGCGTTGGAGTTGCTGAGGCGCAAGGTCCGGCGTGTTCACATCGGCACTCATGGCGCCGACGCCCACGCCGCGCTGCACCGTCTCTTTGCCGAACGTGGCTGGCAGATTGTGTTCAGTTATGCCCCCGACACCAGGCACGAGTCACCGCTGGGCCTGTTCACAACCCTCGATGGCGTGCTCACCGTCCGTAATCCCGACCTTTGAGGTCGTCGCGGGTGCGGTGGCCGGCACCGCGAGTTCGGGCGGTCTTGAGGATTGAGTACAAACAGGAGTAAAGCGAAAGTCCCAAATGGCAGGCGTTGAGTATGGAATAAACATGTCGGATGGAGCAGACCAATCTTATGAGGCCTATTTCGTCGGCAAGGAATTGACGACTGATTGGACCTCACGAAATTATCGACTGTGGGCGGACCTTCTCGCCACACGGCGGAATGATCCGCTTCGCGTGCTTGAGATAGGCTCTTGGGAAGGCAGATCGGCCTTGTTCTTCTTAAATTATTTGCCGCATTGCACGATCGTCTGCATCGATACTTTTGGGGGCTGCGTTGAGCACAAAAGATGGCCCCTTTGGCAGCGAATTTGGCAACTCAAACCGATAGAAAAAAGGTTCGACCGAAACCTGGCTCCCTTCGGCACGCGCGTTAGAAAAATCAAGGAAAGGTCTCTTCGCGCTCTCGGACAGATGGGCATCGAGCGCCAGCGTTTTGATGTGATTTACGTGGACGGAAGTCATTTGGCGATCGACGTTTATCGGGACGGTTTGTTGGCTTTTCCTTTATTAGCACCCGGCGGCGTTATTATCTTTGACGATTACAAACGTCGAGCGGGACCCGAGATGCATCGGCCGTCGATCGGAATCGATGCGCTTCTTGCTACTGCCGGACAGAACTTCGACGAGATATTCCGAGGTCATCAACTTATTCTTTGTAAGCGCTCGGATAAGGCTCTCGCAACGTAATCGATAGCCGCGCCGGCCTATTCTGACTAGGGCATCGGCGGGCCGGCCCTCCTAACGCGGCGCGAATACCGTCCAGTACCGTTCAGCCAATGCGGCGTTTGTGGTTTTCGTTCCTGTATTGACATCCAGCGGCGGAATGAACTCGATATCGCGCACCTTCTGAAAGGCGGCCCACAATCCGCTATCCACGATTTTGTATCGAGCTTTTCGTTCGGCGATGTCGGGCCGGTGCGACGCTACCGCCTCGACGACGTTGTCCGGCAAGTCCGCGACATGGCCGCGACTGGTATAGTCGAAATCAAGCCAGCGATAATCGTTGCTTCTCGCCAGCATCCAGAACCATTTGGGATTGTATTTCAAAAGGCCATGATTGATTAAACCCTGCGCCGGCACGGCGTGGATCATGATGCCGCCAGGGGCCGTCAGGTCGTGGATTATCTTGAAAGCGTTGAGTTGATTGGCGATATGCTCGGTCGTGCCGAAGTTCGTCACCACGTCGAACTTTTGTCGCGCCCAATCCGGCAATACATCGTAGTTGAGGTCAAGCGGAATACTGTTCGGGCTGCCGTCGATGTCGATCGAGGCGTATTGAAATCCAAGCCATTCCCAAAACTGGCGCGCCGACGGTGCCGTTTCGGGCTGCGGCTCGGCCCTGTCGAAGATTGTCCTCGCCTCCGGCACCGGCAAGTCGAGTTTCGTCGTCGCGCCGAATAGCTGTCCAAGGAACTCCATCCTATCGCTGGCGCGGAGGAACTCGTTCGAGAGTTGCTGTGCGCCGATCTCCACGACGGCCCCCGCCGTCCCCATGAATCCGCCTTTGCGCAGACGGATCAGCAGTTCGATAGTGCCGGCGGACAGGCCCATAATTGATCGTCAGCTATGACATGGAGCGCTCGTATGACATGGAGCGCTTGCGAGTTTATTGATCACCTTGCGGGATGTCGATGACCACCGCTTTCGGCGTGGTGCCCGCAACCCCGACGTCCTCGATTGGCACCTTAGTCCCTATCACATGCTTCGCGTAGTGGCGCAAATTCCCTTGCGGATTGAATCAACCAGCATTTATAATCCGATGATGGACGCACGCATTGATGTGGGCGATGCCGAGCGCGTGTTAGCCGAAGCGATGCGCGCTGCCGATCGGCGCGATATCTATTGGTCGAACGAACTGCTTTACCGGTGGCTCACCACGGCGAAGCACCCGTCCTATCCGAGGCGCCTTGCTTATCTGCGCAGGCTCGCCCGCTCCGGCGACATCCCAGGCGCCGCGGTCGCCTTTGCGCGCGTTCTGGCGAAACGAGGCGACCTGAATTCCGCGCTGAAGGTTGCGGAGGCCGGACTTGCCGACGCGTGCAAATTGCCCGGCACGTTGCAGCTCCATGTGATCGAGAACCAGATTACCGCGTTGCGCTGGACGATCGCCGGAAAGCGCGTCCCCCGCGCGCTCGCGCGCTATCTCGGCGACGATGACGGATATCTGTTCGGCCGCACCTGCCACGTGCCCTTCGAGCGGATCGATATCCAGGACAACGGCAATTGCGTGGTGTGCTGCTCGCAGTGGATGACGGGGTTCAGTCTTGGCAATATCTTCGACGGGAATACCGCATCGGAGTTGTTCAACAACGATCAGGCAGTCGCGGCGCGGCGCTCGATGCTCGACGGATCGTTCAAGTTCTGCGATCTGCTGAAATGCCCGAAAATCTCCGGCGACAGTCTGCCGACCAAGCAGCACCTATTTCCCGAGTGGCAGCACAACACGCGACAAGCGCTCGATGGCGGCGAGCTCCGGTTCGACGGCCCGTCCGTCGTCTATCTTATCCTCGACATATCCTGCAATCTCACCTGTCCGTCGTGCCGAACGCATCTCATCACGGAGAAACTGGACCTGCAGCTGCGTAAGGAGGCGCTGATTGAAACCTCCATCATGCCGCTTCTCCACGGCGCCTACCGGGTCCATGTGAACTCAGGCGGAGAATGGCTCGTCAGCCGGCCGTTGCGGCGGCTGCTCTCACGGCTGAGCAAGGCCGAGTTCCCGAATATGCATCTCACCATCATCAGCAACGGCACGCTGTTCAACGAGCGGGAATGGAACAAGTTTCAGGGACTCCACGGTCTGACGGATTCGATCCGGATATCGACCGACGCCGCCAGCAAGGAGACGTTCGAGAAGCTGCGCCGCGGCGGCAAATGGGAGCCGTTCGTCGACAATCTCGCATTCATCGCCGGACTGAAAGCGAAAGGCGCCATCAAGGAATTCGTTCTGTCGTTCACCTTTCAGGTCGATAATTTTCGGGAGATGCCGGCGTTCGTGGCAATGGCACGCGAGCTTCACCCGGATACGATCGTGCAGTTCGAGAAATTGGGCAACTGGGGCACATTTACCGCAGAGGAGTACCAGGCCAAGGCGGTGCATCACATGGATCATCCTCTGCACGAGGAGTTCCTGTCCATCATCCGGCAACCCGAAATGAGGCAGGCAAGACCGACCCTGCGCGCGGAATATCTGGCGCTGCTATAGAAATCGGTCACAGCTCATTGCGGATTTCGGTTTACTTGCGCAGACAGGACGACTGTCATGCTTCCCTTTCATGCCTCCCTTTTGCGCAGGCCGGCGCCTTTCGCTGATATGGGTTGACGATAGGGAGCGCCATTTTATAGGGCTTTCGCTGCGCATTCTGGTCGGCTTGGGGACCCGAAACTGCATTTGGGCGTAACGTGGTGTTGGGAGAAGAAGACAATGGCACTCGGCCGCGATGTCGTCGACGCCATTATCCGCGAGCATGCCTATCGGCCGATCACGGGTGACGTGCTGCTGATCGGACAGCAAGCCGTCACGCTCAGCCGCGACGAAGTTTTGGAGTTGCTGCGCGAGCACGGTGTCGCCGCCGCGGCAGGCGACATGCACAATGCCGCGAGCGCCGAAACAGGCGGCATGAGCGCGGCCGCGTTCTTTGCGCTGCTTGGCGTCGAGCGGCTGCACATGCTCGATATCGGCATCGCGGGCGAGAACAGCTATTTTGACGCGCCGTTGCCGGATCGGCTCGTGGCCGGCATGGATTTCATTGTCGACGGCGGCGCGTTCACCGACCTATTTTCGCCGGCCGCGGCATTGCGCAATTATGCGCGCGCGTTGCGGCCCGGCGGGCGGCTGATCGCGATCAATAATCTCAGCGCCCATTTCGATCCTTATTCGATCCCGACCGCATCCTGGTATCTCGATTATTGCGTGATCAACGCGTTCGCCGACTGCAAGGCCTACATCCTCGACTTTCCGCCCGGCCAGCCGGCCCGGGCGTTCTGCCTCGATATCGATTGTCTCCTGGATCCGGCGCGCGAGATCAGGGCTTTCCTGTCGCCGCACGAAACCGCCGTCATCATGTTTGCCGAAAAAGGCGCGGCTTCGACCGCCGACGAAACGCCAACCCACGCCCATCTGCGCTCGGGTGCCGAATGGCAGCGCTATCGGCAAAATCTCGCCCGGATCAAGCTTGCGGCGCGCCCGCATCTGGTGCGCTCGCGCGCCGAGCCGGGCAAGCTCGACGTTCGCGGCGGCCATCTTTTCATGCGCGCGGATTACAGCGCGGTCGATCCGTCTTCATTGGTCCTGCGCGCCGACGACACCGCGTTCGCGTCGCCGTCATCGCCGCGGACGCTGGCGCAAAGTGCCGGCTCGCCCTCGCCCTCGAAGCTGAAAATTCTCTGCATCGGCACCGGCCGCGACGGCACGCAATCGCTCAATCACATGATCCAGCGGGTTTTTGGCGAAAGCGGCGACCGGCAGTCGGTGCACGAATATTGCTGCCGGGAAATCTATCAGGCGTTTTGCGATTTCAACGAAACCGGCGACCGCCGCCATGCCGACGCGCTCGAGCGCATGGTCGCGGACTGCCCCTACGACAGCATCGTCGGCAACGGCTATGCGGCGATCCTGCCGCTGTTCGCCGAACATTACGGGCGCGGCCTGAAAGTCGTGCATCTTTATCGCGACCGCGACGCCTGCATCGAAAGCCTAATGACGAACTGCGAATTGTTTCCGGCCGCCTATCGCTATTATTCGTCGAGCCCCGAGGCCGAGGTCAAGCGCATGGCGGCGTTTCATTTCGGCGACATGGCGCCCGCCGCATGGGAGCGCTTGCCGGCCCGGGAAAAGTTCGGCTGGTATTACGACAAGACCCACGCGCTGGTGCGCCGGCATCTTGCGCTGTTCGATCACCATGTCGAGATCGCGACCGAAAGCCTCAACGACGAGGCGACCCGGCGCGCCATCGCGGATTTTGTCGACGGCGGCAGCGCGGCGGCACCGCCGCGGACCCATCTCAACGCCTCCGTCATCGATATCTCGTCGTTTCCCAAGCAGTTTCAGGTCAAGATGAACTGGCTGATGGGGCGGCTGAACATGGAGGAGCTCGCCAAAGACGACGTCTATGCGCTCAATTATTTCCTCGACAAATTCGTCGCCTGGACCGGCTATCAGATCACCAACGCGCCGCAGCTCGGCGGAACGGCCGCGGCGTCAGCGCCGGAGATCGCCGCCGATCTCGAACGCGCCGGCCGGATCATGAACGAGCGATTACGGGAGATCGACGCGCTTTATAAGCTCGTTCGCGATCGCGGCGCAAAAGACACCGCGCAGTGATATTGCCGCGGCGTCTTGTTGTGTGGTGGGTTGCGCCGGCGCCGTAATGCGGCTACCACCCCTTCTTCAACGCGCAAAAACACACGCCGATCATGGCGACGGAGCCAAAGTGAAACGCAGAGTACTGATCATGGGGTTGCCGGGCGCCGGCAAGACCACGCTGGCGAACGCGCTGGCGCCGCTCATCAATGCGGTCGTCTTCAATGCCGATGCGGTGCGCGCCAACCTGTCGCGCGACCTCGGCTTCGCCCACGAAGACCGCGTCGAGCATGCCCGCCGCATGGGCTGGATGTGCGACCGCGTGGTCGAGGCCGGCGGCACCGTGATCGCCGATTTCATCTGCCCCACCGAGCAGACCCGCGCCGTGTTCGGCGATGCGTTCACCATCTGGCTCGACCGCATCGATGCCGGGCGTTTCGCCGACACCAACCGGATGTTCGTTGCGCCGGAAAAATACGATCTGCGCGTCGGCCCCGACGGCACGCCGCAATATTGGGCCGAGCAGGCACTGGCGCTGTTGCGCCCGGCCTTCGACCCGCAGAAGCCGACGGCGCTGTTCATCGGCCGCTACCAGCCGTTCCACGGCGGCCATCAGCGCTTGATCGAAGAAGGCTTGCGCCGGGTCGGCCAGGTCTGCATCGCGGTGCGCGACACCCACGGCACCGACGCCAAGAATCCGCTGCCATTCTTCGCCGTCAAGCAGCGCATCGAGACCGCGCTGTCCACCTATACCGGGCGCTTCGTGGTGGTGCCGCTGCCCAATATCACCAATGTCTTCTACGGCCGCGACGTCGGCTACGCGGTCGAGCGCATCGTGCTCGACGAGGAGACCGAGTCGATTTCCGCCACCAAGATTCGCAGCCTGAGCGCTGCGCCGGGATCGCGCTGATCTTGTTTCGCCTAGCAGCTTCGTCGCCGCGACAGTAATGTCACGGCGATGATCGCGCTTGTTCTCCCGGCCCAAAACCGCTTCGAGCGCCTGTTCGACGCACTGGTCGACCCGGCGCGCCGCGAGCGCACCATGGCCGTCGTGCTCGGCTGTTATTTCATTGTCTGGTCGCTTTACGCGGCGATCGCCAAGAGCAGCCAGGACATCCACACCGACATGGGCGAGTTCGTGGCGTGGTCGCACGAGGCCGGCCTCGGCACGCCCAAACATCCGCCGCTCGGCGCCTGGCTGTTGCGCGCCTGGTTCGACGTGTTTCCGCGCCAGGACTGGGCCTACTATTGTTTCGCGATTGCGCTGCCGACGGTCGCGTTGTGGATCACGTGGCGGCTGGCGGCGCGCTATCTGCCGCCCGACAAGCGCGTCGCCGGCATCGTGCTGCTGACATTCGTGCCGTTCTATAATTTCCACGCCATAAAATTCAACGCCAATACCGTGCTGACGCCGTTCTGGGCGCTGGCGACGTGGTGGTTCCTGCGCTCGTTCGAAACCCGCCGCCTCGGCTGGGCGGTGCTCGCCGGCATCGCCGCCGCCGCGGCCATGCTGGCCAAATATTGGTCGATCACGCTTCTTGCCGGGCTTGGGGTTGCCGCGCTGACGGATCCGCGCCGCTCCGCCTATTTCAACTCGCCGGCGCCCTATGTGACGCTCGCGGTCGGCACGGTCCTTTTGACGCCGAATATCTATTGGCTGACGGCGCACGCCTTCATGCCGTTCTCCTATGCGATGGACGCGCATTCGGGGACGCCGGCATTCGCGCTGTTCTCGGCGCTCATCTTCACCAGCAACGGGCTTGCTTATGCGGTCGCGGCGATCGCGCTTTGCATGCTGGCGACGCGGCCGAGCTGGGCCGCCATCCGCGACACGCTGTGGCCGGCCGAGCGGCAGCGCCGCACGCTCCTCATCGCGTTCGCCACGCCGTTTTTGTTCGCCGTGCTGATCGCGGTGGTTTTGACGGTTGCCATCGAATCGATCTGGGTCATGCCGGCGATGACGCTGTTGCCGGTCGTGCTGCTGGCGTCGCCGCTGGTGGCGATATCCCGCCCGGCCGCCGTCCGCCTGCTGGCGCTCGCGGTGGTTTTTCCGTTGGGCATGCTCGCGGTCTCGCCGCTGGTCGCGCTCGGCGTTCAATGGAGCGGCGTGCCGGATTACGGCAGCGACTACCGTGCCGTCGCCCAGGCGGTCGAGCGGGTCTGGCGCGCGCATACCGACAAGCCGCTGCGCATCGTCGGCAGCACCACGTTCGTCAACGGCATCGTGTTCTATTTCAAGGACCTGCCGTCGACCTTCGATATCGACAATCCGAAACTGACGCCGTGGGTCAGCGACGATCGCATCCGGCGCGAGGGTGCGGCGATCGTCTGTCCCGAGACAGAAGCGTTCTGCATGCGCGCGTTGGGCGGGTTTGCGGCGCACTTTCCGGTCGTTGCCGATGAGGACGCCGTGGTGTCGCGCCGCTTCTTCGGCTTCGCCTCGCCGCTCGACCGCTACGAGATCATCGTCATTCCCCCGGCCCCGCCGTAGCGTATACACAGCGCACGGCGCCGGAACGTTGACCTTGCATCGACCGCGGGTCTTTATTGTCGCCTCCATGAGTCGTGCCAGCGGAGAGGTCGGTGTGCTCTGACGGTCGCGTGACTCAGCCCGCTGTGCCGCGCGCGCAGTGCCTCGCGACCCTCGATGTCCTGGTGATCGCCGGCGGCCTTGGCACCCGCATCCAGTCGGCCTTGGGCGACACCCCAAAACTATTGGCGCCGATCGGTGGCCGGCCCTATCTGGCCTATCTTTTGGACTGGCTGCGGCGGTTTGGCGCGAAGCGCATCGTGCTCGGCCTGGGCCACCGGGCGCAGGCGGTGATCGATTTCCTCGAACGCAACACATCTTCTTATGGCGACCTCACCGTGGTGACGGTGACCGAGCCAAAACCGCTCGGCACCGCCGGCGCCATCCGCTTCGCGCGAGCGAATTTGCGCTCCGATCCGGTGTTGGTGATGAATGGCGACAGTTTTGCCGATGCCGATCTCTGCGCCTTCGTCGCCCACCACCGCTGCGTCGGGGCCACGGCCACGCTGCTGTGCGCCGAAGTCGACGATGCCGGCCGTTACGGCCGGGTCGAGCTCGACGGCGAGGGCCGCATTCGCGGCTTCATCGAGAAGGATTTGAACTTCCATGGCAGGAGTGCCGTGAGCGCCGGCGTCTATCTGTTCTCGGCCGCGCTGCTCGACGAGATTGCGGCCGGCGGCGCCGTCTCGCTGGAGCGCGACGTGTTCGGCCGGGCGGCTTCCGGCTCCCTCGATGCCTTCGCCGGACCGTTCGCCTTCATCGACATCGGCACGCCCGAATCGCTTAAGCTCGCCGAACGCCTCTTCGCCGCCAAATTCGAGCACCGGCCCGCATGATCATCAGCCGCACCCCGTTTCGCATCTCGCTGTTCGGCGGCGGCACCGATTATCCGACGTGGTTTCGCGAGCACGGCGGCGCGGTGATCGGCACCGCGATCGACAAATATTGCTATATCAGCGTGCGCCGGCTGCCGCCGTTCTTCGAGCACAAGTCGAAGATCGTTTATTCCAAGGTCGAGCTGGTCAAGGACGCCTCCGAGATCGAGCACCCGGCGGTGCGCGGCATCCTCACCGACATGGGCGTGACCGACGGGCTCGAAATCCATCACGACGCCGATCTGCCGGCGCGCTCCGGCTTGGGCTCGAGCAGTTCCTTCACCGTCGGGCTCTTGAACGCGCTTAACGCGCTCAATGCCCGGATGATCAGTAAGCGCGACCTCGGCCGCGAAGCGATCCGCATCGAGCAGGAAGTGCTCAAGGAAGACGTCGGCTGCCAGGACCAGATCTGGGCGGCCTATGGCGGCTTCAATCGCATCGACTTTCACCAGGACGGCACCTTCTCGGTGCTGCCGTTCATCCTGCCGCCGGCGCGGCGCACCGAGCTTGCGCAATCGCTGATGATGTTCTTCACCGGCTTTTCGCGCTTCGCCACCGATTTCGCCCAGGACCAGATCAAGAATATGAACAGCCGCAAGAACCAGCTGCGCATGATCCGCAGCCTGGTCGACAGCGCCGCCGACATATTGCTCGATCCGAAGACGCCGCTGCGCGAGCTTGGCGAATTGATGCACCAGTCCTGGCAGATCAAGCGCGAGCTCGCCGCGAGCGTCTCCAATTCGCAGATCGACGATATCTACGAGGCCGGGCGCGACGCCGGGGCCGTCGGCGGCAAGCTGTTGGGCGCCGGCGGCGGCGGCTTCATGGTGCTCCTGGTCGACCCGGACAAGCGCGCCCAGGTCCACGAGCGGCTGCGCAAGCTCGTCCATGTCAATGTCGGTTTCGACACCGACGGCAGCAAAATCGTCATCTATCAGCCTGACGAGATGTGACCCCGAAAGACCCGTTCCTTCTTTGATTCATCTGATAAATCAAGCGCTTGACAAACGGCCGGCGGTTACCTCACGGTGCAACGGATACCCCCGGCACTGCAACGAATTGAAGCCAAACGTGTTCGGGTTCCACCCCGGCTTGGGTCGCCAGTTGGCCCGGGTCGTGCTAGGTGAGAGCGGGGCATCGGGGTTTGTTTGGGGGACCTTTCTAATCATGAGTGATGCGGTAAAGGCGGGCGCGGACGGCGTATTGCGGATCGGCGTCATTGGCGTCGGCGTGATGGGCTCGAACCATGCGCGGGTGCTGTCGGAACTGCCGGGGGTGAAGCTGGTCGGCGTCGTCGATCCCGACCGCAAGACGCGCGAGCAGGTCGCGCGGCATCTCAAATGTGCGGCCTTCGCCGACCTCGACAGTCTGGTCGAACGCGGCGTCGATGCCGTCACTATCGCGGCGCCGACCCACCTGCATCGCGACATCGCCGTCGACTGCGCCGCGCGCGGCATCCATATTCTGGTCGAAAAACCGATCGCCTCCACCATCGAGGAAGGCCGCGAGATCGTCGCCGCGGCGCGCCGCGCCGGCGTCACCCTGATGGCCGGCCATGTCGAGCGCTTCAATCCCGCGGTCGAGGCGATCAAGCGCGCCATCAAGGGCCAGAATATTCTTTCCATCGCCGTCACCCGCGTCGGACCGTTCCCGCCGCGCATGTCGAATGTCGGCGTCGTCATCGATCTCGCCGTGCACGACATCGACCTGATCCGCTGGTTCACCGATTCCGAGATCGTCGAAATCCAGCCGCAAACCTCGAGCGCGGTCGCCGAGCGCGAAGACATCGCGCTCTTGCAGTTCCGCACCGCCTCGGGCGTGCTCGCCCAGATCAACACCAACTGGCTCACCCCGTTCAAGGCGCGCAACATCCACATCGCCACCCGCGACAAATATCTGATGGCGGATCTCTTGACGTTGCAGGTCACCGAATGTTTCGGCTACCAGCCCGACGGGTCCTATTCGATGCGGCACCTGTCGGTCGGCTACGCCGAGCCGCTGCGTTCCGAGATGATGGCTTTCATCGGCGCCATTCGCGGCGCCACGCCCGCGGTGACCGGTGAGGAAGCGGTCGCCAGCCTCGAAATCGCGATCCGCTGCCTGAGCGCGCGCACCGCGCAATCGAGCGCGCCGCGCAAGGGACCGCGCCGCGTTGTCGGCTGAGCGCGCGTGCCAGACAAGATGAATCAGCATACCCGCCTCGACGGCAGCCCGATCCCGTTCATCGACGTCGCCGCCCAGCGCCGCCGTCTCGGCAGCGCCATCGACGACGCGGTCGGCCGCGTGCTCGCCCATTGCCAGTTCATCCAGGGCCCGGAGGTGCGCGCGCTCGAGGCCGATCTCGCGGCCTTCTGCGGCGCCAAGCACGTGATCGGCTGTTCGAGCGGCACCGACGCGCTGCTCTTGGTGCTGATGGCGTGGCAGGTCGGGCCGGGCGACGCGGTGATCTGCCCGGCATTTACGTTTTGCGCCACCGCCGAAGTGGTGGCGCTCCTTGGCGCGACGCCGGTGATGGCCGACGTCGCTGCCGACACCTTCAATCTCGATCCGGCAAGCTTTGAGCGCGCTATGGCGACGGCGAAAGAGCGCGGCTTGAAGCCGAAAGCGGTGATCCCGGTCGACTTGTTCGGCCTGCCCGCCGACTACGATGCCATTACCGCGATCGCCACGGCCCACGGCATCAAAGTGCTCGACGACGCGGCGCAGGCGTTCGGCGCCACCTATCGCGGCCGCAAGCTCGGCACGCTGGGCGACGCGACCGCGACCAGTTTTTTTCCGGCAAAACCGCTCGGCTGTTACGGCGACGGCGGCGCGGTGTTCACCGACGATGATGCGCTGGCGGCGCGGATCAAGAGCCTGCGTGTGCATGGCGAGAACGCCGGCGACAAATACGATGCGCTCCATATCGGCATCACCGGCCGGCTCGATTCGATCCAGGCCGCGGTGCTGATCGAGAAGCTGAAGATTTTCCCCGACGAGATCGTGGCGCGGCAGGCGGTGGCGGCGCGCTATGCCGAAGGCCTTGCCGGCGTGGCGACGACGCCGCGCACCGGCAATGAATCGACGTCGGTCTGGGCGCAATACACCATTCGCCTGGAACCCGGGCGGCGCGACGCGCTCGGCTCAGCGCTCAAGGCCCAAGGCATCCCGACCGCGATCTATTACGCCAAGCCGCTGCACCGCCAGCAGGCCTATCGCGCCTATCCGGTGGCCGACGGCGGCGTACCGGTCTGCGACCGGCTGGCTGACGAGGTGATCAGCCTGCCGATGCACGCTTATCTCGAGCCGCCGGTGCAGGACCGTATTATCGAAGCGGTGCGGCGGGCGCTCGCGGGTTAATATAGCTGCGTTTCCCGGGCGCAGCGCAGCACGAAGCGCAGCGTAGTGGTGCGCTGCAGAACCGGGATCGTTACAATCTCTGAGTTTGGGACGATCCCGGATCAGCGGTGCACCGCTTCGCGGTGCACCGCATCCGGGAAACAGGGGCCGGTTTTGCTCAAACGCATCCTCACCGTCGGCGGCTATACGCTGCTCTCGCGCCTGACCGGTTTCATGCGCGACATCATGCTGGCGGCGATCCTCGGTGCCGGCCCGGCCGCCGACGCGTTCTTCGTGGCGTTCCGGCTGCCGAACCATTTCCGCGCTATTTTCGCCGAAGGCGCCTTCAATGCCGCGTTCATTCCGGCCTATGCCCGCATCCGCACCCAAGGCGGCGCGACCGCGGCGAAACTGTTCGGCGACCGCATCTTCACCCTGCTGCTGGCGACGCAGATCGTGTTTTTGGCGCTGGCGCTTTTGTTCACGCCACAAGCGATCGATCTGCTCGCGCCCGGATTTTCCCGCGACCCGCAGCAATTCGCGCTCGCGGTCGGCCTGACGCGGATCACCTTTCCCTATCTGCTGCTGATCACCCTGGTGACGCTGTGGGGCGGCATCCTCAACGCGCTCAACCGCTTCGCCGCGGCCGCCGCGGCATCGACCCTGCTCAACGTGTCGATGATGGCGACGCTGGCGGTGGCCTGGTTGTTCCCGAGCGCCGGCCATGCCGCCGCCTGGGGCGTGCTGATTTCCGGCGTGCTGCAGGCAGCCCTGGTCGGCGGCGATGCCTGGCGCGCCGGCGTCATGACCTCGTTTCACGCGCTCACCTGGGACGACGACGTGCGCCGCTTCTTCAAGGCGCTCATTCCGGCGACGGTCGGCTCGGCCGGCACGCAGCTGGCGCTGTTCGCCGACACCATCATCGCGAGCTTCCTCACCACCGGCGCGCTGTCGGCGCTCTATTACGCCGACCGCATCGACCAATTGCCGATCGGCGTGATCGGCATTGCGGTGGGCACCGTGCTGGTGCCGGAGATGACGCACCGGGTTGCGGCCGGCGACCACGCCGGCGCCCGCTCGGCACAAAACCGCGCCATCGAATTCGCGCTGCTGTTGGCGCTGCCTTGCGTCGTCGCCTTCCTGGTCATTCCCGGCACCATCATGCGGGGGCTGTTCATGCGCGGCGCGTTCAATGCCGAGGATGCGCATGCGGCCGCCATGACGCTTGCCGCCTATACGGTCGGTCTCATTCCGTTCGTGCTCATCCGCAGTGTCGTCGCGCCGTTTTTGGCACGCGGCGACACCTTGACCCCAGTCAAGGCGGCGCTGACCGGCACCGCGGTCAACATCGCCTTCAAGATCGCGCTGATGGGCTCGCTCTCACAGGTCGGGCTGGCGCTGGCGACCGCGATCGGGGCGTGGATCAATTTCATTCTGGTATTGTGGTTCGCCGGCCGGGCCGGCCTGATTGCCGTCGACGCGACGCTCAAATCATCCTTGATGAAGCTTACGGCGGCCGGCGTTGCTTTCGCGGCTTTCCTTTTGATCGCGTCGCCCATCGTCACATCTCTGTTATCGTCGATGTCCAGGTTCCGCGCTGAGTCGGAATTGCTGGTGCTGGCGGTGCTCGGCGGCGCGATTTACGGCGGGCTCGTGGTCGTGTTGTTCGGCCGGCGTTGGTTGTCGCTGATGCGCGCCCAGGCGCAAACTGCGCAGTCGGCGCCGCTGGACGCATTCGAGGGCACGTCGGCGCCGGCCGCCGGGCCGGACGAAATCTAGCTGGGGCAAAAAAGCGATGCGCGTGACCATGATCGGCGCGGGTTATGTGGGGCTGGTGTCCGGCGCCTGCTTTGCCGATTTCGGCCACCACGTCACCTGCATCGACAAGGACGCGCCGAAGGTCGCCGCGCTCAATCGCGGCGAGATTCCGATCTTTGAGCCCGGCCTCGCCGACCTGGTCGAGGCCAATGTCCGCCAGGAACGGCTGCGCTTTGCCGTCGACACCGCCTCCGTCGCGACCGCTGAGGCGGTGTTCATCGCGGTCGGCACGCCGTCGCGCCGCGGCGACGGTCATGCCGATCTGAGTTTTGTCTATGACGCGGTGCGCGAGATCGCGCCGCTGCTCTCCGCCGCAGCGGTGGTCATCACCAAATCCACCGTCCCGGTCGGCACCGGCGACGACATCGAACGCATCCTGCGCGACGCCCGCCCGGACGCCGCCATCCAGGTGGTGTCGAATCCGGAATTCTTGCGCGAGGGCGCAGCGATCCAGGATTTCAAGCATCCCGACCGCATCGTCGTCGGCACCGACGACATGCGGGCGCGCGCCGTGGTGGCGGAGCTCTACCGGCCGCTTTATCTCAACGCCTCGCCGATCTTCTATGTCAGCCGGCGCACCGCCGAGTTGATCAAATACGCGGCCAACGCCTTCCTCGCCACCAAGATCACCTTCATCAACGAGGTCGCCGACCTGTGCGAGCAGGTCGGCGCCGACGTCAACGAAGTGGCGCGCGGCATGGGGCTCGACAACCGCATCGGCGGTAAATTCTTGCACGCCGGCCCGGGCTTCGGCGGTTCGTGCTTTCCAAAAGACACCACGGCGCTGCTCAAGACCGCGCAAGACCACGGCGTGGCGTTGCGCATCGTCGAGGCGGTCGCGTCGGTGAATGACCAGCGCAAGCGCGCCATGGCGCGCAAGGTGGTGGCGGCGCTCGACGGTTCGGTGCGCGGCAAGACCGTCGCCGTGCTGGGCCTGACCTTCAAGCCGAACACCGACGACACCCGCGATTCGCCGGCGATCCCGCTGATCACCGCGCTGCAGGACCTCGGCGCCGCGGTGCGCGCCTACGATCCGGCCGGCATGGAACAGGCCAAGCCGCAGCTCAAGGGCGTGCAGTATTGCAGCGGCCCTTACGTGGCGGCCGAAGGCGCCCACGCCATCGTCATCGCCACCGAATGGGAGCAGTTCCGCGCCCTCGATCTCGATCGCCTCAAGACCGTGATGGCGCAGCCGGTGATCGTCGATTTGCGCAATATTTATCGCACCGACGAGATGAAGCGGGCGAAGTTCAAGTATGTCGCCGTCGGTCGCGCCGGGGTGGATTGATTGTCTTCGCCGCTCGTTCCACACTCGCCGTTACAATGAACGACCAGACCCCCTTCATCGGCCGTTCCATGACGCGGCGCGAGGACCGGCGATTGCTGACCGGTCGCGGCCAGTACATTGCCGATCTCGATCTGCCGCACATGCTGCATGCGGTCTTCGTGCGCAGCGCGCAGGCCCATGCGCGCATCAAGGCGATCGATATGTCGCGCGCCGCCGCCGCGCCCGGCGTTGCCTTTGTACTGACCGGGCTGGAGCTCGCACGCGTGCTGCCGCCGGTGTCGGACACGCAAGTGGTGCTGCCGAGCAAATGGACGGCGCTGGTGCAGCACAAGTTCATCAATCCGCAGCAGCCACTGTTGGCCCATGACAAGGTCCGCCACGTCGGCGAGGCGGTTGCGGTCATCGTCGCAGACAGCCGTTACGCCGCCGAGGACGCGGCGCAATTGGTCGAGCTCGATCTGGAGCCGCTGCCGCCGGTGCTCGATCCCGAACGGGCGCTCGAAGCCGGCGCCACCATCGTCCACGACAAATTCTCAACCAATCTGCTCGGCGCCTTCACCATCGGCAAAGGCGATGCCGATACCGTTCTCAAACGCGCGCCGCGCCGGCTCAAGCGGCGTTTCTACCATCATCGCTATGTGGCTCTGCCGATGGAATGCCGCGGCGTCGTTGGCCTGCACGATGCGCGCACCGATACGGTGACGATCTGGTCCGCCACCCAGGTCGTGCATTGGCTCAAGCGCGAGGCGTCGGGCGTGCTGCGGCTGCCCGAGGCAAAAATCCGCTGCGTCGCGCTCGACGTCGGCGGCGGTTTCGGCGTCAAGGGCCACGTCTATCCGGAAGATTTGCTGATCCCCTATCTGGCGCGCCGGCTCGGGCGGCCGGTGAAATGGATCGAGGACCGCCACGAGCACATGCTGTGTTCCTGCCATTCGCGCGACCAGATCCACGACGTCGAGATCGGTTTCGACGACGACGGCCGCATCCTGGCGCTGCGCGACGATTTCCTGGTCGATTGCGGCGCCTGGAATCCGATCGGCGCCGGCATCGCCTATAACACCGCGGTCCACGTGCCGGGGCCGTACAAGATCGGCGCTATCGCCATATCCGGCCGCATCGCCGCAACCAACAAAGTGGCGAACGCGCCGTATCGCGGCGCCGGCCGTCCCGAAGCGGCGTTCGCCATGGAGCGCAGCATGGACCTCGTCGCCATGGAGCTCGGCCTCGAGCCGGCCGAGGTGCGGCTGCGCAACATGATCCCCGCCGCCGAAATGCCCTATGCGGTCGGCATGCCCTATCGCGACGGCCAGCCCATCGTGCTCGACGGCGGCGATTATCCGGGTGCGCTGCAAAAGGTGCTGGCCGCGCTCGGCGGCGTCGAGGCGTTTCGTGTGCGCCAGCGCGCGGCGCTGCAGGTGGGGCGCTATCTCGGCCTCGGCATCGGCTGTTACGTCGAAGGCACCGGTGTGGGGCCGTTCGAGAGCGCGCTCCTTCGCATCGATCCGTCCGGCAAGATTTTCGTCACCTCCGGCGCCTGTCCGCAGGGCCAGGGCATGGAGACCATCTTTTCGCAGGTCGTCGCCGATGCCTGGCAGGTCACGCCCGACGACGTGGTGATTTCGCTCGCCGATACGGCGGCGATCGCCGTCGGCTTCGGCACCATTGCCAGCCGCAGCACCGTGACCTTGTCGGCGGCGATCCACGGCGCCACGGAAAAACTGCGCGACAAAGTGTTCTCGATCGCCGCCAATATGCTGGAATGCGCGGCGACCGATCTCGAATTGCGCCGCGGCCATGTCGGCATCGTCGGCGTGCCCGGCGCCGAAGTCTCGCTCGCCAAGGTGGCGGCGGCGGCGCGGCCGGGCTGGGACAACGGCCGCCCCACGGGCGTCGATGCCGGGCTCGAGGAGACTTATTACTTCGAGCCGCCGACCGTGACCTGGTCCTATGCGGCCCATGCCGCCGTGGTCGAGGTCGACGTCGAGCTCGGCCGCGTGAAGGTCGAGAACTACGCCATCGCGCACGATTGCGGCGTGGTGGTCAATCCGATGCTGGTCGAGGGCCAGATCGTGGGCGGCGCCGTGCAGGGACTGGGCGGCGCGCTGCTCGAAGAGATCAAATACGACGCCGAAGGCCAGCCGCTCACCACGACGCTTGCCGACTACATGCTGCCGACCGCCTGCGACCTGCCGCCGATAACAATCATCCACCAGCACTCGCCGTCGCCGCTCAACCCGTTCGGTGTCAAGGGCGTCGGCGAAGGCGGCCCGATCGCGCCGCCGGTCGTGATCGCCAACGCCGTCTCCGACGCGTTGCGCCCATTCAAAGCCGAGTTCAACCGTACGCCGGTGACGCCGCAGGCGATCGACGCGGCGGTTCGCGCGGCGTCACGCGCGCGCTGAAGCGTTCGTGTTCATCACTTCTCTGCCGGCGCAACAACGGCATCGGACTGGCCGGCGCGTTGGAGAGACTTGGCGACGAAACCGCTGGCCTTCATCTCTTCGACGAAGGTTTTGAGGTATTGCAAGCCGGCGTCGCGGCCGAGCGGCGTGCCCATCGCTTCCCTGATCTCCTGGAAATGCTCAGGCATCACCCGCATGTCCGGACGGGTTTTGGCGAAGGCGTCAAGGAATTGCCGCACGCCGGCTGCGGCATCGAGCTTGTCGGCGATAAATCCTTCGAACCCAAGCGGTGGAGACGGATAGCGCACCAGCGTTGCGTGCTGCAGCGTGCGCGTCAGATAGAGGTCGTATGCCGAGCCTTTGGCAACGGCGATGCGGATGCCATCGCGGTCGACGTCGGCAATCGTCTTCAGCGGCGAGTCGGCGGCAACCATATAGGTGCCTTCGATGATGACGTAAGGCGCGGTGAAGCCGATGACGGCGGCGCGTACCGGCTCGATGGCGAGAAAGGCGATGTCCCATTCGCCGTTCTTCACCGCGTCGGTCACCTTTCCGGCGGCGTCGTAGACCGTGAGCGCAATCGGCGTGCCGAGGCGTCGTGCCAGCTCGTTGGCCAGATCCACCGTCACGCCGTGCACGCCGGCAGTGTCTTTTTGCACGAGGACGACATTGCCGGCATTGATCGCCGCGCGCAGCGTGCCTGTCGGCGCCAGGTCTTTGATGACTTCGGGTGGGGCGGTGCTCGCGGGCTGAGCGGCAGCAGCGATGGTCGTGACGAGCATGGCAATCATTGCCGCACCGAACGTCTTGTACATCTTTAATCCTCCCGGAAAACTTCAGCTCAGCAACCGTCTTACTGCCGATTGCCATGCTGCCAACTTTTTCTCGCGCGTGCGAGCGTCCATCTGCGGCGTGAAGCGGCGCTGCAATCGCCAATGTTCCGCAAAACGGTCCGGCTCGGGAAAAAATCCGGCGTGGAGCCCAGCGAGATAGGCGGCGCCGAGCGCCGTGGTTTCCCTGATTTGTGGTCGGTCAACGATGCAGCCGACGAGGTCGGCGAGGCGCTGCATGGTGAAATCGGAATTCGCCATGCCGCCGTCGACGCGCAAGGTTTTCAGCGCGCCCGCATCATCGCGCCAATCCGCCCGCATGGCATCGAGAAGATCGACGGTCTGAAAGCAAACGCTCTCCAGCGCCGCCAGTGCCAATTCGCGCGGGCCCGTGGCCCGCGTCAGGCCGAACAGCGCGCCGCGCGCGTCGGGGCGCCAATAGGGCGCGCCCAAGCCGACGAAGGCCGGCACCAGCACGACCTCTTGGGTCGGATCGGCGCCGGCGGCGAGCGCACCGGTTTCCTCGGCGCTTTGCACGACGTGCAGGCTGTCGCGCAGCCATTGCACCGCCGCGCCGGCGACGAAGATCGAGCCTTCGAGCGCGTAAGAGCGCACGCCATCAAGCTGATAGGCGATGGTGGTGATAAGCTTGTTTTGAGAGGCGACCGGTGTCGTGCCGGTATTGAGCAAGGCAAAGCAGCCGGTGCCGTAAGTGGCTTTGACCGTTCCCGGCGCGAAGCAGGCTTGGCCGATCAAAGCGGCCTGCTGATCGCCGGCGATACCGTAGATCGGGATCGCGGCGCCGAACAATTGCGGATCGGTCACGCCGAACGCGGCGGAGCAATCGAGCACCGCCGGCAAAATCATTTTGGGCACGCCAAGCAGTGCCAGCAGCCGATCGTCCCAGCGGCCCTCATGGATGTCGAACAACAGCGTGCGCGACGCATTGGTGGCGTCGGTGGCATGGACTTTACCGCCGGTGAGCCGCCACAACAGATACGTATCGACCGTGCCGAACGCCAACTCGCCGCGCGCCGCACGTTCGCGAATATTGGGCGCGCAATCCAACAGCCAGGCGAGTTTCGTGCCGGAGAAATACGGATCGAGCAGCAGCCCGGTCTTCCGCGCGAACTCGGCCTCATGGTCCGCAGCCTTGAGGCGCGCGCAAAAATCCGCAGTGCGCCGGTCCTGCCAGACGATGGCGCGATGCACCGCGCGGCCGGTGGTGCGGTCCCATAACAGCGTGGTCTCGCGCTGATTGGTGATGCCAATGGCGACGATGTCGCGGGCACTGGCGCCGGCTTTTTGCATGGCGTCGCGGCAACACGCGATCGTCGTCGCCCACAGATCGTCCGGCTCGTGCTCGACCTCGCCGTCGGCGGGAAAGTGCTGCGGGAATTCCTGTTGCGCAAAAGCCGCGACCGAGGTGTCGGCCCGGAACAGGCTGGCCCGGGTCGAGGTCGTGCCCTGATCGATGCTCAAGACATAAGATGTCACCTGCGCCTCCCGGCCGACGCACGGGCTTCACAATACAATGATTTACCGGCATCGTGCGCGGACGTTCGCGAGGGGGGCCGGTGTCGCAGATTTCGGTTCAGAACGTCAGCAAATCATGGGGCGCGACGCCGGCGGTCGATCATGTGAGTTTTGAGGCCGCGGCGGCTTCGCTGGTCGTGCTGCTCGGCCCGTCGGGCTGCGGCAAATCCACGACGTTGCGCCTGATCGCCGGCCTTGAACAGGTGTCGAGCGGACGTATTGTCATCGGCGGCAACGACGTCACCGCGCTGCCGCCGGCGCAGCGCCACATCGCCATGGTGTTTCAATCCTACGCGCTGTTTCCGCATCTGACGGTCAAGGAGAATATCCTGTTCGGCCTGCGCGTGCGCAAAGTGCCGGCGGCCGAAATCGCCCGCCGGCTCGCCCGCGTCGCCGCGCTGCTCGGGCTCGAGACGCTTTTGGCGCGCAAGCCGTCGCAATTGTCCGGCGGCCAGCAGCAGCGCGTCGCGCTCGGCCGCGCCATCATCGCCGAGACGCCGGTCTGTCTGATGGACGAGCCGCTGTCCAATCTCGACGCCCAATTGCGCGCCGAGATGCGCCGCGAAATCCGCGCGCTGCAGCAAAAGCTCGGCATCACCATGGTCTATGTCACCCACGACCAGAGCGAAGCCATGAGCATGGCCGACCAGGTCATTCTCATGCGCGACGGCCGGGTCGAGCAGGCGGCGCCGCCGGACGAGCTTTACGCGCGTCCGGCGACGACGTTCGCCGCGCGCTTCATCGGCACGCCGCCGATGAGCATCCTGCCGGCGCCGGACCGGGGCGACCTCCTGTTCGGCATCCGGCCCGAGGATGTGATGCTCGGCGACATCGGACTGCCGGTGCGCGTGCAGAGTTCGGAGTTCCTCGGCGCCGACACCGTCGTCACCTGCGGCTATGGCAACCAGACGCTGACCGCACGCGTGCCCGGCAAGGCGGCTTTTGCCGCCGGCGCCGCGATCCATGTCAGCTGGCGTGCCGAACATGTGCATGTCTTCGATGCCGCAAGCGGCGCCCGCCGCGACGACATCCGCGCGCCGGCCGTCGCCATGATCGGTCTCGTGCAAAATTTCGCCTGAGGAGGGAAGAATGTCTGCAAAGTTGAAATGGCTGTTGCCGATTGCCGGCGCCGTGATGATGGCGCTGATGTCGGTCGCCACGGCAAAAGACATCACGTTGTCGTTCTACTATCCGATCGCCGTCGGCGGCCCGATTCCAAAAATCATCGACGGCTATGTCGCCGACTTCGAGAAGGACAATCCCGGCATCACCATCAAGGCGATCTATGCCGGCACCTACCAGGACACGCTGGTCAAGGCGCTGACCGCGTTCAAGAGCGGCGAGCCGCCGGACATCGCCGTGCTGCTGTCGACCGACATGTTCACCTTGATCGACGAGGACGCGATCGCGCCGTTCGACGATTTACTGAAAACCGATGCCGACAAAGCGTGGGTGAAATCGTTCTATCCGGCCTTCATGGCGAACAGCCAGACCGGCGACAAAACCTGGGGCATTCCGTTCCAGCGCTCGACCATCGTGATGTTCTGGAACAAGGACGCCTTCAACGCCGCGGGGCTCGATCCCGACAAGGCGCCCGACACCTGGGACGAATTGGTCGCCGACGGCAAGAAGCTCGTTCAGCGCGATGGCTCGGGTAACGTCAGCCAGTGGGCGATCGAGATTCCGTCCTCGGGCTTTCCCTATTGGTTGTTCCAGGGCCTGACCACGGCAAACAATGTGCAGCTGATGAACGCGGCGGGCACGCAGACGTCGTTCGACAAGCCGGGCGTGACCGGCGCGCTGCAGTTCTGGGTCGACCTCAACAAGAAAGACGGCATCCACCCGCCCGGCGTCATCGAGTGGGGCACCACGCCGAAGGATTTCTTCGAGAAGAAGACGGCGATGATATGGACGACGACCGGCAACCTCACCAATGTGCGCAAGAACGCGCCGTTCCCATTCGGCGTCGCCATGCTGCCGGCGCATCAGGGTCGCGGCTCGCCGACCGGCGGCGGCAATTTTTATTTCTTCAAGAAAATGTCCGACGACGAGCGCGCCGCCGCGTTCAAATTCGTCCAATGGATGACAACGCCCGAGCGCGCCGCCGATTGGGGCATCCAGACCGGCTATGTGGCGACGCGGCCCGATGCCTGGGACACCGATGCCATGAAGAAATATGTCGCCGACTTTCCCGCAGCCGCCGTGGCGCGCGACCAGCTCAAATATGCCGTCGCCGAACTGTCGACCCACGACAACCAGCGCGTCACCAAGGCACTCAACGACGGCATCCAGGCGGCGCTGACCGGCACCAAGACGCCGGAGCAGGCGATGAAGGATGCGCAGGCTGAAGCCGTGCGAATCTTACGTTCCTATCAATGATGCGCGGCCCCGAGCCGGCCGTGTCGGCGGCGATGTCGGCTGCGGCCGTGCCGCCGGCGCGGCTGCGGCTTTCGACGCAAGTCCACGGCTGGCTCTTGTTGCTGCCGGCGGCGGTGCTGCTGGTGACGTTCACCCATTATCCCGCCGTCGCCACCATCATCGACAGCTTCTTCTCGACCCCAAAAGGCCGCCGCGCCGCGGTGTTCGTCGGCGCCGACAATTATCAGGTCATGCTCGGCGACCCGGTGTTCTGGCGCGCGCTCGCCAACAACATCGTTTACGCGGCGAGCGTCATTCCGCTGACGATTGCGCTATCGCTGGCCATGGCGATCTGGGTCAACGGCAAGATCGCCGGCCGGCCGTTTTTGCGGCTGTCGTTCTTCACCCCGACCGTGCTGCCGATGATCGCGGTCGCCAATATCTGGCTGTTCTTCTATGCGCCGGGCTACGGCCTGCTCGACCAGATGCTCGGCCTGTTCGGCATCCCGGCGCACAACTGGCTGGGCAATCAGTCGACCGCGCTGATTTGCCTGATCGCGATCGCGGTCTGGAAGGATGCCGGCTTCTTCATGATCTTTTATCTGGCGGCGCTGCAGCAGATGTCGCCGCAGCTTGCCGAGGCGGCAGCGATCGAGGGCGCCGGCCGCTGGTATTTCTTCCGCCGTATCACACTCCCGCTGTTGATGCCCACGACTTTGTTCGTCCTGATCAACGCCATCATCAATTCGTTCCGGCTGATCGACCATATCGTGGTCATGACCCAGGGCGGCCCGGACAACACCACGGCGCTGCTGTTGTTCTACATCTACGAAGTCGGCTTCAAGTTCTGGGACACCGCTTATGCGGCAACGCTGACGGTGGTGCTGCTCGCTTTGCTGGCGATTGTAGCGCTCGGCCAGTTTCTCATTCTCGATCGCCGGATTCATTATCAATGAGCGTGCTGCAAACCACCCGTCGCGGCCACGCGGCGCTGGAAACGGCGGGCGCCTGGCTGTTGGCGCTGATCTGGATCCTGCCGCTCGCCTATGCGCTGTGGGCGGCGATCCATCCGAGCGCCTATTCGGCGCATTTCGTGCTCGATGCGCCGCTGACATTGGAGAACTTCGCGCGCGCCTGGAACGCGGCGCCGTTCGCGCGCTATTTCCTCAACACCTTTTTGCTCGTCACCATGATCCTCGCCGCCCAGCTCGTGCTGTGCACGCTCGCGGCCTACGCCTTCGCCCGCTTCACCTTCACCGGCCGCGATGTCGCGTTCATCCTGGTGCTGCTCCAGCTCATGATCATGCCCGACGTGCTGATCGTCGAGAACTACCGCACCATGAGCGCGTTCGGCATCGTCGATACAATCCCTGCCATAGGGCTGCCCTACATGGCGTCCGCGTTCGGCATTTTCCTGCTGCGGCAGACCTTCAAATCCGTGCCGCGCGAGCTCGACGAGGCGGCGCGCGTCGAGGGCGCCGGTCCGCTGACGGTACTGCTCAAGGTCTATGTGCCGCTGGCGAAGCCGGTCTACATCGCCTACGGCCTGGTCTCGGTCAGCTATCACTGGAACAATTTCTTGTGGCCGCTGATCGTGACCAATTCGGTGAACACGCGGCCGCTGACGGTCGGCTTGCAGATTTTTGCTTCCACCGACCAGGGCATCGACTGGTCGGTGATCACCGCCGCCACCTTGATGACCTCAGCGCCGCTGCTGGTCGCCTTCCTCTTGTTCCAGCGCCAATTCGTGCAGAGTTTCATGCGCGCCGGCATTCGCTGACGCGGGCCGACAGTCGAGGGCTCCTTGACCCTCCACCAGCCCGGCGATAGCGTTGCTGTAACAAACACCGCGTGGGAGGATTTGCCATGACGTCCTTCACCATCACGCCGCTGACGGACCACACCGGCGCCGAAGTCACCGGCATCGATTTCACCAGGCCGATCGATACTGAAGCGAGCGCCACGCTCAATCGCGCCTTCGCCGAGCATCACGTGCTGGTCATGCGCGGCCAGCATTTCGCGCCGGAAGATTTCAAGAACGCCGTGCAGCTGTTCGGCGAATTGCAGCCGCACGACAAGAAGGAGCACCACGTCCCCGGCCACCCCGACGTATCCTACGTGTCCAACGACGAGTTCGTGAACGGCCGGCGCATCATTCCTGGCGAGACCTTCCACACCGACCACTCCAATCATCCGCGGCCGCCCAAGGCGACGACGCTGTTCGCGGTCGATCTGCCGTCGCACGGCGGCGATACCCAATACGTCAATATGCACGATGCCTATGACGACCTGCCGGCGAGCACCAGGCAAAAGATCGACGGGCTCAAGGCGGTGCATGCCTACTTGAGCAAATACAGCCCGCGCCCGCTCGGCCATCTCAGCGAGGAGAGCCGGCGCAACCTGCCGCCGCCCGGCGTGCACCCGCTGGTGCGCACCCATCCCGAGAACGGCCGCAAGGCGCTGTTCCTCAATCCGGTGCGCATGGAATCGATCATCGGCATGGAAGACGCCGACGCGCTCAAGCTGATCGACGAATTGATGGCCCACGCGACGCAGAAGAAATACGAATATCGCCACCAATGGCACTACGGCGACTGGGTGATGTGGGATAATCGCAGCGTCATGCACCAGGCCAATCCCGACTACGACATGAACGAGCGCCGTTTCCTCTACCGCCTCATGCTCAAGGGCGAAGTGCCGGCGTGAATATCCGCATCATTCTCGTCGGCACTGTTGTTGTCGTCCTCTCCTTCGCTGGCGCCAGCGCACTGCTCAATCTGCTATCGCCGGGCGCGGCGCCGCTGCAACAAGGCCGGCCGGCGCTGGTCGCGGTGCCGCCGCTTAAGCCGCTGACCGGCACCTCGACGGTGCTGGCACCCGCGGCCATCGCGCTCAGCGTGATCCGCGACGCGCTCGATGCGCAGGCGCCGCGCAACCTGTCCGGCAAGCCGCAAAATCCGGTGTCAAAGCTTCTGACCAATGCCGACCTCAATTTCGATATCGCGCGCGGGCCGTTCACCGTATCCGGCCGGCCCGACGCACTGATCGTGGTGACGCCATTGACCGGCCAGTTCAAGGCCACCGGCACGATCGCCAGTGGCGCCAATTCGGTCGGCAACACCATCGGCAACCTGGTCGGCGGCAGCGTCGGCCAAGCGGTGCAGAACTTTGCCGGCAAGGCGTTCGATCAGCACGCCGACATCCAGGGCACGGTGACGACGACATCGAAGCCAACGATTTCGCCGAACTGGCGGCTCGCGCCCAATCTTTCCGCCCAGGTCAATGTCGTCGATGTGATTTTGCCGATTGCCGGCCTAAAGCTCAGCGTCGCCAACCAGGTAAAACCGTTCCTCGACAACGCGGTGCGCAACCAGACCGGAGCGCTCGAAACGCGGCTGCGCAACGACCCGTTCATCGAGAACGCGGCGCGCGGCGAATGGACAAAACTGTGCCGCGCCATCCCGCTCGGCGCCGCCGGGCAGGGCATGCCGAACCTCTGGCTCGAAGTGCGGCCGACCCGCGCCATCGCCGCGCAGCCGAAGATCGACGGCAGCGCGGTGACGCTGCTCATCGGCGTGCAGGCCGATACCCGCATCGTGCCGACCGAGACCAAGCCGGATTGCCCGTTCCCGCAGACGCTCGACCTGGTGCCGCAGGCCAACGAGGGCAGCGTCAACATCGCGGTGCCGATCGACATTCCGTTCACCGAAGTGAGCCGCCTGCTCGAAGCCCAGCTTGGCGGCAAGACGTTCCCGGAGGACGGCAGCGGCTCGTTCACCGTGATCATGAAACACGCCGCCATCGCCGCGTCCGGCGACCGCCTCCTGATCTCGCTTCTGGTCAACGTCAAGAAACGCGGCCTGTTCAGCTTTTTCGGCGCCGACGCTACGGTGCACGTCTATGGCCGGCCGGTGCTCGACCAGGAACGGCAGATCCTGCGTTTCACCGACGTGACGCTCGACGTGCAATCGCAAGCCGCATTCGGCCTGCTCGGCGCCGCGGCGCAGGCGGCCACGCCTTATTTGCAAAAAATTCTCGCCGACAAGGCGGTGATCGACCTGAAACCGTTCGCCACCGATGCCAAGCAGCGCATCGCCGCGGCCGTCTCGGGCTTCGTCGCCCAAGGCAACGGCGTCTCCGCCAACCTCGCGGTCAACGATCTGCGCCTCACCGGCATCGCCTATGACGACAAGACCATGCGCGTGATCGCCAACGCCACCGGCGCGGTGAATGTCGCGGTGTCGTCCCTGGCGTTGCAGTAGCTTGCCCCATACATGAGCTGCAGGAGCGCGTGCCATGCAGCTTGAATTCTTCACCGTCGATGTGTTCACCGATCGCCAATTCGGCGGCAATCCGCTTGCGGTTTTCCCCGACGCGCGCGGGCTCAGCGCGCCGCAGATGCAGGCCATCGCGGCCGAGTTCAACCTGGCCGAAACCACCTTCGTCCTGCCGCCGCAAAATCTCGAGCACACCGCCCAAGTGCGCATCTTCACGCCGCGCGCCGAAATGCCGTTTGCCGGCCATCCCAATGTCGGCACCGCCTTCGTCCTGGCGCGACTGGGCCAGTGCCACGGCCGGCCGATTGCCGGCGACACGCTGGTGTTCGAGGAAATCGCCGGCCTGGTGCGCATGACGCTGTTGAAGCAGGGGCAGGCGATCGCGGGCGCGCGGCTCGCCGCGCCGCAGCCGCTCGTCATCGGCGATACGGTGTCGTGCGACATCGTCGCCGAAGCCTGCGCGCTCGCCGCTGCCGACATCGAGACGCGCCATCATCAGCCGTGCATCGCCAGTTGCGGGGCGCCCTTCGTCATGGCCGAGCTGAAGAGCCGGCAAGCGCTTGCCGCCGCGCGGTCGCGCGCCGAGGCTTTTGCCCGGCATCTGCCGCGCGATCGCGTCAACGGCCTTCACCTTTACGTTCGCACCGGCCGCGACGGCGTCGATATCCACGCGCGCATGTTTGCGCCTGCGCACGGCATTGCCGAGGATCCGGCAACGGGCAGCGCCAACGTGGCGCTGATCGGGCTACTCGCCGCGCTGGCGCCCGAGCCGGGCCTGCGCTTAGAAAAGAAGATCGCGCAAGGTGTGGATATGGGCCGGCCAAGCCTGCTCGAAGCGAGCGCCGAGAAGAGCCACGGCAAGGTCACGGCGACCTATATCGGTGGCGCCTGCGTGGCCATGATGCAGGGCGTCCTCGACCTTGCCTGACGGAAATCAATAGCCGCGCCGGCGCCGCTTCTTGGCCGCCTTCTTGGCGGCATAGCGCGCCTCATTGGCGGCCGCCTGCTGCGCGCTCAAGACGACGTCGCTGACGGTTTTTTGTCCAGGCGCTACGGTTTCCGCTTTGACCCTGTCGAGAACGAAGCGCGCATAATCGTCCATGTCGCCTTTGAACGGCTTTATCTGACCGTCGGCGGTCAGCCACAGCCGGTCGGCCACCAGATCGATCAGCGAGCGGTCGTGGGTGATGAGAATGACGGCGCCGTCGTAGTCGTTCAACGCATCGAGGAGGGCCCGGCGGCTGTCGATGTCGAGGTGATTGGTCGGTTCGTCGAGGATCAAGAGGTGAGGGGCCGCCATGGCAACGAGATTGAGCAACAGCCGCGCGCGCTCGCCGCCGGACAGATTGGCGACCGTGGTTTCCTGCTTGTCGAACGACAGCCCGAACTGCGCCAGCCGCGAGCGGCGCGAGGACTCGCTGTCGTCGGGACGCTCACGCCGAATGATGTCCAACGGCGTATCGTCCGGGTCGAGCGCCTCGATCTGGTGTTGATGAAACCAGCCGACCTTGATGCGGTTTTCCCGGTTCATCTGGCCGGCTTGGAGCGGCAGCGCGCCGGCGATCATCTTGGCGAAGGTCGATTTGCCGGCGCCGTTGACGCCCAAAAGCCCGATGCGGTCGTCGACGTCAAGCCGCAGGTTGAGATTGCGCAACACCGTGGTCTTGTCGTAGCCGACCGCGGCGTTTTCGAGCTGGATGAGCGGCGGCGCCAGCGGCCGCACCGGCGACGGCAGCGTGAACGGCGCCACGCGCTCTTCGACTGTCTCGGCGATCGGCTCCAATTTGGCGAGCCGCTTGATGCGCGATTGCGCCTGTGTCGCCTTGCTGGCCTTGGCGCGGAAGCGGTCGATGAATTTCTGCAAATGCGCGCGCTCGGCGTCCTGCTTGGCGCGGGTCGCGGCCTGCAGCCGCGTCTTCTCGGCGCGGCGATGCTCGAAATCGTCGTAGCCGCCGGTGTAGAGATCGAGCTTGCCTTCGCTCAGATGCAAAATGGCATCGACCGAATTATTGAGCAGCTCGCGGTCGTGGCTGACGATCAGCGCAGTTTTGGGATACTTCTTCAACCGCGCTTCGAGCCACAGCGCGCCTTCGAGATCGAGGTAATTGGTCGGCTCGTCGAGCAAGAGCAGATCGGGCTCGGCGAACAAAGCCGCGGCCAGCGCCACCCTCATGCGCCAGCCGCCGGAGAATTCCGCCATCGGCCGCGCGAGATCGGCATTGGAAAATCCGAGCCCGCTCAAGATTTCGGCGGCGCGCGCCGGCGCGCGGTCGGCGTCGATGGCGTTGAGGTGCTGGTAGATCTCGGCAAGGTGTTCGGGCTCGGCGGTTTCCAACTCGGCATTCAAGGCCTCGCGCCGGGTGTCGGCGGCAAGAATCGTGTCGAGCAAAGTGACTGGCGTGGCCGGGTGCTCCTGATCGACCGAGCCGATTTTTGCCGCCTTCGGCAGCAGGATATCGCCCTCCTGCGCGGCAAGCTCGCCGGTGATCAGCTTGAACAAGGTCGATTTGCCGACCCCGTTGCGCCCGACGAGGCCGACCTTGGTGCCGTCCGGAATCGTCACGCTCGCCCCATCGAAGAAGCGGCGGCCCCAGGCGTCGAAAACCAGATTGTCGATTTGCAGCATTTTTTTGGGGTGCGCTTGGGGATGAACGCGGATGTGAACGGAGCCGCTTCTTAATGCGCGCCGGAGCGGATAGCTAGAGAATATGTAGCGCTGGGTAAACGTAGCGAGCGGGTCATAGCTCGGAAGAGCAAAACGATATTATGAACCCCTCGCTGTATGTTTATCCCGCATGCCACACGAAGTTACTTGGAGCAGGTTTCCATTTTTCCGGCGGGGTATTGCCTTCAAAGGCAATCCCGCAGTGTTACTGCCGCCCACGTATTGCCACGCAACTGAGGAAACGACTCTTTCACGGAGGCACACTGACCTGCGCTTATAGTTCGAAGAACTGGATTATTTCCCGTCTCGATGTCTGTCGTATTTGTCCGCAGATTAATATCTATCTTTGCTTTTATGATCGCACCTGACTCCAACCCGCCAATCAGTGTTGCCCGCTCTAGGCCGAAGACAACAGAAAAATTTGAGAAATCGACAACTCGCCGGCCGGTACATTGGATGCAGGAGAATTTGGGCGTGCCAACAACTAAGTATCCGTTAGTCGCGGTGCTCACCACGATCGGGTCTTGCTTGAGGCAGGCCGGTCGTTTTTTCATAACTGCCAGAAACGTTTCCCGAGGCACCGGCAAATCCGCGGTTTTATTATAAAGTTCCGCTAGAAAATCGATCACCATGTACTGATCTTCGGTAAGACACTCGCGATCGGGTGAGAATATGATCTTGAGTACCTCGCTTCCGATCAAGTAGCTATCGGATTTCTTCAAGGCGCCGATAGCTACCGCTAGGGTGTCAAATTCGGCTTTTCTCAGTTCAATGTCGGTTCGTTGTGTGTCGGCGTCTATTTTTTTCTGCTCCCACCCGTACCAAAGGAAAACGCAGATCGCGATCAGAAGCTGAACTGCGTTGAGGAATTGCCACAGCCGTCCAATCGATTTGTCAAATATTTGCCATCTCATGCGCCCCTCCCAAGCTTATATCGCAACCTTACCGGGCAAATAGTTTACCATGCAAGCCCAACGCCATCCGCAATAACCATTCGAGCAAAAAGCACGGCTGTTTGCGATTCGTGCTGTTGCCAACGCTATCGTGGCAAAAAACCCTCGGCGCAATCGTGGTTGCGAATATCTTCGCCTCGCTAGTCTAGCCCGTGAAAAATATGTTGAATGAAAGAATGGATAGGGCGTCTTGACGATTTGGGTCACGGAATCCGGGCGCGCGGATTTTGTCCGCGGCCCGGATTGGCTTCGAGTTTCCGCTCCTGTGGCACCATCGCCAGCGTCAGCCGCTCGGTGCCCCGCAGCACGTCGAGTTTCACTTCGCGGCCGATGGTCTCGCCGATGAGCGTGCGCACCAGATCGTCGGCGCCCGCGATGATGGTGCCGTCGAGGCCGAGGAGGATGTCGCCCGTCTTCAGGCCGGCGAGCGCCGCTGCGGAGCCAGGCTCGATGGAGGCGATCATCACCGCGCGTTCTTGCGCGATGCCGGCGGCGTGGCGCAGCCGGCGCGGGATCGGGGTGTGCTGCGCGGCGACGCCGATGAAGGCGCGGCGCACCCGGCCGTGACGCACCAGTTCGCCGAGCACGAAGCTCGCGGTATTGGCGGCAACCGCAAAGCAGATGCCTTGCGCGCCCATGATGACGGCGGTGTTCACGCCGACGACTTCGCCGTGCGAGGACACCAGCGGGCCGCCGGAATTGCCGGGATTGAGCGCCGCATCGGTCTGGATCACGTCGTCGATCAGCCGGCCGGTGCGCGACCGCAACGAACGTCCGAGCGCCGAGACCACGCCGGTCGTCACCGTCGATTCGAAGCCGAGCGGATTGCCGATGGCGATCACCAGTTGGCCGCGCTTCAATTTCTTGGAATCGCCGAGCGGCGCCGCCGGCAAGGTCACCGGCTCGACGATGCGGATCAGCGCCAGATCGGTGTCGGGATCGTCGCCCACGAGTCGCGCGGTGAGGTGCTGGCCTTCCGGCGTCGTCACCTCGATGCGCGCCGAGGAGCTGGCGGTGCTGCCCGCGCCGGCGACGTGGCTGTTGGTCAGGATCAACCCGTCGGGCGCCACCACGACGCCCGAGCCGGTGCCGCCGCGCGGGCGGCCGTTGGCTTCGCCGGCGTGAATCGTCAGCCCGACCACCGCCGGGCCGACCCGGTCGACCACGTCGATGACGGCGCGCGAATAGGCGTCGAGGAGCGCCTGGTCCTCGACCGGAATTTTGGGCTCCGCAGCGGCGCCAGCGCCGCTGCCGTCCCAGGCGGCATCGTGCAAGGGTATGATTTTCATGTTTTGTCAGGTGGTTAGCCCAGCATCCGCTGGGGGCCGGCGAATCCGCCGGTCGACCCGATATATGGGAACCGAGCTGGGGCGAGGGAAGGGCGGCTTGCCTGCGGTTGACAGCGGCAGTGGCATGTGGTGCCCCGGTCGCGCTTGAGGGAAAGATTCATGGCGATCACCACTGCGGCGCGCCTTGCTGCTTTCGTCGCTACGCTCGCGCTCGCTGGCTGCGGCCAGGGCCAGCAGCAGCAAAGCGCCGCCGCGCCGCCGGCCGTGACGGTGGCCAATCCGGTGCAGCGCACGGTGGTCGATCAGGACGAATATGTCGGCCGCTTCGCCGCGGTGGAATCGGTCGAGATCCGCTCGCGGCTCTCAGGCTATCTCACGGACATCCATTTCATCGACGGCCAGATGGTGAAGAAGGGCGATCTGCTGTTCACCATCGACCGGCGGCCGTTCCAGATCGTGCTCGAGCAGATGCGGGCCAATCTGGCGCAGGCGCGTGCCAATCTCTCCTTCACCGACGCCGACCTGCAGCGCGGCCAGCAGCTTCTCGGCAACAAGACCATCACCGAGCAGGCTTACGATCAGCGCACCCAGGCCAAGCGCGTCGCCGAAGCCGCCGTCGCCGCGCAGGAGGCGATGGTGCATTCGGCCGAGCTCGATCTCGAACAATATAGCGAATTGCGTTCGCCGATCGACGGCCGCATCGGCGACCGCAGGGTCGCCGTCGGCAACCTGATCACCGGCGGCGCCGGCGGCGCCACCACGCTGCTCGCCACCATCGTCTCGGTCGATCCGATCCGTTTCGAATTCTCATTCGACGAGGCGTCGTATCTGCGCTACGTGCGCTTCGCCACGTCGAGCCAGGACGTCGCCAGCCTGCACGGCAACGTTCCGGTCACGCTCAAGCTGATCGACGAGAAGGATTTCCCGCACCAGGGCAAGATCGATTTCATCGACAACGTCATCGATCGCTCCTCAGGCACCATCCGCGGCCGCGCCGTGTTCGACAACGCCGACGGCATTTTCACGCCCGGCATGTTCGGCCGTGTCCGCGTGCCCGGCTCGCCGCCCTATACCGCGCTGCTCGTTCCCGACGCCGCGATCGGCACCGAGCAGGTGCGCAAATTCGTGCTCGTCGTCGACGACGGCAACGTGGTCCGGCAGAAATACGTCACGCTCGGCCAGATCGACGGCGGCCTGCGCGTGGTCAAGGACGGGCTCGCCGCCACCGATCGCGTCATCGTCAACGGTCTTATGCGCGCGCGTCCGGGCCAAAAGGTGACGCCGCAGCAGGAAGGCGCGCCGCCCGCTAAAGGGCCGAACGAAGCCAAGGCCGGCTGAGGCCAGAAAATGCGCATCTCGCATTTCTTCATCGACCGGCCGATCTTCGCCGCCGTGGTCTCGATCGTGTTCGTGATCCTCGGCGGCGTGTCGTTCTCGCGGCTGCCGGTGGCGCAATATCCCGAGATCGCGCCGCCGATCATCAACGTCTCCGGGCAATACCCCGGCGCCAGCGCCGAAGTCGTCGCCGCCACCGTGGTGACGCCGATCGAGCAGCAGATCAACGGCGTCGAGAACATGCTCTACATGTCGTCGAACTCGACGGCCGACGGCAAATTCTCGATCGCGGTGTCGTTCGATCTCGGCACCAATCTCGATATCGCCCAGGTCCAGGTACAGAACCGCGTCGCCATCGCGCAGCCGCGATTGCCCGCCGACGTGCGCAATATCGGCGTCACCGTCACCAAAAGCTCGCCCGACCTGATGATGGTCGTGCACCTTTATTCGCCCGACAAGTCGCGCGACGCGCTGTTCATGACCAATTACGCCACGCTGGAAGTCACCGACCCGCTCACGCGCGTCGACGGCGTCGGCTCGGTCACGGTGTTCGGCAGCCGCGATTATTCCATGCGCATCTGGCTCGATCCCGACCGCCTGCAATCGCTGGGGCTGACCGCGAGCGACGTCACCGCGGCGCTGCAAGGCCAGAACATCCAGGTCGCCTCAGGCGTGCTCGATCAGCCGCCGGTCGAGCACCAGGGCGCGTTCCAGATCGCGGTGCAGACGCTCGGCCGGCTCGCCAATCCGGAGGATTTTGCCTCCATCGTGGTCAAGGAGACGCCGGGCGCGGTGGTGCGGCTCAAGGACGTCGCCGACGTCAAGCTGCAGGCGCTCGACTATTCGTCGAATTCTTATCTCGATCACGACTTCGCCGTCGCGCTCGCCGTATTCCAGCGCCCCGGCTCGAACGCGCTCGCCACCGCCGACGGCGTCAACGACCTGATGGCCAAGCTGTCGAAACGATTCCCGTCCGGCCTCAAATACGACATCGTCTACAACCCGACCCAGTTCATCCGGCAGTCGGTCGATGCGGTGATCGACACGATCTTCGAGGCCATTATTCTGGTCGTGCTGGTGGTGATTTTGTTCCTGCAAACCTGGCGGGCGGCGATCATTCCGCTGGTGGCGATCCCGGTGTCGCTGATCGGCACGTTCTTCTTCATGGCGGCGTTCGGCTTCACGCTGAACAATCTGTCGCTGTTCGGGCTCGTCCTCGCCATCGGCATCGTGGTCGACGACGCCATCGTGGTGGTCGAGAACGTCGAGCGCAACATCGCCGCGGGGCTGAACCCGCGCGAGGCGGCGCGTAAAAGCATGGACGAGGTCGGCTCGGCGCTGATCGCGATTGCGCTGGTGCTGTGCGCGGTGTTCGTGCCGTCGGTGTTCATCACCGGCATATCCGGGCAGTTTTATCGCCAGTTCGCCCTGACCATTGCGGGCGCCACGATCATTTCGCTGATCGTGTCGCTGACGCTATCACCGGCGATGTGCGCGCTGTTGCTCAAACCGCACGACCGGAGCCATCGCGACACTTGGTGGGAGCGGCCGATCCACGGCTTTTTCGGCTATTTCAATGCTGCGTTCGATCGTATCGGCTCCGGCATTTCCTGGCTGGCGACGCGCACGGTGCGGCGCGCGGCGATGATGGTGGTGATCTATCTGGTCGTGCTCGGTGTCGGTTTTACTGTGTTCCGCAAGACGCCGATCGGTTTCATCCCGCCGGTCGACCGCGGCTATATCATCGTCGTGGTGCAACTGCCGCCGGGGGCGTCGCTGTCGCGCACCGACGCGGTGCAGCAGCGCGCGCTGGATATTGCGTTCGGCGTGCCCGGCATCGCCCACGCCATGAACATCGTCGGCTTTTCCGGCGCCACCTTCACCAATGCACCCAATTCCGGCGCGCTGTTCCTGGTGCTCGACGATTACGGGAAGCGCGGCCACGATCCGCGGCAGGCGGCGCCGGCGATCCAGGCCGAATTGAACAAGCGCCTGTCGGCGATCCAGGACGCCTTCATCGTCGCCGTGCTGCCGCCGCCGGTGATGGGCATCGGCACCGCCGGCGGCTTCCGCATGATGGTCGAGGATCGCGGCGGCCGCGGCGCGGCGGCATTGCGCGAAGCGGCCTCGGCCTTGATGGCGCGCGCCAATGGCACGACCGGCCTGTCGCAGGTGTTCACTTTGTTCGAGACGTCGACGCCGCAGGTTTATCTCGACATCGACCGCACCAAGGCGCAGCTCCTCGGCATCAACGTCCAGGACGTGTTCAACGCGCTGCAGATTTTCATCGGCAGTTCCTACGTCAACGACTTCAATTTGTTCGGCCGCACCTTCCGCGTCACCGCGCAGGCGCGCGACGAGGACCGCCAGAATATCGCCGATGTGCTGAAAATCCGGGTGCGCAATTCCAATGGCGACACCGTGCCGCTCGGTTCGTTCACCACGGTGACCGACATCGCCGGGCCGTATCGGGTGCCGCGCTATAACCTGTTTCCCGCCGCCGAGATCGACGGCGCCGCCGCGCCCGGCTATTCGCAAGGGCAAGCCATCGCCATCATGGACAAGCTCGCCGCCGACGCATTGCCCGATGGTTTCGCCACCGAATGGACCACGCTCGCCTACCAGCAGATCAGGGCCGGCAACACCGCGATGTTCGCTTTCGTGCTGGCGGTGGTGTTTGTGTTCCTGGTGCTCGCCGCGCAATACGAGAGCCTCACCTTGCCGCTCGCGGTGATCATGATCGTGCCGATGTGTCTCGTCGCCGCCATCACCGGCGTCATCCTGCGCGGCCAGGACAACAACATTCTGACTCAGGTCGGCTTCGTGGTGCTGATCGGCTTGGCGGCGAAGAACGCCATCCTGATCGTCGAATTCGCCCGCCAGCTCGAGGACCAGGGCCGCACGCGCTGGCAGGCCGCCGTCGAGGCGACGCGGCTGCGGCTGCGCCCGATCCTGATGACCTCGTTCGCCTTCATCCTCGGCGTCACGCCGCTGGTCTGGGCGATCGGCGCCGGCGCCGAACTGCGCCAGACGCTGGGCACCGCGGTGTTCGCCGGCATGATCGGCGTGACCGCGTTCGGACTCGTGTTCACGCCGGTGTTCTATGTCATCGCGCGCTGGATCGCGGGTTTAGGGCTGTGGCGCGGCAGGCGCCGTCAAGCCGACGCTCAGCCCGCCGAGTAACCATCACTGCGCGACCTGTCCGGCCCCGGAATAATGTCATAATGTCGGTGTTGGTGGCCGGGTAACATTGCCACCGCGGGCGCGGCGGCGCGGCTGCTTCGCCCATATCCTTTCGGCTGAATTGACGATTCGGCCTCAACCAACGCCACCCGACAGGGAGACCACCACATGATCCGTACCGTGTTCGCCGTCGCCACCGCGGCCGCCATCGCGCTTGGCGTCTGCGCCGCCATGGCCCAGGAAGACCCGATCAAGGCGCGCAAGGCGCTGATGAAGGCCAACGGCGATCAGGCCAAAATCCTCGCCGACATGTCCAAGGGCGACAAGCCGTACGATCAGGCGGCGGTGGACAAGGCGCTTGCGCAATTCCAGGACGCGGCGGCGAAGATGCCGGGCCTTTACCCCGACAACACCAAAGACGGCGATCCCAGCGACCAGTTCAACGCCAGCCCAAAAGTTTGGGAAAACATGGCGGACTTCAAGGCGCGATTCGTCAAATTCGGCGAGGACGCCAAAGCCGCGACTGCCAGCATCAAGGACGTGGACAGCCTCAAGGCGGCGCTCGGCAATATCGGCAAGAACGATTGCGGCGCCTGCCATCAGGATTATCGCCTCAAGAAGGGCTGATCGAGCCTCTGAGCGTAACGAGGGCGGGCGTCCGCGCCGGACGACCCGCCCTTTGTTTTTCGGCGATGATCCGTCATCCTTGGAGGCTCCTCCGATCAAGTCGGGGATCTCACCTCAGGGTGGGGAATAAGCACACAGTCTGACTGATAAGAGTTGAGATGAAGCGACTGCTCACTCTGCGCAATCTCGCGGCTGTCGTCGTGCTCGGCGCGGCACTTGGCTTTGCCGTGTTCTGGATCGTGACGATCCCGGCGACGGTGCCCGCCTCCGCGCTGCCGCCGCACACGGCAAACCTCGACAACGGCAAGACCATGTTCAATATCGGCGGCTGCGCGTCGTGCCATGCCGTGCCGAACAAGGACCCGCAAAAAATCGATCGCACCCGGCTCGGCGGCGGCTTGGCGCTCGGCTCGCCGTTCGGCACCTTCTACGCGCCGAACATTTCGCCGGACGCCAAGGACGGCATCGGCGCTTGGAGCGACGCGGATTTCGTCAGCGCGATGTGGGACGGCACGGCGCCGGACGGGTCGCACCTGTTTCCAGCGTTCCCCTACGATTCCTACCGGCACATGCAGCTCAACGACGTGCGCGATCTGTTTGCTTATCTGAAAACGCTGCCGCCGGTGACCGGCAAGGTGCGCGATCACGACCTGCCGTTTCCGTTCAACATCCGCCGCCTGGTCGGAGGCTGGAAGCTTTTGTTTCTCGAAGGCGGCCCTTACGTGCCCGACCCTTCGCAATCGGCGCAATGGAACCGCGGCGCCTATCTGGTCAACGGCCCGGGACACTGCGCCGAGTGCCATTCGCCGCGCAACTTTCTCGGCGGCATCATCGCCAGCGAACGCTTTGCCGGCGGCCCGGCGCCGGACGGCAAAGGCTGGGTGCCCAACATCACGCCCGCCGGCCTCGGCCATTGGGGCGACGACAAGATCGCCTGGTCGGAAAAGGACATCGCCAGTTTCCTTGACGACGGCATGAACCCGGCCGGCGATTATGCCGGCGGCGGCATGGCCGACGTCATCGCGAACACCTCGCAGCTCAGCGCCGCCGACCGGGCCGCGATCGCGACCTACATCGCGTCGCTGCCGCCCGTCAAAGGCCCGACGCCGCCGCCGAAGAAGGATTGAGCCGCGGCCTTTGCATCGCGCGCTGTTGCAGGTTAAGGACCCCGGAACCGTCATCCTGAGGTGCCCGCGCGTAGCGCGGGCCTCGAAGGATGTACGGCCCGGGCCGTCGCCCCAGCGAAATCGGGCTTGCCCGATTTCGGATTTGCAGTTGACCAAGTCGGCAACAGCCGACTTGGTTGGCTCACTTCGTTCGCACCTCAGGGTGACGGAACACTTACGCATGCACTCCAGCAAAGGCATCGTTCTCAAGCTCGTCTCCGCGGTGCTGTTCGCCGTGATGTCGGCGCTGATCCGCTATCTCGGCGCGCGCTATCCGATCGGCGAGGTGGTGTTCTACCGCTCGGCCTTCGCCATCGTGCCGGTGGTGCTGGTCTATGCCTGGCGCGGCGAACTGATGGCCGCGGTGCGCACCGAGCGTCCGCTCGGCCACGCCAACCGCGGCGTGCTCAGCGTCATCGGCATGTTCTGCAATTTCGGCGCCCTGGCGCGGCTGCCGCTGATCGAGGCCAATGCGATCTCGTTCACCTCGCCGCTGATCAGCGTGGCGCTGGCGGCGCTGATCCTCAAGGAGCGCGTGCGCATCTATCGCTGGTCGGCGGTGACCATCGGCTTCATCGGCGTGCTGGTGGTGCTGGCGCCGCATTTCTCCGGCGACGAATTGACCATCGCCATGGCGAGCGCGACCAGCGTCGCCGGCGTGATCTACGCGGTCGCGGGCTCGGTCACCAATGCCGGCACCATGATCCAGACGCGCCACCTGACCAAGAGCGAGACCACGTCGTCGATCGTGTTCTATTTCTCGCTGATCTGCGCGCTCGCCGGCCTCGTCACCTGGCCATTCGGCTGGATCACGCCGACCGGCCACGAGTTCATAGCCCTGATGTGCATCGGTTTCCTCGGCGGCACCGGACACATTCTTCTGACCGAGAGCTACCGTTACGCCTCGGCCTCGATGTTGGCGCCGTTCGACTATACGTCGATGATCTGGGCGCTGGTGCTCGGCTATGCGTTCTTCGGCGAACTGCCGACGGTCATGATCGTGGTCGGTTCCGCGATCATCGCCGCTGCCGGGCTGTTCGTGATCTGGCGCGAGCGGCAGCTCGCCCTGGCGCGCCGGCGGGCGGTGGAGGGAACGACTACGAGCCTCCAAACGCCTTGAAGGTGATGATGGTGCGGGTGTCGGCGACGCCGGAGATGGTCTGCACCTTCTCGGCGATGAAATGGCCGATATCGATCGAAGGATCGACGTAGAATTTCACCAACAGATCGAAGTCGCCCGCGGTCGAATAGATTTCCGAGGCGATCTCGGCGTCGGCGAGCGTGTTGGCGACCTGGTAGGACTTGCCGAGCTGACATTTGATCTGCACGAAGAAGGGGATCATGCGCGCCTCCGGACCGCTAAGATAGCATATATATCCGGCTCCGCTATCGCGGGGCAGGAGGACTAAGGAAAGACCATGCATGCCCCGGCCGAATTTGCCGACATCACCGCCGACGTGCTGGCGCGGATCAGGAGGCGCGCGCCGCGGGTGCATTGCATCACCAATTCGGTGGCGCAGGCCTATACGGCGAACATGCTGCTCGCCGCCGGCGCCGTCCCGTCGATGACCATTTCGCCCGAGGAAATCGCCGCCTTCGTCGCCGGCGCCGATGCGCTTCTGGTCAATCTCGGCACCTTTGACGCCGAGCGGCGCACGGCGATCGAGGTGGCGCTGGGTGCGCTGGGGCAGGGCGACAAAGGTCCGGGAAAGCCCTGGGTGCTCGACCCGGTCTTTATCGAGCGCTCGCCGGCGCGGGCGCAATTCGCGCAAAGCCTGGTGCGCCGCAAGCCCGCCGCGGTGCGGCTCAACCATCATGAATTTACCGCTCTTGCCGGCGGCGATGCCGCGGGCGACGCGCCGGCGCGCTTTGCCAAACTCAACGACACGGTGGTCGCGCTCACCGCCAACACCGACGTGGTCACCGACGGCGAGCGTTCGGCCAAAATCGCCAACGGCGATCCGCTGATGGGGCTGGTCACCGCCATGGGCTGCGCCAGCTCGGCGCTGGTCGCCGCCGCCTTGGTGGTGGAGCGCGATCGCTGGCGCGCCACCATCGCCGCTTTGGTCGCGCTTGGCGTCGCCGGCGAGGTGGCGGCGGAGAACACCAGCGGGCCGGGGCGCTTCGCCAGTTGGATCATCGACGCGCTCCATGGCCTCGACAGCTCGACGTTGCGCGCGCGCACCAGGGTGACAGCATGACAGTCGATCTTCGCCTCAACGCCATCGTCGATCCGGAACGTGCGGGCGGCCACGATCTCGCTGATCTCGCGCGGTTGTGCGCGCAAGGCGGCGCGACGCTCGTTCAATTGCGCGACAAGCTGAGCGAAACCCGCGCCATGGTTACGCGCGCCCGCGCGATCAAGACGGCGCTTGCGCCGTTCAACGTGCCGCTGGTCATCAACGACCGCATCGACGTGGCGCTCGCCTCGGACGCCGACGGCGTCCATGTCGGCCAGGACGACATGGCGGTCGAGGATGCGCGAAAGCTGCTCGGCCGCGACGCCATCATCGGGTTGTCGATCAAGACGAAAGCGGAGGCAGATGCCGCGCCGGTGGAGCTGATCGACTATGTCGGTTCGGGCGGCGTCTATGTCACGGGCTCGAAACAGCAGAAGAACGCGCCGATCGGCCCCGAAGGCCTGGCACGCGTCATCGCCGCGTTGCACGCGCGCGCGCCGCAACTGCCGGTCTGCGGCATCTCCGGCATCGATGCCGGCAACGCCGCAGCCGTGATCGCCGCCGGTGCCGACGGCATAGCCGTGATCTCGGCGCTGTCGCTCGCACCCGATCCCGCCGCCGCGGCGCGCAGCTTGCGCGCGATCGTCGACGCGGCGCTGGCGAAGCGGGGCGCGTGATGGCGGTTCCGATCGCGCTCACCATCGCCGGCTCGGATTCGAGCGGCGGCGCCGGCATTCAGGCGGATCTGAAAACTTTCGCCGCGCTCGGCGTCTATGGCGCTTGCGCGATCACCGCGCTGACGGCGCAGAACACCAAAGGCGTCACCGCCATCCACGACGTGCCGGCCGATTTCATCGCCGCGCAGATCGACGCGGTGTTCGCCGATCTCGACGTCGGCGCGGTGAAGATCGGCATGCTGGGCAATGCCGCGGCCGCGGCCGCCGTCGCCTCGGGCCTCGACCGCCATCGCCCGCGCCACGTCGTGCTCGATCCGGTCATGGTCGCCTCGACCGGCGCCGATCTGTTGCGCGCCGACGCGCTGGATGGGCTGCGGTCGCTGCTGTCGCGCGCCGACGTGGTCACGCCCAATCTGTTCGAAGCCGCGACCTTGCTCGACGCACCGCTGGCGCGCGACGAAGACGCGATGCTGGCGCAGGCGCAAAAGCTGCTCGCTTTCGGCGCCGCCGCGGTGCTGATCAAAGGCGGCCACGGCGGCGGCCCGGAGAGCGTCGATCTCCTGGTCGAGGCCGACGGCAGCGCGCGGTTTACCGCGCCGCGTATTGCAACCAAGAATACTCACGGCACCGGCTGCACCTTGGCGGCGGCGGTCGCCGCCGGCCTCGCCAAGGGACTTTCATTGAATGCGGCGGTGCGCGAGGCCAAGGCCTATGTCAGCGCCGCCATCGCCGCGGCCGACCAGGTCAAGGTCGGCGCCGGCAACGGCCCGGTGCATCATTTTCACAAGTGGTGGTAAGTTTCGCCGCCGGGCTACCGAGCGTGCCGCGGAGCCGCTACCATTTTCGCGACGTCGAGGACAGGAGAGGAATGTAATGCTGAAATCAGTCGTGCTGCAGAGGGCCGCGTTCACGCTCGCCGTCGCGGCGTTGTTGCTGCCGTTGCGCGGCCAGGAGGCCCTGGCGCAAGACGGGCAGGCCTTTGTCAACGTCGTCGATCTGGAAATCACGCCGGCCTCGATGCCGAGATTTCTCGCGGCACTCAAGGACGACGGCGCGGGGACCATCAAGGAGGCCGGCACCCAGGAATTCGTCAGTTCGGTTGAGCAAAAAGACAAGAACCACGTCTTCATCTTCGAGGTCTTCAACGATGCCGCCGCCTGGGACGCACATCAGAAGACCGCGACCTACGCGAAGTTCCTCGCCCTCACCATGATGATGATCAAGACCTACACGATCAGGCCGTTCACCTCGGTGGCCCTGAACAAGAGCAGCGCGCCGGCGCCGCAGGCCGATCCGCCGCTGTTCCTCAATCTCGATGAGATCGACGTCGTCGACGGGCAGATCGACAAATTCAAAGACTCCGCGAGGACCCACGCGGAGGCATCGGTGAAGGATTCCGGTTGCCGCGAGTTCGACGTCGCGGTGTCGCAAACCAAGAAAAACCACGTGTTGCTGCTGTCGGCTTTCGACAACGCCGCGGCGCTGGCCGCAAATCAGGCGAGCGACCATTACAAGGCGTATCAGGCGGCCACCAAAGCCATCATCAGCCAGAGCTCGGCGCAGCCGCTATCGTCGGTCGCCGTGCTGATAAAGGGACAGTGAGGCTTATCGTCCGCGCGCCGCCTTCAACTTGCCGGCGCGCCGGGCTGCTTGAGCGGGTGGGCGCGGGCGAAAGCGTCGATCTGCGACAGCGCGTTGGCGATCCGGGAAAAATTCGCAAACGGCGCCGTATCCACCGCGAAGAATTTCGCGCCGGCGGCCTGGCTCGCCAGGCAGATATCGGCGAGCGTGACGGTGTCGCCGTGGCAATAGCGGCCGGTCGCCTTGTCGGCGAGATTGGTCTCGAGCGCGCTCAGCGCCATCAGGTGCCAATGCTGGCACCATTTGACGCGGGTCGGCTCGTCGAGCTTGAACTCGTGCTCGAGATATTCGCGCACCCGCGGCACGATCAGCGGATGCGAATCGCAGGCGACGATCTGCGCCAGCCCGCGCACCCGGGCGCGGCCTTTGGGGTCGTGCGGCAATAACGGCGGGTTCGGGTGGGTCTCGTCGAGATATTCGATGATCGCCAGCGACTCGAACAAAGCCGGCCCGTCGCCGTCGACCAGCGCCGGGAGCGCCATCATCGGATTGACCGCGCGATAAGCGGCCTCGCGCTGCGCGCCCTTCATCAGGTTTACGTCCACCACCTCGTCCGGCGTGATGCCTTTGAGATTGAGCGCGATGCGAACGCGATAAGTCGCGAGCGAGCGCCAGAATGAAAAGAGCTTCATGGAATCTCCTCTTGTGTTTTCCGCCCCCGCGAAGCGGGGGAGGGGGACCACGCGAAGCGTGGTGGAGGGGGCTGGCTTGCTCCGTGCAAGCGCACACTTGCCCCGCCGACGCGCTTTGCGCGTCTACCGCCCCCGCAAGCGGGGGCGGAAAGAAAGATTTAATCCGCGCCCGGATCGGCCTTCAGCCCCGCCGCCTCGATGCCGGCGACGGCGCACATCTCGTCCTTGTCCGAGGTGTCGCCGGAAATGCCGCAGGCGCCGACGATGGTGCCCGAAGCATCCTTGATCAGCACGCCGCCCGGATTGGTGACCATGCGGCCACCGCTCGCCGCCGCCAGCATGGTGAAAAACTGCGGCGTCTTCGCCGCGCGGCTCGCCAAGGTGCGCGAGCCGAAACCCATGCCGAGCGCGCCCCAAGCTTTGCCGAACGCGATGTCGAACCGCAAAATGCCGGATTTGTCCTCGCGCTTGAACGCGACCAGATGGCCGCCGGAGTCGAGCACGGCGACGGTGAGCGGCGCGAGATTGTTTTCGCGCGCTTTTTTCAACGCGACGTCGACGATGGTGGAAGCTTGCGCGAGAGTGACGGACATGTTGGCTCCAGATTTGATGTGAGAAATTTTTATGACTTGCCACGGCTCGGCCAATAGACCGTTTGCCGCGAGGCGTCGCGGGGGCCAAGACCCTTGTCGTTGGATTCTTCGAGCGCCGCCAGCGCGGCCTTCGCCGCCGGCATGTCGGCCCCCTTGGCGGCGCCGGTGGCGATCATGGTTTTAAGGTCCTTCACCGCATTGGCGATGCTGAACGTGGTCGGGCCGGGATCGCGGTTTTCCATCATGGCGACGATCATGTCGGCGCGCATTTTGAAGCCGTTATTGGCGCCGTTGCTTTCGACGAAGAGATCGAGGAGGCGCTTGGGCTCCCAGCCGACGTCGCGCGCCAACGTAAAGGCCTCGGCGTAAGCCTGCCAGCCGACCATCAGCGGCAGGTTGATAGCGAGCTTCATCGAGGCGCCGGCGCCGACCGCGCCGCAATGCTCGACCTTGCGGCAAAGCTGATCGAGGATCGGCTTGGCGCGCGCCGCGTCGGCGGGCGCGGCGCCCATCAGGCCAAGCAACTTGCCTTGCCGCGCCGGCGCGGTCGAGCCGCCGACCGGACACTCCACGAACGTGGCGCTCTTGGACCGCACCTGCGGCGCCAGCGTGGTCTCCACGCTCGGCGGCACGGTGCTCATCTCGATGAACAGCTTGCCTGTCACGTCGCCAGAGAGCAGGCCCGACGGCCCATGATAAACCGCCTCGATCGCCGCGCCGTCGGTCAGGATGGTGATGATGGCTTCGCTGGCGGCGGCAACCGCCGCAGGACTGGCAACGACCTTGGCGCCGGCATCCGCAAGCGGCTTGGTTTTTTCCGCCGTGCGATTCCAGACCGTCACCTGGTGCCCGACTTCCATCAGCCGCGCCGCAATGGCGCTGCCCATGGCGCCCAGTCCCGCGACTCCGATTTGCATACGCACGCTCCTGACGCTTCCGTCCCGGCGCGGACATTATGCGATCGGTAGGCGGCGAGAAAGCCGCTTGCGCGGGGAGGGCGGATGCCATATCGCCTCGCCACGCAAAGTGACAATGAGGGGCGCAATGGCTGCGGGAAAAAAAGGTGCCGTCGGTATCGTCGGCCTCGGCATCATGGGCGGTTCGTTCGCGCAGAACCTCGTCGCCGCCGGTTGGCGCGTGATCGGTTTCGATATTGCGCCCGAGCGGCGCCGCGCCATGGCGCGCGCGGGCGTCGAGATCGCTGCCGACGCCGGCGATGTGGCGCGCAAGGCGAAAACCATCATCACCAGTCTGCCGAGCCCGAAGGCGCTCGCCGCGACGGTAGAGGCCATCGTCAAGGCCAAGGTGCCGCGCCGCGTCATCGTCGAAGCCTCGACCTTCACGCTCGAGGACAAGACCGCCGCCGAAGTCAAGCTGCGCAAGGCCGGCCACCTCATGCTCGATTGCCCGATGAGCGGCACCGGCGCCCAGGCCAAGGTCAAGGACCTCGTGGTCTATGCCTCGGGCGATACGGCCGAGATCAGGAAGCTCAAGTCCATGTTCGCGGGCTTCACCCGCGCCGTGCACGACGTCGGCGCCTTCGGCAACGGCAGCCGGATGAAATACGTCGCCAACCTGTTGGTCGCCATCCACAACGTGGCCAGCGCCGAGGCCATGGTTTTGGGCATCAAAGCCGGCCTGCCGCCGCAACTGATCTTCGACCTGATCAAGACCGGCGCCGGCAATTCGCGCATCTTCGAACTGCGCGCGCCGATGATGGTGGCGAACGACTACGGCAACGCCACGATGAAGATCGCGGTCTGGCAGAAGGACATGGACGTCATCGGCGGCTATGCGCGGAAAATCAAGGTGCCGACGCCGATGTTCGACGCCTCGAGCGCGATCTACACCAAAGCGCGCAAAAGCGGCTACGACGATCAGGACACTGCCGCGGTCTGTGCGGTGCTGGAAAAGATGGCGGGCGTGAAGCGCGGCAAGCCGGGCAGGAAGCGCTGAGCGGGCATTTTGCGCTTGGCGCGGACAAACGATCGGTCACGGCGTGCGTGCGGCGTGTTCCGGCAAGCCTGGGTAGTAACGGCTTCCCTGGCCATTCCCTATACTGCACAGCGTAGGACGCGGGCTGTGGGGCGGCCGTGACGGATTCTTCGGGCAATTTGCACGTCTGTTACGCTTTGGCGATGGACGACGATCCCGTCTTTGCCGATCTCCTTGCCATTTCGGCGTCCTGCGTGAGGCGGATTTATCCGGCCTGCAGCATCACCATCTTGACGGACGATGACAGTCGCCAAAATTTTGCCCGCGCGCCGCGCCGCCTGTCCGATGTTGCATCGAAGATCCGTTCGGTGGGAAAATTCAAGGGCACTCCCCGTATGCGCAGCCGCTTCGTGAAGACCCAGGCGCGCAACGTGGTCGAGGGCGATTTTCTGTACCTTGACGCCGATACCGCGCCGGTGCGCGAATTCGGCACGCTGTTTGAATGCGACGCCGCTTTCTCCGCCGCAATCGATCGCAATCGCGTCAATCCATACGGCGGATTTCCGGCCTGGGTGGTGCCCGATTTCGACCGTCTGGGCTGGCGGCAACCGACCAAACTCTATCTCAATTCCGGAATTCTTTTTTGGAAGGACTGCACGGCGGCTCATGCCCTGGGCCGGTTGTGGCATGAGAACTGGCTGCGCTACCACACCACCGTTGAAAATCCCGCCGATCAGCCTGCCTTCAACCACAGTATCGATGCCTTGGGTATCGAGCCCAAGATCATGGACGATGTATTCAACGCGCGCGTCGGGGTGTCGCCGGAATTCGCCCGTGGCGCGCGCATCTATCATTTACTCTCCGGCGACGAGAGGGCTGAAGGAACCTTCATCGACGAGGTGCTGAAGCGATATCGCGACAACGGCAAAGTCGATTTCTCCCTGATCGATGCCGCCGTCAAGCGCGGCCACCCGTGGATTGGGGAATTCCGCGGGCCGTCACACGCGCCCTGAGGCGCATGGCGGAACGCTTGCCGATAGGCCAGTTCAGGACATTACGCCGCGGTCAGCGTCGGGATCTTCTTAATCTCGCCGGCAAGCTCACGCTCGGCAGTCGCGAGATCATAAGCGCGCTGCAGATTGATCCAGAGATCGGGCCCGTTGCCGAGCAGCTTGCCGAGCCGCAAAGCCATTCCCGGGGTCACCGGCTGCTTCTCGTCGAGAATATCGTAAAGCGTCTGCCGGGAAATGCCGAGCAATCGCGCGATCTCGGCCTTCGGCTTGCCAAGCGCCGGCATGATGTCCTCGCGCAGCATCTCACCCGGATGCATCGGCTTTAAGCCGCGGACAAGACGGTTTTTAGCCATCAGTGATAATCCTCCAAGTCGACATCGACGGCGTCCTCGCCGTCCCACGCGAAGGTCACGCGCCAGTTTCCGCTTGCATCGACCGCATATCGGCCTTTATCGCGGCCTTTCAACGGGTGAAAGCGTAATCCCGGTACATTCATCTGGTCCGGCAATTTTGCGACATCAAGTGCAAGCAAAATGCGCCGGATACGATCCGGATTTTGAACGCTGAGCTTGGAAGCGTCGCCACGCTCGGCGAAACGCCGCAAAGCCTTGCTGCGAAAGACCGGATCACCGTGGCACTGTAAGGCAGTGGCATACACTTGTCAATAATTGCCTTACAGCGGCGGGCCGGTTGAATTGCGAGCTTGGGCCACTAAACTGGAATGGTCGGAAAGCATACCGGGAAGGACATCATGTCATCGCTCGAAGGCGAAGCGCTAATGGCCGCGGCGGCGCACGGCAAAACCCACCAAGAGCGCAGCGAGACCCGCGACGGCATGCGCATCGATTGGGATGTGCCGATCGCGATGGACGATGGTCTCGTGCTGCGCGCCGATGTGTTTCGCCCGGTCAAAGACGGCCGCTACCCGGTGATTTTGAGCTACGGCCCCTACGCCAAGGGCCTCGCGTTCCAGGACGGTTATCCGAGCGCGTGGCAGCGCATGGCGGAAAAGCATCCCGACGTCACCGCGGGCTCCAGCAATCTCTACCAGAGCTGGGAAGTGGTCGATCCGGAGAAATGGGTGCCGCATGACTACGCCTGCGTGCGCGTCGATTCCCGCGGCGCCGGCTGCTCGCCGGGCGTGATCGATCATTTCTCGCCGCGAGAGACCAAGGATTTCTATCAATGCATCGAATGGGCCGGCGTGCAGCCGTGGTCGAACGGCAAGGTCGGGCTCAACGGCATTTCCTATTACGGCATCAATCAGTGGCACGTGGCGTCGCTCGAGCCGCCGCATCTCGCCGCCATGTGCATCTGGGAAGGCGCCGCCGACTGGTATCGTGACATGACGCACCATGGCGGCATTCTCTGCACGTTCTGGGAAAACTGGTACGACATGCAGGTCAAGACCGTGCAATACGGAGCCGGCGAGCGTGGCAAGAGGAGCCGCGTACACGGCGAACTGGTGTGTGGGCCGCAGACGCTGTCGGAAGCGGAGCTGGCAAAGAACCGCAGCGATTTCGGCAGCGACATCGTCGCCCATCCGCTCGACGACGCCTATCATCGCGCCCGTTCGCCGGTGTGGTCGAAGGTCAAGGTGCCGTTTCTGTCGACGGCGAATTGGGGCGGCCAGCCGCTGCACCCGCGCGGCAATTTCGAAGGTTTTATCCGCGCCGCGTCGAAGAACAAATGGCTCGAAGCGCACGGCATCGAGCACTGGACGCATTTCTACACCGACTACGGCCGGCACCTGCAATTGCGCTTCTTCGATCATTTCCTGCACGGCAAAAACAACGGTTGGGACAAGCAGGCTCCGGTGCAGCTGCAAGTGCGTCACGTCGACCGCTTCGTCGAGCGGGCGGAAAACGAATGGCCGCTCAAGCGCACCACATGGACGCGGTTTTATCTCGATCCGTCCGACGCCGTGCTCGCCGACAAGCCGGCGAAGAAAAAGTCGGTCATACGCTTCGACGCCATGGGCGACGGCGTCACCTTCCTCACACCGCCGCTCAAGCAGGAAACGGAAATCACCGGGCCTTCCGCGTTAAAACTGTTCGTCTCATCGTCGACGGCTGACGCCGACATCTTTGCCGTGCTGCGCGTCTTCACGGGCGACCTCAAGGAAGTGGTGTTCCAGGGCGCGATCGATCCGCACACCCCGGTCGGCCAGGGTTGGCTGCGCGCCTCGCATCGCCAGCTCGACAAGAAATTGTCGAAACCGTATCGGCCGTATCATACGCATACGAAAAAGCAGCCGCTCAAGCCGGGCGAGGTGGTGGCGCTCGATATCGAAATCTGGCCGACCTCGATCGTGGTGCCGGCGGGCTATCGCGTCGGCCTCACCGTCCGCGGCAAGGATTATGTTTATGCCGGGCCGAGCGGCGGCAAACTGTCCAACTTCAAGAACGAGCTGACCGGCTGCGGCCCGTTCCTGCACGACGATCCGCGCGACCGGCCGGCGGAGATTTTCGGCGGCGAGACTTCGCTGCATTTCGGCGGCGCGGCGCGGCCCTATTTGCTGCTGCCTATTATTCCGTCAATGAAAAAGAAAAAATAATCCCAAACCGCGACGATTGCGGCACTTTACAGGGCGGAACGGCTTGGCCAATGTCGGCTCGAAATTGCCGTTGCGTGGGGGCGCCGCGGCCAGCTATGCACCCGGACAAACGGGGCCACAGGGAGGATACGAATGTCTCGCAAATCCATGTCACGCAAGGTCAGCCGCCGCGCGGTCTTGGCCGGCACCGCGGCTGGAGCTGCCGCCGCGCTGACCCGGTTTCCGGCGCCCGCCATTGCGCAAGCCGAGCCGTTCAAGCTCGGCCTGCTGACGGTCAAGACCGGGCCGCTGGCGCAAGGCGGCATCCAGATGGAACAGGGCGTGCTGACGTTCCTGAAGGAAAAAAATTACACCATGGCGGGCCGCAAGGTGGATTTCATCTCCGCCGATACCGGCGGCAATCCGGCCGGCACCAAGACCAAGGCCCAGGAACTGGTCGAGCGCGACAAGGTCGACGTCATCCTCGGCCCGCTCGCCGCCTTCGAGCTCTATGCCATCAGCGATTACATCAAAGAACAGAAGATGCCGACGCTGAGCCTCGCGGCGGCCGACAATCTCACCCAACGCACGCCGAACCCGTTCCTGCTGCGCGCCTCGGCAACGTCGTCGCAAGCCTGTCATCCGATGGGGCACTACGCGGCGACCGAGCTGAAATACAAGCGCGCCTTCTGCATCACCGAGGATTTCGCCTTCGGGTACGAGCAGATGGGCGGCTTCCAGGCGGCGTTCGCCAAGGACGGCGGCTGTGTCGTCAACAAATTATGGCCGCCGCTGGTGACGCCGGACTACACGCCCTACATCGCCCAGATCGCCGATTGCGACGTGGTCTGTCAGGGCTTTGCCGGCTCGAATCCGCTGCGCTTCATGAAGCAATATGCGGCTGCCGGCCTGAAATATCCGGTGGTGACCGGCGAAACCGGCGGCGACGATGCCTTGCTCAAGAGCTACGGCGAGGAGGCCATCGGGCTGGTCAGTTGCTGCCCCTATACGCTCGACCTGCCGATCGATGCCAACCAGCGCTTCATCGACGGCATGCTGAAGAATTACGACACCATACCGGGCCAATATGCCGGGCTCCTTTACGTCAATTGCCAGGTGGTCGAAGCGGCGCTGAAGTCGGCCGGCGACGCCACCGACAAGGAAAAGTTCATGACGGCGCTCAAGGCGGTGAGCCTCACCGACACGCCGCGCGGGCCGCTGAAGTTCGACCATTTCGGCAACGTGGTCGGCAATTTCTACATCCGCAAGATCGGCACAGAGGGCGCCAAATACGGCCTGAAACTCTGGAACAAGACCATCAAGACCTACGAGAACGTCAGCCAGTTCTGGGATTGGCCGGAGCAGGAGTATCTGGCGCATCCGGTCTATTCGCGCGACTATCCGCCGCTGACGAAGTGCTGAGGCTGTCCTGTCATCATCCGCGAATGCGGATGATCCAGTAATCAGAGAGCGTGCAGTGTCGCGCAGTGCAGAGACTGCACCTGTCGGGATTACTGGATGCTCCGCTTTCGCGGAGCATGACAAGTCACAGGGTCGGCGGAAATGACGTTCTGGCTGCTGCTCACCGTCAACAGCGTGACGTTCGGCGGCCTGTTGTTCCTGCTTTCCGCCGGCTTCTCGCTGATCTTCGGGCTGATGCGCATTCCCAATCTGACGCATGGCTCGATGTTCATGGTCGGCGCCTATCTGGGCACCACGTTCTTTTCCGGCGCGCTCGGCTTCACGCTCAATTTCTGGGTCGCCGCGATCATCACGGCGCTCGAAGTGGCGGTGCTCGGCGCGCTGATGGAGCGGCTGTTGCTGCGCCGGCTCGCCGGCCAGCAATTGGCGCAGGTGCTGGTGACGCTCGGCGTCTCGTTCATGGTGGCCGATCTCTGCCTGATGGCGTGGGGCGGCGATCCGATCTCGGTCGAGACGCCGCCGGGGCTCGGCGGCTTCATCCGCGTCGGCACCGCCGCGGCGCCGCTCTATCGCCTCGCCATCATCGGCATCGCCGTGGTATTTGCCATCGCGCTGTGGCTGATGCTCGAGCGCACCCGGCTCGGCGCCATGATCCGCGCCGGCGTCGACGATCCGCAGATGGCGCGGGTGGTCGGCATCCGGGTGTCGCAGCTCTTCACCCTCGTGTTCGGCTTGGGCGCCGGGCTCGCCGGGTTTGCCGGCGTGATCGGCGCGCCGATCCTGTCGGTCTATCCGGGCCTCGACCAGGACATGCTGCCGCTGGCGCTGGTGGTTGTCATTCTCGGCGGCACCGGCAGCCTGCTCGGCTCGTTCGTCGGCAGCATCATCGTCGGCTTCATCTATAATTTCGGCCAGGCGCTGGTGCCGGAGCTCGCCTATTTCATTCTCTTCCTGCCCATGGTGCTGGTGCTGGTGTTGCGGCCGCAGGGCCTGTTCGGGGGGCAAGTGCTGTGATCGCTCGCTGCATCGCCATGGCCGTCGTGGTGCTGGGGCTGATCGCCGTGCCTTACGCGATCACCGAGGCCTATTACGTCAATATCGCCAGCCAAATCCTGCTCTATGCGATCTTCGCGCTCGGGCTGAACATATTGGTCGGCTACGCCGGCCTGGTGTCGCTCGGCCATGCCGGGCTGTTCGGCGTGGCGAGTTATGCGGTCGCTTCGCTGTTGGTCGCCGGCTACGGCCACACCGTCGCCATCCTCGGCGCGCTCGCGGTCGGATTGGTTTTCACCGCGGGTTTTGCCGCGCTGGCGCTGCGCGCGACCGGCATCAGCTTCATCATGATCACGCTGGCGCTCGGCGAGATTTTGTGGGGGCTCGCGTATCGCTGGATCAGCCTGACCAACGGCGACAACGGCGTCAACGTCTCGACGCGGCCGATGCCGTTCGGCATCGCGCTCACCTCGGCGACCGCGTTCTACGACATGACGCTGATCGTCTTCGCTCTCTCAGTCGCGGCGAGCGCGATCTTCGTGCGCTCGCCATTCGGCGCCGCGCTTGCCGGCACCCGCGATCAGCCGCGGCGCATGAATGCGCTCGGCTTTCACGTCTGGATGATCCGCTTCGGCGCCTTCATGTTCTCAGGCCTGCTCACCGCGGTCGCCGGCATCCTGTTCGTCTACTACAACAAGTTCATCAGCCCGCAGACCTTGGCGCTGCCGGCCTCGGCGGAGGCGCTGCTGATGGTGATCTCCGGCGGCGCCGGCACGCTGCTCGGGCCGATCGTCGGCGCGGCGCTGGTGGTTATCATCAAGAACGTGGTCAGCGCCTATGTGGTGCGCTGGAATTTCATGCTCGGCGCCATCTTCGTCGCCATCGTCGTATTCATGCCCGAAGGCCTGGTCCCGGGCATGGCGCGGCTGTCGCGGTCGGCGTGGCGGGCGTTGGGCGGGGCGAAAAAAGCGGTGCCGGTTACGCAGCCGGCCGCGCCGGCGGCGGAGCCGAAACCATGACCGCGCTTGCCATCAAAGGCTTGAGCAAATCGTTCGGCGGCCTGCGCGTCACCGCCAACGTCAATCTCAAAGTCGAGCCGGGCGAGCGGCGGCTCATCATCGGGCCGAACGGCGCCGGCAAGACCACGCTGTTTAATCTGATCACCGGCGAGTTGCAGCCCGACGGCGGCTCGATCCAATTGTTCGACCGCGACATCACCAAGGTGGCGAGCCGCAAGCGCGCGCACCTCGGCATGGCGCGCACTTATCAGATCATCACGCTGTTTACCCGCGACACGATCCTGCGCAATGCGACGCTGGCCTTGCTCGGGCTGTCGCCGCTGCGCTGGAACCCTTACGCGGCGCTGCATCGCCAACGGCATCTGGTCGACGAGGCGCGCTCAGCCCTCAAGCGCGTCGGCCTCGATCACATCGCCGAGCGGCCTTTGGCCGAAACCTCGTATGGCGAAAAACGCCGGGTCGAGATCGCCATGGCACTGGCGCAAAATCCAAAAGTGCTGCTGCTCGACGAGCCGTTTGCCGGGCTTTCGATCGACGAGCGCCGCGACGTGCGGCAATTGCTGACTTCGATCCCGCGCGACGTGACGATCGTGATGATCGAGCACGACATGGACACCGCGCTCGAGCTTGCCGACCGCATTACGCTCCTGCATTTCGGCGAGGTGATCGTCGAAGGCACCCGCGCCGAAGTCGTCGCCGACCCGCGCACCCGGGAGGTCTATCTTGGCGAATAGCGCGCTCAAGCTGCACGACATCGACGCCTATTACGGCGACAGCCATGTGCTGCAGCGGGTGTCGTTCGAGCTCGGCGAAGGCCGCCTGCTCGGGCTCCTGGGCCGCAACGGCGCCGGCAAATCGACCTGCATGAATGTCAGCGTCGGGCTGTTGCCGCCGCGCGGCGGCGCCGTCGAAGTGTTCGGCGCGGCGGTGACGCGGCTGCCGCCGGAACTGATCGCGGCGCGCGGCGTCGCGCTGGTGCCGCAGGGGCGCCGCGTCTTCAAAAGCCTCACCGTGCGCGAGAACCTGATGGTCGCCGCGCGCACCGAGCACGCCGGCCGCCGCCACGCGCCGTGGACCGAGCAGACGGTGTTCGCGATGTTCCCGCGCCTTGCCGAGCGCCGCACCCAGCTCGCCGGTCATCTCTCCGGCGGCGAGCAACAAATGCTCGCCATCGGCCGCGCGCTGATGGCCAATCCGCGCGTGCTGCTGATGGACGAGCCGTCGGAAGGTCTGGCGCCGCAAATCGTCGCCGAAGTGATGTCGACCATCCGGAAACTGAAGGAAAGCGGCCTCTCCATCGTGCTGGTCGAGCAGAGCCCGAAACTCGCCTTCGATATCGCCGACGACATCGTCATCCTTAATTCCGGCCGCGTCGCCGTGGTCTCGACCGCCGCGGCGTTGAAAGCCGACGGCGTGGATCTGAGACAGCATCTCGGAGTGTTCTGATGGCGGAGGACGGACGACAGACGACGGATGACGGAAGTAGTTATCTTACATCTGTCCTCCGTCGTCCGTCGTCTGTCGTCGCAGCTCTAATCTGAAAGCTTCCCAGGAGCAAACAACATGGCCAAGGACAACATCGTCGTCGGTTTCGTCGGGCTCGGCACCATGGGCGGCCGCATGGCGACCAATCTGCAGAAGGCCGGCTTTAAGCTCGTGGTGCACGACCTGCATCGCCAGGCCGCGAGCCATCATCTCAATGCCGGCGCGATTTGGGCGGAGACTCCGCGGGCGCTGGCGAACCAAGCCGATGTGATTTTCTCCTCGCTGCCGGAGCCGGCCGATGTCGAGGCGGTGGCGCTCGGGCCGGACGGGCTTGTTGCCGGCATCAAACCCGGCGCAGCCTATTTCGATCTGTCGACCAATGCGCCGAGCGTGGTGAAAAAACTTCACGCCGCCTTCGCCGAGAAGGGCGCGCACATGCTCGATGCGCCGGTGAGTGGCGGGCCGGCCGGCGCCGCCTCGCGAAAACTTGCGATCTGGGTCGGCGGCGACGAAGGCGCGTTCAAGGCGCACAAAGCCGTGCTCGACGCCATGGGCGACAAGGCCGCCTATATCGGAGCGATCGGCAGCGCCACGGTGGCAAAACTCGTGCACAACATGTCGGGCTATGCGGTGGTCTGCGCGCTCGCTGAAACTTTTGCCATGGGCGTGAAGGCCGGCGTCGAGCCTTTGGCGCTGTGGCAGGCGGTGCGCCAGGGCGCGGCGGGGCGGCGTTTCACCTTCGATGCGCTGATCGACCAGTTTTTGCCCGGCACCTACGATCCGCCGGCGTTCTCGCTCAAGCTTGCCCACAAGGACGTTTCGCTCGCCAACGCGCTCGGCCGCGAACTCGGCGTGCCGATGCGGCTGTGCAATCTCACGCTGGCCGAGATGACCGAAGCGATGGGGCGCGGTTGGGGCGGCCGCGATTCGCGCGTGGTGATGAAGCTGTCCCAGGAGCGCGCCGGCGTCGATATCGCCGTCGATGCCGAACGGATGCGCGAAGCGCTCGCCGCCAAAGACAAGTAAAGTGACCGATGGCCGATAACCCGGCGCCGATCACGCGACGCGACTTCCTCAATGGCATCCCGATGGCCGTGGGCGGCGCCGTCGCGGCCGGGTTGTCGCCCGAGTGCATCGCGGCCGCCTTTGCCGCCGAGCCGGCGCCGCAGGATACGCCCGACTATTATCCGCCGGCGCTGACCGGCCTGCGCGGCAGCCATCCCGGCGCGTTTGAAGCCGCGCATCGTCTGCGCGACGGCGATTTTTGGTCGCAGGCGGGCAACCTCAAACAAACCGATGAAACCTACGATCTCGTCGTCGTGGGCGGTGGCATCAGCGGGCTCGCCGCGGCGCATTTCTATCGGGCAAAACACCCGGACGCCCGCATTCTTATCCTCGACAACCACGACGATTTCGGCGGCCACGCCAAGCGCAACGAATTTTCGCTCGACGGGCGGATCGAGCTCATCAACGGCGGCACCCTGCTGATCGACAGCCCGCGGCCGTACAGCGCCGTGGCCGACGGCTTGTTGAAGACGCTGGGCATCGATCCTGTCGCGCTCACAGCCAAATGCTCGCACTCCGATTTCTATCCGTCGCTCGGGCTCAACCGCGGCATCTTTCTCGACAAGGAGACTTTCGGCGCCGACAAGCTGATCGCCGTGCCGCAAGGTGTTTCGTGGGCGCAACTGCTCGCCGACGCGCCGTTGTCGCCAAAAGTGCGAGGCGACATCGTGCGCATCCAGGAAGCCGCGATCGACTATATGCCGGGGCTCACGTCGGCGGAGAAGAAGACGCGGCTCGCCGCCATGAGTTACCGCGACTACCTGCTGAACGTGGTCAAGGCGGATCCCGGCGTCATCCCGTTTTACCAAACCAGAACCCACGGCGAGTGGGGCGTCGGCATCGATGCGGTCTCGGCACTCGACGTGTGGGCGTTCGAATTCCCGGGCTTCACCGGCCTCGGCCTCGCGCGCGGCTCGGCGCCGCACACCGGCTACACCGCCAACGGCTACGCCGATAACGGCGGTTCCTACACGTTTCATTTTCCCGACGGCAATGCCTCGATCGCGCGGCTTCTGGTGCGCGATCTGATTCCCGACAGCGTGCCGGGCGATAGCGCCGAGGATGTGGTCACGGCACGGGTCGACTACGCGCGCCTCGACCGGCCCAAGTCGCCGGTGCGCATCCGGCTTGGCAGCACGGTGGTGCGCGCGCGCAATGTCGGCGATCCGGCGTCGTCGCGCGGCGTCGAGATCGCGTATTTTCGCGGCGGCGAGGTCTACACGGTTCGCGGACAGGCGTGTGTGCTTGCCTGCTGGAACATGATGATCCCGTATCTCTGTCCGGAGTTGCCCGCAAAGCAGAAAGAGGCGCTGCGCTACCTGGTCAAGACGCCGCTGATTTATGCCAACGTGGCGTTGCGCGATTGGACCGCGTTCAAGGCGCTCGGCATCTCAACGATTTATGCGCCCGGCTCCTACTTCTCCTCGCTCTCGCTCAATGCGGTCGTCGATATCGGCGATTACAAAAGCCCGCGCTCGCCCGACGAGCCGATGCTGGTGCGCATGGTGCGCACGCCGTGCCAGCCCGGGCTGCCGGAGCGCGACCAGAACCGGGCCGGGCAGCACGACATCTTCAACACCACATTCGAGACCTTCGAGCACAATATCCGCGACCAGCTGGCGCGCATCCTGGGGCCGGGCGGCTTCGATCCGGCGACCGGAGTGACGGGCATCACCATCAATCGCTGGCCGCACGGCTATGCTTACGAATATAACCAGCTATTCGATCCGGAATGGCCGGAAGCGCAACAGCCGCACGTGATCGGGCGCGCCCGCTTCGGGCGCATCGCCATCGCCAACTCCGATTCCGGTGCAGCCGCTTATACCGACTCGGCGATCGATCAAGCCTATCGCGCCATACAGGAACTTTTACAGAGCTAAACATCAGTGCCGTCCATATGACAGCAACGCCGGGTCCGCTGTTCGCGCTCGCGCTCGCCTCGATCTCGCTGATCGGGCCGCTGGCCGTGCATTTGTTCCTGCCGGTGATCCCGGCGGTGAAGGCGGCGCTCGGGCTCACCGAAGCCACGGCGCAACTGACCTTCAGCATCGCGCTGTTCGGCATGGCCTTCGCTACGCTGTTCTACGGCTCGCTGTCGGATCGCTACGGACGGCGGCCGGTGCTGCTGTCGGGGCTGGCGCTGTTTCTGATCGGCAGCGCGCTCTCGGCGGCGGCCGGTTCGATCGTGCCGCTGGTGCTCGGCCGGTTCCTCCAAGCGGTCGGCGCTGGCTGCGGCATCACGCTCGGCCGCGCCATCGCGCAAGACGTCTATGGCCGCGAGCGGCTGGTCAAGGCGCTGGCCTACCTGACCATGTTCTACACCATCGGTCCGATGATCTCGCCGATCGTCGGCGGCATCCTGATCGACGCTTTCGGCTGGCGCAGCGTGTTCGGCTTCGCGCTCGTTCTCGGCGCGCTCATCGCGCTCGGCGCCTATGTCGCGGTGTTCGAAACCCGCCCGCCGTCGCCGGAAAACAGAGTCCGCGGCAATGTCTTGGGCAATTATGCCGCGCTGTTCCGCCATCTGCGCTTTACCGCCTTCGTGCTGCAGTCGGGCTTTCTGACCGCGACCTTCCTGACCACCGCCACGGCGGCATCGAGCCTGTTGAAAGAGATGCTGCACCGGCCTTCGACCGAGTTCGGTCTTTACTTTTTGCTGTTCCCGTTCGGTTTCCTCGCCGGCAATTTCATCACCAGCCGCATCGGCAATCGCGTCGCCAACGAGACCATGGTGCTCGCCGGCTCGCTGCTGTCGCTCGCCGCGGTGGCGACGCAATCGAGCCTGTTGCTCGCCGGCCTGGTGACGCCGCTGACTTTGTTCGTGCCGGGCTTCTTCATCACCATGGCGCAGGGCCTGTCGCTGTCCTACGCGCAATCGGGCGCGATGGCGACCAACGCAAAGCTCGCCGGCACCGCGGCCGGCGTTGGCGTCTTCATGCAGAATTTCTGCGGTGCCGCCTTCGCCCAGCTCTATGGTTTTATCGCCGACGGCACCGTGGTGCCGCTGACCGAGACCACCGCCATCACCGTGCTGTGCGGTCTCGTCGCCGGCGTGCTGCCGTTCGTGATGGCGCGCCGGGCGCGGCGGGTTTAGGCGATGCTGTGCGGGGTTAGAAATCAGAAAAGAAATATGTATTAGAAGGCCGCCATCCCGATCGGTCGCGAAAATATTCATCCTCGGCACCGGCTTGCTCCGCCAAGCCCGTCTGTTATTCCTGGCTTCCAAATCGGCAACGTCCAAGGAAACCCAATGACCGAGCAATGGAACAAGTACGACAAGACCGCCGCGCGCACTCACGGCAAGCCGGGGCGCGAAGTGCGGCCGCAGAGCGTGACCGTCGATATTCACGCCCATGTCGGCGTGCCGGAGGCGGCGAAATTCGTCGAGCCGTATCTGGATTGGTCGACCATTCCGCTGGCGCATTTCGCCAATGCCGAGACCAAGGCGCTGAATCAGAAACAGGAAGCCGACATCCGCGCGACGGCGAGCGCCGATCGCCGGCTCGCCGATCTCGACGCCATGGGCGTCGACGTGCAGATGATCGCGCCGCCGCCGCCGCAATGCTACTACACGGTGCCGCTCGATATTGCGGTGAAGGCGGCGCAGCTGGTCAACGACGGCATCGCCGCGTTCTGCGCCCAGCGCGCCGACCGCTTCAAGGGATTTGGCACGGTGCCGATGCCGGACGGCCAAGAGGCGGCGAAAGAGCTCGAGCGCTGCACCAAACAGCTCGGCTTCAAGGGCGTCCAAGTCATCACCAATGTCGCCGGCAAGGAACTGTCCGATCCGGCGTTTGCGCCGTTCTGGAAGAAAGCCGAAGAGCTCGGCACGCTGGTGATGATCCATCCCAACGGCTTCACCGACGCCGCGCGCCTGACGCGGTTTTACTTCAACAACGTCATCGGCAATCCGCTGGAGACCACGATCGCGCTGCATTATTTGATCTTCGACGGCGTGCTGGAGCGGCATCCGAAATTGAAAATCCTCGCCGTGCACGGCGGCGGTTATCTCGGCGGCTATTCCGGCCGCATCGATCACGCCTGGGGCGCGCGCTCCGACGCCCACGGCGACCTGCCGCAGCCGCCGACGAGCTATCTCAAGCGCGTCTATGTCGACACCGTCGTGTTCACGCCGCATCAGCTCGCCGAGCTGGTGGCCGTGTTCGGCGCCGACCACGTCGTCATGGGCACCGATTATCCCTACGACATGGCCGATGTCGATCCTGTCGGCCACATCGCCGGCGTGCCCGGCTTCGACGCCGCGACCATCGCGGCGCTGGCCGGCGGCAATGCCAAGAAGCTGCTGGGGTTGTGATCCCGGTCTACACGCGCTTCCGAGCATTGGCAGACCTAATCGACGCCAATAGTCGCCGCGTATTGCCGGGACTGCGCAACAGGTGCAGCGTCGCCATCCAGCTATCGAATTCTTTCTTAGCAATAACGACGACGGCCCGGCCATCTTTCCGCGTCACATGAAGTGGAGCGCGGCCGTCACAAACCTTATCCATGTAAGCGGCGAGCCGCGCGCGGAAGTCGGCGTAGCGCACATGACTTGTCCCGGACTTTCGCCGCACACAGATCTTGGGCATAGCTAGTGTTCCTGCGGTGATTTCCCAATGTGCAGATAATTGTATGGTGAAGTGCCGGGTCAATCCATCCTCTGGCCAGCGGCACCCGCGGCAGCAATGGACTTGATCCATCCGCCGCGCGGTGCAACACCACCTGCGATGACGCTCGCAGGTGCAGGACAACGACGATGAGCTTTCCTCAATCCGGCGGCTGCCAGTGCGGCGCCATCCGCTATGAGATCACCGGGCCGCCGACGGCGGTCTATGCCTGCCATTGCACGGAATGTCAGAAGCAATCCGGGTCCGCCTTCGCCATGGCCGCGGTGATCGCGCAAGCGCATTTCCGCATCACCCAGGGCAGCCCGAAAATGTTCGCCCGCAAGACCGGCCCGTCGAAGACGATGGAGTGCTGGTTCTGCCCCGATTGCGGCACGCGGCTCTATCACATGCCGGGCGGCGCGGCCTATCCCAACCGCAATCTCAAGCCGGGGACTTTGGATGACCGATCGTGGCTGGTCCCCACCATTCATTTCTGGACGCGCAGCGCGCAGCCGTGGGTCGTCATCCCCGAAGGGGTAACACGCTATGAGACCCAGCCCGAGACTTTGGCCTGGTGGCCTAAATCCTAGGCGTAGTACGAACTCATAAAATCACAGGAGCAAAGAACATGCGGGACGCCGTTGTGACCTGCGCCGTGCTGGCGGCTGTGACGATCTTCACGCAGCCGTGTCAGGCGCAGAACGCCCCATCCAGCGACCCGGACGAGGCCCGCATCGAAGACGTCATCACCGCGAGCCACATCCTGACCAACGAAGGAATATTGGACAGCTTTGGCCACGTCAGCGCGCGCTCGGTGAAAAATCCGGATCATTTCTTCATGCCGCGCGCCATGCCGCCGGCGCTGGTGTCGCGCGCCGACATCGTCGAGGTCGGGCTCGATTGCAAGCCGGTCGACGCCGATGCGCCCCGGCTCAACGGCGAGCGCTATATTCATTGTCAGGTGTACAAGGCGAGGAGCGACGTGCAATCCGTCATCCACACCCATGATCTCGCCGTCATTCCTTTCGGCCTGACCGGAATTGCGCTCAAGCCCGTGGTCGTCCAGGCCGGCTTCCTGCCGGCGGAGGTGCCGTTGTTCGAAGCGCGCGAGGCCAACGCGTCGGAGCCGGAGACCAAACGCGGCATGCTGGTGCTCAACGCCACGCTGGGCGATGCGCTGGCCAAAAAGCTTGGGCCTGGCCCGGTCGTCCTGATGCGCGGCCACGGCGAAACCGTCGTCGGACGTTCGGTGCGGGAAGCGACGGTGCGGACCATCTACACCCACATCGACGCGCAGGCGCAAAGCGCCGCGCTGGCGCTGAGCCCCGACATCACGGCCATGAACGCCGCCGAATTGGCGACCAACGCGGCGGAGAATTTCGACGCCGATCGGCCATGGCAGAATTACAAGCAGCGGCTGCCGGCCGGACGCTGAGCTGATCGGTCCGCAAGCCGCGCCATCAAGTTTCACGTGAATTGTCCTCCCGAACGGCTCATCGCAACCTTTGACCCGGCAACCGAATGGGTTTGGCGTCGCCGCCGCGTTCAGCCGAAGCCCCACGTCACGACCTGCTTGAGCGCGCTGCGGCGCATGGTCCATTCGATGTGGGTTGCCGGCGCGATGCGGCGCGGACCGCCGGCGATCACCTCTTTTTGCGCCTTGAGCCGCCGCCGCGCCGACACAGTGGGCAGACCGCGCACGAAACAGCCGGTCGGCTCGCCGAGACAGCAGCGGTGCCGCCGGCACAGCGGCTTCGCGCAGCGGCGCCAAAGATCGAGCGCGTCGCAATACAGCCGGCAGGTCGCGACATGGGCGGCATCGACCTCCGCGCGCCCCTGCGCGAACGTGCGCCGCTTGAGGTAGGGCGGCTGGTCGGGACGTTTTTTGCGTGATGGCATGATGAGTCTCCGTTCTTACGTCGTCACCACCGGGCTTGACCCGGTGGTCCATGCTGAAAAGCAAATTCTGAAGCCATGCGGCGAAGCTGAACGAGCGACATTGCCCCATGGATTGCCGGGTCAAGCCCGGCAATGACGAGTGAAGAAGTTCTCGCCACGCCTGCGCGCGCGAGCCAAGCGGATGGCGATCGGCGAATTGCGAACGGCCTTACCGTCGCCGCTCGCTTCGCCGTCTCAATTCACTGCAAGAAAGCTAAGGAGGCGGAGCGCCGACAGACGCAGGGGGTACTGTCCGAGCCACGCGAACGAATGTTGCCACTCGCCCGCGCTTCGGGCCCGGCGCGCGCTGAAGCGCAGCGCGCTCGTCTGTCGGCGTTCCGCCGCGGCACTTGCGGTGGCGAACGAACGCCGCCGCTCAACTCCAGCCCGCGCTTCCTGGGACCCGGCGTCATCGGGTGTTACCCGCATCTGGCCTGTCCATTCAGTCCAGCGAGTTGCCTCGCAGTACCGGTCGTAGTGCCGGACGGGCGTATCCGCCGGAGCCGCCCGGGAGCGCGCTGATGAGGCCACGCCCGCGGGAACCGCTTTCGCTCCTGCCAACCGGAATCACCGGCGGGCGTCCTTAGTGAGCGAATTGATTTGGCGTAACGGAAACGGGGACGAGTGTCAAGGACTAAATTCCTGCGGCCCGTAGGGTGGGCTGAGCAATGCGAAGCCCACGCGCACGGTGGCACCGAACCTCAGACGTGGGCACGGCGCTTCGCGCCTTAGCCCACCCTACGCTCGCTATGGCCATTCAGGGATATTGGAATCGCCGTACCCACCGCATTATCTGGTGTTTGGGCGCCAAACGTGGTATTTTGCGAATCGGGTACAAGCTCCCGCGCAGTCTTTTTGACTGCGGTCCGGTTGAGCTTGCCCACCTTACCTCTTCGAAAAAAGGAAGCTCCCATGCGTCGTCTTCGTGTTGAGGCATACGGCCTCGGAATCATTGAGATTGATCCTCACACCCTACGGTCATGCGGTCGCGACGCTCGATTTGCCCTGTACGAAAGAACCGACGGTAGTTCGTTGCTATTGACGCCAGCGAGTGCCGATCTCGTAGAGCGGGCGGGGTTTCCTCTACCTAAAAACAGCACCCGGCCATTAGTTCGCAGTTAGCTGAGAACAGGTCGGTTATTCCAACGTCCGAAAATCATCAGCAAAAACATGGGCGCTACGGAGCGAGCGTAGCCCGGATTGAGCAACGCGAAATCCGGGTATTGGCGGTGAGGTTGGCCCCGGATTTCGTTTCACTCAATCCGGCTACGCTTGCTTGAATTTTTCAATGACCAGGTTTCCTAGGCCTGTGCGCCGCAACCGCGTTGCTCGAGCGCGAACACTTCGGCCGTGACCTAAGCTTTCTCCGGGACAGGTTGGGCGATCGGGCTTAGAAAATAGAGTTTGAATGGCGGGATACAGCAACACGCACGAGAGGAGGCTATCTTGAAAAGAGAAATCATCCGCGTGGAACCGCTCTCCAGCTATTTGGAAAAATGGAAGGCGCCGGCGTCCGTGGTGACGAGGCACGGCGACACACTATATGTATCGGGCTTGCCGCCGTTCGACCCGACCACTGGCGAAATCGTCGATGCGCCGATCGAGCGCCAGACCGAGCTTGTTCTTGAACAGCTGAAACTCTGTCTGGAAACGGCGGGGTCGTCGCTGGAGAATGTCCTCAAATGCAACGTGTATTGCACGTCGGTTGAGAAATTCGCCGCCGTGAATGCAATCTATTCCCGATATTTCCCCGAGAACCCGCCCGCGCGAATCTTCGTAAACGTTCCGGCGTGGCCCGGACATTTTGACATCGAGATCGATTGCATCGCAGCGGTATAGGCGAACGGGAGTCTGGGGGTGAACCGTGTTTTCAGCTTGAGGAATCCGCAAACGGCGTTTACGAAAAATTCCATGAAAACTACGATGGCGATTCATTTGGTCACTGTCGCTGCCCTGGCGATCCTAAGTCTCGCCGCCGCAAGACCGGCGCGCGCGGAACAGGGCGCGATTCACCCGCCTGAGCTGGACATGCCTGATGCCACCCACGGCAAGATCGGCATCACCCACAAAAGCTTGCTCAAGAGCGATGTTCCTGGAAATCCCGGGCAGGAAGTCATGGTTTGGGATACGGAGTACGCGCCACGCGCCATCAATCCGCGGCACTACCATCCGGCGGCGATAACATTCTATGTCGTCTCGGGCACGGGCGTTTGGCAAGAAGACGGTAAAGCCCCGCTGACGTTGAAGGCAGGTGATAGCCTGTTCGTCCCGGCCGGCACTACGCACGCCCACTGGAATCCGAGTTATACTGAAAGTCTGCGGTTTCTGGAGTTCATTGCGGGCGCGAAAGATAAAGTGCGTCCCGAACCCCAGCCGCATTCAAACTGAGCGAGCGTAGCCCGGATTGAGCAAGGCGAAATCCGGGTATTGAGAGGCTGGCCCCGGATTTCGTTTCACTCAATCCGGGCTACGCTTGCTGAACTACGCTCGCGGCAGCGACGTAGCCACATTGTCACCCGCCGCGATGCTATCCATAATGCGGTGATTGATAGGTATCGGACATGGTCAATCAATTGGACCGAATCAGCATCGACCCGGCGGTGTGCGCCGGCAAGCCGTGTGTGCTAGGAACGCGCATATGGGTGGCTCTGATCCTTGACCTCTTGGCCGGCGGCATGTCGGAAGCGCAATTGCGCGCCGAGTATCCCCAGCTCACGCACGACGATATTCTTGCTGCCATCGCCTACGGCGCCGAGGCGTCGCGCGAGCGGATGATCCCGCTTCCGGTGGAGCCGGCTGTGTGAAGATCGGGATCGATGAGTCGTATGAACTCATCCCGGATTTCGCTGGGCTCAATCCGGGCTACGAAACGGGGCTTGGGGCTGCCCATTGCCCGCCAGGTTTTAAGCCATTAAACGGGTCCGTCCGTCGCAAAAAGGTCACGGCGACATGCAACGGAGTTGAGCGCGATATACGAGGGTTTTGCGGGTATTTGCCGGGGCGTCATGACGACCGCCGAAATTGTTTCAAGTCCGGTTTCGCCTGCGGGAACGGTGCGGTTCCTCGGCAACGAGGACGCTTACTGGCGCCTGCGCGTCAAGGGCGCCGCGCTGGTGGTGGTGACGCTCGGCATTTATCGCTTTTGGCTCGCCACCGACGCGCGCTGCTTTCTGTGGTCGAACACCGAGATCGCGGGCGACACGCTGGAATATAACGGGCTCGCCACCGAGCTTCTGGTCGGCTTTCTGTTCGCGGTCGCCATCCTGGTCCCGCTCTACATGGTTTTTGCGCTGGTGGCATTGGAGCTGGACATGGTGGCGTTCAAGCCGGCGCTGATCGGCTTTGCGCTGTTGGCGCTGCTCGGCGAATACGCGCTCTATCGGGCGCGGCGCTATCGGCTGACGCGCACGGTGTTCCGCGGCTTGCGCTTCGACCAGCATGGCTCGCCGTGGCGCTACGCGCTCTACGCGCTTATTTGCTGGGCCATCGTCATCGTCACGCTCGGGCTCGCTTATCCGTGGACGCAGGCGTTCATCGAGCGCTTCAAGATGCGCAACACCAGCTATGGCGATCTGCAGGGCCGGTTCGAAGGCTCGGGGCTAGCGTTGTTCCTGCGCGGCCTGCCGATGTGGCTTGTGGTGGTCGGCGTGCCCATCGCCGCCATCGCGGCGATGGCGCGGCTGATCGATTGGGAAATGCTGGGCCACGCGCTGGCGCTGTCCGAGGGCGACAGCGAGTTTTTGAATACGCTGATCAAGAGCAACCCGCAGATCGCCAAGTCGATTGGCATCATCTTTCTCGCCTTGTTCGCCAGCATCATGGTCGCCGTCGTGCTCTATCCGGTGTTCCAGGCGGTGAAGCTGCGCTGGTGGATTTCAGGCTTGCGCTTCGGCGACATCGCAGTCACCTCGCAACTGCGCATCAGGCAGGTGTACCGGGTCTATTTGCGTCTCATTCTTTATCTTTTTCTGCTCAGCTTGCTGGCATCGATGATGGGCGGGTTGACGATCTTTTCCGTCGCCGGCATCGTCCGCCTGGCGCATAATGCCACGCTCACGCAGGTGGTCATCGGCGCGATCTCAATTCTGCTTTATGTCGTCATGATGATGGGCTCCTCGATCATCTATCAGGTGATTGTGGCGGCGGGGCTGTGGCGGCTCGGCGCGGACACCGCGGCCTTGACCGGCGACGCGGCGCTCGACGGCGTGCGCGCCACGGGCAGCGCAAGCTCGGCGCTCGGCGAAGGCCTCGCCGATGCGCTTGGCGTCGGCAGCATCTAGCGATGACGCTCACCGCCGATACGCCCGCCGCCGAGGCCGCGCCGTCAAGCGGCCCCGCCCTCTATTTCGACGGCACCTGCAGCGCGCGCAACGACGTCGTGGTCGAAACCGGCACGGCTGGCTTGCAGATTTTCTCGTCCGGCCGGCATCTGCTCGACGAATGGCTTTATGCCGAACTGCGGCGCCAGGCGGCGCCCGACGGCGTGTTGCGGCTCGGCCGCCACGGCGAGACCTTGCTGGCGCGCCTGGAAGTGCGCAACTCAGCGCTCGCGGCGGCGATCGAGGATCGCGCGGTCACGCTCGACCGTGGCGGCCGAGCCGAGCGCCGGCTGCGGCGCAAGGTCGTGATCTTGAGCCTCGCCGCCGTGGAGTCGCTGATCTTCACTGCGATCATCGGCGTGCCGGTGCTGGCCACCCGCTTGACGCCGCTGGTCCCGATCGCGTTCGAGCAAAAGCTCGGCAACGCGGTCGACAGCCAGATCCGCGCCACGCTCGACACCAAGCATCTCGGCGCGGGTTTCGTTTGCGGCTCAGGCGCCAATGGTGCCGCCGGGCAGGCCGCGCTCGACAAGCTGGTCGGCCGGCTCAAGGCGGCGGCGGCGCTGCCCTATCCGCTCCATGTCGACGTGGTGCGCAGAGCGGATTTCAACGCCTTTGCGCTGCCCGGCGGTCACATCTACGCGTTCCAGGGGCTGATCGATCGCGCCCAGTCGCCCGACGAGGTCGCCGGCGTGTTGGCGCACGAGATGGGTCATGTCGCGCACCGCGACGGCACGCGCACCGTGCTGCAGGCCGCGGGGCTGTCGTTTTTGTTCGGCATGATGCTCGGCGATTTCGTCGGCGGCGGCGCCGTGGTGATCGCCGCCAAGACTTTGGTGCGATCGTCCTATTCGCGCCGGGTCGAGGCGCAGGCCGACGTCTACAGCGTCGGCCTGATGCACCAGGTCGGCGGCGATCCGCGCGCGCTCGCCACCATCCTGGCGCGGGTCACGGCCGACAAGGACGAAGGCATCAAAATCCTGGCCGACCACCCGGACACCAAGGATCGCGTCATCATGATCAATGCGGTTGCGCCCAAGGGCGCGACGACGCCGCTGCTCGGCGCCGCCGATTGGGCGGCGCTCAAGCAAATTTGCGCGCCGGCAAGTACACCGCCAAGTACGCCACCAAGTGCGCCGCCACCGGCCGGCGGGACGGCTTCGGCAAGCGGAACGACCGCGGTCAGCGGCGGGACAAGCGGCAAAGCTTCGGCAAGCGCGCCGCCGTCGGGTGGCGGGACAATCGAGGGCAGCGGTCGAAAATGAAAGCTAAAGCGTGATGGTGCGACGCCGGACCGTTGAGGAGCCGCCGTCGCGGCTCGCCATCTGGGCACGCCGCGTGGCGCTGTTCTCGTTGGCCGCGACCTTGATCGCCGTCATCATCGTGCGTTCGGGCGCGCTCGAGATCGTGCCGGCTTTGTCGACGCTGGCCGGCGCGCTGTTGCTCGCCGTGGTCGCCATCCTGCTCGCCATCGGCGCCGCGATCGTCATCTGGTTCGAAGGCGTCGGCGGCGCCAAGGAAGCCGTCACCGCGTTCTTGATCGGTGCCGCGCTGATCGCCTATCCGCTTTACCTCGGCGTCAAGGGCTACCGGCTGCCGGCGATCTACGACATCACCACCGACCCGATCGATCCGCCGCGGTTCGATGCCATCGCGCGGTTGCGGCCGCGCGACGCCAATCCGATCACCTATGCGGGCCTCTATGCCGCCGAGCTGCAGCATGCCGCCTATTCCGACATCGAGCCCGACCTCACCGATTCGACGCCGCAGGAGTCCTACGACGCGGCGATGAAGGTCATCATCAAGCGCAAATGGCGCATCGTCGACGCCCGGCCGCCGCAGGGCAGCGCGCTGCGCCCGGTCGATCCGCGCGCGCCGCCGGGGCCGGCGCCGCGCGACGGATTCATCGAGGCGATCGCGCGCACGCCGATCCTCGGCTTCCGCGACGACGTGGTGGTGCGGGTGCGGCCGACCTCTGACGGCACGCGCATCGACGTGCGCTCGGCATCGCGCTACGGCCGCCACGATCTCGGCACCAACGCGGCGCGGGTGCGCAACCTGATCGACGATATCGACGACGTGCTGGCGCGGCCGCAAAAGCCGGCGCCCGCGCCGGCGCCGGCGACAAAGCCTCAAGCGCCGGCCAAGCCATCGGCCAAGCGATAGGTGCCGGCGATCGATGCCGGTCCGTCGGTCAGGACGGCGCCGCGCGCGACCAGCTCTTCCATGTGCGCCAGCACGGAGAGCCCGGCGGCGCCGGTCAGGCGTGGATCGAGCCCGATATAGACCGCTTTGACAATCGTTGGGATGTCGGCCGCGCCTTTGCCGAGCCGGTGCAGGATCGAGGCTTCGCGGCCGTGGCGGTGCGCGATCAGATGCTGGACGTAACGGGGCGCATTGCGGATCGGATTGCCGTGGCCGGGCAGGTAGAGCGGCTCGCTGCGTTTGGCGAGCTTGTGCAGCGAGGCCATGTAATCGCTCATGGCGCCGTCGGGCGGCGCCACGATGGTGGTCGACCAGCCCATGACGTGGTCGCCGGAGAAAATCAGATTCGATTCCGGCAACGCGAACGCCATGTGGTTGGCGGTGTGTCCCGGCGTGGTCAGCGCTTGCAGAGTCCAGCCGTCACCGCGCACCACTTCGCCATCAGGGAGCGCGACATCGGGGCGAAAATCCATATCGGCGGAAGCGTCGAGCCGCCGCGTTTCGCCGATATGCAGCGGCCGGGCGAGCCGGTGCGGACCTTCGGCGAAAACTTTCGCGCCGGTCGCGGCCTTGATCTTGGGTACCGCGGGCGAATGGTCGCGATGGGTGTGGGTGACGAAGATGTGCGTCACGGTTTCGCCGCGCACCGCGTCGAGCAACGCCGCCACATGGGCGTCGTCGTCCGGCCCCGGATCGAGGATCGCCACCTTGCCGCGGCCGATGATGTAGCTGACCGTGCCCCTGAACGTGAACGGACTGGGATTGTTCGCCGCCACCGCGCGCACCAGCGGCGCTACTTGTTTCGCGGTGTCGGGCTCGAGATCGAAAGACTTGTCGAACGGGACGTCGTCGGCCATGCGCACACCTTGCTCAAACGGGCGGCAATGATGTGCACGGCGACGGCGAGGCGCGCAACTGCCCGCCATTCCGGGGCCGGACCCGTTAGGCGCGCCCCGCAATGACGAGGGGTCCATAAAATAATGGAGCCCCCGGTGCCGGGATCTCCGGGGGCTCCTGCAACCTCATTCAACACGACGAGTGAGACCGAGATCGCACCCTAGTGTTATGCAAACCATGGGCCAAGTGCCGAACGCGGCGGAATCGCGAGGATTTGGTTTCGGTTTACCGTTCTGGGGCTTGGCGTGGTCGCCCGGCAGGCGGGCGGTGGCTATTTTGCAGGCAGCGTCGGGCCTAAAACGGCGTGCGGCTGCGGATCGCCGCCGCGAGCGTGCCTTCGTCGAGATAATCGAGCTCGCCACCGACCGGCACGCCATGGGCGAGCCGCGTCACCTTGACCTCGGCGTCGTGCAGGAGGTCGGTGATGTAGTGGGCGGTGCTCTGGCCGTCCACGGTGGCGTTGAGCGCCAGGATGATCTCCTTGACCTCAGGCGCGTGTGCCCGCTTGATCAGCGCGTCGATGGTGAGATCGTCCGGCCCGACGCCGTCGAGCGGCGAGAGCGTGCCGCCGAGCACGTGGTAGCGGGCATTGAGGGCGCGGGCGCGTTCCAGCGCCCACAGATCGGCGACGTCGGCCACCACCACGATCATGGACGGCTCGCGCCGCGCATCGGTGCACACCGCGCACGGATTTTGCGTATCGATATTGCCGCACACCCGGCAGATCTCGATCTTCTCCATCGCCGACTGCAAGGCCGAGGCCAGCGGCGCCATCAGCAATTCGCGCTTCTTGATCAGGAACAAAGCCGCGCGCCGCGCCGAGCGCGGCCCAAGCCCCGGCAGCCGCGCCAACAGCTGGATCAGGCGTTCGATCTCGGGACCGGCGGCGATCGTGGGCATCAAAACAGTTTCAACCCGGGCGGCAGCGGAAGGCCGCCGGTCATCGCCTGCATCTTGTCCTGCAGCAGAATTTCGAGCTTGCGGCGGGCGTCGGCGTGGGCGGCTACGATCAAATCCTCGACGATTTCCTTCTGGTCGGGCTTGAGCAGCGTCTCGTCGACGTGGACGCCGCGCAGATCGCCCTTGCCGGAAATTTTCAACGTCAGCATGCCGCCGCCGGCGATGCCCTCGACTTCCATGCGGTCGAGCTCGGCCTGCATGCTCTCCATCTTCGATTTCAGCTCGGCGGCCTGCTTCATCAGGCCGAGAAAATCAGGCATCGGGGTCGCTCTCGTTGTCTGGCGCGTCCGGCATATCCTCGGCACTGGCGGTGGCGGCCGGCGGGCGCACTTCGACGATTTCGGCGCCGGGGAAGCGCGTCAGCACCGCCTGCACCAGCGGATCGCTGCGCACGTCGCTCTTGAGCTGCGTCTTGCGCTCTTCGGCTTGCGAGCGCAGCGACGGCGCGCCCGCTTCGGCGGACACCACGACCATCCAGCGCCGGCCGGTCCAATCATGGAGCTTCTTCGACAGGTCGCCGACCAGCATTTTTGCCGCGCTCGGTTCGAGCGCGATCTCGAGCTGGCCGTCCTCGAAACGCACGAGACGGACGTCGCGCTCCAGCGCGCTCTTCAACGAGACGTCGCGTTTCTCGGCGGCGAGCGCGATCAAATCCTCGAAGCGGTTGAGCGCGCGCGCCGGCGCATTGTCCTCGGCGCCGCGGGCGACCGGTTCCTGCAACGGCGCGGCCGAGGCGAGCTGGCTGCGCGTGCCGCCACCGCCGCGCGGCATTTCGGAACGCGCCGGCATTTCCGCGCGCGACGTTGGCGTTGAGGGCGCTGCGCCCGCGCCATTGCCGCGCGCGCTGTCGCCGAGCGAACGGATGACTTCGTCGGGCGTCGGCAGGTCGGCGGCATAGGCGATACGGACCAAAACCATCTCGGCGGCGGCGATCGGCCGGCCGGCGGCCTCGACCTCGGCGATGCCCTTGAGCAGCATCTGCCAGGTGCGCGCCAGAATGCGCATCGACAATTTCGCCGCAAAAGCGCGGCCGCGGGTGCGCTCGGCTTCGGTGAGCGACACGTCGTCGGCCACCGCCGGTACGACTTTCACCCGGGTGACGAAATGGGTGAACTCGGCGAGATCGCCGAGCACCATGGCCGGATCGGCGCCGGTGTCATACTGGTCGCGCAGCTCCTGCAAAGCGCGCGCAACATCGGCGCGCATCAGCGCTTCGAACAGGTCGATGACTCGGGTGCGATCGGCAAGCCCGAGCATCCCCCGCACGTCCTCGGCGCGCACCGGGCCGGCCGCATGCGCAATCGCCTGATCGAATAGCGAGAGCGAATCGCGCACCGAGCCTTCGGCGGCGCGCGCGATCAGCGCCAGCGCCTCGGGCTCGGTGGTGATGCTTTCCTTGGCGGCGATGGCTTGCAGATGCGCCACCAGCAGCGCCGCGTCGACCCGGCGCAGGTCGAAACGCTGGCAGCGCGACAGCACCGTGATCGGCACTTTGCGAATCTCGGTGGTGGCGAAAATGAACTTGGCGTGGGCCGGCGGCTCTTCCAGCGTCTTGAGCAGCGCGTTGAAGGCGGCGCCGGAGAGCATGTGCACTTCGTCGAGGATATAGACCTTGTAGCGTGCCGAGACCGGCGCGTAGCGCACCGCGTCGTTGATCGCGCGCACGTCGTCGACGCCGTTGTGGGACGCCGCATCCATCTCGATGACGTCGAGATGGCGCGAGTCCATGATCGCCTGGCAGTGCACGCCGATGACCGGCATCTTGATGGTCGGGCCGGTGATCGAGCCGTCGGGCAATTCGTAGTTGAGCGCACGCGCCAAAATGCGCGCCGTCGTGGTCTTGCCGACGCCGCGCACGCCGGTGAGGATCCAGGCCTGCGGGATGCGGCCGGCCTCGAAGCCGTTCGACACCGTGCGCACCATGGCGTCCTGGCCGATCAGGTCGTCGAAGGTCGAGGGCCGGTATTTGCGCGCCAGCACGCGGTAGGAACCGGGTTTTTCGTTGGCGGCGTCGCTCATTGTTCTTCAGGACTCCGCCGCCTGCGAGGTTGCGAATGGTGCCGGTTTCAAGATTCGCGCAATGCGAAAATAAGGGGTGGGAGGCTGACGAGCGACCCGAACCGCGCTCGTTAGGGCTGCTTCCTTCCGGACCTGACCCGGTTGGCGAGTGGCTCGTCCACCGCCAACCTCCCGGGGACTATATTGGCCGGGGAGGGGGAGAAAGCAAGCACCGGCAGACCTGCGCTTGCGGGCAATGAACCCATACGGTTGAATGGCTACTAGGTTCGATATTTTCGGATGTTCGTGATGCGCTACGCGATCGTGATCGAAAAGGCCGAGGGCAATTATTCCGCCTACGTGCCGGACCTGCCCGGCTGCGTTGCGACCGGGGCAACAATTCCCGAGGTCGAAGCCGAAATCCGCGACGCCATCCGCTTCCACGTCGATGGCCTCAAGGCTGACGGCTCGGCTGTACCGCCGCCGACGAGCATCGCGGAATACGTCGACACGTAGGATGTCTGAAACCGGATGGTCGCTGCATCCTCAACTGGCCGCCGATACGGTGCCGGTTTGCGATCTCGCCTTGTCGCGGCTCCTGGCAATGAACGACGCCAATTTCCCCTGGCTCATTCTGGTGCCGCGGCGCGCCGGCGCGAGCGAGATCATCGACCTCGGTGCCGAGCAAGCGGTGCTGATGGATGAGCTGGCGCTGGTGTCGCGGGCGCTCAAGGACGAGACGCGCTGCGACAAGCTCAACGTCGCCGCGATCGGCAATGTGGTGCCGCAGTTGCATGTCCACGTCGTGGCGCGGCGCAAGGACGATGCGGCGTGGCCGAAGCCGGTCTGGGGCGCGGTGCCGCGGCTCGCTTACGCGGCGGATGCGATGGAACGCTTCATCGGCGCGATTCGCGGACGCCTTGTGTCGTCACCGTAGCTCGCGCCCGACGTCATACTCGTAAAGCCACCCAACCTTGAACGCGGTGTTGTCTTCGCCGCCGAAACGTTCGCGCAGCTTGAAGGTCAGGTCGCGCTTGAGCCGCGCCCAGGGCGAGGCGAGGTGGTTTTCCTTGGCGCGGGCGCGGGCGCCGAGCACGGCCGCCTTGGTGCGCGGCACGCGCAGCCGCTCGTAGTGCAACAGCGCCGCGCTGAGATCTTCTCCCTCCCGCGCGATCGATGCGGCGAGCACGCAAGCGTCCTCGATCGCCATGCCGGCGCCGGTGCCGAGATAGGGCAGCATGGCGTGGGCGGAATCGCCGAGCAGCGTGGCGCGGCCGACGCTCCATTGCTCCAGCGGATCGCGGTCGTACAGCGCCCATTTGTACCAGCGCTCGCTGCACGGATAGAGTTTTGTCAGCGCCGGATTCCAAGCCGCATAGGTCGTCATCACCTCGGACACGTCGCATTGCCGCGTCCAGGATTCTTCGGTCCAGGCGTCGCTGTCGACATGGGCGACGATGTTGAGAAGCTCGCCGCGGCGCACCGGGTAATGCACCACATGACCGTGCGGGCCCATCCATAGAGCGCCATTCTTCATATCGATGTCGGCCGGCACGGCGTCCGCCGGCACCATGCCGCGCCAGCAGATGCAGCCGGTGAAACGCGGCTTGTCCAAACCGAAAAGACTTTCGCGCACCGCCGAATGAATGCCGTCGGCGCCGACCACGACATCGGCCTCGATGGTGCTGCCGTCGGCAAAGCGCGCCGTGGCGGAACGCGCGCCGCCTTCGACGCCGACGCAGCGGGCGCCGAAGCGCAGTTGCGTCGTCTTCAGCGCTGCGCCCAAAACTTCGAGCAGGTCGGCGCGGTGCACGGACAGATTCGGCGCACCGAATTTTTGCCGGAAATCGCCGCGCTTGGTGCGCGAAATGTAGCGGCCGCTTTTCCAGCTGCGGATGTTGAGAAAGTCGGTTTCCGCGGCGATTCCTTGGACCGCCTCCTCGAGGTCGAGCGCGCGTAATGCCTTGACCGCATTGGGCGTGAGGTTCAGCCCGGCGCCGATCTCGCTCAGCGCGCCCGACTGCTCATGCACCACCACCTCGGCGCCGCGCCGCTCCAGCGCCAGCGCCGCGGCCAGGCCGCCGATGCCGCCGCCAATGATGGCGATGCGAGGCGTTCGCGGCATGGGTCTTTCCTTTCGTTTTGCGGAACGTTGGTCCGGGACCCCTATCCGGGTCAAGCATTGCCAGAGGAGGGCGCAGGCTGCGGTGAAAGGCTTTCACCCTCCCCTGCAGGGGGAGGGTCGCGGCCCGAAGGGACGCGGGGTGGGGTGCGCGGCGATGCAGGGAGTCACAGCGCGCTCCGCGCGCTCTCACCCCCACCCGCCACGCTTCGCGTGGCGACCTCCCCCCTCCAGGGGGAGGTGGAAGAAAGTCTCCGACTTGACCTTATTGAACGCCGCGGCTTCAATCCGCCGCCAAGAGGAAGCCCCGGAATCTAAAGGGGGAAAGCGCGATCAGGAGCCCGCAATGACCTTCCGCATCGCCATTGTGCAGCCGATTTCGCACCGTCCCGGCGAGGACGAGCGCAACGTCGCCGAGGCCGTGAGCGCCATCGAGCATGCCGCCCACGAGGGCGCCGATTTCGTCTGTTTCCCCGAAACCTATCCCGGGCCGTGGCGCATGCCGGCAACTTTCGATCCGACCGCGGCCATGGCGGAGGCGGCGGCGACCCACGGCGTGCATGTGGTGTTCGGCACCATCGAGCCGATCGATCGCAAGGCGGCGAGCGCTTACAACCTCATCGTCATGGCCTATCCCGACGGCCGCGCGCCGGCGCGCTACCGCCGCACCCATCCGAACGGGCCGTGGATCTATACCGGCGGCAAGGATTGGGAGTTCCAATACACGCCGGGCAACGATTTCCCGGTGTTCGATACCGCCCACGGCAAGGTCGGGCTCGCGATGTGCAGCGAAGTCTACATGCCGGAAGTGTCGCGAGCGCTGGCGCTGCGCGGCGCCGAACTCATCTTCATGCCGGCGGGCACCGACAAGAACCGGTTGTGGGCGACGTGGCGGACCTTGATCTGGGCGCGCGCCATCGAGAATCTTGCCATCGTGGTGACGACGCAAAATCTGTTCGATCACGGCCAGCGCGGGCTCGCCATGGTGGCGACGCCGGAGGAGATCGTGTTCGAGAGCACGGTCGCCGGCATGAGTCTGGTCGATGTCAGCCTCGATCGCGTGCGCCAGCTGCGCGCCGGTCGCGATCAGGTCGGCTCGTCGGCCGGCTGCGGCGCCAAGCAAGGCGTGCTCGGCCCGCAATGGCAGCGGCCGGAGCTTTACGACGCGATCTATCCGCGGCCGTTGCGCGAAGCGGCTGAGTGATCGATCCCCGCATCGTGCCCGAACGCCCCGAACTCGGCCCGCGACCGCACCTCGGCTACACGGCGAGCGCCATCGATCGCGCCGCCGACCGCCGCACCGACGACGCGGCGCTGGCGAAATTTCTGCAACACGATCGCGCCGGCGGCTACGTCATCGGCGGCGAGCTTGTGGTAATGAAACAAAGCGGCGAGGCGATCGATCCGCTGTTCTCGCCGGCCGAGGCCTCCGCGCTCGGCGACGCGCGCGAAACCATCTTCCTCGGCCTCCTGGAAGAAGCGCCGCGCTTCGGCTTCGGCCTCGATCCGGCCGCGATCGAGCCGCTCAAGGCGCGCAACGATCTGAAAATCACCGATCTTCGCACCATTGCGGTGCAGGGCCTGGTCGATGCCGCGCATCTGCCGCCGCTCGCCGAAGCCAAGGCGCTGATCGGCTGGCACGCGCGCCATCGCTTCTGTCCCAATTGCGGCACGCCGACGCGGGTGGTGCAGGGCGGCTGGCGGCGCGATTGTCCGTCCTGCAAGGCGGAGCATTTCCCGCGCACCGATCCGGTCGTCATCATGCTGGCGATCTCGGGCGAGCGTTGCGTGCTCGGCCGTTCGCCGCGGTTCGCGCCGACCATGTGGTCGGCACTGGCCGGCTTCGCCGAGCCGGGCGAAACCATCGAGGAAGCGGTGCGGCGCGAGATTTTGGAAGAAGCCGGCATCCGCTGCGGCAAGGTCACCTATGCCATGTCGCAGCCGTGGCCGTTCCCGAGCTCGCTGATGATCGGCTGCCACGCGCAAGCGCTGTCGGAAACCATCGTCATCGACCGCAGCGAGATCGAGGACGCGCGCTGGTTTTCGCGCGACGAATTGGCGGCGATGCTCAACCGCCGCCATCCCGACGGCCTGACCACGCCGCCGCCGGTCGCCATCGCCCATCATCTCATTCGCGGCTTCGTCGAGGATGGCTGCCAGGTTCTTGATTAAAGGTGCTAGATTAACATGTCCTCGCGTCAGGCGCCGCGGATTCTCTGCACCGGCATCATCGTGCTCGACGAGGTGTTTCGCGTCGAGCAATTCCCGCAACCCGACGGCAAGGTGCAGGCGACGGGATTTTTCGTGGTCAACGGCGGCTGCGCCGCCAACGCGGCGGTGGCGATCGCCCGCCTCGGCGGCCGCGCCTCGCTCGCCGGCCCGATGGGCGGCCCGGCGGGCGAGGACGCCAACGGCGATCGCGTGCTGGCCGCATTCGCGCGTGAAAAGATCGATTGCACGTTCTGCCAGCGCGTCGATGGCTTGGCGACGGCGCTGTCGGCGATCTTCATGGATGCGCGCGGCGACCGCACCATCGTGACTTATCGCGATGAAAAAATCGCCACGACGACACCGGCCGATCCGGAACAGATCGTCGCGGCCGCGGACGCGGTATTGGCCGACAATCGTTATCCGACATTCGTTGAGCCGATCTGTGCGGCGGCACGGCGGCGCAATCTGCCGGTGATCCTCGACGGCGACCGGCCGACCGATGAGGACGATCCGCTGTTTCGCATCGCCACCCACGTGATCTTTTCATCGGAATGTTTGCGCGCCACCACCGGTGCCACCGATCTCGCCGCGGGGCTCGAGCGGATCGCGTGCAAGACCGACGCCTTTCTCGCCGTCAGCAACGGGCCGAACGACATTTTGTTTTTCGAAGGTCGCAAGCTTTGCCAATTGCCGGTGTTCGACATCGAGGCGGTGGATACGCTCGGCGCCGGCGACGCCTTTCACGGCGGCTTCGCACTCGCATTGGCTGAAGGCCGCAGCGAGGTCGACGCGATGCGCTTCGGCGCCGCGGTCGCCGGCATCAAATGCAGCCGGATCGGCGGCTCGGCCGGGTCGCCGACCCGGGCGGAAGTAGAGGCGTTTCTGGCGGGGCGGCCTTGATTTAGAATAATCTTCTATATATAGACGTTCATAGTCGCAGATTTGGAAGATTATTCGCCATTATGGACGCCATTGACCGGAAAATCCTAGCGGTTCTGCAGGAAAACGCCGCGCTGTCCGTCGCCGAGATCGGCTCCAAGGTCGGCCTGTCGTCGACGCCATGCTGGAAGCGCATCCAGCGGCTGGAAGCCGAAGGCGTTATCCAAAAGCGCGTCGCGCTGGTCGATCAGGACCGCATCGGGCTCGGCGTCACCATCTTCGTCTCGATCGAGACCGGCGACCATTCCCAGGATTGGCTCGACCGTTTCGCCCAGGTGGTTGGTGCCATGCCCGAGGTGATGGAATTCTACCGCATGGCCGGCGACGTCGATTACATGCTGCGCGTCGTGGTGCCCGACATCGCCGGCTACGACACGTTCTACAAAAAACTGATCGCCGCGGTGCCGCTGAAGAACGTCACCTCGCGCTTCGCCATGGAAAAGATCAAGTCGACGACGGCGCTGCCTATACCAGAGGTCAGATGACGGATGACAGACGACGGATTAGGAAATCATCTGTCGTCCGTCCTCCGTCGTCCGATCTCACGACGCCTTGCGCACCACCGAGCTCGACTGCCGCGGACGCATGTAGATCTGGTCGCTGAGCGTCAGCGTGCCGGTCACCACATAGCCGTAGGACGGATTGTAGCTGTACTGCGCCTCGCCGAGCAGCAGATAGGTGTTCGCCACCGCGAGGTTGGCCGGAACATTGACGACGGTGCCGACCGTGCGCGCGGTGCCGTTGAGCGTGTCGCTCCAGACCACGGTGGCCTGGCCGTTGGCGTCGATGGCCAGCTCCGACACCACCGATTTGAGCTGGGCCGCGGCGTATGGCGCGATGATGTCGGATGAGGCGTTGAGGATATTCGTCATGTCGGCGTTGGTGATGGCGGTGAACTGGCTCGGCAGGTCGGCGAGCGCGCGCGCGGTCAAGGTGACCTTGCGTTGCGTGGCGACCGCCGTGGTGATCTCGACGCAGCCGAGATAGAGCGTCATCATGATCGGCAGCAGCATGGCGAACTCGACGGCGGCCAGCCCGCTGCGCGCCTTGGCAAAGCGCGCGGCGCCGCGGGACATATGGCGAGCGAGAGCGATCATGGCCGGTTTCCTTCAGGATGATGCGTAGGGTTCGTTTTTGAAGACGGCGGTGGCGGCCAAAAGATTGTAGCCGCCGGTCAAGGTGCTCAGGCTGAAGCCGAACAGATCGACATAGACCGGATATTTGTAATAGAGCCGCACCACCACGACGTCGCCCGGACCGCCGGGATTATAGCCGAGGCTCGAAGTTTGAAAGACGCCGCCGCTGACCGGCATGCCGAGGCTCACCGCGGCGAACGACGAATAGTTCTCGACGTCGACGTACACGCCGCTGTTGCAATTGAACACGCCGGTGATGACGTTGCAGACCTGCGATTTGAATTGCGCCGCGTCCCAGCCTTGGGTCTGCGCCTGGCCGGTCAGGATCAGCCGCGCCGCCGTGGCCGCTGCGGTCTCGAGCGACTGATCGGCGAAGAACAGGATCGCAGTTTGCAGGATCGCGAAGATCAAGGCGACGAACGGCGCCGCCAAGAGGCCGAACTCGACGGTGGTCGATGCCTTGCGTTGCGAAACGAAGCGGCGCGGCAACGGCGACCTCAGCAGCCGCAGTGCCTGCGCTGAAATTTTTGGTTTCAGCTGCTCGAACATGTCACCCTCACCCAGTGGGGCCCGCGCATCGGCGCGCGCCCACGGTGCAAGCATTACCTCGGCAGCTATTGGCGATAAGTTGCAGCGAATGCCGCTAAGCGGCGACCGGCTTTAAGACCTCGTCAACCTTAGGTCCAGGCTGTCAATGCGGCGCGCCGGCGCCGGCGGCCAAGGACTGGGCGTTGCGGGCCGTCATGCGGGCGAGCGTATCGGTGAAGAATTCCGTCTGGTCGGCGAGCGTGACCCGCGGCGCGCATTCCGGCGTGCAGCTATAGGTCGCGCGGTTGATGCCGCGATAGACCACGACGATCTTGTCGGGCGGCCCCTGCACTTCGACATTGTGCTCGGCCAGCACCGCGCCGCTCTTGTCCATGATGAGGAAGTTCGTGGCGCCGTAGGATTTGCCGGTGAGGACGGCGAGACCGCCGGGCTGGACCGACAGGTCGGCGATCAGCGGGTTGCCGACCACCACGGTGCTCGCTCGCTCGGGCAGCTTGATGACCCTGGCCTCGTCGAGATGGACGACGACCGTGTCGTCGGCGCGGGCCATAGACGCGGCCGCGGTCAGGAACAACACCATCGCCAGCCAACAAAGCGGTTTGAGCGCCGCAAGGCCGCGCAAGCACAACGCCGTCATCGATACTCTCCGAAACGCTACGCGGATTCGACGACCAGAGAACCCGTACTGTGACCGGTCCACTTGACTGCAAAATAGTGAATGAAGTGCAAATCGGCCGGCCTTGAATGCCGTGCTGCCGCCGATTCACTGCGTGAACGGGTGCGCGAGCTGGGCTGGAAACGTCTTGGGAAATTGACGCTCGGCAATGCCGTAATTATCCGGCAGCTCGCCGGCCGGCATATAAAAGGTGCCGAACATGAGGTCGAGCACCGGGAAGGTCGCGGCAAAATTCCGCTCGCCGCCGCGCTCCGCCGCGGTGTGGTGCCAGCGGTGGAAGACCGGGCCGGCGATGACGTATTTGAACGGTCCCAGCGTCCAGTCGAGATTGGCGTGCACGAAGGCGGAATGGGCGATGGTCAAGGGCCCGAGCACCAGGAAGACGTTGGGCGAGATGCCGGCAAGCAGCAGGGCGACGTCGGCGAACACGCTGCCAAGAAACAGATTGACCGGATGGAAGCGCGCCGCCGAGATCCACTCCAGCTCCTCGGACGAGTGATGCACGGCATGGTACTTCCACATCCGCTCGCCGTGGAACCAGCGGTGCGTCCAGTACAGAATGAAGTCTTCGCCGACCAGGAACAGCACCATCTGCGCGGCGATCGGCAGCGCGGCGAGCGGCCCGTGGCCGTTGTCGTAGAAGGCGATCAGGCCGTCGGCCGTGGTGATGCCGAACAACAGCGCGGCGCCGACGATGAGCATGCCGATGCGCAGGTAACGCGTGATCACCGGGATGAAGAACCAGTAGCAAAGATCGGTGACGAGATCGGACTTCTTCCACCACGGCCGGCCGGGATTGCAGGCCCAGAACCAGGTCAGGACCGTGAAGGCGGCGGCGATCGCCAGCGAAATCGCGAGGTTCTTGGTCAACGTTTCGCCGACGCTGTTGAAGAACGCGAGCAGCTCGAGGCCCATGCTGTCCGGACCCGGTGCGCCGTCTGGCGGCAGAAACATGTGTCGATCCCTGCGTGAGGCTCGCGCGGCAGCGGCGACGCGCCAAGTGACATGAGTGATATCGGTGCGGCCATTAATACGGCGTGAAAGATGCCGGCCGCAGAACGGCGGCCCGCGCATGGCGGCGATGTCAAACGGCGATTTAATGCAAACTTTGCGTCGCCGGCTTACCGGATCGAAACTGTTGTTTGCTATACCTCATCGCGCAATTGCGGTGTTGCGGAACCTAATCGTGCGCTGCCACGTCGACGCAGCAACGGCTCGCTGCGCAGCAGCGTCGCAATTTGCCCGTTCGCAATAGATTATTAACGACGTTGCGGAACAGGCGATATACCGCCGGTTTCGTCGAACGATTTAACCCCAATGAAATTTCTCGTTGTTAGCGTCGTCATCGATCCTAACGGCCGGAAAAAACGGCCGCTGGGTCACGCTCAGACAGCCACGTGTGGACCTTAAGGAGCCAACTCATGAAGACCCTTTTTGCGCGTTTCGTGAAGGACGAGTTGGGCGCCACGGCCATTGAATACGGTCTCATCGCCGCCGGTATCTCGGTTGCGATCATCGCCGTCGTCCAGGGCCTCGGCACCAACCTGAAGAACACCTTCTCCAGCGTTTCGACCGCCCTCAAGTAAGCGTCGTTTTGCTTCCGTTACGAGAGGGCTCCGGCCGTTGCCGGAGCCTTTTCGCTTTTAAAGGCTCCGCTAACCGGTGCAGCGTATGCCGTCGCTCAGCAAAGACAGGCGCGTGCCATGTTGACCGAATTGATCGGATTGACGTTGTTCCCGGCCATGATGGCCTTTGCCGCGTCGAGCGATCTGTTCACCATGACCATCGCCAACCGGGTGTCGCTGATCCTGGTCGGCGGCTTCGTCCTGCTCGCGCTGCTCACCGGGATGAGCGCGCACGACATGCTCGTCCATGCCGGCGTCGCCGCGGCCGTGCTGGTGTTCGCTTTCCTGTGCTTCACCCGCGGCTGGATCGGCGGCGGCGACGCCAAGCTCGCGGCCGCCACGGTGCTGTGGATCGGCGTCCACCATCTCGCCGACTATCTGGTCTATGCCTCGCTTCTTGGCGGGGCGCTGACATTGTTGCTGCTGCAGTATCGCGCCCTGCCGATGCCGCGCTGGCTTCTCGGCCGGGAATGGGCCGAGCGGCTGCACCGGCCGGATTGCGGGGTGCCTTACGGCATTGCGCTGGCGATCGCGGCCATCGTCGTCTATCCGCAGACCGAGTTGATGGCGGCGCTTACCGCTTGATCTTGCGGTCCCTTGGACGGGGCTGAGCAATACAAGATTAACGCGATTTGGATACGCCTCATTAACCATGCCTTGACCTTTAACTGGTCAAATCCGGCGATGACGGCGCTTCCCGCCGTCACGTGGGAAGTGAAGCGTAATGAAAGCCGCGCGTCTCGTTGTCCTCGGTGTCGCTCTCGCCGCTGGTGGGATTGCGGCCTATTTGGCGAGTAGCCATCACGAGGCACCGCCGCCGCCCGCGCCGCCGCCGCCGCCGCTCGCCACCGTCGAGATTCTGATCGCCAAGAACGATCTCGGCCGCGGCCAGGTGATCGGCGAAGGCGACGTCGGCTGGCAGCTCTGGCCGCAGGCCGCCGCGACCCAGACTTTCGTGAAAAAGACCGAACGGCCGGACGCGATCCGGCAATTCGTCGGCGCCATCGTGCGCATACCGACCGCCGCCGGCGAACCGATCCGCGACCCCGCGGTGGTGTTCGCAAAAGGCTCGGGCTTCCTCGCCGCGGTGCTGACCAAGGGCATGCGCGCGGTGTCGATGGAGGTTTCCGCCGAAAACGGTGCCGGTGGCTTCATCCTGCCCGACGATCACGTCGACGTCATCCTGACGCGCCGCGACAAGGCGGCGGAAAAGCTGATCGGCGTCGAGAAGATCGTCAGCGAAGCCATCCTGCGCAACGTGCGGGTATTGGCGATCGACCAGGCGGTCGAGGAAAAAGCCGGCCAGAAGGTCGTGGTCGGCAAGACCGCGACGCTCGAATTGAATCCCGACCAGGCCGAGACTCTGGCGATGTCGCGTCAGCTCGGCACGCTGTCGCTGTCATTGCGCGCCCTGGTCGACTCGCAATCATCGACGGTGGAGGGCGGCGACGACTACGACAAACGCGGCCCCATGAATACGGTGCGTTTCGGCGTGAGTACCCTGTCGCTATCCCATTGAACGGACAAAGGGACCTCACCATGGCAACAAGGACAAGGATCCGCGCGGCTCTCGCCGGCCTGATCGCCGTGTCATGGCTTGTGCCGTGGCCGGCCGGGGCCGCCGGCGATCTGCCGGCGAGCCAGCCGCCGATCCAGAACCTGCAGATCGCGGCGAGCGACGTCGGAGCGCATTCGGTGGCGCTCGGCGTCAGCAAGTCCCTGGTCATCGACCTGCCGCGCGACATCCGCGACGTCCTGGTCGCCGATCCGACGATCGCCAACGTGGTCATACGCTCCTCGCGCCGCGCCTACATCATCGCGATCAAGCAAGGCCAGACCAGCGTCTTTTTCTTTGACGCTCAAGGCAAGCAGATCGCCAGCCTCGACCTCGCCGTAATGCGCGATCTCAACGGCATCCGCTCGGCGCTCAAGCACGTGCTGCCGAACGACGACATCACGGTCGAGGGCATCGGCGATGCGGTCGTTCTGTCCGGCACCGTGGCGAGCCAATTGGAATCGCAGCAGGCTTACGACATGGCGTCGCGCCTGGTCGAAGCCATGACCGCCGGCGGAGAAATCGCCGTCGGTACGTCACAACGGGTCGTCAACACTCTCGTGGTTCGCGGCCGCGACCAGATCATGCTCAAGGTGACCGTCGCCGAGGTCGAGCGCGACGTCATCAAGCAGCTTGGCATCAATCTTTCCGGGTCGCTGGGGTACGGCACCGCGGTGGTCAATTTCAACAACACCAATCCGTTCTCGGCCTATGGCCAGTCGCTCAGCGGCTCGGCGATCAACACCACTTTCAAGTCGGTCACCGCCACGTTGCAGGCCATGGAACAGGCCAGCGTCATACATACGCTGGCCGAGCCGAACCTCACCGCGATCTCCGGCGAAACCGCGAACTTCGTGGCCGGCGGCGAGTTTCCGGTGCTCAACGGCTACTCCTGCTCGGCAACCTCGAGCACGCCGGGCGCGCCGACGACCTGTCAGCCGGCGGTCACGTTCAAGAAATTCGGCGTCAGCCTGAATTTCACCCCGGTCGTGCTCGCCGAGGGCCGCATCAGCCTCAAGGTGGTGACCGAGGTGTCGGACCTGTCGACCCAGAATTCAATAACCGTCGTCGAGCCCGGCTCCTCGACGTCGGCGACTATTCCGTCGATCCGTACCCGCCGCGCCGATACCACGGTGGAGATTCCGTCCGGCGGCACGCTGGCCATGGCCGGCATGATCCAGGACGAGACCAAGCACAACATCAACGGCCTGCCGGGCCTTGCCGAGCTGCCGGTTCTCGGCCCGCTGTTCCGCAGCAACGACTACCTCAATCAACGCACCGAGCTCGTGGTGCTGGTGACGCCCTATGTCGTGCGCGCGGTGGCGCAGAAGGATTTGTCGCGGCCCGACGACGGCTTCGCCGATCCGAGCGATCCGGCGCAGATCCTGCTCGGCCACCTCAACCGCATCTACGGCGTCGGCGGCGGTGGCAGTCCCGATAATCCGGACAGCTATCACGGCCGCTACGGCTTCATCCTCGATTGAAGCCGGTGTCAGGAGACGATCGATGCATACCGTCCGCACAATGACCACCGGCCGCCGCAGCAGCGTCGCGGCGGGGCTGCGCGCCGCCATCGTCACCGCTTTCGGCCTTCTGGTTTGCGCCTGCCAGACCGACCAGGCCACCACGGCTGCGCCCGACGTGCCGTACGATTACCGCCTGCGTCATCCGATCTCCGTCACGGAGGCCGAACGCACGCTGCAGCTCTTCATCGGCGCCAATCGCGGCGAGCTCACCGCGGAGCAGCGCGCCGAACTTTTGGCATTCGCGCAAAACTGGAAGCAGGAAGCCACCGGCGGCGTGCTGATCGATCTGCCGACCGGCACCGTCAACGAGGGCTCGGCGGCGGCGTCGCTGCGCGAAATTCAATCGATCCTGGCGGCGACCGGCGTGCCGCCGAAAGCCATGATGGTGCGCAACTATCCGGCCAATGCGCGCACCTTGGCCACGGTGCGCGTCACGTACCCGAAAATCACCGCGCAAGCCGGTCCCTGCGGCATGTGGCCGGAAGACATCGGGCCGACCTACAACCGCAATTATTTCGAAAACCAGCCGCACTGGAATTTCGGCTGCGCCAGCCAGCGCAATCTCGCCGCCATGGTCGAAAATCCGTCCGACCTGGTGCAGCCGCAGCACGAGACGCCGGCCTACACCATGCGCCGCACCAAAGTGATGGAGAAATATCGCGACGGTGAGAGCACCGCGACCAATTATCCGAGTTCCAATGCCGCCAAGATCAGCGACTTTGGCAATTGATGTCGGGACCTGATGGCACAAGCTGATCAAGCCGCGCGCGACGACAGCGCAGTTACGGACACCGCCGGCCGCGACGAACATATCGCGCCGGCGCCGCGCGTTTCCGTGCAGGCATTCTGCGAGACCGTGGAAACCGCGGCCGCCATCCAGGGCGCCAGCGAAGACCGCCGCATGGCCAAAGCGCATATGCGCATTCAGATGGGCGGCCTGACCGCGGCCGTCGAGGCCTATCAAAGCGCGCCGACGCCGAACGTCATCATCCTGGAATCCGACGAGCGCGGCGAGGAGATCCTCGACGGTCTCGACCAGCTCGCCAATTATTGCGACGCCGGCACCCGCGTCGTCGTCGTCGGTTGCACGAACGACGTCATGCTCTATCGCGAGCTGGTGCGCCGCGGCGTCAGCGATTATCTGATCGCGCCGGTCGACACCTTGCAGGTGGTGCGCGCGGTGTGCGGGCTGTTCTCGGCACCCGACGCCAAGCCGGTCGGCCGCATCGTCGCCGTGGTCGGCGCCAAGGGCGGCGTCGGCGCCTCGACCGTGGCGCACAATATCGCGTTCTCGCTGGCGCGCGACCAGAAGCTCGATGCGGTGGTGACCGATCTCGATCTGGCGTTCGGCACCGCCGGCCTCGATTTCAACCAGGACCCGCCGCAGGGCATCGCCGAGGCGGTGTTTTCGCCGGACCGCATCGACACCGCCTTCGTCGACCGCCTGCTCGCCAAGTGCACCGATCATTTGAGTCTGTTGGCGGCGCCGGCGACGCTGGACCGGGTCTACGATTTCGGCGCCGATGCGTTCGACTCGATCTTCAATTCGCTGCGCGCGACGGTGCCCTGCGTGGTGCTCGACGTGCCGCATCAATGGACCGGCTGGAGCAAGCAGGCTTTGATCGGCGCCGACGAAATCCTCATCGTCGCCGCGCCCGACCTCGCCAATCTGCGCAACGCCAAGAACATCTACGACCTGCTCAAGGCATCGCGGCCGAACGATCACCTGCCGCGCTACTGTCTCAACCAGGTCGGCGTGCCGAAGCGGCCCGAGATCAAGGCCGCCGATTTCGCCAAGGCGCTGGAAGACGAGCCGGTGGCGACCATCCCGTTCGAGCCGCAATTGTTCGGCGCCGCCGCCAATAACGGGCAGATGATCGCCGAGATTTCCGCCGGCCATCGCACTGCGGAGACGTTCCGGCAATTGGCGCAGCTGCTCACCGGGCGCGTCGAGACCAAGAAGCAACGTTCGGGCCTGCTGTCGCCACTGATGGACAAGCTGTTGGGGCGGAAAACCTAGAAATGCGTCGGAGTTGCGTTCGTGTTTGGCAAGCGTCCCACAGGTAATTCCACCGGCGTCGACGAGCGCTCCGCTCCGGCGGCGGCTCAGCGCGCGCTGTCGCCGGCGCCGGCGGCAGGACCGCCGCCCGCGGCGGCGCCCGGCGAAGTCGGTCGCACCCCATTTCCCTCCGCGGGCCTCGGCGCGCCGCTGATCGGCGCACCGACGCCGGGCAAAACTGTCAATGCCGGTCCCAAGACGCCGCCGGCCCAGGTTCCGTCCGCGGTCGATTCACGCCGCTCGGAGTCCTATTACGAGGTCAAGAGCACGATCTTCGGCGCCTTGATCGAGGCGATCGATCTGGCGCAATTGGCCAAGCTCGACGCCGATTCCGCGCGCGAGGAAATCCGCGACATCGTCAACGAGATCATCGCGATCAAGAACATCGTGATGTCGATCTCCGAGCAGGAGGATCTGCTCGACGACATCTGCAACGACGTGCTCGGCTACGGTCCGCTCGAGCCGCTGTTGGCGCGCGACGAGATCGCCGACATCATGGTCAACGGCTCGGGCACGGTCTACATCGAAGTCGCCGGCAAGATCCAGAAGACCGGTATCCGCTTCCGCGACAACCAGCAGCTGCTCAACATCTGCCAGCGCATCGTCAGCCAGGTCGGCCGCCGTGTCGATGAATCCTCGCCGATCTGCGACGCCCGCCTGCCGGACGGCTCGCGCGTCAACGCCATCGTGCCGCCGCTGGCGATCGACGGGCCGGCGCTCACCATCCGCAAATTCAAGAAGGACAAGCTGACGCTCGAGCAGCTCGTCCGGTTCGGCTCGATCTCGCCGGAAGGCGCGGAAATCCTCAAGGTCATCGGCCGCTGCCGGGTCAACACCTTGATCTCCGGCGGCACCGGCTCGGGCAAGACGACGCTGCTCAATTGCCTCACCCGCTACATCGACGACGACGAGCGCATCGTCACCTGCGAGGACGCCGCCGAGCTGCAATTGCAGCAGCCGCACGTGGTGCGGCTCGAAACGCGGCCGCCGAACCTCGAAGGCGAGGGGCAGATCACCATGCGCGACCTGGTGCGCAACTGCCTGCGCATGCGGCCGGAACGCATCATCGTCGGCGAGGTGCGCGGCCAGGAGGCCTTCGACCTGTTGCAGGCCATGAATACCGGTCACGACGGCTCGATGGGCACGCTGCACGCCAACATGCCGCGCGAGGCGCTCTCGCGCCTGGAATCCATGATCACCATGGGCGGCTACGCGCTGCCGTCGCGCACCATCCGCGAGATGATCTGTGCTTCCGTCGACGTCGTCGTCCAGGCGGCGCGCCTGCGCGACGGTTCGCGCCGCATCACCCACATCACCGAAGTGATGGGTATGGAGGGCGACGTCATCATCACCCAGGACATTTTCACCTACGAGATCCTCGGCGAGGACGCCAACGGCAATCTGATGGGACAGCACAAATCGACCGGCATCGGCCGGCCGAAATTCTGGGAACGCGCGCGCTATTACGGCGAGGAAGCGCGGCTCGCCGCCGCGCTCGATGCGTCCGACCCTGCGACCCAGCCGGTGCGAGGCTAGGCCATGGAATTGTACGGCCTTTTCTTTTTGGTGGCGGTCGCGATCGGCGGGGTCGCGTGGGTCTTCATCTATCCCATTCTGTCCGGCGAGCGGCATGCCGAGAAGCGCATGGCGAGTGTGGCGCGCTCCGAGCCGGCCGCGGCGCGGCCGACCCGCGTGACCCAGAAATCGCGGCGCGATCAGGTCGAAGGCTCGCTCAAGGAGCTCGAAGAGCGGCAAAAAAAGGCCAAGCGCGTGCCGCTGTCGATCAAGCTCACGCAAGCCGGCCTCGATTGGTCGAAGCGCCGCTTCATGGTCACCGCCGGCACGCTTGGCGCCGTCGCTTTCCTGGCAGCCATGCTGTTGGGCGCCGGGCTTTTGCCCGCGCTCGGCTTCGCTTTCGCGGCTGGCTTCGGTATGCCGCTGTGGCTGTTGAAGTTCCTCAAGAAACGGCGTGAGGCGAAATTCCTCAATGGTTTCCCCGACGCCGTCGACGTCATCGTCCGCGGCATCAAGGCCGGCCTGCCCTTGCTCGACAGCATCAAGATGATCGCCAGCGAAGCCGAAGATCCGATCAAGAGCGAATTCCGCGGCATCATCGAGACTCAGACCGTCGGCATCCCTCTCGGCGACGCTTGCGCCAAGCTCTACGAGCGCATGCCGGTCGCCGAAGCGAATTTTTTCGGCATCGTCGTTTCCATCCAGCAGCGCGCCGGCGGTAACCTCTCCGAGACGCTGGGCAACCTGTCGCGGGTGCTGCGCGATCGCAAGAAGATGAAGGCGAAGATCCAGGCCATGTCGATGGAGGCGAAAGCCTCCGCGTCGATCATCGGCTCGCTGCCGATCGTGGTGATGGGGCTCGTCTATTTCTCGAGCCCGGCCTACATCGAGCTGCTTTGGCTCGAGCCGCTCGGCCGCATCATGCTGGCCTGCTGCGGGACGTGGATGTTCATCGGCATCATGGTGATGCGCAAGATGATCAATTTCGATTTTTAAAGGCGCGTCATGCTCGGCTCATTGATATCGCAGGCGCTCGACCCGGCCGTCATGACGATGTTCTTCGCCAGCGTCGCCGCGATCGCGACGGTGCTGACGCTCGCCATGCCGTATCTGGTCACCGACACGCTCGACAAGCGGATGCGGGCGGTGGCGCTGGAGCGCGAAAAAATCCGCCAGCGTGAGCGCGAGCGGCTGGCGCTGGGCAGCAAGGCGATGCTGCGCCAGTCGCCCAAGCAGTACATGAAGACGGTGGTCGACAATTTCAATCTGTCGAAATGGGTCGGCCAGGAGGAAGCGCGCGCCAAGCTGGTCCAGGCCGGCTATCGCGGGCAGGCGCCGTATATCACCTACCTGTTCTTCCGCATGGCGATGCCGATCGCCATGCTGCTGGTGTCGCTGTTCTATATCTTCATCGTGCTGGAGCTCGACTATCCGCCGATGATCAAGTTCGCCATGTCGATCGGCTGCGCCTATATGGGCATGCAGAGCCCGAACCTGTACCTGAAAAACAAGATCCAGCGCCGGCAGCTGTCGCTCAAGCGCGCGTTTCCCGATGCGCTGGACCTGCTGCTGATCTGCGTGGAGTCCGGCATGTCGATCGAAGCGGCGTTCCGCAAGGTCAGCGTGGAGGTCGGCAGCCAATCGGTGGCGCTGGCCGAGGAACTCACGCTGACCACGGCGGAATTGTCCTATCTGCCGGATCGCCGCCAGGCTTATGAAAACCTGGCGCAGCGCACCGGCCTCGAAGGCGTCAAAGCGGTATGTCTGGCGTTGCAGCAGGCGGAACGCTACGGCACGCCGCTCGGCACCACCTTGCGCGTTCTGGCCCAGGAAAATCGCGACATGCGCATGTCGGAAGCCGAGAAGAAGGCCGCCGGGCTGCCGCCGAAGCTCACGGTACCGATGATCGTGTTCTTCCTGCCGGTGCTGTTCGTCGTGATTCTCGGCCCGGCCGCGATCCGCGTGATGGCGCTGCAGTAAGACTTAATGACGATAAATCAGCTCGTGCCGCCCGCGGCGCGCGCCACCGACTTCGGTTTCGGCGCGTCGCTATTGCGCGCCAGCATCTTGCGCAGATAGGCGACATTGGCGGCGGCCTGGTCGGGCGGCAGGTCGGCGCCGGCGATCTGCTCGGCTTCGGCGAAGCGGCCTTGCAGGCCGACGACGAGCGCGAGATTTTGCCGCACGCGCGGATCGACCGCGCGGCGATCGGTGGCGCGGCGCAAGGTCGCTTCGGCGTTGGCCAGATCCTTCGACAACGCGTAGGACAGGCCGAGATTGGACAGCACGGTCGGCTCGTCGGGAGCGATCTTCAGCGCCGTCTGGTAGTAGCGCTGCGCCTCGGCGTGGCGGCCGAGCTGATCGAGCACCGCGCCCTGGGCGGAGAGGATGCGCCAATCGGGCTGATCGGGCGAGTGGGCGCGGCCGAGCACGTCGAGCGCCTGGTCGTAGTCCCCGGCATCGGCCAGAGCGCGGCCGTATTCGCCGAGCACGTTTTTGTTGTTGGGATTTTGCATCGACAGGCGTTCGAGCACGGCGACAGCCTGCGCGCGCTGGCCGGTGGCGCGCAGCGCCTGGGCATAGTGCAGGGCGACGTCGGCCTTGGTCGGATCGGCGTGGTACAGCGCGCCATAGGCATCGACATCGCGCCGCCAGGCCGCATCCGGCGAACTGGCCGCGGCAGCCGTGGGCGCCAGCGCGCCGGTCGTGTCGGCCGTCGGCGAGATGGTTTGGCATCCCGCGGCGGCGGCCGCGATGACCGCAAGCAGCGAGGCGGAAGCCAGAAAGCGTGCGGAGGAGCTGAACCTGTTCGGACGCATCGTGTTCGCCGCGACGAGAGCCGTGCTGCAACGGCTTGAACGCGCCATTGCCAAAGCGTTGGTCAGCAATAGACCGTTAACCCTAACGAGCGGTTAACGCCGCGGAACGCCCGCTTTCCTGTGGCCCTGTTGCGGTCTGATGGAAATGGCCGATGCGCGGCGGCACTGCCGTATTATGCCGGCACCATGGTCTCGCTCAGATCATAGCTCGACGCGTCGCCCTTCGGCCGCTCGCCGGCGATGGCGTGGCCTTCGACCATGTAGTGCACGGCCTCGGCGATATTGGTGGCGTGGTCGCCGATGCGCTCGATGTTCTTGGCGCAGAACAGATAGTGGATGCACAGCGAGATGGTGCCGGGATCCTCCATCGTATAGGTGAGCAGCTCCCGGAACAGCGACACATAGAGCGCGTCGACCTCCTTGTCGCCCTGCCAGACGCGCAACGCGTTGCGCGGGTTGCGGTCGACGAAGCTGTCGAGCACCACGGCCAATTGCGCGACCACCAGCGTCGCCAGGTGGCGCAAGCCGCGCATCAAGGTGCGCTGCGAATTCTCGCCGCTGACCGCGATGACACGCTTGCCGACGTTCTTGGCGAGGTCGCCGATGCGCTCGAGGTCGCTGGCAATGCGCAGCATGGCGACGAGCGCCCGCAGATCGAACGCCATCGGCTGGCGCAGCGCGATGGTCGCTACGGCCTTTTCCTCGATCTGGCGGAGCATGCCGTCGACGGTGCCGTCGAGCGCGATGACGCGGCGCGCCAGGCCGACGTCGTGGCGCGCCAGCGCATCGATGGCGTCGGTGACCTGCTTCTGCGCCAGGCCGCCCATCTCGGCGACCATCTGGGTGAGCTTGCCGAGATCGCTGTCGAAGACGCGCTGAGTATGATCGGATACATTCATGATCTGATCGCAGGCGGTTCCACCAAGGGTGTTTAACGCCTTGATGATTCTACGATTCATGCGTGACGATGCGATGACATCGCGCGCGCGGAACGATCAAACAGAGTTCCGCGCGCGGCAAAAAAAGCGCTTGCCGATTTTGTGGTTTCATTTCTGTCACACCAAGGCGGCAAAAACGACCGATTGATTCGAATCGGCGATCCGCATGACCGCGATGCCATCGGGGCTTGTCGAAGCGATCGGCGCCGCCGGTGCCGTGCTCACGACGCTGTGCTGGGTGCCGCAGGCCGCCAAAATCATTCGCGAGCGCGACACGCGGGCGATTTCGCTGCCGGGTACGGCGCTGTGCGTCATCGGCGTGCTGTTATGGCTGGTCTACGGGCTGGCGATCGTCGACGGGCCGCTGATCGGCTCGAGCGTCGTGACGTTCGCGATGACGTTCGTCATCCTGGTGATGAAGATACGCTACGGCTGAACACATCAATCGTACACCGTATCGACATAATGCTCGGAATCGACCACCGCTTCGATCACGGTCGGTCCGTCGGCGGCGAGCGCGGTCTTGACCGCATTTTCCAACGCTTCGGCGCTGCGCACGCCGTGCGCCGGTACGCCGAAATAATGCGCCGGCGGCTCGCGATAGTCCTCTTCCTGCAGTTCGGTGCCGTAGAGCGGGAACTGGCGGCGGATCTGCTTCACCTTGATCAGCGCCAGCCACTTGTCGTCGAGCACGACGATGGGCAGCGTGATGCCGAGCCGCTTGGCGGTGGCGACCTCGCCACAGGTCATCTGGAAGCAGCCGTCGCCGATCAAGCAGACCACCGGCAGATCGGGCCGCTCAAGCTTGGCGGCGATCGCGCCGGGTAGGCCGAAACCCATGGACGACCAGCCGTTGGTGATGACGAAGGATTTCGGCGCGTGCGCCGGCCATTGGCTGGCGATCTGATGGGTATGGGCGCCGACGTCGAAGGCCAGCACGCCGTCGCGCGGCAGCGCGCGGCGCACCGCGTCGATCGCGGCGTGGGCGGTGAACGCCGCGCTCGCCGGCCGCAGAGCCGCTTGAAAGGCGCGGCGGTGGGCGGCAATCTCGTCCGGGAGCCACGTATTGGTCGTGGCCGCACGCGCGGCAAGGCGCGTCAGCGACGATGACAGATCGCCGACGATTTGGTGGGCGAGCTTGACGGACGGCGCCACATCCACCGGCTCGATATCGATTTGCAGGAGCGGCACTTCGCCGATCCAGGCTTCGTATTCCACTTCGATGGTGTCGTAGCCGAGGCCGACGATGAGGTCGGCGGAACGCAGCACTTTGCGCTGCACTTGGCGGCAGGCGCGCTCGATGCAGCCGAGCGACAGCGGGTGATCCTCGTCGATCAGGCCCTTGGCCATGGTCGTGGTGGCGAACGGCAGATTGAAATGCTCGACGACGCGAACGAGCAGCGCCGGATCGGCGAGCCGCATGGCCGACGCGCCGAGCACGGCGATCGGCCGCCGCGCGGCGTCGATCAATTCGGCGGTGCGCTCGATCGCTGCGTCGGCGGCGGGCGGAAGCCTGGCCGGCGGCGCGAGCGCCGGCACCGGCTCGTTGGTCGGCGCCAGCGCCACGTCTTCGGGCAGGTCGAGATGCACCGGCCCCTGTGGCTCGCTCAAAGCGAGTGCGATCGCCGCGGCCAGCGTCGCGCCGATCTCGCCCTGGCGCAGCTGCAGGGTCGCCTTGGTGATCGGCTTGAACAGCGCGTGATGATCGATCCACATCTGGATGCGCCGGCCGAGCTGATCGGTGTTGAGATTGCAGGTGATGGCGATGAGTGGCGAGCGATCCAGGAACGCGCAGCCGATGCCGGTGGCGAGATTGGTCGCGCCCGGCCCCAGCGTGGCGATGCACAAACCCGGCACTCCGGCCATGCGGCCGGTGACGTCGGCGGCAAAGCCGGCGGAGCCCTCGTGCGCGGTAAGCAAGAAATCGACGCCGCCCTGGCGCATCGCCTCCATCAGCGGCAGCACGTTGCCGCTCGGAATGCCGAAGCCGCGGTTGATGCCGGCCGACTTCAGCGTGGCGACGATCAGGTCGGCGTTGTTCATGGCTGGCGTTGCTGCATGGGCCGAGCGTTATGGCACACTTCCGAGCCGCCGATAAAGTTGTTACGGTCCGCGCGCTCCGAGGCAGGCAGGACAATCGATGAAGACAAAAGCGAATGCAACGCGGCGCGCAGCGGAACGCCCGATCGACAAGGCTTTCATCGACGACCTCGTCGCCGCCAATCGCACGCTTGCCCGATTGGGAGTGCTCGACGCCTTCGGCCATGTCAGCGTGCGCGACCCGCGCAATCCGCACCGTTACCTGATCTCGCGCTCCATCGCGCCGGAATCGGTGAGCGCCGCGGATATTCTCGTGCTCGACCTCGACAGCCAGACCGTCGATGCCGAGGACGACGGCAAGCTGCTCTACCGCGAGCGTTTCATCCACGGCGAAATCTATAAAGCCCGCCCCGACGTCAACGCGGTGGTGCACAGCCATTCGCCGACCGTGGTGCCGTTCACCGTGACGCGGGCAAAGCTGCGGCCGCTGTTGCACAATGCCGGCTTTCTAGGCCTCGGCGTGCCGCTGTTCGAGATCCGCAAAAGCGTCGGCGACGGCACCGACTTGATGATCCTGACGCCGAACCTCGGCAAGGATTTGGCCAAAAAGCTCGGCAAGGACGCCGCGGTGGTGCTGATGCGCGGCCACGGCGATTCCGTGGTCGGGCCGTCGCTGCCCAACGCGGTGTTCCGCGCCTATTACACCGAGATCAACGCGCGCCAGCAGCTCGCCGCCATCACCATCGGCGGCCCGATCAATTTCATGACCCGGGCCGAGGCGGTCACCTCGAACGACGCCATGCTGCGCGCCTCGGCGCGGCCGTGGGCGCTATGGCGCAAGACGGCGCTGGCGCGGCGGTGAATAGCGCGATGAATCGAATCGCAGCGCTCGCTGCCGTTCTCGCATTATTCGCGTCGTGCGCCGCCGGCGCGCGTGCCGATCCAATCGCCGACTTCTACCGCGGCAAAACCATCCGCATGCTGATCGGCTATGGACCGGGCGGCGGCTACGACCTTTACGCACGTTTGGTCGCGGAATTCCTGCCGCGCCATCTGCCGGGCAATCCGATGATCCTGCCGGAGAACATGCCGGGCGCCGGCAGTTTCGTCGCGGCGAAATATATGGCGGAGGTGGCGCCGAAGGACGGCACCGCGCTCGGCAGCCTGGCGCAGACCTTGGCGCTCGACAGCGCGGTCGGCGGCCCGGCCAAGGTGAACGCCGCGAATTTTCATTACATCGGCCGCGTCACCACCAATATCGATACCGGCGTGGCATTGCCGGCGTCCGGGATCACATCGTTCGAGGACGTGCGCAAGAAGGAATATTCCGTCGGCGCCTCAGGCGGCGGCTCGACCACGGTGCTGTACCCGGTGGCGCTCAACGCCTTTGCCGGCGCCAAATTCAAGATCGTGCGTGGCTACAAGGGCACGACGGATATTCTTCTTGCCATGGAGCGCAGTGAAGTCGACATCACCGGCGCCTACGGCCTGCCGGGGCTATTGGTCAGCCATCCCGGCTGGATCGACAAGGGCGAAGCGGCGGTCATCTATCAGGCGGCGCTGAAGCGGCATCGGTTGCTGCCCAACGTGCCGACGCTGCCGGAACTGGCGGCGTCCGACGAGGGGAGCGTGATCCTGCGCGCCATCGCCGGCACCGCCGAGATCGGCCGCTCCATCATCGCCGGACCGGACATGCCGGCGGATCGCCTCGCGGCCTTGCGCGCGGCGTTCGCCGACATGCTCAAAGACGCCGATTTTCTCGCCGCCTGCGAAGAGCGTCACTTCATGGTTGATCCGGGTACCGGCGAGGAGATGGACGCCATCACGCGCGAGACATTGGCGCTGTCGCCCGAGGTCCGCGCCAAGATCGGCGCGATGTTGAATGCGATGTAGTTTTCGGGCCGCGCTCAGGAGGAGATTTAATGTTCAAGCTTTCGGTCGCCGATCTGGATTCGCCCTCGTATTTCGTTGCCGTCGCCGCGGCCGATTTGGGATTCTTCAAGCAGGAAGGCATCGACGTCGAGCTGATGCGTGAGTTCGGCGCGCGGACCGGGCCGGAGCGGCTGCGCGACGGCGCGTTGCATTTTTTCGGCGGTCCGGCCTATGCGGCGACCCGCGCGTTTCCGGCCTGGAAAGGTGCCAAGCTGTTGTGCGCGTTGTCGCAATATTCCTACTGGTTCTTGGCTGTTCGCGCCGACCTCGACGTCAAGCGCGGCGATCTTGGCGCGCTCAAAGGCTTGCGCATTTCCTCCTCCATGGAATCGCCGGTGCTCGGCCTGCGGCATCTGTTGGCCGAAGCGGGACTGGACGTGGAACAGGGCGATACGCAGATCGTACCGGCGCCGCCGACGCAAGCGGGACGCTTCATGGGCCATGCCGGCGTCGAGGCCATCCGGCAAAACCTGGCCGACGGCTATTGGGGCAACGGCATGCGAGTCGCGCTCGGCGAGAAGGCGGGCGTCGCCAAAGTCCATCTCGATCTGCGCCGCGGCGACGGCCCGCCGGGCGCGCGCTGGTATAATTTTGCCGCGCTGACGACGACCGAGCGGCTGATCGAAGAGCATCCGCAAGCTGCTGCCGCCGCGGTGCGTGCGATCGTCAAGACGCAAAAGGCGCTCAAGGCCGATCCCTCGCTGTCGACGGCTGTCGCCGAACGCCTGTTCCCGCCCGAGGAAGTGCCGCTGATCGCCGGCCTGATCGCGCGCGACGCGCCGTTCTACGATGCAAGCATTTCACCCGAGGCCGTCGAGGGTTTGAACGAGTTCGCCTTGGCCAGCGGGCTCACGCCTGAGCCGGTCGCTTACGAACAACTTGTGGCCACGCAATTCCGCGAGCTCTGGAACGGATAGTGTCGCTGCAGAGCGCCACCTAACAAAGAAGTAATGTTCGGCGCGGCAGCTGACAAAGAAGTAATAGTGTTGCCCAAATCCGGCCATCGGTCGGTCATCGCAGAGTCGCGGTTCCACAGCATCAGCAGACTTGTGTCTCGGCTTGGGTTTTGAGGGAACGCCCATGCGACGCTGGTGGTCCGATGCGCGCCACTTTCAGATCGTGGCGCTCTCGTCATTGTTGCTGGTCAATTTTACCTGGATCGATTTCGGCGCAAAGCCGCTCTACAGCGCGCTGGCGATCCTGTCGGCGCTGGCGACGCAGGCCGTCTGCTCGCGGCTGGCCGGTTTGCCCAATATCGACCTGCGCTCGCCGCTGATCACCGGCTTGTCGTTGAGCCTGTTGCTGCGCGCAGATACGGCATGGCTGCCGGCGCTGGCCGGCGTCATCGCCATTGCGTCCAAATTCGTGTTCCGCATCGACGGCAAGCACATCTGGAATCCGGCTGGCTTCGCCATCGTCGTCCTCTTGTTCACGCAACACGGCGTCTGGATATCGCCGGGCCAATGGGGCACCAGCATCTGGCTCGCGGCGCTGTTGGTGTTTTTCGCAATCCTGGTGCTGCAGGCCGCGCAGCGCTCCGACATCGCGCTGTTTTTCCTCGGCAGCCATGCGGCGCTGCTCCTTTCCCGCGCCGTCTGGCTCGGCGATCCGCTAACCATTCCGCTGCATCAATTGCAGAGCGGCTCGCTCCTGATCTTCGCCTTCTTCATGATCTCCGATCCGCGCACGGCGCCGGATTCGCGGCTCGGCCGGCTGCTGTTTGCCGTGTCTGTCGCGGCGCTCGGGCACTATCTGGCGTTCTTCATGCAAATGCGGCCGGCGCTCTATGTGGCGCTGATTGCGCTCTCGCCGCTCACGCTGCTGCTCGATCGGATCATTCCGGCCAAACGCTTCGCATGGACCCCACAAGGAGTTTCACGATGAAGAGCCCATTGCTGTCCCGGTTGAAGGCGGGTGTCGCGCTCACCGCAATTGTCGCACAGCTCGCCGTCGCGGCGGGACCGGCGAGCGCGTTCTGCGGCTTCTACGTCGCCCAGGCCGACGCCAAGCTGTTCAACAAATCCTCCAAGGTCGTTCTCACGCGCAATGGCCAAGAGACCGCCATCACCATGGCGAGCGACTACGAGGGCGAACCCAGTGAATTCGCCCTGGTCATTCCGGTGCCGTCCTTCATCAAGAAAGACCAGATCAGCGTCGTCGATACCAAGACCATCGATCATCTCGACGCCTATACGGCGCCGCGGCTGGTCGAGTATTTCGATCCCGATCCATGCGAAGAGGCCCGCATCATGGCGCTAAGCTCCATACGGGTCCCGTTGCCGACAGCGGCGATGCCGGCGCCGGCGCCGGAATATCGCGGCGTCAAGGTCGAGGCGCGTTACGATGTCGCCGAATACGACGTCTCGATCCTGTCGGCGGAGGACAGTGACGGCTTGATCCGCTGGCTGACCGACAACGGTTATAAGATTCCAAGCGGCGCCGAGCCGGTGATCGGCAGCTATATCAAGCAGAAAATGCATTTCTTCGTCGCCAAGGTGAACTTGAAGCGCATGCAGGAGGGCGGGCGCGCTTATCTGCGGCCGCTGCAGGTGCGCTACGAGACGGCGAAATTCATGCTGCCGCTGCGGCTGGGCACCGTCAACGCCGACGGGCCGCAGGACCTCGTCATCTACGCGCTGACGCCGCACGGGCGCATCGAGGCCAGCAATTATCGCACCGTCAAAGTCCCCTCGGACGTCGACGTGCCGCTGTTCGTCAAGAACGACTTCGCCGGTTTCTACAAGGCGACCTTCGAGCACGCGGTGGCGCGCGAGAACATGCACGGCGTTTTCGTCGAATACGCCTGGGACACGGGCTGGTGCGATCCGTGCGCCGCCGCGCCGATGAGCAAGGCCGAGCTCACGGAGCTCGGCGCGCTGTGGGATGGCGGCGACGGCACCGTCGTCAACCGTTTTTCGCCTGGGCCGGGCAACGGCAATGCTCCATTCGTGACGCGCCTGCACGTGCGTTACGACGCCAAAAGCTTTCCCGAAGATCTCAATTTCATCGAGACCAGCGACCGGGAGAATTTCCAGGGCCGCTACATCCTGCACCACACCTCGACCTCGACGACGGCCTGCGCGGCCGCCAAGGCCTACCGCGCGTCGCTGCCGCAACGCTTCAAGACCGAAGCGGACAATGTGGCCAATCTCACCGGCTGGTCGCGAGACGACATCGCGGCGCGGATCGCGGCCGCCGGCAAGGATATTTCGCGGGTGCCGTGACGGGCATATCCCAACTGTCATTCCCCGCGAAGGCGGGGAATCCAGTAAACACTGTCGCGTCGGTGTTTACTGGATCGTCCGCTTTCGCGGACGATGACAAGCACTAGGACGATGACAAGCACTAGGACGATGACAAGCACTACACCGACGCGTGCGCCACGCCGTGTTTGGCTTTGAGCGCATCGCCGGCGGCTTCATAAAAGCTCGCGCCTTCCGGCAGCACGATCGAGGCCGAGCGCACGGCGTGGGTTGCCGGATCGATGCCGTCCGGTTCCTTGCCGTCGGCAACGGCGCGCGCCGCCTTGGTCAGGCGCTGCCGCGCCATGATGACGCCGTTGTCGGTGGAAACCAGGTTTTCCTTGGCACGGTCCTGGATCGGCCCGGTGCTTTCCTGGATCGCGGCGTCCTGCATGGCGATGCCCTTTACGCCGGAATAGGACTTGTGATGCTTCTGCGCCAAGCGGTCGATCATGTAGTCGTTGTCTTTGTTGACCACCGGGCGGAACGAGCCGGGAATGAGATTGACGTGGATGCCGCCGCCGTTGCGCATCACGTCGAGCTCGTGCGCCGACAGCGGCCGCGCCGGGTGATGCGTGAAGCACCATGACATGCAGTTCTCGTCGTCGACCGGCACGAAGGCGTGGCCGTTGAGCGCGTTGTCGCCGTAGGGCGGGATCATGGTGTGGAACGGCATCACCCACTGCGTGATGCGCCAGTAGAGATTGCCCGGCGTCGCCGGCCGGCGCACGCCGATCACCATGCCGCCTTTGCTTTCGATCACTTCGAAGCGGGCGTCGGTCTCGCGGGTGAATTCGGCGCCCTGGCCGACATGGAGCGGATCGCTGCGCAGATCGTGGCGGTGCAGGAACGAGACGTGCACCGAATCGATGCCGCCTTCGAGCGCTTGGAGCCAGTTGCATTCTTGCGTCCGCTTGGAGACGAAGCGGTGCGCACCGGGCACGGTGGCCCATTCGAAATTCGGCAGCGGCGGTTTTTGTGCCGGCGGACCCATATAAACCCAGATCACGTCGCCCATCTCGGCGCAGGCATAAGACGTGAGCTTGATCTTGTTGCAGAAGCCGCTTGCGGCCGGCTCGGACGGCACTTCGATGCACTGGCCGGTGACGTCGTATTTCCAGCCGTGATAGGGGCAGCGCAGCCCGTTCTCCTCGTTGCGGCCGAACCACAGCGAGACGCCGCGATGGGCGCAGAACTCGTCCATCACGCCGACGCGGCCTTGGCTGTCGCGAAACGCGATCAGCCGCTCGCCGAGGAGTTTCACCCGCACCGGCGGGCAATCGGGCTCGGGGATTTCCGACGACAGCAGCGCCGGAATCCAATAGCGCCGCATCAGGGCGCCCATCGGCGTGCCGGGGCCGGTCAGCGTGAGGAAGTCGTTCTGCTCGCGTGTGGTCATGCGCGCACAATATCACGGGTTCCGCGCTGGTGGGAATTGCGTCAAACGCAGGTGGGGCCACACTGTTCCGCAAAAATGGGCGAACGTTTTGCGCCAAAGCCAGGGAACGCTCCGCGGTCCCGACGCATTAGTTTGTGCGACCTAACAGAGAGGAGACGCACCTATGCGTGCAATCATGCTTGCCACGGCGGCCGCCTTCATCATGAGCGTGCCGATGGCGGCTGCGGTAAAGGCCGAGGATACCACGGTCATCAAGAAGGATGTCGACGGCGACCGCAGCAAGACGATCATCAAGAAAGAAGAGCCGCGCGACGTGGAAAAGAAGGTCATCATCCACAAAGAAGACTAAAGCGGCATCTTCTTCTCTCCTGGAGGCCTGGGCAACGCCCAGGCCTCATTTTTCTTTTCCGTTGTGGTAAGCTGGCGGCCAATCGGATTCTTAAGGCCGCGCCATGACCAAGCTCGTCCGCAATCATTCCCATTGGGGCGCCTTCCTCGCCGAGGTGGCGGATGGCCGCGTCATCGGCGTACGGCCATTCGAGCGCGATCCCGATCCGTCGCCCTTGATCGAGGCTATTCCCGCCGCGGTGCATTCGAAAACCCGTGTCGCGCAACCATTTGTGCGCGAGGGTTGGCTCAAGGCCGGGCCCGGACATGGCGAGGGCCGCGGCCGCGAGCGGTTCGTGCCGGTGTCGTGGGAGCGCGCGCTCGATCTGGTCGCTGGCGAGCTTTTGCGCGTCAAGCGCGATCACGGCCATGACGCGATCATGGCCGGCTCGCAGGGCTGGGGCTCGGCGGGGATTTTTCATGAGCCGCGCGGGCAGTTGCGCCGCTTCATGGGCATCTTCGGCGGCTTTATCGACCAGGTCTCCAACTACAGTTTCGGCACCGCGCTGGTGTTTCTGCCGCACGTGCTGGGCAACGCGCAGGCCTGCACCGGGCCGCTCACCTCATGGTCGTCGATCGCGCGCCACTCAAAGCTGATGGTGATGTTCGGCGGTGCCAATCCGAAGAACATGCAGGTGACCAAAGGCGGCATGGGTGCGCATGCCATCGGCCAGTCGCTTGCGGAGCTCGCGGGCGTCGGCGTCGAAGTCGTCAATGTCAGCCCGATCCGCGAGGACGGCCCGGCCGCGGTGGCGCCGGAATGGATCGCGATCAGGCCAGGCACCGATACCGCGATGCTGTTGGCGCTGACGCATACGTTGATCGCGAACCGGCTGCACGACGAAAACTTCCTGGCGCGCTACTGCACCGGCTTCGCGCCCGTGCGTGCCTATGTGATGGGCGAAAGCGACGGGGAGCCGAAGGACGCCGACTGGGCGGCGGCGATTACCGGCATTCCCGCCGACACCATCCGCGCGCTGGCGCGCCGCATGGCGGCGAACCGCACCATGATCAGCGCCTCGTGGTCGATCCAGCGCGCCGATCACGGCGAGCAGCCTTATTGGGCAGTGCTGTTGCTCGCGTCCTGTCTCGGCCAGATCGGCTTGCCGGGCGGCGGTTTTGGCTTCGGTTACGGCTCCGCGTCCGGCATCGCCGAGCCGCCGCCGGCGTTCCGCGCGCCGGGCATGGAGAGCGCGCCCAACCCGCTCAATCGCGCCATTCCGGCGGCGCGGATCGCGCAATGCCTGCTGCATCCGGGCGCGCCTTACGACTTCAATGGCCGCGCCAGCACCTATCCGGACATCAAGCTGGTGTACTGGGCGGGCGGCAATCCGTTCCACCATCACCAGGACACCAACCAGCTGCGCTCAGCCTTTCGCCGGCCGCAGACCGTCGTGGTGCACGAGCCGTGGTGGACGGCGACGGCGCGGCACGCCGACATCGTGCTGCCGGCGACGACCACGCTGGAGAGAAACGACATCGGCTCGGCACAGCGCGACCCATTCGTGCTCGCCATGGACAAAGCCATCGAACCGGTCGGCGAGGCGCGCAACGATTATTCGATCTTTGCCGCGTTGGCGGAGCGGCTCGGCTGCGCCGACGCCTTCACCCAAGGCCGCGACGAGATGGCATGGCTGCGGCACCTCTACGACAGCTGGCGCGACAGCGTGCGCACCAACCAGGCCGCCATTCCCGACTTCGACCGGTTCTGGGCGGACGGCTATTTCGAGATCCCGAAGGGCGCCGACGAATATGTCGTGTTCGAAAAATTTCGCGCCGACCCTTCGGCCAACAAGCTGACGACGCCGTCCGGCCGCATCGAGCTCTACTCGGAGAAGATCGCGAGCTTCGGCTACGACAATTGTCCGCCGCACGCGACCTGGATCGAGCCGTCGGAATGGCACGGCTCGCGCAACGCGGAACGATATCCGCTGCATCTCGTCTCCAGCCAGCCGCGTTACAAGCTGCACAGCCAGATGGACTCGGAACTGATCAGCGCTCGCGGCAAGATCAACGGCCGCGAGGCGATCGCCATGCATCCCGACGACGCAAAGCGGCGCGGCATCAAGGACGGCGACATCGTGCGCGTTCACAACGCTCGCGGCGCCTGCCTTGCCGGCGCGGTGCTGACCGACACGGTATCGCCCGGCGTGGCGAAACTCTCCTGCGGTGCCTGGTACGACCCGGCCGGCGCGGAGGACGGCGCGCTGTGCGCCCACGGCAATGCCAACGTTCTCACCCACGACCGCGGCACATCGAAGCTGAGCCAAGGGCCGTCGACCGGCACCAACATGGTCGAGATCGAACTGTGGACGGAGCCGCTGCCGCCGATACGCGTGTTCGCGCCGCCCGAAGTCGCGGCTTCAACCTGAGCAAAAAAATCCGCGCCTGGCGCGAACCCCGCAACCCAGGCGATCATCGGCGAGATTGATTGCGTGCAGTGGCGCAGCGGCGGCGAGAACAGCCGCCGACGATCTCATCTTGCACGACGCACCGTCCTTCGCGACTATGCGGCCGGGTTGGACCAATGAACTTCCGCCTTGGGCACGCCGCGTCGCTCCGCTTCGGCTGCTGGCAGCGCGAAGAGAGGAGTTGCGATGGTATTGAGCATGGCCCAGATGGGCAACGACGGAACGCTGTGGTCGATCGACGCGAGCGCGGGCTTGGCCCAGTGCTATGCCGCAAACGGCCGCTGGCAGGCCAATACCAATCGCAAGATGAAGGCGGTGAGTTGCGCTTCGGCCGCTCAGGTCTGGGGCATCGACGCCAACGGCAAAGCCTGCGTGCTCACGGCCTCGCCGGTGCAGTCGTCAAGCACCTCCGCTCAGCGCCTCGCGGTGGGCGGACCGGCGGGCCCGCTCTGGGTCTACGACGGCGGCATCACCTGGACCGACTCTGCGGGCAAGACCGGCACGATTGCGGTACCGAGCGTGGAGCTCACATCGTTTGCGGCAACGGATCCGGCAAAGGGCGGTTATGCGCTGTGGGCGACGACGGCTGACTATTCGCCGAAGCCGCCGAAATTGTCGGCGCTGTTCTGGGACGGCAGCGCGTGGCAGGATTCGGGCGGGCCCGGCTTCAACGCCATCTCGATCGCGCTCGATAATTCCGTCTGGGGCATTGTTGTCGACCCGGGCGCCTCGGCTGCGGGCCTCTATCGCTTCAACAGTCCGGGACAATGGGCGCTCGCGGTGAAGCCGCCGGCCGGCGTGACGTTGCAGTCGTTTACGGTTGTCGCGCCGTACGACATCTGGGCCGTCGACAACAATTCGAAGCCCCATCACTGGAATGGCCAGGTATGGATGTCGCAGGCCGACGGCTCGCCCACTTGGATCCGACGCGGATCGGACGGCGTCGTGTACGGGCGGAACATGTCGCTCGGCAACCAAGCCGGCGTGCTGCGGTTCAACGGTTTCGCGCAATGGGTGCCGATGCCGGTGACATTCAGCAACCTCATCGACCTCGCCAGCCGCAACGCCGGCGCCCTGTGGTTCAGCCATTGGGCCGATCGCCTGAGCGTGATGGGATCCTGGCCCGGTGCGGTATGGCAGGACATGGGCGGCGCGGTGCTCGCCACCATCTCGGGCGCCCCCGACGGCACCGTGTGGGGCACCGATGGCAATAACGCGCTGCTGCGTTTCAACGGTACGTCGTGGGATACGATGCCCGGGCAAGCCAAACAGGTTTCGGTCGGAAGCAGCAGTCTGGTCTGGAGCATCGACGTCAACGGCAATGCCCAGCGTTGGACCGGCTCCGCCTGGGAGGCGCATGGCAATCCGGGCTCGGCGCTGACCAGCATCGCCGCGCTCAGCGACGGCACGGTGCTGGCGACGGCTACCGTTGCGCGATTTGCCGGGATCGCGATGGGCCAGATTTTCATGTGGGATGGCAAGACCTGGACGGCGACGGGGGTGCTGGCCGACCAGATCGCCGGCACCGACGCCGCGCATCTCGCCGGCGTGACCCGCGGCCCGAACGGCACCGGCGGCGACCTCGTCTTCTACAATCCGTCACCGGCGCCGATCGTGCCCGACACTATGACGAACGTCGGCTTTGCGCCGCCCAATCCCGTCTATCCGGGAACCGTCATGACCCTGTCGTGGGACGCCTATCCCGGAGCGGTCGCCTATGAAGCGAGGATCAACTCAGCCGCGAAGGGTTACGAAGTCCAAGTGACCGGCACGTCCATCTCTTATACCCTGGTGCGGGGCGACATGTTCAGCAACATGGGCGGATGGGTGCACGCTCTCGACGGCTCGGGAGCCATCGTGGCTCAGGGCACCGCGAGCTACTACTGCGGCAACAATCAGGGATGATGCGTCATGCCCCGCGAAGGCGGGGCACCCAGTCATCGCCGCGCCTAACCGAACAGTCTGTGGTTACTGGGTCATCCGCCTTCGCGGATGATGACACTCAATTGATTTTCTTCTTCAGTAATTTCTCGGCATTGCCCGAGAAAACTTTGCGTTTGTCCTCGGCCGACATGCCAAGCGCGTTCAGCGCATCGATCGCCGGCTTTATCGGACCGAGCGGGGTGTCGGTGGCAAACACCACCTTGTCGGCGCCAAAGAATTCGAGGCCGCAGCGCAGCGCATGGACGCCGCCGCCGAACATCGCGGTGTCGGCGTAGAAGTCGCGCATGTAATCGAGATGCGGCCGCTTGAGCGACGGCAGGATTTTTGAATAATCCTCGTCGACGGTGCGTTGGCCGAGCACGTCGAGGCCGGGGCCGATGCGGCCGTCGTAGAACGGGATCATGCCGCCGAGATGGTGGGTGATGATCCGCAAGTTCGGATAGCGGTCGAACAGGCCGCAGAACACGAGCCGCACCATGGCGACCGAGGTGTCATAGGGCCAGCCAAAGCACCACCACATTTCGAAGCGCGATTTCTGCTCGGCGGCATAATCCGGCATCGCCGCGGTGCGGGCGGGATGCAGCCAGATCGGCCGGTCGAGCTGCGCCATGGCGGCGAACAACGGCTCGAACACCGGTTCGTCGAGCGGCCGGCCGGCGAGCGGCGAAAATATCTGCACGCCGGCGGCGCCCAGCTGGTTGATGGCGCGCTTGGCCTCTTCGACCGAGCCCATGACGTCGGTGAGCGACAGCGCGGCGACGAAGCCGGCGAAACGGTCGGGATGCTTTTGGCAAAGCTCCGCCATGGCGTCGTTGGCGATGCGCGCCAGCGCCAGGCCTTGGCCGGGCGTGGCGAAATCCTCGATCGGCGGATTGGGCAGCGAGATCACCTGCCGGTAGTCGCCGAACTCGTCCATTTCCTTGAACCGCGCATCGAGGTCGTGGATCTTGCGCACGCCGCGCAGCCGCGCGGCGATATTGCCGAGCTTTGACGCGACCTTGTTCATCTCGTCCAGAAAGCGGGCCGGCGAGATGTGGCAGTAGAGGTCGATGAGCGTGTCGGAGGCCACGACGTTGCTCCCTTTCCTTGTCATCGTCCGCGCAGGCGGACGATCCAGTATTCGCCAGCAATTCGGTGATTACTGGGTGCCCCGCCTTCGCGGGGCATGACAATAGTTACGTCATCACCCGCACCGGCTTGCCGTCGAGGAAGCCGCGGATGTCTTCGACCACGCCGGCGAAATAGTGTTTGTAATTCTGCTCGGAGACGTAACCGAGATGCGGCGTCAGAACGACATTGTCCATCTTGCGCAAGGGGTGATCGAGCGGCAGCGGCTCGACGTCGAAGGTGTCGAGGCCGGCGCCGGCGATCTTTTTGTCGCGCAAGGCCGCGAGCAGCGCCGCTTCATCGACGATCGGCCCGCGCGAAGTGTTGATGAGAAACGCCGTCGGCTTCATCAGCCCGAGTTCGTGGGCGCCGATGATGCCGCGGGTGCGCTGCGACAGCACGACGTGGATGGTGATGAAGTCGGACTGGCGGAACAGGTCGTCCTTGCCGACATAGGTCACGCCGGCTTCTTGCGCCTTTTCCGCCGTCAAATTCTGACTCCAGGCGATGACCTTCATGCCGAACGCCTTGGCGATATTGGCGGTGCGGGTGCCGAGCTTGCCCAGCCCGAGGATGCCGAGCGTCATGCCTTCGAGATCGGGGCCGATGGTGCTTTGCCAAGTGGCGCCGGCATGCATGCGGGCGTTCTCGTAGCCGATGTGGCGGGTGAGCTCGAGCATGAGCCCGACGGCAATGCCGGAGGTTGGGCTGCCGAACGAGCCGGTGCCGCAGACCGTGACGCCGCGTTCCTTGGCCGCCTCGGTGTCGATCGAAGCATTGCGCATGCCGGTGGTGATCAGAAGCTTCAGGTCGGGCAGCGCCTCGATCACCTTGCGCGGGAATCCAGTGCGCTCGCGCATGGCGACGACGATTTGGAATCCCTTGAGCGCGGCGATGACGTTATCGGGCCCGCCGAGATGCGCGTTGAAGACCTTGATGTCGACGTCGCCCGTGACCTTCGACCAGTCGACGACCTTGAGCACCACGTTCTGATAATCGTCGAGAATTGCGCAGCGAACCACCATGACGCTTCCACCCCGTTAATGTCCGGAGGTGGTTCTAGAGCATAGTCGTAGGGTGGGCAAAGGCGCCAACGGGTCCGCGCGAAGCGCGGCCCGATGACAGGCTCCGCGCCGTGCCCACGCGCTCGGGACAGCCGGCGGCAGTACAGCGTGGGCTTCGCTGCGCTCAGCCCACCCTACAAATCAGGCGTGGTGCTCGGCAGTCTCGTGCAGGGCCGGCGCGGTGGGCGGTGAGGCGTGGGTCAGGAGGCCGTCGTACTTGGCGTGCCATTTCGGGCCGGGGCCGCGCATATAGTGCAGGTCCGGCCGATAGGCGCTGCAGGGCTCACCCGAAGCGCGCCAGACCTCGCGCAAAACATTGGAAAAATCACGCCACATGAACCGCTCCCACTGGCCTTGCAATGGCCCCTCTGGGTAAGTTGCCACCGCTCGATCGCGTCCTCTTTGGAACCTTATGGTTAACCCGTATAGTTAAACGCCGGTTCCAATTTCAAACGCGCGTTTGACATAGTCATTGTCGGGCAGAAATCATTAAAATTTGTCGTGATTTCGGCAGCGCAAAGTTCCTTTTGTGACCCAGGGCTTACAAAGCTTTAATGGAGCCGGGCGTGGCTGGGGCGCCACAAGGTGTGCTGCTGCGGGGCTTTCTCGATCGGCTGGTCCTTGCCGTCGGCGCGTCAGGTCGCTACATCAGCGCCAGATTTCCCCGAAATGAGCGCCTTTGCGGCGGCGCCGAGCAAGAGGGCAGGGCGCTTATGGCCCGTCAATTCGTCTATCACATGCAAGGTCTGTCCAAGACCTATCCGGGCCACCGGAAGGTCCTGGAGAACGTCAACCTGTCGTTCTACCCCGACGCCAAGATCGGCGTGCTCGGCGTCAACGGCTCCGGCAAGTCGACGCTGTTGCGCATCATGGCCGGCCTCGACACCGAATATACCGGCGAGGGCTGGGTCGCCGAGGGCGCCAGGGTCGGCTATCTGCCCCAGGAACCGCAGCTCGATCCCGACAAATCGGTGCGCGAGAACGTCATGGAGGGCGTCGCGGCGCAGAAGGCGATCGTCGACCACTACAACGAGCTCGCCACCAACTATTCCGACGAGACCGCCGACGAGATGACCAAGCTGCAGGACGAGATCGAGGCCAAGGGGCTGTGGGATCTCGATTCCAAGGTCGATCAGGCGATGGACGCGCTGCGCTGCCCGCCGGACAACGCCGAGGTGGCAAAACTCTCCGGCGGCGAGCGGCGCCGGGTGGCGCTGTGCCGGCTGCTCTTGGAACAGCCCGAATTGCTGCTGCTCGACGAGCCGACCAACCACCTCGATGCCGAATCGGTGCTGTGGCTCGAAGGCCATTTGCGCAACTATCCGGGCGCCATCCTCATCGTCACCCACGACCGTTACTTCCTCGACAACGTAACGGGGTGGATCCTCGAGCTCGACCGCGGCCGCGGCATTCCCTACGAGGGCAACTACTCCTCGTGGCTGGTGCAGAAGCAGAAGCGGCTCGAGCAGGAAGGCCGCGAGGAGGAGGCGCATAAACGCACGCTGGCGCGCGAGCAGGAATGGATTGCGTCCTCGCCGCGCGCCCGGCAGGCCAAATCCAAGGCGCGCTACGAGCGTTACGAAGAGCTGTTGCGCAAGGCCGGCGAGAAGCAGACGCAGACCGCGCAGATCGTCATCCCGGTCGCCGAGCGGCTCGGCCAGAACGTGGTCGATTTCGAAAATCTCAACAAAGCCTTCGGCGATAATCTCCTGATCGACGATCTCACCTTCAAGCTGCCGCCGGGCGGCATCGTCGGCATCATCGGACCGAACGGCGCCGGCAAGACCACGTTGTTCCGCATGATCACCGGCCAGGAGAAGGCCGACAACGGCACCATCAAGATCGGCGAATCCGTGCATCTCGGCTATGTCGACCAGTCGCGCGACTCGCTCGACGGCAAGAAGAACGTGTGGGAGGAAATTTCCGGCGGCCTGGACCAGCTGATGCTCGGCAAGCGCGAGGTCAATTCGCGCGGCTATTGCTCGGCCTTCAACTTCAAGGGCGCCGACCAGCAGAAGAAAGTCGCCTCGCTGTCGGGCGGCGAGCGCAACCGCGTGCATCTGGCAAAGATGCTCAAATCCGGCGCCAACGTGCTGTTGCTCGACGAGCCGACCAACGATCTCGACGTCGACACGCTGCGGGCGCTCGAAGAGGCGCTGGAGGATTTCGCCGGTTGCGCCGTCATCATCAGCCACGACCGCTGGTTCCTCGACCGCATCGCCACCCACATTCTGGCCTTCGAGGGCGACAGCCACGTCGAATGGTTCGAAGGCAATTTCCAGGACTACGAGAAAGACAAGATGCGGCGGCTGGGAACGGATTCGATCGTGCCGCAGCGGATCAAATACAAGAAATTCACGCGGTGAAACGCAGCCCGGGTTGAGCCAACGGGTCCGGCCCGAAGTGGCCGGCCCGATGACGGGCTCCGCGAAACCCGGGAATAAACTATCAGTTTAGACGCCGCTCCCGGATTTCGCTCCGCTCAATCCGGGCTACTGCATTTTCCAGAATCAATGCCTATATGTATGTTGATTCAGTTGCATTGATCGCCGGCGCTCACGGATAATCATCGCGCCGATTCGCAACCCAGGAGAGGATATTGGCCACCAAAGCCAGCGATGCCCGGTCCAGCGAGGCTCGCGCCCGCGCCGAGGCGAGTTTCAAGAAGGAAGAGCGTGCCAAGGAAGGCGCCAAGGCCATGACGGAATATCAGGCCAGCGGCAAAGTGATTCGCGAAAGAATGGCGCAATTGAAGGCGCTTCGCCTCGCCAAAGAGGCGGCCGAGAAGGGGCGCAATGGTTAACCGGCGACGGTTGCCCGTTGACTGCGGGCCTTGAAACGAACACATCTATAGTGCATATGATATGAGCGGCCTTGTAGGCCGGTGGCGAGCCGCGTGTACGGGACCCCGTTTGGCGCTTCTTGTTAAAAGCGCTATGTGTCTAAAACGGCTTCTAGCTCGCTCTTCATTAGTTCACTGACAACCCAGATCGCGCGGGATGTCTTGTTCCACCCGCAAAAGCGGTCGCGGCGCATAGCGTAGCGGCTGTGCAAGCGCGCATACCAGAAAGCTTCTTCATTTGACATCCTTTGCTGACTTCAAACTCAACGACTCAATCACACGCGCCCTCGCCGAGGAAAAATACCTCACGCCAACCCCGATCCAGGCCCAGACCATCCCACTCCTGATGGCGGGCCGCGACGTCATCGGCATTGCCCAGACCGGAACCGGCAAGACCGCGGCCTTCGCGCTGCCGATCCTGCATCAGCTCGCCGCCAAGCCGCTTCCGTCGGTGCGCAAGAGCTGCCGTGTTCTCGTGCTCAGCCCGACGCGCGAATTGTCCGGCCAAATCCTCGACAGCTTCCGCGCCTACGGCCGCCACCTGCGTCTGCGGTCGGCGCTCGCCATCGGTGGCGTGTCGATGGGTGCGCAGGTCCGTTCGCTGCTCAACGGCGTCGACATCCTGGTCGCCACGCCGGGTCGGCTGCTCGATCTCGTCCAAAGCAATGCGCTCCGCCTTGGCGACGTCGAGTTTTTCGTGCTCGACGAAGCCGACCGCATGCTCGACATGGGCTTCATCCAAGACATCCGCAAAATCGTCGCCAAACTTCCGGCGCAGCGGCAGACTTTGATGTTCTCCGCGACCATGCCCCACGCCATTGCCGAGCTCGCCGCGCAAATGCTGCGCGACCCGGCCAAGGTTGCGGTCGTGCCGGTCGCCACCACGGTCGAAAAGGTCGAGCAGCGCGTCATTCGCGTCGATCGCGCCGCCAAGTCGGCGATCCTGATCGACGTGTTGCGCCAGGAGACCATCGACCGCGCGCTGGTCTTCACCCGGACCAAACACGGCGCCGACAAAGTGGTGAAGAGCCTGGTGCGGGCCGGCATCGCCGCCGAGGCGATCCACGGCAACAAATCGCAGGGCCAGCGCGAGCGCGTGCTGGCGGCGTTTCGCAAGGGCGAGGTTCGGACGCTGGTTGCCACCGACATCGCCGCGCGCGGCATCGACGTCGACGGCATCAGCCATGTGGTGAACTACGACCTGCCGAACGTGCCGGAAACCTATGTGCACCGCATCGGCCGCACCGCACGCGCCGGCGCCGCAGGCATCGCGATCTCGCTGTGCGACGGCGAGGAGATGGCGTTCCTGCGCGATATCGAAAAACTCATCCGCATGTCGATACCGCTGAGCGACCGTCGTGCCGATCCGCGGCGCTCCGAACCCGCGCCGGCGAAGCACGCCGCCGCCCGGCCGCCGTCTCACGGCAAGGACCGGCACTGGCACCGCGGCAATGGCAATTCCCATAAGGGCAACGGCAATTCCCATAAGGGCAATTCCCACAAGCAAGGCCGCCGTCATCAACCGAGCGAGGCCGCCGCTGCAGGCGCGGGCGGCATCGAAGCCGTCGCCTTCCTGCGCAACGCTCCGCCGCGGCGCGATCGCGAGCAGCGCCCGCAACGTTGGACCGGCCAGTCGAAAGGATCATAACGTGCCGAAAGAAGAACTTTTGGAATTCGAGGGCTTGGTCACCGAAATCCTGCCCGACGCCCGTTTCCGCGTTCAGCTCGACAACGGCCATCAGCTCGTCGCCTATACGGCGGGGCGGATGAAAAAAAACCGCATCAAGACGCTGGCCGGCGACCGGGTGACGGTCGAAGTCTCGCCCTATGATCTGGAAAAGGGGCGGTTGATCTTCCGTCACAAGGACGAGCGCGCCGGCTCGATGAGTCGCCCGCCGCAGCGCAACCAATTCCGCAGGCGGTGATACATGGCCACCAACAGCTTCGATTATGGCAATGACGGTTCGGCACATGGAGGCCGGTCGATGCGAATCTTCATCTTCAAGTCCGACACCAACGCCGAGCTGCGGGCGTTCGGCGGCGATCTCGCCGGCACGCAACTGCCGAGCCAGTTCAAGCCCTGGCACGTGGTCGGCGCCGTCGCCCCGGACCAGGCTCCGCCGTACAATTTATCCCGTGAAGTGATCGAAACGGCGATCAACGGCCAAGGCTTTCAGCTCTTTCGCCTGGGCAAAAAGGCCTGAAAATTTTGCGCACCGCGCCGGTGACAAAACGTTCCGACGCTGACGGAGTATTCGCCATGAACGACTCCATGCACAAGTTCAAGATCGGCCAAACCGTCGATCTCATCTCGTCGACGGCGCGGTCGGCGGCGTCGGGCCGCTACCAGATCATCAGCCTGCGGCCGATAGACGGTGGCGGCGACCCGCAATATCGGGTCAAGAGCAAAAGCGAGTCTCACGAACGCGTGGTTTCGGAAAGCGACTTGGTGTCTTCGGCGAATCCGAATTTCGATGACTGAAGGCAGACGCGCGGGATCAGGACCGGCGCTGATCGATGAGCCCGGGTCGCTCGTTGCCTTGATAGCTCCGGCCAGGAGGCCGACGATGTTCAAGATACTCGAGCTCAAGAACGCGGCGTCGGCTCCCGCAAGCGAAGTCGGCCGCGGCTTCTCCACGCGCGAGGAGGCGCTCGCCGCGGTGAAGAAGCACCTGAAAACGTTCAATGTGTCCGGGCACAATCCGGAGGGCGATTATTGGTGGGTGCGCGATGCCGAGGGCTTGCGCAAATGCTGGATTGCCAGCGCTGAATAAAGCAAGCGCCGAGGGCTCATGCTCGATTTTCCCAATCAGAGCCGGGTGTTCGATCCAACACGGCGCGCCGTGCGGTTCTGGGGCCATGACGGCGCCATGGAATGGTCGTTCTATGTCAGCGAGGATGCGCTCAAGCGGCTGCAACCGGCCATGATGCGCGACGAGGCGGCTTTGCTCTCGGCCTTCGATATCTGCCGGCCGACGATCCACGCGGCGGCGAAGAAGGCGTATAAGCGCAGCCGCAAAGGGTCCTACGAGCTTGCGGCGGCGGATTTCTGACGGCGTCTTACGCGCGTTTCGGCACGTTCATATGGCGGCGGGATTGCGGGTGTCGAAAATTCCCAGGTGCTTTTGCGCGGCAATCGGCATGTCGGACACGCAGATGATTCGGCCCATGAAGGTCACCCAGGGCTTTTCCGCGACCGGCTGAAGCTGCGCAAAATTCCAGAACTGCCGTTCGTTCATCTCGATCTCGGTGACCGCGTTGTCGAGCACCCAGGTCCGCAGCATGGTGAGCCGGCTTTTTTCGGGATCGCTGAACATCATTTCCGGAAGAGTCTTTCTCATAACGCCGTTCCTTGTGCCAACGAGCTGAAATATCGGTTGCGAAGCATGGGCCGAGCATGCGAGCCGCACGCGTCGCGCAGCCTGCCCCCCAGCACTTTGCACGCTATTGGTAACCGTTCTGTTAGGAGACGCCGTCGGAAATCGATTATTAGCCAGAGCATGATCCGAAAAGATCATGCTTCGCTAAAATACCGCTAGCTTTCGCCGGAAAGCCGCTTGAAATCGGCCAGCACGGCCGCGATGAGCTTCTGCCGGCGCGGGTCTTGGGCGCCGATCGTCGCAGCAAACAGGTTGAGCAGGTAGCGCGCCTTCTCGGAGGCATCGTGCCAATTCGCCGCCGGCGCCGCGAGCAGCTGGGTTTCCAACTCGTCTTGCCGCAGCCGCAACGTCCTTTCATTGGCTTCCACCTCGGCCATCATGCGGCGCAGGCCGGTGGCTTTCTGGGCCGACATGCCGCGATGCTGATCGAGATCGATGGGCTTGTCGGTCATGAATGAACGACGGCGCGCCGCGCCAAGGGATATTCGGCGCTTTCGTACAATTGCCGGATGCCGCCGCTGTCGAATCTCTCCTCGCCGACTTCGAGATAGGCGCCGAGCAGAAGCTCCGGCTCGAGATCTTCGATGGCGAAGCGGATGGCGTCCGCGGCCTGGGCAAAGCGCCGGTAGCCGAGCGGCTGACGGCGCGGCATGCGCCGGCGCGTGGAATAGAGCTCCGCCGCGGCCTGGTAATCGAAGCTGGTCATCGCACAGGTTCCAAAATCAAGATTAAGTATCGCCCAATCGGGGCGCAATTCAGCGTAACACGGATATAAGCATCAAAGGCAATAATACCACCGCGGGGTGCGAGGAATATTTTCGCAAATAGCAGCGCGCGGCGGCAGCGGCCGCGCCGGCACGTATCAATGATCGCTGCGCAGCGGCTCCGCGGCGACCAGCATGCCGCGACACGCCAGCGCCTGTTTCAATTGCCGGATGGCGATGTCGGCGGTCGCGGAACTGTTGGCCTTTTCCATGTGCCGCAGCAACGCCTTCAAGGCGGGATCCTTGTCCCTGATCACCCAGCGGCGCGCAAACACCTTGGCGTCATGCAGGCTCGTGATGCGCACGGTTTGGCTGGCGCCAGGAAACCCGGCGTCGAAATAATCAAGCGGCGGCACAGACATTCGGTCACCCCGGCGTTGGCTGAACCACAATCGGACGGCTTGCCAGCGCGTTCAATGACTCCGCCGGCAATCATCCCCGTTATTTTGCACCTGACGCGCGATTTTAAATTTTGCCGTGCCTATTCCGCCGCGTGCAGCGCCTCGCCGACGCGGCCGTCGCGCACCAGGCGGCCGGGCAGGGCGCCTGTGTGCTCGCCGCGCTCGAAGATTTGCGTGCCGGCGACGAAGGTCGCCTCATAGCCGTCGACCTTCTGCACGAAGCGGCGGCCTTTGGCCGGCATGTCGTGCACCAGTTCCGGCTTCTGCACCTGCAGGCGGTCGTAATCGATCAGATTGACGTCGGCGCGCAGTCCCGGCGCGAGCCGGCCGCGATCCGACAGCCCGAAGAAATCGGCGGTCTCGCTGGTCTGACGCTTGATCAGCATTTCCACCGGCAGTTTTGGGCCGCGGACGCGGTCGCGGCTCCAGTGAGTCAACATGAAAGTCGGCACGCCGCTATCGACGATCGAGGTGCAATGCGCGCCGCCGTCGCTCAGGCCGAGCAGGCAGGCCGGATCGTTGAGCATTTCAAGGATCGGCGCGTGGTCGCCGGTGACATAGTTCACCACCGGGAAGTAAAGGTACTGCGCCTCGCCGAGCATATAGTCGTAGGCCACCTCTTCGCAGCTCCTGCCTTCGCGTTTGGCGATCGCCGCCACGCTCTTCTCCGGCCCCGGCTCGTAGTCCGGCGGATTGCCCATGGTGAAGAACTTGTCGAAATCCTTGGCGACCACCTGGCGGAATTGCGCGAGCTTGGCGATCTCGGCCGCCGACGGCGTCTCGGCGAGAATTTGCCGCCGCATGTCCGGATCGCGCAGCCGCTTGCGCTGCTCCTCGATCGGCAGGCTCTCGAGCGTCTTGTAGCTCGGTCTGACAGTAAAAGGATTGAGCGCGGTGCCGATGCCCATCATCACGCCGATCGGCCGGCCCGCCATTTGCGCGGTCACCGGCAGCCCCTCGGCGCGCATGCCGTGCACCGCCCCGATCAGGCGGCGCCAGCGCTGCGGGTCGGAATAACGGTCGGTCAGCAGGAACCAGACCGGCCGGCCGGTCTCGCGCGCCTGCTTGCGGATCCAGCGCAGCTCGAAGTCCTCGTCGTCGAAGTCGGAGTTCATGCCGAACGCGCCGGTGCCGGTGATGCCGAGCGCCTGGCCGATGCCTAAGAGCTCGTAATCGTCGGCGTCGCGCGACGGCACCAATTCGCCGTCCGGCGTCTTGTGCGAATCCGTGCGCGAGGTGGTGAAGCCGAAGGCGCCGGCGCGCAGCGCTTCCACGGTGAGCTTGCGCATTTCCGCAATATCGTCCGGCGTCGCCGGCTCGCGGCGCAGCGCGCGGTCGCCCATCACATAGACGCGGGTCGGCAGGTGCGCGGCCTGCGCGCAGATGTCGATGGCGCGCGGCCGGCGCTCCAGCTCATCCATGAATTGCGGGAACGTCTCCCATTCCCAGTTCAGGCCCGCGGCCAGCACCGGGTTGGGAATCTCCTCGACGCCTTCCATCAGATCCATCAGCGCGCCGCGGTGCTCCTTCTTCACCGGCGCAAAGCCGACGCCGCAATTGCCGAACATCACCGTGGTGACGCCGTGCCAGCACGACGGCGCCAACAGCGGATCCCACATCGCCTGGCCGTCATAATGGGTGTGCACGTCGACCCAGCCGGGCGTGACAATCAGGCCCGCGGCGTCGACCTCGCGCTTGCCGGGGCCGAGCTTGCCGCCGACCGCGGCAATGCGGCCGCCGGCAATCGCCACGTCGCCCGAGAACGGCGCCTTGCCGGTGCCGTCGATGATGGTGCCGCCGCGAATGACGATGTCGTGCATGGGATGTCGCTCCCTCAATGGCGCATGTGAATCGCGCCTTGGCTATGGAATTTGACCAATGATGCACCCCGCGGAAGGGTCATGCAACGGCCCTCCCGCGCGGCCGCGAACAATCGCGCGCCAACAAAATACCGCCACGTCAATCGCGAAACCGGTCCGGTTCAAGGAAAGGGCAGGGGTGGAGCCTGACTTTCGGTCTTCCGTTACGCGGTTTCGTCGTTTCGTAGCCCGGATTGAGCGCAGCGAAATCCGGGAACGAAGGTCCGGCTCCATCGCCGCTCCCGGGTTTCGCTTCGCTCAACCCGGGCTACGAAAAAATGAAGGAAGCGGAACGCCGGCAAACGCTGATCCTCATCCTCCGCATCTTGCGATGCGGCTCGCGCCTCATGAAGGCGCGCTCATCTGACGGCGTTCCACCACGGCTCTCACCTAAGGGAATTATTCCATCCCAAAGGCTCAGCTTCAGGCCAGGCTTCCTGGGACGCGGTCTGTACGGGCGTTACCCGCCTTCGCCTGTCCCAGTCCAGGGATGCACCTCCCACCCCGGTCGTAATGCCGGGAGACATGATGCCCAAACCGCCCGGGAGCAGACTGCAAATCCGCCCGCGGGCACCGCCCTCGCTCCCATGACGCGATGTGCCTCCGCGCCATGTCCTTCATTGGAGCGAGAATGGTAATGTAACCGAACAAGAGATAAAAGTCAATAAAAAAGTGACAAGAAGCCGCGTAAATGATCCAGGCCCAAGCGGCCCCATCCGTCATATTGCGTGGAGCAAAAAAGCTAGTTAGAACAACAACAATCACCCTAGGGGTGAAAGTATGATTGACAGATCCCGAGGAGTCGCTATATAGGGAGCATTCATGGACGTGACGTTCAAAGACCAGTCCTTGGATAGGCTCGAAACCGACGCGACCTTTAGCGCCGGATTTGGCGGCGACGTGGTGAAGGCATACCGCAAGGCTATGCAGCATATCCGCGCCGCGGCCGACGAGCGGACCTTCTACGCGCGCCGGTCATTCAATTTCGAGAAACTGAAGGGAGCCCGCGCTGGTCAGTATTCGATGCGCCTTAACGACCAATGGCGGTTGATCGTGGAGTTGCACGAGCAAGGAGAGAAACAGGAAGGCAAGCCCCCGCCGAAGAAGATCATCCATATCGTAGAAATCGTTGACTATCACTGAGGAACAGAACGACATGCCCCTCCGTACACCAGCAGAGGTTTTCCCCCCGGGAGAGTTTATCCGAGATGAGCTTGATGCTCGCGGATGGACGCAGGGAGACCTTGCCCAGATCATGGGAAGACCGGTGCAGGTGGTGAACGAGATTGTTGCCGGTAAGAAGCAGATTACCCCGGATACGGCATTGGGGTTGGCCAAGGCGTTTGGCGACGATGATGCCCTCTACTGGATGAACCTCGAAAATGTTTATCGCTTGGCCCAGGCTAAGCCCGCCGATGAAGCGGTTGGGCGTCGCGCCAAGCTCTACTCACTTTTCCCTGTTCGCGAGCTGACAAAGCGAAGGTGGTTTGAGCCGTCAGACAATCTCGATGTGATTGAGCATCGAGTGTGCAATTTTTACGGCATCAAAAATCTGGACGAAAAACCACAATTTGCCCACGCAGCGAAGGCCGTAGACGACGAACGCGGCCCACTACAGTGGGCTTGGCTTTATCGCGCTTACAATCTCGCGAAGGCTATTCCTGTTGGTGCGTATTCGGAGGCAAAGTTGCGCGCGGCTCTTACGGAGCTTAAGGAGATTCTCGTTGCTCCTGAGGAAATTCGCCAAGTCCCAAAAATCCTAGCGGATGCAGGCGTTCGGTTTGTGATCGTAGAGTTTCTACCCAATTCCAAAATTGACGGGGCAGCCTTTTGGATTGACGGAAAGCCTGTAATTGCAATGGCGATCCGCTTTGATCGTCTCAATAATTTCTGGTTTGTCCTTAGGCATGAAATTGAGCATGTCTTGAACAAAGATGGTCAGATTCTTGATGTTGAATTGACGGAAAGTCTTCAGCGCAAAGATAAGGTTTCTGTCGAAGAGGGCCGCGCGAACAGCGCGGCGGCCGAATTTCTGGTGCCAAAAAAGGAACTGGACAGTTTCATTGTGCGAGTTCGGCCTTTGTATTCGGAGCAGCGTATTTTGCTCTTTGCTAAGCGGATTAGGGTGCACCCCGGACTAGTGGTGGGGCAACTGCAGTATCGGGATGAAGTGCCATATACGCACTTCCACAAATATCTCGTGAAAGTCAGGGAAATCATCACTCAGACCGCACTTACGGACGGCTGGGGAACTGTCCCTAGAATGGGACAGAACGGAGCTTGAGCCATGGCCAAGTTGAATGAGCAGCTTTTGAAAATTGTCGAAGACTATCGCACCGCAGGCGGCGCGTGGCCGGCCACTCGCGAGCAGATCGCAGAGTGGGCCGTAGCAAATGAACGCTATCAACTCACTCGCGGCATGGCTGTCAGCCAGTGTGCCGAGAGGATTGGTCGCGCGATGGGGCTTGAGCACATTAAGGATAGAAAGGGGCGTAGTGTACGAAAGTATTATGCCGCTCGCATCCGCGAGAACGGTCAGCTAGTGATGAAATGGGACGACTGGAACGCCGAGCGGCCATTTATGGAAGTGGCCGCTGCCAATCGTCGGAACCAAATTCTCGGACAATGCTGGCAGCTTAAGAACGACATCGACAGCTACAGCGAGCGAAAGTGCCCTGAGCAACCCATCCAGATGGATTTTGATTTTAACATCGACCTTGAGGAACTGTCTCAATTGGATCAAGTCGGCTAGCAAGCGTAGGGCGAGCAGAGGCGCAAAGCGCCGTGCCCAGCGAAGCGTTTCGGGAAGCTCGGATGTCCCGCTATCGGCGGCTCAAGATCGAAGGTGGCGCGTTTACTAAACGCTTGCGCTCGCCGACCGCGGCAGCGATCTTTTGATTAGCTTCGGTGAATGAACGCGCGGGCGCGGTGCGGAGCTTGTCATCAGGCCGCGCTTTGCGGGAGCCGTCGGTGTCTTTGCGCGCCCTATGCTTGCTACAAATTGCGCTGAACAAATAAATGCACCCGAGATTGTTTAGTCGCGGCGCAACGGCGGTCATTCTAATCTTATTTGGTAATTTGTTGCTAATTCGGTCGTTTGTTGTCAGGGAAATCCTTACTTGATCAAGCTTCGATAACGTTTGCTGCATATAATTCACAGCCATGCGGTGTTGTTTGTTGTCTCGGCCGCCTGGAATTCTTGGTCATGGCTGCTCGATCGCGGGAAAATCGGAAAAACGTGCGACGCCGGATGCGTCGCGACGCGCAAGTCGTATTTGACGGCCACGAGCAGCCCATGGACTGTGTCGTCCATGATATTTCAAATGACGGCGCGCGCCTAAGTTTCACCGCTCCATTAGCTGCCTTACCTCGTACCTTTATCCTGGTGCTGCTCAAGGACAGTGTTCAGCGCGATTGCGAAGCGGTTTGGACTGATCGTGGTGTCGTAGGTGTCAAATTCGTTTCCCGTTGCCTCGATGCCAAACATCCGAGCGCGCCTCTGCCGTCAAAAGCCGTAGGCGCAAGGGGGCCGCGTGAGCCAAAGTCCATCGCCTAAGCCCCAATCTGCGCCGGGCACAAAGCCTGCGCATATGGGCAAAGCAAGCGCCGGCCAGAAGCGCCGGCGGCTTGCGAAGATGTCGCTGGGCGTTTTTGCCGTAGGCGCCTCGATAGCCGTCGTGGCTGTGCTCGCAATAGGCTTGAGCACGGCGCCTGCTCCGGAAGAAAACGGGGCATCTCATGCCGACCCGAACGGCGTCGCAGCTATCATCCTGCACTCCAGTGCAAGCGGTTGTCAGCAGAGGTCATTCAACAATCAGACAGGCCAAATTTCAGACCAAACGTCGTCGTGTCACAACGATGTCGTCCTCGACGCCAAGGGGATGCCAATGCCGACAGGAACAATTCACACTCTCAATTCAATCAGCAAATCGTTCAAATGACGACGATGCATGCTCGACCAAGTCTCCGCCTCCCAAAGGCACTCCGCGGACGACGGCAACGCCCACAAAGCTCTCGGCAGCCTCGCTGAGAATCGGGAGGTTTCGTTGACGCGGTTGATGTTCAGGTGTCCAAATACGAAAAGACTAATCCCGACGCACGTGGATATCGATCTTGCGGAGATCGATAGGCTGCCCGACAGAGTCACGTTTTCCCGATGCCTTTATTGCGACACGGTGCACGGTTGGACACCAAGGGAGACTTTTGTCTCCGAGGAATTGCCGATAGGGCGTTCGAGGCAATGAGTCGGCCGCGGCCCTTCGTCTTGGCGTGCATTGCACTCAAGGGTCGCTGGTAAAACGTCCGGGAAATTTTAACTGAGGGGTATCAGGCGTCGTGTCCGAAGCTGCGCTGGCACGCGGGGACATACTCATCGCCGGCCGCTCTCCGAGGGCTTTTGCTCTTGTCGCGAACACTGCCTCGATCTTGACCTTGAGCATTTCCGCATTGAACGGTTTGACAATGTAGCCGCTTACGCCGGCCTTCTTCGCCGCAATCACGTTCTCCGACCGAGATTCTCCAGTCACCATGATGAAGGGAGTTTGCTTGAGACCAGGATCGCCCCGGATTGCCATGAGCAGGTCCAAGCCGCTCATCGGCTCCATGTGCCAATCGGAAAAGATCAATCCGTAGCGTCGGGCGCACAATTTTGTCAGAGCTTCGGCCCCGCTGTTGGCTTCATCGACATCGGCAAATCCCAATTGTCGCAACTGACTACGAACGATTTTCGTCATCGTTCCGTGGTCGTCGACCACAAGCACTGGTATAAATCGATCGATGGTCATCGATATTAGCGGCTCAAAATGAGCACACGAAATGCGCGTTGCTCACCACCCTCGGCAGGGTGCCGATCCCTGCCAAATGGCGATGCTACGGCAACGGGCCGAATATTCAGTAAAACCGCGCCGAGCTGTGTCGCATTGCAATAGGCTCGGGCAACAAGCGTAGTTTGGTGGGGAAAGACGCGCAGCGTCGTGCCCTCAGAGCGTTTCGGGAAAGTGCGGACGTCCCGCTATTCACCGCGGCGGACGGATCATTCTTATGAGTGCGGTGGGAAACGGCTGCAGCAGATCGCGCGGGTCGGGCTCCGTGCCGAGCCAGCGCGCGTGCTGCGCGATCGGGATGATGGCCGGCATGCGGTCGTGGACCGTTCCGACCAGTTCGTTGGCGGGGACGGTGATGATGCAGAACGTCCGCTCCCACGCGCCGTTTTGGTTGCGCCAGTTCTCCCAGATGCCGGCGACGCCGAAAGGCGTGCCGTCGGTCATGGCGAAGGCGTGCAGCTTCTTGCGTTTGTCGCGCTCGTAGAAAACGTCCATCGGCACGATGCAGCGGTGCTTGGCGTAGGCGTCGGCGAACATGCGGTTCTCGGCGACGGTTTCGGCGCGGGCGTTGATCGGCTGAATTTCGGGCCGCGCTCTCATCCAATGGGGAATGAGACCCCAGCGCAGCTTTGCCGAGGTTATTTCCTGCGTCTGCGGATGCCGGCGCCATACCGGCAGTTCGTTTCCCGGTTTGGCATCGACCTCGCGAAACACCGCCGCCTCGATGCGCGCATCCGAAACGAACGGGTCTTCTTTGGAACGCACTTTGACAAGCGCACACATGCTGGACTCCACGCCGGCAGTGGGAGTAGAACAAAACAGGAACATGAGAGTCAAGTGGTGGGGCGTAGGGGTCGAGCGTGGTGTACCGCAAAGGCGAATTATCGCCGGCCGCCGTCGACCGAGGCTGGCCACACCAGGTCGCGCTGCCGGCCAGCGCCTGCGAGAACGGCGGCTACAAAACGATCCACGACTTCTGCAAGGATTTGTCGCTCTGCCTGCGCGGCCATTGCGTCTATCACGATGGGCAGTGGTTCAACGTCTACTGCTTCGCCGCCGCGACGGATGCGGAGAAATTCATGGCGCGGTTCGGCGGTGAAAAATTCGATCCGATGCAGAGAGGGAAGGGGCGGAATTGGATGCAGTGGAAAAAATAAGCGTCCGATCGCACAGTTTCGTTGCCCGGATTGAGCGCAGCGAAATCCGGGAACGAAGGTCCGGCTCCGTCGCCGCTCCCGGGTTTCGCTTCGCTCAACCCGGGCTACGAAGAAAAATGAAGGACGCGGAACGCCGGCAAACTATCGGCGGTTTGCCTTGACATCGTGCCCGCCCCGCAGCCGATGATTTCCGCCGAGGAGGAGCCCCCCGATGGCCATCACCATTACCGCCTTCGAACGGTCTCCCGACGGCGGCAAGGGATTGGCGCGTGATACGCGCGTTCGCTGGGCGCTCGAGGAAGTGGGCCAACCTTACGAGGTTCGTCTTGTTTCGTTCGGGGCGATGAAGGAACCCGCGCATCTGGCGCTGCATCCTTTCGGGCAGATTCCGACCTATGAGGAAGGCGATCTCGCCCTGTTCGAGACAGGGGCGATCGTGCTCCATGTCGCCGAGCGCCATGCCGGCCTGCTGCCGGGCGATGGCAATGCCCGCGCGCGCGCGATCACCTGGATGTTTGCCGCGCTCAATACGGTGGAGCCGCCGATCCTTGAACTCGTAACCGCCAAGATTCTGGAGGGCGATAAGCCCTGGAGCAAGGAGCGCCTGCCTCTGGTCGAGGATCGCATCCGCGACCGGTTGCAGCAACTTTCCGCGCGCCTTGGCGGCGCCGACTGGCTTGATGGTCGGTTCAGCGCCGGCGACCTGATGATGGTGTCGGTGCTGCTGCGGTTGAAAGCATCGGGCATGCTGGACGAATATCGCAACCTCGCCGCCTATGTCGCCCGCGGCGAAGCGCGGCCCGCCTACAAGCGGGCTTTCGCCGCTCAACTGGCGGTTAACACCAGCAAGCCGCCGACCGGATGATTGGATCCGTTGTCGGCTCGACGCTCGCTAACAACCACGGAGACGACCATGGGCCGCCGTCAAACGGCAAAAGCCCGAGGTTTACCCTCGGGCTTTCGCCGAAGCGATGAGATCGCGGATCAGAACTTGTAGCTGAGCGCGACGCGCCCGATGTCTTCAGTGAACCTGCTGGAGAATTGGAACGTCGTGCCGAATCCGGCCCCAACGCAATTGCCGACGCCGGGGGTGCACGCGATGCGGCCGAAACCGGTGATGCTGGCGAACTCCGTATGGAGGTATTCGGCACGCAGCAACCAATGGTCGGCAAAGCGGAACTCGGCGCCGCCGCCGATGACCCAGCCGCCCGCGTCCCTGCTGAACGAGTTGAATGAAGTGGACGGATAGAAGGTGTCGATGTAGTTCGCGCTGTAGGTCAGATGGGAGTAGGCAGCGCCTGCCGAGACGTAGGGAAACCACATGCCCATGTCGGGGCCGATACGCACGACTGCGGTGAAGAGTGACTGCGATTTGGCGGCCAGATTCCAGCTGAAGCCGGTGGGCGCCGTGACGGGGTAGGGGGTGAAGCCGCTGTTGGCGGTTCCCTTGAGACCGGACCAATCGCCGGCGAGATCCAAGCCGACGATGGCCTGACCCGGAGCCGCCTGGTACAGGTAGCCGACCTGCCCGCCGGCCAATCCGCCCGTCTCATGGAAGCCCCGGGACGCGCCCGCGACCACGGCCGGGACGTTCGCACCAGCGAAAAACGAATCGGGCCCAACGTCTGAGGCGTTCGGTTTGACGGAGCCCCATCCGCCACCGCCGTTGATGCCGATATACCAGCCGGTCCAAGTCGGCGCCGGCGGCGCGGCCGGCGGTGCCTTCAGCGGCATATCCGCCGCATAGGCGCTGCCCGCGAAGAGGAACAGTGTCGCCGCCAAAAGTGCTTTTGTCATGACCCGCCCCTTATCCTGAATCGACTTCACTCTAGCGGAGCCGGGCGGGGATTCATGTTACCGGCGCGACACACCCGTCGATAAAAGCAGATTATTCCCCATAGCGGACATTCGCTGCGATGCGATGAATGTCCGCGTTCGGAGGTAAAGCGGCACCGTACAAACTCAACCGTTAGTCGCGTCGCCGAAGACCGGCCGCCGTCATTTTCCGCAAGGCCACTTTTCGGCCATCGCCATTGCCGCGACAGCAACAAAATTTTCTTTGCCTAAATCCGGGTGCGTTTCCATCCATCCGACGACGTAGGTCGCAAGTTGCTCTGCAGTGATCGCGTCGTCGGGGAGACATGCTTTGACCGCGGAATTTGGTGCGTTAATCGACGTCGCCTCGATTAATCCCATGCACTCTCCGGCTCGGAACGCGCCTTGTTTGTCTCTCGCTGCGTGATTGATAAGCGTTCGACACGCCGGCAAATAAAAATTCACGCTGCCATTGGGATCGGGCTCGGCGGCCGATGCTGCAATCGGCCACAAAAAGACGGCCGCCAAATGCACACTCAATGCGAATCGAGCGATCCGGGGAGGTGTCCGTATCATGGCTTTCCCCACCTAGACCATGATCCGATCAAATTGAATCGAATCATGGTCTAGATTTTTGGTTGGCGCATGATCTTTTCGGAAAACCGGCATCCACTTTTCCGGATCATGCTCTAGGAAGCTGCCGCCGCTCACATATTGCCGTGGCCGCGCTTGATGGTCTGGCGGATCACCGGGGCGGTGACCTTGTCGGAGATCTGGATGTTCCAGATTTCACTTTCGCCTTGCGCGGTGAAGTCGGCGAACAGTTTTGGGATGACCGACACGTCGCGGATCTCGTGGCCGCGCAGGCCAAAACCGCGGGCGATGTTTTCGAACGCGGGCCTGCCGAACACCGCCAAACTGTCGTCGATGCCGTCGGCGCGCAGCTTGTGAAACTCCGACCCGTAGCCGCCGTCGTTCATGGCGCAGATCAGGATGCGATATCCCTGGCGCTTGAGCGTCTCGAGCTCCTGGATGTGGAACAAGAGCCCGCCGTCGCCTTCGAACAGCACGACCTTGCCGTCGCCGCCCTGCCGGCGCGCCGCCGCGACGCCGAGCGCATAGGACAGGCCGTTGCCGACGGCGCCGAATTCGCGGACCGTGGTGTAGCGCTCCGCCGGCCGGCCGCGCATCTGGGTGTTGAAATAGGCCTGGTGGCCGCCGCCGACGACACAGTCCCAATCCTTCGGCACCACCGCGTCGATGGCCCGGATCACTTCGCGTGGATCCAGCACGCCTGGCTCGATGTCGAACGGCATCGAGTCCGCGGGCTCGGTCGCGATGCGATGGGCGAGCTCTTTCGAGCGGATTGCCGCCGCCGTCGGCTTGCCGGCGCCCAACGTCTTGTCGAGGCCGGCTAGGATCGCCTCGACGCCGGCAAGCGCATCCGATCGCACGTAGATGTCGGCGGCCTTCTGCCCGTCGCGCAAGCCGCGTGGCGCATCGTCCAACTGGATCTTGACGGCCTTGCCCCAGTAGTGCCCGCCGCCGACGTAATAGGATAGGCTGGTGCCGACCGCGAGCACCACGTCGGCGGACTCGTACATCTCCCGGCCCAACGACGTGAAATAGCTGCCTGTGGTGCCGAGGCCAAATGGATGGTCGTGGAACAGACCGCGCGCCGGCAGCGTGTTGGAGAGCAGCGCGCCGCAGCGATCGGCGAGCTCGATCACCGCGTCGCGCGCGCCGGACCACAGCACGCCACGGCCGCCGAGGATGATCGGCCGCTTTGCCGCGGCGAGCCGCGCGACGGCCTCGGCCACGACTTCGGGATCGGGCTGCATGCGCCCGACCTTGGGCTGGTACATCGCCGAAGTCTCGTAGGGCTGGTTCGACATGTGCTCGACCTTCTGCAGGTCATAGGGAATGCCCAAGACCACCGGGCAGCGCTCGACCTTGGCGATGTGGAAGGCCTCGCGCACGTAGTCCATCATGCGCGGCACGCTGTGCGCGGCGACGTAACGCGCTCCGGTCGCCGTCACCAGCGGCGCCTGGTCGATGTACTGGTTGTAGAATTTTGCGTTGATCGGCGACTCGCCGGCGAACACCACCATCGGCAGACGAGCGCGAACCGCGGCCGGCAGCGCCGTCATCAGCTGGGTCACGCCGGGGCCGCAGGTGACCGAGGCAACGGCGACCTTGCCGGTTGCGCTGTTGTAGGCGGTCGCCGCTGCGACCGTGACATGCTCGTGCCTGACGTGGACGGTATGCACGCCCGGCAGTTTGGCGAAGGCGGTCGACCAATGCATGTTGCCGTCGCCCATCAGGACGAACTGCGTGTCGACGCCCTCCGCAAGGAACGCTTCGGCGAGGGCTTCGTAGAGTTTGGGCATGGCGCGGTACCGCTGGATTATGAGGGGATCCGGTAGGCAACAAGCATGCCCGGCAACGCCCGGTCAATCAATCCGGTGCGATTGCGCGCGGCTGGCCAGAAGTGAAAGCCGCCGACCGCTTGCGGGCATCAAACGCCGGCACGAACAGTCTGTCGCGCTGTTTCCTCGCCCAGATGCTCGCGCAGCAAAACACCGAACCCGCCCAGCGGCCGCATGCCCATCATCTTCAGCGCATGCCATAAACTGACTTGGTTCGTCGTCAGCACTGGTTTTCCCAGATCATGCTCCAACCGGTCGATGATGCCGAACGTGCTCCAGTTGCCGCACGCCAACAGGACCGCGTCGGCTTCCGGCGTGTTGACGCTGCGCCCGACATCGTAGGCGGTTTGCGGATCGAGCAACCCGATCTCGAGATTGCGGGTCAGCCCCAGCGCCTCTTGCGCGACGACCTCGACTCCATTGGCTTCGATGAATGCCGCGACGCTCTGGTTGACCGCGGCGCTCCAAGGCGCGCCGAGTGCGATTCGTTTGACGGAAAGGACATGCAACGCTTCAAGCAGCGCGGTCGAGGCGGTGGTGGCCGGCTTGCCGCTTGCCGCGGTTATGCGCTTGATGAGTTCCTGGTCGTAGCCGATGCCGTTGCGCGACGAGGGGGCGGTCGCCGGAAAAATAATCACGTCGACGTCGACGTCGGCCAGCTTTTGACTCTCGGTCTCGATTTCCTGGACGATCCGCAGCGTCAATTCCGCATCGACGTTGCTCAACCGCATGCGCGCCACGTGCAGCGTGATGTCGTCCGGCAGTGCTCTGCCGATATCCCACTCCTGGACCGAGCTCGAGGACGGAACCAGCAAACCTATCCGCCGAACGTCCAATCGCCGCGCCATTGGAATTTCCTCCAAGAATGACGACCGCACCCTACCACGCCGTGCGATTTGGCAACTTGACTAATCCATAACTTGTCAGTTATGGATTGTCATGCCGGTGCCATCGAGCGAACTGTTCACCACGCTGGCCGATCCGACCCGCCGGGCGATCTTCGAGCGGCTGTGCCGCGACGGCGAGCAGACGGTGTGGATGCTGACCGAAGAGGCCGGCGTGTCGCAGCCGGCGGTGTCAAAACATCTCGGCGTGCTCAAGAGCGCCGGCCTGGTGCGCGACCGCCGCGCGGGCCGCGAGACCCATTACCGCGCCCAGCCCAAGGCGCTGGCGCCGCTGATCGACTGGATGAGTCTCTACGGCGCGTTCTGGCGCGACCGCTTCGATCGTCTCGAATCGTTGTTGAAAAGGATGGATCAGTGAGTAACCCCGAAACGCTTTCCGTCACTGTCGAACGCGACATGCCTTATCCGCCGGAAAAAATCTGGCGCGCGCTCACGCAGCCGCACCTGATTGCGGAATGGTTGATGCGGACCGACTTCGAGCCGGTCGTGGGCCGCCACTTCAGTCTGCGCATGGATCCGCAACCGAACTGGAACGGCGTCATTGATTGTCAGGTCCTCGTCGTCGAGCCGAACAAAACGCTGTCCTACGCGTGGGGTGCGCTTGGTCTCGAAACTGTCGTGACTTTCACGCTCACCGCAACGTCAACGGGGACCCACCTGCGCATGGAGCAGACCGGCTTCCGGCCGGATCAGCCGCAGAACTACCAGGGCGCCAAATACGGATGGCAACAGTTCTTTGCCAAACTGGAGCAGGTCTTGGCGCGGACGGAGTGAGGTCTGCCGGGTTGGTTCGCTGTCATCATCCGCCAACGGGTCCGGCCCGAAGTGGCCGGCCCGATGACAAGCTCCGGCGGATGATCCAGTAATCACACCCCACGACGGCGTTTAGGATGCTCCGCCTTCGCGGAGCATGACAAATCCAGAATTGTCGCCACTAAAGGAGGTCGCATTGAATTGGAATGCGTGGATTCGGCAGCTTCACCGCTGGCTGTCCATCGTCTTTACGGCGACCGTCATCGCCAATTTCGTCACCATGGCATTTCGGCAGCCTCCCTCCTGGGTGGTCTATTCGCCGCTGCCCCCGCTCTTCCTGCTTCTGTTCAGCGGTCTGTACATGTTCGTGTTGCCGTATGCCGCCAAGCGTCGCGGCGGCCGACGCGCTGCGTAGCCGTGCAGCTCGCTGCGCCGCCATGATTGCCGCCACGGCGGCAAAACCGCGTGCGGAGATGACGGCATTTTTGGATCCGCGTGCGGACCCAAACGTGGCCGGCCCCCCAAGAAATGCCATTAAGCAGTTTTTAGCCTTAAGCCCGCAGAATGCCTGCGGGTGATGTAAAGTGTGAGGGTAGCCGTGCGTAGTTCACAGCTGACTGACGACGACTTGTGGCGCGTTATCGCCGATAATACGGACGCAATGTCGGTCCTTATCGAAAAGCAGTTCGCGCTGGATGCGGAAGCGGGGACACCCGATCCCGACACCCGGCAAAAGCTCATGCTCTTCAACGTGCAGGCGATCGATAATTACAATCGCCAATACCGCGACTGCATTGCCGAGATTCGCCGTCGCTATCCCTCGATCTAGTCAAAGTGCGAGCGGCAAGTGACCACCCCAAGCCGGGCGGTTGTGCAACGCATTCTGCAACGGCGCACCAACTGGGCTCCGGCAGGCGAGAGCTTCGGCTGCCCGCGCTGCCACGCCAGATATGCCGTCGTCCGCCGCCAAACACCGCCGGGCATGATCCCGACATGCGAGGACTGCGATCAGGAATTTCCGCCGGAGCACGACGGCGAATGGCTGCTTTACGAGCGCGCGGACGCCTGATCTCGCGCGGGTGCACCTCTCGCAAAACGGCGTCGCGGACGAGACACATCGTCGCGATTGGATTTTCTCTTGAAGGCAATGAGCGGCTCCGCGTATACCCCGGGCTTAGCGGTCAGCAAGGCCCGGCATCGATGCGAGACGCTTTGCGCGAACAATTGATTGGGGCGAGAAAAAATCTCAGCCGGCAGTTGGAGATTCTACAATCGCCCGCAACCGTGACCGGCAAAGGCGGCGCGGCTCCCCCTGACAATCGTGGACTCATTGCCGACATTGAACGACAGTTGCGGGAGATAAACGAAGCCATCGCCGATCTAGGGTCCAGCGAGCCGTAGCCCGGATGGAGCGCAGCGTGGCATCGGGATATTCCCATTTCTCTTAGGCAGCCGAAGGCTCACAGCAGTTGTCGATGTAGAAACTCGCTTGTCCGCCTGTTGGCGAGCGCTGCCGCCGCGGCATTGTAGTGCGCCCCATTGTGCCGGGAGAAGGCGTGACGCTGACCCGGATAGCTGTAGACGGCCGCGTTCGCTTTTCCTGCCAGGGCCGTTTTGATCTCGGCTTGCGCCGTCTTCGAGATGAACTCGTCCTCCTCGCCGAGGTGCATCAGCAAGGGAGCGTGCAACCCGCCAACCTCGCCGAGGTATTTTTCCGTGTCGCCGCCATGATAAGCAACCGCAGCGTCGACCTCATAGCGGGCGGCCGTGATAAAGGTCATCAACGCACCGAGGCAGTACCCCTGCAGGCCAACCTTTCCGGTCGATTCCGGCAACTCGACAGCGGTGCGGACCGTTTTGCTGATATCCTTCACGCCCGCATCGCGATCATAGGCTGCGTAAAGTCGCAGACCGTGTTGCCAGTCATCTTCAGACCTTACGTTGAGATCGACGCCAGGCTCTTGCCGCCAAAATAGGTCCGGCGCGATCGCGATGAACCCCTGGGCTGCCAACTCATCGCAGGTCGCTCGGATGTCGGCGTTAACGCCAAACAATTCCTGGAGCACGACCACTGCGGGCGCGGGCAGCTTGGCCGGCCGCGAGATGTAGGCGCCGAACGTTCCATCCGGAGACTTGATGACAATCTCATTATTCATGGCGCTCTCCTGACGAATTGTCTCGATTTGACCGGTGCTCAGCCGTGATTTGGCGCGTGAACTGGCCCTCGGTCAGAGCGTGGGCGATGTTTCATCGACCGTCAGCTCTAGCGACTCGGAGGAAAGGAAAACCGGTCCACTCTCGGGACGCGTTCAGGCGTCCCAAGAGTCGCAGGGAGCCGCCGCTTCACTGATTGGCGGACGCCGAGGTGGCTGCTTCCTCTATAAGCTTGGCCGCCTCTTTCGGATGAGACATGTAGGCCACATGGCTGGACTTCACTTCGACCATCGTGGCATGGGCGCGCTTCGCCATCATGCGCTCCTGCTCCGGATTGATCGACCGGTCCTCGGAGGCGACCATGTACCAGGTGGGCTTGGTCTTCCAGGCGGGGCTCGTGACCTTGTGGGTGAACGAGTCGGTGGAAATCGGCACCTGCGCTATGGCCATGAAGTGCGACACGGCCGGCGGAATGTCCGCCGCGAAGTCGGCCGCGAAATGCGCCTGTTCTATCCACCAGTTGCCTTCGCTGTCCGCCTTGAACGCCTTGGAGGCTTGCGGGACGGCCTGTTCGATCGACGCACAGCTCTCACCGTCATCGAGCGCAAAGGCGGCGATGTAGACCAGTGCCGAAACCTTCGGATCGTTGCCGGCCTCGGTGATGATGGACCCGCCATAACTGTGGCCCACCAGAACCACCGGCCCGTCCATGGCGTCGACGGCCGCCTTCGCGTATTTGACGTCCTCGGCGTAGGAGGTCTCGGGGGGCTGCGGCACCGACACCGTGTAGCCGTCCTTCTCCAGGATCTTGGCGACGGCTTCCCAGCCAGAGCCATCGGCGAATGCACCATGCACCAAAACCACGTTCTTGATGCCGGTCTTCGGCGTGGATTGCGCCGAGGCAGTTTCCAGAGTCCCACCTGCCAGCGTCGCGGCGAGCATGGCAACAACGTAAAGATTCTTCATGGCATCTCTCCAGTTGACAGCTTCGGTTACGACACCGCTTTTGCGGATTTACCCGCGCAAAGTGCGCGGCACCCGGGTTTGCGCACACCGTATCGTTCGAAGCGCGCGCAAAATTGTAGGAAATTGCCCGCCTTGTAAGATTCGCTTGAAAAATCGCTGCGACAGACGAGGCCGCTGCCGACTGTCACTGTTTTTCGGGCGTTGGCCGCTGTATCCTGTTTCCCGCCCGGGACAGTGGCTGCTCGCGTTGAGAGCGCGAGAGTGTTTGGCGCTCACGAGAATTAATTGCCGCTTTAGCAACTGTTATGGAGGCAATGATGGGTGCGGATGCGATCGAGGACGACCTTGCCAGACGCTTCCGGATAGATCGTCCACCGACGCTCTTGGCGCGAAAATCTTCAAAAGCACGCATCGGTTTTTCGCGCATGCGGAGCAGTCGTCCGATGCGTGGCCGTTCGCTGGCCGTGCCTCCGGAAGAGGCTTTTGCGTTTCATGTTCCGCTGGCGGTGCCGTTTTTCTCGAACCTGTGGACGGCGGGACGGCGCAGAGAAGTGCCCGAGCTGCGTCTCGGCGATGCCCAGCTGGTCGACCTCGGCGATAATCCGGTGGTCAGTTTGGATATTCCTTTCGATACCCTTCGCTTTTACATTTCTCAAATTACGCTCGACGAGATGGCCAATGAAGCCGGGATTCGCCGGGTGAAAGGGCTTTACGCGCCGAATTTCGGCGGCCGCGATCTGGTCTTGTTCGGGCTCGCACAAGCGCTCGCCGGCGCGATGGAAGAGCCTGGCGAGGGCACCGCCATGTTTGCCGATTGTATCGCGCTCGCGTTCTTCACTCACATTGTGCGCGCTTACGGCGGCGGCCCGGCCGGGGAACGGAACGCCCGCGGCGGCCTCGCGTCGTGGCAGCTGCAGCGCGCCCGCGACTTCATCAACGCCAATTTGGCGGGCGATCCTTCGATCTCCGAGGTTGCGAGTGAGTGCGGACTGTCAACCAGCTATTTCGTCCGGGCGTTCAAGCAGGCGACGGGCGTCCCGCCCTACCGCTGGCTGACCAAACAACGCGTCGCGCGCGCCAAAGAGCTTTTGCAGGACCCAGGCCGGAAGCTTGCTGAGATTGCGCAGCTCTGCGGCTTTGTCGACCAGAGCCACTTCACCCGTGTTTTTTCCAGGAGCGAGGGTCACAGTCCGGGACGTTGGCGCCGCCTCCATCGCTGTTAGAGCATGATCCGGAAAAGTGGATGCCGGTTTTCCGAAAAGATCATGCTGCAACGAAAAGAGGAAGTTTTTGCGCGGCTGGAATCGCCCACGCTAGGCATTCTGCGCGCCACGCAGCCTCGCGCGCCGCACCGCATTTTCACCAGTGCTGATAATAGTAGGACGGGCCGGCATACGGGCTGCCGTACTGGCGCGCATACCCGTAGCCAGAGTTGTTGCCGTAACCGTAGCCGTATCCATACCCGTCGTTACGGCCTGCGACGATGTCGCTGGCGGGCTTGCGGATGGCGAGGCCGCCTTGCGGCTGGTTGTTGAGCACGACGACGAACTCGGTGCGGTAGTTCTGCTCGCGGTTTGGCGGCTCGTCCGAGATGATGAGCGAGGATCGCGGCGCGGCTGTCGGCGCGATGCGATCGAGCACGTCTTGCGGGATGGTGATGCGGTCGAGCGCGTCCTTGGCGTCGTCGCCGTCGTCGATGGTGACCGCGGTCCAGCGCAGACCGGTGTCGGCGCGCGCCACCGCGGTGAAGATATGGGTGCCGATCGGCTTGTCGGGATCGCGAATCGTGATCGGGACCTCGATGGTGGCTTGGAAGCCGCGCCGCACATAAAGCTTCTTGGTCTTGCGGCTGATGAAGACCGCGACCGGGTCGAGCGCGAGTTTGGCGTCGCGCGCTGCCGTGGCGGTGTCGGCCCGCTTGGCCTCGGCCGCCTTGAGTGCGTCCTTCGCCGCCGCGGCGGCGTCGAGCTTCGCCTTGGCGTCGGCCTTGGCGGCGTCGAGCTGCGTGCCGAGATCCGCGGCCTTGGCGGCGGCCTTCTGCCTTGTATCCTCGGCGCGCGCTTTGTCCTCGTCGGTTTTGGCGGCGGCGAGCACTTTTTCGGCGAAGGCGAGCTCGGCGTCGGCGCGGGTTTTCAGCAATTCCAGCTTGCGCACGGTGGCAGGCGCTGCCGCCGCGTCGCGCGCCGCTGCGGTGGCGGCGGCCTTGGCGTCGTCCGCCGCCTTGGCGGCGTCGGCCGCCTCTCGCGCCAGGGTTTCGGCGCGTGCCGGCGCGGCCGTAAGCGCATCCGCGCTCGGCGCGAACAGTTTTGGATCGGAAAACGCGACCGGCTCCGCGTCGTTCGGCGCGATGATCACCCGCATGCCGATCTGCGTCCTGCCGAACAGGTTCTCGGCAAAGTCATAGGGCATGCGGATGCAGCCGTGCGAGGCCGCATAGCCGGGCAGCGGGCCGCCGTGGAGCGCGATGCCCGACCAGGTGATGCGCTCCATGTTCGGCATCCAGGCATCGTCATAAAGATTGGAGTGGTGGTCCTTGTCCTTCTCGACGACGCTGAAGATGCCGGCCGGCGTCTCGCGTCCTTTTTGGCCGGTCGACACCGGCGCGCGCAGGATCCAGCCGTCGGCGTCGTAGATCGTCACGTGCTGGCTCTTGATCGACACGATCGCCATGATCGGGTCGCCGGCGTCGCGCGGGGCCGTTGCCGCGACGGAGCGCGCAGGATTTGTTTGCTTCGCCGCGGCGTCGGCAGGCGGCGGCGCCGCCAATGCCATCAGCACAGCCGCAAGAGTCAGGATTGTCAAACGATGTGTCATGGTGTTCTCACTTGGCATTCTCACTTCGCCAATAACCCGTTGACCACCAGATCGAGGTGGGCATTGAAATAGGTCTTCATGTCCAGCGGCTGACGGTCGTCGAACATCATCATCCACAGATCGACCAGCGCAATCGGCGCGATGACGATTTGCGGCAAGTCGACGATCGCGGATTTGCGAAACTCGCCGCGGTCCATGCCGCGGCGGATCGCCTGGCGCAGCATGTCGAGGCAGGGGCGCAAAATTTCCTGGTGATAACGGTCGGCCAGCTCGGGAAATCGCGGCGCTTCGGCGATCAGCATGCGCAATACTTCCCGGCGGCGGCGGTCTTCGACGATATGCTGATAGATGAAACTGAACTGCGCGCGTAAAAGTTCCGCGGTCGAGCCCTCATGGGTCTCGAACATCTCGTGCACGGTGTCGAGCGCGGCCTTGGTGATCTCGCGCACCATGGAGATGAACAGGTGCTCCTTGTTCTCGAAGTAGACGTAGATCGTGCCCTTGGTGACGCCGGCGCGCTCGGCGATCTGGTCGAGCGTGGTCATGGCGTAGCCGTTGCGGGAAAATTCGACGAAGGCGGCTTCCACAATCTCCTGCGGGCGCTCGGCTTTGCGCCGCCGCCGGGTGTCCGTCCGCGCTTCGAGGATTTCGCTCATCGCGTCAGCTAGGCGGCAAAAATGGTTAATGTCAAGTTATTGACTAACTGGATAGTAAATAACTAGGTTGCTCAGTTCGGGGTAGAGGGAGTGGTCTTGTTCGGTCAGTGGCATGTCGGTCGGTGGCTTGCGCGCTTGCACCCGGCGGAGCTCGCGCAAAACGCCTGTGGCGCGCGTGGTTTCGGCGTTTTCGCGTCGAAGGCCTCGGGCGTAGCGTTGTCTTTATTGGCGCTGTCGGCCTGCGCGGTCGGGCCGGATTTCGCGGTGCCGCCGGCGCCGGAGCTCTCGGGCTATACGCCCGAAGGCCGGCCCGCGGCCACGGTGTCGGTGGATATCGCCAGCGGTGCTGCGCAAAAGTTCGACATCGGCCGCGATATCCCGGGGGAGTGGTGGAAGGTTTTTCATTCCAGGGAGCTCGACGGTTTGATCGCCGAAGCATTGCGGGCCAATCCGAGCCTTCAAGCGGCGCAGGCGGCGCTGTGGCAGGCCAAGGAAAATCTCTACGCCCAGCAAGGCCATCTGCTGCCGTCGCTCGATGCCAATGCGTCGGATACGCGCCAGCAATTCTCGCCGGCGGAATTCGGCCAACCTGGGTCGCCGCTCATCTTCAATCTGTTCCAGACCACGGTGAATGTCTCCTATACGCCCGACGTGTTCGGCGGTCAGCGCCGCTTGATCGAAACGCAGGCGGCGCTGGCCGACTATCAGCGCTTCCAGCTCGAGGCGACGTATCTGACCTTGACCTCGAACGTGGTGACGGCGGCGGTGCAGGAAGCCTCGCTGCGCGGCCAGATCGAAGCGACGCTCGAAATCATCAAGTCGGAGTCCGACCAGCTCACCGTCGTGCGCAATCAATTCGATGCCGGCGCCGCTTCGCGCACCGACGTGCTCACCCAGCAATCGGCGGTGGCCACCACGCAGGCGACCTTGCCGCCGCTGCAGAAACAGCTCGAGCAGCAACGCCATTTGCTGTTGACGTTGATCGGCCGATTCCCGAACGATGCGCGCAACGATCATCTCACGCTGGCGTCGCTGCGGCTGCCGACCGATCTGCCGCTGAGCCTGCCGTCGCAGCTCATCGAGCAGCGCCCCGACGTGCGCGCCTCGCAGACGCAGTTGCATCAGGCCAGCGCCCAGATCGGCGTCGCCATTGCCAATCGGCTGCCGCAGTTCACGCTGACCGGCGATTATGGCAGCGCCGCCATCACCACCGCGGCTTTGTTCACGCCGAGCGCGCTGATCTGGAGCGCCGCGGCGAGCGGCACGCAGCCGATTTTCCACGGCTTTACCCTGTTGCACCAGCAGCGCGCCGCCGAGGCCGCCTATGACCAGGCAGGCGCGCAATATCGCGCCACCGTACTCACGGCGTTCCAGAACGTCGCCGACGCGTTGCGGGCTTTGCAATTCGACGCCGCGACGTTGAAAGCACAACGTGCCGCCTTGCGCGACGCCTCGGACACGCTCGACCTCGCGCGCGGCCAATATCGCCTCGGCGCCATTACCTACCTGATCCTGCTCAACGCGCAGAACAGCTATCAGCAGGCGCGGCTCGCCGTCGTGCAGGCGCAAGCGGCGCGCTATGCCGACACCGCGGCGCTGTTTCAGGCGCTCGGCGGCGGCTGGTGGAACCGCGCCGACGTGGCGCCCAATCCGTATACGCCCGATCCCGATCCGGCGACGGTCGCCGCGCCCAACACCGTTCCGGGCACGCCGGCAGCGAAGGAAGCCGTGCAATGAAATGGCGCATGGTGATCATGCTTTTGGCGGTCTTCGTCGTCTTCGGCGCGGTCTTCGGATTCATCGTGGGCAAGGGGCTGTTGATCAAGCATTTCCTGAGCACGATGGCGCAGCCGCCGCAAACCGTCACCGCCGGCAAGGCGGATGTGAGCGAATGGCAGCCGAAGATCACGGCGGTCGGCAGCCTGCGTGCGGTGAGTGGCGCCGACCTGTCGCTGGAAGTCTCCGGCGTTGTCGAAACGCTCGCCTTCAATTCCGGTGACGATGTGGATAAAGGTACGGTGCTGCTGAAACTGCGTTCCGATGACGATCAGGCCAAGCTCGAATCGTTGCAGGCCACGGCCGACCTCTACACGATCACCTATGACCGCGACCTGAAGCAGTTCAAGCTCCAGGCGGTCAGCCAGGCCACCCTCGACACCGATGCGGCGAACCTGAAGAACGCCAAGGCGCAGGTGGCGCAGCAGCAGGCGATCCTCGACAAGAAATTCCTGCGCGCGCCATTTGGCGGTCATCTCGGCCTGCGTCAGGTGGATCTCGGGCAATATCTCGGCGCCGGCACCGTCATCGTCACCTTGCAGGCGCTCGATCCGATCTTTCTCGATTTCTTCGTGCCGCAGCAGGCGATCGATCAGGTACGCCTGGGCCAGTCGATCGCGGCGAAGGTCGACGCCTACCAGGATCAGGCTTTTACCGGCGAGATTTCGGCGATCAATCCCAAGGTCGACGCCAATAGCCGCAACGTGCAGGTCCGCGCCGCGTTCAAGAACGCCGACCACAAGCTCATTCCCGGCATGTACGCCACGGTCGACATCCCGACCGGCGCGCCGCAAAACCTGATCACGCTGCCGCAGACCGCGATCACGTTCAGCCCCTACGGCGACACCGTCTATATCGTCGACAGCAAGGGCGGCGGCGCCGACGGCAAGACGCAACTGGTGGCGCGGCAAAGTTTCGTCACCACCGGCGCGACGCGCGGCGATCAGGTCGCCGTGCTCAAGGGCGTCAGCGAAGGCGACATGATCGTCACCTCCGGCCAGCTCAAGCTGCACAACGGCTCGACGGTGCTGATCGACAATTCGGTCACCCCGACGGCGGACGCGGCGCCCACCGTGCCGCTCGACCGGTAGAGCATGATCCCGAAAAGTGGATACCGGTTTTCGGAAATGGTCATGCTCAAACCAAAAAAGAGCCGATAGGCGAGCCATGCAGTTCACCGACATTTTCATCCGCCGGCCGGTGCTCGCTTCGGTCGTCAGCCTTTTGATATTGGTGCTCGGCTTGCGCGCCTATGCGGCGCTGCCGATCCTGCAATTCCCGCGCACCGAAAACGCACTCGTCACCGTCACCACGATCTATTACGGCGCCGATCCCGACGTGGTCGCGGGCTTCATCACCACGCCCTTGGAAAATGCCATCGCGCAGGCCAACGGCATCGACTACATGAACTCGGTCAGCCAGAGCAGCGTCAGCACCATCACGGTGACGCTGCGGCTCAACTACGACGCCGACAAGGCGCTGACCGAGATCAACACCAAGATCGCTTCCGTACTCAATCAGCTGCCGCCCGGCACGCTGCAGCCGACCTTGACGGTGAAGATCGGCCAGACCATCGACGCCATGTATATCGGCTTCAACAGCGATACTTTGGCGCCGAACCAGATCACCGATTATCTCACGCGCGTGGTGCAGCCGAAATTGCAAGCGGTGCCCGGCGTGCAGACCGCGGAGCTGCTCGGCCAGAAGGTGTTTGCGCTGCGCGCCTGGCTTGATCCGCAAAAGCTCGCGGCGTTCGGCCTCACCGCCACCGACGTCAGCCAGGCGCTCACCGCCAACGATTACATATCCGGGATCGGCAATACCAAAGGCCAGATGGTGCAGGTCAATCTGTCCGCCTCGACCAGCCTGCATTCGGCGGAAGAATTCCGCAATCTGGTGATCAAGCAAAGCGGCGGCGCCATCGTGCGCCTCAAGGACGTCGCCAATGTCACGCTCGGCGCCGAGGACTATGAGTCCGAAGTCGGCTTCGACGGCAAGCAGGCGGTCTATATCGGCATCCTGGTGGCGCCGTCGGCCAATCTGCTCGAGGTGATCGCCGGCATCCACAAGGTGTTTCCGGAAATCCAGGCCCTGCTGCCGCACGGGCTCAACGGCGAGATCATCTACAATTCCACCGAATTCGTGCACAGCGCCATCAACGAAGTGATCCGCAGCCTGGTCGAGGCGCTGGTGATCGTGACCTTGGTGGTGTTCATCTTCTTAGGCTCGATTCGCGCCTCGATCATCCCGACGGTGGCGATTCCGCTGTCGCTGGTCGGCACGCTGATCATTCTTTTGATGCTCGGCTATTCGATCAACCTCTTGACGCTGTTGGCGCTGGTGCTGGCCATCGGGCTCGTGGTCGACGATGCCATCATCGTGGTCGAGAACGTCAGCCGCCATCTCGAGGAAGGCATGACGCCGGTGGACGCCGCCATCCAGGCGGCGCGCGAGCTCGGCGGTCCGATTATCGCCATGACGGTGGTGCTGGCGGTCGTCTACGTGCCGATCGCATTTCAGAGCGGGCTGACCGGTGCGCTGTTTGCAGAATTCGCGTTCGCCCTGGTCGGCGCCATCACGGTGTCGGGGGTCGTGGCGCTGACCTTGTCGCCGATGCTGTGCTCGCGGCTGCTCAAAGCGCCCGATCCCGAGCGCGACGGCTGGGAGGCGCGGCTGACGCTCTTCATCGACCGGCAGTTTCACCGGCTGCGCGGCTTTTACGAACGGCGCCTGCATGGCAGCCTGAATACCTGGCCGGTCACGGTGGTGTTCGCCGCCATCGTGCTGGGCAGCATCTATTTTTTGTACGTGAGCGCCAAGAACGAGCTGGCGCCGACCGAGGACCAGGGCGTCGTCATCACCCAATCGGTCGCGGCGCCCAACGCCACCTTGCAGCAGCGCCAGATGTATTCGCGCCAAGTCTACAATATTTTTGCCGCGCATCCGGAGACCGAGCACGTCTTCCAGCTCGACGTTCCCGGCCAGTCGATCGCCGGCCTGGTGACGAAACCCTGGGACCAGCGCACGCAAACCACCAATACGCTGCAGCCCATCATCCAGCAGGAGGTCGCCAAGGTCGCCGGCGTCCGCGTTGCCGCGTTCCAGCCGCCGGCGCTGCCGGGCAGCTTCGGCCTGCCGATCCAGTTCGTCATCGTCACCACGGAGCCGTTCGAGCGCCTCAATACCGTGGCGCAGCAGTTTTTGCAGCAATCGCAGGCGAGCGGCATGTTCATCTTCCTCGACTGCGATCTCAAGATCGACAATCCGCAATCCGACGTCATCATCGATCGCGACAAGACCGCCCAGCTCGGGCTTCGGATGAGCGATGTCGGCAGTGCGCTGTCGGCGCTGCTCGGCGGCGGCTTTGTCAATTATTTCAGCATGAGCGGACGCTCCTACAAGGTGATCCCGCAGGTGCAGCAGCGCTACCGGCTCAATCCGCAGCAATTGCTCGACTATTACATCCGCACCGGAGACGGCACGCTGGTGCCGCTGTCCACCGTGGCCAGCGTCTCGACCAGGACCGTGCCGGAATCGCTCAATCACTTTCAGCAGCTCAACAGCGCCCAGATCGTCGGCGTGGCGATGCCTGACGTGACGCAAGGCGACGCACTGCAATTTTTGCAGGATCTCGCGGCGCGTACGCTGCCCGAGGGTTATTCGGTCGATTACGGCGGCTTGAGCCGGCAATATGTCCAGGAGAGCAGCGGCTTCGTCATCACGATCGCTTTCGCGGCGATCATGATTTTCCTGGCATTGGCCGCCCTGTTCGAGAGCTTCCGCGATCCGGTGATCATTCTGGTTTCGGTGCCGTTGTCGATCGCCGGCGCGCTCATTTTCGTCGCGCTCGGCTTCGGCGGCATGTCGCTCAACATCTACACCAAGGTGGGACTGGTGACGCTGATGGGCCTGATCTCCAAGCACGGCATTCTGATCGTGCAGTTCGCCAATCATCTGCAGGAAGAGGGCTTGAGCAAGCGCGAAGCCATCGAGCAAGCCGCCGGCATCCGGCTGCGCCCGATCCTGATGACGACGGCCGCCATGGTGCTCGGCGTCATCCCGCTGGTCACCGCGACCGGGGCCGGCGCGGTGTCGCGCTTTCAGATGGGCATCGTCATCGCCTCGGGGCTTTCGATCGGCACCTTGTTCACGCTGTTCGTGGTGCCGGCGGTGTATCTGTTGCTTGCGGCGGATCATCATTTGCGCGCCGCCGCCGCCGGCGATGCCGGCGCCGCCGCCCCATCGACAAGCCGATGACTTCGCGCGAATATTGAGGACGCGTCGCCATTCTCATGCCTCCATTGCGAGGACCCGCGCATGCAAAGGATTTTCGGGTACATTTTTGCCGTTCCGCTGGCAGCCGCCGCGATCGGTGGCGCGGCTTTCGCACATTCGACCAAGGCACTTGCAACTCCTGCCAAAGCACCTGTGGTCCGGATCGACAGCGGACAGGTTCGCGGCGTGGAGGCGGACGGCGTCGTCAGCTTCAAAGGCATTCCTTATGCCGCGCCGCCGGTCGGCAAGCTGCGCTGGCGAGAGCCGCAGCCGGCGCAACATTGGGCCGGCGTGCGCGATGCGACGAAATTTGGCCCGGAATGCCCGCAGACGACGGACGAAGTGCCGAAATCGGAAGCTTGCCTCACGATCAACGTCTTGCGGCCCGCCACCTCGGCCAAAGAGCTGCCCGTCATGGTTTGGATTTTCGGCGGTGCGAATGTGCGCGGACAAACTTCGCTTTACCCCCAGGGCGACGCACTGGCGAAGCTTGGCGTCGTCTTCGTCAGCATGAACTTTCGGGTGGGCCGGCTCGGCTTCTTTGCCCATCCGGCGTTGCTCGCCGAGACGCCCGATGAGGTGCACGGCAATTACGGCTACATGGATCAGCGCAGCGCCCTGCAATGGGTTCAGCGCAACATCGCGGCCTTCGGCGGCAACCCGAAGGCGGTGACGATTTTCGGCCAGTCGTCCGGCGGCGGTTCCGTCGTGGCTCACCTCACGTCGCCACTGTCACGCGGCCTGTTCCAGCGCGCGATCATGATGTCGCCCGGGTTTCCGAGCCCGCGGGCCAAGGCGGGACCGCTCACCGAACTTTCCGATGCCGAGACCACGGCGGTCGATTATGCGCGCTCACTCGGGATCACGGCAGAAGGCCCGGCAGCCTTGGCGGCGTTGCGCGCGCTGCCGGCGGAGAAGCTGGTTGAGGGCACAGACCACGAGGCCGAAGAGGCAGCGCTTTCGGCGGGCAAGCCTCTCATCGGCGTGGCTGGACCGATGCTCGACGGCAAGTTTATCGTTGAGGCGCCGGAATTTGTGCTCGCCGCCGGCCGCGAGGCGAAGGTGTCGGTCATGATCGGTGCTACCGACCGCGACCACGCTCAGGGTTCGGCGGAGAGCAAGGACGAGCTGTTTGCAATCTTCGGCGCCAATGCGGCCGAAGCGCGAAAGCTCTACGACCCGCAAGGCGATCAGACGCTCGACGAATTGAAGCAGCAGGTATTTTGCGACAAGATACACATCGAATCGGCGCGTTATCTTGCCGACGAGGTCGCGCGCGCCGGCCGTTCCGCCTACCTCTACCGTTTTTCCTATGTGGCTGAGTCGGAGCGCGGCAAAGTAAAGGGCGCGCTGCACAGTTCTGAGCTTCCCTTCGTCTTCGATATCCCGGCGGAAGTTTTCGGCGATAAAGTGACCGGCGACGACAAGAAGATGGCCGAATTGGTGAGCGCCTATTGGGTCTCATTCGCCAAGACCGGCGATCCGAACGGCGGCAACCGGCCGCAATGGCCGCGTCATGATCCGTCCGTCGATCAAGTGATCAATTTTACCAACAACGGTGCCGTCGTCGGGCCGGACCCGCTCAAGAAGAGGCTCGACCTGTGGCAAAAGGTATGGAGCCAGAACCGATAATGGCTTTCGTAAAAACGGCTACACTCCTCTTTTAGCGATCCCCGGCTGCCAAAGCGGGTCGCCGCACCGGGGCCGACATGGCCGCGCGGGAAAGAACAGCAACGATGATCGACATCCTGTTCCATGGCGTCGGATGGACCGACATCGCGCTCACGCTGAACCGCATCGCGGTTGGGATGTTTTTTATGCTCTCGGGCTACCACAAGCTGTTCAACCCCGAGCGCCATCGCGTGTTCGCCGACCAACTCAAGGAACTGGGCGTTCATGCGCTGGGCTTTAACCAATGGTGGGTGCCGACAGTCGAGTTCTCCGCCGGCGGCGCTGTCGTCATCGGGTTGCTCGCGCCGCTGGCCGCGCTCGGCCTCTTTGTGATCATCCTCGTCGCTATCGCCACGACGGGGCGGCAGCGAATCAAAGACTACAAGCCGATCGATGAAGCAGATCGGATCGACGATTGGCTCTATCTGCCAGAGGTCCTCTATGCCTTCATGCTGATCGTGGTCATCTCGGGCGGTGCCGGACCCTACAGCCTCGATGCCTTGATCCTGGGCCTGATCGACAAACACGGCGCGTGAGTTCGCAATGGCGAAAGTTGTCACGACCTTCCCCAAAACCGTGCGGGTCATCGAGCATGTTTTGATACCGTTGAAGGACGGCACGACGCTGGCGGCTCGCATCTGGCTGCCGGAGGACGCCGAGCGCAATCCAGTTCCGGCAATCCTGGAGTATCTGCCCTATCGCAAGCGCGACGGCACTTACGAACGAGACGCGCTGACGCATCCCTATCTAGCAGGTCACGGCTACGCCGGCGTGCGCGTCGACATTCGCGGCAGCGGTGAATCGACGGGCTTGCTGTTCGACGAGTACGCCCCGCAGGAACAAGACGATGGCGTCGAGCTGATCGCCTGGCTGGCGGCACAACCTTGGTGCAACGGCGCCGTCGGCATGATGGGAATCTCCTGGGGCGGGTTCAACGGACTTCAGATCGCGGCGTGCCGCCCGCCGGCGCTCAAAGCCATCGTCACCATTTGTTCGACCGACGATCGCTACGCCGACGACGCGCACTATATGGGCGGCACGCTTCTGACCACCGCAGCCCTTGAGTGGGCCTTTTTCTTTTTCGGCTTGATGTGCCTGCCGCCCGATCCGGAACTGGTCGGCGACAGCTGGCGAGCGATGTGGTTGGAGCGCTTGGCGAACATACCGCTGTTCCAGGACAATTGGCTGGCGCACCAGCGCCGCGATGCGTATTGGAAGCACGGCTCGGTCTGCGAGGACTACGCCGCGATCCAATGCCCGGTCTATGCCGTCGGCGGTTGGACCGATGGTTATAAGAATGCCATCCCGCGCCTTCTCGAAGGACTGCAGGTGCCCCGCAAGGGTCTCATCGGGCCATGGGCCCACGCCTATCCGCACTTTGCGTTTCCCGGGCCGCAGATCGGATTCCTCCAGGACATCCTGCGGTGGTGGGATTATTGGCTGAAAGGTATCGCTACCGGTGTGATGGATGAACCCATGCTGCGGGCGTGGATGACGGAAAGCGTGAAACCGGCGGCCCACCACGACACGTTGCCGGGCCGGTGGGTCGCGGAACCGTCGTGGCCACCGCCGGGAATAATGCCGCGGCGGATGTTCTTGACCGATGCGGGCTTGCGCGAAGCCGCGGCGCCTTTGACGGCGCGCGCCGTATGCTCGCCGCAGACCGTTGGTACGTGTTCAGGCGACTGGGTGCCATTCGGTCGTGGGCGCGATCAGGCACGCGATCAGCAAGAAGACGACATGCGCTGCCTGGTTTTCGAGACGGCGCCACTCGATGCGCCGATCGAGATTCTTGGCGCGCCGATCGTAACGCTCGACGTCGCGTCCGACCGGCCGATTGCGAATCTCATCGTCCGGTTATGCGACGTGCACCCGTCCGGTGAATCGCTGCGTGTCAGCTATGGCGTGCTCAACCTCACCCATCGCGAGATCCACGAACAGCCCGCTCTGCTGGCACCAGGTGAGCGCTATCTCGTGCGCATAAAGCTCAATGATGCAGGGTCGGCATTTCCAGCCGGCCACAAGGTGAGACTTGCGATATCGACGGCCTACTGGCCGATGGTCTGGCCCAGTGCGGAGACGGCGACTGTGCAGATTTTTGCCGGCACGCTCGATCTGCCGCAACGCGCGCCCAATGCCGCGGACGCCGGGCTCGCGCCTTTTCCCGAGCCGGAGACGGCGTCACCCGAGAAGCCGACCATCTTGCATCGCGACGGCGTGCGGATCGAACGCATCGACCGCCTTGGCCTGGAATTGGGCACACAATACAAGTCGGAGTATCACGTCGAGGACAACGATCCGCTCAGCGCCGTTGCCGAACTGCGCAATACCCAGACGCTGTCGCGAAACGAATGGCAAATCCGGGTCGAGACGCAGATGAAACTGTCAGCCACGGCCAATGCCTTCCTGCTGCAGGGAAGCATGCGCGCCTTCGAAGGCGCGAATGAAGTGTGTCGTCGCGACTGGGACCGCTCTATTCCCCGAGATTTCTTATGATCGATCTGAATAAAGTGTGAGGGCAGCGTTATGATGAGCGGCATCAACGACGAGCTCATTCTTGCGGCCCGTCTTCTTCTCACGGCGCTCTTTCTGATTTTCGGCTGGAGAAAGTTGAGGGACTTTTCCGGTACGGTCAGTCAAATGGTGCAGCTTGGCGTCCCGGTGCCGGTCCTGGCTGCTGCCGTGGCGACCTTCATGGAGCTTCCGGTTGCGTTCGCGGTCGCTGTCGGCGCGTTCACCCGGCCTTTGGCTTTACTGATGTTTTTATACACGCTGGGAACTGCGCGTTTTGGGCATCGCTATTGGACAATGACGGGCTCGGAGCGAATAGACAACATGGATGGCTTTTACAAAAATCTCGGCATCATGGGAGGCTTCTTGCTGTTGTACATTACCGGTCCGGGAAGATATTCGATCGATGCATTGTTCGGCATCGCCGCGCCTTAGCCTGTGGACTCTGGATGATCCAGGAAACGCAGCTCAGCCGCACGCCTGAGACTAACACCAAATCGGGTGCGCTGGAGTTGACGTCAGCGACAACGACCTATCGCCGTATGACGGTTGATGGCGTCGGAGTTTTCTATCGCGAAGCCGGTCCGAAGGACGCGCCGACGATCGTGCTCCTGCACGGGTTCCCGTCTTCCTCGCGCGAGTTCGATACGCTCATCCCCTTGCTCGCGACACGCTATCATCTGATAGCGCCGGATTTTCCGGGATTCGGTCAAAGTGACGCCCCGCCGCCACCGTCGTATGTGTACACCTTCGACAATTTGGCCAAGACGATCAACGCTCTTCTCGAGCAACTCGAGATCAACACATATACCTTCTTCCTTCATGACTATGGCGGGCCGGTCGGCTTTCGCATCATGGCGGCGCATGCGGAGCGGCTGCGGGCGCTTATCATCCAGAATGCCAATGTCTATAGGGAAGGCCTGGGCGCCAAGTGGGCCGGCATCGCGCAATATTGGGCCGATCCGAAAGCGCATCCTGAAGTGTTCGATGCATTCGTGTCGCTCGCAGCGACCGAACAGCGTCATACGCTGGGCACCTCGCATCCCGACCGTTACAACCCCGATACCTGGACTGACGAATACGCCCACCTGTCGAGACCGGGCCAACACCAGATCCAGGCGGATCTGCTGTACGACTACCGGACGAACGTCGCTTCGTATCCGGCCTGGCAAGAATGGTTGCGCGAGCACAAGCCGCCGACTTTGGTGGTTTGGGGACGCAACGATCCCTCGTTCATCGCTGCCGGAGCAGAGGGGTTCAAGCGCGATCTGCCGGACGCAGAGATCCATCTGCTCGACGCCGGCCATTTCGCTTTGGACGAGAAGAACGACGAGATCGCGAGTCTTATTCTTGCATTCCTGGTCAAACATTCCGTCTGACCGATCGGCACCCGATTCCACGCGCCGCGTTTTATCTTCAAGTCACGGTTCATTGCTAAAGCGCATTGCCGGACGTATTCTGGCGAGGGGCGAAACACGATATCCGAATTGGAGTCGTCCATGAGCCAAGTACAAGTCGGGCAGAAAAGCTATGAGATGCCGCCCAAGGATGGGATGACCATCGCGCACTTTATCACCGTCGCCGACATCGACCGATCGCTTCGATTTTACGAAACGGTCTTCGGTAGCCGCATTCTGAGCAGAGGCGACAGCAAGGGCGCGCCGGGCTACCTTCAGCTCGCAAACATGTGGCTCATTGTCAATGTCGGCGGCGGCCCGACACCTGACAAACCGATGGTCACGCTCAGCGTCCCGCCCGACCCCGATAAGGTCAACAGTTTCATGAATATCCGCGTTGCCGATATTCAAGCCTGCTATGAACTATGGAAAAGTCGGGGGGCCGAGTTCATCACGGAGCCAAAGCCCAAATACGGCGAGACGCGCTGCTACATTCGCGATCCTGACGGCTACATTATAGAAGTCGGGCAAAGCAACTCGGGCGTCACCTACGGCTGAACGGTACGGCACATGAAGTCAGAAAGGGACGGCATCAACCCGGCGGCCGAGCCAAGCGGAACAGGTTGCGTCGAATGCTTGGCTCAGGGCCGATGGTGGTTGCATCTTCGCAGATGCGCCGAGTGCGGTCACATCGGCTGCTGTGATAGTTCACCAAATCAGCACGCATCGAAACATCACGCCACTACGGGTCACCCGATTATCACCAGTTTCGAGCCGGGCGAGCACTGGTTTTACGACTATCGTACCGAGGAATTCTTCGCCGGTCCAAAACTTCCTGCTCCTCACGCGCATCCGTTGGATCAACCGACCCCCGGACCGGACGGAGCGGTGCCTTCAAACTGGCAAACGCTGCTCCACGAATAGGAGTGGCTGTGAGAGAAGACAATGAATGAAGACCGGGACATTCGCGCGGCTCTGGATCGCCACTGGGCAGCCTCGGACGCCAATGATTTCGAGACCGAGCACGAGATTTACCACGACGATGCAGTGCTCGAGTACCCGCAGTCCGGGGAGCGGATCCGCGGCCGGCGCAATATTCAAGCGTCTCGTACTGCGCAGCCGAACAAGAAGCGCTTTACGGTGCGGCGCGTCCTCGGTGCTGGCGACCTTTGGGTCAGTGAATTCATCCTGACCTACGACGGCGCGCCATCTTACACGGTGAGTATCATGGAGTTTCGCGACGGCAAGGTTGCCCGTGAGACCCAGTATTTCGGCGATCCCTTCGAGCCTGGGCCTTCGCGCGCGCAATGGGTCGAGCGGATAAGCTGAAATGTTCGCTATTGAATTGAGGCCACAAAGTCCGTGGCTGCCGCGAATTCGATCGGGGTTTCGGCTGCCGCCAAATCATGCAGGCGGCGGCGCGCCCGCGGTGCTATGAATTCGCCGTCCGAATCGAATCCGAGGCAACGCAGGCGATGGAAGACTGGAGCGCAACGCAGTATCTCAAATTCGAGGATGACCGGACCCGGCCGCCGCGCGATCTGGTGGCGCAAGTTCCGCTGCAGCGGCCGCGGCTCGTCGTCGATCTCGGCTGCGGGCCGGGCAATTCGACCGAGCTTCTGGTCGAGCGTTTCCCGCAATCGGAAATCGTTGGCCTCGATTCCTCGCCCGACATGCTCGAGAAGGCGCGCCAGCGGCTGCCGCAATGCAGCTTCGTCGAGGCCGATATCGCCACTTGGCAACCCGACCCGCGCACCGATCTGATCTTCGGCAACGCGGTGATGCAATGGCTGCCCGACCATCCGGCGATCATGCGCCGGCTGCTCGAAGGCATGCCGCGAGGCGGCGTGCTGGCGATCCAGATGCCCGACAATACGCGCGAGCCGGCGCTGATGTTCCAGCGCGAGGTCGGCGAGGAAGGGCCGTGGCGCGATCATGCCGAGATCAAAACCGCGGCGCGCGACGACCTGCCGTCGCCGGAAGCCTATTACGATCTGCTCAAGCCGGTGTGCTCGTACATCGACATTTGGCACAGCATCTACAACCACGTCATGGCGTCGCCGCAAGCGATCACCGAATGGTTCAAGGGCTCGTCGCTGCAGCCGTTCCTGTCGCCGCTCAACGCCGCCGACCGCGAAAAATTTCTCGCCGCCTATACCAGGAAAATCGTCGGCGCCTACAAGCCGCGCTACGACGGCAAGGTGCTGCTGCGCTTTCCGCGCCTCTTTATCCTGGCGGTGCGATGAGACGCGTTGCCTTGCTCGTTGCTGCCATCCTGCTCGGCGGCTTGCTCTGCATGCACGCAGCATTCGCGGACGCGGCATTCCAGACCTGGCTGCAATCGCTGTGGCCGCAGGCGCAGGCGCTTGGCGTGTCGCGCGCGACCTTTGATATGGCGACGCGCGGGCTCGAGCCGGATTTGTCGCTGCCCGACCTCGTGCTGCCGGGCCGGCCGGAACGGCCGTCGGGTGGGCAGGCGGAATTCGTGCTGACGCCTGCGGACTATCTGAAGGAATCGACATTCGACAATCTCGCCGGGCGAGGCCGCAAGCTGTTCGATCAGTATCACGACACGCTCGCGGCAATCGAAAAGCAATTCGGCGTGCCGCCGGCCATCGTGCTTGCCATCTTCGGCCGCGAAACCGATTACGGCAGCGCCCCCGACAAGCGCAACGCCATCCGCGTGCTGGCGACGCAGGCCTATCTGGGCAAGCGCAAGGAAAAATTCCTCGACGAATTTTTGCAGGCGCTGAAAATCCTGGACGACGGCCAGGTCAAGCTCGCCGACATGACCAGCTCCTGGGCCGGCGCCATGGGGCTGACCCAGTTCATGCCGTCGGACTATGTCAAATACGCCGTCGATTTCGACGGCGACGGCCATCCCAATATTTGGACCTCGGTACCGGACGCGCTGGCGTCCGCCGCCAAGCAACTCGAAGGCAAAGGCTGGCAGCGCGGCCTGCGCTGGGCCTACGAGGTGCACCCGCCGGCCGATGTCGATTGCACCATCGGCGTGCCGGACAACACGCTGCCCATCGGCGAATGGCTCAAGCGCGGTTATGTGCCGGCTTATGGCCGCACGCTCTCGGCGGCGGAGCGCGCCGAGCCCGCGTCGCTATTGCAACCGGCCGGGCTCTACGGCCCGTCGTTCCTCGCCACCAAAAATTATTTCGTCATCAAGGAATATAATTTCTCCGATCTCTACGTGCTGTTCGTCGGCCATCTGGCCGACCGCATCACCGACCCGCGGCCGTTCGAGACGCCGTGGAGCAAAGTGGCGCAGCTGCCGACCGCCGATCTCGACAAGATGCAGCACATCCTCACCGACCGCGGCTATTACCACGACAAGATCGACGGCAAGGCCGGCATGCTGACCCGCTCAGCGCTCGGGGCTTATCAGAAGCGCAACGGATTGAAGGTGGATTGTTGGCCGACGGCTGCGGTGCTCGCGCATATGGAAAAGGCGGGCAACTGAAGGCGCCGTCGACCGCAGGTTCAATGGAGCGAGGCCAGCAAAACCTTTCGGGACACTGTCAGACCGGAGGCTCCATGGTGAACCCGACCTTCAGGGTGACCTGATAATGTTTGGCCTTGCCGCCCTCGATATGACCCGAAGTGCGAATCACCTCAAACCAGCGCAGGTTGCGCAACGTGCGATGGGCGCGGTCGAGCCCCGCATCGATCGCAGCCTCGATACTTTCGGCGGATGAGCCAACGATCTCGATGACCCGGTAAACGTGATCAGCTTCGGAGACTTCATCGGCCACGTCCCGCATCTTTTGCGCAAAATCGATAGCTCCGTCACGACCGGTACGGTCACGAGACAACGGCGTCACAGTTGATCTTGCTTGCTTCGCCCGCTTCATACCGAACTCCTGTGTGGCTGCGATCCTCGACCTGGCGGTAAACGTTCGAAAGAAGGCGCGGGTTCCGTGCAAGTCTTTGCCGGGCCGGAGCAAATCGATGAATTGACGCCGCAGCGCGCCGTTTCCACAATAGGCGCGGAGAAATGACATGCAGATCAAGGCCGCCGTCGTCCGCGAAAGGGGCGGCCCTTTCGCCATCGAGACCGTGGAATTGTGCGAGCCGCGGCCGGACGAGGTGATCGTCCGCGTCGTGGCCAGCGGCATGTGCCAGACCGATCTGCACGGCCGCGACGGCTATTTCGACAGCCCGTACCCCGCCGTTTACGGCCACGAGGGCGCCGGCGTGGTGCACGCCGTCGGCGGCACCGTGCGCGGGTTATCGCCCGGCGACCACGTGGTAATGTCGTATCCGTGGTGCGGCGCCTGCGCCAATTGCCGGCACGAGCGGCAGACCTATTGCGTGCACGGCCGCAGCCTGAAGTCGGGCGGCACCCGCGCCGACGGCTCGACCCTGCTGGCGAAGAACGGCGCGCCGGTTTACAGCGCGTTCTTTCAACAATCCTCGTTCGGCACGTTCGCGCTGAGCCAGGAGCGCTACACCGTCAAAGTGCGCAGCGATGCGCCGCTGGAATTGTTGGGTCCGCTGGCCTGCAGCGGCCAGACCGGCGCCGGCGCCGTGCTCAATGTCATGAAGCCGGCCGCCGGCGAGAGCATCGCCATATTCGGCGTCGGCGCCGTCGGATTGTCGGCGCTGATGGCGGCAAAAATCGCCGGCTGCGATCCCATTATTGCCGTGGATGTTCATGACTGGCGCCTTGCGCTCGCGAGCGAGCTCGGCGCCACGCATACGATCAATCACAACGCCTGCGGCGATGTGGTCGCCGAGCTTCGCAAGATCGGCGGTGGCGGCCTGCGCCATTCGATCGAAACGTCGGCCGTGCCGGCGGTGTTTCGCGAGGCCATCGAAGCCCTCATGCCGGCGGGCACTTGCGTGCTGCTCGGCAGCGCCCGCAAGGGCAGCGAAGTGTCGTTCGAAATGCCGTTCCTGCAGCAAGGCCGCGTGGTCCGCGGCGTGGTTCAGGGCGACAGCGTGCCGCAGGAATTTATCCCAAAACTCGTCGACCTGATCATGGCCGGCAAATTTCCGATCGAGCGCATGATCAAGTTCTACGATTTCGCCGATATCAATTTGGCGGCGCAGGAATCCTCCACGGGCATCGCTATTAAGCCCGTGCTGCGGATGCCCATCTGATTGTCATGCTCCGCGAAGGCGGAGCATCCAGTAAACGCCGGCCTGTCGTGATTACTGGATCATCCGCCTTCGCGGATGATGACAGGGAAGTGGCGGATGATGACAGGGACTTGGGATTAATCGTCCCCCGGCACCGCTTCGGGCCGGCCGTCGTCATCTTCTCGCGAATAGCCGAGCGCGCGGCCGTGGCGCGGCTTGGTTTCGATCGAGCCGGTGACGGCGGGCTCGCCGTGTTGGGTGGCGAAGTGCGCGCGGGCGCGCTCGGCGACGACCTCGCCCGGAATGGCGGCCGGCTCGCAGATGTGGCGGCCGTTATAGTGCCGCATCAGATCGACGTGGATGTGATTGTAGTGATAGACGTTGGCGCCGGGCGCCAGCACGGTGGTGAAATCCTCGCACGCCGCGGCCTGCACGTCGTGCAAAAATCCCTGCTCCTCCGGCGTGCCGTGCCAGCCGTATTGCACCGTGATTTTGTGGCCGTCGGCCAAGGTGAACTCGGCGATGTCGAGCGCGTTGCCGAAGGCGTGCTCGGAAATATGCGCGTTCGGATTGCCGTTCATGCCGCGGCACGAATAGGCGGAGATTTGCTTGATCTCCACCACCGGCTGGCGGAACCATTTCAGCGCCGCCGGCTGCACCGCCGCCGTGATCCACTGATCGAGCTCCGAGACGATCGGGCAGGCGAGCGTCGCCGCGGGTTTCACTTCGACCGGTCCGGCCGAGCCGGTGACCAGCGGCGCGCGCGGCGGTCCGAGCGGCGGCAGCGGTTGAGCGGCGCCGGGCGGCGCCGGCGTGTAGGGCGCGGTGGGGCCGCCGTAATAGGGATGCGGCGGGCCGCCGGGGACGCCCAAATCCTCGTTGTCTTCGGGCGGCGCCACGCCGGGCGGATTGAGCGACAACGGCTGCCCGACCGGTGTTGCCGATGGGTATCCTTGTTGCGGATACGGCTGCTGCGGATACGGCTGCTGCGGATATGGCCGCTGCGGATATGACTGCTGCGGGTAGGGCTGCGACGGATACGATTGCGGCGCGCCCGCTTGCAGCGGCGGCAGCTGTTGCGAACTGACGCCCGATGACGGCGCTGCGCTCGGCTGCGTCACCGGCCAATGCTGCGGCATCGATGCGTTGGGAATGGCGCCGGGCGGCACTGGCGCTTCATCGGTATAGCCCAGCGGGCCGCTTTCGCCCAATGCCGAGACGCGCAGCGGATAATCGGCGCCGCACATGCCCGGGCCGCTGATGGCGGAGATACGCACGCGCGTCGGCGATTCCTTCACCGCGCCGGAATTCAGGCACGCGATCTCGGCGTCGTGCCGCCATGGCTCGCGCTCAGCAAACATATAATGGCTGCAGCCGGCCAGAGCGATCAGCGCGACGAGGACAACGGAGCCGACGAGATACCAACGAACTCCACGCGTCATGCGCGATACAATGTGAGCAATTCTGTTAAGGACTGCTCAACGATGTTGCGGCGGCCGGGCGCGAAGGAATGCGTTAACCATGACAGGGATCAGGCATCAGGCAATCAGGCATCAAGGGGGCATCGGGAACCCGCTTTCACCCCATCTTGATCCCTGATAACTGATCCCTGATGCCTGCAACCCCCATGCTTTCCGCCCTCGATCTCGCCCGCCGCATCGAGGCCGGCGAGCTCACGCCGCGCGCCGTCGTCGACATGTGCGCCGAGGCGATTGCCGCGCGCGACAAGGAGGTCGGCGCCTTCGTTGTGCTCGATCTGGTCGCGGCGCGCCGGACGGCGGACAATCCGAAACTGGCCGCGACGCCGCTGCGCGGGTTGCCGGTCGGCTTCAAAGACATTTTCGATACCGCCGATTTCCCGACCCAATACGGCTCGCCGATTTACGCTGGCTTCCAGCCACGCGCTGATGCAGCCGCGGTGGCGCTGACGCGCCGCGCCGGCGGCATCGTCATCGGCAAGACCGCGACCACGGAGTTCGCCACCATGGTGCCGGCGGTGACGCGCAATCCGCACAATCTCGCCCATACACCCGGCGGCTCGTCGTCCGGCTCCTGCGCCGCCGTCGCCGCCGGCATGCTGCCGGTCGCGTTCGGCACCCAGACCGCGGGCTCGGTGATCCGGCCGGCGGCATTCTGTGGCATTGCTGGCTTCAAGCCGTCGTACCGGCTGATCCCGACCGCCGGCGTCAAGGACGTCGCCTGGCACCTCGACACCGCGGGCGTGTTCGGCGCGGGCATAGCCGACGTCGCATACGTGACGGCGGCGATCACTGGCCGCGATCTGCGCGTCGATCGCGCGACGCCTTCGCCGCCGCGCATCGCGCTGGTGCGCAGCCATCTGTGGCCGCAAGCAAGCCCGGCGATGCAACAGGCGCTCGAAAGCGCGGCGCGCAGCGCGGCGGCGGCCGGCGCCAAAGTCGTGGATCTCACGCTGCCGCCGATCTTTGAGGAAGCCTACGCGGCGCAAATCGTCATTCAGGAATACGAAACGCTGCTCTCGCGCACTTTTGAATACGATCGTCATCGCGACCAACTCGGCAAACAATTGCGCGAGGCGCTCGATGCCGCGACCGACATCACCGCCGACGCCTACGACGCCGCGCGCCGCACCGCCAAGCGCGCGCGCCAGGTGCTGGCCGACACCATGGCCGACCACGACGTGATCCTCACGCCATCGGCGCCCGGCGCCGCGCCGCACGGCTTGGGCTCGACCGGTAATCCGATGTTCAACCGGCTGTGGACGCTGATGGGGACGCCGTGCGTCAACGTGCCGGGACTGAGTGAGGGCGATTTGCCGCTCGGCATCCAAATCGTCGGCCGCTTCGGCCGCGACCGCGCGGCGCTCGAGGCGGCGTTTTTTGTCGAGCGCGCCATCGCGCGTCACCCATAATATTCTCTAGCATCAGATAGGAACTCATTGGAAGTTGGCAATTTCACATTGCATGATAATTGTGCTATAATGTGTACATTGGAATACGAGGTGTAAGCCATGCCGTCGACGACCTTTACCGTTCGTGTCGAATCTGGCGTCAAGAAACGCTTAGAAAAGCTCGCCCGGAGCACTGGACGCACTCGGTCGTTTCTTACTGCCGAAGCGCTCAATGAGTATCTCGACTTGAACGAATGGCAGGTCGCTGGGGTCAAGCATGCCATTTCCTCTCTCGATTGCGGCGAGGGCATCCCACACGATGAGGTCAAGGACTGGGTTAATTCCTGGGGTGGCAAGCGCGAGCGGCCAGTTCCTAAACGATCTGCGACATGAACATCGTCTGGTCGGCCGAGGCGATCCAAGACTTGGTTTCGCTGAGAGCCTATATCGCGCAGGAAAGCCCTGCGGGCGCTAAGCGTACCGTTCTTCGCGTCGTTGGGATTGTTGAGAACCTGTTGCCCGACAACCCGCACATCGGCAGGCCGGGACGTGTTCCGGGTACGCGCGAACTCGTTATTCCGCAGACGCCATATATCGTGCCTTATCGCGTGCGCGGCGAAGCTGTTCAGATATTACGCGTTTATCACAGTGCCCGGCGTTGGCCGGACAGCTTTTAGCCTACACCTCGCGGTTTTCGAACAGGTACATGTCGGCGCCGCCGGTGGCGAAAGTCTGCACGTCGGCCGCGGCGGCTTGGCCTTCGACGCTGGCGAAAGCGTTTTGGATGGCGGCCATGTCGTCGAAATGCAGGATCGCCACCAGATGAATGCCGGACGGTCCGGCCGGCGTCGCCACCGGGCCTTTGTTGACTTCGTATTTCCGCAAGCCCGGGATCTTCTTGGCGAGGGGCACGTGCCTGTCGAAATAGTGCTTGTCGAACGCCGCCGCGTCGCGCGGCGTTTTGTACATGACGATGAGCCGAGCCATGATTCCTCCTGCTGTTGTTGCTATTCCGCCGCGTTGCGCACGCGTGCGAGCGGATCGTAATTGAGGATCGGCGCCAGCCATTTTTCGGTTTGCTCGAGTGTTAAGCCTTTGCGCCTGGCATAATCCTCGACCTGATCGCGCTCGATCTTGCCGACGCCGAAATAATAGCTCTCGGGGTGGCTGAAATAGAGGCCGCAGACCGAGGCGCCGGGCCACATGGCAAAGCTTTCGGTCAGGCGCACGCCGATGGCGCGCTCGCCGTCGAGCAGCTTGAACAAGGTCGCCTTCTCGGTGTGATCGGGCTGCGCCGGGTAGCCGGGAGCCGGGCGGATGCCGCGATATTTTTCGCCGATCAGTTCGCTGCTGGAGAGCTTTTCGTCGGCTGCGTAGGCCCAAAACTCCTTGCGCACGCGCTGGTGCATCCATTCGGCGGCGGCTTCGGCGAGGCGGTCGGCCAGCGCCTTGGCCATGATCGCGGAATAATCGTCGTTGGCATGCTTGAAGCGCTCGGCGATGGTCTCTTCACCGATGCCGGCGGTCACCGCAAACGCGCCGATATAATCGGCAAGGCCGCTGGCGCGCGGCGCGACGAAATCGGCGAGCGCCACATTGGCGCGGCCTTCGCGGCGCGCGAGTTGCTGGCGCAGCGTGTGCAGCGTGGCGATCGGCTTGCTGCGCGCTTCATCGTCGAACACGAGGACATCGTCGCCTTCGCTGTTTGCCGGCCACAACCCGATCACCGCATTGGCGCGGAACCAACGCTCGGCGACGATCTGGCGCAGCATGGCTTGCGCGTCTGCGAACAGGCTCTTCGCCGCTTCGCCGACCACCTTGTCGTCGAGGATCGCGGGATATTTGCCGTTGAGCTCCCAAGTGGCGAAGAACGGCGACCAGTCGATGAGGTCGACGAGCTCGGCAATCGGCAGATCGGCGAGTTTTTGCGTGCCGAGAAGTTTTGGCACCGGCGGCCGGTAATTGCCGGACCAGTTGAGCTTCAGCGCATTGGTGCGCGCGTCGTTGAGCGGCAGCCGCTGCTTATTCTCCTCGCCGCGGGCATGCGCTGCGGCGATGCGGGCATATTCGGCGCGCACGTCGTTGACATAGCGCTCGCGGGATTCGCGCGACAACAGCGATGAGACGACACCCACTGCACGGCTCGCGTCATTGACATAGATGGTTTGGCCACGCCGGTAGTTGGGATGGATCTTTACCGCGGTGTGTACGCGGCTGGTGGTGGCGCCGCCGATCAGGAGCGGCACGTCGAAACCTTTGCGTTCCATTTCCGCGGCGACGTGGCACATTTCGTCGAGCGACGGCGTGATCAGGCCGGACAGCCCGATGATGTCGGCCTGCTCGGCGATCGCGGCGTCCAAAATCTTGTCCGCCGGCGTCATCACGCCGAGATCGACCACGTCGTAATTGTTGCACTGGAGCACGACGCCGACGATGTTCTTGCCGATGTCGTGGACGTCGCCCTTGACGGTGGCGAGCACGATCTTGCCGTTCGACGATTTATGCTCGCGGCCGTCCTTGTCGGCTTCCATATACGGCATCAGATAGGCGACGGCCTGTTTCATGACGCGCGCCGACTTCACCACCTGCGGCAAAAACATCCGGCCGGTGCCGAACAGATCGCCGACCACGTTCATGCCGTCCATCAGCGGGCCTTCGATGACCGAGAGCGGCCGCGGCACGTTGCGGCGGGCTTCTTCGGTATCAACCTCGATGAAGTCGGTGATGCCGTGGACCAGCGCGTGCGACAGCCGTTTCTCCACTGGCCATTCGCGCCACGCGAGATCGGCTTCCTTCTTTTCCTTGCCGTGGCCGCGGTGGCGTTCGGCGAGCGCCAGCAAGCGCTCGGCGGCATCCGCGCGGCGGTTGAGTACTACGTCCTCGCACGCGTCGCGCAATTCGGCATCGAGATCGTCATAGACCGCCATCTGGCCGGCATTGACGATGCCCATATCCATGCCGGCCGCGATGGCGTGATAGAGGAACACCGAATGCATCGCCTCGCGCACCGCCTCGTTGCCGCGGAACGAGAACGAAAAATTCGAGACGCCGCCCGAGACGTGGGCATGCGGCAGGTTCGCCCGGATCCAGCGCGCCGCTTCGATATAAGCGACACCGTAGCCGTTGTGCTCCTCCATGCCGGTGGCGACGGCAAAAATGTTCGGATCGAAAATAATATCCTGCGGCGGAAAGCCGACCTTGTTGACCAAAATGTCGTAGGCACGCGCGCAAATTTTTGTCTTGCGCTCGAGCGTATCGGCCTGGCCCAACTCGTCGAACGCCATGACCACGACGGCGGCGCCGTGACGGCGCACCAGGCGCGCATGCGCAATGAAGGCGTCCTCGCCCTCCTTCATCGAAATCGAATTGACCACGGCCTTGCCCTGCACGCATTTCAGGCCAGCCTCGATCACCGAGAATTTCGATGAATCGATCATCACCGGCACCCGGGCGATGTCGGGCTCGGCGGCGACCAGGTTGAGGAAGGTGACCATGGCACCCTCGGAATCGAGCAGGCCCTCGTCCATGTTGACGTCGATGATTTGCGCGCCGTTCTCGACCTGGTCGCGCGCCACCGCCAGCGCCGCGGTGTAATCGCCGGCGGTGATCAGCTTGCGAAACCGCGCCGAGCCGGTGACGTTGGTGCGTTCGCCGACATTGACGAACGGAATCTCCGCGGTCAGCGTGAACGCTTCGAGGCCGGACAGCCGCAGCCGCGGCGCGATGTCGGGCACCGCGCGCGGCGTCTTGCCGGCGACGGCGCGGGCGATGGCGCGGATGTGGTCGGGCGTGGTGCCGCAGCAGCCGCCGACGATGTTGATGAGGCCGGCGTCGGCGAATTCGCCGATCAGCGCCGCCATGGCGTCCGGCCCTTCGTCGTAATGGCCGAATTCGTTGGGCAGCCCGGCATTGGGATAGGCACAGATCAAGGTGTCGGCGACGCGACCGAGCTCGGCCAGATGCGCGCGCATCTGCTTGGCGCCGAGCGCGCAATTGAATCCCACCGACAGCGGCGCCGCATGCGCGATCGCATTCCAGAACGCTTCCGGCGTCTGGCCGGAGAGCAAGCGGCCGGAGCGGTCGGTGATGGTGCCGGAAATCATCACCGGCAGGTCGATGCCGCGGGCATCGAGTTCTGCGGCGATGGCGAAGATGGCGGCCTTGGCGTTGAGCGTGTCGAAGATGGTCTCGATGAGGAGAGCATCGACGCCGCCGTCGAGCAGGCCACGGACTTGTTCGGTGTAAGCGATGCGCAATTCGTCGAACGTGACCGAGCGAAAGCTCGGATTCAAAACGTCGGGCGAGATCGAGGCGGTGCGATTGGTCGGGCCGATGGCGCCGGTAACGAAGCGTTGCTTGCCGTCCTCGTCTTGCGCGATGCGCGCGGCGTCGCGGGCGAGGCGGGCGCCTTCCAGGTTCAATTCGTAGGCGATCTCCGCCATGGCGTAATCGGCTTGCGCGATGCGCGTCGAGGAAAAGGTGTTGGTCGAGACGATGTCGGCGCCGGCGCGGAAATAGGCGAGGTGGATGGCGCGCACGGCGTCCGGGCGGCTGAGATTGAGCAAATCGTTGTTGCCGCGCACCTCGCGGTTCCAGGCATCGAAGCGCGCGCCGCGAAAGCCTTCCTCGTCGAGGCTGAGCGCCTGGATCATGGTGCCCATGGCGCCGTCGAGCACCAGAATGCGCTCGGCGGCAAGCCGGCGCAGCGTGGTTTCGGTTGGCGAACGGAGTACGGACATTGCAGCTCGCTACGACAGCTCCCTCTCCCCAGAGGGGAGAGGGTGGGGGTGAGGGGGCTCGGGACTATGTCGTTCTAGCGCTGCATAGATATCTTCAAGCACACCGTCGATATTCTGCATCACGTCATTGTTCCAATAACGCAACACCAAGTAACCCATCGCTTCCAAAATCTTTGTTCGCTGTGCGTCGGTTACTGATCGAACGGCATGCTGCCCGCCGTCGAGCTCGATGATCAAATGAGCATCTGCGCAGAAGAAGTCGACAATAAATCGGTCGATCGGAAATTGTCGTCTGAATTTCCAGCCGGCAAGTCGGCGATCACGCAGGCGAAACCACAGCGTCCGCTCCGCATGAGTTTGGTTGCGACGCAGGTGCCTTGCTGTTTTGGGGCTGGCCTTCATCGTCCGAACCCCCTCACCCCAAACCTCTCCCCTCCGGGGAGAGGGAGTTCGCCGCGATCCTTTTCCGCTTCGACCGCTTCTTGCTGACTTGTGGGCCGCAGGCCGAGCAGATGGCAGATTGCGTAGACGAGGTCGGCGCGATTCATGGTGTAGAAATGAAAGTCGGTGACGCCGTGATCGACCAGGTCGAGCACCTGTTCGGCGGCGACGGCTGCGGCGATCAGCTTGCGGGTGGCGGCATCGTCGTCGAGGCCGTCGAAGCGGTCGGCGAGCCAGGCCGGCACCGAGGCGCCGCAGCGCGCGGCAAAGGTTTTTGTGGTCTTGAAATTTTGCACCGGCAGGATTCCCGGCACGATCGGGATGTCGATGCCCGCGGCGCGGACCCTGTCGAGATAACGGAAGTATAGATCGTTCTCGAAGAAGAACTGGGTGATGGCGCGTGTCGCGCCGGCATCGACCTTGGCTTTGAGCATGTCGATGTCGGCTGCGACCGAAGGACTGTCCGGATGTTTCTCCGGATAGGCCGACACCGAGACTTCGATGTCGGCCAGATTCTTGATGCCAACAAGCCGCTTGATGCCGGCAACCAGATCGGCGGCATTGCGGTAGCCGCCGGGATGCGGTGCGTATTTCTCGCCGGCACCGCCAACCGGGTCGCCGCGCAGCGCCACGATATGGCGCACGCCGGCCTCCGCATAGGCGCCGATCACCGTATCGATCTCGGCGCAGGTCGCGGCAACGCAAGTCAGGTGCGCCGCCGGCGTCAGCATGGTTTTCGCCAGAATGCGTTTGACGGTCGCGTGGGTGCGTTCGCGCGTCGAGCCGCCGGCGCCGTAGGTGACGGAAACGAAATTCGGCTGGAGCGGCGCCAGCCGGCTGATCGCCTCCCACAACGATTGCTCCATCTCCGCGGTTTTCGGCGGAAAGAACTCAAATGACACGCGGATGCCGCGCGGCTTGCCGGCATTGATGAAGCGGCTTTTACGAGACGCCTCCATCACGCAACCTCGCGCGTCTTCGGCGTGGCGAGCACGATGCGCGGATCGCGCGCCAGCCAGAGCGAGACCGCGATCTTGCCGTGCGGGCCCGGGGGAAGAGTTTGCTGCCGGACGATGTCGAGGCCGGCGACTTCGAGCCATTGCGTCACCGCCTCGGGTGCAAAGCCGAGCCGGCGATGGGCGTGCTCCTCGCGCAAGAATTCGAGATCGTGCGGCGCAAAGTCCACGACAAGAAGCCGTCCGCCCGGCCGCAGCACCCGCACCGCCTCGCGGATGGCGCGGGCGCTGTCGTCGAGGAAGTGCAGCACCTGGTGAATGATGACGACATCGAAAGAGTCCCGCGGCAGCGCCAAGTCGTAGATGTCGCCTTGCCGTACGCTGCAATTCTTCAAGCCGGCGCGATCGAGCCGGGCGCGGGCCAGCGCCAGCATGTCGAGCGACAGATCGAGGCCGAGGCCGCGCTCGATGTCGCTCGCGAACAATTCCAGCATGCGGCCGGTGCCGGTGCCGAGATCGAGCAGCGACCGCATCGGCTTGTCGGCGAGCGCTGAGCGGATCGCCTCCTCGACGGCGGTGTCGGCGACATGGAGTTTGCGGATGCGATCCCACTCGGCGGCGTGGCGGCGAAAATAATTCTGCGCCGCGGTGGCGCGCGCGGTGCGCACCGCGGCGAGCCGCTCGCGGTCCCGCGCGATGACCGGATCGTTGGCATCGAGCCGCGTGATCATGGCGCGGGCGATGTCGGCCGAGCTGCCGCGCTCGCGCAAACGGAAGAACGCCCACGAGCCTTCGCGGAAGCGCTCGACCAGCCCGGCCTCGGCGAGGAGGCGCAGATGCCGCGACAGCCGGGGCTGGGACTGGCGCAAAATCTCGGTGAGGTCGGAGACCGTCAGCTCGGCCTCGGCGATCAGCGCCAGGATGCGCAATCGCGTGGATTCGCCCGCGGCCTTGAGCATGGTGGTCAGGGCCGGGAAGGCGAGGGGTTCGGTGTCCATGGCGTCGGCCGCTTCGAATTAGATATAAAGATATCTTTATACGATGAATCTGAGGATGGCAAGGATTGTGGGAAGCTGCCCAAAATCAGTGGGATGCAGCCTTTTGGGCTGGCGACCTATGACCAGGTCAATCGCCTTCGCCCATCTTGCGGAATCGCCTGCAATATTGCGCCCGCCTTACGAGCATCGCCAAAACCGCATAAAGCTATTCACCGGCATTGGCGCTCGCCGCCTCGCACGCATGGGCCGCGACAATGACAAGGGAGGTAGCCGATGATCGATTCGAGCCGACGTAGCGTTCTCACAACCGGTGCTGCCGCCGCCGCGGCAACAACCGCCCCGCAAGTGTTCGCCCAAGGGCCACAGGCAGAAGCGCCGCAGGGCTTGCCGGAGGGCGCCAAGATCGGATTCTACGAGAACGGCAATGTCCGCATCCGCTACGCCGAAATCGGCTCGGGCTTCCCGCTCCTGGCGACGCCCGGCGGCGGCCTGAACTCGCGCATCAGCAACTGGCCGACCGCGGTGATCAACATCATGGAGGAGTTCAAGAACGACTTCCGCGTGATCACCATGGACCAGCGCAACGCCAGCAACGGCTATTCGACCGGCCCGGTTGCGGTCGACAATCCGTGGGACGCCTTCGCCGACGACCAGCTCGGCGTGATGGACCATCTCGGCATCCGCCAGTTCTTTTTCTTCGGCAACTGCATCGGCGGCCCGTTCGGCATGAAGCTGATGGAGCGCGCGCCGGCACGCGTGGTCGCCGCCGTCCTGAGCCAGCCGGTCGGGCACCGGCCGGAGCAGCCGGATTTCATGTACAATTCCGGGCGTGACGTCTGGGCCAAGGAGTTTCGCGAGCGCCAGCCCGATGTATCGATGGCCACCATTGAGGCGTATCTGCACAGTCTCTACCGCGTGCAGCCCGACTTCGTGTACAGCGTGTCGCGCGACTTCGCGAAAACTTGTCAGATGCCGATCCTGGTGCTGCCCGACGATATAGTGGCGCATCCGCTCCAGGTCGCCATCGACATCGCCTCGCTGGCGCCCAATGCCGAGATCACGGTCTTTCCCTGGAAGGAGCCACCGGAACTGAAGGCCCGGACCATCAACCGCGCGCGCACGTTCCTGAAACGCCATCAGACGGCGTAGCGAAGTCGAAATCGGGATCGTTGCGCCATGACCGACGCAGCCAAGAAAAACGATAGCGCATTAAGTGACGACCGCTCCGGTCTGCGCGAGGGCGAGATCGCCGTTGAGCTGCCAGAACGGTTCGACGCGCAGCTTTATTTCATCGGCCGCATCCGCACGCCGTGGCAGACTCGCGACGAGTGCCCGAAGAACGGCCGCGAGACCGAAGAGGTGTGCACCATCGAGCTCGACCCGCGCTGGGCCGCGGGCCTGCAAGGGCTGGAGACGGTGAGCCATGTGCTGGTGCTCTATTGGATGGACAAGGCGCGGCGCGATCTGGTGCTGCAATCGCCGCGCCACTATGCCGAGCATCGCGGCACGTTTGCGTTGCGCTCGCCGGTGCGGCCCAACCCGATCGCGGCTGCGGTGACGCGGCTTAAGCGCATCGAGGACAACAAGCTCTTCGTCGTCGGTCTCGATTGCATGAACAGCACGCCGCTGCTCGATCTCAAACCCTATTTCGCCTCGACCGACTCCGCCCCCGACGCGTCCGTCGGCTGGCACTCAGCGCGCAAGCGCTAATCTGTCGCTTATAACACTCAGCCAAAGTTTACTTAAAAATGGCGGCGGCCGACTTGACCGCGACACCTTCTTTCTGGCGGTATTGCAAAGCCATGATCGAGGATCGAGGCTCTTGAGCACATCGATTTTGATATCCGCCGGCGGACGACAACCGTAGCAAAGGCAGGCATCCCATGGGCATCGTGAAGACCAAAGACGGCATCGAGATCTTCTACAAGGACTGGGGCAAAGGTCAGCCCATCGTGTTCAGCCATGGCTGGCCGTTGTCGGCCGATGACTGGGACAATCAGATGCTGTTCTTCCTCAATCAGGGCTATCGCGTCATCGCCCATGACCGCCGCGGCCACGGCCGATCCACGCAGACCGGCGACGGCCACGACATGGATCACTATGCCGACGACCTCGCGGCGGTAACCGCGCATCTCGATCTCAAGAATGTCATTCACGTCGGCCACTCCACCGGCGGCGGCGAGGTGGTGCACTATTTGGCGCGGCGCGGCGAAAGCGGCGTGGTGAAGGCGGCCATCATCAGCGCGGTGCCGCCGCTGATGCTCAAGACGCCGGCCAATCCGACGGGCCTTCCCAAGGCAGTCTTTGACGACCTGCAGAAGCAGCTCGCGGCCAGTCGCTCCAAGTTTTATCGCGACGTTCCCGAGGGTCCGTTCTATGGCTACAACCGGCCGGGCGCAAAGCCGTCGGAAGCCGTCATCGCCAACTGGTGGCGCCAGGGCATGATGGGCGGGGCGAAAGCGCACTACGATGGCATCGTCGCCTTCTCACAAACCGATTTCACCGAAGACCTGAAAAAGATCACCGTGCCGGTGCTGGTGATGCACAGCGAAGATGATCAGATCGTTCCCTACGTTGCCGCCGGGCCGCTGTCGGCAAAGCTCCTGAAGAACGGGACGCTGAAGACCTACAAGGATTTTCCGCACGGCATGCCGACGACGCAAGCCGACACCATCAACGCCGACCTGCTGGCCTTCCTGAAGGCTTAAGCGATCCGCGTAAGCGCTGACTCCGCGCGACTCCCTCTCCCCATAGGGAGAGGGTTGGGGTGAGGGGGTTCGGAAGATTCAGAATCAAACTCAGCAGTCCGGCCCCCCTCATCCTGTCCTTCTCCCCTCCGGGGGAGAAGGGACGCGGCGCTTCTCTCTGAGCATTCGTCGTAGGGTTCGACCGACTGACGGCGTGGCGTTCCATCGCAGCCGTCACTTCGGATCTGTGTTAGGGGCGGCCGCCTGATCCTGCATCACGTCGTCAAACGGGAGCATCAGCTGAGTCTGGATCGGAAACAGAGGCAGCATGCATAGATGGAAAAGTAGCCAGCAACCGTAGATCGCGTCGGCGCCGTAGGGGGCACCGTCGGGCAACAGCCCGTGCGCCAAAGAGTGCCGAAGATAGGGGCCAGGCTTCTTGAGAAAGACGTTTTCAACGTCCGTCGTGATTGCAAGGCCGAAAATTGAATCTAGCTCCTGCCGCATTTGCTCGAACAGCGCCGATATCGTTCGATCCTGTTGGGTCATTCTGGAATCGTCGAAATTTGTCACGTCGTGTCCGTGACTCTTCAACACGTGGCGCAGAGAATTCTCTAGCAACGGCGTTAGGATGTAGAGCCCGCTTGTGAAATCGCCTTGAAAGAATCGCAGGAAGCCCCGGCTGTAAGTCGCGATCGTGTCTCTCGTGACGAATGCGCTATACAGCAGCAAATTCACGAACGCATCGTCAGACAGGTAATGATCGGTCGCAATCACCTGCCGTGCGGCTTCGATTTTGCCGCAAGCGACATGCCGCCGAATGTGCTCATGCTCCGCAATTTGCCGCTGAATTGCGGACTCATTCTCGCCGTCGCCAAATCCGGCGCCGCCGCTGCGATAGACGACTTTGCCCTCGCCGTCGTGGTGGGTAGCTGCAAACAGTGACGCCAGCGGATGCTCACGGATCGATTTGGTCGCAGCGTCCGCCAACCCAGCGGGATCGGGAGATCGCTCCAGCGCCGCGAACACAAATAGCTTATCCCGCAAGCTCGGCCGCTGCTTCATGTGCTGCTGCGCCCGCCTCACGACCTCCTCAAGATCGATCGGAACGGTGAACGGCGACATCTCGTCGGCAATTCCAGCTTGAACATCGACAAGGCGATGCCGCAATTCCTTGCGCCGTTCCTTCTTGCCCGGTACGCCATGAAGTTCGGCAATGGCCTCGGCGAGCATGCTTGCACCAACCATCGCCATGGGCTGTTGTGCGGCTATTCGCACAAGCTGCTCGGCGGCCTCCGATTGAGAGTGGTGCTGATCGCTGTCGATTTTGGCGAGATGGAAGGCTCGCGATGCCAGACGCCACAGATTGACGACGGTGTGGCCGTCAGTACCGTCGGGCAGGGCGGCGATAAGAGATTTGACCCATTTCCCAACCTCGCCGGGATCAGAAACGCCAAAGTCTAAATCCAGATGACCGAACCACAGCGCGGGAACCGGCAATCGGTTTTCCAATGACCGAGCGCGTAAGTCGCCAACGATTGCACGCGGCGCTGACGCCCCTGTTTGGTCCAAACCCATCGCACGGGCAATCGACAATGCCCGCCGAAGCAAATCGCGCGCTTCAAATTTCAGCGCGCCCGGCTCATTGTCAAACCGAAATTTGAGAGCGCCGCTATCGACTTGCTCCACGATTTCGACATATGCGGAAATCGCCGTCTTTCCGAGTTGCGCCCGTTTCCGGTCAAGCAACCAGCATAAATCCGCCAGCCGCGCCCTCAGCACCGGATGTTTCGCGCGCGCCGCGATCTGCGCCAGAACCTCAACGGGTTCCCCGCGAAAATCGCCGGGCGCTGCCGATCTGCGACCCTCAGCCCAGACCACCATTGGGCCAAACGGCTCATTTGGCTCCCGAGACTTAAGGTGCATGCCCATCACCGCTGCAAGCATGCTGAAGACGCGCTGGGCAGGCGTCTCCGGGCTTCCGTCTGTAGCGCCGCTTTCTGCCGCAGCCCGAAATCCCTGGCCTAATTCGTCGCTGTCGGCGGACTGCGATCCAATAATTGGCAATTCGAAGTCGAAATCGGCTAGGTCCGCCAAAGACGCACGCAGCCAGACCGGCTGTCCTTGTAGAGCGTCGTTTTCGGCGCCCGGATTTTCCGCGACTGTCTTTTCTTTCAAATTGTTGGCTGCCTCGGTGATGAAGGTAGGGTAGAACAAAAAGAGAACATTTTCAAGGGAATATTCAAGCGATATATGGCGTCGCTGAGGCTCGAGGCCTTCAGCCAGAGGAAAATTTTGTGCTCCAGTTTTGCGACGCCATGCTGGCAATAACAATTTTAGGTCAAAACAGCGCCGGCACCTCGCCGAGCGGCACCATGCCGAGCGAGACGAATCCGTCGGAGAAATTCAGCGGCAGCACGATGGCCGGCTTTTTGTCGATCTCGGTCGGCTGGCCCATTTTGTTGAGGCTGTCGATGACGCTGGCGGAGGCGCTGTCGCGCACCACGCCGCTCAAGCCCGGCATCAGGCGGTCGAGCGCGTTCAGCCCTTGCTGGGCCTGGCCGGAGCCGCCGTTGAGCTTGTCGAGGCCGCGCCCGATCAGGCGGTCGATGCCGAGTTTCGGCACGATGTTCTCCAGCCCCGCGATGCCGACGCGGATGAGGCCGTTGAGCTTGCCGTTGGCGCTCACGGTCAGTGTGCCGGCGCCGACGATGACGGAGTCGGCGCGTTCGAAGCGCAGCCGCGTGATCTCGATATTGCCGCCGGACGCCTGCATCTCGCGGAAGCGCTGCGGCCACGGTTTTGGCGCCAGATCCTTGAAACCGCGGAACACGGCTTCGACTTCGCCTTGTGCGGGATCGGCGAGCAGCGGATGCAGCGTCGGGGTGGTCGCCGCGGCGAATGTCAGGAGCGCATCGATCACCGGATTGTTGGCGGCCGAGCCGCCGACGATGCGGCCGTGGAATTCGGCATTGTCGGCGGCGAATATCGTGGTGCTGTTGCCGGCGGCGATCTGATCGACGTGCGGGTGATCCAGCGTGACGGAAACGCTGTCGGGCTCCGGCGGCAGCCCGCTCACGCTGCCCTGGGCGCGCGACCAGTTGGCGACAAAACGCGGCGGCTGGCCGGGCTCGGCGACGGTGACGGGGCTCGAGACGTCGCCGACCAGGGTGGTCGGATGATAGACCTGCGCGGCGACGCTGATGTCCTTGGCGCTGACCGCAAAGGGCGGCTGGGTGCTGCTGATCGTGGCGCCGGCCGTCGCGCAATCCGCTTCGATGCGGAACGGAAAGCCGCTGATGGTTTGGCTGCCGCAGCTATAGACCCGGCCGGCGGCGGCCTCGCGCGCCATCCAGCCGGACATGGTGCGGTCGGCGATGCCGGCGGCGTAATACCACAGCCCACACCAGACCGCCGCCAGCACGACGACGACGCAGACCGGCAGCACGACCGGCCATAGCCGGCGGCGCGGCGGCGCGGCGGCGGCGCCGGGAGACCGGCGCGGATGCTGGCGCTGCATCATGTTGAGTGGAGATTCGCCGGGCATGGGTTCCTATTCGTCCGCCGCGTGCGGCAATTTCAAGACTATCAAATCCAGCGTGCTGGATGTGCGCCATTGTGCCGCCTGCATCGTCCTGTTAGGCGAGCGCAACCGGCTTAGGAGTTAGCGCGCAAGATGGACGCAGGCAACGAGCAGGAAACGGGGGACCTGTGGGTGTTCGGTTACGGCTCGCTGATGTGGCGGCCGGGTTTTGACGTGCTGGAGCGGGTGCCGGCGCGGCTCATCGGGCTGCACCGGGCGCTCTGCGTGTTTTCTTACGTCCATCGCGGCACCCCGGAGAAGCCCGGCCTGGTTCTGGGGCTGGACCGCGGCGGCATGTGCCGCGGCATTGCCTTCCGCGTCGCCGCCGCCGAGCGCGAAAAAACCATCGCCTATCTGCGCGGCCGCGAGCAGGTCACCAGCGTCTATCTCGAGACGGTGCGGCGGATCGAGCTCGAGGACGAGGCGCGCCGCCAGGTGCGGGCACTCACCTACGTCGTCGACCGCGGCCACGTGCAATATGCCGGCCGGCTCTCGGTCGAGCAAAGCGTGCACTATGTGCGGCAGGGCCATGGCCGCTCCGGCATCAATCGCGATTACGTCATCGAGACGGTTCGCGCGCTTGAAGCGCTCGGCTACCGCGAGACCGATTTGCATCGGATCGCTGAGGGCCTCAAGGGCGGCCAGGAATCAGGGATCAGTAATCAGGTATCAAGATCAGTCGATCCCTGATCCCTGATTACTGATCCCTGCTTCAGCGACCAGCCGCGCAGTTGCCTCTTC
>CAVWOI010000016.1:0-266122 GCA_963756245.1 uncultured Alphaproteobacteria bacterium
GAGCTTCACCTGCTGCCTGGCTTAGCCAGACGACCTTGAGCGCCGTCCCGGTTGGCTTCGTCTCAATTCACTCAGAGCTTGGCGATCGCCTCCAGGGGATCGTCAAAGTCCACGTAGAAGTGGCCTTCGGCTGAATGGTCGCGGCTATAGCCGTGGCAAAGTCCTGAATATCCTTGCCTGTTGCGCAACCGATTTCGCCTGCCACTGGAATGATCGGCAACACGTTCCCTTGCGCATCTTTCTTGTTGGCATAGTCGGTATAGCCGTTGATCACCGCCTGTGCGGGTTTACCCGTTGCCTTGCCGCCCGGCGGAGCGGCTTCGTTTGCACAACTGCCGTCGTCTTTTCTGTATCGCCAATATGTTTGCGGATAGAGCACGCTGCACACGTTCAGGAAGGGCTGCCACGGTAAGTCAGGATAGATACTGAACCCTCGCTGGTGCGAAGTGAGCCCAAGGATGTACGGGGTGCCTCTGGTTTTGAACGCTTTGTAGATTGGCGTAACAAAGTCATTGGCTTGCTGTTCTTTGTCGGGGACCTGCGGATTGTCCCAGTCATGCGGATAGGGCCGATAGTTGTTATCCGCATCGTTAATGCCGTCATCGGACTCGATATCGAAAACATATCCATCAAGTCCATGGGCGATAAGATTGAGAACCGTCGTCTGTTCATTCTTCCAATATGACAGATCGCTTTTCTCGTCAGGAGTAGCAACCAGGTGAGGCCATCGCCAACCGTATACTTTCAAGCCCTGCTGCTTGAGCTGAGGCATCGCGGTCAGAAAAGTACCCGTGGAGGTCCGAATGAAGATTTTAGTCGCGCCGATTTGTTTAACATGCCGGACAACACGGTCCTGATTGCCGTCCAAGTCTTCGACCCAAAGAGCTTTAAGCACCCCATCCTCCCGAATATTTCAGGACTTCGAGCACAGTTAGCACAATTGTTTCGCCGGTCTCAGTCCGATTTACAACCATAGGCTTATTAACGCCAACCGCTAATGACGGTCGGTTTGAGCGTGATGGCGCAGGCAGGAGCGGAACGCCGATCGGCTCGGTTTTCGCGCGCATCTTGGCTTTCGAAGAATTCTTTGTGGCAGCAGCTCGCTTGACACTCTGCCGGGCGATTCCCTAAATCACAGCGCAACTGGCCCGGGCGCTTAGCTCAGCGGGAGAGCGTTCCCTTCACACGGGAGAGGTCGTAGGTTCAATCCCTACAGCGCCCACCAGCCTTCGCTCGCGAAGCGAGTGAAGGCTGCCGCGCCGAAGCCGAACGGCGAAGGCGGGCCACCTGCCGCGACTCAGCGAAGCCGTCGTTCGCGTCTCGCTCGCCCATTAATGATCGCTTAATCACCGCGGGAACGGCCCCTACCGATACCCATGGGATTCGAATTCCATTTTAAGTTTTTCTTCTTGGCCCGCGCATAGTGTTCGAAAACCAACCCCGTTTGCGGCGCGCTTTAGCAATCGGACGGCACATCACCCGCGGCGTCCGCCGCCTTGGAATCGTTGTCGAGCGTGCGTATGGCGAATCCCGAACCGTCCGATCAAATGCCGGATTCGCCGCCCGACGACGACTGTCGGGTGGCGGCGGCCTCGCCCGCGGCTCTTGCGAACGAAACGGCGCAATTGCAGCGGCTCCTTGCCGAATCGAAGGACAGCGAGCGGGAGGCGCGCCGCGCGCTGAGCGTTCTCGCATCCATCATCAAGCACCTGCCGGTGGGCGTGACGGTGCAGGCCGAAGACGGCAAGCCGCTGTTTGCCAACGACATGGCTGCCGAATTTTCCGGCTCGGCGCCGGAATTGGCGCCGACGGCGCCACGCCAAGCAGCGGCGAAGGCGTAGCGCGCAAGTGAGCGCGCCCACCGTGACCATGACGGAGGATCGCGTTGCCGGCGCGGGCGGCGAACGCACGCTTTTGAAATATTGCCGGCCGGCGCGCATTCACGACCGCGCCGTGCTGGTGACGGCCGCGATCGACCACACCGAGCGCAAGCAGGCCGAGGTCGAGCTGTCGCGACGCGCCTATTTCGACGATCTGACCGGATTGCCGAACCGCACCTTGATCCAGGAGCACGTCGAGCAATTGCTGACCAGCGCGGAGACGTCGCCGCGGTTTGCGCTGGCGTTTCTCGACATCGACAATTTCAAGCACATCAACGACTACTATACGCACGCCATCGGCGACGCGCTGTTGGTGAAGGTGGCGCAACGGATCGCGACGAATGTCCGCCCCTCCGATATTCTCAGCCGCATCAGCGGCGACGAGTTTTTGCTGGTCGTGCATCCTCTGGCCCGCGACGAGGATCTTGCCGAGCTCATCGACAGCCTGCTGGCGCAGCTCAAGGAGCCGTTCCTGATCGAAGGGTTCGAAATATTCACCTCGGCATCGATCGGCTTGAGCGTCTATCCCGACCACGGCCGCAATTACGAGATGCTGCGCCGCGCCGCCGATACCGCCATGTATCGCATCAAGGAGGGCGCCAAGGGCGGCGCCGCGCTGTTCGATTCCGACATGGGGCGGGCGATGACCGCCAGGATGAAGCAGGAGCAGCGGCTGCGGCTCGCCGTCCGCGACGGCCGCTTCTGCTGCGCGTTCCAGCCCAAGGTCGATATCCGCAGCCAGGAAGTGGTCGGCGTCGAAGCGCTGATCCGCCTGCGCGACGAGGACGGCGAGATCCAGGCGCCCGGCGAATTCATCGGGCTGGCGACCGAGCTCGGCCTGATCGACGATATGGCGCACCTGGCGCTCGACCAGATCGTCCGCTCGATGGATCTGATCGACGAAGCGTTCGGCCCGCACGTCACCGTCAGCATCAACATCGCGGCCAAGCAGGCCTGCAACATCCAATTCATGCGCGACTTCTGCGACGAGCTGAAGTCGACGAACTATGCCAGCCGCTTCATCGTCGAAGTCACCGAGGACGCGTTCGTCGCCAAAAGCCTGTTTCAGTCGCAGGTGCTGCCGATGCTGCGCGAGATCGGCACCCGCGTCTCGATCGACGATTTCGGCACCGGCTATTCGTCACTGGCGGCGCTGGCCGACATCACCGCCGACGAGCTCAAGATCGACCGCTCGTTCATCACCGACATTCACAAGCGCTCGCGCAGCCAGAGCATCTTGAAAGCCATCGAGGCGCTCAGCGAGCCGCTCGGCATGACGGTGATCGCCGAAGGCGTCGAGACCTTGGAAGAGGTCACCTTCCTGCTGGCCGCCACCCGCATCCGCTATGCCCAAGGCTACTATTATTCCCGGCCGATTTTCATGGAGGATCTGACGACGGCGCGGCATGGCGGTTTCGGCAATTCCCGCTCCCATGCCACGCAGCGGGAGCAGTCGCCGCTGCGCGTGCGGCGCTAGGTCCGCGGCAACGCGTCGTCGGCTGCGCAGTGCATCGAACGGATTTGGCTAATTCTTGCTTAAGCAGCGGCGCGGCTGGCTTAGCGGTCGAGAATCCGGACAGGTCCAGCGCACCGTGCACGCGTTCCACAGGCGATAAAGCCGCATTGACATTGCCGAATTAACGGAATTTCCAGCCCGGTATGCCACTGTAAAACGAAGCTAAACCGACGTTCGCGGGACTATCCCGGTTAGCAATCAAAAGGTGACAGCCGATGCCGCAGGTCGCTCTCCTGGGTCAAGTCAATTCGGTCCGCGGCTGTCACGCCAGCGTCGGGCTTACCGGCGCCTCGTCCAACGGTCCCGAGGAAACCCGCGCCACGGTCGGCAAATTCCTCGGCGTGTGCGCCAATAAATCGCTGCTCATCGGCCTCATCACCGACGTCTCGCTGCAGCCGGGCCCGACGCCGCAAGACCCGCCTATCGCCACCGCGCAGCTCGAGCTCATCGGCGAAATCTCCAACTACGATTCCGCGTCGGCGCGCTTCCAGCGCGGCGTCACCACCTATCCGGCGATCGGCGACACGGTGACGTTCATCGGCGCGCGCGAGCTGCGCCTGATCTTCCACACCAGCAGCTCGCGCATGATCGACATCGGGCACCTGCAGCTCGACGCCGCCATCGCCGCCCGCCTCGACGTCGACGAAATGGTGAGCAAGCATTTTGCCGTGCTCGGCACCACCGGCGTCGGCAAATCGAGCGCGGTCGCGCTGTTGCTGCAGCAGATCGTCGAGGCCCGCCCCGACCTGCGGTTCTTCATTCTCGACGTCCACAACGAATACAGCCGCTGCTTCGGCGACCGCGCCCAAATCCTCAATCCGAGCAATCTCAAGCTGCCGTTCTGGCTGTTCAATTTCGACGAGATCGTCGACGTGTTCTTCGGCGGCCGGCCCGGCCTCGATGAAGAGATCGACTTTCTGTCCGAAGTCATTCCGCTGGCGAAATCGATGTACGCCCAGCAGTTCTCCGCCCAGGGCCGGCTGAGCACCAAGAGCGGCGAGGTCGGCGCGCGCTACACCCTCGACATCCCGGTGCCCTATCGCATTGCCGATCTGATCACGCTGCTCGATTCGCGGATGGGCAAGCTCGAGAACCGCTCATCGCGCATGATCTATCACAAGCTGATCACCCGCATCGAAAGCGTTTGCGGCGATCCGCGCTACGCCTTCATGTTCGAGAACGCCAATGTCGGCGGCGACACCATGGCGGAAATTCTGGCGACGCTGTTCCGGCTGCCGCCGAACGGCAAGCCGATGACCATCATGCAGCTCGCCGGATTTCCCGTCCGAAGTGGTCGACGCCGTCGTCTCGGTCACCTGCCGCATGGCGTTCGACCTCGGCCTGTGGAGCGACGGCACCAACCCGGTGCTGCTTGGTGTGCGAGGAAGCGCATCGCTACATGGCGGCCGACCACAATATCGGCTTCGCGCCGACCCGCCGCGCCATTTCGCGGATCGCCAAAGAGGGGCGCAAATACGGCGTCTTTCTCGGCTTGGTCACGCAGCGGCCCGCCGAGCTCGACCCGACCATCCTGTCGCAATGCAGCACGCTGTTTGCGATGCGCATGACCAACGAGCGCGACCAATCGCTGCTGCGTTCGGCGGTCGCCGATACCGCGGCCAATCTCTTGGCGTTCCTGCCGTCGCTCGGCACCGGCGAAGCCTTGGCGCTTTGGCGAAGGCGTGGCGCTGCCGACGCGGCTCAAATTCAAGCAATTGCCCGACAACCTGTTGCCGAAGAGCGAGACGGTGAATCTCGGCGAGGTCACACCGGCCAGCAGCAAGGCTCCCCATTCGCTGGCATCGGTCGTCGAACGCTGGCGTGGCCGCATCGGCGAGCAACCGAGCCTGCAAAGACCGGCCGGCGAGACGGCATCGCCTTCGCTCGCGCCGGTGGAGCCAGGGCAACCGGCGGCAGCGCTCGATCCGAACCGGTTTCGGCTGCTCAAACGGCCGTTGGATCAGCAGGTCTTGAACGCCGGCTGGGACAAGACGATCGAGCCGACGCGGCGGTGAAGAACGCCTTATAAGGGCCCGTTCTCGCGCTCGGCGCGCGCAACCTTCGACGCGCTCATGGAAAAGCCGCCGCCAGTTCTTTAGCTCCCGGCTTTTTCACTTCGCTATCCATCACCGCATCCGTCGCCGCGAGGAGCTTCGCCGCGACGTTGTTCCTCCGCGCCACCGGATTGTCGGCGTAGCCGCGCTGCTGGAAGAAATTGGACGTCGGTACTTTGTCGCGCCAGTCCAGCAGGCATCGTCACCATGTCGAAGCCGTTGCCGTCGCCGGTGAGATTCATCATTTCCAGCTCCGCGGCACTCAGTGGCGCGGCAAATCCCTTGCGCCGGGCGAAGACGATGGAGTCGAGAAGCTTTTGGGTCTGCAGTAGTGGGCCGAAATCCAGGTCAAGGTTCAGCGCATGGATGGCGAGTCCCTTTTGCGTCCCGGCCAATGCTTCATGCTCGTTCCAATCGTCCGGCACGCTTTTCGCAAACGCGATCATTTTGCGCACGATCGCGAGTTTCTTCTCCAAAACTTTCTTCTCGTCGTCCGGCAATTGCTGTGCCCTCTCCGCTAGCGCGGCGACGAAATGCTCGCCGTTCTCGGCGAGAATCTCGACGCTGTTGGTCGCCAGCAATTGGTTGTAGCCGAGCGCCGTGGTGATGGCGCGGCCGTTCTTGTTGTATTCGAGGCCGGCTTCAAGGTCGTAAGTGCCGTTGCCGGTCGCCTCGAAACTGTAAATGCGCACGACCTGGTCCTTGGTGAGGCCGGCCGCCGCTGCGACAGCGACGTAGGCGCGTTTGAACTCGGCCGTCGTTGCGCGGCAGGCGCGGCGTGAATTTGAACTCGTTGGCGGCGGCGGCAAGGAAATCGGCCACCACGGGGACATAGGGCGGCGGCTGCGGCGGCTCGGAGGGTTTCGAGGGATCGCGCGGTTTTGGCGGGCCGGAATAGACCGGCGGCTGGTCGAGCACGTAATCGTCGATCGACAGCGCCGTGCCGCGGGCGCGCTTGCCGCTGCGCAAGCGCCGCTTCTCGGCAATCGAGGCCCAGTAGGTTTTGGCCGCGGCCTGATAGGCGTCGCGCGCCTGCAAATAAGCCGCGAGCTCTTGCTGATATTTGGCCATGGCCGCGACCAGCCCGGGCGGGTTGAAGGCCGGCGGGTGGTCCTGGCCCACAGCGTAGGGCGCGCAAAGCAGCACGGAACAGATAAAAGCCAAAGCCGGCAGCAGAAATCCGCAGCGGTGATATCTGGAAGCGTTTCCCATTCAGCCGACATGCATCGCGATTGTGTCGCGCCAATTCAACGCGACGTGATTCTCAAGTCGGCAATGTAGCGCCAAACCGTACTGCAGATGCAACGAGGGCGGCCCGGCGGCCGCCCTCGGGTCTGCTGCTCGTCGTGAACTACTTGTTGATCGTGCTCGCCGCCGCGGTGCAGGTCGCCTCGTCCTGCGAGCCGGTGCCGCCGGAGCAGCCGATGGCGCCGATGATCTTGCCGCCCTCGATCAGCGGAATGCCGCCGCGCGAAGCGATGACGTCGTCGAGGGTGAGGATATAGTTGAAACCGAATTTTTGCACGGCGTCCTCGAATGCCTTGGATGGCCGGCGGTATCGCGCCGCAACGCGCGCCTTGTGCTGGGAGATCGTAATCGAGGCCAACGCAGCGCTGTCCATCCGTCCGAAGGCAAGGAGATCGCCGTTGGGATCGACCACCGAGACGTTCATCGCCCAGCCGCGCTTGGTGGCCTCGTCGACCGCCGCCTTAACCAGCCCTTGCGCCCGCTCCAAGGTGATCGGCGTGCCGTAGGGAATGTTGAACGGCATTTTGTCGGGAATCGCATTCAGGTCGGGCGGCGCAGTGGGCGCCGCCGGCGCCGGTGCGGGCTGCTGCTGAGCAAAAGCTTGACCTGCGGCAAACAGGCCGGCCGCCAGCGCCAATACAGTCAAAGTACGCGACTTCATTTGGATTTCCTCCCTTATCGGCGGCGTCTTGTCGGCCGCTATCGCGATCTTAGACGAAAAAAAGCGGCCCGTGCCAGCGAAGTTCGGGCCCCGGCGCGCCGCGCCTTTCGTGCTCGCGCGTTTGGCCGCCGGCCAGCAAAAACAATCTATCAACCATGCGGGCAAAGAAACGAACGCGCTGCGCCACGGCGTGGCTTCGATATCCCTGGCGTTGCCGCGCGGCACCTTGCCGGCTTTTGCTCCGAGGCGCGCTTCCGTTCATCCCGGCGGCGATCGGCGCCGCTGCGCGATATGCTCCGCAAGCCGTTGATGTGACGTGCAAAACAAAGAGGAAGGAACAGCGTTGCCAAAAGCAGCGCTTAAAAACGAACGGCCCGGTCCCGAGGGAGCAGGACCTGGGCCGTTCTGATGCCGGAAGGTGCCCCATCGCACACCCCACCCCGACACTGCGGCAATGATGCCGAACCGAGGTTGACCGATCGTTGACGGGCTTGGGGCGGGGGCGGGGGCGAACGCTTGTTATTGCAGCGACGTCGAGACGGTCGAGAACGTCGTATTCAGGTTGGTGCCGAGCGCCGCGACCACGGCGATAATGGCGACCGCGATTCCTGCCGCCAATAGGCCGTATTCGATTGCCGCCGCCGCTTGCTCATCGGCAAGGAAATTCCACAGCAATGTGCGCATGACTTGGTCCTTTCCCAAAAGCTTAGTGGCCCCTCGTGCAAAAAATCATGCTCGAGCGCGCGTATGCCACGCGCACCGGTCAATCTAGGGCTGCGGCCGAATGGAACTGTTACGCGCTTCCCAAGAATTCTCGGCAATAGAACGTAAAAACCGGCGCGAAGGCGGCACGCCGTTACGGTCAATGCGCCGCCGCTGCGCGCGAAAGGCCCTTTTCCGCGAGCTCGTCCAGATAGTCGCGCCAATATTTTTCGCGATTTTGACCGAGCTCGAAAAGATATTCCCAACTAAAGATTCCGGTCGAGTGCATGTCGTCGAAGGTCAGCCGCACCGCGTAATTGCCGACCGGATGCACTTCGAGGATCTGCACCGCTTCCTTGCCGCCGACGGTGCGCCGCTCGCTCGGCGAATGGCCCTGGACCTCGGCGCTCGGGCTGCGCACGCGCAAATATTCGGCGGCGAGGTCGAAACGCTCGCCGCTGTCGAAGGCTACCGTCAGCGCTCTGCGATCCTTGTGCAGCCGCAATTCCGTCGGCCAGGGGTTCGTCATGGCAGCGTCAGTCGAGCGTGATGTGGCCGTCCTCGATGACTTTTTTCCATTTCAAATATTCGTCCTTGGTGAAAGCGGCGCCCTCGGCGAGGCTCGTGCCGCGCGGCGTAAGACCGAACTTGGCGAACGACGCTTTGAGCTCGCGATCCTGCAGCGCCTTGTTGATGGCGCTGTTGAGCTTGGCCTGCACGTCGGGCGGCGTGCCGGCGGTGCCGTAAAGGCTGAGCCAGAGATCGACCGAATATCCGGGCAGTCCGGCCTCGGCGACCGTCGGCAGATCGGGATAGACCGCGGAGCGCGTCGTGCCAGTGGTGGCGAGCGGAACGATGCGGTTGTCGCCGGTGAACGGCAGCGCGCCGGCGATGCTGGAAAACGCCATCTGCACCTTGTTGCTCATCATGTCGGTGAACGAGCCGCCGATGCCCTTATAGGGCACATGCACGGCATCGATGCCGGTGCGCAATTTCCACATTTCGGCGGCAAGATGCGGCGTGGTGCCGACGCCGGCGCTGGCATAGTTGAGCTTGCCGGGATTGGCTTTGCCGTAGGCGACCAGTTCGGCATAGGTCTTGATGCCGAGCTGCGGCGCGACCACCAGAACCTCGGGCGAGGAGCTGACCACGGAGAGCGTCACCAGATCCTTGAAGATGTCGTAGGGCATCGTTTTCTGCAGCGTCGGATTGGCGACGATGCCCGGATCCATCAGGGCGATGTTGTAGCCGTCCGGCGTTGCGTGAGCGACGTAGTCGACACCGACGATGCCGCCGGCGCCGGGCTTGTTCTCGGGCACCACCGTCTGGCCAAGCGCGTCGCCGATCTTCGCCGCCAGCACGCGGCCGGCAAAATCGACGATGCCGCCCGGCCCATAAGGGATGATCAGGTGCACGGGCCGATCGGGGAAATTCTGCGCATGTGCCGGCAGAGCTACGGCAAGCGCAAGCATCGACCAGACGAGGACGCGCGCGGCGGCAATCAGGCGGTTCATCAGGTTCTCCATTTTCAAAGCTACTTTGCGCCGGCTGCGTTGACAGGTCAAAAGCCTATCGTGTCGCACCTTGCGCGATCAGTTCGACGAGTTTGGGCGGCGTGACCGGCATTTGTGCAATGCGCACATGAAATGGCGACAGCGCATCCTCGATGGCCGAGATGATCGCCGCGGCGGCGGGAATGACGCCGACCTCGCCGACGCCTTTGACGCCGAGCGGATTATGCGGCGACGGCGATTCCCGGTAGAGCGTCTCGAACGCCGGCACTTCGGTCGCGGTCGGCAGCAGATAATCGGCAAACGTGGTGGTGACCGGCTGGCCGGCATCGTCGTAGCCCATCCATTCGAACATCGCGTTGCCGATGCCGTGGGCGATGCCGCCGTGGACCTGGCCCTCGACGATCTGCGGATTGACCCTGCGGCCGGAATCCTGGATCGCGACATAGCGCAGAATGGTGACGCCGCCGGTCTCGATATCGACCTCGACCTCGACGACGTGGCAGGCATTCGAGTAAGCGAGTTGATCGACACGGAAGGTCGCTTCCGCCGCCAGCCCGGGATCGATGTCTTTCGGAAACGCATAGCCCGGCGCGCCTTTGAGCACGCGCGCCAGTTCGCCGAGTTTGACCGCAAGCTGCGGCGCGCCGACGACGCGCACTTCGCCGTCGACGATTTCGAGGTCTTCTTCCGCCGCTTCGAGCATGTGGCTGGCAAGCTTGCGCGCCTTGGCGGCGACGGCCTGCGACGCGATCTGCACCGACGAGCCCGCCGTGACCGTTTGCCGGCTGGCGAAGCCGCCGAGGCCGAGCGGCGCGGCGGAGGTGTCGCCGGCAACCACCGTGACTTCGTCCGCACGCACGCCGAACGCCTCGGCGCAGATTTGCGCCAGCGCCGTGGCGAGCCCTTGCCCCATCGCCGCGGCGCCGGTCGAAACCGTGATGCGTCCGGTCGGCGAAATTTTTACGCCGCCGAATTCGAACGGCCCGCGGCCGGTGCCCTTGATGCCGTGCGCCAGCCCGATGCCGATGTAGCGGCCACGCGCGCGGGCTTCGGCTTGACGGCGCGGAAAATCGTCCCAAGCGGTGGCTTTCAGAATATCGGCCTGGCAGCCAGGATAATCGCCACTGTCGTATTGCACCTGCTCGCCGGAGCGCGCTTTGAGCGGCTTGAGGTACGGCATCTTCGCCGCTGGGATCAGATTGCGGCGACGCAGTTCGGCGCGCTCGATGCCCATCGCGCGCGCGAGGCTGTCCATCAGCCGCTCCATGGCGAAGGCCGCTTGCGGATAGCCGGCGCCGCGCACCGAGGAGACCGGCGCCTTGTTGGTGTGGGTCGCGACCACGTCCATCGCCAGCGCCGGCACCATATAGGGGCCGCTCAGCGTGGTCGCGGAATTGTACGGGATGTTGACGTCTTGCAGCGCGTAAGCGCCGATGTCGTGGATCAGCAGGCCGCGGATGCCGCGAATGCGGCCGTCGGCGTCAGCGGCGATCCCGATCGACCAATATTGGTCGCGCTCCTGCGCCGCATTGGTGAAATGCTCGCGGCGGTCCTCGATCCATTTGACCGAACGGCGCAGCAAGGTCGCTGCCGCAACCGTGGCGACGTCCTCGGGATAGACGCACAGTTTTGGGCCAAAGCCGCCGCCGACGTCGGGCGTTGCGACGCGCAGCCGGCTTTCGTCAAGGTCGATATAGTCGGCCAGCGCGTTTTTCAGATCATGAGCCTTTTGCGTCGAGGCCCAGATTTGCGTCTCACGGTCGGAGATTTGCACCAGGATGCCGCGGCCTTCCATGGAATGGGCGGCGCCGCGATGCACCCAAAGGTCCTCGTGCACGACATGGGCGGCCTTGGCGAACGCCGCATCGCTGTCGCCGTAAGCGACCTTGTAGGCGATCACCCGGTTCGTCGTCAGCTCGCGGCGCACCGGCGGGGCGCGCTCGACCCGGCAATCGGTCGCCGCCGGCAGCACGTCGTAATCGACCGCGACAAGCGCCGCGGCATCCTCGGCGATATAGCGGTCGCTCGCGACGACGATGGCGACCGGCTCGCCGACGAACGAAACCTCGCCGTCGGCGAGCGCAAACGGCCAGCTCTGGTCGAGTTTTGTGCCGGAATTCGAAACGCGGACCATGCGCCGCTGCCGCAGCACCGGGGCGAGATCGTCGAGCGCCAGCACGGCGACGACGCCCGGCATTGCGCGTGCCGCGCCGGCATCGATGCCGCGGATCTGCGCATGCGGATGCGGGCTGCGCACGAAGGCCGCGTGCAACGCGCCGGGCGCGGGAATGTCATCGACGAAACGGGCGCCGCCGGTCAGCAGCGAAAAATCCTCGAGCCGCGCGACCCTCGCTCCGATCAACGCGCTCACTGGCCCTCGCTCGAGATCGCCTTGGTGGCGCGGGCGATGACGTCCTTCGGCGTTTGATAGACTTCCGCCAGCATCGCATCGATCGCCGTGGCGCTGACCGGGCGCACGTCGAAGCTGAGCTTTTGCGCTTCGGCGAGGAAGTCGGCGTCTTTCATGGTGGCATCGAACGCCGCCAGCAGCGCCGCCTTGCGGTCGGCGGGAATATCCGGCGGCGCCGCGAACGGCCGCGCCATGGCCTGGCTCACCAGCAGCAATTTGATGATTTGCGTTTGCTCGGGCGTCTTGGTCAGCTCGGTGGCGAGCGGCACCGACGCAATCTCCGGCTCCTTCTTCAGCGCCGCTTGCACGATGATGTTGACCGAATGGCTGGTCAGCCATTCCGGATGGCGCGATTTGATGGTGCTCCACGATATGCCGCACAGGCCGTCGATCTCGCCGCGCTCCATCGCCAGCACGGTGTCGTTGGTGCCGGGATAGCCGGAGACCAGCTGCGCCTTGGCGCCGAACACATTCTTGTACAGCAGCGTCCAGATGTCCGGATCGGCGCCGGCGCCCTCGCCGCCGAATTTCGAGGGTTTTGTCAGAAAGTCGTCCCAATTTTTTATCGGCGACGTGTTCCAGGTGACGCAGATGGTGTTGTCGTCGGTGACGCTGCCGAGCCAGGTGAATTTGCGGCTGTCGAACTCGGCTTTGTCGACCAGCGGCGAAATGCCCATGCTGCGCGAAAACGTGCCGAACACGGAGCCGTCTTTCGCCGCCACCGAATAAATGAAATTCGCCGAGCGCAGGCTGCCGGCGCCGGTCATCTGCTCGGGCACGATCGCGGGATTGCCGGGAATGTGCTTGCCGAAATAGCGGCCGAGCAGCCGCGCATAGGCGTCGTAGCCGCCGCCGACGCTATAGCCGATGACCAGCGTGACGTTGCGGCCTTTGTAGAAATCTTCAACGCCGGCGGCGCAGGCCAGACCGGAGAGAACGACGAGCGCTAAGGCGCCGACGATCGTTTTGCTATGGGCCATGGTCCCTCGCTGGTGACGCCGAATGATAGCTAATCTTTTCGGCCGCTGAACAGAGCGCGGACCTGTTGCCATATGACGCGGGCAAGCAACGTAAGGCCGGAGATCGGCTTGGCGGGCGGAGGCGGCGGCAGTTCCGGTGGCGGCGATGGACGCGCGCCGCTCGCCGGCATCGGCGTGGTGCGCAGCGGCGCGGCTATTCGCTCCGGCACGATCGGCGGCGAGGGGACATCGGGCGTTGCAGCCGCGGGCTGCTGCTCAAGCTGCGCGCGCAGATTGCTGGCGAACTGGCCGATGATTTGTGACGCGGTCGCCTGGATCATGCCGACGCCGCGGCCGTATTGCGCCACCGCGCCGGACAGCATCAGGTCGGTGTGGATGAAAACCCGCGAGCCGATATCGGCCGGCTCGATGCGGAACGTCGCCGTGGCGTTGGCCGAGCCGCGGCCCTTGTCGTCCGCGCCTTGCGCCTTCACCCGCGCGCTGTGATTGGCCTCGTCGACATCCTCGAACTGCACGCGGCCGGCAAAGGCCAGAGCCACCGGACCGAGCCGCACGGCAATCTTGCCGCGAAAGTTCTGCGCATCGATCACTTCGGTCAGCGCCGCGCCGGGCATGCACGGCGCGATGCGGCGGATGTCCATCAGCACCGCCCAGGCCTGCGCCGGCGACAACGGAACGTCGAACGAATTGTCGAATTCCATACGCTTACTCTAATCTACCCGTGCCTACACCCGATCATCTCCGGCGCGCCAATCTTTTCCCATATCCATCGCGCGCAGGCGAATAACCGGTCGTCGTCGTAGCGTTGCCCGACCAATTGAATGCCGACCGGCAGATTGTTGGGGCCGCGATGGGTCGGCAGCGTCATGCTCGGCGTGTGCAGCGCCGTCCAGATCGCCTGCATGGTGCCGTCGCCGGTCGAGGCGAGACCTTTCGGCGCTTCGCCCTGCACGCAGGGCACCAGCAAAACATCGAGGCCTTCGAACACCGCAGGCAGCAGCGCGCGGCATTCATCGATGCGGCGCCAGCCGGCAATGTAGTCCTGCCGCGAAATATTCTGACCCTGCTCGATGTAGCGCCGCATCTGCGGCGACAACGCCTCGCGATGATGGTCCCATTCGTAGGCCATGCAGGCAGCCCGCTCGTGAAAATTGATGGTCTCGCGGGCGATCATGCGCAAGCCGGTGAACGGATCCGGAAGTTTCACGTCGCGCACCGTGGCGCCGGCCTTGGCGAGCGCCGCGGCGGCGCCTTCCACCGCGGCCTTGGTCTCCGGCTGCGCGCTGTCCCACATTTCGGTGCGGCACACGCCGATCCGCGGCGCCGAATTCATCGTGCGCGGCGGCTGCGGCGCCTGCATGCGCAGCACGGCGGTGAGCAGCTCGATGTCGTCGAGCGAGCGCGCGAGCCAGCCGATGGTGTCGATACTTTCCGCCGCCGGCTTCACGCCGGCTTTGTTGAAGCTGTTGTAGGTCGGCTTGAAGCCGAAGATGCCGCAATAGGAGACTTGGACGCAGCACCGAGCCGCCGGTCTGCGTGCCGAGCGCCGCCGGCACCATGTCGTCGGCGACCGCCGCCGCCGGAGCCGCTCGACGAGCCGCCCGGCGTGTGTGCGGGATTGTGCGGGTTGGTGGTCTCCGCCGGCGCCATACCGGCGAACTCGCAAGTCGCGGTCTTGCCCAGCATCACCGCGCCGGCGCGGCGCAACAGCGCCACGCAAGCCGCATCCGACGGCGGCCGATGGCCCTTGTAGATCGGCGAGCCGAACTCGGTCGGCATGTCGAACGTATCGATGATGTCCTTGACGCCGATCGGCACGCCATGCAGCGGGCCGCGGCTTTGCGAGCGATCGAGCGCGCGCGCCTGAGCAAGCGCCAATTCCGGATCGAAATTCACCCACGCTTTGACGACGGCATCTCGCTCGTCAATTCGCGCCACGCAGTCGCGCGTCACCGCTTCGCACGTGGTTTCGCCGCGCGCGATCTTTTGCACGATCTCGGCGGCGCCGAGCTTGGTTGAGCGGAGCCTGAAACCTTGGCGTCCATTTTCAGTTCTTGCCGGCGCGGCCGGCCGAGGTGCCGGCGATCTTGCCGAACACCGTGCCGGACATCAGGCCGGAGCCGCCCGGATAGTTGAAATAGAACAGGCCGCCGACCAGTTCGCCCGCGGCATAGAGGCCGCGGATCGGCTGATAGTCGGTGTTGAGCACTTCGCCGTCGGTGTTGATGCGCAAGCCGCCGAAGGTGAACGTCACGCCGCAAGTCACGGCGTAGCCTTCATAGGGCGGCGCGTCGAACGTGTTCGCCCAATTGCTCTTGTTGATGGCGAGCCCCGTGGTGCAGCGGCCGTCCTTGACGTTCGGATTGAACGGCACGTCGGTCTTCACCGCGGCGTTCCATTCCTTGATGGTCTTGACGAACTCGGCGGCGTTGACGCCTTCGAGCTTTTGCGCGAACTCCTCGATGGTGTTCGCCGTCACTTTGGTGATCTGGCGGATCTTGTATTCGTCGCGCTGCAGGTGCTTCACCTTCTGATCAAAAATCTGCCAGGCGAACTGGCCCGGCTGCTCCAGCACCACGCGGCCGTATTTGGCATAGGTGTAGTTGCGGAAATCGGCGCCCTCGTCGACGAAGCGCTTGCCGGTGGCGTTGACCAGGATGCAGAACGGATAGGAGTGTTTCTGGAACTGATCGCCGACCGCGAGATCGCCGAATTCAGGCGCGTTCATTTCCCATTGCACGGCGTGGCAGCCCGACCAGTTGCCACGCGGCGCCGCCCCGATGTCGATCGCCATGCGAATGCCGTCGCCGGTGTTGTAGCGAGAGCCGCGCACTTTCGCCAAATCCCAGCCGGGGCCGAGATAGCGCGTGCGCCATTCCGGATTGGCCTCGAAGCCGCCGCAGGCCAGCACCACCGATTTCGCCCGCAATTCGCGCACCTCGCCGTTCTGGCGCACGCGGACGCCCTCGACCCTGTTGCCGTCGAACAACAGATCAAGTCCGCGCGTGGAATAGTGGATGTCGATGCCGCGCTTTTTTGCCGAAGCGGTGAGCATGGCGACCAGGCCCGGCCCGCCGCCGACGGATTCCACCGTCAGCCCGCCCCAGAACTTGAACTTGCCGTCGATCTTGAACGCCTGCCGGCCGTAGATCGGAATGAGGCGGACGCCCTTCTCGCGCATCCAGTTGAGCGAATCGAAGCTCTTGGTGACCAAGAGCTCGACCAGATCGGGATCGGCGCGGTTTTGCGTGATGCGCGCCATGTCGTCGAAGAACTGATCGGCGGTGTAGGTGCCGAAATCCGTGGTCTCGACTTCGGCCGGCGTGAGATCGGGCACCAGCGTCTTGATGTCGTCGACGCCGTTATAGACGACGCGGATGGAGCCCGCGGTGAAGCGGCTGTTGCCGCCGGACTCGTCCTCCGGCGCCGCCTCGCACATCACCACCTTGGCGCCCTGTTCCTGCGCGGCCAGCGCCGCACAGAACGCCGCATTGCCGGCGCCGACCACGATCACATCCGCAACTTGATTTGGCATTTCTTCCCTCTGATTACTCCGCCGCTTGCGCGACGCCGCCGTGGGCCTTCGACCAGCCGGCCGGATTCTTCATGAATTTCTCGACTTCCTTGAGCTTGCCCTTGTCGAACTTGCCGCTCTTCTTCGCCACCTCCAGCACGTCCCACCAGGTGGCGAGCGCGTGCAAGGTGACGCCGAGATCGGCGAAGATTTTTTTGCTCTCGGGAAAGATGTCATAGAAGAAGAACACGAAGACATGCTCGACAGTGGCGCCGGCCGCGCGCAGCGCCTTGCAGAAATTCACCTTGCTGCGGCCGTCGGTGGTCATGTCCTCGACCAGGAGCACGCGGTCGCCGTCCTCGATTTGGCCCTCGATCTGGGCGTTGCGGCCAAAACCTTTCGGCTTCTTGCGCACATATTGCATCGGCAGCATCAGGCGGTCCGCCATCCAGGCGGCGAACGGAATGCCCGCCGTCTCGCCGCCGGCGACCGCATCGAATTGCTCGAAGCCGGCGTCGCGCAGCACCGTCGCCACGCCGAAATCGATCAGCGTCGAGCGCACGCGCGGAAACGAGATCAGCCGGCGGCAATCGGTATAGACCGGGCTCGCCCAGCCCGACGTGTAGATGAACGGCTTGTCGGTCATGAAGCGGACCGCCTCCACTTCAAGCAGCATCTTCGCCGTCAGCTCGGCCATCACCGCTTTGTCGGGGAAGCCTGTCATTGATTATCTCCTCTTCCCCTCCCCCTTGTGGGGAGGGGAGGGGTGGGGGTCGAGAGGTGACGCGCAAGCGTCGATGCTCTCACGAAACCTCCCGACCCCCCACCCTGCCCTCCCCCACAAGGGGGGAGGGAAATCACCCGACCACCTTCCACTCGATCGTCTCGCCGCCGCGATAGACCAGGGCGCGCTCGTCGGGGCCTGCGACTTTGACTTCCTCCGGCGCGGTCCAAGACGTCTTCTCCAGCGTGATCTTGTCCTCGTTCGGCGGCATCCGATAATGCTTCGGGCCGTTGAGCGACGCAAAGGCTTCGAGCTTGTCGAGCGCGCCCTCCTCCTCGAACACCCGCGCATAGGTCTCGATCGCGACCGGCGCATTGAACATGCCGGGCACGCCGTTGGTCGACACCTTGCGCGCGTAAGGATGCGGCGCGGAATCGGTGCCGAGGAAATAGCACGCCTCGCCCGAGGTCGCGGCCTTGCGCAACGCCGTGCGGTCGCGCGCGGTTTTGATCACCGGCATCACGTACATGTAGGGCTTCAGGCCGTGGCCGAACCAGTCGTTGCGCGTCAGCATCATGTGATAGGGCGTGATGGTGCCGCCGACTTGCGGCGCCGCGCTTTTCACGTAATCGGCGCCTTCTTTCGACGACAGATGCTCGAGGATGAAGCGAAGCCCGGGGAATTGCTTCACCCATTTCGTCAGGTAGCGGTCGATGAACGCCTTCTCGCGGTCGAAAATATCGACGTCCGGATCGGTGTCCTCGCCGTGCATCAGAAACGGCATGTCGATCTTTTCCATGCGCTCCAGCACGGGCATGACTTTTTTATAGTCGGTGACGCCGGCGGCCGAATTGGTCGTGGCATTGGCCGGATAAAGCTTTACGCCGGTGAACAGCCCGTCGCGAAAGCCGCGCTCGACGTCGTCGGGATCGGTGTCGTCGGTGAGATAGCAGGTCAAGAGCGGCTTGAATTTCGCATCCTTCGGTATCGCCGCCATCACCCGCTCGCGATAGGCGGCGCAGTCGGCCGTGGTGCGCACCGGCGGGATCAGGTTCGGCATCAGGATGGCGCGGCCGAAATGCTTTGCCGTGTACGGCAGCACCGCTTTGAGCATTTCGCCGTCGCGGACGTGCAGGTGCCAGTCGTCGGGTTTGCGGATGGTGATGCGGGTGGTCATTTTAGCTTCGCCTGTCATGCCCCGCGAAGGCGGGGCACCCAGTAATCGCGGACCTTACATTTAACGCAGGCTTTGCCACAACTGACACTCCGAGATTACTGGGTCGTCCGCCTGCGCGGACGATGACAACAGAAAGAACTCACCCGATCGGCATGGCGGCCGCGGCGAAAGTCTCCATCGGCGGCTCGTCGATCATGGCTCGGGTGAGATCGGCGACGCGGGCAAAGCCGCGCTTGGCGCACCATTGCTCGAGCCCGTCGATGATGGCGATCATGCCGGTCGGATTGCGGAAGGTCAGATAGCCGATCATCACCGCGGTGGCGCCGGCGAGCATATATTCCACCACGTCCTCGACCTTGACGATGCCGCCGCAGCCGATGATCGGGATTTTCACGGCCTGCGCGCATTGATGCACCATGCGCACGATGACCGGTTTGATGCCGGGACCCGACAGGCCGCCGAACTTGTTGCCGATCGCCGGGCGGAACGTGTCGGTGTTGATCTTCAGGCCCAAAATGGTGTTCGAAACCACCAGCGCATTGGCGCCGGCGCGCTCGGCCGCTTGCGCCACGGTGACGATGTCGCCGGCATTGGGCGACAGTTTCACCCAGACCGGCTTGTCGGTGGTGGCGCGGATGAGCTTGATCACGTCATAAGTGTGCTCGGCGTGCAGCGCGAAATTGCCGCCCTTGGGATCGCGCGTCGGGCAGGAGATATTCACCTCGAGCACGTCGATGTCGCCCTGCGCCACGTCGCGCGCCATGGCTTCGAAATCCTCGATCGTGGTCGCCGAGATCGAGCCGACCAGCGGCGGCGTGAAGCGCCGATAGTCCGGCACCTGGTGCTCGAAGAAATAATCGATGCCCTTGGTCGGCAGCCCGATCGAATTGATCATGCCGCCTTCGACCTCGGCGGCGCGCGGCGGCGGATTGCCGGCGCGGTATTCGCGCGACACGGTTTTCGCCACCATGGCGCCGAGGCGGTTGATGTCCATCACCTGGGCGAGATCGGTGGAGAAGCAGCCGGAGCCCGGCATGATCGGATTCTTCAGCGTCACCGAACCGATCTTGACGCTCATGTCTACCATCCGACCGCCTCCTGCATGTCGAAGACCGGGCCTTCGATGCAGACCCGGCGCAGCTCCTTCTTGCCGTTGACTTCGAAGGTGCGCACACAGACGTAGCAGGGGCCGAGCCCGCACGCCATCACCTGCTCCATCGCCACCTGGCCCGGAATGTTGTGCGCCTTGCCGATGCGCTTCATCAGCTGGAACAGCCGGTTCGCGCCGCAGGTGAAGAATGCGTCGGCGCGCTTTTGCGCGATCGAGTTTTCGAGAATTTTTTCGACGTTCTCCACCGCGCTCGTGCCGTCGGTGTCGAGCACGCTGACGACCTCGCCGGCCTCGGCGAACAGCGCGCCGGCCATGACGAAATCCTTGTCGCGCGCCGAGAGGATCGCGGTGACGCCGACGCCGTTCTCCTTCGCCAGTTGCGAGATCGGCCCGAGCGTGGCGATGCCGACGCCGCGGCCGAGCACGACGATGTGGCGCCACGCCGGATCGAGATGAAAGCCGACGCCGAGCGGGCCGACCATGTTGAGCTCGTCACCCGGCCGCAGCGTCGCCAAGCCGCGCGTGCCGCGGCCGACGCATTTGTAGAGAAACTCGACGCGGCCCTTCGCGCGGTCGATGCGATAGACGCTCTGCGGGCGGCGGAAGAACAATTCGCCGACATCGGGCGACGGGCACAGCAGATTGAAGAATTGCCCCGGATTGACGGCGAGCGCCTTCGGCGACGCCTCGACCACCAGGTGCTTGTATTCGGAATTGACCCAGGCGTGGGACACCACCGGGCACAGCGATTCCTCGGCCGGGATCGGGCGCGGCTCAGACGCCGGCGCGCTCTTGCCGACGACGAAGGGATCGGAGGTGAAGGGTTCAGGTGCTGCCATGGCTCAGCAATGGGCCAAGCCAGTCCCAAAATCAAGATTTGTACCAATTTTTGAACAAAAGAAATATTGTTGCAATATTTCAATAGCTTGCAACCATACGATTCGTCATCCTGAGGTGGCCGCGAAGCGACCCTCGAAGGATGCACGGCCCCCGGCGCCTCGGCCGTCGCCCTTCGAGGCGCGCCTTTGGCGCGCACCTCAGGGTGACGGGTCACTACGCTGCGACCGCTGCAGCGGCAGCTTCCGCGTCCGGCTGCTTCCAAGCCTTCAGCCGCGGATAAACCTCGCGGGCGAACAGCGTGAGGTTATCGACCGTCTGCGCGTGGGTGAGTTCGCCGCCCTGCCCCATCATCAAGAGATTGCCCATGCCGCCGCAATTGCCGCAGAAGTCGACGATCTGCTCGTAAACTTCGTCGGGCGTGCCGCAGAACAGCACGCCGGCGTCCATCAGTTCCTCGACGCTGGCGAATTGCATGGAGATGACGCGGCCGTCCTTGGTGTAGGTGCGCGGCGGCGTTTCGCCGCGCAGCATGCGCGCATTGTCCTCGGGCGGGATGTAGCCGGGCGGATTGCGGAACGGCAGCGCCACGATCGGGCTGGTGCGCAGATAGCCGGCGATGAGATGGCCGCGCCGCTTCGCTTCTTCCCGGTCGTGGGAGACCGCGACCAGGCCGAGATAGGCGAAGCGGTCGGCGCCCGGCGCCTTGCCGTGCTTGCCCATGTAGCTCTTGCGATAGGCGTCGTAGATCTTGCGCGTGCCGTAGCCGGTGCCGAGCGTCGCCATGACGTAACCGCGCTCGCCGAGCACGCGCGCCTGCGTCGACGAGCCGGTGGTCGACCACACCGGCGGATGCGGCTCCTGCCACACCCGCGGCCAGACATTGACGTGGCGGTATTGGAAGAATTCGCCGTCCCAATTGAAGTCTTCGTCGTGGGTGGTCATCGCCTTGATGATGAAATCGTGCGCCTCCCAGAAGCGGTCCATCAGCTCGGTCGGATTGCGGTTCGACGCGGCGATCTCGTAGGGGATGCCCTTGATGAAACCCATGTCGAGCCGGCCGCGCGAGATCACGTCGATGGTCGACAGCTCCTCGGCGGCGCGCAGCGGATCGGGCCGGTGCCCGATCGGATAGCCGAGCACCAGGAGCCGCGCCTGTTTGGTGGCGCGCGCCGTGATGGCGAGCCCGATCACCACCGACGACGACATGCAGGTCGCGGTCTGATGATGCTCGTTGAGCATGATGTCGAGGCCGAGCTCGTCGCAGAGCTGCCACTCGTCGTAATAGCGATGGAACAGGTCGGCGGCGACGCGCGGATCGCATTTGCGGTTCGGGAAGGTGACGCGCAGCGTGCCGGAATGCTCGTTCCAGGCCGGGTGATAGGCCTGTTCGCTGAAGTGATAGACCCTCATGGCGCCTTCCCTCGTCAAGGTGGGCAAAATAGCCTGCAATTCAGTGCCGCGTGGGCAAAGCGCATCTGCGATTCTGCCCACGATGCTCGGCCTCTCAGCGCGCCATGCCCACCCTACATTAGTTCAACTCGTCGTCATCGTCGCGTCGACCAGATCGCCTGCGCGCACGCTCGCCGCGCGATTTGCTTGGATCTTTTCCGCCGCTGCCGCAAGCGCCGCCACTTCGTCGGCGTCCGGCTGCTTCCAGGCCTTGAGCCGCGGATAGACCTCGCGGGCGAACAGGCTGAGATTGTCGACGGTCTGCTCGTGGGTGAGATAGCCGGCGTGGCCCATCATCAACAGGTTGCCCATGCCGCCGCAGTAACCGCAGAAATCGACGATCTGCTCGTAGACCTCGTCCGGCGTGCCGCAGAACAGAATGCCGGCGGCGATCAAATCCTCGGCGCTGGCGCTGTGCATGCTGATGACGCGGCGATCCTTGGTGTAGCTCCGCGGCGGCGTCTCGCCGCGCAGCATGCGCGCATTGTCCTCGGCCGAGAGGAAGCCGGGCGGATTGCGGAACGGCAGATGCACGATGCCGCTCGAGCGCAGATAGCCGGCGACCAGCTCGCCGCGGCGGCGCGCCTCGTCGCGGTCCTTGGCGACGCCGACCAGGCCGAGATAGGCGAAGCGGTCGGGCCCGGGCGCCTTGCCCCACTTGGCCAGATAACCGCGGCGATAGGCGTCATAGAGCGGCCGCGTGTTGTAGCCGGAGCCGAGCGTCGCCATCACATAGCCGCGCTCGCCGAGGATCCGCGCCTGGGTGGTTGAGCCGGTCGTGGTCCAGATCGGCGGATGCGGCTCCTGCCAGACCCGCGGCCAGACATTGACCTGGCGATAATTGAAATACTCGCCTTCCCAGTTGAACATTTCGTCGTGGGTGGTCATCGCCTTGATGATGAAATCGAGCGCTTCCCACCAGCGATCCATGACGCCGACGGGATTTTGATTGGAGGCGGGAAACTCGTAGGGCACGCCCTTGATGAAGCCCATGTCGAGGCGGCCGCGCGAGATCACGTCGATGGTCGACAGCTCCTCGGCGACGCGCAGCGGATCGGGCCGGTGGCCGATCGGATAGCCGAGCACCAACAGCCGCGCGTTTTTGGTGATGCGCGCCAGCACCGAAAGCCCCACCACCACCGTCGACGACATGCAGGTCGCGGTCTGGTGATGCTCGTTGAGCATGATGTCGAGGCCGAGCTCGTCCGACAGCTGCCACTCGTCGTAATAGCGATGGAACAGGTCGGCGGCGATGTGCGGATCGCATTTGCGGTTCAACAGATTGACGCGCAGCGAGCCGGAATGCTCGGTCCAGGCCGGGTAATAGGGCTGCTCGGTGAACTGGTAGACTTTCATGGCGCGTATTCCTGTTGCGGCGTCATTTGGCTTTCGCGAACGCCAGCACTTTCTCGGCAAAACTTTTGGGCTGCTCGTGATCGGGGAAATGCCCGGCGCGGTCGATCGGTTCGAACCGCGCGCCCGCAATCATTCCGCAATAGGCGCGGCCGTAAGCCTCGCTGAGCATGCGGTCGTGGGTGCCCCACAGAAACAGCGTCGGGATGCGGATGCGGTGCAGCCGGCTTTTGAGCCGCGGATTGTGGAAATACGGATTCCAGGCAAACCGCGCCGTCGCCTCGCGCGCCCGCGCCGCGGCGAGCACCTCGGCATCGGGCAGCGCCTTGTAGTCGCGCTTGCCGACATCCGGCTCGCAATAGGCGATGGCGATATATTCCGGCTCCGTGATCGCGAAAATATCGGCGATGTCGCGGGTCTCGCGGTCGCCGACTTTGACGCCGACCGCATTGGCCATCACCAGCCGCGCCATCCGCGCCGTGGTCTTCACCGCGATCTCGGCGGCGATCCAGGCGCCGAAGCCGACACCGACCACGGTGAGGTCATTGAGGTCGAGCTGATCGAGCAGGTCGAGATAGAAATAGGACAGATCGTCGACCGAGCGCATGCCCTTGGGCAGTTCGGAGCGGCCGTAGCCGGGATGGGTCGGCGCGATGACGTGCGCGTGCTTGGCGAGTTCGTCGATGGCTGCAGCCGCCGGCTCGATGCCGTTCTCGGCGTGGAGGAAAAGCAGCGGCGGGCCAGAACCCTTTTCGATCAAATCGATCCGCGTGCCATTGACGACAAGCGATTGCGCCTCACGCGATGACGCCACAGACATTCCGCCTCCCAAAAGAGTTCTTAACATTCGCGCACGATCTTGCGGCGACCACGCTGCAGGCGCTTTTCAATCCCGGTCCATTGTTCTAGCACGTGAAATGCACTTTGCCATCGCGCGTGGCGGCCGATCCGGCAGGCTTGCCTTGCGCGGCCGGCATGAGCGGCCGATTGACATCGCGCGCCGGATCGGACGCCATAAGCGCGCACGACAGGAGAGGCCCCAGCAATGACCGCGGATATCGTCACTCATCTTGGCGTCACCTACGCCAATCACGACGGCGTCGAGCTGCAAGGCGACCTCTATCTGCCGAAGGGCGCGAAATCGGCGCCGGCGTTGGTCGCCGTGCATGGCGGCGGCTGGGTGCAAGGCGTGCGCGCCGCGTTCCAGTATTGGGGGCCGTATCTGGCGGCGCGCGGCTACGCGGTGTTCGCCATCAGCTATCGGCTGGCGACCAAGGGCAAGACGTTCCCGCAGGCCGTGCAGGACGTGCTCGCCGGCGTGCAATTCGTGCGCGGCAAGGCCGGCGAGTTCGGCATCGATCCGCAGCGCATCGGCCTTCTCGGCGCCTCGGCCGGCGGCCACCTCGCTTCGCTGGCGGCGCTCAGCGGCAAGAAATTCACCGGCGGCTATCCGCAGGACCCGTTTGCCTCGCGTCTCGACCGAAGTGAAAGCGCTGGTCGGCGTCTACGGCGTCTACGACATGGTGGCGATGTGGACGACCTATCAAATCCAGGGCGGCGTCGACAACAACATCCAGAAATTCCTCGGCGCGTCGCCGATGGAAAACCGGCAGCTTTATTTCGACGCCACGTCGACCAGCTACGCCACCTTCGCCAACAACAAGATCGGCGTGCTGCTGGTCACCGGCACCCAGGACGACCTGGTCGATCCCAAGCAGCATACCGAGCCGTTCACGCTGGCGCTCAAGCAGGCCGGCTTCTTCGTGCGGCCCTGCATCGTGCAGGGCGCGCCGCATTATTGGATGAACGATCCGATCGAGGAGCCGGAGAGCTATTCCGGCTTTCTGGCGCCGCGGCTGCTGCGATTTCTGGCCGAGAAGCTTTAGGCGCGCCGGCTTATTTCTTGTCCAAAAGCAGCGTGCCTTCCTTGCGGATCAGCGGCTGGATGGTTTCGGCGACTTTGGCCAGGAGCCAAGGCAGCACGACTTCGAGCCGCACATGGTCGTCGAGAACGTCGATGGTGCCGCTCGCCGTCTGCGCCAGCGCGGTGATGCGGAACTGCAGGCGGTTGTCGGTCCAGGTCTCTTCCTGGAGCGTGAAGAACTGGCCGAATTTTTCCTGGGCGCTGCGCAGGCCGGATTTCAGGCGGCGCACTGCTTCGTCGCGGCCGAGCCGGTGCGGGATGGTGACAACCAGAGGCTTGCTCATTGGCCGTATATGGGGACTGTCTTTCGCCGATCAAACCGTCAAACTATAAGTTCCTTTCGCTACGGCCCTGGACATGAGCAAGCCGCCGACCTTCATCGAAAAGCACGGCCTGTGGAGCGACGACGAGCGCCGGCTCGCCGCCGACATCAAGCGCCGCGTCGAGGCGGAGAAACTGCGCTATGTCCGGCTCGCCTGGAGCGACACTCACGGCTATGTGCGGGCGAAAACGCTGACGGTTCCGGCGTTCCTGTCGGCGCTCGACGCCGGCTACAATATCGGCGTCGCCACCACGACGCTGGATTCCGCCGGCGGCCGGGTCTTTGCCTCGTTCACCCGCGGCGGCGGCATGGGGCTTGCCGAGATGACCGGCTCGCCCAATCTCACGGTGGTCGCCGACCCGAAAACCTTCCGCACCTTGCCGTGGGCGCCCGGCGTCGGCTGGATTCTCGTCGACGAATATTTCAACGACGGCACGCCGTTTCATTTCGCCCCGCGCCAGCTGTTGCGCAAGGCGCTGCACAAGCTCGCCGCGCGCGGCTGCGGCAGCGTCATCGGCGCGGAGATCGAGTGGTATCTGTTTCGGCTCGCCGAGGAGCATTTGAGCGAGGACAATATCGGCGCGCCCGGCATCCGCGGCCGTCCGATCAAAACCTGGCCGGCCGAGCCCGGCTATCACTACCACTCCGAATCCAACATGGATTTGATGCAGCCGGTGTTCGATGCGCTCGGCGATGCCTACGAGGCGCTCGGATTTGGCCTGCGTTCCATCGAAAACGAATGGGGCCCCGGCCAAGTCGAGTGCACATTTGCCCCTCGTGCCGCGCTGGACGCCGCCGACAACGTGCTGCTGTTTCGCACCGCGACGCGGCAGGTGTGCCGCCGCCTCGGCTATTTCGCCACCTTCATGGCTCGCCCGGCATTCAAGGGCTATTGCCCGAGCGGCTGGCACCTCCATCAGTCGCTGGTCGATGGGTCGAGCGGCGTCAATCTGTTGATGCCGAAAACATCCGGCGAGCTGTTGTCGCCGCTCGGCCTGTCATATCTCGCCGGCCTTCTGCAATACGCGGCGCCGAGCGCGGTGTTCGCCACGCCCACCGTCAACGGCTATCGCCGCTTCAAGCCGAACTCGCTGGCGCCGGACCGCGCCGCCTGGGCCTACGACCACCGCGGCGCCATGATCCGCGTGCTCGGCGGCGCGGACGATCTGGCGACGCGATTTGAGAATCGCATGGGCGAACCCGCGGCCAATCCGTATCTCTATATCCTGTCGCAAGTCGTGGCCGGGCGCGCCGGCATTGAAGCCGGGCTGCAACCGCCGCCGGCAACCGACGAGCCTTACGCGGCCGAACGGCCGATGCTGCCCAAAAACCTGCCCGAAGCGCTCGACGCGCTGGAAAAGGAACCGTTGTTCCGCCGCGAGCTCGGCGATACCTTCATCGACTACTTCATCAAGCTCAAGCGCGCAGAGGCCGGGCGCTATCAGCGCTCGCTCGAGGAAGGCGGCGAAGTAGCGCAGCGCGACGAGCCGAGCACTTGGGAGCAGAACGAGTATTTCGATTTCTTTTGAAGGCTTGCCTTAGGGCTTGCGCAAGCGAACTCCCTCTCCCCAGTGGGGAGAGGGTTGGGGTGAGGGGGCTCTGACCGCGAGGCCGTACCCCCTCACCCCGCCCTCTCCCCCTTGGGGAGAGGGAGAAGAAAGGGAGCGCGTCATGACGGCTCTGGAAAAGATCAACGCGCCGCCGACGCGTCTTGGCGGCACCGCGCTGTATGACTGGGATTACCTGGTCCAGGAGGATCGCGCGCATCGGCTGATCTACACCGACCCGGCGATCTTCGAAGCCGAGATGACCAACATCTTCGGCGGCACCTGGACCTATCTGGCCCACGAAAGCGAGATCCCGAACGACAACGATTTTATCACCAGGCGCCTGGGTCTTCGCCCGCTGATCATCGTGCGCGACAGCAGCGGCAAAATCCGCGCGCTGTATAACCGCTGCACCCATCGCGGCACTACGCTGTGCCGCTGGGACAAGGGCAACACCAAATCGTTCCAGTGCCCGTATCATGGCTGGAATTTTCTCAACACCGGAAAACTGCGCGGCGTGCCGTGGCCGGAAGGCTATGCCGAGGACATGCGCGATCCGAAATACAATATCGCGCAAGTGCCGCGGGTCGAATCCTACCGCGGTTTTATCTTCGCCACATTGAACATGGACGCGTTGCCGCTCGTCGAGCATCTCGGCCCGATCGCAAAGATCATCGACGAGTGGCTCGACCGCAATCCCGGCGGCAAGGTGGTGGTCTGCGAGGCCAATCGGTTCCGTTACAAGGGCAACTGGAAGCTCGCCTACGACAATTCGTGCGACGGCTATCACGTCGCCTATTCGCACCGCTCGCTGTTGGAGACCGAAAACCGCTTCGCCGGCGAGAACGCCAAGGGCATGGCCTACTATCGCAACTCGCCCGACACCCAGCCGATGTACATGCGCTATACCGGCCACGGCAATCACTTCAAGGACAAGCGGCCGAACCTCGAAAAACGTCCGGGCGGCCTGTGGGCGTTGGAAAGCGCGCATCCCGGCATGGAGCATTACGAGGCCGAGTTCATCAAGCGCTACGGCGACCGCGCCTTCGCGCTGCTCGATCTCGCCGGCTCCGAGCCTGTCAACATCAACGTGTTTCCGAATTTTTCGCTGCTCGGCAACCACATCCAGGTGTTCGAGCCGGTCGGCGTCGAGGAGACCAACGCGATCTGGTACGGCACCATGATCGTCGATGACGGCAGCGTGCCAAGCGACGCCGTCACCGACATCAATGCGCTGCGCATGCGCACCCAGGAGGGATTTCCGAATTTCGGCGAGGTCGATGACATCGCCAATTTCGAGCAGATCCAGCGCGGCCTCATCGCGCCGGAGGACGAATGGGTCTACATGAACCGCGGTTTTGGCATTCCCGATCGCATCAAAAACCACGACGACGGCACGATCACTGCGCCGGCGACCGACGAGGCCTTCATGCGGGAGCATTTCAAGGAATGGAAGCGGCTGATGAAGGCGCGCCCGAACCTCGCCATCCAGCGCGAGCCGTGACATGGACGCGCCGGCCGCCAAATCCGATCCGTCGCGCACGTCGCACTACGTCAGCGATGCGCTCTATCGCGCATTGATCGAAAATTTCTCCGATTGGCAGAACGATGCGCGCGCCGTCACCGACGTCGCCGCGCGCGATGAATTCCGCCAGCTCATCGAACGCGAGGCGAGGCTCCTCGACCAGCTCCGCTACGATGACTGGCTCGCCATGTACGCGGCCGAATGCATCTACTGGGTGCCATCGACGCCGGGCGCCGGCGATCCGCGGCGCGAGATTTCGGTGATGTTCGACGACCGCCGCCGGCTCGAAGACCGGATCTACCGGATGCGCACCGGTTTCGCCTGGTCGCAAGCGCCGGCGTCGCGCACCGTGCGCCTCGTCACCAACATCGAAGTTTTCGCCACCGCCCGCGACGATACCCGCATGGTGCGGTCGAATTTTTTGATCAGCGAATTCTGGGGCGACGAGACCAGAGTGCTCACCGGCTGGGCCGGGCACCGCGTCGTGCGCGACGGCGCTGCCTGGAAGATCGAGGCCAAGCAGGTGAACCTGATCGACTGCGATCAAAGTATCCGCAATCCGAGCATCATCCTCTAGCGGCGCACCGTGGCCCGCTCACTGGGAAACGTTGCAGAGAATAATATAATTCCCCGAAGCGTCCGAATACCTTAAAGCCATATTGTTGCCCGGGGCGGTCGCGTTGGGTAGAAATTGCATCGCCGCCGCCGAAACGCCGGGCGTCGCGGCTGCTCCATTGGCGAACACCTGGGACGGCTGTTCCTGTTTTTCCATAGCGGCTGCGGTGGCCGGGGGGGCGATAAAGCAACCAAGATGGTTGACGGTGCCGGGAACGTCCGTGCCCCCTTGGCACCAAGCCGTCAGGTTCGGCGAGAAGTTCTGGCGGCACGGCGCGATCTTTGTCGAGTCTACGGTGCAAGTGAGCGGGGTAGCACCGCCGAGAAACTGGCAGCTGAACACCGCAGCCTGCAGCGGCAGATTGAGCGCGAGCAAAAGCGATGTCGTCGCAGCGATTGTGCGCATCGAGAAGCCCTCCATGGTTTTCACGGATCCCTTGATCCATAGACCGCCCGGCTCTCCGGGCAATCAAAAATTATACTTTGCAAGAAAGCAACCACAAGTAAGAAATGCCTTCGGCGTCAAACCATGGCTATAATATTGGAGAAATTCGGGATTTTTGCACCATCTGCCGAAGAGAGTTTCTCTCATGCTCAAGCTCAAGCTGACCATGGCCTGCGGCCGCTACGACCGTACCCAGCCGTTGATCGACGGCCGGGTCGAGCCCGAGGGCGTCGACCTGACCTTCATACCGCTGCGGCCGGGCGAGACGTTCTGGCGCATGCTCAATCACGAAGAGTTCGACTGCTCGGAAATGTCGCTGTCGTCCTACACCATCCTGCGCTCGGAGGGCGACACGCGGTTCATCGCCATTCCGGTGTTTCCGTCGCGAGTGTTTCGCCACTCGGCGGTCTATCTGCGCGCCGATTCCAAGATCGGGAGTCCGCAAGACCTCAAGGGCAAGCGCATCGGCGTCGGCGACTATCAGATGACGGCTGCGGTATGGGTGCGCGGTTTTTTGCTGCACGATTACGGCGTGCGGCCCGAAGACGTCACCTGGGTGATCGGCCGGCCGGTGCGCACCATCAAGCCGCCGGAGGACCTCCGCGTCGAATTCATGTCGCCCGAGACGACGCTCGAGGATATGCTGGAGCGCGGCGAGATCGACGCGCTCGCCACCGTCATGATTCCGAAAACGCTTGGCAAGACTGTACGCCGCCTGTTCGCCGATCCGCGCCAAGTCGAGCGCGACTATTATCAGCGCACCGGCATCTTCCCGATCATGCACACCTTTGTGTTGAAGACGAAGCTCTACGAGGAGAATCCCTGGCTCGCGATCAGTTTTTACCGTGCCTTCTGCCGGGCGCGCGATATCGCCTATCACTGGATGTACGATACCGACGCGCTGACCGTCGGCCTGCCGTGGGTGATCGACGAGTTGGAAGCGACGCGCAAGATTTTCGGCCCACAAGTCTGGGATTATTCGATCGAGGGCAGCCGCCCAACGCTCGACGCGCTGATGACCCACCTCGACGAACAAAAACTCACGCGCCGACCGATGAAAGTCGAAGAGCTGTTCGTCAAGAATATCAGCCCCTTCCTCGACGAATATCTGCGGGCGACAGCCGAAGAATAAGCGCGCAATTTGCGCTAAGCTGAACTCACACGAACGACAAAAGCTGAGGGAGGAACGACCATGACCGATGACGTGCGAATTTCGCGCCGCGGTGCGCTCAAGGCTGGCGCTACACTTGCAGCAGGCGCAGCGGTCGGCGGTGGCTCACCCGAGGTGGCTGCGGCCGACGATGTGCGCCGCTTCGACCGTCAGCAAAGCATTGATCCGAAAAGCCGGGTTCTGCTCAAAGGCGGCACCATCGTCAGCATGGACGCCAAGGTCGGCGATCTGGTGAAAGGCGATCTCCTGATCGAAGGCAGCAAAATTTCCGCCATCGCGCCGGAGATCAATGCCGCGGACGCGCAGGTGATCGACGCCGTCGACACCATCATCGTGCCGGGCCTGGTCGATTGCCATCGGCATTCCTGGGAAGGGCAGCTGCGCCGCATCAATCCGAATTCGCCGACGCTCGCCGACTATATGAACGCGACGCATCTGTCGTTCGCCAAATTCTATCGGCCGCAAGATCACTATGTCGGCAATTATCTCACCGCCATGGGCTGCATCGATGCCGGCGTCACCTGCGTGATCGACAATTCCCACAATTCCCGCAGCGCCGCCCATTCCGACGCGGCGGTCGAAGCGCTGTTCGATTCCGGCATCCGCGCCGTGCACGCGTCGGGGCCGCCCGGCGCCGGCGATTGGGATCATCAATGGCCGCAGGATCTCGAGCGGCTGCAGAAGAAATACTTTACGTCGGCGGACCAGCTAGTGACGTTGCGCATGTTCTCGGGGCCCATTCGCGAGAACTGGGCGGTGGCGCGCAAGCTCGGGCTTCGCATCACCACCGAATTCCAAGGCCCCCAACAGGCGGCGCTGCTCGATCCGCTGGCGGCCGACAAGCTGGTCGGCCCGGACAACACTTTCAATCATTGCGGCGCGCTGCCGGAGCGGACCTGGCAAATCTTTCTCGACTCTGGCGCCAACATCAATGTGTGCCCGCGCTCGGACGCGCAATATGCGCTCGGCGAAGGCGTCTGCGCGCTGCAGCACGCCTGGGACCACGGCATCAAGCCGGGCTTTTCCGTCGACAACGAAACCTCCTACTCGACCGACATGTTCATGGAGATGCGGGTCGCGCTCTACATCCAGCGCGCCGTGGCGCAGAACCGCAAATTTACCGGCGACCAAAATCCGCCCAAACCGCTGATGGTGCGCGACGTGCTGCATTGCGCCACCATGGGCGGCGCGCACTGCGCCGGCCTCGACGACAAGATCGGCTCGCTCACCCCGGGCAAGGACGCCGATCTCCTTGTGATCCGCACCGACGACATCAACCTCTATCCGTCGAACAATGCCATCGGCACCGTGGTGCAGGCGGCCGAGCGCAGCAATATCGACACCGTCATCATCGGCGGCCGGGTGCGCAAATATCGCGGCCGCGTGGTCGGGCTCGACATGGTGAGCCTCAAGGCGATGATCGACGGGTCGCGCAACCACCTGTTCACGGCGGCAGGCTATCGCCCCGACATTTTCGCCGAATTGCTCCCGAAGTTGTCCTAGCCTTCGCGGGCAAATTTGGCCCCGATTTCGGGCCAGCCGCCCTGAGACAAGATGGCGTCCGGCGGCGCAGTTGCGCAAACAGGCGCCGCTTTCTACAACTACCGCTTGGACCAATTCCGCTGGGAGGGGCCCGCGCGCCGAGCGGGACGAAAGAGAAGGATACACGCGATGATCAGACCATTGATTGCAGGGACGGCAGCGCTCGCGCTGGTCGCAAGCCCGGCAATGGCGCAGCAAAAGACCGTCAAGATCGGCTTCATCTCGACGTTCAGCGGCCCGGCCGCCGCGATCGGCAACGACATGCGCAATGCGTTCGAGCTCGGCCTCGATCATCTGGGTCGCAAGATCGGCGGCCTGCCGGTCGAAGTGGTCTACGAGGACGACGAGATCAAGCCGGAAGTCGGCGTGCAGAAAACCCAAAAGCTGATCGAATCCGACAAGGTCGATTTCATCGTCGGCTATATCTGGTCGAACGTGCTGCTGGCCTCGCTGAAACCTGTGGTCGATTCCAAGACCATGACGGTGGTGACCAATGCCGGCGCGTCGCAGCTCGCCGGCGATCAGTGCTCACCTTACGTGTTCTCGACCTCCTGGAATAACGACCAGACGCCGGCCGCGATCGGCACCTACATGAATCAGAAGGGCGTCAAGACCGCGTTCCTGATGGGCCCGAACTATGCCGCCGGCAAGGACATGCTCAACGGCGTGCAGACCACGTTCAAGGGCCAGATCGTCGGCCAGGAATTGACGCGCTGGCCGGACCAGCTCGATTTCTCTGCCGAGCTGTCAAAAGCCCGCGCCGCAAAGCCCGATGCGATCTTCGCCTTCTATCCGGGCGGCGCCGGCGTGCAGTTCGTCACGCAGTACGCGCAATCCGGCCTCAAGGGCCAGATCCCGCTCTATACCGCCTTCACCATCGACGATCTGTCGCTGCCGCGGCTGAAGGATCTGGCGATCGGCGTTCCCGGCGCCCAGGAATGGGTCAACGATCTGCCCAACGACGCCAACAAGAAATTCGTCGCCGACTTCAAGGCGAAGTACAAGACCACGCCGTCGTTCTACGGCGCGCAGACCTATGACGCGGTGAACCTGATCGACAGCGCGGTCACCGCGGTCAAGGGCGATCTGAGCAACAAAGAAGGCATGCGCAAGGAGATGGAGAAGGCCGACTTCAAGTCGGTGCGTGGCGATTTCCGGTTCGGCAACAACCACATCCCGATCCAGAATTTCTATCTGCAGGACGCCGACAAGACCGCCGACGGCGGCTACGCGCTGCACACCGTCTCGCTCATCGTCAAGGACGACCAGGACAAGTTCCACGACAAGTGTTCGATGAAGTGAATGCCTGTCATGCCCCGCGAAAGCGGGGCATCCAGTAATCGTTTGCCGGCCGGTCCGCGTCGCAGCGCGACGCGCTAATTGCGGTGGTTACTGGATCATCCGCTTTCGCGGATGATGACAGCGTGGGTGTTCCCGCAGAGCAAGCCTCACCATGCTCTATTTCATCGAGCAGCTTCTCAACGGCGTGCAGCTTGGCATGCTGCTGTTCCTGCTCGCGGCCGGGTTGACGCTGATCTTCGGCATCATGGACCTGGTCAACCTGGCGCACGGCTCGCTTTACATGCTGGGCGCCTATTTCGCCGCGACCTTTGCCGCGCTGACCGGAAGCTTCGTGCTCGGCGCCATCCTGGCGCTGGCCGCGACGTTCGTCTCCGGCGTAGCGCTCGAAGTGATCGCGATCCGGCCGCTCTACGGCCGCAGCCATCTCGATCACGTGCTCGGCACCTTCGGGCTGTTGCTGTTCTTCAACGAGCTGGTGCGGCTCATCTGGGGTCCGGCCGGCATGACGCTGTCGCTGCCGAGCGAAATGCTGACCGCCGTACAAATCATTCCCGGCGTGTATTATCCGGCTTATCGCCTGGTGATCATCGCGGCCACCTTGGCGGTCGCGGCGCTGCTTTACATCCTGGTGATGCGCACGCGGCTCGGCATGCTGATCCGCGCCGGCGCCTCGAACCGCGAAATGGTCGGCGCGCTCGGCGTCAACATCAAGCTCCTCTACACGCTGGTGTTCGGGCTCGGCGCGGCGCTGGCGGGTTTTGCCGGCCTGATGCAGGCGCCGATCCTCACCGTGCAGATCGGCATGGGCGAGAACATTTTGATCCTCGCCTTCGTCGTCATCATCATCGGCGGCATCGGCTCGATCCGCGGCGCCTTTGTCGCCGCCATCATCGTCGGCCTGATCGACACCGTCGGCCGCGCCTTTTTGCCCGACCTGCTGCGCGCGGTGCTCAGCACCAATACCGCGCTGACCCTGGCGCCGGCGCTGTCCTCGATGTCGATCTACATGCTGATGGCCGGCATTTTGGTGTTTCGTCCGGAAGGACTCTTTCCGGCGGCGAGCAAATGAACGCTCTGTTCGAGCCCAATCCGCGCAATGCGATAACCATCGGCTTCTTGGTTATCCTGGCGCTGATCCCGCTCTACGCAGCGCTGACCGGCAACACTTTCGTCATGACCTTGTTCACTCGCGTGCTGATCCTGGCCATGGCCGCGGTGAGCCTCAACCTGATCATGGGCTATGGCGGCATGGTGAGCTTCGGCCATGCCGCCTATCTCGGTCTCGGCGGCTACGCCGTCGGCATTTTGGCGAAAGAAGGCATCGGCTCGGGTTTTATCCAATGGCCGGCGGCGATCGCGGTTTCGGCCTTGTTCGCGCTCGTGGTCGGCGCTTTGAGCCTGCGCACCCGCGGCGTTTATTTCATCATGATCACGCTCGCCTTCGCGCAAATGGTCTATTACGTGGCGATCGGGCTCGACCGCTATGGCGGCGACGACGGGCTCACCATCCATAAGCGCAGCGAATTCGGCGCCCTTATCGATCTCAACAACAAGACGCTGTTCTATTATTTGTGCTTCGCCCTGCTGCTGGCGAGCATCTATCTGGTCTCGCGCATGGTCAATTCGCGCTTCGGCCTGGCGATCCAGGGCGCGCGCTCCAACGAGCGGCGCATGCGCGCCATCGGATTTCCGGTCTTCCGCTACAAGCTCGTCTGTTTCGTCATCGCCGGCGCGCTGTGCGGACTGGCCGGAGCGCTGTTGGCCAACCACACCAATTTCATCAGCCCGGCGATGATGTTCTGGACCCGCTCCGGCGATCTCATGGTCATGGTGGTGCTCGGCGGCTTGGCCACGCCATTCGGCCCGCTGATCGGCACCGTGACTTATCTATTGCTGGAGGAGGCGCTGTCGCGCGTCACCGAATATCCCGGCCTCTTCCTTGGACCGACGCTGCTCCTGGTGGCGATCTTCCTGCATGGCGGCATCGCCGGCCTGTTCGAAAGGCGCGCGCCGTGACCGAACCGCTGCTGCAGATCGAACGGCTGACCAAACGCTTCGGCGGCGTCATCGCTTCCGATGCCATCACGCTCGACATTCCGCGTGGCGAATTCCACGCCATCATCGGCCCGAACGGCGCCGGCAAGACCACGCTGATCGGCCTCCTCGCCGGAGAGATCGCTGCGCAAAACGGCACCATCCGCTTCGACGGCGGCAACATCACCGCGCTGTCGGCCGATCGCCGCAGCCATCTCGGGCTGGCGCGCTCGTTCCAGATCACCTCGCTGTTCCGCGACTTCACCGCGCTCGACAATGTCGCGCTGGCGGTGCAGGCACACAGCGGCCACTCATTCCGTTTCTGGAACGACGCGCGGCGCGACGACGCCTTGCGCATGCCGGCGCAGGCCGCGCTCGATCGCGTCGGGCTCGGCGGGCGCGCCGCCATGCGCGTCGACCGGCTCAGCCACGGCGAGCAGCGCCAGCTCGAAATCGCCATGGCGCTGGCGACGCGGCCACGGCTTCTTTTGCTCGACGAGCCGATGGCCGGCATGGGCCCGGACGAATCCGCCCGCATGGTGGCGATGCTGCGCGAGCTCAAAGGCGGCGTTACTATTCTCCTGATCGAGCACGACATGGAGACGGTGTTCGCGCTGGCCGACCGTATCACTGTCCTGGTCTATGGCCGGGTCATCGCGTCGGGCGATCCGGCGAAAATTCGAGCCGACGCCGCGGTGCGCGAGGCTTATCTCGGCGAGCAGGAGGCCACTCATGGCTGAGTCGCCTCTGCTCGAAGTGTCAAACATCGAGACCAGCTACGGCCAAAGCCGCGTGCTGTTCGGCATTTCGTTTGCCATCGCGCCGGGCGAAATGGTCTCGTTGATGGGAAGAAACGGCATGGGCAAGACCACGACCGTGCGCTCGATCATGGGGCTCACGCGAGCGACCGCGGGCTCGATCCGCTTCGCCGGCGAAGACATCCGCGACCTGCCGGCCTATCGCGTCGCCAAACTCGGCATCGGCCTGGTGCCGGAAGGCCGCCAGGTTTTTCCCAATCTCACCACCCGCGAAAACCTCGTCGCCACCGCGGCGAACCGCACCGCCGCCGGCGATCCGTGGACGCTGGAAAAAGTGCTGGCGCTGTTTCCGCGGCTTGCCAGCCGCGCCGGCACCATGGCGAACCTCTTGTCCGGCGGCGAGCAGCAGATGCTGGCGATCGGCCGCGCGCTGATGACCAATCCGCGCCTCCTCATCCTCGACGAAGCGACCGAAGGACTGGCGCCGCTCATCCGCGACGAGATCTGGCGCTGCCTGCAAAGCCTGCGCGCCGCAGGCCAATCGATCCTGGTCATCGACAAGAACGTCGAGGCGCTGACCCGCATCGCCGACCGCCACACCATCATCGAACGCGGCCGCGTGGTTTGGACCGGCAATTCGCGGGACTTGGCCAGCTCGATCGACATCCAGCACCGCTATCTTGGCATCTGAGGCGACATGACGATCATGCTCGTGCGTCATGGTGAGACCGACGGCAACGCGGCCCGCGTTCTGCAGCGCCCCGACGTGCCGCTCAACGAACGCGGCATGCGTCAGTCGGAGCGGCTTGCCCGGCGCCTGTCCGCCCACGGTTTCGTTCACATTCTCTGCAGCGACTTGACGCGCGCGCGCATGACGGCGGCTCCGCTCGCCGCACGATCCGGAGTCGCGATCGAAGAAAGCCCGCTTTTGCAGGAACGCAATTTCGGCGATCTGCGCGGCATGCCCTATGCCGCACTGGCTGAAGATCCGTTCGGACCCGACGTCGTGCCGCCCAATGGCGAAGACTGGCCGACGTTTCACGCGCGCGTCGCCGATGCATTCGCTTTCATCGTCAGCCGCCGCCGCGGTGTCAACGGCACGCTGGTGGTGATCACGCATGGCTTGGTGTGCCGGGCCGTCGTCGAGCGGCATGCACGGCTGCCCGACGGCGCGGTCGCTCCGGAACGCTACGACAATACGAGCATTACCGTGCTGCACGAGGATGCGCCGCACCAGGTCGGCTTGATCAATTGCACGCGGCATCTGACGACAGCGTTCGACATGGACCGCGACGGCGGTCCGGCCTAGCCGGGCCGCCTCATAGGACAATCACGCGCCCTCCATCACCGGCAGCGTCAGCGCCGATGGATACTGTGCCGAGTGATAGATCGTGTCGGTGCCGATCTTGTTGGGCAGATAATAGTGCGTCCACAGCACGTCGGTGACCGCCGAATCGCCGTTGACGATCTCCAGCCTGATCCGATTGCCCTTCTTGAAGCGATGCGCCATCGGCTCGACGCTGATGTCGAAGCGATAGATTTTTCCCGGCTCAAGCGGCGTCGGATCGCCGTGGCTGTGATACGGCTCCATCTCGCTTGATTTGTTCGGATCGAGCGCGCGGTGCGAGGCACGCAGCCAACCCTTGGTGATCCAGTATGACGCCGGATTGAGCCCCTTGGCGCGGTCGTCGGCCGCTTGCGGCATCTGCTCGGAAATTTTCACAAAAAAATCCATGTCGTCGCGGCTCGACGCCGCATGCAGCACGAGCTTGATCGGGCCGGCAATCTCCACGTCTTGCTCCAGCGGCGCCGTGGTGAAGGTCAGCACGCGGCGCGCCGGATCGGGCTGGTTGTTCGGCCCGAAGCCGACCACGCCCAGCATCCAGCCCGGATTGGGATAGCTGTAGGCGGTTTTCTCCTCGCCGGACGCGGCCGCGCGCGACAGCGTGCCATCGTTGAGCGAGGTCACGCTGCCGGATTTTTCCGCGCTCAAATTCCACGTCACATGGCGCAGGCCGGGCGGCGGCCAGGTCTCGGCGGTGCGTACCGCGTCGGCGCCGCGGACGAAATATTCTACCGCCGGGCGCTTCGCATAATCCGTTTCCTCGCCCTTCAGGTAATGATCGTAGAATGGCAGCAAGAGTTTTTCGTGCAGCTCCGGGCTGTTGAACTCCTTGTTGGCAACGAAGGCGTTGATCGGCCCGATCATCTTCAGCTTCTTCGGCCCCTTGGCGCGGCGGAAGCCGTCGATGTTGCCGCGGGTGTGCAGATCGACCTTCCCCCAGACGCCGACCGAATAAAGCGGCACCTCAATTTCGTGCAGGCGCTCCGCAGCGCTTCGCTCGCGCCAGAAATCGTCGTAGGTCGGGTGTTGCTGAATGAGCAGGTTCAAATCGCAGGTCTGCTCGCGCGGCGCTTCGCCGTTGGCCGGATGGCGATTGATGATGCGGTTCTGGTTCCACCAATAGCTGCCGAAGAAATCGCCCAGAATGCCGCCCTGATAGACCGAGGCGCGATACGGATCGTTCAGCCCGTCGAAAGCGGCGATGCAGGCGAGCGACGGCGGCTTTTGGATCGCCATCCACCATTGCGACATGCAGAAATAAGACTGACCGATGCCGCCGACCTTGCCGTTCGACCACGATTGATGGCCAAGCCATTCGATGACGTCGTAGAGATCTTTCTGCTCGTTCTTGTCGAGCAGGCGGAATTCGCCGCCCGACTTGCCGCAGCCGCGAATGTCCATATTGGCGTAGACGTAGCCGCGCTCGACGTACAGTTCGATCGGCCCGGTCTCGCGCCAGAGAAATTGCGGCGTCGCCGGCAGCGTGTTGTTGTCGTAGCGATACGGCGACGGCGCCAGCACCACCGGGAACGGCCCCTCGCCTGCCGGCATGTAAAGCGCCACCGCGATCTCGACGCCGTCATGAACGCGGATTTTGACTTCGCGTGGTTTTAGCTGGTCTGCCATCGATGTCCCCGGTACGCGTGATGCAATAACAGCGGGGGCGGAGCATAGGGAGAGAGCGCGAAGCGGGCAACGTGAGCGCGGTTGAAGAGGCGCGCTCCTCATCCGCCTCCGCGATAGCGGGGGCGGAAAGTGGCGTTTGGCCCTGAATCGTTGTATTTGGACGCGTCACATTCGCTTACAGGCAGCGGGGCAAGGCACGATGAGCGGCACCGAGATCGACATGCGGCTATTCGCCAAGAAGGCCGGCACCAGCCTCAATTTTCCGGCCGGCGGCGTCGTCTTCAACAAGGGCGATCCCGGCGAGTGCATGTACGTGGTGCAGTCCGGCGTCATCGAGATGATGATCGGCGACCGCGTCGTCGAAGTGTGCGGCGCCAACGAAGCGATCGGGTTCATGTCGGTGATCGACGACGCGCCGCGCTCCTCCACCGCGCGCGTCAAGGAAGCCTGCGAGGTCTCGGTCATCGACCGCCGCAAATTCCGCTTCATGGTCGACGAGGTGCCGAATTTCGCGCTGTACATCATGGGCGCCATGGCGCGGCGCATCCGCGGCATGGGCCAGGCGATGTGATTGGTGCCCTGGAGGGAACGATGATGGGGCGCGGCCATTTCGCCGATCAATGCGACGGCGGCGGAGCGCCGGGCGAGCCGCGCTTCTGCAGGTCCAGGATGTTGATCTTCATGCCGTTGGGCATGATCATGTCGCCTGGCCTTTGATCGGCCGCGCAGGGGCCGAGCCATTTCGCCGACATCGTCATGGTGCCGGCGCCGGCCGGGATACCGTCGCCTTGCGACGTCACCGTCATCGTATAGGCGCTGTCGAAGCTGCCGGTGACGACCGCGTGCGTATTCACGGTCCTGCCGGCGACAGTGCAGGTGGAATCGATCGTCACCGTGTCGCCGGTCTTCTGCACGTCGCGCTTGGAGCATGGCGGCGTGCCGGCGCCCGGTCCCGTTCCAGGTGCCGGCCCCGTCCCTGCCCGCGACTGCATCATCTGATCGGTGGCGGCGTCGATGCATTGGCGGATCGCCATCCTGTTGCCGGCGCTGGTCGTGATCTCCCAGAGGCCGGCCTTGCGCGCCGGCATTTCGGCCGCCAGCGCCGGCATCGCAACGAGCGTGATGAGCAGGGTGGAGATTACGCGCGGTGTCATGCATCCTCCTGTGTGCGGGTCGCAAGCGGCGAGCGATACCCGGAATCGCTTCGCGCAACCGGGCTGCGCTTGCTAAGCTTGCCACGCTTGCTGCGCAAGGAGAACCCGATGGGCTTGCTCGACGGCGACACGGCATTGATCAGCGGCGCGGCGTCCGGCATCGGCCGCGGCATCGCGCAAGCGCTCGCCCGCGAAGGCGTTCGCCTGGTGCTGAGCGACATTGCCGCCGAAGCGGGAGGCGCGCTGGCGCGCGAGCTTGACGCGACCTTCGTGGCGGCCGATCTCGCCGACCCTGCTGCCGCCGCCAGGCTGTTCGCCGCTGCCGAGCAAGCACTCGGCGCGATCTCGATCTTCGTGCACAGCGCTGCGCCGAAGCGCCGCGAGGAAGAGACCGCGCTCGCCGTCACCGAGGCGCAATGGGACGCCATGGTGACGGTCGGGTTGCGTTCGGGCTTCGTGCTCGGTCAGGCGGCGGGCGCGCACATGAAGGCGCGCGCCATCAAGGGACGCATGCTGTTCGTCACCTCGCTGCACGCCTACACCCCGCGCAATCTGCCGCACTACAGCGCCACCAAAGCCGGCCAGACCATGTTGGTGAAAGAGCTGGCCCGCGCGCTCGGCCCCCACGGCATCCGCGTCAACGCGATTGCGCCCGGCGCCATTCCGGGTGGCGGCTTCGACGCCGATGTCGCGGCGCTGACGAAAATGATTCCGCTCGGCCGCACCGGCACCCCGGCGGACATCGCCGACATGGCGGTCGCATTGTTGTGCGATCGGTTCTCGCGCTACGTCACCGGCACCACCGTCGCGGTGGACGGCGGCACGGCGCTGTACAATTGGATACCGTTTCCGCCGACGTAAACGGCCTCCCCTGCAGGGGGAGGGTTAGTTGATATTCACCAGCGCGCCGCCGTCGACCGGCAGCGCCACGCCGGTGATGAAATTCGCCTCATCGGAGGCGAGAAACAGCGCGGCGTTGGCGACGTCCCAGGCGGTGCCCATCTTGCGGCGCAGCGGCACCCGCGCGTCGCGGGCGGCGGCGACCTCGGCCCGGCTCTTGCCGCTGACCCTGGCGCGGGTGTCGACCGCCATCGGCGTGTCCATCAGGCCGGGCAGGATGACATTGGCGCGCACGCCGAATTCGGCGTTCTGGATGGCGACCTGCTGGGTGAACGCGATCATGCCGGCCTTGGTCGCCTTGTAGGCCACATAGGGGTAGTTCTCCAACGCGGAGATCGACGAGATCATGATGATGACGCCCGCGCGCTGCGCGCGCATCGCCGGCAAGACATGCTTGGCGGCCATGATGGCGCCGCGCAGGTTGATGGTGGCGATGCGGTCGAACGCGGCTTCGGTGAACTCGCTGAGCACCGCGTCGCCGCCGGCAAGGCTCAAGCCCACATTGTAGTGCAGGACATCGACGCGGCCCCAGCGCTGCCGCGCCGCCTCGACCATGGCCTTGAGCGTCGCCTCGCGCGTCACGTCGGCTTCGAAGGCTGCGCATTCGCCGCCCGCCTGCCGCACCATCACCGCCGTTTCTTCCGCCGAGGCAAGATTGTTGTCGACCGCCAAAACCTTGGCGCCCTCCTGCGCAAACCGCAAAACCGTGGCGCGGCCATTGCCCATGCCCTCGCCTGGCGACTGACCGGCGCCGACCACGATGGCGATTTTGTCTTTGAGACGCATTTTTCGGACCCCGGTGGCAATCGGACCGTCGAGCCGCGACGACTTTAGGAGTGTGCTGATGGCTGGGAAAGGCCCCGTCGTGAGCACGTAGCCCGGATTGAGCGCAGCAAAATCCGGCAACGGTGGCGCCGCCCAGACGCCGATCCCGGATTTCACTCCGTTCAATCCGGGCTACGCTTGCTACGTTTACTGTATTCAGCCGAGACCCTTGTTGATCGCCGCTATGTAGTCTTTCATGACCACGTTGCCGCACGGCGCGGGATCGGCTTTTTTCTTCTGGTCGGCGGCGTAATCGAGAATCTGGTCTATCGTCCAAACGAACCCGCCACCGACGCATGGTTCGTTCGCAAACGATGACATCAGAGTCTGCATTGCGGGCGGGCAATCGCCTTGCCAATACCAACTGCTTGGATTTGGATTTGGCTCCGCCAAGTTGCGGCTCCAGTCGCCGGCGAGAATGAAATCCGCGGTGACGAAGCCGGGGATGGCGCTGGAAATAGCATCGGCCCAGGATTGCGGATCGTTTCCCCCGCCGCCGTCATAGCACTGCAGGTTCCACCACTTCACCGCGCCGGGATTCGATTGATTCAGTCGAGCCAGCGACCCGGTCCAGAAGTCCATCTCGCCTACGGAATAAGGACAAAACGTGATGCCAAAGCCGATCTTTATGAGCATCTGACAAAACGCGACGAAGGAGTCCCGATCATAGGTTTCTTCCACATCCATATCGATCAAAGTAATCATCGGAAACGTGGCGAAGAACGTCTGAAAATTTGCTTGAAGCGGCGTCCCGGCAAAGGATTTGTTGTTGTTGAGGTAAATCGTCTTGACGCTGGCGTAATCGTGTACACCGCCGCCGCCGATCGATGCGAGCAAAGTAGCGATGGTGCTGCCCTGCCCATGCAGCAGCTGCTGGAGCTGGCCGGGCCAGTCCGGACTGCCAATATATTTTCCCCCCGTAAAGACCTTCGTGTCGTTGATGTAAATGTCACCGGCCGTGTTGATGTGAAACAGGCTGACGATGACGCTGGTCCAGCCCGCCGTTTAAATCGCGGAAATATTCGGTGCAAGATTGGGCGGATACATCACGCCTTCGCCGTAGGCCGCAACGTTGAACGAGGTCATTGTCCGATCCTTTCGCTTTGATCTAGTGCGTAAACTTGAAATACAACTTAACGTATATTAGTAGTAAAATGTTAGGCGCTCAATGCGCCCGCCGCGTATTGCCGGCGGCAGGTAGCCGCATGAAGCAACGGTCCGGCCCGAAGTGGCCGGCCCGGTGACAGGCTCCGCGCAATGTGGGAGGCAATGCCGCTCCCGGATTTCGCTATCGCTTCCTCCGAGCCCCGCCGGAACCGCCGGATCGATGGTAGTATTGTTAATCCGCGAGGGCCGTGCCGATATACCGGCTCGAAGGAGACCGCGATGCAAACGACGAGATTCAAGCGGGTGGCGCTGGCGAGGTTTTTCGTGGCCGGATGGGTGGCCATCTTCGGCGCAGCAATCGCACAGGCACAGCCGCTTTCTACCGCCCCACCGCCGCCACAGCCACCGCCGACCTTCAATCCATCGACGCCATCCATTGTGCCGCAAGCGCCCGAGACCCCCGTTTCACCAGGACCAAGCGCCATTCCAAGATCATCCGTGGTGGTCTCGCCTTCGGGTGGAAGCCCACCCGGCGCGGTCGCTCGCACTCATCGGCAGCCGGTTACCGCGACGCGGACAACCCACGTCGCGAAAACGCACGAAGGCCGACTTAGCCCGCGACCTCACCGCCGGAACTGGAGCCGCGCAAGTCACGCCGCCGATAGCGAGGGTCTTTGGACAGCACCTCCATACTCAGCTGCGTACAGCGGAGTGTGCAGTGCCTTCGAATTCGCAAACAGATGTAACGCCGAGTGGAGTCGTCGTTCGCATCGATGCGGGTGCATCGTGAGATAAAGCGTAAGACTGAGTGCCCGATGCTGCGGGCGATGTTCGATTATGTTCTGCGAGCCTTCCGCGCCGGATTGGCGGAAGGATTGGCCGGACGATATTGTTTTCGGGGAAATATTGGTCGGGGCGGCAGGATTTGAACCTGCGACCCCCTCGTCCCGAACGAGGTGCTCTACCAGGCTGAGCCACGCTCCGACTGACGCGGACACCCTTGTTCCCATCATGGGAACAGTGTTATAAAAGATTATGCGGTTGATCGCCCGAAACGTGCTCATGGCATATGCCGCACGACACCCCGAAACCGCGGTCTCGCTTGAACGCTGGCAACGGCTGATAAGGACAGCGAAGTGGGTATCCATGGACGATGTACAACGCGCCGTTCCAAAGGCGAAGGTACTGAACCGCGAACGTATACGCTTCACCGTCGCCGGAGGAGATTATCGCCTCATTGCAGCTTTCGACTTTCGTCGACAGATCGTGTTCGTGAAGTTTCTCGGGACGCACGCCGAGTACAATTCTGTCGATGCCCTGACCGTCGCGATGTACTGAGGAGGACACCATGCCTATCCGCCCTATCCGCACCGATGCCGACCATCGTGCAGCGCTTATGGAAATCGAAAAACTCTGGGGGGCAGCTTCCGGCACGCCGGAGGGTGACACACTCGACGTTCTGGCAACGCTGATAGAAACTTACGAGGAGCGGCGCTGGCCACTGTCCAGCCGCCGTCGCTTCGATCCGATCGATGTCCTGCGCTACGCGATCGACGAACTTGGCCACAGTCAGGCGGAACTTGCAAAAATCATCGGATCCCGGGCGCGCGCTTCCGAAATCCTGGCGCGCCGGCGCCCGCTTACTCTGCAAATGATCCAAAAGATCAGCGCCGCCTGGAAAATCTCGGCCGACCTTCTGGTGCGGCCGTATCGCACCACGGCGTCGGCGGCGTGATGATTGCAACGGCGATATTGTTTTCGGGAAAGTATTGGTCGGAGCGGCAGGATTTGAACCTGCGACCCCCTCGTCCCGAACGAGGTGCTCTACCAGGCTGAGCCACGCTCCGACTGACGCGGCTTATACAAGCCGGGTTCTATAGCCGCAAGCGCCTCCGGTTCGCACCGGTTGCGGCTTGCGCGCCTAGGCTATTTAGGCACTGATCCTTCGCCATGACAGCCCCTTTGGTGACCCGCGTGTCGAGGGCCGATGCCGCCGCCGTTGGCGACGCGGTGCGCTGCCTCGAGGCCGGCGGGCTGGTCGCGTTTCCGACCGAGACGGTTTACGGCCTCGGCGCCGATGCCACCGATGGCCGGGCCATCGCGCGGCTCTATGAGGCCAAGGGCCGGCCGGCGTTCAATCCGCTGATCGCGCACGTGGCCGATCTGGCTGCGGCGCGGGCGCTGGCGCGGTTCGAGGCGGAAGCCGAAAAGCTCGCCGCAGCGTTCTGGCCCGGACCGCTGACGCTGGTGCTGCCCAAAACCGCCGAATGCCCGGTTGCCGAGTTGGCGACCGCCGGCCTCGACAGCATCGCGGTGCGCGTGCCCCACCACCCGGTGGCGCAGAAAATCCTCGCCGCGTTCGGCCGACCGATCGTGGCGCCATCGGCCAACCGCTCCGGCCACGTCTCGCCGACCACGGCGGCCCATGTGCTCGCCGATCTGCGCAACCGCATCGATCTCATCGTCGACGGCGGCTCTACTCCGGTCGGCGTTGAATCCACGATCATCGCCTGCCTCGGCGCGCCGATATTGCTGCGCCCCGGCGGCCTGCCGCGCGACGACATCGAGCGGGTGCTCGGGCGACCGCTGGCGGAGCCGCCTACCGGCATCGCGCCAGAGGACGATGCGCCGCTCGCGCCCGGCATGCTGGCCTCGCACTACGCGCCGCGCACGCCGTTGCGGCTCGATGCCGAACACGTCGGGGCCGGCGAAGCGCTGCTCGCGTTCGGACCGACGCCTGCAGCTGGCAGCGAGAACGCAGCGCGTGTGCTCAACCTTTCACAGCGCGGCGACCTCATCGAGGCGGCGGCCAATCTGTTTTCACACCTGCGCGCGCTCGATGCCGCTGGTGCGAAGAGCATCGCCGTGATGCCGATCCCCCACGATGGGCTGGGCGAAGCCATCAACGACCGGCTGGCGCGCGCGGCGGCGCCGCGGTGAACGCTCGGGTCGCAGTTTGAATTGAAGGACGCGCCGTTATCGTTTCGGCAGCCGCTCGAAGGTCGGCAAGCCATCGGGGATTTGGTGGAACGCCTGCTTGTCGACGGTATAGATCGCCATCTGCGGGCCGCCAAAAAGGCTTGGCTCGTCGAGCGTACCGACTTTCAAGATCACGGCGTCCAGACCGGGCCGACGCGTGAGGAGATGCGTGCCGCAGTCGGCGCAAAATTCCCGCGTCACCGCGCGTTCAAGATCGCTGCGGGTAAATTGCTTCGGTGCCCCCGCCATGTAATGAAAGCCGTCGGGCGGCATGAGCATGAACATGTTGGGCGAACCGCCGCTGATATATTGGCATTCGCGGCAGTGGCATTGCGCTTTCAGCTTTGGCTCGCCTTCGGCCACATAGCGCACCTTGCGGCAATAGCACCCGCCTTCCAGCTTCATGGCATCCTCCTTGAAGCGAGTATGGCCGCTCGTGGGCCGCGCGCAAGGACGCGCTTGCGCGACGTTTGCCCGACTGTCATCTATGGGGTCTGACCTCGTTTGCCTGGACCTGTCCCGATGCTCGATAAGCCACCAAGTCAACAAGACAGAAAGCTCGACCCCGCTTTGCTCGCGCGCTTCGCCGCGATCGTCGGGGAAAAATTCGCCATCACCGATCCGGACCTTAAGGCGCCGTATCTGGTCGAGATGCGCAACATGTTCCAGGGCCACACGCCTGTGGTACTGCGGCCGGCATCGGCGGCCGAGGTGTCGCAAATTCTCAAACTCGCCAACGACACCGGCACGGCGATCGTGCCGCAGGGCGGCAATACCGGCCTGGTCGGCGGCCAAATTCCTCTGCACAACGAGATTGTGCTTTCGCTCAACCGCATGGATCGCATCCGCGAGGTCGATCCGACCTCGAACACCATCACCTGCGAGGCCGGCGTCACTTTGCAGCGCACGCGCGAGGCCGCCGCCGCGGTCGACCGGCTCTATCCGCAACTGTTGCCGTCGGAAGGCACCTGCACCATCGGCGGCAATCTTTCCACCAATGCCGGCGGCACGGCAGCGATTGCGCATGGCATCGCGCGTTCGCATGTGCTCGGCATCGAAGTGGTGCTGGCCGACGGGCGGGTCATGAACAACCTCAACAAGCTGAAGAAGGACAATACCGGCTACGACCTGAAAAATCTTTTCATCGGCGCCGAAGGCACGCTCGGCATCATCACCGCGGCGGTGCTCCGCCTGGTGCCGCGGCCGCGCTCGGTCGAGACCGCGTTTGCCGGCATCAAATCGCCGGAAGCGGCGCTGGAGCTGCTCGGCATCGCCACCGAGCGCACCGCCGGCGGCGTCACCTCGTTCGAGATCATGACCCGGCGTGGCATCGAGCTGGTGCTCGAGCACGGCGCCGGCTGCCGCGATCCGCTCGCTACGCCGCACGATTGGTACGCGCTGATCGAATTGTCATCGCAGCAGCGCGAAGGCTTGCGCGAGGTGATGGAAGAGATCCTCGCGGAAGGCATGGAGAAAGGCCTCGTCGCCGACGCCACCATCGCCGACTCGATCGAGCAGGCCAAGATGTATTGGCGCATCCGCGAATTGTTCGGCGAGGTGCAGCGTTACGCCGGCGGCTCGATCAAGCACGACGTCTCAGTGCCGGTCGCCGCGGTGCCGGCCTTCATCGCCGAAGCCAACGACGCCGTCACAAAACTCATTCCCGGCGCGCGGCCGCTGCCGTTCGGCCATCTCGGCGACGGCAACATCCACTACAACGTCACCCAGCCGGTCGGCGCCGACAAGGCGGAATATTTGCGGCGCTGGGACGACGTCAACGCTGTGGTCTTTGCCGTGGTGAAGAAATACGGCGGCTCGATCTCGGCCGAGCATGGCATCGGCGTGGTCAAGCGCGATCTGTTGCCCTCGGTGAAGGATCCGGTGGCGTTTGCGCTGATGCGCGATCTCAAACATTTGCTCGATCCGAATGGGATTCTCAATCCCGGCAAAGTGCTGTAGCGCCATCTACTCGAACGCCGAGAAAGCGGCCTTGATCGCTTGGATGGCAAGCTGTTCGTGTTGATGATGTTGTCAAGGATCGCAGACCGCCGGAGGCGGCGGCGCTTCGCGCCGTCCTTGACAACATCATCAACACGAACAAAAGAGCATCCAAGCGATCAAGGCCGCCAACCGATCAGTTTCAGATTTATCGATACTGACGAGCCGCTAGACCTGCAGCGAAAACGTCTCCATCAAGCCGCGCCGCCCCGCCGGCGTAATCGTCAACGCGCGACCATCGCGCACCCGCTCTATCCACTTCAGCTCAAAACACCGGCTCGCCAACGCCGCGCCGACGGCGCCGCCGATATGCGGCCGCCGCTCGGTCCAGTCCAGGCACGGCCTGCAGAACACCCGGCGCTTGGCGCGGGCGTGAGACAGATCGACGCCGAGCTTGCTTAAGAATTCCGTGCCGGCCACCGTCACCTCACCGGCCTCGTCGCCGAGGATGACATGCTCGCGCTCGATCAACCGATCGGCCAGGCCGACACCGAGCGTACCGGCGATGTGGTCGTAGCAGGTGCGGGCGTGACGCAGCTTGTCGTCGAGATGAGATTTCGGCTGGAACCGCGGCGGGCCTTCGAGCGCGACGTTCATGATGCTTTCCAGCATCTGCCCGACATGAGGCCCGGCCAGGCGATAGTAGCGGTGGCGGCCCTGCTTCATCGGCACCAGAAGCCGCGCGGCGGCGAGCTTGCCGAGATGGCCGCTGGTGGTCTGCGGCGTCACGCCGGCGGCGAAAGCGAGCTCGGTCGCGGTCAACGCGCGGCCGCCGAGCAGCGCGCACAGGATATTGGCGCGAGCCGGATCGCCGACCAAAGCCGCCACTTCCGCCATTTGCGGTGCATTCGACATGGCCCGAATATGGACGCCGCCGTGCGCCATTGCTACCGGCAATGCTTCGTTCGCGGCCGAAGCAAATCGGGTAAGGAAACCTGTCAGTAATCGGGTGGCAGCAAAACCATAAGCGAGAAAAGATGGCTCCAAATCATCCATTCGGAGTCCATCATGTCCTCTTACAGTCAGAGCGGGCCGGCCCCAGCATTCAAGCGATGCCGTTCGCCGTGGTGGCGTGCAGTCCTCCATCGCGCGGTCGATCGGATACGCGCCAGCCTCGCGCGCCGACGGCAGCGTCAAGAACTGCTCGAATACCTGACTAGCGATTACCGCGCGGCAGCCGACATCGGCATAGCCAACTACTACGACTGCGGCTTGCGGAAATGGCCGGCCCGACGCGGCTAGAACAATGACGCCTGGTCGTCCGACGGTTTCGGTTTTTGCGATTTGAGCTTTTTCTCGGTCTTGGCTGGCGCAACCGCGGCGTCCAGAGCGAAACCAACCGGTGCCGGTGCAATGAGCGCCGCGGCATCGTTGGCGACGCGGTTCACCTCGGTCGAGACCGGGTAGGCTTCGAGCAGCGCATCGTCGGCCGGCGCGATCAGCGCCGCGGCGACCTCGGCATCGACATTGGCGCAGTCGAGCCACAAATCGAAAGCTTGCGGCGGCACGAACACCGGCATGCGATCGTGAATGAGGCTGAGCGTGCGGTTCGCCGTCGTGGTGATGATGGCGGCGGTGTCGACCTCTTCGCCGTTCGGCCCGGTCCAGGTTTCGTACAGGCCGGCGAAGGCGAGCGGCGGCGCGGTGCCGTCGGCGCCGCGTTTCGCTTGCACGAAATACGGCCGCTTCGGCGGGCCGGGTTGCCATTCATAAAAACCGTCGGTCGGAATGAGGCAGCGCCGCCGCCGCATGGCGTTGCGGAACGCGGGCTTGTCGAGCACGGTCTCGCCGCGCGCATTGATCAAAAGCGCAAAGCCCTTTGGATCCTTCACCCAGGCCGGCAGCAGGCCCCAGCGCATCAGCGCGAACGAGCGCTTGCCGTTGTCGAGGCGAACGACCGGGATCGGCTGGGTCGGGGCCACGTTATAGCGCGGCGGGAAATTGGGCAGCTCGGCGTAGCCGAACATGGCCCGGATCGCCTCCGGCGTCGAGAGGATGACATAGCGTCCGCACATGGTCTAAGAGCTAATGCCCGATTGAAGAGAATCCAGGGTTTCGCCGCCGAGACTAGCCGAAATCACGCGAGCTTCGATGAGCAACGACGAACGATCGCGCACTTATCCAACGCGGCCGTATCTGGCGGTGAGCGCCGCCATCTTCCGCGACGGCCGGGTGCTGATCGTGCGCCGGGCGCGGCCGCCGGCCCATGGCCTCTATACGCTGCCCGGCGGCGGTGTCGAGCTCGGCGAGACCTTGGAGGAAGCCGTCATCCGCGAAGTCCGCGAGGAAACTAGCCTCGACGTCGAGCCGGTGGCGCTTGCCGGCTATCGCCAGGCGATCACGCGGGACGCCGCGGGCGGGGTCGAGCGGCATTTCGTCATTTTGCCGTTCGCGGCGCGCTGGATCGCCGGCGAGGTTGCGCTCAACGAGGAGTTGGCCGAAGCGCAATGGCGCGATCCGACGGCGCTCTCCGACTTGAACACGACCGAAGGGCTAGGCCTGATCGTCAACGCCGCCTGGGAGCGGATCGCGGCGGCGCGGTGATGGTGCGTGCCTCAACCATGCCGCGTTGTCGTGCTTGCTCGACCGTGCGCTCGACCCTTAGGTTTGCACCGCCGATGCTCCGAACATTGACCGCGCTGTCGTTTGCAATGTGCCTCGCCGCCGGGCCGGCCGGCGCCCAATTTTTCCAGTTCGGGCAGCCGCCGCAGCAGCCCTACCAGCAGCAGCCCTATCAGCAGCAGCCCTATCAACAGTATCCGCAACAGTATCCGCCCAAACCGCAGGCCCCGGCTCAGCCGAAACCCGGGCTGCCGCCGCTGGGCAGAGCCCCGGCTGCGCCCCCGTCCGCGGCGCCGGTGGCGCCGCAAGTGGTGTCCGCACCTTACGATCACGATCTGCAGCGGCTGTCGGAAATCCTCGGCGCGCTGCATTTCCTGCGCGGCATTTGCGGCAGCAACGAAGGCCCGAAATGGCGCACCGAGGCGCAAGCGCTGATCGACGCCGAGGCGCCCACCGGCGACCGCCACGACCAGATGGTGGCGAGCTTCAACCGCGGCTATCGCGGCTTCCAGCAAAGCTACCGTAGCTGCACGCCGGCGGCCGGCGTCGTCATCCAGCGCTACCTCGAAGAGGGCGCCCACATCGCCCGCGAGATCACCGCCCGCTACGCCAACTAACGCCAAAGACCGCTGCCCTGCAGGCATTAACCCTGCCCCGAGGTTCGATTTTTACCCCCGAAATCCCATGCTAGTTTGATTTCAGGACAGGGACGCCGCCGGGGTTGTGGCGAGAGAAAATCATAATGAGTACGGCGACACCAAATTTGGCCGCACGTGAAGCGGTGCCCGAGCATGAGCAGAAACGCATCGCGCTCGGTTATCTGCACGACGCCTGGATCGAGGCGCTGCACGACGGCATCGACGGCGATTGCCTGGCGCAGACCGCGCTGTTTTTGGCGCTGGCCGAATTGACCTCGACCTACGGCGAAGACGCGGCCGCCCGTTATGCGGAAAACCTGGGCGCCCGCATCCGCAACGGCGAATTCTCGGTCCAGATCTCGCGGCAATAGCCGCAAGCCCAAAAACAATTTTTTGATCTCAGGCGCGCTTCGGATTGAGCGCAGTCAATCCGTAATGCCGCGTCAGCACCGCCTCGATATCGGCGGGAAAGAACGGCTTTTTCAGAAACGCCGCGCCTTGCAGACGCACCCGCTCGGCCAGCATTGCGTCCGGCGCCGACGACATCACCACGACGGTCATGCGCCGCTTCGCGCGCTTGAACTCGGCCAGCGTCTCCAGGCCGTTGCAGCCCGGCATGTTGTAGTCGAGAAAGACGATGTCGAATTCGCGCTCGGCGGCGAGCTTGAGCGCGGCAGCCCCCTCGCCCGCTTCGCTGACCTCGAAAGGAAAACGCGTCGCGCCGAGAATTTTGCGCACGATACTGCGCATGGTCGAGGAATCGTCGACGATGAGGACTCGGCTCGCCAGCCGCACCCGCATCGACCGCTCGACCAGCCGCCGCACCTCCTCGATCCGCACCGGCTTGGCCGCCGCCGCATCGGTCGGCAGCGGCTCGACGACGGCATCCGGTGCCGTGAGCAGCACCAGGAACGGCGGCTTCCGCTGTACGCACGCGGCAGCGACCACTTGGGTGGTCGCCACGTTGGCGATCCCACCGTCGATAAAGACCAGATCGGCGCCGTCGCCGAGCGCTTGGCATGCCGCGGCGACGCTCTTGCATTCGACGATCTCGATGGGCACCCGTGCGGTCGAAGCCGCCTGCCGGAACATCTCGTGGTCGTTCTGCGCCGCGGAGAGCAGGACTGCCCGTAGCGACACCAGCTCGTCGGTCATGCGCTCGCCCCCCTGAACGCGTGCTTTCGAGTTCCGCGATCGGCCCAGTAGAACAACTTGTTTTGAAAAATAGTCCGGCGCCCCCGCAGCCGCGCTGTCATTTTACACGTGTCGCCGGAGGATTTACAACGTAAGGTCCTTCAGATGGCGGTTTTGTTTGCTGAGCGAACAGAAAATTTCACCCTATGTACGAGCCTTGAGAGAAATCGGCCGGTGTCCTACGTTCCTCGCGATACTTGGAAAGTTTTTCCATGAAGGCTGCCCTGCTCGCGGATCGTGGCGTGGTCAAAGTCGCCGGTGACGGCGCGCGGAACTTTTTGCATGGGCTTGTCACCGCTGACATTCTCGAGCTCGAGCCCGCAGCGGCGCGCTTCTGCGCGCTATTGACGCCGCAGGGCAAGATCATCGCCGATTTCATCGTCACCGAGGCGCCGACAAAGGAAGGCGGCGGCTTTTTCCTCGATGTGCAGCGCGCGCTTTGCACCACTCTGGTTGCCAAATTAAATATCTACAAACTCCGCGCGAAGGTGATCGTCGAAGATCTTTCCGCAGTGCTCGGCGTGCTCGCCGCCTGGGACGGCAGCGGCACAACCAGAGGCGGCACGACAGGATTTGGCTTGAGCTATGCCGATCCGCGGCTGCCGGCGCTCGGGCTTCGCGTGATGCTGCCGCCGCACCTTGCCGCGGCAGCCGCGGCCGAGCTCGGCGCGACCCTGGTCGAAGCCGCGCAATACGAGGCGCACCGCATCGCGCTCGGCGTGCCGCAGGGCGGGCTCGATTTCAGCTACGGCGACGCCTTCCCGCACGAGACCGACATGGACCAGCTCGGCGGAATCGATTTCACCAAAGGCTGCTATGTCGGCCAGGAAGTCGTCTCGCGCATGGAGCACCGCGGCACGGCGCGCACCCGCGCGGTGCCGGTTCGCTATGACGGCACGGCGCCCGCGGCAGGCGCCGCGGTGACCGCCGGCGACCGCCAGGTCGGCACCATGGGCTCCGCCGCGGCCGGCCGCGCGCTGGCCCTGCTGCGGCTCGACCGGGTGGCGGAGGCGATTTTACGCGGCGAGCCGCTTGTGGGCGGCGGCGTGCCGATCCATCTGGTCAAGCCGGACTGGGCACGCTTCGCCTTCCCCGGCGAAACCAAAGCCGCCGAATGAAAGCTTCCGCCCGATGAAAGCTCCCGTACACGCCGACGGCCTCGTGCGCTGTCCCTGGCCCAATAACGATGCGCTCTACGTCGCCTATCACGACCAGGAATGGGGCGTGCCGGAATACGACGATCGCGCGCTCTACGAAAAACTCATGCTCGACGGTTTTCAGGCCGGCCTGTCGTGGATCACCATCCTGCGCAAGCGGGAAAACTTCCGCCGCGCCTTCGACGGTTTCGTTCCGGAAAAAATCGCGCGCTACCGGCCGGCCAAGATCGAACGGCTGATGCAGGATGCCGGCATCGTGCGCAACCGCTCAAAGATCGAAGGCGCGGTGCGCTCGGCGCGATCCTGGCTCGAAATCATGGACAAGGGACCGGGCTTTTCGAAGCTGTTGTGGGACTTCGTCGACGGCAAGCCGAAGGTCAATCATTTCAAATCCGCCCGGCAGGTGCCGGCGGAAACCGCGACATCGCGCGCGATCTCCAAGGAGCTGGCGCAGCGCGGCTTCAAATTCTGCGGGCCGACCATCGTCTATGCCTTCATGCAGGCCGTCGGCATGGTCAACGATCATCTGATCACCTGCCATCGCCACGAGGCGTGCCAAAAGCTCGGGTTGCGCGGTCGTGGCTGACACGGCGCGGCGCGCCAGGCGGGCGACGCGAGTGTCCACAGAGCAGCGCGCTTGGCAGCGCATGCTGTCGGGGCGCCGGCTCGATCTGCTCGATCCGTCGCCGCTCGACATCGAGCTGGAAGACATCGCGCACGGCCTGGCGCGCGTGGCGCGCTGGAACGGCCAGACCAAGGGCGCGCACATCTTTTCCGTCGCGCAACATTGCTTGCTGGTCGAGGCGCTGGCGCGGCTGCGCGCGCCGCGGCTCGATCGCGGCGGCCGGCTCGCGGTGTTGTTGCATGACGCGCCCGAATACGTGGTCGGCGACATGATCTCGCCGTTCAAGGCGGTGATCGGCGGCGACTATAAAGCTGTCGAGCTGCGCCTCCTCACCGCGATCCATCGCCGCTTCGGATTGCCGGCGGAAGCCTCGGCCGAGATCAAAGCGCTAATCAAGCTGGCCGACAGCGGCGCCGCCTATCTCGAAGCCACCCGGCTCGCCGGCTTCGATCCCGCGGAAGCGCGCCGTTTCTTCGGCCGGCCGCCGGCCGTGTCCGCCACCATGGAGCGCGATTTCCTAAAGCCCTGGCCCGCGGAAAAGGCCGAAGCGCGCTATTTCGAGCGAGTTAAAAAACTTGCCGGCGTATGATCGTCACACTTGTGCCGTGTGCGATTCCTATATGAAAGTGACCGCAGCAATCAATTCCAGATGCGATGATTCACGTCTGCTCGCTCGTACGCCTGCATGAAACCGTCGCCGACACCGGCGCGCGCCATGTCGTGTCGCTGATCGGCGATGAAGGTCATGTGGTGCGGCCGCACAGCGTCGCGCCGGAGAATCACTTAAGGCTGCGGCTGCACGATATTTCCACGCCGCTCGACGGCTACATCATGCCGGGCGAGGAACACGTCGCCGACCTCATCCGCTTCGTGCGCGGCTGGGACCGGCGCAGCCCCCTGGTGGTGCATTGCTATATGGGCATCAGCCGCTCGACGGCGAGCGCCTATGCCAGCGTCTGCGCGCTCAACCCGCAGCGCGACGAGGCCAGCATCGCGCAGGCGCTGCGCCGCGCCTCGCCGACGGCGACGCCCAATATCCGCATCGTGTCGCTGGCCGACAAGTTGCTCGGCCGCGACGGCCGCATGGTCGCCGCCATCGAGACCATCGGCCGGGGCTGCCTTGCCGACGAAGCCGCGCCGTTCCGCCTCGACCTGGAGTAGAATGCGCAGCGCCGCATTGTAGATTCGCAAATAGCGATTTGCGCCGGGGGCTTCGATGGACGGCTTGATCATATTAGCCGGATTGTTGTTTCTGGCCTCTCCGGTCATGGCCACGATCGCGCTGGTGGTGGCGTTCGACGACAAGGGCTTGTCGCGGCGGCTCGACGCGAGAGTGCGGGCATTGGAGCAGGTTCGGGCAGCCGCCGGCACTGTAGCGGCGCCGGCACCTGCGCCGCCCGCTTCGGCTCCGGCCCCGATTGTCGATGCACCAGCGGAGCCCGCGCCTATCCCACTATCGCCGCCGCCTGCGTCAGTCCCGTCTTCGCCTACGCATGTTCAATCGTCGTCCCCGCCGGAGATCGGCTTCGAGGAAAAATTCGGCACCCGCTGGGTGGTCTGGGTCGGTGGCGTGGCGCTGGCGCTCGGCGGCATTTTTTTGGTGCGCTATACGATCCAGCAAGGTCTGATCGGCCCGGGGGTGCGGATATTTCTCGGCGCGTTGCTGGCGCTTGCGCTGGTCGCCGCCGGCGAATGGACGCGGCGCACCGAAAAACTTTCGGCGCTCGCCGGCGTGCCGTCGGCGCATATTCCAGGCACTCTGACCGCGGCCGGCACCACCGTCGCCTATGCCACCGTCTATGCGGCCTACGGGCTCTACGGATTCCTGCCGCCTGCAGTGGCTTTCATCCTGCTCGGCGCCGTGGCGCTGCTGACCTTGGGCGCTGCCTTGCTGCATGGGCCTGCGCTCGCCGGCCTGGGCGTGATTGGGGCCTATCTGGCGCCGATGCTGGTCGCCTCCGCCAAGCCGGATTTCTGGTCGCTTTATGTTTACATCGCCGTCGTCAACGCGGCCGCTTTCGCGCTGGCGCGGTTTCGCATGTGGCTCTGGCTCGCCATCGCGGCGGTCGTGCTGGGCGCGCTGTGGACGCTGCCGGGAATGCAGCCCGATAACGTCACCGCGCTTGGCGCGCATGTCTTCCACGCGCTCGCCGGCTTCGCGCTGGTCGCTACGTTTTTGGTCTGCGGCTTGTTGTACGGCCCCCCGGCCGCGCCCGGCATGATCGACCGGCTGTCGACCCTGGCGCTCGTGGTCTATCTGTTGGTCGCCGCGCTTTTGGTGCTGGCGAGCCGGCATGATCCTGTCGCGCTCACCGCCTTTGTTATCCTCACCGTCGCAACCGTCGCCATCGCCTGGCGCACCGAGGCGGCAGCCGGCGCCGTGCCGGCCGCCGCGGTCTTGGCCGCGCTCGTGATGGCGCACTGGGCGGTGCACATGAATGTCCTGGGCTTGCTGGCGCCGTCCGGCCCGACGGCACCGGCGATCCCGGAGCCGGAGCGCTACGATTTTGGCTCACACCTGATCCTCGCCACCGGTTGGGCGGTGCTGTTCGGCGCCGCCGGATTTTTGGCGCAAGGCCGCTCGTCGCGCGCGCTGGTGCCGATGTTGTGGAGCGCCACGGCGGTGTTCGCGCCGCTCGCCATGTTGGTCGCGCTCTATTATCGCATCGCGCAGCTCGATCGCTCGCTGCCGTTCGCGGCGCTGGCGCTGCTGGCCGCCGCGATCTTTGCGCTTGCGACCGAGGCGCTGGTGAAGCGCGCGCCGCGGCCCGGCCTGATGGCGGCGAGCGCGATGTTCGCCACCGGCACGCTCGGCGCGCTGGCGCTCGCGTCCACCTTTGCGCTCGAGAAAGGCTGGCTGACGATTGCGCTGGCGCTGATGGTTCCGGGCGCGGCCTGGATCGCAGAGCAACGGCCGCTGCCTTGGCTGCGCTGGCTGGCCGCCATCATGGTCGTCGTGGTGGTCGCGCGCGTAGCTTACCAACCGACGATCGCGGGCGCCGATCTCGGCATCACGCCGATCTTCAATTGGCTGCTTTACGGCTATGGCGTGCCGGCCGCTTCCTTCTGGATCGCCGGATGGCTGTTGCGGCGGCGCGCCGACGATCTGCCGGCGCGCATGCTCGATGCCGGCGCCATCCTGTTCACGGTGCTGCTCGCGGTCTTCGAAATCCGCCACTACGTCACCGGCGGCGATATCTACTGGGTGCCGGACGGCGTCGTGGAAGCCATGCTCTATGTCAATGTCGGCCTGGCGATGACCATCGGGCTAGAGCGCGTGCGCGCGCGCACCGGCAGCATCGTGCATAATGTCGGCGCGCTACTGATCGCGGCGCTGACGCTCGTCGCCGTCATCGCCGTGCTCTTGCTGGCCTGGAGCCCGCGTTTCGACGACACTCCGATGGGCGGCGCGGTCTTCAACCTGATCCTGCTGGGTTACGGCCTGCCCGCGGTGCTCGCCATCACGCTGGCGCTGATCGCGCGCACCACGCGGCCGATCGCCTACCGCGTCGCCGCCACCATTACCGCGGTGACGCTAGCACTATTCTATCTGACGCTCGAAGTGCGGCGGCTGTTTCATGGGCCGCTATTGGCCGGGCCGATCAGCGATGCCGAGCAATATGCCTACTCGACGGTGTGGCTCGCCTTCGGCATCGTGCTGCTCGCGGTCGGCCTCTACCTGCGCTCGCAGCCGGCGCGGCTGCCCGCGCTCGCCGTCATCGCGTTGACCATCGCCAAGGTCTTCATCGTCGACACCGCGAGCATCAGCGGCATCTACCGCGCGCTGTCGGTGATCGGGCTCGGCGTGGTGCTGCTCGGCATCGGCTGGGTTTACCAGCACGTGCTTTACCCACGCGCGCGGGCCGAGGAAGCTTTGTAGCTTGCCGGCGCGCTAATCTTCCGACGGACGCGCGGTCGCGACCGATGTCGCCGATCCCGGCGCCGGCGCAATGTCACGCTTGACGCTGGCGCCGCCGATCGCACTGCGCGGGTTGCGCTGATAGAAGTCGCAATAGGCGAACGACAGGCCCGAGATCGAGCCGCGGAAGCTGCGGTAATCGATCTTCTGCACGCGAAAGCACGGCTCGATCGGCAGGCCGGCGAGATGCGCGCACATCGAATTGGGGCTGACCTTGATGGTGCCGGCCGGCAGCGCGGCGAAGCGCACCTGGCTCTGGCCGCCCGGCCGGATGGTGCCGACCACGGATCCGTCGGAGAAGATGCGGCCCATGCCGGCGGTGCCGTCGAAGCAGGTATAGCTGAACAGCTTGCCGACGACGAAGGCTCTGGCCTGCTCCGGCCCGAGCTCCTCGGCAACCGCCGAAGCGGCTCCCGCGACGAACGCACAGACGATGGCCACGCGCAGCAACATGGGCAACTCCACGATAGACGTGCGAGCGACGTTAACAAAATTTCTTAACGGTCCCCTTACCATACTGGCCCCGATGGTCGGCAACTTTGTGGCCAAATCGCGGGCGGATTTACCCGATCTTTACCACGATCCGGCCGCGCACCTGCCCCTCGACGATGCGGCGGCCGGCTTCGATGACGTCGCCGAGCCCGATCTCGGTGGTCATCGCCGCGATCTTGTCCCGCGGCAAATCCCGCTCCAGCCGGTGCCATGCCAATTGCCGCAGCGGCAGCGGGCACATCACCGAATCGATGCCAAGCAACGACACCCCGCGCAGGATGAATGGCGCCACCGAGGTCGGCAAGTCCATGCCGCCGGCCAGCCCACAGGCGGCAACCGCGCCGCCATAGCGTGTCATGGAAAGCACATTGGCGAGCGTCGTCGAGCCCACCGCATCGATGCCGCCAGCCCAACGCTCCTTGGCGAGCGGCCGCGCCGGGCCGCTGAGCTCCTTGCGATCGATGATGTCGTTGGCGCCAAGGCCTTTGAGATAATCCGCTTCGGTCGGCCGGCCGGTCGAGGCGGTAATCTGGTAGCCGAGCTTGGCGAGGATCGCGACCGCGACCGAGCCGACGCCGCCGGCGGCACCGGTGACGACGATCGGGCCGCGCGTGGGCGTGACGCCGGCACGCTCCAGCGCCATCACCGAGAGCATGGCGGTATAGCCCGCGGTGCCGATCGCCATGGCCTCGCGCGCGCCGATGTCTTGCGGCAGCCGCACCAGCCAATCGCCCTTGACGCGGGCCTTCTGCGCATAGGCGCCGAGATGGGTCTCGCCGAGACCCCAGCCGTTGAGCACGACCTTGTCACCCGGTTCCCAGGCCGGGTGTGACGAAGATTCAACAGTGCCGGAAAAATCGACGCCGGCGATCATCGGGAAGCGGCGCACCACCGGCGCCTTGCCGGTGACCGCGAGGCCGTCCTTGTAATTTACCGTTGAATATTCGACGGCGACGGTGACGTCGCCGTCCATCAGATTGTTTTCGTCGAAGTCGGTGAGCTGGACGGTCTGGCCGGCTTCGGTCTTGTCAATGACGATGGCTTTGAAAGTGCCCATGCTTGCACCCTACCCGTCATGGCCGGGCTTGTCCCGGCCATCCACGCCTTGTTTGCTGCAAGTGTGAAAGACGCGGATGCCCGGGACAAGCCCGGGCATGACGATATTGATCATGCCGGCGCGACAGCCACCCGCGCGACCGGCTTCTCGACGATGGGCAGGTTGATCAGCGCCGAGAGCACGCCGAACAAGATAGCGAGCCACCACACCACGTTGTACGAGCCGGTGCGGTCGAAGGCGATGCCGCCGAGCCAGACGCCGAGGAAACCGCCGACCTGGTGGCTGAAGAAAGCGAAGCCCGCAAGCGTCGCCAGCCAGCGCGTGCCGAACATCAGCGCGATGATGCCGTTGGTCGGCGGCACGGTCGAGAGCCACATCAGGCCCATGGTGGCGGCGAAGATCAGGCACGATACCGTCGTGACCGGAAACGAAATGAACGCCAGGATGGCCGCGGCGCGGACGAAATAAATAAACGCAAGCAGATAGCGCTTCGGCATGCGATCGCCGAGCCAGCCGGCGGTGACCGAGCCGATGATGTTGAACAGCCCGATGGTTGCAATGGTCCAGCCGCCGACCTGCGCGGACAGCCCGCGATCGACCAGATAGGACGGCATGTGCACGGTGATGAACTGCAGCTGGAAGCCGCAGGTGAAGAAGCCGAGCACGAGCAGAATGTAAGAGCGATGGGCAAAAGCCTCGCCGAGCGCGTCCCGGAGAGACTGCGTCGATACCGGTTCCATCGTCGACGCCGCCTTAGGCGTGGCCAGTGCCAGCGACAGCGGCAGCACGCCCAGCATGCTGACGGCGAAGATGATGAGCGTCTGTTGCCAGCCGAACGTATCCATCAGCATGACGGCGATCGGCGAATAAAGGAACTGTCCGAACGATCCCGCCGCGGTGCCGAAGCCAAACGCGATCGAGCGGTATTCCTTCGGCAATATCTTGCCGAACGCCGCGAGAATGACCGGGAATGAGCAACCGGCGAGACCGAAACCGAGCAACACGCCCGCCGAAGCATCGAGCACCGGCACGCTGGTAGCGTGCGACATCAGCACCAGGCCGGCCGCGTAGAGCAGCGCGCCGGCGCAGACGACGCGGATGGTGCCGAAGCGGTCGGCGATCATGCCGCCGAGCGGCTGGCCGATGCCCCACAGCAGATTTTGCAAGGCGAGCGCGAACGCGAACACGTCGCGGCCCCAGTGGTTGGCGCTCGACAGCGGGGTCAGGAAAAAGCCCATCGTCGAGCGCGGACCGAAGGCGATCAGCGTGATCAGGCAGCCCATGCCGATCACCACCGCCGGCGTGCGCCAAGTGGCGGCAACGGCGCCGGATTGGGTAGAAGTGAGCCGATTCTCCCTGGTGGTCATGGCCGTCCCGGTCGGTTCGCAAATTTCGAAAAGCCGCGCAATATAGAGCGGCGGACCCGGCCGCCCAAACGAAATCTACCCGCGTCGGACCGCTCAGTGCATGGCTGGCCCGCGCCCTGGAACATAGGTTTGCCACGGCCCACGACACTAGATATGAGTTTTCGCCGCCAATGCTGTATTTGTAACGAGTGCCGATGTCGCTTTTTTGCTCCGATGCCTTCGTCTCGCCGCTCGAAATCGAAGCGGCGGTAACGCGCGCGCTTGAAGAAGATCTCGGCCGCGCCGGCGACATCACGTCGATCGCGATCATACCGGAGGACACAAAAGGCCGCGCCGTCGTCGTCGCGCGCAAGCCCGGCGTGGTCTCGGGCCTGCCGCTGGTCGAAGCGGCGTTCCGCCGCCTTGCGCCAGCGATCGAGATAAAACCCCATGGCCGCGACGGCATGGCGATCGGCGCCGGGACCAAATTGATGACCATTGCCGGCAATGCGCGCGCGATCCTCTCCGCCGAGCGCACCGCGCTCAATTTCCTCGGCCATTTGTCCGGCATCGCCACCGCGACGTCAGCCTTCGTTGCGCGCATCGCCCACACCAAGGCGCGCATCATCTGCACGCGGAAAACCACGCCGGGGCTGCGCGCGCTGGAGAAATACGCCGTGCGCTGCGGCGGCGGCTTCAATCACCGCTTCGGCCTCGACGACGCGGTGCTGATCAAAGACAACCACATCGCGGTGGCCGGCGGCATCCGCGCCGTGCTGACCCGCGCCAATGCGGCGATCGGGCATTTGGTGAAGATCGAGATCGAAGTCGATTCGCTCGATCAGCTCGAGGAGGTGCTCGACGTCGGCCTGGCCGACGTGGTGCTGATCGACAATTTCGATCTCGCCGCCATGCGCAAGGCCGTGGCCATGGTGGCGGGCCGCCTCGTCATCGAAGCCTCGGGCGGCATCACGCTGGAGAGCGCCGCGGCCATCGCCGAGACCGGCGTGGATTATCTCAGCTCCGGCTCACTCACTCATTCGGTGCAGAATCTCGATATCGGTCTCGATATCGAGATGTGATTTGGACCCTACCGCTGCGCGTGCTCGGGATCGGGTGGCGCCGCCGATCGTAGGTATTGCTCCGACGGTTTTTTGGCCGGACTCGTTTTCGCCGGATGATGGTGGGACTTACCGCTTGCGAAAGCGCTTTGGGGAATGGCGGTTGCGATTGCGAAAGTAAACGCGACCGCGACGGCTACTCTTATTGCTAAAGACATTGTGCCAATCTCCGTTCGGGTTTCACATTCAAGCCCGAGCGATGGTAACACATTAAATCGTCACCGTGGTCGCAGTCGGCCTTGATCGCTTGGATGCTGAATTGTTCGTGTTGATCATCTTGTCAAGGGCGCGAAGCGCCGCCTTCGGCGGTCACGGACCCTTGACAAGATGATCAACACGAACAGAAACGCTGTCCAAGCGATCAAGGCCGTTTTCTAGGCGTGCAATTTGTCGTCTTTGATGTGAAGCGCGGCAAAGTCGGCGAAAGTCACAGCTTCGCGGTCGACTCGCTCTTGCCGGGCGTCGCCGCCGCCTGCGGGCCCTTCCCCGCGTCCGAAGTCTTCGCCTCCGGCGTATCGGCCTTGCTGGTGCTCGGCACCGGGCCATAGGCCGGATCGCTGTCGCCGTCGCCCCAGTTTTTCGGCCGATAGAAGGTGTGGACGCCGAGCCTGTAGAGCTTGGTCATTTCGTGGACCCAGCTCGGGTGCACCCAGTAGGCGTGATAGTGGGTGGCGTGGCCGACTTCGGCGAGCCAGATCTTGCCGTCGAGCATGTCCTTGGCGATCTGCTTGGCCTGCTCCCACATGTCGGGCTCGTCGACCTTGTTGAGGTCCTTGCCTTCGCAAGCAAAGGTGAACTGGCAGGCCAGATGCCTTTCGGCGTTCTGATAGACCACGCCGCAGACGTCGTTGGGGTAATAGCCCGAGAACACCCGGTTCATGATCACCTGGGCGACCGCCTGCTGGCCCTTGAACGGCTCGCCGCGCGCCTCGAAATAAACCGCGTCGGCGAGACATTTTTCGGCTTTAAGGCGCGGCTTGCCGGTGAGCTTGAGGCGGTCCGCCGGACTTTCCAAAAGGCTCGACTCGTCCTTCTTCGCCGCCGTCTCGCCGCTGTTGCCTTCGAGCCCCGCGATTTTGATGTCCGGATCGATGGCGCCCGCGACCGGCACCGGCTCGGCGCCCGGCGCCCAGCGCTGCAGGCCGCTCGGCGCGCCCATGGTGCCGACGCCGAAGAAGGTTTGCGCCGTGCCTTCCGCCGGATCGGTGTCGGTGAACGACAACGCCGCGAGCGACGCCGAGCTTCTCTCGCCGGCTGTGGGAATTTCCGGCGGCTGGTCGGCGATGAAATCGTCGTCGTCGACCGACGGCGAATTGTCGCGCTCGGCCAGTTCCATCGCGCGCAACGAAACGCTCGGTTCTGCGGTATCGGACAGTTGCAGCACCGGCGGCGAGGGCGGCAATTGCGCCGGCTGCGCCAGCGGCGGCACGCTGTCGATCGCTTCGGCGCTCTTGAGCGGCAAAATGAACGACGGCGCGACCGGCCGCGGTTGCACCGGCGCTATTGCCGGCGGCGCGTTGACCGGTTGCAGTTGCGGCAAGACTTCCGGCACGGCGGGCGTAAGCACCGGCAGGCGATCGCCCTTGAGGCGCCGGTTGACTGTCGGATATTCGACCGGCTCGGCGCTCGTCGCATTGAGCGGCGCGTCGATCTGCCAGGAGTTCGCGGCGACCGCGCCCGGATCGAAATTGACGGTCTGATAACCAAGCGGCACAGTTGTTCCGATCGGGCGGCCGTAGCTGAACGTCGCCGGCTCGATGGTGCCGAACGGCGACGCGATCAAATGATCGCGGCCGCGTTGCGCCACGCTTGGCTGTTGCGCCAACAATGCGGCGAGATCCTGATAACCGATCGACGTCGGCATCAGCGCCAGGAAGAACGCACTGAACCAGAAGGGCGCCGATGAAGCGCCCATCATCCCCACACGCGACGCAGCCATTTACCCCTTACCCCAACGCCTGCAACGCAACGCGCACGTAGTTATCGAAACACGGCGGGTGTGGCGCGAATGCGACAGGTTTATTTATTGTCGGGTTATCGTTGCGAACGTGTTAATTACGCGAGCGCGCAGTGGGGCTGCGACACGCTTCGACCGCTCGCATGGTAAATCAAATTTAAAAATTCGCGCGCGCGTGCGTACAAATGCGAAACGCGCGTTCCACACCGGCAGAAAATATTCAGCGGTGGAACTGCGGCCGTCGAAACGTCACGCGGTGCCGGCGGAACCTTTGCCGAGCGCGGCCTGGGCCGCGGCAAGGCGCGCGATCGGCACCCGGAACGGCGAGCACGACACGTAGTCGAGCTTGACCTCGTGGCAGAAGGCAACCGAAGCGGGATCGCCGCCGTGCTCGCCGCAGATGCCGAGTTTCAGATCTTTTCGCACCTTGCGGCCGCGCTCGGCAGCAATGCGAATGAGCTCGCCGACGCCGTCGCGATCGATCGAAACGAACGGATCGGCCGGTAAAATACCTTTCGCCGTATAGATGCTGAGAAAGCTCGCGGCATCGTCGCGGCTGATGCCGAACGCGGTCTGGGTCAAATCGTTGGTGCCGAAGGAGAAGAATTCCGCGGTCTGCGCGATCTCGCCCGCCATCAGCGCCGCACGCGGCAGTTCGATCATGGTGCCGACCTGATATTTCAGCTTGCCTTTGCTCTCGGCGGCGACGGTCCGCGCCATGGCGTCGATACGCTCCTTGACCAGGTCGAGCTCCGCTTTGCTGGCGATCAGCGGCACCATGATTTCCGGCGCCACCTTGACGCCGGTGGCGCGCTCCGCCTCGACCGCGGCCTCGAAAATGGCGCGTGCCTGCATTTCGGCGATTTCCGGGTACGCAATCGCCAGACGGCAGCCGCGGAAGCCGAGCATCGGATTGAACTCGTGCAATTCGCGCGCGCGATCCGCGAGCTTTTTCGGATCGGCGCCCATGGCTTGCGCCACTTCGGCGATCTCCTCCTCGCTGTGCGGCAAGAATTCGTGCAGCGGCGGATCGAGGAGCCGGATGGTCACCGGCAAGCTGCCCATGATCTTGAACAGCTCGACGAAATCGGCGCGCTGCATCGGCAACAATTTCGCCAACGCCGCGCGACGCGATTTCTCGTCGCCGGCCAAGATCATCTCGCGCACGGCGCGGATGCGGTCCTCGTCGAAGAACATGTGCTCGGTGCGGCAGAGCCCAATACCCTCGGCGCCGAATTTGATCGCGGCCCGCGCGTCGGCCGGCGTGTCGGCATTGGCGCGCACTTTCAGCTTGCGCACGCCGTCGGCCCATTTCATCAGGGTGGCGAATTCGCCGGCCAGCGCCGGCTCCTGCATCGGCACCCGGCCGGCGAGCACCTGCCCGCTCGAGCCGTCGATGGTGAGGATATCGCCTTTGCGCAGCGTCACGCCGCCGGCCGTCATGCTTTGCGCGCGATAATCGACGCGCAAGGAGCCGGCACCGGAGACGCACGGCTTGCCCATGCCGCGGGCGACCACGGCGGCGTGCGAGGTCATGCCGCCGCGGGTGGTCAAAATGCCTTCGGCGGCGTGCATGCCGTGAATGTCTTCCGGCGACGTCTCCACGCGCACCAAGATGACCCGCCGCCCCTGGTTCTTCAGCGTCTCGGCGTCTTCCGACGAGAACACGATCTCGCCGCAGGCCGCGCCCGGCGACGCCGGCAAGCCGGTGGCCAGCACCTTGCGCTCGGCGTCGGGATCGATGGTCGGATGCAGCAGTTGATCGAGGGCCGCGGCATCGACGCGTGCCACCGCTTCGTCCTTGGTGATCAGCTTCTCGTTGGCGAGCTCGACTGCGATGCGCAGCGCCGCCTGCGCGGTGCGCTTGCCGTTCCTCGTCTGCAGCATCCACAGCTTGCCCTGCTCGACGGTGAATTCGAGATCCTGCATGTCGCGGTAGTGCCGCTCCAGCGCGCCGTGGATGCGGGTCAGCTCGGCGAAGGCGTCCGGCATCGCCAATTCCATCGACGGCTTTTGCGAGCCGGCTTCCCGGCGCGCCAGTTCGGTGATCTCCTGCGGCGTGCGGATGCCGGCGACGACGTCTTCGCCTTGCGCATTGATCAGAAATTCGCCGTAGAGCTTTTTCTCGCCGGTCGAGGGATTGCGCGTAAACGCGACACCGGTGGCCGAGGTCTCGCCCATATTGCCGAACACCATGGCCTGCACGTTGACCGCGGTGCCCCAGCTTTCCGGAATAGCGTGCAGGCGGCGATAGGTGATGGCGCGCTGGTTCATCCACGAGCCGAACACCGCGCCGATGGCGCCCCACAATTGGGCGTGCGGATCCTGCGGGAACGGCTTGCCGCTTTCCTCCTCGACGCGCTCCTTGTAGCGGTCGATGATGGTGTCCCAGTCATTGGCGCTGAGATCGGTGTCGAGCGTATAGCCGTTGCGGTCCTTGTGGTCGTCGAGGATTTCCTCGAAATGATGATGCTCGATGCCGAGCACCACGTTTGAATACATGGTGATGAAGCGCCGGTAGCTGTCGAGCGCAAAGCGCCGGTCGCGGGATTTTTCCGCAAGCGCCACGGCGGTGACGTCGTTGAGCCCGAGATTGAGCACGGTGTCCATCATGCCCGGCATCGAGGCGCGCCCGCCGGAGCGCACCGAGACTAGCAGCGGATTTTCGCCGTCGCCGAATTTTTTGCCGGTGATGCGGCCGACTTCGGCCAGCGCGGCATCGACCTGCGCCTTCAAATCCTTCGGATAGGTTTTGCCGTTGTCGTAGAAATGGGTGCAGACCTCGGTCGTGATGGTGAAACCAGGCGGCACCGGCAGGCCGAGATGGGCCATTTCGGCTAAGCCCGCGCCCTTGCCGCCGAGCAGGTTGCGCATCGACGCGCGGCCGGCCGCCTTGCCGCCGCCGAAGGCGTAGACCCATTTGCCTTTGGCGGGTTTTTTGGCGGGCTTGGCGCGGGGCGCCGATTTCTTTACGGACTGACGGGACGTTTTTGAGCGCGATTTGGCCATGTGACCTAGGGCATGGGATCATGCGTTTGAGTGAGCCCGGCTGTTCGACGCTAATGCACCCAGTGGTAGATGGCATTGAGCCCCGTCAATCCGACAACAATGAGATAGATCGCGACGATGAAGTTCAACAGCCGCGGCATGATCAGAATGAGGATGCCGGCAATAAGGGCGACAAGCGGGGTGATATGTTCAGCGGTGATAACCATCGGTTTTCCTATCGGTTTTGTTGTGCGGGAATGCCTTTGAGCAAGGCGTGATCAATTTGGCGGCACGGGGGTCCTGGACTTAAACGCGCAACCCGCCGTTCGGTTCTAGCATGTCCGGTGAAATTGGGAACTCGTCATGGCCGGGCTCGTCCCGGCCATCCACGTCTTTTACTTCGCGGGCATAAAGACGTGGATGCCCGGCACATAGGCGGGCGAAGCGACGCTGTTCTTCAAACGGCTATGGCCGGGCATGACGGCAGAGAATAGTCGCTCAGCCTTCAATCTTGGAAAAATCCGCCACCGCCCGCGTCGCGGCGCGGATTTCGTTGAGCAGTTTTAGCCGGTTCTCGCGCAACGGCTTGTCGTCGACATTGACCGTGACCTTGTCGAAGAAGGCATCGACATGGGGCCGCAAACTCGCCATGGCACGCATGGCGGCCTCGAAATCTTCCTTCTCGACCGCGCGCGTCGCCTCGACCTTGGCGGCGTCGATCGCCTGCGCCAGCGCCTTTTCCTCGGATAGCTTGTAGAGACTCGGATCGGGCGCGCCTGTATATTCGCGAATGTCCTTCTTCTCCTCGATACGAATGATATTGGTCGCGCGCTTGTAGCCGGCCAGCAGATTCTTGCCGTCCTCAGTGTCTAGAAATTTTCCCAATGCCTCGACGCGGCGGACGATTAGGACAAGATCGTCCTGGCCTTCGAGTGCAAATACCGCATCGACGAGGTCGTGCCGGGCACCTTGGTCGCGGAACTGGACTTTCAGACGGTCGGCGAAAAAAGAGAGAAGTTCAGGCCAAAGCGCACGTACACGTTGGTTGACTTCGTCAGCCTGCTGAATGCTATCTTTTCCAACGATCTCAACCGCCTTGTGCATCACGCTCGCAGCATCAAAACTATCCTCAAGACCAAAAGAGTGTAGCGCATCAAAAAGATTTTTTGCCTTCGTATCGCCTGCTCGATCAGCGATTTGAACAAACACATAAATGCTCGCCAATGAAATTGGCCCAGCTAAGCGAACTCTAATTTTATTTTCCAAGATAAGCCGGATTACCCCCAACCCCGCCCTGCGAAGCGCATATGGATCCTTTGATCCTGTCGGTTTCTCTCCTATCGCCCAAAAACCGGCCAACGTATCGATTTTGTCTGCAAGCGCGACGGCGATGGACACTGAATCGGACGGCACAAGGTCGTCAGGTCCTTTGGGCTTGTAGTGATCTTCACACGCATGGGCGACAGCTTCGTCCTCGCCTTGCGCCTCGGCATAATATTTCCCCATCAAGCCTTGCAGCTCGGGAAACTCACCGACGACTTCCGTGAGCAGGTCCGCCTTGCATAGCCGCGCGGCACACTTTGCCTTCTCGACATCGGCCCCGACCAGCGGCGCCAACTCGCCGGCCAAACGCTCAATCCTTTCAATGCGCTCTGCCTGGGTGCCCAACTTCTCGTGAAAGATGATGTCCTTGAATTTCGGCAGGCGATCTTCAAGTCGGGTCTTTAAATCGGTTTCATAAAAAAACTTCGCATCGCTCAGCCGCGCCCGGATAACGCGCTCGTTGCCGGCGACGATGGCTTTGCCGCCGTCCTCGGCATCGAGGTTCGAGACCAGGATGAATTTGTCGACCAGCTTGGCGTGTGCCGCGTCGCGCAGGACAAAGCATTTCTGGTTGTTGCGGATGGTGGCGCGGATCACTTCTTCCGGAATGCGCAGGAATTTTTCGTCGAACGAGCCCATCAGCACCACCGGCCATTCGACCAGGCCGGCGACTTCGTTGAGCAAGCCGTCGTCCTCGATCAGCTCGAGCCCCTGCGCGAAGGCAAGCTGCTTGGCTTCGGTGAGGATGATGTCGCGGCGACGCTCGGCGTCGAGCACGACCTTGGCCTTGTCGAGCTTTTGCGCGTAGTCGGCGAAACGGCGCACCGTGAACGGCGACGGCGCCAGGAAGCGGTGGCCGCGGGTTTCATTGCCGGCCGCGATGCCGCCGACCGCAAACGGCACGATCTCCGGCTCCTCGGTCTCCGGCCCGAACGTGGCGACGATCGAATGCAGCGGCCGCACCCAATTGAGCGCGCCGGGCGCTTTCGATTGCTCGCCCCAGCGCATCGATTTCGGCCACGGGAAGCCCTTGATCACGTCGGGCAGCATTTCGCCGATCACCTCGATCGCCGCCCGCCCCGGCTTCTCGATCACCGCAACATAAAAATCGCCCTTCTTGTCGGGCTGCACTTTGGCTTCATCGATCGATTTCAGCCCGGCCGCTTTCAAGAACCCGGCAATGGCATTGTCCGGCGCGCCGACCCTCGGTCCCTTTTTCTCCTCGCGCAAATCCGGCTGCCGTGCCGGCACGCCGTGCACGGAGAGCGTCAGCCGCCGCGGCGTCACGAACGCCTTGGCGCCTTCATAAACCAGGCCGGCGCCGACCAGCCGATCGGTCACCGCCTTGCGTAAATCCTCCGCCGCCCGCGCCTGCATGCGCGCGGGGATTTCCTCGGAGAACAGTTCGAGCAGGAGGTCGGGCATGTCGGGGAAGCTCGCTCCTTCACCCTCCCCTGGAGGGGGAGGGTCGGCGCGCGAAGCGCGCCGGGGTGGGGTGACGGCGCCGCTGCCGCCTGTGCTTCAAAGGCGCCGGCTCGGCATCACGTGAGCCATAGAGCGCCGCATACACTGTCTCCAAAACGCCATCCATGTTTTGGAGATCGTTGTTCCAGAAGCGGATGACGCGGAAACCTTCGGATTCGAGCCAGTACGTGCGTATTTGATCTCTGAGCCGAACGGCATCCGTATTGTGTTGTGAACCGTCGAGCTCGATCACGAGGCGTGCAGCCATGCAGGCAAAGTCGGCAACATAGGGGCCGATCGGCACCTGTCGGCGGAAATGCGTTCCTTCGGTTTCGATGGTGCGAAGCCGCTTCCACAAAAGTATTTCGGTCTCAGTCGCTTTGGCGCGAAGCCGGCGCGCCGTTGCGCGACGGAAACGCTCGATCGGGAAGTCCTTACTCGCCATGACTTGCCTCACCGCTGCAGCACCCCACCCCGGCGCGCTTCGCGCGCCGACCCTCCCCCTCCAGGGGAGGGTGAAGATGGCGACCCTCCCCCTGTCAGGGGAGGGTTTTGTGGCTTCCATCGCACAGCGGCTGGTGCGCGGAGCGTTTGCAGGCGCAGAACCAGACTTCCTCGGTGTCCGGCGCTTTCCATTCCTGCGGCCGGAATTCGCTTCCCTTGTGCGAGCCGTCGCAGAACGGCTGCGTCTTCGAGCGCCCGCAGGCGCACCACCAGTAGCTTTCGCCGGCCGTGACATTGATCGGGATCGGACGCCGTCCGCCGATTTCCGGTACTCCGCTCATATAGTCTTCCCTCCGCCTTCGGTCGCGAGCCACGCTTCGCCGCACGCTTTGGCGAGCTCGCGCACCCGCAAAATGTAGCTCTGCCGCTCGGTCACGGAAATCACCCCGCGCGCGTCGAGCAGGTTGAATACGTGGCTCGCCTTGATGCACTGATCGTAGGCCGGCAGCGCCATCAAATGCCGGCCGCTGTTGTCGCCATCGGCGCCCGCCGCCCAACCGTCCTTGAGATACTTTTGGCACGCGGATTCCGCCATGCGGAACTGCTCGAACAGCATGTCGGTGTCGGCATATTCGAAATTGTGCCGGGAAAATTCCTGCTCGGCCTGCAGGAAGACGTCGCCGTAGCTCACGCGCGCCGCGCCGTCGCGGCCGTTGAAGTTGAGATCGAAGACGTTCTCGACGCCCTGCACATACATCGCCAGCCGTTCGAGGCCGTAGGTCAATTCGCCCGCCACCGGCGCACATTCGAAGCCGGCGACTTGCTGAAAGTAAGTGAATTGCGACACCTCCATGCCGTCGCACCAGCATTCCCAGCCGAGCCCCCAGGCGCCGAGCGTCGGGCTTTCCCAGTCGTCCTCGACGAAACGGATGTCGTGGATTTTTGGATCGATGCCGATGGCGTAGAGCGATTTCAGATAGAGATCCTGCAAATCGTCGGGCGACGGTTTGAGGATCACCTGCATCTGATAATAGTGCTGCAACCGGTTCGGGTTCTCGCCATAGCGGCCGTCCTTCGGCCGGCGCGACGGCTGCACATAGGCGGCGTTCCACGATTTCGGCCCGAGCGCGCGCAACGTCGTCGCCGGATGGAAGGTGCCGGCGCCGACCTCCATGTCGTAGGGCTGCAAAATGACGCAGCCCCAATCCGCCCAGTAGCGTTGCAATGCCAGGATAAGCCCTTGAAAAGAGCGTTCCGGGCGCATGTGGGGCGGCAGTTCGGCGGTCATCGGCGGGGTCATAGCAGAAATCGAAGAACAAGCATCGGGGCTCGGAACGATTTGATTCCTGACCCCCGATACCTGATACCTGATCGCTCGAAGCCGATACAGGGAGGACGCGGTGCGAAAAATCAGTGGCATTTTCGTGTGTGCGGCGCTGGCCTTGACCGGCGCGCAATCCGCGCAGGCGCAGGATAATTATCCGACCCGGCCGGTCCGCGTCGTCATCGCCTTTCCGCCCGGGGGGCCGACCGATTTCGTCGGCCGCCTGGTCACCGACAAGCTGTCGGCTGAGCTCGGCCAGCGCGTCTATATCGAGAACAGGGCCGGCGCCGCCGGCACCGTTGGCGCGGATAACGTGGCCAAGGCCGACCCCGATGGGTATTCGCTGTTCCTCACCACGTCGGGTGCGGTAACGATAGCGCCGCACATTCAGACCGTGCCGTACGACCCGCTGCGCGATTTCGCGCCGGTGGCGCTGGTCACCAAGGTCACCGAGGTGCTGGTGGTCACGCCCAAGCTCGGCATCAAGTCGGTCAAGGAGCTGATTGCGCTCGCCAAGGACAAGCCCGGCGCCGTTTCGTTCGCCTCGACCGGCATCGGCTCGCCGCCGCATCTCGCGCAGGAATTGCTCGATGTTTCCGCCGACGTCAAATTCCTGCATGTGCCCTATCGCGGCGCGGCGCCGGCGCTGACCGACCTGCTCGGCGGCCAGGTGCAGGTGCTCGCCGCCGATCTGCCGGTGCTGATCGCGCAGATCCAGGCCGGCGCCCTGGTGCCGATCGGCGCGGCCGCGGACAAGCGCGACGCGCTGCTGCCCGACGTGCCGACGCTCGCCGAGCAGGGCTATCCCAACACCGATGCGTCGAACTGGTACGCGCTGTTGGCGCCGGCGAAGACGCCGCCGGCGGTGATCGCCAAGCTCAACAAGGCGGTCGCCGACGCGCTCAACGACCCGGAGGTGCACGACAAGCTTGTGAAAGCGGGTGCTACGCCGGTCGGCGGCACGCCCGAGGCGCTCGGCGCCTTCGTGAAGTCCGAATACGAGAAATGGGGCAAGGTAGTTGCCGAGCGCGGCATCAAGGATACGCCGTAATTTCTTCCGTCACCCTGAGGTGGCCGCGCAGCGGCCCTCGAAGGGCGACGGCCCGGGCTCGCTTCGCTCGCACCTCAGGATGACGGTTCACTGGGTGGAATTCAGCCCGGCCGATACTCACCGCTCTTCGGATCGCGCTTCAATTTCGGCAGCGCGTTGCGGTCGACCGAATCGACCGGCGCTTGCCCGCGCATGCTGTCGAGCTCGCTGTTGACGCGCCCCACCTCTTTCACGCACCAGCGCACCAAGGCGACCGCTCCCACCATTCCCAGCGTCACGGCAAGCAACGGGTGCATGATCCCTCTCCGTATTACATTTTGAGCATGATCTTATCCGAAAACCGGCATCCATCACCTGATCAAGTCCGGTGCCAAGCTTTTCGGGATCATGCTCTACAATCCGTAGCGCGCCCATAACGCGCGCGCTTCGAGCGCCGAAATAACATCTTCGGCAAGGCCGGCCGGCATGCCCTGCAACAGGTCGCCGCCGGTCACTCCGGCAACCCGCCGCCCCAGCCAGCCGCGCTCGGCGGTGATCAGGGGCGTTGCGACCTTATCGCCATAGCGCTCGCGCAGCACGGTGCGCAAATCGCCGATGGCGTCGACGAGGCCGAGCTCGAGGCCCCGCGTTCCGGTCCAATACTCGCCGGAGAACAAGTCGTTTTCTGGGCCGGCGAGCTTGCCGCCGCGGCGCGATTTCACCAGGGCGATGAAACTGTCGTGGATTTCCCGCTGCAGCTTTTTCAGCCGCGCGACGTCGGCCGGGTTCTCCGGCAGGAACGGATCGAGCATCGATTTGTGCTCGCCCGACGTATAGATGCGGCGCTCGATGCCGTATTTCGCGATCAGCTTGTCGAAGCCGAACGTGCCGCCGACCACCCCGATCGAGCCGACGATCGAATGCGGATCGGCGACGATCTCGTCGCCGGCGCAGGCGATCATGTAGCCGCCGGAAGCGGCGGCGTCCTCGACGAAGGCGATGACCCTGCGGCCTTTCTCCGCGGCCAGTTCGCGGATGCGGCGGAAGATCAGGTGCGATTGCGCCGGCGAGCCGCCCGGCGAATTGATGGCGAGCGCCACCGCCGGCGCGTTGCGCACGGCAAAGGCCCGGTCCAGCGTGCGCGCCACCGCGGCCAGCGACAGGCCCGGCCGCAGCGGCGAGCCGAAGCCGATAATTCCGGTGAGCCGCACCACCGGCACCACCGGCTGGTCGCGGCGGAAGCGTCTTGGAATGAGCGGCCGTAGCGCTGCGAGGGCCTTGGCGCCGATGCCCCGCACGCGCTCCTGCGTCGATGTGTCTGTCATGAATCCCACATAAGAATTGCCGTCAAAAGCGGCAAGTAACTGTTTTTTAATTGCTGGAACGCTTCTTGCTTAGTGAGAGGGTGCCGGGTCGACAAGGGGACGATGGACTGGAAATGAAGATATACATTTTGATGATGCTGATCGCTGCCATTGTTGGGCTTTCGCATCTCCCCGTCCGCTTCTGGGCAAAACAGAGTGCCCCAGTACCGCCCGATTCGGTGCCAGCTTAGTGCTTAACGGCTGAGCAGCTTTTAGCGTTTCAGTTCCCAGTCAAAGAAAGTGCTTCACCGTTACGCAGGATGGCTTCGGCCACCGCGGTCGGTTTGCCGTCGGCATCGGCGAGCAGAAAACCGGGCAAGAGCGCGAGCGGCGCCCGGCTTCCTTTCGTTGCCCGCACCAGCACGCGGATCGCCGCTGCGCCCGGCTTGGGGTGGACCGGCAGCACGGCGATTGCTCCGAAATCATTGGCAAGCGCCGCGAGCACATCGGCGAGGCCGTCGGCGCGCCAGATGAGTGTGACGACGCCGTCGGCGCGAAGCAGCCGCGCCGCCGTGCGCAGCCAGCGCTCGAGCGTCCCTTCCGTCGCCGCATGCGCCAAGCGGCGCGCCTGATCCGGCGACGGCTGCTGCACAACATTGAACGGCGGGTTCATCAGTACGCACGCGGCCGATCCCGGCGGCAAACCCGCAACGATAAAATCGGCGGCGGACAACTCGACATCGAGACGCACCGCGCGCACGCGATCGGAAAGCCCGTTGCGCTGCGCATTGCCGGCCGCGAGTTCCGTCAGCGCCGGGTCGATGTCCACCAGCGTGACGTTGAGGCCTTCGATCCGGCGCGCCAGCGCCAGACCGGCGCCGCCGGCGCCTGAGCCGAGATCGACCGCATGCTGGCCGGACTGCGCGACGGTGGCCGCGGCGAGCAGGATGGCATCGTGGCCGACGCGATGGCCGCGCAGCGGCTGCCGCAACACCAGCCGGCCGCCGAGGACGGCGTCCTCGGTGACCTTGTCAGCCGACATCGGGACGCAGCTCGTTGCCGTAACCGGCTTCGGCGAGCAATTCTCGCGCGGCGTCGATCTCGTCTTCGCCGACCAGGATGCGCCGCTGGAAAGCGCCGATCGAGCCTTCGAGCACGCTGATATTCTGATCGGCGAGCAGATGCGGGATGCCGGCGCTTTTGAGCAACGCCTCGATCGCCGAGATCAACACGGCATCATTGGTTCGGACCAGTTCGCGCAAGGTTTCAGCTCCGCCGTCGTTCTTCGCCGGGCGCGCGCAGCGCCAGATAGGCAATCAGCTTCACCTCGCGGCGGCCGCGCGTCACGGTGTCGAGGATCAAGCCGCAGGCGATCGAGAGAAAGGCAACCAGCATAAGTCCGGTCGAGAGCACCGCTGTCGGCAGCCGTGGCACCAAGCCTTCCTGCACATAGGTGATGACCAGCGGAATGGCGAGGCCGACCGACACGATGGCGAGCGCGATGCCGAGCGAGCCGAACAAGGCCAGCGGCCGCTCGGCGCGGTAAAGCTTCAGCACGGTCCACAGGATGCGAAAGCCATCGTGCCAGGTCGACAGTTTCGAGGCCGACCCGGCCGGCCGCGAATAATACGGCGTCGCTATCTCGCCCACCGGCAATTCCAGCTCCAGCGCATGCACCGTCAATTCGGTCTCGATCTCGAAACCGCCCGACAGAATCGGAAACGATTTGACGAAGCGCCGCGAGAATACCCGGTAGCCGGACAAAATATCGGTGAAGGCGCGGCCGAAAATGTGGGTGATGAAGCCGGTCAGCATATGGTTGCCGGTGCGGTGGCCGGGGCGATAGGCGGCCGCGTCGCGGTCGATGCGCGAGGCCACCACCATGTCGAGCCGGTCGCCGACCAGTTTTTCGATCATCGCCGGCGCGCTCGGCGCATCATAGGTGGCGTCGCCGTCGACCAGCACGTAGATGTCGGCCTCGATGTCGTTGAACATGCGCCGCACCACGTGACCCTTGCCCTGGTGGGTCTCGCGGCGGACCACGGCGCCGGCGCTCCGCGCCGCCGCGACGGTGCCGTCGGTCGAATTGTTGTCGTAGACATAGATCACGGCGTCGGGCAGCGCTGAGCGGAAATCGGCGACAACCTTGGCGATCGCGCGCGCCTCGTTGTAGCACGGCACCAGAACCGCCACCTCGTACCGGCTCTCGGTCATGCCCTGCTCATGAAGCGTTCGTGACTTGACATCGCCCCTCTCCGCCGCCACGTCGGGTGCGCAATGCGGCACCTGCGGCCTGGTTAGCAAAGATCCTTCGCACTTGCCGCAGCACCATAGCGTTTCTATGCTCGCACGTCGTTAGCGGAGAGACCTTAAGTGGCCGTTGTCATCCCCTTTGAAAGCCGGGACGAACCCTCGATCGACCGCCTGGTCGACCTGGTCGCGGCCGACATGCAGCGGGTCAACGGCGCGATTTTGGCGCGGACCGGCTCCGAAGTGACGATGATCCCGGAGGTCGCCAACCACCTGATCAATTCCGGCGGCAAAAGGCTGCGCCCGATCCTCACCTTGGCGCTGGCGCGGCTGACCAATTACGGCGGCGACGGCCATATCAAGCTCGCCGCCGCGGTCGAGTTCATGCACACGGCGACGTTGCTGCACGACGACGTTGTCGACGAGAGCGAGTTGCGCCGCGGGCGCCTCGCGGCGCGCATGTTGTGGGGCAACGAGGCCAGCGTCCTGGTCGGCGATTTTCTGCTCGGCCAGGCGTTCAAGATGATGGTCGAGGTCGGCAACCTCAAGGCGCTGGAAATCCTCGCCGCCGCCGCCGCCGTGATCGCCGAAGGCGAAGTCATGCAGCTCGCCGCCGCCAAGAACACCGCGACCACCGAGGACGAATATATCGCGGTGATCCGCGCCAAGACCGCGGAGCTGTTCGCCGCCGCGTGCGAAGTCGGCCCGGTGCTGTCGGCGCGGCCGCGCGACGAAGAGGCCGCCTGCCGCTCGTTCGGCATGAATCTCGGCATCACGTTTCAGTTGATCGACGACGTGCTCGACTACGGCGGCGCCGCGCAAAAGCTCGGCAAGAACGTCGGCGACGATTTCCGCGAGGGCAAGATCACCTTGCCGGTGGTGCTCGCCTTCCGCCGCGGCTCCGACGCCGAGCGCGAATTCTGGCGGCGCACGCTGGAGCGCGGCGAAGCCAACGATGCCGACCTCGAACACGCCATCGGGCTCATGGCCAAGCACCGCGCACTGGAAGACACGATCGGCCGCGCCCACCACTACGGCGCCATTGCGCGCGACGCGCTGGCGCTGTTTCCCGATTCACCGATGAAGGCCGCGCTCGCCGAGACGGTCGATTTCTGTATCGCGCGGACGCATTAGCGCGAAGAGCTCGTTGGGTTACCGATGATCCGGAGCGGTCATCACACGGCGTCGCGATCCGGCAGAGTGACGAAAATCAGCACGCCGAGCATCACCATGACGATGCGGAATGCGGCCTCCTGCCCGTTCCAGGTCTGCGATTGCCACATGGCGAAATATTCGCCCGCGACCACCAGGAAGCCGAAAAGCCAGAGGCCGAAGCCGACGGTCAATCCGGCCACGGCCCAGATTTTGGCGCGGTTGAAGCGCTCGGCCGGCGCCTTAAGCCGCGCCAGCAACGCCAGCGCGCCGACCGACAGCAGGAGACAGGTCAATCCCTCGACCGCGATGATCGCCGCGTAAGCGATCGTCCAGATGCGCTTGTCGGTGATCGCGCGGTCCATCAAGGCGTTGTTGGGAAACGTCGTGTCCATGCTTAAGACGTGGCGCACGAATTCGTAGTTCGAGTCGTAATCCACCACATTGTCGTAAGTGACGATGAAGGCAAAAGCCGCGAGCGCGGCGATCATCGCGATCTTGGCAAGCCGGAACAACAGCATGGGGCTCACTCGTTCAATCAGGTTGAATGCCGGCGGCCTTGATCTGCCGCGCCCAATTGCCAAGGTCGTCCTGGATGAATTGCACGAATTGCTCGGGCGTCTTGCGCACCAGCTGGAACGTGTTGGTGGCGAACATCGTCCGCGCTTCCGGCGAGACCAGGGCGCCGGCGGCATCGGCTCTGATCTTATCGACCACCGGCCCGGGCAGGCCGGCCGGTCCGAATAATCCCCACCAGCCGCCGGTCGAAAAACCCGGCACGCCCAACTCGGCAATGGTCGGCAGGTCCGGACGCATCGGGATTCGTTCCGCGCCGGCGGCGGCGATGATCCGCAGCGTGCCGGCTTTGACATAGGCATCGACGCTGCTCATGTTGACGATCAGCACCGCGACTTCGCCACGCAACAGCGCCGTGATCGCCGGCGTCGCCCCCTTGTAGGGGACGTGCAAGATCTGCGTGCCGGTGCGCAGCTTGAAGTCTTCCATGGCGACATGGGGGTAGGTGCCGTTGCCGAACGAGCCATAATTGAGCTCGCCGGGTTTTGCCTTGGCGAGCGCGATGAACTCCTGCACGGATTTGACCGGCAACGACGATGGCACGATCATCACCGGCGTGATCTGGCCCAGCATTAGGATCGGAGTGAGATCCTTTTGCGGATCGTAGGCCAACCGGCTGTGCAGACTAGGCGCTGCCGTGATGGCCGCATTGCTGGCGACGAGCAGCATGTAGCCGTCGGCCGGCGCCTTGACGACCGCTTCGGTGCCGATCAGCTCGTCGGCGCCGGGCCGGTTTTCGATCACGACCGGCTGGCCCCATGATTGCGACAGCCCCTGCCCGATCACGCGCGCCAAAAGGTCGGTGATGCCGCCCGGTGTACTCGGCACGATGATGCGGACGGTGCGCGCGGGATATGCGTCCTCGGCGCGCGCGACAAGCGGCCACGCCGCCGCGCCGCCGAGCGCGATCATGAATTGCCGCCTTGCGATGCCGATTGCCATTTGTCCAACTCCCAATGCGATCATGCTCGCAATGCTGAAAGCGAGCGCTTCATGAATCCAGCGCGTTCGGCGCGAACAGCTCGTCCATCGGCATGATCCGCTGCGTCAAGCGTTGCTGGTTAGAATATTTCGCCGCCAATTCGAGTGTCGCGCGATTGGCTTTAAGGCCGTGTTTGACGATCCGCGTCGCCAGCGGCCTGCGATAGTCCGACGGCACTACGCCCGTCTCCAGATGATAGGCGGCATGCTCACGACGCTCGGCGTCGGCAATGTCGTTGGCCTGATCGAACGCCTTGATGATGTTGATCACCACCCAGGGATTGCGCTCGAACACCGCGCGTTTGACGACCATGCCATGATTGATCGGATAGATGCCCGTCTTCTTGTAGTAGCGGACGGCTTCGGCCGTGGAATCCGGGAACAGCGGCCGGATGTCGGGATGATTGTCCAGGTCGGCGTCGCTGCGATCGATGAGGTCGCCGTGGCGGCGGTTGTAGGACATGCAGGCATCGATCTTTCCGGAGAGCATCATCGAGCCGATGCTTTTCTCCGGCGGAATCCGGTTGATCGTCACGCCGGGCGGCGCCTCAAAACCGATGGCGCCGGCGTGGCTGCGCGCCGGAAGGCGCTCCATGAAGAAGGTCATGTCCTTGGGCGCGATGCCGAACTCGCTCTGCAAAACGCCGCGGCTCCACAGCGCCGAAGTCTGTACGTATTCCGGCACGCCGACGCGCTTGCCTCTGAGATCGGCGGGACTGGCGATATTGGCGTCCCGACGCACGACGATGCCGGTGTGGTAGAAGCGCCGCGTCGTGAACACCGGAATGCCGATGAACCGGTCATCGCCCCGGCTCCGGATCATCATGAGCTCCGACATCGACATTTCGGAAACGTCGAACTCGGCGAAGCTGAGTTGTCGCCAGAACATTTCCGCGGGGCCAAGCACGGTTTTGGTGAAATCGATGCCGTCGGCTTTGACGCGCCCGTCGACGATCGGCCAGGTGCGCGGATTGCTGGTGATGGCGAGACTGAGCCGCAGATTTGCCATGCTTCCTCCGCGCCCGCCGGCGCTTGTCGCAGATGCCTGCGACGCAAATCGGCGCCGGTTGCGATTGCATTGCCGCCACCGCGTTGCAAGTTCGCTATCCGGCGGCGGCAGCGTATAATAAATTCTCGCCGAGCGCGCGGCATCAAGCATGCGCGGGATGGGGAGGCAGCGCCATGATGGCATCGCTTCGACGCGCGTCCGGCGTGACTGCCATGGCGATATGCCTCGCCGCTGCGGCGTCCGCTCCGGCTTCCGCCGATACGACGCTGATCGTCGGCAAGGCATCGCCGACCTCGGATGCGATCATCCCCGTCAATGTCGGCGACACGCTCGGCATCTTCAAAAAGCACGGCCTCGATCTCAAGATCATCGACTTCGGCGGCGGCTCCAGGATGGTGCAGGGTCTCGCCGCCGGCAGCATCGATATCGGCGACGGCGCCGGCACCGAGATGGCCTTCATCGCCAAGGGCGCGCCCATGCTCGCCGTGTGCCAAAGCACCGGCCCGGCGCCCTTTCTCGGCGTCGGAGTGCCCTGGGATTCGCCGATCAAGAAGCTCGAGGATTTAAAAGGCAAGATCATCGGCGTCTCGAGCTCAGGCTCGTTCAGCGACTGGTCCGGGCATCAGCTCGCGCGCAAGTTCGGCTGGGGCGAGGATGGCGTGAAGACGGTCGCGATCGGCGGCGGCCCCGCGCCGGCGCGGGCGGCGTTTCGCACCCATCTCATCGATGCCGCGATCGGCAGCACGTCGCAATTCCTCGCCTTCGAGGAAACCAAGGAAGGGCGCCTGATCGCGCCGGTCTCTAGCTACGAAGGCAACGTTGCCTCGGGGGCGCTGTTCGCCTCGAACCGGCTGATCGCGGGCAATCCCGACGCGATCCGCGCCTTTCTCGCCGCCTGGATCGAGACCGTCGATTACATGCGGGCGAACAAGGCCGAGACCGTGAAGATCACGAGCGGCATCACCCAATTCAGCGAAACCGTGATGTCGCGGGTGTACGACCTGACCATCGGCATGCACACCAAAAATTGCCGGTTCGAACCGGAAGCGCTGGCGGTCTTGAAGCGCTCCTTCGGCGAGATGAAGCTCATGGAAGGCGAGCCCGACATGGCGAAGCTCTATACCGAAGCCTACCTGCCGAAATGATCGAAATTACCGATGCAGGCACCCTCGCTTGTATTCCGCAGTGTAAGAGAGTTGAATCGGCGCAAGCTCACGCGCGGCGGCGCGAACATAGCGGCGAGGACATCATGGCGAAATATCTTCTGGTCAGCTTCAAGACCTGCCCCTGGGTGCAGCGCGCGGCGATCGTGTTGCGCGAAAAGAACATCGACTTCGAGTTCCGCCATATCGAGCCGGACAATCGCCCCGACTGGTTCCTCGCCATTTCGCCGCACAAGAAAGTGCCGGTGCTGCGCGTCGACGACAAGGTGTCGCTGTTCGAATCCAATGCGATCAACGAATATCTCGACGAAACGATCACGCCGCGGCTGCACTCGGACGATCCGGTATTGCGGGCGATCAACCGCGCCTGGACCGACTATGTGCCGACCTTTGCCGAGTCGGTGACGGGAATGGCTTATGCGGATGATGAAGCCGCCTACAAGACGGCAGCCGCCAAAATTCCGGTCGCGTTCGAGCGGCTCGAGCGGGCGCTCGAGAAGCAGGGCGCCGGACCGTTCTTCAACGGGACCAGATATTCGCTGGTCGACGCCGCCTATGCACCGTTCCTGCAGCGCTATTTCTTTCTCGACCGCATCAGACCGATCGGCGTCATCGAAAAATTTCCGCGGCTCAAGGCCTGGGCGGACGCGCTGATGAAGCGGCCCTCGACCCATTCATTTCCCGAAGCCGAGTTCGAGACGCTCTACCGGACCAACGTAAAGCGCCGCAACAAATGGCTGTCGCAGTTCGTCGCCGATGTGGCAGTTGCGGCGGAGTAGAGCGGCTTAACCGCGGCGCTGGGCCTGTTCTGCCTGACGTTTGACGTGATCAAGGACCCTGGCGTTGTTCTCGTGCACGATCCAGCGCGCCAGCGGCAGCCAATAGAAGGCCGGATCGAGCCTGAGCTGATGCGAGGTGCGCTCTACGATCTCGGTGCGGCCATCCGGCAGCGCTACGAGCTCGAAGCTCGTGAGCGTGGTGCGGAAATAGCCGATGACATGCGGGGCATGCACGTGCGCATAGGGGCTCAGTTCCCGCATCGCCGGCACATCGTTCAAAACCGCAAACGCGAGCTTGCGATCCGCCACCCATTCGGTCACCCGCTCGATCGCGGTTCCTGTTGAAAACTCGCCGCGGCGAACCGCGCCAACGCCTTCGCCGACGATCTCGCCACCCAGCGGATAGGCGACGCCAAGCCGAAACGGCAAATCAAGTGGCGCGTCGATGCGCGTCATATGCACGATGGCGTCCCACACGCGCCCGGGCGGGGCATCGACCGTCATGGTCTCGACGGTGTCGAAGGCGGTTATCGGCGGCAGGACGGCCTCCAGTGCAAAGATCAGCGGCAACAGAGCGACCGCGGACAAGGTCTGCGCCGGACGCCGATTCCGCAACGCGATGGCACGTCCCATCGTGCCGCCGAGTAGGGCGACGGGAATCGCCAGCGGCGCCGCCAAGACAATGCAGACGGCGCCCTCCAATGCCGACGCGACCAGCGCCACGCCACTGAGCACCGTCGCCCAGACAACAAGCCCCAGCGTGCGCGGTACGCCGATATCGGCTTGGCGATTGGCGAAATAGGCCGTGGTCGCTCCGATGATGAAGGGCGAAGCCACGAACATGCCATAGCCGTAAGTGCCGAAGACGAGAGCGCCAACGGCGACCGCAAAGAGCGTCAAGCCGATGCCCGCCAGCACGCCCTGCGCAACTGAAATCCAGTTTGCCCGCACCGCGGCCGCCTTTTCGGCGGTCGAACGAGGGTCTTCTCCGTTCCCTGGCGGCGCGACGCAGAGGAAAACGATGAACGGAATCTGCACGATCGGCGCAATCGCGTAGGCGGCGATCCACTCGCTGACGTTGGCATCGACGGCGCGACGAAACGCCAGTGCCGCAAGCACCCAGCCAACGATCAGCACATAGGCGAGCGCCGACAGCAATATCATGTTCGAAGCATGATCGAGTATCGCCGGCGGCGCCGGCGCCAACAAAGCGGTGAAATGAAACTTTGCCAGCGGCCGGTACGGCGACAGCACGAACCATGCATCGAGCGTCACCGGCGCTCCCACCGCCCGCGCGATGCCGGCGACGACCAGATGCTGACTGAAAAAAGCCGCCAGCGATTCCAGCGCATAAGGCAGCCGCCCGATCTTGCCCGTGAACCGGAAGAGTGACAGCGGCGCCATCCGTCAACCCTCGAGCGCAATCAAATTCGGCCGCTTCGGCAGAACGTCCGGCGTTTTCAGGTTCCAAACGAGCCCGACGCGCGACAACGCCATCAGCACCCACCAGCCCGGATCGGTCTCCCCCGCACGTAAGCCGAGGCGAGCCGAAGCGGGAAACGCATGGTGGTTGTTATGCCAAGCCTCGCCCATGGTGATCAGGCCGCAATAGCGAACGTTGTAGCCCTGCACGCCGGCGCCCTCGATGTGCCACGAGCGCGGCCCTTGGTTATGGGCAAAGTAACCGACCAGCCAATGTCCGGTGACCGAGGCGGCGACCCGCGCCGCGATGCCCCAGATCAGCCAGGGCATGCCGCCGATGGCAAAGAACAGCACCGCCCAGGGCAGTTGCTGCGCCATCCAGGTCCGCTCGAGAAAGCGGTAGAACCCATCAAGGACGACGCGACGCTCGATCTTCAGCTCGGGCGGATGGGCGAGGCGCAATTCGCAATGCAGTTGCCACAAGCCGTCACGCAGCAAGCGCGAACGATGGGCGAGATAGGGATGGCAGCACGGCTTGCGCTGCGCCCAGTCGCGGATGTCGTGCTGGCGGATCATGCCGAAGGGCCCGGCCATGCCGACCAGCGTGCCGAGATAGACAAACAGCCGTTCGACCCACAGCGGACAATCAAAAGCACGGTGGATGAGACGCCGATGCATGCCGAGCGAATGGCCGAGGCAAACGGTGATGGCGGTCGTTACGAGGAAAAGCGCGAATGCGCCCCAGCTGAAATATATCGGGCCGCCGATCAGCGCCGCGAGCGTCATCGCCGACAGCCACAGCGATTTGGCGGGCCGCCAATGCACCGTGCCCGTCACCGCGCTGGTGGCATCGCGGTCGAACATCCGCGGGCTGCGAAACGTGCTGGCGGATTCGGCGAGCGCCCGATCGATCGGGTCGGCATCCCATTCCGCTCGCCATGCAGCCAAGCTCACGGCGTCGCCTCCGAAAGCCGGATTGCCTGAACGCGCCGATTTCAGCCGGGATTTTTAAGATGAATCCCAACCAAAGAATAATCGCGCTTTTTCTGTCCTCCCGCAAGACAGCGGAGCAATGCGGATGATCTAACGCGCGCCGCCTAGCGCCGTCGCGCGCACCCACCAGTTCGGATATTCGGCGTGGATCGCTTCGGCGGCTTTGATGGCGGCGGCGGCGGAGGCAAAGACCGCGAAACAGGTGGCGCCCGAGCCCGACATGCGGGCGAGTTCGCAATGCGGCTGGCTGCTCAGCGCCAACAGCACGTCGGCGACCGTCGGCGCCAGCGCGATGGCCGCGCTTTCCAGATCGTTTGCCTGGTTCAGGAGAAAGCGCACCAGCTGGTCGCGCTTGGACATCGCGGTGAGCACTGTCAGGTCGGCCGGTACGGGAGGCGCCGCGGGCGGCTTCCAGCGGGCGAACACCGCCTTGGTAGGAAGCGCGACGCCGGGATTGACCAGCACGCCCTGCAGCGGCGGCAGCTTGAAGGGAGTTGAGAGAATTTCACCGATGCCGCGCATCAGCCGGGTGTGCGGATCGAGACAGACCGGCACGTCGGCGCCGGTGGCGCGCGCGGCGGCGTAGAGCAGCGGATCGTCGGGTGCGAGACTGTTCGCCCGCGCCAGGAGCCGCAGCGCCGCCGCCGCGTCGGCCGATCCGCCGCCGAGCCCGGCCGCCACAGGTAGCCTTTTTTCGAGATCGAAGGTGCCGGCGCCGACTGTCGGCAGCCGGTCGGCGAGCGCGCGGGCCGCCTTGAGCACGAGATTGTCGGCGTTGGCGCCGGCCTGCGCCGCGCTCGGGCCGCGCACCTTGAGTACGAGTGCACCGCCCGGCGTAAAGCTTAAAGCATCGCCGACGCCGGCGAAGGCGACCAGGCTTTCGATCTCGTGATAGCCGTCGGCGCGGCGGCCGAGCACGCGCAGCGTCAGATTGACCTTTGCAGGCGCCTCTTCAACGAGCGAAGCAGCAGGCAAGGAGGCTCCTCACCCGCCGTTGCCGGGCTTCTTGGCCTTGTCGGCATCGGCCGCGGACGATTTGTCGTCGGGAAGCCCGTCTTTGATCTTGGCCTCGATCTTGGGCAGGTCTTCCTTTTCCGGACCCAAATCCTTGGCCTGCGACCACTGGTAATGCGCTTCCAGCGTCCGGCCGACCCGCCAATAGGCGTCGCCGAGGTGATCGTTGATGGTCGGATCGTCGGGTTTGAGCTCGACGGCGCGCTCCAGATTCTTCACCGCCTCGTCGTAATTGCCGGTGCGGAAATAGGCCCAGCCCAGCGAATCGACGATATAGCCGTCGTCGGGCCGCTGCTCGACGGAGCGGCGGATCATGTCCATGCCGTCGTCGAGATGGACGCCCTGGTCGACCCAGGAATAGCCGAGATAGTTGAGCACCAGCGGCTGCTCAGGGAACAGCTCGAGCGCCTTCTTCATGTCGGCTTCGGCGCTCGGCCATTGATGCGAGCGCTCGTAGCAAATACCGCGGAAATAGAACACGACCCAGTTCGACTTATCGGGCTTGGCGATGGTGTCGATGGCCTTGCCGTAGGTGTCGGCGCATTCGGCGAATTCCTTGCGGCCGCGCTGGACATTGCCGAGCGCGAGGATCGCCTCGGTGTCCTTGGGACGATCGGCGATGACGTGTTCGAGCTTCTTCTTGGCCTCGTCGGGACGGTCGAGTTGATCGAGATCGCCGGCGAGCTGGATCTCGGCATTACGCGACAGCGGCGACGTGGGCGGCACGCGCTCGTAGACCTTGATCGCGAGGTCGGATTTTTTCAGCAACTCGTAGAGATCGGCGAGCGACAACAGCGCCATGACGTGGGACGGCTCGAGATACAGCGCGAGCTGAAGATAGATCAGCGCCAAATCCTCGCCGCCGCGGCGGCCGATCGAGGCGCCGAGCCCATAGAGCGCCTCGGCGGCGCCGGCCTGCGGTGAATCGACCAGGAGCGGCAGCTTGTCGCCGTCGTTGACCGCCTTCATTTCCTGCATGATCAGCGGATGGTCGGGCAGCACCTTGTTGAAATCGCCATAGACCTTCAACGCATCGGCCTTGTTGCCGCCGCGCGCCAGATAGCGGCCGTACGCTTCGACCATGCGCACCGCGGTGGGATCGACCTTGTAGGCACGCTCGTAGCGCTTGCCGGCGTCCTTCTTGTTGTTGGCCAGATCGAGGATGAGGCCGGCATGCAGATCCTTGAAGATCGAATACCAGTCCGGGCCCGACAACTTGTCCATGGTATCGATCGACGCGCGCGTATCGCCTGAGCCGGCGATAGCCCAGGCCGCCAACAGCGTCGCGGTGAGATCGGTCACCGGGCCGCGCACCGACTGGGCGAAATTCTGCCGGGCGGTGGAATAATCCTTCTGCTTGAGCGCGCGCACGCCGACGACGAGGCGGGCGATGCGGTCGGTGCGGTCGACCTGCAGCAGCCGGTCGGCGAGCTTGCCGGCCTGATCGATGTCGCCGCCGGTGAGCACGGAGAGGAAGGCGCGGCCGAGCAGATCGGGATTTTTCGGATCGTCCTTGAGCACGTTGAGGTAATAGGCCGCGGCCGCCGCGGAATCGCGCTCGGTGCCGGCGTGGCGGGCCGCCAGATAATTGCCGGCCGGATTGTCGTGCAGCAATTCCTGCTCGGTGGGCGCGGCGTATGCCTGTGGCAGGACGGCGAGTACGGCGGCGCCAACAATAGCGGCGCGCCAGGGCAGCAGCGGATTAATCACGACAGCTCCATTGGCAAACTGGCTCGGCGAACCGGGAATCAAGCGCCGTAAGCCAGTGTGGACGCGAGAATGACCTTTTTGCCCCGCCCCCGCAAGGACGCGGAAGAACACCAGTTCGTGTGCAATCCGCAAGGACTAATTTGAGCCTTTACGCCGCAAGGGCGGCGAAATCGCGGCAGGCCAGTCGGTCACGACGCCTTGTTGAGCCGCTTCAAGGCACCGATTGTCAAACGGCAGTATGTGCTATACATGTATTGCGGACAATGGAGACCGTCATGCTCGCGCTACGCCTGCCTGCCCAGATTGAGAAACGCTTGGATTCTCTCGCCAAGAAGACCGGCCGCAGCAAGAGCTTCTATGCGCGAGAGGCAATCCTGCGCCACCTCGAGGATCTTGAGGATTATCACCTTGCGCGCCGGCGTCTATCCCGCAAGGCAGCGCGCGTGACGCTCGAAGAATTGGAGCGTGAACTCGCCGAGACACGTTGACGCGGTGAGTCAATCTCCCATTTGGCGCGTCGAGTTCGATCGCGATGCAGCGCGCGACATACGCAAGCTCGGCGCGGTCGCCGAGCGAGCGATCCTTCGCTATTTGCGCCAGCGCATAGCCACGGCGGAGGACCCCCGCCGCTTCGGCAAACCGCTTACTGGCGATCTAAAGGGCTTGTGGCGTTACCGCGTCGCCGACTACCGCATCGTGGCTGCAATCGAGGATGACCGTTTCGTCGTCCTGATTGTCACCGTCGGACATCGGCGCGAAGTGTACGACTAGGTCACATATTCGGGTAATTCGGCCCGCCGCCGCCTTCGGGCGGTACCCAGTTGATGTTCTGGTTCGGGTCCTTGATGTCACAGGTTTTGCAGTGGACGCAGTTCTGCGCATTGATCACGTAACGTGGTTGGCTGCCCTCCTCGACCCATTCGTAGACGCCGGCCGGGCAATAGCGCGCCGACGGTCCGGCATAGACGTCGTGCTCGGAGGATTTTTGCAAATTGCCGTCGCGCACCAGAAGGTGCACCGGCTGGTCCTCCTCGTGATTGGTGTTCGATAGATAAACTGACGACAGCCGGTCGAAGGTCAGCTTGCCGTCGGGTTTTTGATAGGCGATCGGCCGGCACTGCGCCGCCGGCTTGAGCGTCGCGAAATCGGCTTTGCCGTGCTTGAGCGTGCCGAACAGCGAGAAGCCGAGCGTGTTGGTCCACATGTCGAGGCCACCGAGCGCGACGCCGGCCAAGGTGCCGAGTTTCGACCACAGCGGCTTGGCGTTGCGCACCCGCCACAGGTCGCGCCCGACCGGCGAAGAGCGCCACGCCGCCTCGTATTCGGCAAGCTCGTCGTTGGCGCGACCGTGCGCCAGCGCCGCGGCGACATGCTCGGCCGCGAGCATCCCGGACAGCATGGCGTTGTGGCTGCCCTTGATGCGCGGCACGTTGACGAAGCCGGCGGCGCAGCCGATGAGCGCGCCACCCGGAAACGCAAGTTTCGGCACCGATTGGTAACCGCCCTCGGTGATGGCGCGGGCGCCGTAGCTGATGCGCTTGCCCCCCGTAAACGTGTCGCGGATCAGCGGATGGGTCTTGAAGCGCTGGAATTCCTCGAACGGCGACAGATATGGATTCTGGTAGTTCAGGTGCACGACGAAGCCGACTGACACCAGATTATCGTCGAAGTGATAGAGGAACGAGCCGCCGCCGGTGCGGTTGCCGAGCGGCCAACCCATCGTATGCTGCACCAAGCCGCGGCGATGCTTGTCGGGCGCGACCTGCCACAGCTCCTTCAAGCCGATGCCGAATTTCTGCGGTTGCCGGTCTTGCGCCAGCGCGAAACGCTCGATCAAAATCTTGGTCAGGCTGCCGCGCGCACCTTCGGCGAACAACGTGTATTTGCCGCGCAATTCCATGCCGCGGGTGAAGCTTGGTTTGTGGTGGCCGTCCTTGCCGACGCCCATGTCGCCGGTGGCGATGCCGGCAACGGCGCCGTTCTCGAACAGCACTTCGGCGGCGGCAAAGCCTGGATAGATTTCGACGCCGAGCGCTTCGGCCTTTTTTGCGAGATACCGGCACACGTCGCCGAGCGAAACGATGAAATTGCCGTAATTGCTCATCAGCGGCGGCAACAGAAAATTCGGCAGCCGCAGCGCGCCCGACGGACCGAGCGCATAGAAATGGTCGGCGGTCACCGCGGTCTTGATCGGGGTGTCTTCGCCGCGCCATTCCGGAATGAGCCGGTCGAGCCCGATCGGATCGATCACGGCGCCGGAGAGGATATGGGCGCCGACCTCGGAGCCCTTCTCTACCACGACCACGGATTGGTCCGGCGCCAGCTGCTTGAGCCGGATCGCAGCCGCAAGGCCGGCCGGCCCGGCGCCGACAATCACGGTGTCGAATTCCATCGCCTCCCGGGCCGGAAGCTCCGCTGTATTCATGACCTGCTCCCTGTCCCGGACGACAAAAGATGATTTTTCACGAAATACGCGCGCTGACAATCGTCAGCGCTGATGCGGCCGGCGTTTGCCGGCGACCACGGCCCGCCGACGCTCCACGCCAACGGGGCCAGGCGTGGTAAACTCCTTCGCGCGCTGTTCGGCGTAGGTTTGTGCTGAGAATTCGACTTTAGGCGCATCATCGAGCGCCACAACAAAGGGGTCGTCGCCGAACGACGTATAGCGCACGAACAGCTGCTCCGCGGTGGCGCCGTCGCGGTATTCCTCCAGCAGCGCCTCATCGACCAGTCGCCGGCAGGCGTCGAGGGCTTCTTCTGCGGTGGCAAAAGTCCCATATTCCCAGCGTTCGTCCTCCGCCATGTAATGGAAATTGTCGTCCACCATGACCTTGTATGGAGACATCGTCCCGGGCCTCCAATTTCTCGAAATCGCGGCCGGACAAATGTTCCACGCTTTGCCGCGCAGGCATAGAGTTTAAGCCCTCGTTCAAGAGCTCCCGCCGCTGATGAGTTCCAACCGCAAAGACGCCCGCGACCTGCTCGCCTTCTATGTCGAGGCCGGTGCCGATGCGCTCCTCGGCGAGGAGGCGGTCGACCGCATGGCCGACGAAGTGCCTTCTTCGCCTCCCCTGGCAGGAGGGAGGCCGGACGGCGAAGCTGTCCGGGTGGGGGCAAATAACCAGCGTCCAGTCCCGGGGCCCGGCCCCACCGCGGATCGCTTGCAGCGATCCGTCCCTCCCCCTGCAGGGGAGGGTAAAGCGCTGGCCACGCCCGACGCCGCCATGATGGCGGCGCGCGAGGCGGCGCGGACCGCGGCGAACCTCGACGATTTGCGCAAGCTCCTCGAAAGTTTTGAGGGCTGCGCGCTGCGCAATACCGCAACCCAACTGGTGTTTGCCGATGGCAATCCGCAAGGCCGCGTCATGTTCGTCGGCGAGGCGCCCGGCCATGAGGAAGATATTTCCGGCCGGCCGTTCGTCGGCCGCTCCGGCAAATTGCTCGACCGCATGATCGAGGCGATCGGGCTCGATCGCACCAAGGTCTACATCGCCAACGTGGTGCCGTGGCGGCCGCCCGGCAACCGCACGCCGACGCCGCAGGAGACCGCGATCTGCCTGCCCTTCATCCGCCGCCAGATCGAGCTTGCCGATCCCGATATCCTGGTCTGTCTCGGCGGCCCGTCGATGCAGACGCTGCTCGCCACCAAGGACGGCATCACGCGTATGCGCGGGCGCTGGTTTCCCTTCGACACCGGCACGCGCGAAATCCGGGCGATGGCGACGTTCCATCCGGCCTTCCTGCTGCGCAGCCCATTGCAGAAGCGATTTTCCTGGCGGGATTTTCTGGCGATCAAAAAGGCTCTGGCGCAGTAGCGCCTTTCAGCGCACCGCGACAAGGATCGCGCCAGCGGCGACCAGCGCGACGCCGAGCCAGTTCACCGCGGACAGTCTTTCGCCGAGAAACAGCACGCCAAACACCGCGACCAGCACCACGCTCAATTTGTCGATCGGCGCCACCTGCGCGGCATTGCCGAGTTTGAGCGCACGGAAATAGCACAGCCACGACGCGCCGGTGCCGAGCCCCGACAGCAGCAGAAACAGATAAGTGCGGCCGGAGATGTCCGCCGGGTTCTGGAATTGCCGCGTGGCGAAAACAATCAACGCCAAGATGCAGATCACCACAATGGTGCGGATGAAGGTGGCGAGATCGGAGTTGACGTTCTCGACGCCGACCTTTGCGAAGATCGCGGTCAGCGCTGCGAACACCGCCGACAGCACCGCCCAGAATTGCCATGACGAGAATGCGCTGGCGTTCATGGCGGCGAACTCCGTTGTAACACTATCACATAGCCGTTTAGCGCGCCGCAGCCACGCTACCGGGGCGGATCACGCCCCAGCCGATGCGCAATGGCGGCAGGCGGCCTTGCACCGGGCGCGGGAACGTGCGCGGCACTTCGGGGATCAGATCGGGAAAGCGCGCCTTGATCTCGGGCGGCGGCGTCGGCGTTGTATCGGCGGTGAGCCAGACCACGACGGCGCCCTTGTTGCGGATGTCGTCCGGCGTCACCCATGGCGAGCGCGCCGGATCGGCGTCGAAATAAACGCTCGGCCGGCTCGGCGCGGCGAGCGCGATGAGCGTGGCGGTGCCGACGTCGCCGGTGACCACGGCGAGCGGCCGGCCGGTGCGGCGCGCGAAATTCTCGGCGAAAAAACTGCCCATGGCGTTGGCCGGCTGCTCGATCTTCAGATCGGTGCGCGCCGCCCACGGCAACAGCACCATCACCACCGGCACGAACAAAGCCGGCACCACCAAGAGGCCGGCCCAGGCGTAGCCGAGAATGCGCTGATGAAACAGCGCGATGCTGTCGCCCGCGGCAATGATGACGGCGAGCCCCGACAGCACGACCAGCGGCGCCGCGCCGCCGATCGGCAGCGCGCGGCCGAACAGCACCGCCACGATCGTCGCCAGCAATGCCGGCAGCAGCGCGAACACTTTGATGAAAGTCACCGCCGCCGGATCGATCCGCGCCCGCGCGATGGCCGGCGCCGGCGCGTCGTCGGTGCGCGGCCAGCCGCTGGCCAACACAACGAGGATGACGAGGCCGACATGGGCCAGCACGACCGCGCCGAGCAGCCGCAGCCAGGCGAACGTGTTCTGGCTCGAGGCGGTGGCGTCGCGCAACCGCGCCAGCGACGGTGACAGATTATCGCCGGTGCCTTGCAGCCAAAGGAGGTGCACGAACAAAAAGACCGCGAGCGCGGTCACGACGATCCACGGTTCGTTGGCGTGGAGCGCGGCGCGGCCGCGCGCGGTCATGGCGGTGAACACCACCAGCGCGCCAAGCAGGATCAGCGCCGCATTGCTGGTGAGCAACAATAGCGCCGCCGCGACGCCGAGCGCGTACCAGGAGCGGCGCTGCAGTTCCCCGACCGCGCGCCAGTAATGCAGCAGCACCACAGCCCACAGCGCCATGGCGAGAAGGGCCGGGCCGAAATCCGGCGTCGGCACGGTGAACAGCGAAATGCCGACCATCAGCAGCACCGCCAGGGCGGCATGCGCCGGGCCGACGATGGCGCTGCCCAGCGCAAACACGCACCAATAGGTCGTGACCACGCAAATCTGCGCCAGCGCATAGACGCCGAACAGGCCGGCGAGGCGGAACGCGATCTCGGCCAGCCAATAGGCCAGCGGCGGGCCGACGTCGCCGCGGAGCTGGAATTCGTGGCCGATGGCGAGGAGTTGCGGCAGATCGCCGGGCGGCGCCGCATAAAATACCATCGGCACCGCGAGCCAGATGAACGCCTGTGTGAGTGCCGCCGCCCAGAACAGCAGGTTCGGGCGCGAGCGCAACGCCTCAATGTAAAGCGGAACGTAAAACATCGGGCCCTGCGCGATACGCTGACCGCGTGGCTATACGGCCGGGCTTTCAGAGAGGCAAGACGTTGGGGAGCGCCTCCTCGGCGTCCTCAATCGACTCACCGTAAGCCAGCGCCACCGGCGAAAACGAGCGGCGATGATGCACGGTCGGGCCGAGCCGGTCGAGCGCGGAGCAATGTTCGGGCACGCTGTAGCCCTTGTGGCGCTCAAAGCCGTAGCCGGGATGCGCTGCGCCCATGGCGGCCATCAGGCGGTCGCGCGTCACCTTGGCGACGATCGAAGCGGCCGCGATCGAGGCAACGAGGCCGTCGCCGCCGATCACCGCCTCGCAATCGCATCCGGTATCGATACGGTCGCGGCCGTCGACGAACACCAGCCGCGGTTTGACCGGCAGCGCCAGCACCGCGCGTGCCAGCGCCCACAACGAGGCGCGCAAAATATTGTCGCGATCGATCCGCCACGGCGGCGCCAAGGCTACGGCCACATGCGCCCGCGCGCAGATGCGCGCGTAAAGCACTTCGCGCCGCTCCGGCGTCAGCCGCTTCGAATCGTCGAGCCCGCGCGGCACGTCGTCGGGATCGAGCACGACCGCGGCGGCGACCACCGGCCCGGCAAGCGGGCCGCGCCCGGCTTCGTCGCAACCGGCGACCGGCCATACCCCGCGCTTGAGCGCGGAGCGCTCGCGGCGAAATGTCGGCCGTAAAATCTCCTCGGCAAGCGGCAGGCGGGCGGTTGCATTGCAACTCATGCGGCGATGATGACCACGCCGCATGGCGGTCTGCAACGCCCTATGTTCAGCCGCCGCGTGGATAGCGGCGATAAATTCGCGCCGCGACGTTTCGACCCGCGAGCAACCTGGACCGGCGGCGGAACTCCGCCTAAGGTTGCATGCGGGAAGAGTGCGCGTCCAACCGCGAACGCGCCGACACCTGCATCATCAGCAAGGGGCCACGCCATGCCGAACCCGACCGACAGCACGATCGTGCGCGCCGCCATCCATCCCGGCATCGGCATCGCGCGCATCGGCAACAGCCAGGGCGGATATTTCATCGGCCCCGAAATCACCACGCCGCCACCGCAAGCCGCCGATTACTACCGCGATCAGACCGGCGCCATCAAACGCCAGGCCGCCCGCTTCCGTATCTACGGCTACAACGCCGCGGGCGATGTGGTGGGCGAACTGACCGCCGACGACGCCGATATCGTGTGGACCGTGCACGTCGCCAACAGAAAGGCGCAATGGTACCAATTCACTGCCGCTCTCGACATCCCGCAATCCGCCGACGTCGCGGTGATCCGCCGCAATGCCGATTTTGCCGACCGCGCCGCGCTCGCCATCGATCCCGGCCCGCGCAGCATCAGCGGCAAGTCGGTCGCGGGCGGCGATGCGCATGCCTTCAACACCGGCACATTCAAAAGCACGACGGTCGTGCCGCTCGGCGAAATCCGCACCGACGAAGCCGGACGCCTGCTGTTTCTCGGCGGCACCGGCCTGTCCGCCTCGCCTTCCGGCGCGCCGATCTTCATTCCCACCGACGGCGACAGCTTCAACAATGCCAACGATTGGTATGACGACACATCCGATGGGCCGGTGACCGCGACCGTTGCGATCGGCGGCAAGGACATTCCGGTCGATGCCGCATGGGTCGTGGTCGCACCGCCGAACTACGGGCCCGACATGGTCAGCTGGCGCACGATGTACGATCTGTTGTGCGACCTTTATATCGGCCCGCCGCTGAACTGGGGCAAACCGCCGGACCCGGTGTCATTCACCGACGATGTGCTGCCGATATTGCAGCGCTTGTCCAACCTGCAATGGGTGAACAAGGGCTACGCCACGATGTTCGGCAAAGGCTGTCCGATGGATTTCCACAATCCGGATTTCATCGGCAGGCTGGCGTGCCAACCGGCCGCCCCCGCCGACGACGATATTTATAAGGAGCTGCGGCAATCGATCTACAACATGTTCCGGCCTTTGCTGCCGGTCGTGGCCGAGCCGGTGATCTGGCCGCATGTGTGGCCTTGGATTTACGGCGATGCATACGGCTCCTATCCGGCGAACGGACCCGGCAACATGCTGACCATGACGCAGCTGCAGCAGACCGTGCTGCACGATTGGGTCGAGAACAATTTCAAGAACGACTGGCCGCCGAAAACGAAAGACCCTGCAACGCTGGACGCCGTGCCGGTCGCGGACCAGCCGGCAATGCTCGATCAGGCGGCATTGCATTTCTGCCTGGCCGATACCTTCCATCCCGGCTGCGAGATGACGTGGCCGATGCGGCACCCGACGATGTACGCGGCGCCGTTTCGCATCAAGCAACGGCCGAGCGGACAGACCGAGCCCGACTATGGTCCAAAACTCTCCGCGCAGCAGGCGCTGGCGCCGGACGGCCCGCTGAATGCACAAGGGCCGGGCGACATTAGCCGCTGGATGGCGTTGCCCTGGCAGGGCGACACCGCCTTCTGCCGCTCCGGCTACGACCCGCAATACGATCCTTATCTGCCTACCTTCTGGGCGGCCCGGGTGCCCAACACGGTTCTCGACGAGGACGACTACGCGATCGTGATCAACACCGCTTTGCCGCGCGAACAGCGGCTCGCCGCCTTCAACCGGCGCATGCCCTGGACCCGCGCCATCGATATCGATTCCGGAAACGATACGGTGCCGACCATGATGAACATGGTCGCGCATTTCGGCATGCTCGGCATCGTCGAGGCGCGGCCCGGCGTCAAGAACGACAAGGATTTCCCGGAAGTCATCTATGTCGAGACCATCGCGGCCAGGCCGATAAAGGAAAGGGCTTTGCTGGCGAGCAGAAAACTGAAAGCGCTGGAACGGCCGCTGACGCGCGTCGAGCTTGCCGGCTGGACCAGCGAGGAGCAATTCCGCGCGTTCCGCAGCGTGCGCGTACGGCATGAATAAGCCTGAGTGGGACGTTGTCGTCGCCGGCGCGGGGCCTGCGGGCGCGGTCGCCGCGGCGGGCTTGGCGCGCGCCGGCCGCCGCGTGCTGCTGGCCGACCGCCCGGACGCCGGCGCCGGCTGCAAGATCGGCGAAGCCTTGCCCGGCGCGGCGTTGCGCCTGTTGCGCGCGCTCGATCTGCCGGCGCCGGCGCCGCAAGGCCCGCACGCGCCCATTGCCGGCACATTGTCGGCATGGGGATCGCCGGATTTCATCGGCACCGACAGCTTGCGCGACCCTTATGGCCCGGCGTGGCGGCTCGACCGCCGCCGCTTCGACGCCGATCTGCGCGAGGCGGCGTGCGCCGCCGGCGCGACGGCGCGGCCGGCGCGTGTGCACGAAGCTGTCCGCGACGGCGACGGCTTGAGGCTGCAATTCGACGACGGCAGCGAGGCGCGCGCCCGCTGGTTCGTGGATGCCGGCGGCCGCAGCGCGCGGCTCGCGCGCAAGCTCGGCGCCAGACGGTGGCGCGACAGCCGGCTGATCGCGCTCTATCGCATCGGCACGGCGAGCGCGGATTTTCGCGACAGCCGCAGCCTGATCGAAGCCGCTCCCGACGGCTGGTGGTATGCCGCGCGGCTGCCTTCGGGCGCGGCGATCGCAGGCTTGCACACCGACGCGGCAAATGCCGCGCGCATCAAGGCGCAGCCGCAAACCTGGCAGGCTGAGCTCACCGCGACGCGCGGTATTGGGCCGTTCGTCGCCGCGGCCTCTTTCACGCAAATCTTGCACGCGGCCGATGCCGGCGGCGCCAGGCTTGCGGCGTTTTACGGCGAAGGCTGGATCGCCTGCGGCGATGCCGCCATGAGTTTTGATCCGATTTCCGGCCAGGGCATTTTCGCCGCCCTGCATTCCGGCAGCGAAGCGGCGCAAGCGGTCCATGCCGCGCTCGACGGTGAACACGCATTGCTCGGCGCTTATGCGCGGCACATGGAAGAGGTGTGGTCGATCTATCGCGGCCGTCGCGAAGCCCTCTATGCCAGCGAGCAGCGCTGGCCGGACCGGCCGTTCTGGTCGCGCCGGCAACCGGCGCAGGCGGCCTGACGCGCGCTAAAACAATCCGGATCAGAACAAATCAAGCTGCTTCGCGCCCGGCCGCGGCGGGCGGAAATGCTGGGTGGTGATCTTGTGCTTGGCAGCGTTGAAGCCGAGCTTTTCGCAGGCGACTTCGAAACGGCGGCCGATCATCCAGGCGATCGGGCCGGTTCCGGTCTGCCTCTGGCCAAAAGTCGAATCGTAATCCTTACCGCCGCGCATGTCGCGGATGAGCTTGAAGACGTGGCGGTAGCGGTCGGGGAAATTCGTCATCAGCCATTCGCGGAACAGATCCCGCACTTCGAGCGGCAGCCGCAGCAGCACATAGCCGGCATGGCGCACGCCGGCCGCCGCCACCGCTTCGAGGATGCGCTCGATCTCGTCGTCGTTGAGCGCCGGGATCACCGGCGCCACCATCACCGTCGCCGGCACGCCGGCCTTGACCAGTTGCCGCAGCGTCTCGAGCCGGCGCGGCGGGGTCGCGGCGCGCGGCTCCATGGTGCGCGCCAATTGCGGATCGAGCGTGGTGACCGAGAGCGCGACCTTGACCAGATCGCGCTTGGCCATGCGCGCCAGAATATCGAGATCGCGCAACACCAGCGCCGATTTGGTCACGATGCCGACCGGATGGCCGGCGCTGTCCAACACTTCGAGGATGCGGCGCATGATCTTGTAGCGCCGCTCGATCGGCTGATACGGATCGGTATTGGTGCCAATGGCGATGACTTTCGGCACATAGCTCGGCGCCGACAATTCGCGCTCCAGCAATTCCGGCGCGTTCGGCTTCATGAACAGTTTTGATTCGAAGTCGAGCCCCGGCGACAGGCCGAGATAGGCATGCGTCGGCCGCGCAAAGCAATAGACGCAGCCGTGCTCGCAGCCGCGATAAGGATTGATCGAGCGGTCGAAGGAAATATCCGGCGAATCGTTGCGGGTGATGATTTTCCGCGTCGCGTCCGCCGTCACCGTGGTCTTGAACGGCGGCAGATCCTCGAGGCCCTGCCAGCCGTCGTCGAAGGCAACCCGCGCCAGCGGCTCATAGCGGCCCGAGCCGTTCGACAAGCTGCCGCGGCCACGGCGGCGCTCGCGGTCGACCAGACTTCCCGGCTCGCCCGCCGGCGCGGAGGGCAGCGGCGCCGGCGGGCGTTTCAAGGCGGACATCGCACTCATGGCTGTAAGCTAACCACGCTTCGTGAACAAAACAAGAACAAATCCTCGTGAACGGGGATAACCTTGGAACGGGCGCCGCCCCGGCCTATGAGCTTGCCGGGACAACGACGGACCCATGGAAACGATACGGACCCAGCCCTTTTTCGCGTTATCGCCGACGCCGCGGCCGATCCAGGGCAGGCAGCGCAACGCATGCTGAGCGTCATCATCGCGACCAAGGATTCGGAGCGCGCCCTGGTGCCGACCTTGGCGGCGCTGGTGTCGGGCGCGACTGCCGGCGTGATCAGCGAAGTGCTGATCGCCGACGGCGGCTCTCACGACGATACTGCGGCGGTGGCGGAAGTCGCCGGCTGCAATTTTTTTGTCCTCGACGGCACGACGGCGCGGCGGCTGAACGCGGCAGCCGCCAAAGCGCGCGCACGCTGGCTGTTGTTCCTGCGGCCGGGCACCCTGCTGGATGCGCCATGGACCGGCGATGCGCGCCGCTTCGTCGAGCTGGCCACGCGGCCGGACAGCGCGGCTGTATTCCGCCGCGGCGCTCCGATGCAATCGGGATTGCGGGATGCGCTTTCGCTCTTGGCCGCAGTGCTCGGCGCCCGGCCGCGGCCCGAGCAAGGCCTCCTGATCGCGAAAGAGTTTTATGTCGCGCTCGGCGGCCATTCCGAGACCGCGGCCGATGCCGAGACTGATCTCATCCGCCGCATCGGCCGGCGGAGGATCGTGCGGCTGCCGAGCATCGCCTACAGCGCGCTGTAGCGGATCGAGTTTGGGATCGAATAGATCTCACAGGCCTGAGAAAGCGGCCTTGATCAGGGTTGATACTTGACTTAGTCAACTATCTATCCGAACCTTTGGCTCATGCCAGCCATCCACCAACGCGACCAACGCATCGCCGCGGTCCGCGGCTTCAACCGCTTCTACACGCGGCAGATCGGGGTGCTGCGCAAAACCTTTCTCGACAGCCCCTATTCGCTCGCCGAGGCCCGCGTGCTTTACGAGATTGCCAGCGGCCGCTCCTCGACCGCGACCGAGATCGGCCGCGCGCTCGATCTCGATGCCGGGTATCTGAGCCGCGTGCTGCGCAATTTCGAGAAGCGCGGCCTGATCCGCCGCAAAGTTTCCGCGCGCGATGCCCGGCAAAGCCATCTGACGCTCACGGCGCGCGGCCGCGCCGCTTATGCGCCGCTGGAGCGCCGCTCGCAGCACGACACCGGCGCCATGCTCGGCAAGCTCGAGCCCACCGAGCAGGCGCGGCTGATCGCGGCAATGAACACGATCGAAACGCTGCTCGACGGCGGGGCGCAACCCCCGCCGCGGGCCGGCTACATTCTGCGCGCGCCGCGGCCGGGCGATTTCGGCTGGGTGGTCAAACGCAATGCCGAGCTTTACGCGCAGGAATACCAATGGAAAGAGCCGTTCGAAGGCGTGTGCGCGCAAATCGTCGCCGATTTCGCCAACAAATTCGATGCCAAACGCGAGCGCTGCTGGATCGCCGAGATGAACGGCGAGAATGTCGGCTGCATTTTCCTCGCCAAGGATTCCGCCACCGTCGCCCGCATCCGCCTGCTGCTGGTGGACCCGAAGGCGCGCGGCCTCGGCCTCGGCGCCCGCCTGGTCGACGAATGCCTGCGCTTCGCCCGCCGCGCCGGCTACAAGAAGGTCACGCTATGGACCCACTCGGTGCTAACCGCGGCGCGGCATATTTACGAGAAGGCCGGCTTCAAGCTGATGCGCAGCGAGCGGCATAAAGACTGGGGGCCGCCGGTGGTCAGCGAGCATTGGGATTTGGAGTTGTAATTGTCATCATCCGCGAAGGCGGATGATCCAGTAATCGTTGCCCTTCGAGACAACGCTCCGACGTTAGCGATTACTGGGTGCCCCGCCTTCGCGGGGCATGACACGATGGTCAGACCGTCGCGCCGCTGGCCTTTGGCCGGCGCAAATGCTCGTCGAGCCGCGGCATGATCTCGACGAAATTGCACGGGCCGTAACGGTAATCGAGCTGGTGCACCAGAATTTCGTCCCAGGCGTCCTTGCAGGCGCCGGGCGAGCCCGGCAGGCAGAAGATATAGGTCGAGCCGGCGACGCCGGCGGTGGCGCGCGATTGGATGGCCGAGGTGCCGATCTTCGGAAAACTCACCACCAGGAACAGCGCCGAGAACGCGTCCATCTTCTTGTCGAACAACGGCTCGATTGCCTCCGGCGTGACATCGCGGCCGGTGAAGCCGGTGCCGCCGGTGGTGACGATGGCGTCGATCACCGGATCGGCAATCCAGGCTTTGACCCGGGCGCGGATCGCCTCGATGTCGTCGGTGACGATGCTGCGCTCGGCGACGTAATGGCCGGCGGCGACGATGCGCTGCACCAAAAGCGCGCCGGATTTGTCGTCCTTGAGCGAACGGCTGTCGGAAATCGTCAGCACCGCGATTTTCAGCGGCACGAATTGCTTGGTCTCGTCGAGCCCGGGCATCGGTACACCTTTACAGGCCTTTAGCTTAGGGCTCCCGGCGGCCAGATGCAAAGAGTTCGGCGGCCGCCGCCTCACGCCGCAGTGTCGCGGCTTTCCTCCGGCGGCCTGATGTGACGGCAGGTGTAGAGCAGCGCCAAGTCGTAGACGACCTTCAGGCCGCCGCACAGCACCAGCGGCAGGCCCGGAAACGCCGAAGCGAACAGCAGGCCGGCGAAGGCTGGGCTGAGCGAAGAGGCAAGGCTGCGCGGCACCGCGGTGACGCTCGCCGCCGCCGCCCGCTCGGCCGGCGTCACCACCGCCATGACGTAGGAGGTGCGGGTCGGCACGTCCATCTGCGACAGCGCGGAGCGCACCAAAAGCAGGCCGAGAACGACGGCGAGATTGGGCGCAAACGCCGCCGCGATGAGGCACAGGCTCGACGGGATGTGGGTGAACACCATGGTGTTGACGAGGCCGAAATGCCGGGCGAGCCAGCCGGCCAGCGGAAACGACAAGGCGCTCAGCACGCTGGTCCAGAAAAAGAACAGGCTGGCGGCCGACAGCGACAAGCCGAAATGCTCGAACAGCCACAGCGCCAAGAGCGATTGCACGACGAAGCCGCCGGCGAAGGCGTCGAGGCTGAACAAAGCCGCGAGCTTGTAGACCATGCCGCGCGAGGGGCCGAGCGGCGTGCTGACGTGACGGTCCTCGGCGCGGCTTCCCCGCAAGCGGCGATAGATCGCCGCGGCCAAAAGACCGAGCGCGCCGTAGCAGACGAACATCAGCTTGAAAGCCGCGATCCTGCCGATGCCGGCGCCGACCATGAGGTCGGGCGCGGCGGCAGCGAGCGCGCCTGCCGCGCTCGACATGGCGCCGATCAGGCTATAGCGCGCGAACACCCTGGTGCGCTCGCGGTCGGTCGCGCTGCGCGCCAGCATGGTGTGCTCGAGCGGCACCATCAGGCCGATATCGCCGCTCGACGCATTGATCGTGCCGATGAAGCAGACGGCGACGATCCACCATAGATTTTCGCCGCTCAGCGCGGCGCCGGTCGCCGCCATCAGCACGGCGCCGGCGAACAGCAGGTGGCGCAATTCATGGCGCGGAGCGACGATGCCGACGCCGAGTGTGAGCAGCGCCGAGCCGAAGAGCGAAGCCGCCGCCACGATGCCGATCTCCACCGTGCCGAACCCGATCGCCACCAGATAGGCCGGCAGCACGATGGTGCTGAAGCCGTCGCCAAAACCGCGCACGCCGCGGGCGACGAGCAGAAGCCGGATGTCAGAGCGTTGTGTCGATGTTCCGTCCACGCGCAATCTCCTCGAGACGCCGAGTGTTGCACAGAGCTTGGACGGATGATTGCGTCTGAAGGGGAGCCTGCGTTTCCCCGCCGTGAAACTTAGACCGCCGCTGCGTTCTCGGGCAAGCGGCGCGCGCCTCTCTCTCCCCTTGCGGGAGAGGTCAAACGCTACAGCGAATTCCCCGACAGCGTGTTGCAGTTGTTGACCTGACCGCCATTGAAGCCGTTGGAGAACCAGCGCTTGCGCTGCTCGGACGTGCCGTGGGTGAAGGAATCGGGCACCACATAGCCCTGCATCTCCTTCTGCAGCCGGTCGTCGCCGATCGCGGTCGCGGTCTGCAAGGCCTGGTCGACGTCGCCGGGGTCGAGGAAATTGTGCTTCTGCTGGGCGCGGTTCGCCCACACGCCGGCGAGACAATCGGCCTGCAGCTCGATGCGCACCTGGAGCTGGTTGGCTTCGACCTTGCTGGCGGCCGCCTGCTGCGCCTGCCGGACCTGCGGCAGGATGCCGAGCTCGTCCTGGACGTGGTGGCCGACCTCGTGGGCGATCACATAGGCTTCGGCGAATTTGCAAGCGTTGCTGTCCGAGCAGGCGCGGAACTTGTGCTGCATGTCGTCGAAGAACGAGGTGTCGAGATAGATGCGTTTGTCGAGCGGGCAATAGAACGGCCCCTGGGCCGATCGCGCGAAGTTGCAGGGCGTCGGCTCAGTGCCGGAGAACAGCCGCAGTTTTGGCGGGTGATAGGTCCGGCCGCTGGCGGTGAAAATCTCGGTCCAGCGGTCCTCGGTGTCGCCGAGGATCAGCGCCACGAACCTGCCGGTGGCGTCGGTCGGCGTGCCGGCCGAGACGTCCGGAGCCGGCTGGGTTTGCTGCGTCGGCGAGCCGCCGCCGGTGAGAATTTGCGCGCCGTTGAGCAGCACGCTCGGGTCGATGCCGAAATACCAGCTGATCAGCCCGATGACGATGACCGTGCCGATGCCAAGCCCGCCGGCGCCGCCCGGCATGCCGCCGCCGCCGCGCGACGCGCTGAGTTCGCGATCGTCCTCGACATTGCTGCTGGGACGCAAATCATCGGTGCGCATTGCTCATTCTCCTTCGCGCCTATCGCGCGTTACTTTCCGTGTCCTATTCCGGCACAAACGCAACGGCCTTTCGCGCACGATTAACCAAGTGTTTCCCGGCATTTATTGCCTAGCACGGTGGCTCACAAGTAAAGCGTTTTTTTACCTTGGCGCGGCATCATCCGTTTGGTCGGTTGTAGGTCCCGCGTCGCCGGCCGCGTCGCCTGAGTCAGAGTTCTGAGTCATGGTTGTGTCGCGTCGCGGGGCGTCCGTAAGGGCGCCCCGCGTGAGTTTTGAGTCCGCCCCGCACCCGGCCGCCGCCTCGCCGCGCATCGTCGTCGGCGATTGCGTTGCCGAGATGGCGAAGCTGCCGGCGGCTTGCGTCGATCTCGTCTTCGCCGACCCGCCCTATAATCTGCAGCTGCAAGGCGACCTCAAGCGTCCCGACGATTCGCGCGTCGATGCCGTCGATGACGATTGGGACAAGTTCTCCAGTTTCTCCGCTTACGACGATTTCACCCGCGCCTGGCTCACCGCCTGCCGCCGCCTGATGAAGCCCACCGCCACGCTGTGGGTGATCGGCTCCTATCACAACATCTTCCGCGTCGGCACCGTGCTCCAGGATATGGGCTTCTGGATCCTCAACGACATCGTCTGGCGCAAATCCAACCCGATGCCGAATTTCCGCGGCCGCCGCTTCACCAACGCCCACGAGACACTGATCTGGGCGGCGCGGCAGGCTCCGGCCAAGGATTATACGTTCAACTACGAAGCGCTCAAGGCGGGCAACGACGATATCCAGATGCGCTCCGATTGGCTGTTTCCGCTGTGCACCGGCGAGGAACGGCTCAAAGGCCGCGATGGCAAGAAGCTGCATCCGACGCAAAAGCCGGAAGCGCTGTTGGCGCGGGTGATCCTGGCGGCGTCGCGGCCCGACGACCTCGTGCTCGATCCATTCTGCGGCACCGGGACCACCGGCGCGGTGGCGCAGCGGCTGCGCCGGCGCTTCATCGGGTTTGAGCGCGAGCGGGACTACGCCGCGGCGGCGGAAAAGCGCATCGCCGCAATCGAGCCGATGGCCGAGCCCGCGCTCGCAACCTTCATGACCGCACGCGAGGCGCCCCGGGTGCCGTTCGCAACCCTGATCGAGCGTGGCATGATCTCGCCGGGCATAAAACTCACCGACGCCAAGCGCCGGCACCGCGCGCTGGTGCGCGCCGACGGCGCGGTTTCCCTGGGTGAAGCAGTCGGCTCGATCCACCGCATCGGCGCGCTGGCCCAAGGCCTCGAAGCCTGCAACGGCTGGACTTTTTGGCATATCGAGACGCCGAAGGGCTTGACGGTGATCGACACCTTGCGTGCGCAAGTACGCTCGGAAATGTCGGAAGCCGCCGAATAAGGGACCCGCTACGTCGCGGGTATGACCTCAACAAGAAGTTCGAACGCGCGTTTGGCAAACGCATCCATGTTCGCCAGCCGCCCGGCACTGCCGGTGCGCAGCGTGATCGCGCGCTCGGCAAGACCGGCCTGAGCGGCACCCGCAACCGCGATGCAGGTGTGGCCGGCCGGATCGCCGTAGCGGTTGCCGGTCGGTCCGGTGGCGCCGGTTTCGCCAAGACCCCAAGTCGCGCCGTGGCGCTCGCGCATGCGCCGCGCCAGGAGCAGCGCGTAGGCTTCGGTTGCCGGCCGCAGTCCCTGCATTTCGGCGTCGCCGATGCCGAGCAAGGCCGCGCGCGACGCCTTGGTGTAGACCACGGCGCCGCCGAGAAAATAGGCCGAGGCACCCGGCACCGCCAGCAACGCTGAGGAAACAAGCCCGCCGGTCGAGGATTCGGCAATGGCGATGGTCTCGCGGCGCGCGATCAGGCGCTGCGCGATAGTTTGCGCCAGCGGCAATAGTTCTTTCATAGGTCGCCCCTCCCGATTTGGCAGAGCACGCGATAGACGCAGATATCGGCGCCTGGAAATTGTTCAGTCAACTGCACGCCGATGGCTTCCGCGTCCTCCTGGTAGAGCGTGTCGATCAACAGCGCGCCGGCGATCTTCTTGTCGCCGCCGCGCAACTTTTCTTCCATCGACACCGGCATGCCCGCGGCATCGAGCGCGATCCAGATTTCACCGCCGGCCACCGCTGTGTCGGCAGTGAGCTTTTCCAGTAAGCCCGACAGCGCCGCCTCGTCCGGCGCGTGGTTGAACCGGGCGGCGGCGACGAAGGCGCCGCGGAAATGGCCGCGCCGAACCGTGCGCCGGCACACCGTGCGGTTCATGTTGATAAAAACCTCCGACATGATGGTGCGCGTCATCGGCGTCGGATTGTCGAGCCTTTCGAGATAAGGCTTTGAGGTGAGCACCTCAGGCGTTTCGACCATATAGAAATTGAAATAGCCCGGCGCGCCGGAAAACGCCTTGTGGCGGCGACCGAACACAAAACCCGGCACCGCAAGCCGCTCGATGAGATGCTCGCCCTGAAACCAGGCTTCGAACTCCGCCTCGCGCCCGGCGCGGCAATCGTTGAAGATCGCCAGTATTCCAGGCGCGCTCATTTCGCGGCGACGACCATGATCTCGACCAGATAATCCGGCGAGGCGAGCTTGGCCTCGACGGTAGCGCGCGCCGGCGTGTTGCCGGGCGACACCCAGGCGTCCCAGGCCGCGTTCATCTCGGCGAACTTCGCCATGTCGGTGATCCAGATATTGGCCGAGAGCAGCTTGCTCTTGTCGGTGCCGGCCTGGGCCAAAAAGCCGTCGATCTGCGTAAGGATGCTTTTGGTCTGCTCGCCCATGCTCTTGCCCTTGGGCGCGTCGGCGACGATGCCGGCGAGATAGACGGTATTGCCGTTGACCACGGCCTTGCTCATGCGCGGCCCGGTGTCGAAACGTTGGATTGTCATGGCGTTTCCTTTCGCGGTTTATTTTTCGTGGGTATTCAATCTCACGGCAGTGCGTGGGCGACAACCTTGCGCATGACGCTCGGCAAAGCTTCGCCGGCAAGCGAGGCCAGCGCAACCCAGCGCGTGCCGGACGGTGCCGGCGTGCGCGCCGGAACGTCGGCTGCGTAAACCGAGAGCTCCAGCGGAAAGTGCGTGAACACGTGGCGCACCACGCCGGCGACCTTACGCCAGGCGATGGGCTTTGGCATTTTCGTCGACGCAAAACGCGGCGCGCCGGTGCGCGCTTTGGCTTCGTCGAAATCGTGGTGCCACTGCGTCGTCGGCACTTCGGTCATGGCGCCGAGCAGACCTTTCGCCGGCCGCGTCCGCACCAGCACCATGCCGTCGGCGCGGCGCACGACGAAGGCAGCGCCGCGGCGCAGCGCGCCTTCGCGTTTCGGCGTCCGCCTTGGCAACGTCTCCGCGTCGCCGCGCGCGTGGGCGGCGCAGGCGTCGTTCCACGGGCACAATGCGCAAGCCGGATTCTTCGGCGTGCAGAGGGTCGCGCCGAGATCCATCATGGCTTGGGCGAAATCGCCGGCGCGATGTTGCGGCGTCAGGCCGGCCGCGAGCCGGCGAATTTCCGGCTTGGCGGCGGGCAGCGGCGTCTCGACCGCATAAAGCCGCGCGACCACGCGTTCGATGTTGCCGTCGACCGGTGACGCCGGCAGATCGTAGGCGATCGCCGCAATGGCGGCGGCGGTGTAATCGCCGATACCGGGCAGCGCGCGCAGCTCCGCTTCGCTCGCCGGGAATTTGCCGCCGTGACGCTCGACCACGGCGCGGGCGCAGGCGTGCAGATTTCGGGCGCGGGCGTAATAGCCGAGCCCGGCCCACGCCTTGAGCACGTCATCGAGTGGCGCCGCCGCCAGCGCGCCGACATCGTCCCAGCGCTGCAGGAAACGGGCGTAATAGGGCGCCACCGCCTTGACCGTGGTCTGTTGCAGCATGATTTCGGAAAGCCAGACCCGATACGGATCGGCACGTTGGCCGGGCGGCGCGCGCCATGGCAGCTTGCGGCGATGGCGGTCGTACCAGGCCAAGAGAGCGGTGGGTTGCGGGCATGACTGCCGCGTGCGGCGCTTGCCGCGCTGTCGCGCCACGGGCTTGGCTGCTACGGTTGCGGTCATCGGTCCGGCCGAGGGATGACAGAGCACCGCACCATGAACAAGCCCTCCCGTTCCTTCGCCAAGCCGCTGCGCGACCTTGTCGCCAAGGCCGTGGGCGAGACCTTCAAGAAGCAAGGTTTTGCCTCGGCCGAACTGGTGACGCGCTGGACCGAGATCGTCGGCGCCGACATCGCCGCGCGCAGCGAGCCGATCAAAATCCAATGGATACGCCCGGCCGACGGCGAGGAGCGCGAGCCCGGCACGCTGATATTGCGGGTCGAGGGCCCCGCCGCGATCGAGATTCAGCATTCCACCAACGTGATCTGCGAGCGGGTCAACCAATTCCTCGGCTGGCGCGCCATCGCCCGCGTCGCGCTGCGCCAGGCGCCGTTGCGGCGCGCCACGCGCAAGCCGGTAAAGACCAGCGATCCGGCCGCGGTCGCGCGCCTTGCCGCAAGCCTGCCCGACATCGCCGACGATGAGCTGCGCCAGGCCTTGGCGCGGCTCGGCGCGGCGGTGAAGCGAAGCTGAGGCCGGCCAAGCGCACCCATGGCAGACTCCGGTAAAACCCCGATCTCCTTTCCGGGCGTCGTCGTGCAGCAAATCCCCAGCGGCAATGTCACGATCACCGGCGTCGCGACCTCCATCACGGCCTTCGTCGGCCGCACCCTCATGGGTCCGGACGAGCCGACGCCCTGCAACAGCTTCGCGGACTTCCAGCGCTATTTCGGCGGCTTGGCCCAGGGCTTTCCGTTGAGCTACGCGGTAGAGGATTTCTTTCAGAACGGCGGCGGCGATGCGATCGTCGTGCGCGCATACAAGGCGCCGGCAGGGCAAAAGGCGAGCGGCGGCAGTGCGGCACTGTCCGACTTGAATCTGGTCGCGGCCAGTCCCGGCAGCTGGGGCAACAACCTCACGGCCTCGATCGAACCGGTTCCGGACGTGGCCGGCGCGGCGCAAGCCGGGGCCAATCTCTTCAACCTGACGCTCACCTATACCCAGCCCGGCGGGCAAACCACGGTCGAGCGCTACCTCAATGTCACCGTCCAAAACGTCGCGACGCCAAATCGCCTCGACCGGATGCTGGCGGCGCAGTCGCAACTCGCGACGATGAGTGTCGACCCGCACACCAACTTGCCCAACCTGCCCGCCGCCACGCCGAAGTCCACTTTCGTCCAGGATGCCAGCGGCAAGCTCGTCGACCAACCGGTTGCCTTCACGGCGGCGTCGACAGCGCCGTGCTCACGGCCGACGATCTCCTCGGCAGCGCGGACGCGCGCACCGGCATCCATGCCCTCGACGGTGTCGACCTGTTCAACCTGTTATGCATTCCCGACCAGGCCGAAATGGATTATCCGGGTGTCTACCCGAATGCGGCGCTGTACTGCCTCAAACGCCGGGCAATGCTGATCGTCGATCCGCCCAAAGCCTGGAGCGACCTGGCCGGCAAAGGCCACATCGATCAGATCCGGCCGGACGATCTCGCCATCAACTCGCCGCAACTCGAAGCGCGCAACTGCGCGGTCTATTTCCCGCGCATCAGGAAGATCGACCAGGAGACGGGCGGCAGTGCGGAGGTGTTCGCGGCCTGCGGCGCCATCGCCGGCATTTACGCAACGACGGATCTCGACCGCGGCGTTTGGACAGCGCCGGCCGGCGCCGCCGCCGGCATCGGCGGCATCGTCGGCCTGGAGCTGAACCTCACCGACGCCCAGAACGGCATGCTCAATCCGCTCGGCATCAATTGCCTGCGCAGCTTCCCCGTCTACGGCCCGGTGGTTTGGGGCGCACGCACGCTGCGCGGGGCCGACGTGCTCACCGACGACTACGAATACGTTCCGGTGCGCCGACTGGCGCTTTACATCGAGGAGAGCCTGTATCGCGGCACGACGTTCGCCGTGTTCGAGCCGAACGACGAAACGTTGTGGTCGCGTTTGCGGCTCGGCATCGCAGCGTTCATGGAAAATCTGGAGCGGCAAGGCGCCTTCTACGGCTTCCAGGTCACATGCGACCGCACCACCATGACGCCCGATGACATCCAGCGCGGCATCGTCAACATCCTTGTCGCCTTCGCCCCGGTGAAACCCGCGGAATTCATTATACTGCAGATTCAGCAGCAGGCCGGCCAAATCTCATCGTAACAAGCCTCGTCGTAACAAGCCTCATCGTAAAGTGACTCGGGCGCTGCGGCCGCGCCATGCATCACGATTTGGCGACGGTCAATCTTTTTTGCGGTCTCGATAGGTTGCGGCGGGTCCATCGCCCATTACAAGCGCTTTTGATTCCAGCGGAAAAATGACCCGGCGCCGATGCCGGGCGACCGATCGCTCGAGCAACCGGGCTTGACGAAGCCGGCTTGGCGGATTGGCGTGCTAATGCCACATTGTCGCGGTAGAAAATCCACGTTGCGGTACCAATCCGATCAGCCAACCAGGAGCATTCTGTGTCGCTCACTCGTCGCGAATTATTGACCACCGGTGCGGTGCTGGCGCTCGGCGCTGCCGCAGCCTCGGCAGGCGCCCTGCCGCCCTTCACCACGCTCGCTTTTGCCGCCGATACCAATCCTTCGCCCGAGGATCTGGCCCATGCCGGCCCGGCCGGCGACATCATGATCGGGGACGCCAAGGCGCCGGTGACCATCATCGAATATGCCTCGATGACGTGCCCGCACTGCGCCCATTTCGAGGAGGAGACGCTGCCGGAGCTGAAGAAGCGCTACATCGACACCGGCAAAGTGCGCTACGTGATGCGCGAATTCCCGCTCGACGCGCTGGCCGCGGCCGGCTTCATGCTGGCGCGCTGCGCCGGCCCGGACAAATACGAGTCGGTGGTCGAAACGCTGTTCGCCAAGCAGCCCGATTGGGTGGTCCAGCAACCGATCCCGCCGCTGATGGCGATCGCCAAGCAGTTCAACTTTACCGAGGAATCCTTCAACGCCTGCCTGGCGAATCAAAAGGTGCTCGACGACATCCAGGCGGTGCGCGACCACGCCGTGAACAAGCTCGGCGTCAATTCCACGCCGACCTTTTTCATCAACGGCAAGCGCCTGGTCGGCGATCTGTCGATCGAGGTCATGGCCAAGGAGATCGACCCCTATCTCAAGGATGGATAAGGGTTTTTTGCCGTTTGCCAGGTTAGCCTTCCGGCCGTCGCGGCACCGCCGGCGGAGCTGCAGAGCCGGCGAAGGTCTGGATAACGCCGCCGCCCTGTTGCGCTTGGAACGACGACGATTCATTCTCCGCGCCGATGCGGCACGAATCACGCGCCACAACGGCGTGAGCCCTCAGCGATTCCCTTCGCGGCCGCAGCTTGGGGGATGGAAATAACACCGGTATGAAGCTCACGCGGCTGCGCCTCATCGGCTTCAAGTCTTTCGTCGAACCGACCGACTTCGTGATCGAACCCGGGCTGACCGGCGTCGTCGGTCCGAACGGCTGCGGCAAATCCAATCTGGTCGAGGCCGTGCGCTGGGTCATGGGGGAGGCCTCCTACAAGGCCATGCGCGCGTCCGAGATGGACGACGTGATCTTCTCCGGCAACACCGGACGCCCGGCGCGCAACCACGCCGAAGTGGCGGTGTCGATCGACAATACCGACCGCAAGGCGCCGGCAGTTTTCAACGATTCCGAGACGCTGGAAGTCTCGCGCCGCATCATGCGCGAGCAGGGCTCGACCTTCAGGGTCAACGGCCGCGAAGTGCGCGCCCGCGACGTCACCGTGCTGTTTGCCGACGCCTCGACCGGCTCGCGCTCCCCTGCCCTCGTCCATCAAGGCCGCATCGGCGAGATCATCCAGGCGCGGCCCGACCAGCGCCGCCGCGTGCTGGAAGAGGCCGCCGGCATTTCCGGCCTGCATGCGCGCCGCCACGAGGCGGAGCTTCGCCTCAAGGCCGCCGAGCACAATCTGACCAGGGTCGAAGACGTCATCGGCCAGCTTGCGGCACAGGTCGCTTCGCTGAAGACCCAGGCCCGCCAGGCGGTGCGCTATCGCAATATCTCCGGCCAGGTGCGGCGCACCGAGGCGCTGTTGTTTCACCTGCGCTGGCTCGCGGCCCAGACCGAGGTCGGCGAGGCGGAGCGGACCAGGGACGAAGCGGTCCGCGTCGTCGCCGCGCGCACCGGCGAGCAGGTTGTCGCCAACACGCGCCAGACCGAGGTTGCGGCCGGACTGCCGGCGCTGCGCGAGGCCGAGGCCAGGGCCGCCGCGGCGTTGCAGCGGCTCATCATCGCCCGCGAGACATTGGAGCGCGAGGAAGCCCGCGCCAAGGAGCGTATCGAAGAGCTCGACCGCCGGCTCGAGCAATTTGCCGCCGATCTGGCGCGCGAGCGCAAGCTCGCCGCCGACGCCGAAGCGGCGCTGCACCGGCTGGATCTGGAGGAGACCGCGCTCACCGCCGAAGCCCATGCCAGCGCCGAGCGCTTGACCGGCGTCAACGCCCGCGTGGCGGAGGCGGATGCCGCGCTTTCGGCTTCGGAAAAATCCTTCGCCGAGCTCACCGGCGCGCTCGCCGATCTGGCGGCACGGCGCAATCAACTGCAAACCGCGCTGGCCGATCACGAGCAGCGCGGTGCGCGGCTGCAAGCCGAGCTTGCCAATATCGAAGCCGGCCTGATCGCGACCGGCAGCGGCGAGCCCGATCTGGAAACGCTCGGCAATGCGCTCGCCACCGCGCAGGCCGCGCTTGCCGACGCCGAAGCCGCGGCCCGCGGCGCCGAGGTCGCGCATACCCAGGCCCGCACCGAGATCGACGCCGCGCGCGAGCCGCTCGCCACCGCCGAGCGCGGCGTACAGCGGCTGGAAACCGAAGCCAAAACCATCGGCAAGCTGTTCGCGGTCGAGAGCAAAAATCTCTGGCCGCCGGTCGCCGACTCGCTGGTCGTCGACAACGGTTTCGAGAAGGCGCTCGGCGCCGTGCTCGGCGACGATCTCGACGCGCCGCTCGACGAATCGGCGCCGATGCATTGGGCCGGCGCGACTGTCGATCCGTCCGATCCACAACTCCCCGACGGCGTCACGTCGCTGGCGCAATACGTCAAAGCGCCGCCGCAACTCGCCCGCCGTCTGGCGCAGATCGGCGTCGTCGATCGCGGCGCCGGAGCACAGCTCGCGGCAATGTTGAAACCCGGCCAGCGGCTGGTGTCGCCCGAAGGCGACTATTGGCGCTGGGACGGTTTTGCCGCCGCCGCGCATGCGCCGACCGGCGCGGCGCGCCGGCTCGCAGAACGCGGCCGGCTGCAGGCCATCGAAGGCGAGCTCGAGACCGCTCGCGCCGATGTCGCGGCAAAGCGCCAAACACTCGAGCTTGCCGAAGCCGCGGTCACGGCCGCGGCCGAAGCCGAAGTGCAGGCGCGCATCCGCTGGCGCGATGCACAACGCCTGACCGACAATGCCCGCGAAGAGCACACCGCGGCCGAGCGCGAGATCGCCCGCAACGCGGCACGCATCTCGGCGCTCAAGGAAGCCCGCGTGCGGATCAGCGCCGGCTGCGACGAAGCGGCTGCCGGCCAGCGCGAAGCGACGGCGGCGCTGGCCGCCTTGCCGGTGACCGCCGATCTCGAAGCAAAACTTGCCGCGGTCAACGACGTCATCGCCACGGACCGCGGCGCGCTCGCCGAAGTCCGCGTCGAAGCGCAAGCGATCATGCGCGAAGCCGAGCTGGCCAGCCGGCGGCTGCAGGCGATCGCCGAAGAGCGCCAGGCCTGGAACGAACGCAAGGACAACGCCGAGACCCAGATCGCGACCATCGGGCAACGCGTCGAGGAAGCCTCGGGCGAGCGCGCCGAGTTGGCGAGCGCGCCGGAAAAATTTGCGTCCCAACGCCAGGCGCTGATCGGCGAGATCGAGACCGCCACCGCCGCGCGCCGCGCCGACGCCGACCGGCTCGCCGCCGCCGAGAACGACCTTGCGGAAGCCGACAAAATCGCGCGCGCAGCGCTTGAAGCGGTCGGCGAAGCGCGCGCCGAAGCCGCCCGTGGCGAGGAACGCTGCGACGCCGCAAAACGCCGGCTCGCCGACCTCGCCCACGAAGTCCGCGAGCGGCTCGAAGTCGAGCCGGACGGTGCCGCCGAAATTGCCGAGATCAAACCGGGCGCCGAATTGCCGTCGGTCGCCGATGTCGAAGGCCGGCTCGAACGCATCCACCGCGAGCGCGAGCGCCTCGGCGCGGTCAATCTGCTCGCCGAGCAGGAATTGCGCGAGGTCGAGGAGCAGCACGTCAAGCTCACCAGCGAGCGCGACGACCTGGTCGAGGCGATCCGCCGGCTGCGCCAAGGCGTGCTCAGCCTCAACAGCGAGGCGCGCGAGCGCCTGCTCTCCTCGTTCGTCACGGTGAACGAGAATTTCAAAAAACTGTTCGGCGAACTGTTCGGCGGCGGCAATGCCGAGCTGCAACTCATCGAGAGCGAGGATCCGCTCGAGGCGGGCCTCGAAATCATGGCCAAGCCGCCGGGCAAGAAGCCGACCACGCTGTCGCTGCTCTCCGGCGGCGAGCAGGCGCTCACGGCGCTGGCGCTGATCTTCGCCGTGTTCCTGACCAATCCGGCGCCGATCTGCGTGCTCGACGAGGTCGACGCCCCGCTCGACGACTACAATGTCGAACGCTTCTGCGATCTGCTCGACGAAATGACGCGCTCGACCGACACGCGCTTCATCATCATCACCCACAATCCCATCACCATGGCGCGCATGAACCGCCTCTACGGCGTCACCATGGCGGAGCGCGGCGTATCGCAGCTGGTCTCGGTGGATCTGGAAGGCGCGGTGAAGCTGCGCGAGGCGAGCTAGGCCGTTTGCTTACGATAAATTGGGCATTATCAAGCGCGTCTTTCGCTCAAATCGGCGTCCAAAGCGACCGGACAAATTGAATGCGCATTCCGATGCGCTCCATATTACGGTGACTTGTCGAGAACGGAGCCGCGCCGCTAAAGACGGTGTCCACACCTGCCGCGGCGGCGTCAGAAATTCGTCGCCGCAGCAGGGCCGATTGAAAACCCCGCCGACGGAATGCCGGGCTGGTCGTCGCATCCGCAAGATAGCCGACACCATCCTGGACAAAGAGCGTTGCCGCTGCCGCGGGTTGACCGTTCCATCGGCCGACATAGAGCGACCATCCTGCCTGGTCCAGCCAAGGCCTGACGTTGACCCTGAACTGGGCCTGATCCTTTTCGGCAATCCCCCAACCGGCCACATAGGCGTCGAGATAGTCTTCCATAGTGTCAGCAGTGGTGACCCGGTCGATCGTGGCCGGATCGCCAGCACGATCAGCTCTGGTCGGCTCGCCGATCAGGGAAACGTGAAACCCGGATTGGAAAAATCCGAGTCGCGTCAACTCGCGCCCAAGCTCTGCGGCGTAGTGCCCTGGAACCATCTCGAACGTTGGCTTGATGCCATGCTCGCGATACCAGCATACGAGTCCTTCGATGTGCCGCTCGTGCCCCGCGCGTAGACCGACGACGCGAGAGAAGGACGGCAACCGAGACATCAAAGCAACAGCCGTGTCATCCACCCATCGATAATGAATGTTGATCGGATTCCCCGGCAGCCGCTCAAGAACCTTCATGCGCGATATCGTATAGGAAATATCTACAGCCAACGTTCGCTGCATTCGCTCTAACGATGGGACAACTGCATCGCTCGTCTGCATGGCGTGCGCCAAGTTGTGAGAATATCGCAGCATTCTTACGCCGCTCAGCATTGGCCGACGCGTGCTGTTGCGATGCTAGCTCTCAGCTACGGACTCACTTGATCGTGCGCAATCGATCCAGGAATTGCGTGATGCTGGCGCGGATCGCGCCTTCGTTGGCGCGCTTGAGCCGCATGGAGCCGAGCGGAGCCTCGCCAAAATCGGCGGTGTAGGCGCCCGATATCGTCGCCAATAAAGCGGACTTGCCGGCGGCATCGTAGACTTTGTAGTTGGCGTGCGAGGTGACCTCGAAGGTGAAGCCGAAGGTCGGTTGCGCCAGTCCGAGGAGATCGACGTCGATGAAATAACGACAGGAGCCCTGCTCCGCCAAAAGCCCGACACTGTCCAGCGAACTGGACAAAGCCTCGGTAAATCCCGCGTCGTCGACTTCCGATACCCACAGCGGGTTGGTGGCTTCGCCGCCGGTCACTTTCCTCACGCACATGGCGTGTTGCAGCTTCGGCGGGAATCCCGCGCCCGACGCTTGCGTGACGGCCATCCACTCCGGCTCGGCCGGCGTCGCACACGCCGCGAGCAAGGCGATCCCGGTCACGGCATGGCGCGCGAACGACGCGACAGAGGCGGGATTGAAATCTCTCGTCATGCCGCGCATCTCTTCTTGGCTTTCAGCGCCGCCAATGCTTCGTTGCGGTCGGCGAGCGCCCGCATTTTGATCTGTTCTTCGTGCGAGAGATCGACGGTGAGCGCGATCCAGCCGGACAGCACGATGGAGGCGGCAACCTTCGCGGCATTGGCCTGATCGACCTCCGCGTTCTTTTGCAACAGCTCGGCGCCGGCGGCCTGATTGCTTTTCATTTCCTGATCGATTTCCGGACAGCTCAATCGATCGTCGGTGGGCTGCGTCATCGCCACCGGAGTGACCTGGCGGGCCGCACAGCTCGCCAAGGGCCAAGCAAGCGCAGCCACCGTCGCCAGCCGGACGACGGCGCCATCGGAAAGGACTTTGGAAAACAGCATGAACCCTTCCCCAGAAGGGTTCGTTCGGCTGGACCTTTTCTTTTGCAGCTATCCCCAACCAGCCCCGAACTGCGCTGGATTGTATCGGATTCGGCGCGGCCTGCAACAATCGCGTGCATTGCGTGGCGCGCGCACGCCGGCGGCCGGTGTCGTGGCGGCGCCGCGATTACACATCGGGATCCAGTGTAAAAAGTTCCTGCGGGTGCGAGACACCGCGCAGCGCATAGCGGCCGACCGAGACCAGGCGGCGCTTGATGTCGCCGACATCGGCGAACGCCGCCGACATCAGAACCGGCTGATCGAGCGAACGGCACATCGCCGCTATACGGCTTGCCTCGTTGACGGCCGGGCCGATAACGGTGAAGTCCAGGCGTTCGCGGCTGCCGACATTGCCGTAGAAGAGCTTGCCGACATGCAAACCGAGATACATGTCGGTGACCGGCTGGCCGTCCGCCGCCCGCCGTTTTTTCAATTCGGCGATACCTTTGCGCGCGTCGAGCGCGGCGGACAATGCCGCGCCGCAGGCGTGCAGGCGGTCTTCGGCGGTAAAGATGGCAAGCGTGCCGTCGCCGATCAATTTGAGAACGTCGCCGCCGTGCTGGTGGATCGCCAGGAAGATCGCGTCGGAGTAGTCGTTGAGCAAGGGAATGGCCTGTTTCGGCTCGGTGTCGGTGATCTGCGTGAAGCCGCGCAAATCGCTGAACCAGACGACGGCGTCGATATGCTCGGCGATGCCGCGCATGATGCGCCCGGCGAGCACACGCTGGCCGGCGTCGCGGCCGAGATAGGTTTCCATCAGCGTTGCGGCCATGCGCGCCAGCGATACCGATTTGATGGCGAGCGCGAGATACGGCGCGATGCGCTCGAGCGCCGCGATCTGGCCGTCGCTGAACCCCTCGGGCGCCCGCGTCGCCCATGACGCGTACAGACCATCCATCTCACCGATGACGCTTTCGGCGGCAAAGCGGGTGATCATCCCGACATAGTCGGTCATGCCCGCCGCAACCAGGTCCGGCAGCACCGAGAATTCGTCCATGGTCGCGGCGTCGAGCCGGCGGCGCAGCAGCGACTGGCCGGTCTGCAGCATCAGGTAGAACGGACTGCGCCGCCACCGCTCGGCGGCCTCGACATCCTTGGGATCGGCGCCGGATGCGGCGAGCGCGGCCGGGTCGGTGCGGCCGTATTCGAGCAGAGTGGGTTCGCTAGGCCCCATTCCCCAGCGGAACAGGCGGCCCTCGTGGACCGGATGGAGCGTGTCGATGAACAACTGGGCGCGCCCCAGCGGGAGTCCAGCCGCAACGCAACGGTCGCAGAATCCGGACACGATGTCGGTCTCGGAGATGCCGGCAAGGCCCGCTTGCGTCAGCCACGCCGCCAATGCGTTGAAGGAGGCTTCGTTCATACTGATATTATATCGATCTTCGCCCTGCAATGCCGCGCCTGGCAATAAACAATGGGAGTCAGCCGATGAGCCGCCCACCATTGCCCCCGTTCACGGCAGAGACCGCTGCGCAGAAAGTGCGCCTCGCCGAGGATGCCTGGAACACCCGCGATCCGGCCCGCGTCGCGCTCGCTTACACCATCGACAGCGTCTGGAGGAATCGCGCCGAATTCATTCGCGGCCGCGAGGCGATTGAAGCGTTCCTCACCCGCAAATGGAGTCGCGAACTCGATTATCGGCTCATCAAGGAAATATGGGCCTTCCATGACAACCGGATCGCCGTACGCTTTGCCTATGAATGGCACGACAATTCCGGCAACTGGTTTCGCAGCTACGGCAACGAAAACTGGGAGTTCGATGAGGACGGTCTGATGCGGCGGCGCATCGCCAGCATCAACGATCTGCCGATCAAGGAAGCCGAGCGCAAGCATCACTGGCCGCTCGGCCGCCGTCCCGACGATCACCCATCGCTGACCGAGTTGGGCCTTTAGTCCGGTCACGTTGCGGTGCCGCGATACGGCCTAATGTCCCGGCCGGAATGGCGCGGCGCATTCTCCCGCCCGATCTTCACCCGATCGTTCTCGTTTTCCCTCCCCGGGAATCGAATTCTCGCAGCGAGGAAAATTCCAACGCGGCAGGCCGCGATGGGAACCCGCGGGAACCTTGGGTGATTACCAGATTACGAGTGCTCAATCAGCGGGACGGTTCGTGTTCAAAGAGACGGCCATAAGCTGGTCCAGCCACAAATGCTCGATGATGGGCGCCGCGCTGGCCTATTATTCGATCTTCTCCTTCGGCCCCCTCCTCGTCATCAGCACCGCCATTGCCGGCCTGGTGTTCGGACCCGATGCGGTTCACGGCGAGATCGCGGCGCAAGTCGCGGGCTTGCTCGGCAATGCCGGAGCCGACGCGCTGGAAACGCTGCTGGCGGCGGCGAACCGTCCATACCAAGGCGCGCTGGCGACGATTTTCGGAATCGGCACGTTGGTGTTCGCCGCCGTCGGCGTCGTGGCCCAGCTCAAGGAGGCGTTGAATACGGTCTGGGGCGTCGAAACGTCCAACAGCAATGGCTTTTTGCAATTGATCCGCACCTATGTCATCTCGCTCGCCGGCGTGCTGTCGCTTGGATTTTTGCTGTTGGTGTCGCTGATCTTCACCGCGGCGCTTGCGGCAATCGGCAAATTCGTCGCGCCCTATTTTCCGGAAGCCGCGTTCCAAATCACCGGATCGTTGGTTTCGTTCTGCTTCGTCACGATCCTGTTTGCGATGATGTTCAAATGGCTGCCCGACACGCAGGTCGATTGGCGCGACGTCTGGCTCGGCGCCGCACTGACCGCGGCGCTGTTCGAAATCGGAAAATTTTTGATCGGCTTCTATGTCGGGAAACAGGCATTGGAATCGACCTATGGCGCGGCCACGTCGCTCGTCATGCTTTTGATCTGGGTCTATTATTCCGCTCAAATCGTTCTGTTCGGCGCCGAATTCACCCACGTCTATGCCGTGCGGCGCGGCGTGAGGCGTGCGGAGCCTCTTGCCAGTGCCAAGGCATGAGTCCGGCGGCGGCGGCCCGGGATCTTCAGAACAATCGCGGCTGACGGCGGCCCAGCTGAACTGCGCTTGCCTTAATAGTCAGGTCGCCTTCTTCCCCGGGCGTCCCTTGGTGCGCGTGCGCGGTTTTTTGCCGGCTTTTACTTCCTTCAACTTTATACATACGACCGTCAGCCAAGTAATATCAAAGGCGTTGCCGAGCGCTTCGTCATCCTGATGCTTCATACTGCTGTAGGTGTCGTCGATACCCACGGACCAAATCTCTTCGCCGGCCTGTCGCAATGCCAGGACAACATCGGCGCCGTCCATGCCGGATGCTTGTTCGCCGAAGAGGTCCCACAATTTGTCGCGAAACGGAGTAACCGCATCACGCTTCATCTTCGCCCGTTTTGCCATCGTCCTAATCCTTTTAGGTGTCTCGCGAATGCAATTCATGCAATGCCGCCAGGCACTGGTGAAGCATCTTTATGATAAGTCGAGGCATCCTTGTTGCCGCCGTCAGAACTGGGTCGCGCGCAAACCGATAGTGGCGCCGAGTCTTATCAGGGTTTCTACGCTTTGCGCCGTATGTTCGAGGATATCGTCCGCCGGGCGCCATTTTCCGGGTTCGCCGAACACTACAACCGCCGAGCCGCCAAATTTAAAAACGGATTTTTCCTCGCCGCGCCCAAACGCGGTCTCGCGCGGGTGAACCTGAACGATACGGCCGACCGACATTGCGCCGACTTCAACAAACGCGAGCCGGCCGAAATTTTTCGTTTCAAGAATGTCTATCTGCCGCTCGTTGCGGAAGAGAATATCCGGTTGATTTTGCAAGGCATGCCAGTTGACCGTCCATAGGCTTCGCCCGAGCCGGGCGCTGTCCAGGGTCAAGCCGTTGTCCGGATAATGCAAATGGTGGTAATCCATCGGCGACAAGCGCGCGAGCAATACCGGGCCGCCGACGAAGGCAGCCGCGCGGTTTTGGTTGCCGAGAATTTGCTCGGCGCTAAGCGAGCATCCCTTGACGGGAAATTTCTGGTCGGCTTCCAGCTTATTCCAGCCGAAATATCGTGCCTCGGCGAAAGCGGCCATCTCGTTCGACGCTGCCACGAACGTTCGGGCACCCGGCCGAAACTCCCGGTCGAAGAACGCGGCGAACGAGCGATAGATGACCGGCTTGAACTCGCTCATCTCGATTTTGTGCTTGCGGATGAACGGTTCGATCTGGCGGGCGCTGCGGCGCGTATTCTGGTAAGCCGCAAGCAGCCAGTCGTAGAGCGGCTCCGATTCGAGCCATTGGTTCAACGAACGGCGCGGCCGGCTCTCGTAGGTGGAGGGGTGGTCGTCCATAAATTCTTCGATGAGCCGCCCAGCGTGACGATCCCAAACGGCTAATGGCAGAGGTTTGGCCATGTTCGGCTGAATATTTTACGCGCTTCTAATGAAGGCCATGGCGGTATGCGGTCGTGAACGCACGTGGTCGCTGTCGATCGCTGCTATGTGCGCAACGAAAAATATGCCGTCATGATGATCACGAGCAAAAGCATGGCGCCCGTCGCCCGAAGAAAAAACCCGAAGGACGGCTCGGGAATGACGGCTCTGCCGCTTTTGCTCGCTTTTGCCATAGATTTGGAACTGCGGGTGGGTGGATTGGTTCCAAAGCAGCAACGCCAGAAAAGTCAAAAAGCGTGCTCATCCGGAGCAATTCAGGGTTGGAGGATCTGAAACATAAGGATGAAGCCCTGCCTCGCCGGACGCGAGCACCAAACAGGAAAGAAAGGTGATTGACATAACGTCGGTCTTTGGAGCCGCCGTCAGAAATGCCGGCGGTTTGCATTTGGGAACAACACACAGCCGTCAACTTGGAATGACGCTTCTGGCCCGCAATGTCGCACCTTTATGGAAACCGGCCTCCCACAGGAACCTTTTAGATAGGTAAGACCTTGCCTTGAGTTGGTACCGCGAGCTCCGGTTAAGTTCCGCAAGCTCTCCCACCCCGACATAGCATTTAACACGCCTAACACGCCGGAGAATCAAATGTATCACCATGTCAAAAAACTTATGTACACCGTCCGGGTCGACGAACCCGATCCGCGCTTCGGCAATATGCTACTGGAACAATTTGGCGGTGCTAACGGCGAACTGGCCGCCGCCATGCAATATTCGGTGCAAGGCATCAACTGCGAGGATGCGGCGCGAAAGGACCTCCTGATGGATATCGGCACGGAAGAACTCAGCCATCTCGAAATCGTCGGCTGCCTCGCGCGGATGCATCTCAAGCCGTTAAAATCCGTGCGCGAAGAGGCCGAAGCCGATCCATTGATCGCCATCGCCGGGGGCGGCGGGGTCAATCTGTTCAATTCCATGGGAACGGCCTGGACCGCAGACTACCTCAAGGTCACCGGGGAACTTGACGTCGACCTTCGAAGCAACATCGCGGCGGAAGCACGCGCCAAGATCGTCTACGAACGGCTGATCAATTTTTGCCGCGATTCCGGCACCAAGGATGCTCTGCAATTCCTGATGACGCGCGAAATCACGCACATGCGGGCCTTCACCATTGCACTTGAAAGCATGGGCAAGCCGCCGTTCAGCATCGGTAACATCGCCCCGACGGCCAAGCTCGTCGATCAGTTCTTCAATGAGTCGACCGGGGAAGGCGACCACGGAGAAGTCGACGTGCGCGGTCCCTGGAATGAGGGCGGCGAATGGGAATTCGTCGAGTCTCCCGCCGTCGCGGACACGAACGGCATCGAGGGTGCGGAAAGTGACGCTCCCGCTATTTATGCCGAAAGCTCCGAAGGCGCGGATAGCGCCATCCAGGAACTTCTCGTCGATCAGCTCAGGGACATCCTGCATGCGGAAAAACAGCTGACCAAGGCGTTGCCCAAAATGGCCAAGGCCGCGCACTCCATGCAGCTTCGACGGCTGTTCGAAACCCATCTTCAAGAGACCGAGAACCAAGTCGAGCGGCTGAATGCAAGTTTGGAATTGCTCGGCTCGGCGGCGCGGGCGAAGCCCTGCAAGGGCATGGCGGGCCTCGTAGAAGAGGGCGAAGACGTCATGGCGGAAGGCAAAAAGAAGGACGAAGGCTCCGCCGATCTTGCCTTGATCGGCGCTGCTTTGCGTGTCGAGCATTACGAAATTGCCGCATATACCACGGCGCGAAACCTGGCCCTGCAGCTGCATCAGTCCGAGATCAGCCGCCTCATGACGATGTCGCTCGGCGAGGAGAAAAATGCGGGATATCTGCTCGACCAAGTCGCGCAGCCCATGATGTCGGTCGCTCGGATGCCGGCGAGCGTGGAGTAAGGCGCTTCGCACGTCTGATCATCGGCGGTGGGCCGGCCAGGCCCACCGCCGCGATCTATCTTAGCTGATATTGTCACCGTGTCCCGCCGCAGCCGGACTGCCAGGAAAACTGATTATTGGATATTTCGTATTTCTGCGTCGCCGCTGCCGGCCTTCACAGTGTCGCCGATACGTTTCCCCAACAATGCTTTGGCCAACGGGGAACCGTGCGAAATCGTTCCCCGCGAAGGGTTTGCTTCATCTTCGCCAACGACACGGAAGGTCTGCTCTCGGCCATCATCGCGAAGAATAGTCACCGCGCTGCCAAAATGCACCCGCGCGACGTCGTCCGAATTAACGACGATGCGGGCCGTGGCGTGCCGTGCGCTCCAATATCGCAAATCGCGCGAAGCCGCCGCCATCGCGGAACGGTCATCGCCTGCTTGCGCAAAGGCATAGGCGGCCCGCGCTGCGGCAAGAGCCGCCTCTATCTGCGCCATTCCTTCAATTGTAACGTCATTCGGCAGCTCAGAAATCTGCCGATCAGGCAAATCCTCAGAAGATTCGAGATCCTGTTCTTTGACGAACGCTCTGCTCATTTTTTATTTGTGGCTATTTCGACTTTTTTGCCGCCTGTCGCGCCACGTCGCGCAAGTCGGCTTCATCGTTGTGCGAAGAACCCAACGGCTTATCAAAATTCGGCTCTGGCTGCTTCCCATGGATGTCTTTGTCGGTGCCTTTAGCCTTGTCGGCAATACCTTGCACTTTACGGTCCATCGTGCGCTCCTTCGCCGCAATTCTCACGAGCACAACTCAGGAGAGGGTCCGCAGTTCCTTGATGAAATCTACCCGCAATACTTCAATTTCCTCGCCAATAGCGCCGCGTATCAAGGCCGCATCGGCGTGGGCGCTCGGGACCCGCGCCTACGAGGACGCGTCCCGCTTCAATTCCCCAGCCGGAACAGCCGCCGCGCATTCTCGCGCCCGATCTTGAGCCGGTCGTTCTCGCTGATCGGGCAGGCATCGAACCAATTTGCGGCGTGGTCGATGTTCTCGAACGGCCAGTCGGTCGAGAACATGATGCGGTCGGCGCCGATTTCCAGCATGGTGTTGAGGAGCGCCGGGGTGTGGAAATTGCCCGACGTGGTGACGTAGAAATTTTCGCGGAAATAATCGCTCAGCCGCCGCTTGGCCGGCCAGCTGTGCCGGTTCTCGATCCAGGCATTGGCATTGTCGACCCGCCACATCGCAAACGGCAGGTTCTCGCCCATATGGCCGAGGATGATTTGCAGCCGCGGATGGGCATCGAACAGGCCTGAGGCCATCAGGCGCAGCGCATGCACCGCGGTCTCGTGGCCGAACGCCCAGATCGGGCCGAGCAGCCACGGATGGCCTTCGTAGATTTTCGCGTCCCGCGGCAGCGGATTGCGCGGATGCAGATAGAACGGCACGTCGAGCTTTTCCGCCATGGCCCAGAACGGCCGGTATTGCGGCAGGTCGTAGTAAGCCGTGGTCTCGGCATTGCCGACTTGCGAAAAACCGTTGACCAGCGCGCCGCGGAAGCCGAGCTCCCTGACGCAGCGCTCCAGCTCGCGCGTGGCGCCGTCGGGGTCCTGCATGGCGAGCGCGGCGAGGCCTTGGAAGCGATCCGGCCGCTTGTGCACCTGTGCGGCGAGATAATCGTTGGACCGGCGCGCGATTGTCGCGGCCTGTGCCGGATCGGGAATGGCTTGCACCGCCGGCGCATTGAGCGACAACAGCATCATCGCAATGCCGTGCCGGTCCATCTCGGCGATGCGCCGCTCCTGGATGTCCATGACCCGGTGCTTGACCTCCTGCCAGACGCGCTCGGGAAAGTAGCCGTGGGAATCCTGAAGCGTTTCGGGAATGGCGAAATGCTCTTCGAGCGCGATCTTGCCCTGCACGGTCTTCCTCCTGCGGCACGCCGACTGACGGCGACATTAATCTTAACGCGGCGTCCGCCGTCAACTTCCGCCCGCCGTTGCGCGCTTGGCCCCGTTGGCATGGTTCTGGCGAGACAGCGGTGTGACCGCCGCCGGTGTCTCAATTCGGGCCACTGTCGGGATTCGCTTTCGCAAGACCGCGACCAAGACCGCGACAGAGGCAATGAACACGCACCCGAGTTACACGCTGGCATCCCGGCCGCAGACCGGCCGGTACCTGCGCGCGCGGGCGGTGCTGGTGCGCGGCACCTTTGCGGCGGCGATTTTCCTCACCGACATCGCCTTCATCGTCGCCATGGCCTGCCTGACCGGCATCGCCTATCACCTCTTAGCCTACGGCAAGCCCGGCAACATCACGCTCTTCCTCCAGGTCGGCGTTCTCGCCGCCGGCATCTTCGCCGTGTCCAACATGTATCGCGGCGAATACCGGCTGCCGAATTTCTGCACCTTCAAGCCCCATGGCGGCCGCACCATTCAGGTGTGGAACGTCACGGTGATCTGCCTCTTGATGGTCGGCTTCCTGGCGCAGACCAGCACCGAATATTCGCGCGCCTGGATCGTGCTGTTCTACGGGGCGACGCTCCTCGGCCTCATCGGCTTGCGCTTCTTCATCGTGCGCGTTACCGCGCTGGCGCGCGCCGCAGGCCTGATCTCGGCGCAGCGCATTTTCCTGATCGGCACCGGCGCCAACATCAACGGCTTCGTCAACCGCTATGAGCCGTGGACCCATGGCATCAACATCGTCGGCTGCCGCTTCCTGACTCCGGTTGCCGCCACCGCTTCCGCCGATGCGCGCCACGCTATGCTCGACCGCGATTTCGCCGAGGCCGTCGCCAGCGTGCGCAGCCTCGAGCCCGACGCCATTTTCCTCCTACTGCCGTGGTCGCAGACCGAAACCATCGAGCGCTGCGCCGAGACCTTCATGACGCTGCCGGTCGAGATCCACATCGGCCCCGAGCAGATCCTGCACAAGTTCGAAGAGGTGAAGCTCTCGAAGCTCGGCCCGGTGACCAGCCTGCAGCTGACGCGCCGGCCGCTGACGCGCACCGAGATCGCGCGCAAGCGGCTGTTCGACCTGATCGTCGCGGCGCTCGCGCTCATCGCGCTCACCCCGCTCCTGATCGCCGTCGCCGCGCTGGTCTGGCTCGACAGCCCCGGGCCTGTATTCTTTGTGCAGCGCCGCTACGGCTTCAATCAGCAGCCGTTCCGCATCATCAAATTTCGCACCATGCGCACGCTCGACGACGGCCCGGTGATCGCGCAGGCGACCCGCAACGATCCGCGCCTGACCCGGCTCGGCCGCTTCCTGCGGCGCTGGAACATCGACGAGATTCCGCAGCTCTTCAACGTGCTCACCGGCGACATGTCGCTGGTCGGGCCGCGGCCGCACGCGCTGTCGCACGATCACGACTACCAGGAGCGCATCTCGCTCTATGCGCGGCGCCACAACGTCAAGCCGGGCATCACCGGCTGGGCGCAAATCCACGGCTGCCGCGGCGAGATCGATACCGACGAGAAGATGCGCCGGCGCCTCGAGCACGACCTGTTCTATATCGACAACTGGTCGCTCTGGCTCGATCTGCAGATCATCGTCCGCACCGTGCTGTCGCCGGCGGGATATCGCAACGCGTATTGAAGCGCCCCGTAGGGTGGGCAAAATTGGGGAGTGTCTCAGTTCGATTTTGGCACCGGCAATAACTAATCCCCTGCACACTCATCCATTTCCTCAATAAAGAAGCGGCGCAGTCGATCCGGCGACAGGACGTAATGGGGTTCAATCCATTTGCGAGACTTTCCAAAGGTGGTCATATTCTCGACCATCAAAGGGATATTTACATAGGCGCGAAATCCTGCGTTGGTTTCGAATTGCTGAATATCTCGACCGAATGCTCTCCAATAGTGGGAGACCCAGTAATAAAAACAAACAAATGCCATTTCATTGTCGAGTGCCCCACGATTGTAGTACACGGCAATAAAATCGAAAAAATCCATTAGATGGAAAACAACAGCGGGAAGAGCTTTCGAATCGGCATCAACCAATATCTTCTGTCCAAACTCGGATGCTAGAAATCTGACAGTGCGCATGTGAGGTCGGCTGACAAATTCTACCAAAAACTCATGCAGAAGTGTTGCCTGTAGACTAATATCGCTTTGCCGCTTTTGGGATCGAAACGCCAAAGCTGCGATAATCGCGGCAACAATTGAGGTCGCAACCGATATTGCCGTTAATGCTTGTTCGACGCTCATACTTACACCGTATCTTGCCAAGCTTACCGCTAAGCATTACCCAAAATTGCAACTCCGCGCTTACCGCGTGGGCGCCGCGCACAGGCAATTTTGCCCACGCGAAATACGCCTCGCGAGCGCGGTGCCCACCCTACACTCGAGAATGAATTCTGCTCAGCCCGCCAGCGTCGCAATAGCGACGACCGCGCCGGCGGTGACCAGCGCCGTCGACAGCCAGAGCACGCCGACGAGGAGCCATATCGGCCGCGGCTTGCCGCCGGTATTGGCCGGCGCCTTGGTCCAGGATTCCAGCGCCGGCTCGGCCCGGCGCAGCGTGGCGGTGGCGGCTTCGATATCGGCAACCTCGCGCGCCAGCTGATCGCGCACGGTCTGCGCCATGGCGCCGGCGTTTTCGGCAGTTTCGCTTAAATCGTCTCGCGGCAGCGGCGTGCTTCGTGGCGGGGCGAGCGCGACAATGTCAGCGCCCGAATGCTCGGACGACAGCGAGCTGACATATTGCTTCAGCATGGCGCGTACCTATTTGTCCGCTTTGGATTTACAACGACCGGACCGGCCGCGCGACGACCATTCGAAGCTAAGCTTAACGACGCCGTTAACCCTCCTCTATCCGTGGCCGCGTGTTTGGCTATGCTGTTGATCGAGGCTGCAAAACCGGTTTTACCGCCCCAGCGCCCCCAAGGAGCCCCGTCATGTCCTCGACCCTAATCGTGCTTGCGGTGATCGTCGTTTTCGTGGTGTGGGCGGTCATGGTCTACAACGGCCTCGTTGCCATGCGGCAACGGGTCAACCAGGCCTTTGCCGACGTCGACGTGCAGCTCAAGCAGCGCCACGATCTCGTTCCCAACCTGGTCGAGACGGTAAAGGGTTACGCCGCGCACGAACGCGGCACGCTGGACGAGGTCGTCAAGGCGCGCAACGCGGCGGTGTCGGCGCAAGGGCCGGCGCAGCAGGCAGCCGCCGAAAACATGCTCTCGGGCGCGCTGCGGCAATTGTTCGCGCTCTCGGAATCCTATCCGGACCTCAAGGCCAGCACCAATTTCCAGCAATTGCAGGCCGAGCTTTCCGATCTGGAGAACAAGATCGCCGCGTCACGGCGCTTCTTCAACAATGCGGTGCAGGAATACAATACCGGCATCCAGCGCTTCCCGGCTGCGCTGTTCGCCGCCTCGTTCGGTTTCGCGCAGAAGGAGTATTTCGATCTCGGCGAGGACCGCAAAGCCGTCACCGACGCGCCGAGTGTGAAGTTCTAAACCGCCAGCAGCCGCGGTGATTGGTGATGGCCGCTTACGGGCTCTATAGCCACATCCAGTCGAACCGGCGGCGTTCGATCGCGCTGCTCATCGGGCTGTTTTTCCTCATCTACGTGCTGGTCTATGCCGGCGCGCTGACGGCGGAGGCGCTATCGGTCGACGCCGACGTCGATACGCTCATGCAGCTGGCGTGGAACGATCTTGTCCACGCCGCGCCGTGGGCGACCGTCGGCACCGCGCTGTGGGTGGTCATCGCCTATTACTTCCACCAAAACATGATCGACGCGCTGACCGGCGGCCGCGAGGTGACGCGCGCCGAGGAGCCGCGGCTCTACAATATCCTGGAGAACCTGTGCATCTCGCGCGGCATCACCATGCCCAAGCTCAAGGTGATGGACAGCGACGCACTCAATGCCTTCGCCACCGGCATGAGTCCCAAGCAATATTCGATCACGGTGACGACCGGACTGCTCAACCGGCTCGACGACGCCGAGATCGAAGCCGTGCTCGGCCACGAGCTCACCCATATCCGCAATGGCGACGTGCGCATGATGGTGATCGCCGTCGTCATTGCCGGCGTGGTGTCCTTCTTCGCCGAACTGGTGTTTCGCCTGTGGTTCTACAACGGCTTCAGCTTCCGCAGCCGCTCCGACGACCGCCGCGGTGGCGGCGCGGCATTTGCCATCCTGATCGCCATCGCATTCATTGCGGTGGCTTATTTCCTGTCGTTCGTCATTCGCCTGGCGCTGTCGCGCTCGCGGGAATTCCTCGCCGATGCCGGCTCGGTGGAGCTCACCAAGAATCCCGACGCCATGATCTCGGCGCTGCGCAAGATCGAGGGCCGCGGCGAATTGCCGGGCGCAACCTCGGCGGTGATGGAAATGTGCCTCGACAATCCGCGCCAGGGATTCGGCGAGCTGTTCGATACCCATCCGAGCGTCGACAGCCGGGTCGCCGCGCTGGTCAAGTTCGCCGGCGGCCACGATCCCGGCCCGCTGGCGCTGCCGCCGCAGGACAGCGAGGCGGACGACGACCGGTCCGACCAACCGCCGCCGCCGCGCGGGCCGTGGGGCCCGGCGGTGGACGAATCGAGCGAGGGTGAAGGCGCTGCTCCGGGCTCGTCGGACGCATCGGCCGGACCGTGGGGCCCGCACTCCGGCTAGCGCATGATCCCGAAAAGTGGATACCGGTTTTCGGACAGGATCATGCGCCCACTATAAAGACCTTGGTCGTAATCGGGTCACAATTAACCATATCCCTTTGAAAATAGGCATTACGCAGCGCGTTCGCAGCCACGTGGCGCATCTGGAGGCTTCCAAACAGAGCCGGCTCTGTGTAAGACTCCATTAACGGAAAGATTTGCGGGAAGTGCTTGGGTTGGCCGCGGTTTTCCGGTGGATTTGCTGAGCCGAACGGACGACGCCTTAAGGCGAACGGGGTCAGCGGGGATCAGGACAATGGCTAAGCCAACAGTGGTCGTGGTGGGCGCGGACAAGGGCGGCGTCGGCAAGACGACGGTCGCCCGGACGCTGCTCGATTATTTCACGGCGCATCACGTGCCGACGCGCGCCTTCGATACCGAATCGCCCAAAGGCACCTTGAAGCGCTTTCATCCCGACATCAGCGACATCGTCGACGTCACCTCGGTCCCCGACCAGATGCGGATTTTCGACACGCTGTCGACCACCGACGCCAGCGTGACGGTGATCGACGTGCGCGCCGGGCTGTTGTCGCCGACCTTGCGCTCGCTGCGCGACATCGGCTTCCTCGAAGCGGTGAAGAAGGGCCAGCTTAACTTCGCCGTGTTCCACATTCTCGGCTCCTCGATCGCTTCGCTCAACGAGATCGAGGACACGTCGACCTTCACCACCGACGCCAAATATTTCCTGGTCAAGAACTACTTCAACAACACCAGCTTCTTCGAGTGGGACCAGCCGACGCACGCGGCCTATTTCAAGAGATTCAAGGACGCCGTTGAGATCACCATCCCAAAACTCAACGAGATGGCCTACGAGCAGGTCGAGCTCGCGTCCGTGCCGTTCCTCACCTTCGTCGCCAACAAGAACGCCAAGGGCGATGCCGCCAATTATTCGTTCGTGCTGCGCGGCTATGTCCGGCACTGGCTCGGCAATGTCTGGGGCGAATACGATCGCATCAAGCTGAACGATTTCGTCGCCAGCGCCGCAGCGCCGGCGGGCGGCGCTCCGCGCGTGCAGGTGGTCCGCACCGCGCAGTAAGCCCTTCCCTCCCCCGCTCGCGGGGGAGTAAAGCGAGTGGGCCAGTACGGCGATTCTCTATCGCAATGGACCGATTGCCGGCATGCCGCAGCAGGCGCCGCTCTACATCGTCGCTTCACCTCGCCCGCGGGTCGGCAAGACGCTGATCGCGCGCCTCCTGGTCGAATTCTTTCGAGACAACGACCGCGCCCTTGTCGGCTATGACCTCGACCCGCGCGAGCCGACATTCGCCGGCTATTTTCCCGACCTCGTCGCGACCATGAATATCGCCGACACGCCCGGACAGATGGCGCTGTTCGACCGCTTGCTCGCCGGCGTTCCGCGCACCACCGTCATCGACCTCGGCTACGGCCTGTTCGAACAATTCTTCGACGTGATGACCGAGATCGGCTTCGTGCAGGAGGCGCGGCGGCGCTCGATCGAGCCGATCGTGCTGTTCGTCACCGACCCGGCGCCAGGCACGGTGCGCGCCTATGCCGACGTGCGTCGGCGCCTGGAGAGCACGGCCTTCGTGCCGGTGCACAACGAGGCGATATCGGTGATGTACGAGAAAGCGGATTTTCCGCCGAGCCGGCCCGAATACAGCCTCATCCGCATCCCGCGCCTCTCCGCGATCGTGCGCGGCGTCGTCGATCGCCCAAGTTTCTCGTTCGGCGCCTATATGACCGAGCGGCCCGGCGGCCCGACCGAGATCCACAGCTGGATCGCCACCATTTTCACCGAGTTTCGCGAGCTCGAATTGCGCCTGCTGATGGGCAAGCTCGGAGAGTCGCTGAGCGACAGCCTGGTTGAGAAGCTCGGCTCGGCGCTGCGCTCGGTGCGCTAGGCGGTGTTCTCATAAATTTGCTCAAAGCGGACTTTAGTGGGTCCGAAGTTCGGCGCGGCAGCTTCATCAAGAGTATTGGCGACCACCCCGTGGATCATAATAGTCGGGTATGCTACGATAACTTTCGGGTGCGACGTAGCTGTATGTGCCGCCCGCTAAAACGATAGCTGACTTGCCGACGTGCAAGCGATCCTTAGCTTAAGATTTCTAGACAAGAAGCCGAATCCTCGCATTTGCGCTTGCGCAAGCTCCGTTTGAGCGGCCGCCACTGCACTTGACCTTGCAAACAGCAAGAGCAGGAGTGAGCCGTGACGAGAACTTCTTCGATGATTTCGATGACTGCGGTCATGCTTGCCGTTTTTGGCGGCATGGCCATCGCCGCGCAGGACAAATACACGCTGAAATTGGGCAAGCTCTCGTTTGCCGATTTCAGAGGCTACGAAAATTGGAAGGATGTCGCGGTCAGTCAGACCGAAACTCAGTTGAAGGCGATCCTGGCGAATGACGTGATGATGGACGCGTACCGGCGCGGCCTTCCCGCCGATGGTAAGCTTTTTCCTGATGGCTCCAAGATTGTGAAGATCGAGTGGTCCTTCAAAAAGAACACCGTGTCGCCCTATTTCGTGCAGGTGCCGGACACTCTGAAAGCGGTCGACGTCATCGAAAAAGATACCAAGCGATTTCCCGACACGCACGGATGGGCATACGCCAACTTCATCTATGATGCCGCGTCTGACACTTTTGCGCCCGAGGGAACCGAGCCCAACTGCGGATTCGCTTGCCACACCACGGTGGCGTCGAAAGATTACATTTTCACGCAATACCCCAAGCACTAGGTGGGCTGACGGTCCGATCGAGTCAATCGTGGCGACCCTGCACCGCGTTCGTTGCGGTGCAGGTGTCGGCTTTTGATACCGATCGTTCCTCCTCCACAAGCGCGCGTCGCGGAGGGCGTCCCGAACACGCAGCAATGCAATGCTCCTTCGCCGACCGCGATTGATAGCCTCACAGGGAGGTCAGATGAGCTGGCTCAATCGATATTCAGTCATGGCAGCGACGGTCGCGCTCGCGGCAGGAATTGCCACCGGCGGCGCGCTCTTTGTTTTGACCCCCGGCGTGTCACAGACGATGCGGGACTTATGCCCGGTCGATAGCGCGGCAGTCACCGAGGAATCTCCATTCCTCACCGAGAACGGCGCGGCCATGACAAAGATGATGAAGGACATGGCAGTGCCGCCCACGGGCGACGTCGATCGCGATTTCGTGGCGATGATGGTTCCGCACCACCAGGGCGCAATCGAGATGGCGATAGCGGTGCTTCGCTACGGCCGCAACGCGAAGATCAGGCGGCTCGCGCAGGAAATCATCGTTACGCAGCAACAGGAGATCGCCGTCATGCGGCTCGCCGTCGGTGAGGCTTTGCCGCCCTCCGTTCCGTCGCCAACGCGACTTTCAGCGGCCCCGGCTCCCGACGCTCGGTGACCGGCGCCGTATCGCGCGCTTCCCATATCCCTCAAACGAAACAGGAGCCGAACATGAATTCCGCTCTTCTCGAGACAACAATTGTTACGAGCACAATTCTCATTGCTTCCGCTTCGGTATGGGCCGGGCAGGCCCCAGGCAAGGCATCCGACCCCGACGTGCCGGTAAGTCACCATGACCGCGTCTACGCGGCCGAGCAGTTCTCCAACACGGTCTCCGTCGTCGATCCCGCCGACAACAAGCTTCTTGGCGTGATCAGGTTAGGTGAGTCGCAGCCGGCAAACTTAAGTCCACTTTACCACGGTCAGGTGCTGGTCCACGGCATGGGATTTTCCCCCGATCACAAAACCGTTGCGGTCGTCTCAATCGCCAGCAACTCTGTTACTTTTCTGGACACCGGCACCAACGCCACAAAGCACGTGACCTATGTGGGTCGCGCGCCGCACGAAGCTTTTTTCACGCCTGACGGCAACGAGGTTTGGGTCACGGTGCGCGGCGAAGACTATGTCGCCGTGCTCGACGCGCGCACATTCGAGGAAAAGACGCGTATCAAGGTTCCGGCCGGCCCCGGCATGCAGATTTTCTCTCCCGACGGGATGTACGGCTATGTCTGCTCGTCCTTCAATCCCGAAACGGTGGTGATCACGGTCGCCGATCACCAGATCGTCGGCCACGTCCAGCAGGACAGCCCGTTCTGTCCCAATATCGCGGCGACGCCGGACGGCAGGCAGGTGTGGATGACGTTGAAGGACACCGGCAGGGTACAGGTGTTCGACGCCCGGCCGCCGTTCGCCGTGCTGAAGGGATTCGATACCGGTCCGATCACGAATCACGTCAACTTCGCAAACAACACGAATGGCAGCTTTGCTTATGTAACGATTGGCGCGCTGAACGAGATCAAGGTATTCCGCACCGATAATTTCGAGCAAACCGCGACCATTCAGGTCGGCAATCTGCCTCACGGCATCTGGCCGTCGGGTGATGGAACGCGGATGTATGTCGGCCTCGAGAATGACGATGGCCTTACCGCCATCGACACCTTGACCAACAAAGTGATCACGACCGTTCCGATCGGGCAGGCGCCACAGGCTCTTGCCTACGTTTCCAATGCCGTGCCGGATGGCGACGGCACGGCGAACCTGCAGCCGCTTGGCGTTGCCGGTCAGGCCGCGCATCTCGCCCTCGCGCCGCCCGGCACCGCCAAGAGCACAGGCAAGCTGCCGACCAGCGTGACGTTATTCGACCAGGGCCTTTCCCAGGTGCTGGAGGCATCGGTGTCGGGATTGCTGCCGAAACAGCCCTATTTGCTCGCTCTTGCAAGCAAGCCTGACGGCGGCGGGGCGATCGAGCCACTCGCGGCATTCACCACCAATCCGGCAGGGTCGGCGATCGTCAATGCCGTCGGACCGATTCGTCAGATCGTGCAAAACGCCGAAAGCGCACAGCGCCGTTATCTGGTGATCGTTGCGGGCCCAGCCGACAAAATTGGCGCGCCGGTGCAAGTGCAGGCGGAGTGAGTAGGCGCTGAGTCGCCGATCTTTCGGAAGCCGCATTTCGCGGACACTGCTCGGGGCCGCCGAATTTACGCGTACACGCCTCAATGCCCCTCGAAGCTCACCAGCGTGCGCACCGGCACGCCGAGCTTCCTGATCCTTTCGGCGCCGCCCAGATCGGGCAGGTCGATGATGAAGCAGGCCGCCAGCACGTTGGCGCCGATCTGCTGCAACAGCTTGCAGGCGGCTTCGGCGGTGCCGCCGGTGGCGACCAGATCGTCGACCAGAAGCACGCGCTCGCCCTTAAGCACCCCGTCCTCGTGCATTTCCATTTCGTCGATGCCGTATTCGAGCGAGTAGCCGATGCTCACCCGCTTGAACGGCAGCTTGCCCTTCTTGCGGATCGGCACGAAGCCGGCCGAGACCTGGTGCGCCACCGCGCCGCCGAGGATGAAGCCGCGCGCCTCGATGCCGGCGACCTTGTCGATCTTGCCGCCGGCCCAGGGCTGCACCAGCTCGTCGACGGTGCGGCGGAACGCGCGGGCGTCGCCCAAGAGCGTCGTGATGTCGCGAAACATGATGCCCGGCTTGGGATAATCCGGGATGCTGCGGATCGCGGCTTTGAGATCGTTCTCGAACGCGGCGGTGGTCATGGTTCGAGCCTCATTCACGGCAAAGCATGAAACTCAGCGCCGAAATCAAGCCTGCGGCTGCGATCCCGTCAGCTCCGGATGGTGCACGTCGTGCCAGACTTTCTTCTTGGTGAAGTACAAGAGCCCGGTCAGCACGATAAGGAAGATCATCACCTGGAAGCCGAGCCGCTTGCGCGCGTCGAGCGTCGGCTCCGCCGCCCACATCAGGAAGGCGGCGACGTCGCGGCCGTATTGATCGACGGTGGTGGGCGTGCCGTCGGTGTATTCGACCTGGCCGTCGGTGAGCGGCTTCGGCATGCCGATGGCGCCGGTCGGGAAATATTTGTTGTATTGCGTGCCCGGCGCCAGCGCGAAGTCTTTGGGCGCATCGGTATAGCCGTTGAGGATGGCGTGGATGTAGTCGGGGCCGTCCTCCTGATACATGGTGAACGCGTCAAACACGAACCGCGGAAAACCCCACTCGTGGCTGCGCGCCTTGGCGAGCACCGACATGTCGGGCGGCAGCTTGCCGCCGAGCGCGGCGCGGGCCGCCTGGTCGTTGGGGAACGGCGGCGGGAAATGATCGGCCAGCGTACCGGGCCGCTGGAACATCTGGCCCTGGTCGTTGGGGCCGTCGGTGACCTGGAAATCGGACGCGATCGCGGTTGCCTGCGCCTCGGTGAAGCCGGGGCCGCCCGGCTCGGCGAGATTGCGGAACGCCAACAGTTTTATGCTGTGGCAGGTCGAGCAGACTTCCTTGTAGATCTTGAAGCCGCGCTGCAGCTGGGCCTGATCGTAGATGCCGAACGGACCTGAGAACGACCATTTTTGCCGCGGCGGCGCGTCCTCGGCCGCAGCCGTTTGCACGGCGGTCGCGGCAAGCGACACGGCGAGCGCGAGGGCGGTGATGATGCGATGAGAAATCATGTCCGCCTCCGCTAAACCGTGGCGCCGGGCGCCGGCGCCGGCGCGCCGATCGGAACGCCGTCACGCAGCACCGCTTCCGAAATCGAGTTCGGCAGCGGCTTGGTTTTTTCGAACAATCCGAGCAGCGGCAGGATGATGAGGAAGAAGCCGAAATAGTAAAGCGTCAGGATGCGCGCCGCGATCACATAGCCGCCCGTCGGCTCTTGCGAGCCCAGATAGCCGAGCCCGATCACGGCGGCGAAGAAGATCAGCAGGAATTGCCGGTACTGCGGCCGGTAATTCGCCGAACGCACCCGCGACGTATCGAGCCACGGCAGGAAGGCGAGAATGATGATGGAGCCTGCCAGCGCGGTGACGCCGAGGAGCTTGCTCGGAATCGCGCGCAGGATGGCGTAGAACGGCAGGTAGTACCATTCCGGCACGATATGGGTCGGCGTCTGGCCCGGATTGGCCATGATGTAATTGTCGGAGTGGCCGAGATAGTTCGGGATGTAGAACACGAACCAGGCGAAGAACAGGCAGAACACGCCGACGAAGAACGCATCCTTCGCGGTCGCATAGGGCGTGAACGCCACGGTGTCCTTCTCGGTCTTCGGCTCGACGCCGGTCGGATTATTCTGCCCGACCATATGCAGCGCCCAGATGTGCAGCACCACCACCCCGGCGATCACGAACGGCAACAGGTAGTGCAGCGAATAGAAGCGATTGAGCGTCGGATTGCCGACTGCGAAGCCGCCCCACAGCCAGGTCACGATCGGCTCGCCGACGCCGGGCAGCGCGGAGAACAGATTGGTGATGACGGTGGCGGCCCAAAAGCTCATCTGGCCCCAGGGCAGCACGTAGCCCATGAAGCCGGTGGCCACCATCAGCAGGAACAGGATGACGCCGAGGATCCACAGCACCTCGCGCGGCTCCTTGTAGGAGCCGTAATACATGCCGCGCGCGATGTGGGCGTAAACGGCGACGAAGAAGAACGCGGCGCCGTTGGCGTGCAGGTAGCGCAGCAGCCAGCCGTAATTGACGTCGCGCATGATCGCTTCGACGGAGTTGAAGGCGAAATCGACATGCGGCGTGTAATGCATCGCCAGCACGATGCCGGTGACCATCTGCACGCCCAGCATGAAGGCCAGAATGCCGCCGAACGTCCACCAATAGTTCAGGTTGCGCGGGGTCGGATAGGCGATGAAGGAGGAGTAGACGAGGCTCACGATCGGCAGCCGCCGCTCGAACCACTTCATGAATGGGCTTTGCGGCTGATAGGTCGAATGTCCGCTCATAATCGAACCTTATGCCTTATCCGTCTTGCCGGTCATCCCATCCGCGCGGCGAACCGCGCCCCTTCCCTACCCAGGAGGAGTTCAGGCGGCGGACAGACCGGTCGCTTCCAGCCTGGGGAAGGTCAGAGGCGACGCAAACCGGCGGCGTTTTATTGGCACCCTTGCCGGGAGAGTGCAAGTGTAGGCTTACGGGCCTGCACAGCCCGGTCTTTTCGGCACCGAACCACCCCGATTTCGGCCATGCGCATCGCCCTTTATCAGCCCGATATCCCGCAGAACACCGGAACCGTGTTGCGGCTGTGCGCGTGCTTGGGGATTGAGGCCCACATCATCGAGCCGGCCGGATTTCCGACCTCCGACCGCGCCTTCCGCCGCGCCGGCATGGACTACCTCGATGCCGTGACCATCGTGCGGCACGGCTCGTGGCGCGATTTCGCGGCCTGGCGGGCGGCCGGACGCCATCGCCTGGTGCTGTTCACGACCGGCGGCGCCACGTCCTATCTCGACTACCGATTCGCGCCGACCGACGTGCTGCTGTTCGGCCGCGAATCCGCGGGCGTGCCGGAAGAGGTCCACAACGCCGCCGACGCCCGCCTCGTCATCCCGATGCGCCCGGGCCTGCGCTCGCTCAACGTCGCAGTCGCCGCCGCCATGGTGGCCGGCGAGGCGCTGCGGCAGACGGGTGGGATGCCCCCGGCGAGTTGTGTGGACTGAGGCTTGCCGATTTTGTATATTATGTTAATATACAAAAATGTTGGACGTGAGCCAAATCATTGGATTCGACTGGGACGACGGCAACAGTCTCAAGAGCGCCGACAAACATTCGGTGTCGCAGGCCGAAGCCGAACAGGTATTCACAGACGAACGGTTGCTGGTCGCCGACGACGTAAAACACAGTCAGGACGAAGAACGTCATAGTGCCATGGGACGAACGATCGATGGCCGCCTGCTGCACGTGACGTTCACGTTGCGCGATGGGCGAACGAAAATCCGAGTGATTTCGGCACGCAACGCGAACCGAAAAGAAAGACGCATCTATGAGCAAAAAACTTAAGTCCATTCCTCACTTTCGCAACGAAGCGGAGGAACGTAAGTTCTGGGAGACACATGACTCCACGGACTATGTCGATTGGAGCAAGGCGCAGCGCGTTCGTCTGCCAAATCTAAAACTGTCGACGACCGCCATTTCGCTCCGCCTGCCACAAGGATTGCTTGACCGCATCAAGATCGCCGCCAATAGGCGCGACGTACCGTATCAATCTCTGATCAAGGTCTGGCTGGCCGAGAAAGTGGACGCAGACTAAGCACGCTCGCACTACGCCTCGACCACCCCGGGCCGCCCGCTCTCGACTGCAAACGTCTTCAGCGTCGCGATGTCGGCCTTGGGATCGTGCGCGTCGGACACGACGCGCAGCCGCACCTGCATGCGGGCGCGTTCGAGATCGACGCTGACATAGCCGCGGCGGCGGCTTTCGCAGAACCGGACGTGCGGGTTGTCGGGCACCGCTTGCGCGAACAATTCGTAAGGCGCCGGATAGGACGAGATCGACGTGCCGACGAACTCGGTCGCCACCACCGGTGAAGCCGGATCGTCGAAATCGAGGTGCAGATCGTTGGCGAAGAAGGCGTGGATGTCGCCGCCGACCACCACCGGATTGGACACGCGCGTGTCGCCGATGCGCTTGAGCAGCCGCGTGCGATTGGCCGGATAGCCGTCCCAGGCGTCGGTCCAGAACGCGTCGGCAGCGCTGAGCTTCTGCCGCAACTGCGCCATCAGCACGTCCTGCGCAATCACGTTCCATTGCGCCTTGCTGTGCGCGAGCCCCGAATAGAGCCAGGATTCCTGGGCAAAACCCATCATGGAACGTCCGGCGGCGAGACGCTCCGGGCAGCTGGCGTTGCTCTCCAGATGGCCGCCGCCTTTGTTCGGGGGCCCGTAGCAGGCTTCGCGCGAGCGATATTGCCGGCCGTCGATCATGGAGATCTCAATCAGGTCGCCGAAGGTGAAGCGGTCGTAGACCCGCATCACCGGCCCTTGCGGATGCGACAGGATCGGCCGCACCGGCATGTGCTCGTAGAACGCCTGGTAGGCGGCGGCGCGCTGCAACAAAAAGCGCGCCGGCTCGACGAACCATTGCGACCATTGGTCGGCATAATCGTTCTCGACTTCGTGGTCGTCCCAGGTGACCAGCGCCGGCACTCTCGCGTGCAGGTTTTGCAAATCCGGATCGAGCCGGTACTGCGCATAGCGGTTGCGGTAGAGCGGCAGCGTCGTCGCTGCGACGCCGTCGCTGTGCCGGCGCACGGTCGGCTTGTTCTCCTCGATGTTGTCGTAGATGTAATCGCCGAGGAACAGCACGACGTCGGGATTTTCCTCGGTCAGATGCCGGTAGGCCGAGAAATAGCCGTGCTCATAGTTGGAGCACGACACGAAGCCGAAGCGCAGCTTGTCGAGGGACGTTCCCGGCGCCGGCAACGTCACGGCACGGCCGACGCCGCTCGCCGCGTCGCCGCTCATGAAGCGATACCAATACGGCCGCCCGGGCTCGAGCCCGCTGACGTCGAGATGCACCGAATAGGCAAAGGCCCGTTCGGCCGTGGCCTCGCCCTTGCGCACGATGTCGTGCATGCCGGCATCGGTCGCGATCTCATAATCGACGGCGACGTTGCCGCCGCGCATGCCGCCGGGAGTTTCCGGATCGGTCGACAGCGGCTCGGGCGCAAGCCGCGTCCACAACACGAAGCCGTCGGAGCGCGGGGCGCCCGACGCGACGCCGAGGCTGAACGGATTGCCGGGCAGCCAGCTCTGCGCCCGCGCCGAACGCAGCAAGGCGGGCGCCGCGATGAGGGCTACGCCGGTACCGGCGGCTCCCGCAATCAAGCGGCGGCGCGTCAGGCGATTTGACAAGGATTTATTCGGCATGATCGATTTCGAACTCGCTGGCGAAGGATCGACATTGTCGCGCGATTTTATGACATTCTAGCATCATGGATACCGACAAGATCGAGGCGCGCAAAAAGCAGGCGAGAGCATGGTTCGAAGCGCTGCGCGACCAAATCGTAGCGGCGCTCGAAGCCGTGGAAGACGCCCTGCCCGCGACGGCGCCGCTTGCCGATCGTCCGGCCGGCCGATTCACGCGCACGCCGTGGAGCCGCACCGATCATAGCGGTGCAGCCGGTGGCGGCGGCGGCGGCGTCATGGCGATGATGCAGGGCCGCGTCTTCGAAAAGGTCGGCGTCCACATCTCGACGGTGTTCGGCGAATTCGCCCCGGAATTCCGCAAGGACATTCCGGGCGCGGCCGACGACCCGCGCTTCTTCGCCACCGGCATTTCGCTGATCGCGCACTTGCACAATCCGCATGTGCCGGCGGTGCACATGAATACGCGCTATGTGGTGACGACGAAATCGTGGTTCGGCGGCGGCGCCGATCTCACCCCGCTGCTCGAACGCCGGCGCCGCCAGGACGATCCCGACACGGTTGCCTTTCATGCCGCGATGCAAGCCGCCTGCGACGCCCACGCCGGTGTCGCGCCCTACGAAAAATTCAAAAAATGGTGCGACGACTATTTCTTTCTCAAGCACCGCAATGAGATGCGCGGCATCGGCGGCATCTTTTACGATTATCTCGAAACCGATTACGACGCGACGTTCGCCTTCACCCAAGACGTCGGCCGCGCCTTTCTCGGCATCTATCCGGAGCTGGTACGAAAGAATTTCACAAAACCTTGGACCGAGGCCGAGCGCGAGGAACAGCTGGTGCGCCGCGGCCGCTATGTCGAGTTCAACCTGCTCTATGACCGCGGCACCATTTTCGGCCTGCGCACCGGCGGCAATGTCGACTCCATCCTCTCGTCGCTGCCACCGGTGGTGAAGTGGCCGTAGTGCTTCGCTTCGCTCGCAATGACGAGACTACTTCAACGCCCCGTAAATCATCACCGTGCCGCCGACAATCACCACCGCGTCGAGCATCGCGGTGTGGACGTGGACCGGCAGGCGCTCGACGATCAGCTTGGCGATGAAGGTGGTGAAGAATCCGATGCCGCCGATCAAGAGGCCGACGGCGAGCACCACCGGCGTGAGCACGCCGGCAAGGCCGAACACCGACAGCTTGACCACGCCCATGACGATGGACACCGTGGCATCGGTCGCGATCACGGCTGCGCCTTCGAGGCCGGTGGCCATCAGCAGCGACAAGAGAATGACGCCGGCGCCGGTGGTGCCGCCGACCAGCACGCCCCAGCCCGCCGCGGCGGCGGCAAAGCCTTTTTCGCCGAGGTGGCGGCCGCGATTCTTCAGGATGCGCCGCAGCGGCACCGTCGCGATCAGGCTCACACCGATCACCAGCGCCGCGCCGCGGCCGGTGAGCAGCGTATAGAGCCAGGCGCCGAGCACGCAGGTCGGCGCCGCCGCAACGAGTGCAATCACGGCGCGCCGCAGGTTCAGCGCGCGGCGAAAGGCGACGATGCGGGCCGAATTGGTGAACATCGCCGACACCGCAATGATCGGCACCACCGGCGCGGCGCCCAGGATCGGCACCAGCACCAGCGGCATCAGCGCGCCGGTGCCATAGCCGGCAACGCCGCCGGCAATGCCGGAAAACGCCGCCAGCCCGACGATCAGCAGGAGTTCGGTGAGCGATATGTCGGGCAGGATCGGCACGCGGATTCAGCCGTTGACTCAAGCCAGCTCAGTTACGAGAACAGGCATACCGGCGGCACGCCTCGTTGTTGCGTCGTCTAGGGAGTTAGGCATGGACCTCGGGATTGCAGGCCGCAAGGCGATCGTTTGCGCGTCGAGCCGCGGCCTCGGCCGCGCCTGTGCCCACCGCCTGGCCGAGGCCGGCTGCGAGGTGGTGATCAACGGCCGCAACAAGGAGCACCTGAACGCCACCGCCGAAGAGCTGCACAAGGCGACCGGCGCCAAGATCACCGCCGTCGCCGCCGACGTGGCCTCGCCCGAAGGCCAGAAGGCGCTGTTCGCCGCCTGCCCCGAGCCCGATATTCTGGTCAACAACAATGCCGGCCCGCCGTTTCGCGATTTCCGCGAGCTCGACCGGCAAAAGATGCTCGACGGCGTCATCGGCAACATGATCGTGGCCATCGAACTCATCCAGAAGGCCATCGACCCGATGGTGGCGAAAAAATTCGGCCGCATCGTCAACATCACGTCGGGCTCGGTGAAAATGCCGATCGCCGGCCTCGATCTGTCCTCCGGCGCGCGCGCCGGCCTCACCGCGTTTTTGGCCGGCGTCGCCCGCTCGGTGGCCGCCTCCAACGTCACCATCAATTTCATCCTGCCCGGGATTTTCGACACCGACCGCTTCCGCTCCAACGTCGAGGCGACGGTGAAGAAGCGCAACATCAGCTACGACGTGGCGCTCGCCGAACGCATCGAAGCGGTCCCGGCCAAACGCATCGGCACGCCCGACGAATTCGGTGCGACGTGTGCGTTCCTGTGCTCGGCGCAGGCCGGCTACATCACCGGACAGAATTTTCTCATTGACGGCGGCACGTTCCCCGGCGCGTTCTAAAAGATTATCCTAAAGCGCAAATCCCAAGGAGACTCCCATGAAGCTCGTTCGTTACGGCGCCCCCGGTCGCGAAAAGCCCGGCTTGATCGATGCCAAGGGCGGCATCCGCGACCTGTCCAAAATCGTCCCCGATATTTCCGGCGACGTGCTGTCGCCCGGCGGCCTCGCCAAGCTGAAGAAGCTCAATCCGGAAAAGCTGCCGCTGGTGAAAGGCAAGCAGCGCTTGGGACCGTGCGTCCCAAAACCCGGCAATTTCATCGCCATCGGGCTGAATTATTCCGACCACGCCGCCGAAGCCGGCATGCCGATCCCGAAAGAGCCGATCATCTTCAACAAGGCGCCGTCCTGCCTCTGCGGGCCGAACGACGACACCATCGTCCCGCGGGATTCAACAAAACTCGATTGGGAAATCGAGCTCGGCATCGTCATCGGCCAACGCGCCCGCTACCTGACCAAGGAAAAAGCGCTCGACGTCGTCGCCGGCTATTGCCTCGCCAACGACGTCTCCGAGCGCGTGTTCCAGATCGAGCGCGCCGGGCAATGGACCAAGGGCAAGGGCTGCGAGACTTTCGGCCCGCTCGGCCCGTGGCTCGTCACCAAGGACGAACTCAAAGACCCGCAGAAACTCAACATGTGGCTCGACGTCAACAGCGAGAAACGCCAGCGCGGCAATACCTCGACCATGATCTTCGACTGCCGCCACATCGTGTGGTGCTGCTCGCAATATTTCATCCTGGAGCCCGGCGACGTCATCATCACCGGCACGCCACCCGGCGTCGGCCTCGGCATGAAGCCGCCGACGTTTTTGAAAGCCGGCGACGTGGTCACACTCGGCATCGATGGGCTGGGTGAGCAGAAGCAGAAGGTGGTGAAGGGGAAGTAATGACCAAGGCTGCGCTGACACTGCAAATGCCGTCACCGCCGGATCCGGTCCCGGTGGTCCTCAACCCGGCGACGACGGCATTGCTCATATTCGACATCGTCGATCCCATTTGCGCACGTCAACCCAACTGCACCGGGAAAATGGTGCCAGCCATCGCGTCATTGCTGGCGCGGGCACGCAACGCCGGCGTCACCGTTGCGTTTGGGACTCGGGCGCCGACCATGTCGAAGTGGTTGCCGGAAGTTCTTCCCGCGCCCGGCGACATCAAAATCGAAAGTCAGGCTCAGGATAGATTCTACAATACCGACCTCGACAAAACGCTGAAGGCCAAAGGCATTACGACGCTCATTCTTGCTGGCTGGAAGGTGAGCGGATCGGTGACCTACACGTCAGTCGGAGCAACGCTGCGTGGCTACACGGTCGTTGTTCCCGTCGATGCGAGCTTGGACGCCACCGATTACGAAATTGCCATCGGGCTCTACCAAATTTTGCATCAGCACAGTGAGAATGCCGCGAACGAGCCTTTGAAGGAGAGAGCCTCGACGCTGAGCCGGACGGATCTGATCAGCTTCAAGTAGCGGAATTGCGTCGTGATGGTCATGCCAAGCGACAAACGTTGGGTCGGAACCTGGGCGGCCGCTCCGGCGCCGGCAGAAGGCGTCGTCGGATTCAACAACCAGACGATCCGCCTGAACCCACGCTTGAGCCTCGGCGGCGAGCGGTTGCGGGTGCGGATCTCAAATGCCTATGGCAATCGTCCACTGATCATCGGCACAGCGACGATCGCGTTGCGTGACAAAGGTCCCGCGATCGTCGCAGGCACCGGCCGCAAGCTGAGCTTCGGCGGCCGCGACTCGACCGTCATCGCCGCCGGGGCGGTGCAGTACAGCGACGCAGTCGAACTTTCCGTTTCCCCGCTCGCCGATCTGACGGTCAGTTTCCATCTGCCCGGCGAGGTGCCGGCGAATTTCGCGATCACCGACCGGTACGCAAGGCAGACCAATTACATCTCGCCACCCGGCGATTACGCCGCCGCGACAGTGATGCCGGTCGGAAATCTGACCGACCAGTGGTTTTTCCTTTGCGGCGTCGACGTGCTCGCCCCGAGCGACGCACTCGGCGTCGTCGCGCTTGGCGACTCGCTGACCGACGGCAACATTTCGACGATCGACGCCTTCTGCCGCTGGCCCGATCAATTGGCGCGGCGGCTCGTGGCCCGCACCGGCAGACCGGTCGGCGTCATGAACAACGGGCTCGGCGGCAACCGCATCCTGCACGACATCCGCGGCGACAGCGGGCTGCGGCGCTTCGACCGCGACGTGCTGGCGCAGCCGGGCGTCACGCACGTCATTGTCATGCTCGGCACCAATGATCTGCGCAATCGGTGGGCGAAGCCCGAGGAGGAGGTCACCGCCGAGCACGTGATTGCCGGCCTGCAGCAGATGGCGCTGCGCGCGCACTCAGCCGGCATCAAGATCATTGGCGCGACGCTGACGCCGTTCGGCAATGAGACCTACATGGCCAATGCCTGGAACCCGGCGCGCGAGATGCACAGGGTCGCGGTCAATGCCTGGATCCGGAAGAGCGGCGTGTTTGACGGTGTCGCCGATTTCGACGCCGCGTTGCGCGATCCCGCAATCCCGACCCAGATGCGTGCCGTGGACGATTGCGGCGACGGACTGCACCCGAGCGACGGCGGTTACCGCAAGATGGGCGACGCCATCGACATCGCGCTATTCGCTTAGAAGCCGCTCACAGCAGCAAGGTCGCACCAAACGACCGCCCGGCGGGTCGCTATTCCGGTCGCTTTTCGGGGACAAAGCCGACATCGGCGGACCCGCCCAAAACGACGTGAATGAAGGGTGCGGACTGCACCGGGCCCCGAGCAAATGCCTGTCCCGGGCGGCGACGATGGTGATGAGCTCCACCAGAGATTTGCTGAGCGAAGAATCGATAAGGCGAAGCAGCCGCACGTTGTATGGCTATCCGCTCGCCGGATTTTTAACATCTCAGAAGCAATCAGCTGTACAAAATGCTTCACGCGACTTCTCGCAAGTCAATTTTGTCAGCCGGTTTTCTAAATCTGCTCCTCCAGATTGCGCCAACCCTTGTGCTATAAGAGCGCACCAAGCAGAATTGGCGACGAACATCGTGTCGTGACGGAGATACCATATGAAGAAGCGCATCAAGATCATTCACAGGACGAGATACCGATACAATGCGCCGGTCAAATTCGGACCACACCGCTTGATGATGCGGCCGCGCGAAGGTCACGACGTTCATATCGTGAGCAGCCGTCTCGACGTTGAGCCGGCGCCAACTACGCGGTGGGTGCGCGACATCTACGGCAATTCCATCGTGCTTCTGACATTTGCAGAGGCCTCGCAGAATTTGAGCATCCTTGGCGAGGTGGAGGTGGATCTGGATGACGACAATCCCATCGAGTGCCTGATTGATCCTGACGCCCGCCTTTTTCCCTTTCAATACGCTCCCGAGGAGCAGGTCGAGCTGATCCACTACCGCCTGCCGAGTTATCCATACGAGGGCCCGAGGTTGCGGCATTGGCTGAGCGAGCTATACCGGCCCGGACAGACCATCGGAACTTTCGAGCTTCTCGAAAACTTGAACACGAAAATCTACCGCACTTTTGCCTACAAGCACCGCGACGATCCTGGCGTCCAGCTGCCGTGCGATACGCTGACGAATAGCAGCGGTTCGTGCCGCGACTTTGCAGTGTTCATGATGGAAGCGGCAAGGCACTGGGGATTCGGAGCGCGATTTGTCAGTGGGTATATTCAAATGGCGGAAGGTCAGCATGGCGCCACCCATGCCTGGACGGAAATTTACATTCCCGGTGCGGGCTGGCGCGGTTTCGATCCGACCAACAACAAGCTTGCCGGCAACGAGCATGTTTCCGTCGCGGTCGCCCGCGAACAGGAAAAGGCTTGCCCGGTTTCCGGGATGTGGGAAGGGCCGGCAAACGCGTTCAGCAATATGGAATTATCGGCGCAGGTCGTTTCGTTTTGAAGTCAGGCAGCCGCTTGGAACAGTCCTCGTTTCCTGCCTCTCCAAGCATGGGAGTATGAACCATGAAAATGGCCAAGAAATCAATTCAATCTGAAGCGATTTCGTCCTAGCAGATCGAGAACTGTTGTTTGCCGCCGCTTATCCAAAAACGGCCGGCGATCGCGCGTCGGCGTCCGCGCGGCCTTCGGGACCGAGCCGGGAGAAAAAGATGCAAGAGCGGCGCCAAGGCGGCGACAGTCTCGACTCTTCTTTCGTCTCGACCGGTCACCTGCCGACCCCTGAGCGAGTCACGGCGTTGGTAAGCGAGGCGCACGCGCGATTCAAATCCAATACCGACGGCGAGAATTCGCAAGTTTACCCGGCGCTGGCCAGGGCGCGGAGCGAACTGTTCGGCGTGTGCGTGGTCGGCGTCGGCGGCAACGTCTATGCCGCCGGCGACACCGATCACGAATTCTCGATCATGAGCGTGTCGAAGCCGTTCGTGTTCGCGCTCGTCTGTCAACAGATGGGCGCGGAGCGGGCGCGCGAGAAGCTCGGCGCGAACGCCACCGGAATGCCATTCAATTCGCTTGCCGCCGTCGAACGCAGTGTCGACGGGCGAACCAACCCGATGGTCAATGCCGGCGCGATCGCTACCACAAGCCTGGTGCCGGGCGACACTTTCGCAGCCAAGTGGCAATTCATTCACGACGGTCTGTCCCGTTTCGCCGGCCGCAAGCTTCCGTTCAATGAAGAGGTCTACGGCTCGGCCTCGGAAACCAATTTTCGCAACCAAGGTACCGCCCGACTGCTGCAGAGCTTAGGTCGAATCTATTTCGATCCGGCGCAGGCGACCGACCTTTACACCAAACAGTGCTCGCTCAACGTCAGCGCCAAGGATTTGGCCGTCATGGGCGCGACGCTCGCGGACGGCGGCGTCAATCCGCTGACCAAGGAGCGCGTCGTCGATCCGGCGATCTGCCACTACGCGCTGGCCGTGATGACGACGGCCGGATTGTACGAAACGTCGGGCGACTGGCTTTATGACATCGGGCTGCCGGGCAAAAGCGGAATTGGCGGCGGCATCGTGACCGTCTCGCCGGGCAAGGGCGGCTTGGGCACTTTCGCGCCGCCGCTCGACAGCGCCGGAAACAGCGTCAAGGGCCAGCTCGTGGCGAAATTCCTGTCGCAGCGGCTGGGAATGGATTTGTTCGTCTCAAAACCCGACGGCTGAAATACCTGACGGCCGAATATCTGGCCGGAACGCCGCCGGCATTACCGCGGTGGCCAATAACGAAATAGCTGGGAGGAAGACATTAAGTGAGCGAGGATCCGCCCGTGGCAGCTGTCAAAGTGAGCAAATAAACCGTGTCCGCACTCGTCATTGTCCTCGCCCTGCTTGTCGCCGCGATCGCGATGTTCGCGATCAACAAACCGCGCCTCGATGCCGTCGCCCTGATCATGCTCACGGCATTGCCTTTTACCGGGGTGCTCACCATGAGCGAGGCGCTGGCGGGTTTTAGCGATTCGAACATCGTCCTGATCGCCGCGCTGTTCGTGATCGGCGACGGCTTGGTGCGGACCGGCGTCGCCCAGCGGCTCGGCGATTGGCTGATCGTGAAGGCCGGCAGCAGCGAAATACGGCTTATCGTTCTGCTGATGATCGTCGTCTGCGGCCTGGGCGCGACCATGAGCTCGACCGCCGTCACCGCCATTTTTATTCCGGTGGTGTTGCGCATTTCGCAAACCGCCGGCATCGGACCCAGCCGGCTGATGATGCCGCTGAGCATGGCGGCGCTGATCAGCGGCATGACGACGCTCGTCGCCACCGCGCCCAATCTGGTCGTCAACGGCGAGCTCGAACGCCACGGCATCGAAGGCTTTCGTTTCTTCAGCTTCACGCCGTTCGGACTGCCGATCCTCGTTCTCGGCATCATTTACATGAGCTTCGCACGGCGTTGGTTGCCTGCCACCAGGGAGGAGAAGGCCTCCGGCCGTCCGAGTCTCGCCGACTGGATCGAGGAATACAGACTCGCCGACCGCGAATACCGCCTTCGCGTGACGGCGCAGTCGTCGCTGGTGGGCAAGACGCTGGGGGAGCTGAACCTGCGCAGCAGCTCCGGCGCCAGCATCGTCGCCATCGAACGCAACCGTAAGTTTTCCCGGGAGATGCTGCGGCCGACGGCGAATACGGAACTGACGGCCGACGATATCCTGCTGGTTGATCTATTTGCTCCCGCCCGCCACATCGATGCGCTGCGACAGCAATTTGCGCTCGACGAGATGCCGCTCAGCGGCGCCTATTTCGCCGATCGATCTCAGGAGATCGGCATGGTGGAAGTCATCGTGCCGCCGACCTCCGATCTGATAGGGCAAACACTGGTCGAAGCCGAATTCCGTACCCGGTTCGGACTGACCGTGGTCGGCCGGCGGCGCGGCATCGCTGCCCACCAGGGCAGTCTGCTCGACGAAGCGTTGAAGACCGGCGACACTTTGCTGCTGATCGGGCCGTGGAAGGACATCGAGCGGCTCAAGTCCGACGGTCACGACCTCGCTATCATCAAGCTCCCTGCCGAGCTCGACGAAGTGCTGCCTGCGCCCGGCAAGGCGCCGCAGGCGCTGGCCTCCCTGGCGCTCGTCGTCGGGCTGATGGTCAGCGGTCTCATCCCGAACGTTCAAGCGGCACTGATCGGGTGCTTGCTCATGGGCGCGCTGGGCTGCGTCAACTTGGTGAGCGCCTACCGCTCGATCGACTGGAAAACCCTCGTCCTCATCGTCGGCATGCTGCCGTTTTCGATCGCCTTGCAACGGACCGGCGGCGTCGATCTTGCCGCCGATGGGTTGCGGGCGCTGACGGCGGGCGCCGGCGACCGCGTTGTGCTGGCCGCGCTATTTGCAATCACCACGCTGCTCGGCATGTTCATCTCCAATACCGCCACCGCGGTGCTGATGGCTCCGGTCGCGCTTGCCGTCGCTCACGAGCTGCACGTGTCGCCTTATCCGTTCGCGATGATCGTCGCGCTGGCCGCCTCCACTGCCTTCATGACCCCGGTTTCGTCGCCGGTGAACACGCTGGTGGTCACGCCGGGCAACTACACATTCGGCGACTTTGTGCGCATCGGCGTGCCGTTTTCCATCATCGTCCTGATCGTCTGCGTGATCCTGGTGCCTTGGTTGCTGCCGCTGTGACGCCGAGGTCAGTGAGGGCTTGCCGGGCCGCGGTGCCGCCGCCCATCGCGGTGAGAGGTCAAACCTCGGCGTATCTTTTTCAGAGACGCCCCTTGACAAACGTCCCCATTCCAGTTACCTCACAATCCTCGCTCATTGAAGGACATGACGCGGAGGCACATCGCGTCATGGGAGCGAGGGCGGTGCCCGCGGGTGGATTTGCAGTCCGCTCCCGGGCGGCTTGGGCATCATGTCTCCCGGCATTATGACCGGGGTGGGAGGTGCATCCCTGGACTGGGACAGGCGAAGGCGGGTAACGCCCGTGCAGACCACGTCCCAGGAAGCCTGGCCTGAAGCTGAGCCTTTGGGATGGAATAATTCCCTTAGGTGAGAGCCGTGGTGGAACGCCGTCAGATGAGCGCGCCGTCATGAGGCGCGAGCCGCATCGCAAGATGCGGAGGATGAGGATCAGCGTTTGCCGGCGTTCCGCTTCCTTCATTTTCTTAGATTGAGCGGACGAAACCGGAATAATGGAAGACCGAAAGACAGGCCCCACCCCTGCCCTTTCCTTGGACCGACCGGTTTCGCGATTGACCTGATCGTACTTTTCTAGCGCGCGATCTATTCGCGTTTCGCGCGCCGAAAAACTCGGACGCCAATACGCGTCGCGAGAATGCGAGCGCTTGCACCATCCGCCCCCGCGAAGCGGGGGAGGGGGACCACTGGAGCTCGCGCAGCGAGCGAACCGTGGTGGAGGGGGCGCCGGACGCGGAGCTTCGTTAGCGCGCAGAAAATTCTCGTCGCAAGAAGAAGCGAGCGAGCGAACATGTCCGAAGGTCACCGAAACTCCCGTGGCGCGTTGAGTCCGGCGCCCCCTCCACCACCCTGCTTCGCAGGCACAGCCGACGCTTCGCGTCGGCGCTATTTACGTAAAGTACGGCGGCCGGAGGCCGCCTATGCCCCCTCCCCCGCTATCGCGGGGGCGGATAAAAAATTATCCCGCCCGCGCCTCCAGCACCGCCTGGACCGAGATATGCGACCACGCCGAAATCTTGTCGCGGAACGCCATGTAGGAATCGTGCACCTTGCGCGCCTTGTCGCTCTTGGCCGCGAGCTCGCCGAGCACATCGCCGGCCGTCGTGCGCGCCGCGGCGACGAGATCGGCCGGGAACGTGCGCAGCTGCGCGTTGTCGCGCGTGGTCAGCGTCGCCAGCGCTTCGATGTTGAGGCGCTCCATCTCGGCCAGCGCGAAGGCGGCTTCCGCGGCGCAGGCGGTTTTCACGATCGCCTTCATTTCGTCGTCGAGGCTTTCCCACGCTTTCAAAGACACGATGCATTCGCCGGTGCCGTTCGGCTTGTTGAAGCCCGGGCCGTAATAGAACGGCGCGAAGCGGTACAGCCCGAGCGCGATGTCGGAGCCGGGGCCGACGAATTCGGCGCCGTCGATCACGCCGGATTGCAGCGCCACCAAAATTTCGCCGGGCGACGTGGTCTGCGGGATGGCGCCGAGCCGGCGATAGACTTCGCCGCCGAGCCCGAGCGAGCGGATTTTCAGGCCGTGCACGTCGTCACGGCTTTTGAGCTCGCGGCGGAACCAGCCGCCCATGCACACGCCGGTATTGCCGCCCATGAACGGCTTGACGCCGAACGGCGCGTAAAGCTCGTCCCACAACGCCTGGCCGCCGCCGGCGTCGATCCAGGACACGTGCTCGTTGGGAATGAGCCCGAACGGCACCGTGGTGAAGAACGCCGCGGCCGGCTCCTTGCCTTGCCAGTAGAACGCCGCGGTATGGCCCATCTCGGCGACGCCGGAACCGACGGCATCCAGCACTTCGAACGCCGGCACCACTTCGCCGGCGGCGGAGACTGTTATTTCAAGACGGCCACCCGAAAGAGAACCAATTCGCTCGGCGATGCGCTCCGCCGACATGCCGGGCCCGGGCAGGCGCTTCGGCCACGACGTGATCATGCGCCATTTGCGCTTGTCGCCTTGCGCCAGTGCCGGTGTCGCCAGCGCCCCGAAGAGGCCCGCCGCGCCGCCGCGCGCCAAGCCGCGGCGTGTGATTTTACGCATCATGATCTCCTTCAAGACCAATTCTAATGTATTGGCCTATGACTTCAAATCGTTGCGGAAATCCGGTCGAGACAGCGCGCAGCCACCTTGCACCGTCAGGTATTTTCGGACACAGGTGGGCAGCGCGTCAAAGCACGGTGGGAGAGCGCCATGGGAGCGAATTTCGGCATTGCGGGGCTGGATTGGCAGCAGCGGGTCAACTGGGACCGGCTGCGCACATACCGCACCGAGCGGGCTCGCGAGATGATGAAGAAGCACGGGCTGGGCGCCGTGCTCTGCATGTACGACGAGAACGTGCGTTACATCACCGGCACGCTCACCCCGGGCTGGAACCGGCTCAAGCCCGGCCTGCGCTACGCCATGCTGTGCGGCGACGGCGCCCCGATCCTGTTCGAGCAGGGCGACCTCGGCTTCCAGATCGAGCGCCACTCGCCGTGGATCCCGAAAGAGAACGTCCGCCACTCGTTCGCCTGGATCAAAGGCGCGGCCGGCCCGGCCTCGACCCAGCAGGTAACGAAATTCACCAAGGCGGTGCTGCAGGCGATGAAGGAGAACGGCGTCGCCGGCCAAAAACTCGGCGTCGACTTCGTCGACATCAACATGATCAACATCTTCAAGGAGCACAACATCAACTGGACCGACGGCATGAGCGCGATGATGGACGCGCGCGCCGTCAAGAGCGCGGACGAGCAGGAATGTTTCCGCATCGTCGGCGCCATCGGCGACGCCACGCATTGGGAGTGCATGAAATTCTTGCGCCCCGGCATCACCGAGAACCAGGTGACCGCGCATCTGATGCAATATCTCTACAACATTCCCGGCATGGAGGACGTCGAAGACGTCATCGTGTCGTCCGGCCCGAACACCTGGCCGAACTGGCGCAATTTTTCCGACCGCATCATCCAGCCCGGCGACATCGTGTTCATGGATTTGGCGGCGCTGACCTGGAACGGCTACAAGTCCTGCTATTACCGCACCTATTGCGTCGGCAAGGAGCCGAGCAAGGAGCAGAAAGAGACCTACGAGACCGCGCTGAAATGGCTCTACAATTCGATCGGCGCGGTGAAAGTCGGCGCCACCACCCGCGACATCGCGCTCAAATGGCCGTCGGCGATGGAGACCTGGGGCTACGAGGACGAGGACCAGGCCGCCGCCAATCTGTGGGGCCATGGGCTGGGCTTGGCGCAATACGACCCGCCGGTGATTTCGCGCATCTGGTCGCTCGATCATCCGGTCGAGATCAAGGAGGGCATGACCTTTGCGCTCGAGACCCAGCACGGCAAGCAGTTCCGCTACGGCGTGCGCATCGAGGAAATGCTGATCGTGCACAAGAACGATATCGAGATCGTGTCCAATTTCCCGGTCAAGCAGATCACCGTGGTCGATCCGCTGCCGGGATATGGCGATCATGTGAGGTAACGCTCGCGCGTAACTTTGTACCGTCATCCTGAGGTGCGAGCGTAGCGAGCCTCGAAGGATGAGCGGCCCGGGCCGTCGCCCTTCGAGGCTCGGCCTTCGGCCGAGCACCTCAGGGTGACGGATTGAGGCATGAGCTAATGTCGACGCGTTTCATCGTCCCGCTCAGCGACCGCGCCGCCACCGATCCCGATCGCGTGGGACCGAAGGCGGCGAACCTGGCCAAGCTGACGCACGCCGGATTGCCGACGCCGGGCGGCTTCTGCATCGTGGCGGATGCGTATCGGCGGCAAATCCAGCACCTCGAACTCACCGAAGCGCTCCGCGAGTACCCAAACGCCGATCAACCAACGCAACGCCGGCTGGCGGTCGAGATCAGGCTGCAACTTTATCAAAGCGATCTCGCGCCGGACCTCTTGGCGGACATTCTCACCGCGTGGTGGGAGGAGCCAAAGCCCGCGGCGGTGCGTTCCTCGGCACTGATCGAGGATCGCGCCGATACCAATTTCGCCGGCCAGTTCGAAAGTTTTTTGGGCGTCAACGACGACACCGAATTCCTGACTACGCTGCGCGCCTGCTGGGCGGCGCTGTGGACCACGAACGCGCGCCGTTACATGGCGCAGCACGATCTCGATCCCGCCGATACCGCGATGGCGGTGCTGGTGCAGCCGCTCGTTGCCGCGCGCGCTTCGGGCGGCGGTTTGAGCGAAACCGCCGACGGCCACATGCTGCTCAGCGCCACCTGGGGGCTCGGCTCGGCAATCGCCCAAGGCGAAGTGGTGCCGGACCGCGTCGTGCTCAGCCGCCACGGCTTTTTGCGCAGCAACGAAGCCGGCCGCAAGCATCATCGCGAGGCTTGCGTGCATGGCGCGGGCACGCTGCCGCAGGCGGTGCCGGAGGAGATGGTCCGCGCGCCGTGTCTCGAAGCCGGCCAGGCGACCACGCTCGGACGCCTGATGCGCAAGGCCGAAGACGTGCTCGGCATGGCGGTCGAAATCGAATGGGCGCTCGACGATGCGGGATTCAAATTGCTGCAGGCGCGGCCGCTGCGCGTCGCCGAGCCGCATGTGACCGACGAGATCTGGCTCAAGCATCCCGGGCTCAACGGCCATCCCGCCGGCATCGGCTGGGGTTCTGGCCGCGCCGTGGTGGTCAATTGCGAGTGTGAGCTCTCCCGCGTCGCGCCCGGCGACATTCTGGTGACGCGCGTCGCCGGCCCGGCGCTGAGCCATATTTTGCCGCGCGTCGCCGGCGTCGTCGCCGAGCTCGGCGGCTCGACCTCGCATCTGGCGTCGCTCGCGCGCGAGCGCGGCATTCCCATGGTGCTCGGCGTGCTCGACGCGACACGAAAGATTCCCGACGGCGCCCAGGTCGCGGTCGACGGCGTCGCCGGCGTGGTGCGGTGGCTCGCCTGATGCGCGCCCGCATATTCGTCACGCAGCCGGTATCGGAGCACGCGCTCAAACGCTTGCGCGCGGTGGCGAACGTCAAAATATTTGCCGACGCAAGCCGCATCATCCCCAAGCGCACGCTGATCGAAGCCGTGCGCAAGGCCGATATTCTGTTCTGCCTGCTCCACGACCAGATCGATCGTGCCGTAATCGAAGCCAATCCGGACCTGCGCCTGATCGCGGCGCAGTCGATCACGCCGTCCAATATCGACGTCGCCGCGGCGACGGCGCGGCGCATTCCCGTCACCGTGACGGCGCCGCTCACCACCGAAGCGACCGCCGACCTCACCTTCGGCCTGATGCTCGCGGTGGCGCGGCGCATGATCGAGGGCGATCGGCTCGCGCGCGCCGGCAAATTTCCCGGTGGCCAGTCGGCGCATCTGATGGGCGCGTCTGTCTGGGGCAAGACCATCGGGCTGGTCGGCGGCGGCGGCCTGATCGGCAAAGCGGTGGCGCGCCGCGCCCACGGCTTTTCCATGCGCGTGCTCTACTGGACGCCGCGCCGCAAGCCGGAACACGAGGAGCGTGAGGCGGGGCTCACCCACGTGCCGCTCGACCAGTTGCTGCGCGAAGCCGATTTCGTCTCGATCCACTCGCCGCTCAACAAGGAGACCCGGCACCAGATCGGCGCCCGCGAGCTGCGGCTGATGAAAAAAACTGCATACATCATCAACACCGCGCGCGGTCCGATCATCGATGAAGCCGCTCTTGTTCGCGCGCTGAGCAAAAAGCAGATTGCCGGTGCCGGCCTCGACGTGTTCGAGCACGAGCCGAAGATCGACAAGGTTTTACGCAAAATGCCCAACGTCGTGCTGACGCCGCATCTCGGCAGCGCCGTGCCGGAAGTGCGCGAGGCCATGGCGAACATCGTCGTCGACAATATATTGGCGCTGCTCGGCGGCCATAAGCTGCCGAACTGCGTCAATCCGCAGGTGTTTGCGCTATAAGGATTGTCATGCCCCGCGAAGGCGGGGCACCCAGTAACCACTGAAGTCGAAGAAAATACTCGAGCGTCGGTGGATACTGGATCATCCGCCTTCGCGGATGATGACAAGAGAAACCAATGCGGCCTACGATCGCCATCACCGACAGCGTCTTCCCATCGCTCGACCCGGCGAAAAAAGCGCTGGCGCGGCTCGATCCCGAATACCGCATGGCGAAGAGCGCATCGGCCGAAGACATTCTTGCCGTGGCGCGCGATGCCGATGCCATCCTCGTCACCTATGCAAGACTTTCCGGCGAGCTGTTGCGCCAACTCACGCGCTGCAAGGCGATCGGCCGCTTCGGGCTTGGCGTCGACAATATCGACCTGCCGGCAGCGAAAGAGCTCGGCATCGCCGTCAACTACGTGCCGGATTACTGCCTGCGCGAAGTGTCGGACCACGCCATGGCGCTGCTCTTGGCGCTCGCCCGCAAGGTGACGTTCTCGAACAAGCTGGTGCAATCCGGCCGCTGGGAACTGCCGCCGATCGTGCCGCTGCGCCGTCTCGAAGGCCAGGTGCTCGGTCTCGTCGGCTTCGGCAATATTCCGCGCACGCTGGCGCCGAAGGCCAAGGCGTTCGGCTTGCACGTCGTCACCTACGATCCCTACGTCAACACCGATGCGGCAACCGCCGCCGGCGTCGAAAGCGTGAGCTTCGATGATTTACTGGCGCGCTCCGACTTCATTTCGGTGCATGCGCCGTTGCAGCCGGCGACGCGCGGCCTGATGAACGCCAAAACCTTCGCCAAGATGAAAAAGGGCGCATTCCTCATCAACACCGCGCGCGGGCCGCTGGTCGACGAGCCGGCGCTGATCGCCGCGCTCAATTCCGGCCACCTCGGCGGCGCCGCGCTCGACGTGGTGACCACCGAGCCGCTGGCGAAAGATTCGCCGCTCGTCGGCCGCGACAACGTGATCCTGACCCCACACACCGCGTTCTATTCCGTCGAAGCCCTGGAGGAATTGCAGACGAAATGTGCAAGCGACGTCGCGCGCGTGCTCAGCGGCGAAAAAGCCATCTACCCGATCTCGGCTTAGGCCTTGCGTCAGTAGCGCAGCGCCTGGCCCTCGATGGTGCAGCGGCGCATCAACCGCGGCTCCTCGCGCGGAAAATCCTTGCGCGCGTGGATCGAGCACCAATTGTCCCAGACCACGAGATCGCCGAGCCGCCATTCGTGCTCGTAGACGATCGCCGGATCTTCGGCGATATCGAACAGTTGCGCCAGCGCCGTCTCGCTGTCCGCGGGCGAAAAGCCCTCGATGCGCGCCGACATCAGCCGGCTGACATAGAGCGCCTTCTTGCCGGTCGCCGGATGGGTGATGATGATCGGCTGCTCGTGGTGCAGGATCTTTTCCAGCGCCACTTGCGACAAGTCGATGCGCTCGCGCCGTTTGTAGTCGTGCACCTGGAGCACGTTGCGGCCTTCGAGCCGGTCGCGCAGCGGGCGCGGGATGTTGTCATAGGCCTTGTACATATTGGAGAAGCAGGTCTCGCCGCCTCGCGAGGTGAGCTGCATCGAGTACAAAAACGTCGCGCGATGCGGCTGCGGGTAGTAGCTGGTGTCGTGATGGAACCACATCTCGCCGTCGCCGAACGCACCGGCCGACTTGCCGTTCTCGACGATGTTGGTGACCATCATGAACGGCGTGTCGTAGTCGCCGCCGGGGGTGCGGCCGTTGGCCGGGCGGCGGCGGATATGGACCTTGCCGAAATAGCCGGCGGCGCGCAGCTGATCGACTTCCGACAGCTCCTGATCGCGAAACACGACGACGACATGCTGATCGAACGCGGCATTGATAGCCTTGATCGTCGCATCGTCCAGCGGCCGGCGCAGATCGACGCCTTTGATCTCGGCGCCGAGCGCGCCCGACAGCGACTCAACCGACATCGTCATACGTTTCCTCCGTCATGCATCCGAAATAAAGCCCGGACTTTGGCGAATATTCGTGCTTTTCTGTTTCTCGCGCAAGCCGGCGCTTGTCTGGCGTCGCTCGCCACACGATATTTTGCGCGCATGCAGCGCTGTCGACTCGATCGATACCGCAAAACTTGTCTGTCTGTCCTCGCCGGCACAAGTCTGCTGCTTGGATTGACGATCGCGCCGCACGCCGCCGAGCCGGATGCGTCCTTCAAGGGCCAGACCGTGCACCTTTATATCGGCTTCGCGCCGGGCGGCAGCTACGATTATTTCGGCCGCCTCGTCGCGCGCCACATCGGCCGGCATCTTCCCGGCAATCCGACGGTGATCGCCGAACAGATGCCGGGCGCCGGCAGCTTCACCGCCGCGAATTTTCTCTATGCGCGTGCGCCGAAGGACGGCACCGCGCTCGGCATCGTCAGCCAGACCATGGCGATCGAAGAAGCGCTCGGCGCGCCGGGCGTGCAGTACAAAGCCGCCCGCTTCAACTGGATCGGGCGCGCGACGTCGGTGAACGAAGTGTCGCTGACGTTTCACACCTCAAAAACGAAAACGATCCGCGACGCCATTGCCCAGGAAACGGCCATGGCCGGCACCGGCGCCGGCTCACCATCGGAGACCTATTTGAAACTCCTCAACGAGGTGGCCGGCACAAAATTCAAGCTCGTCGGCCCCTACCCCGCGTCCAATGACTCCATGCTGGCAATGGAACGCGGCGAGGTCGATGGCGCTTTCACGTCCTACGCGACGCTCAAGGTTTCGCACCAGGATTGGCTGCGCGACAACACGATCAATATTCTCGTGCAGTACGGTGAGCGTTCGGCCGATCTGCCGGATATTCCCTATGCGGTCGATCTGGCGACGACCGATGAAGGCCGGCAGCTGATGGCGTTTTACGTCAGCTCCGAGCAGATCGGACGCGCCTTCCTGGCGCCGCCGGAAATGCCGACCGACAGGATCGCGGTTTTGCGCAAAGCCTACGATGAGACCATGCGCGACCCGCAATTGCTGGCCGAGATCGACCAATCGCATTCGGAGTTCAGCCCGCTGACCGGCGACAAGCTGCAGCGGCTGGTGGCGGCAACCGCGGATGTGCCCGCCGCGATCGTTGCGCGCATCCGCGGCATTATCGGTATCGGCCGGTGAAGCGGTTTAACTCTTCCGGGATCTGGCGAAATAAAATGAACATTAGGCGGCAGTTGGCGTTTTATCCGCTTGAGGCCCGCCCGCAGCCGACTGGCAATGTCCATTGCCGAGGCCCATATCGGCTGGCGAGGCGCTGACGACATGCAGAGGTGCATATGGCACTGGCACGCAAACGAGCCACCGACGAGCCCATCCAAGTTCCTGACAAGATTGCACTATCGCTGAACGTCAATGGCGTCGAGCGGCGGCTCGATGTGGCGCCGTGGACGACATTGCTCGACGCCTTGCGCGACCATCTCGATCTGACCGGCACCAAGAAGGGCTGCGACCACGGCCAATGCGGCGCCTGCACGGTGCTGGTGGACGGGCGGCGGATCAATTCCTGCCTGACGCTTGCGGTCATGAAGGACGGTGCCAAAATCACCACCATCGAGGGTCTGGCCAAGGACGGCGTGCTGCATCCGTTGCAGCAGGCCTTCATCGATCACGATGCATTCCAATGCGGCTATTGCACCCCCGGACAAATCTGCTCGGCCGCCGGACTGATCGCCGAGGGCAAGGCAAAAACCGCCGACGAGATTCGCGAGCTCATGAGCGGCAACATCTGCCGCTGCGGCGCCTATCCCAACATCGTCGCGGCCATCCTTCAGGCGATGGGGCGGTCATGATCAATTTCCAGTATGCGCGCGCGGACGACGTCGCCGACGCGGTGCGCATGATTGCCGCCGATCCGGCGGCGAAATTCATCGCCGGCGGCACCAACCTGATCGACCTGATGAAGGAAGATGTCGAACGGCCGTCGCGGCTGATCGACATTTCGCGGCTGGCGCTCAAGAGCGTCGAGGAAACCGCCGACGGCGGCTTGCGCATCGGCGCGCTGGTGCCGAACTCCGACCTCGCCTATCACCCGCTGGTGACGCAACGCTATCCGCTGCTTGCGAGCGCGATCCTCGCCGGCGCCTCGCAGCAATTGCGCAACATGGCGTCGACCGGCGGCAATCTCCTGCAGCGCACGCGTTGCGCCTATTTCTACGACACGGCGACGCCCTGTAATAAGCGCGAGCCCGGCAGCGGCTGCTCCGCCATCAACGGGCTCAACCGCATGCACGCCATCCTCGGCACCAGCGAATCCTGCATCGCGACCCATCCGTCCGACATGTGCGTGGCGCTCGCGGCGCTCGATGCCAAGGTCCACGTCGTCGGCGCCGACGGCGAGCGCGTCGTCGCATTTGCGGATTTTCACCGGCTGCCCGGCAACACGCCCCAGCACGACACCAACCTGCGTCGCGGCGATCTGATCACGGCGGTGGAGCTTCCGGCGCAGAATTTTGCCAAAAATTACTCCTATCTGAAAATCCGCGATCGCCTGTCTTACGCGTTTGCGCTGGTTTCAGTCGCGGCAGCGCTCGCGCTCGACGGCGAGCGGATCGCCGACGCGCGGCTGGCGCTCGGCGGCGTCGCCCACAAGCCGTGGCGCAACACCGCCGCCGAGGCGGCGCTGCGCGGCGCGGCCGCGAACCGCGCCACCTTCGCCCGCGCCGCGGAAATCCTGCTGCGCGGCGCCAAGGGCTTTGCCCACAACGCCTTCAAGATCGATCTCGCACAACGCGCCATCGTCCGCGCCCTGACGCAAGCCGCGCGCGGCACGCCGCAGTCGCAATCCGACAAGAAAGTGCGGTGAACGCCATGGCGCCTTACATCGGCACGCCCACCTCACGCGTCGACGGCCATGCCAAGGTCACCGGTGCTGCGAAATACGCCGGCGAATTCAGCGCGCCCGGCTTGGCCTATGGCGCCGTCGTCACCTCCACGATCGCCAAAGGTCGCATCGCGCGCATCGACGTGAGCGCGGCGTTGCGGGTCGAAGGCGTGCTCGACGTGCTTACCCACAAAAACCGCCCGCGCATGACGGCGAGGAGCTCAGCCTACAAGGACGAGGTCGCGCCGGAAAAAGGCTCGCCGTTCCGTCCGCTCTATGACGACAAGATATTCTTCAGCGAGCAGCCGATCGCTTTGGTGCTGGCCGAGGAATGGGAGATCGCCCGCTTCGCGGCCTCGCTGGTGCGGGTCGAATACAAAGAGCAGGCGCACAACACCGATCTGCAGGCCCGGCGCGGCAAGGCCTTTGTAGTCAAGAAGCCGGAAAAACCGCGCGGCAAGGTCGATCGGGCCTATGCGGGCGCCGCCGTGCGCCACGAAGCCGAATATTACATCCCGATCGAGCATCACAATCCGATGGAATTGTTCGCCTCCACGGCGGTGTGGGAGAGCGACGGCAAGCTCACGGTCTATGACAAGACCCAGGGCGTGCAGAACGTGCAGCGCTATCTGTGTGGCGTCTTCAAGATGAAGCCGGACGAAATCCGCGTGGTGTCGCCCTATGTGGGCGGCGCGTTCGGCTCGGGGCTGCGCCCGCAATATCAGGTCGCGCTTGCGGTGCTGGCGGCCCGCGCGCTGAAGCGCTCGGTGCGCTTGGTGCTGACCCGCCGGCAGATGTACGGGCTCGGCTATCGGCCGGGCACGATCGAGCGGCTTGCCATCGGCGCGAAGGCCGACGGCACGCTCGACGCGATCAGCCACGAGGCGATCGCGGTCACCTCGCAGTACGAGGATTTTTCCCGCAACGACACCGGATGGTCCGGCCAGCTTTATAAAAGCGCGACCGCCAAATACCTGCACAAGCTGGTGCGGCTCGATGTTCCCACGGCGTCGGACATGCGCGCGCCGGGCGCAACGACCGGCGTTTATGCGCTCGAATGCGCGATGGACGAGCTGGCGGTGGCGCTCGAGCTCGATCCGCTGGAGCTGCGGCTGCGCTGCTATTCGGACCGCGACCAGCACGAGGACGTTCCCTATACCAGCAAGAACCTGCGCGAATGCTACCGCCAGGGCGCGGCGGCGTTCGGCTGGAACAAGCGCAGCGCCGAGCCGCGCTCGATGCGCGACGGCAGCGAGCTGGTCGGCTGGGGCATGGCGACGGGAATTTGGGAAGCGCTGCAGATGGAATGCGCCGCCCGCATCGTACTGACGGCGAACGGCCATGCCGAGATCGTATCCGCGTTCTCCGACATCGGCACCGGCACCTACACCATCATGGCGCAGGTGGCCGCCGACATGCTCGGCCTGCCGCTCGACAATATTACGGTCAGGCTCGGCAATTCGACGCTGCCGAAAGCGCCCGTCGAGGGCGGCTCATGGACCGCGGCCTCGGTATCGCACGCGATCGCAAAAACGGCCGAAGACGTACGCAAGGAGCTGTTGCGGCTGGCCAAGACAATACCGAATTCGCCGCTTGCCGTCGCGAAGCTCAACGACACCGCCCTCATCGACGGCGGCATCGTGAACAAGGCGACCGGGCGCACCGTGTCGATCGCGGATGCGATGCGTCACGGCGCCGTCGATCGCATCGCGCGGGAAAGCACAGTGAGCTTCAAGGAATCGCAATCGCATGCCCGCAACACCCACTCGGCGATCTTCGCCGAGGTCAAGGTGGACGAGGAGATCGGCGTCATCCGCGTGACCCGCGTCGTCAACGCGGTCGCGGCCGGGCGCATCCTCAATGCCAAGACTGCGCGCAGCCAGATCATGGGCAGCGTGGTGTGGGGCATCGGCATGGCGCTGCACGAGGAGACGCTGCACGATCACGAATTCGGCCGCATCATGAATGCCAATATCGCCGAGTATCATATGCCGGTGAACGCCGATGTGCACGACATCGACGTCATCTTCGTCGATGAGCCGGACGCGCTGGTCAATCCGCTCGGCATCAAAGGCGTCGGCGAGATCGGCATCGTCGGCGTTGCCGCGGCCATCGCCAATGCGGTCTACCACGCCACCGGAAAGCGCGTGCGCGACCTGCCGATCACGCTCGACAAATTGCTGCGATCTTGAAAAGACCCAACTTGCCGCCTAGGTCTTCTCGCGCTGCCACACCACGATCACCCGCACCGTCTTGTCGTTGATGTTCGGGTGCGGCATCGGCGGGCTCTCGATGTAGAGCCGGTCGCCTTCGAACCGGATATTGCGCACCTGCTCGCCGCCGACCCAGGCCTCGTTCCAGGCCGCCTCGACCTTGGTGATGACTTGGCCATTTTCGACGCGATAGCGGCCCGTATAGGCGATCATCGATTTGAGCGCCTGCGCACGGTCGGCGTCGGTTTTCGGGATCGATCGGCCCTCGGCGGTCATCAGCGCCAGCCAGCGGCCCTCGGGCGTTGCGATCTGAATGCCGCGCGGATGTTCGCCGTAGATCGGCGTGCGTTCGCGGCTCGACACGTCCTCATAAACGACCGAGACAAGCGCCCAGGTGCCGACGATCTGTCGCCGCAATTCGGCATCATCCATCGCCGTCACTCCGCGGTCCAGCCGCCGTCGAGCACCAGCGCCGAGCCGGTCATCAGCGAGGAGGCGTCGGAGGCGAGGAAGACGATGGCGCCGGAGAGCTCGTCGAGCTGGCCGAGGCGGCCGAGCTTGATCTTCGACAAAACTTCGTCGCGAAACGCCTTGTTTTCGAAGAAAGGTTTCGTCATCGGCGTTTCGAGAAATGTCGGGCCGAGGCTGTTGACGCGGATATTGTGCGGCGCGAGCTCGATCGCCATGGCCTTGGTGAAACCCTCCATGGCGTGCTTCGAGGCGCAATAGACCGTGCGCCGCGCGGCACCGACATGGCCCATCTGCGAGGAGATATTGACGATCGAGCCGGGCAGTTTTGCCGCCATCAACCGCACCGCCACCGCCTGCGCCATGAAGAACGCGGCGCGCACGTTGAGCGCAAAGATGGCGTCGAAATCCTCGATTTTGACGTCCGGCAGATGCGCCGGACGGTTCATGCCGGCATTGTTGATCAGGATTTGAAACGGTTCAGCCGCCGCGACCGCCTGTCGCGCGGCCTCGACGTCGGTGACATCGAGAACGAGCGCATCGGCTTTCTCGCCGCGGGCGCGGATGGCAGTCGCCGCGTCTTCGATTTCCTGCTTGGTGCGCGCAGCAAGCGTCACATGGGCGCCGGCCGCGGCCAGCGCCGACGCCGCCGCAAGCCCGATGCCGCGCCCACCGCCGGTGACGAGCGCCCGTTTGCCGTCGAGCCGGAACGATGCACCCTTGCTAAGCTCGACCGGCGCCATGGCAGCTATACTTTTCCCTTCGCATAGCGTTCGAGCCGTTCGGCGAGCGTGCCGGTATGCAGCTCGAACAAATGATTATCGTCGTCATAGAAGTAAAGCGAACGGCCCTCGCCGGTCACGCGCTGGCGCGGCGGGCGTATTTCTAGCCCCAATGCTTTGACTTTCGCCTCATAGGCTTCGAACTCGGCGTCTTCGATCTTGAAGGCGACGTGATTGTAGGTCCGCGACGACAACGGCTCGCCTTCCATCACTGCGATCCAGAGATCGCCGACCTGGAAGAATTTTTCGCGTGCGACGGAGAATGTTTGTTCGCCGCTCGCATAGACTTCCCGGGCGCCGAAAATACCGCTCAGAATGCGCGTCATCCGCTCCAGATCGCGGACCACGACGGTCATGTGTGACAGGCCTGCGATCACTCCGCCGCCTCGCCGTAAGGCACGTTGCGGCCGCCATAGCGGCGGACGCGGAGATTGGCTTGCTCGGCGTGGGCGACAAAACCTTCGAGCATGCACAGCCGCGAGCAATATTCGCCGATCATGGCGCTGGCCTGGTCGGTGAGCACTTTCTGATAAGTGCAGGTTTTGAGAAACTTGCCGACCCACAGCCCGCCGGTATAGCGCGCCGCCTTTTTGGTCGGCAGCGTGTGGTTGGTGCCGATCACTTTATCCCCGTAAGCGACATTGGTGCGCGGTCCGAGAAACAGCGAGCCGTAATTCTTCATGTTGGCGAGGAAATAATTCGGATCGCGCGTCATCACCTGCACATGTTCCGAGGCAATGCGGTCGGCCTCGCGCACCATTTCGGCTTCGTCGTCACACACAATCACTTCGCCCAAATCGGCCCAGGCCTTGCCGGCGGTTTCGGCGGTCGGCAGAATAGAAAGCAGCCGGTCGATCTCCTTCATGGTGTCGCGGGCGAGCATTTCCGAATTGGTGATCAGGATCGCGGGCGAGGTCGGGCCATGCTCGGCCTGGCCGAGGAGATCGGTGGCGCACATTTCACCGTCGACCGTATCGTCGGCGATGATCAGCGTCTCGGTCGGTCCGGCCAGGAGATCGATGCCGACCCTGCCGAACAATTGCCGCTTGGCTTCTGCGACATAAGCATTGCCCGGCCCGACGATCATGTCGACCGCGGCAATGGTCTCGGTGCCGAGCGCCATGGCGGCGACGGCCTGCACGCCGCCGAGGACGAAAATCTCGTCGGCGCCGCCGAAATGCATGGCCGCGACGATCGCCGGATGCGGCCCGCCGTGAAACGGCGGCGCGCAGGCGATGATGTTCTTCACCCCGGCAACGCGCGCGGTGACGATCGACATATGCGCCGACGCCACCATCGGATAGCGGCCGCCCGGCACATAGCAGCCGATCGAATTCACCGGGATGTGCCTGTGGCCGAGCACCACGCCGGGCAGCGTCTCGACTTCGAGATCGCGCAGCGTCTCCTTCTGCTTTTGCGCGAAATTGCGCACTTGCGCCTGGGCAAACTTGATGTCGTCGAGATCGCGCTTCTTCATCGCCCCGATGGCGCGCTCGATCTCGGCCGCCGTCAGCTTGAACGAAGCCGGCGCCCAGTTGTCGAACTTTTGCGAAAGCTCGCGCACGGCAACGTCCTTGCGCGCATCGATGTCGGCGAGAATTTGCTCGACCGTCTCGCGCACCTTGGCGTCGGCCGCCTTGATCGCGCTCGCGTCCATTCCGCGCTTGAGGTGCTTGGCCACGACGCTCCTCCCCATACATCCTGTCATCGTCCGCGCAGGCGGACGATCCAGTATTCACCAGCGCTTTAATTTATTCCAGGCGCCGAGATTACTGGGTGCCCCGCCGGAGCTTGTCATCGGGCCGGCCACTTCGGGCCGGACCCGTTGGCGGGGCATGACAACATTACTTGATCGCCTGCGGGTTGATCGGCGAGCCGGTGCCGCCGGTGATGATCAGCGGCGGGCCGCAGAAGAAGAATTCGTAGACGCCGTCCTCGTGGCAATCCTCGGCGAGCTCCTTGAGGTAGAAGATCTCGCCCATGCATAGCCCCATGGCCGGGATCACCACCCAGTGCCACGGCTGGTTGGCTTCCGAGGTCTCGTTCGGCCGCACCTCGACACCCCAGGTGTCGGTGCAGATCGCCGCGATCTCTTTTTCCTGGCACCAATAGCAGTTCTCGAATTTGACGCCCGGCGCGTCACCGCCGGCATAGCCTCCCCATTGCTTCTCGGCCATGCAGCGCTCCATCTGCCCGGTGCGGATCAGGACGAAATCGCCGCGGCCGATGGAAACGTTCTGGTCCTTGGCGCATTTTTCGAGCTCGTCGTTGGAAATGCTTTCGCCGTCGGCCATCCATTTGACGCCGCGGAAGCGCGCGATGTCGAGCAGCACGCCGCGGCCGACCATCTTGTTCTTGGAATGCTCGATGCCGAGCACATTGAGGCCCTTGGCGTCGATCAGCTTGGCGTCGTGGCCGTTATAGGCCTTGTCCTCGTAGAACACGTGGCCGAGCGCATCCCAATGCGTCGCCCCTTGCACGCACAGCATCAAGGTGTCGTCGGCATAGCGGATGCGGTTCCAGTCCTGGCGGCCGGCGATGGCGTCGGTGCCGGTCGCCAGCATCTGGTGGATCGGATTGAAGCGGCCGCCAAACAGGCCGTTCTGCGGGCCGCTGGCATCGAGCGGAATGCCGAGCGCAAACACCTTGCCGGTGCGGATCAGGCTCGCCGCCTTGACGATGTCCTGCGGCGTCACCTGGTTGAGCGTTCCAATGTGATCGTCCTTGCCCCAGCGGCCCCAGTTCTTGAGCTTTTCCGTCGCCTCGGCGATCGCCTTCTTGCCGACCTTGATGTCCATCGGAGTGCTCCCGTTTCCCCTGCTGTCTATTCCCGTGGCGGTCAGAGGGCCGCCGGAGGGTGTGCGCCAGTTTGGCATAAATATTTTGCAGCGTGCGCGGAAAATATCCGGCTCACTTGTGACATGATCGGGGCGCGTGGAAGTTGACCGTATGCACCAGTCGTTGGGCCGTCACGCCGCTGGTGAAATGCGAAATGCCGCCGTCTGTTCGCCGGCGGGATCGTCAATGCCCGCCGCGACCACCCGATTGCGGCCGGACTTCTTGGCGCGATAAAGCGCGTGGTCCGCCGCCTCGACCAGCACGGTCGCCCCGGGCATCGTGGCCGACGGCAACGTGCCGTCGCGGGACAAGGTGGCGGCCAATTCCGGCAGATCGGCGATGCTGGCGGCCCCGGCACTGATGGTGACATAGGGCGCCACATCGGAATGCTCATGGGGAATTCGGCAATCGCTTACCGATTTGCAGATCACTTCGCCGAGCTTTTTCGCTTCCACAATATCCACATGGGGCAACAGCACGGCGAATTCTTCGCCGCCGTAGCGGGCCGCCATTTCGCCCGCTCGGCGCGCCTTGCCGGCCAGCACTTGCGCCACCGCGCGCAAGCATTGATCGCCGGCGACATGGCCATAGGCATCGTTGAAACGCTTGAAACAGTCGACGTCGACCATGAGTAACGACAGCGTCGTGCCGTGCCGCATCATCCGCCGCCATTCCTGGGCGAGCGCGTCCTCGAAGGCGCGGCGGTTGGCGATCCCGGTCAGCTGGTCGACGGTACTCAGCCGGCGCAATTCAACGGCCTTCTCGCGGTCGCTGTCGCGCAGCTTGATCAGCTGAACGTAAAGCTTGCTGTGCTCGTGCAGCAGTACGACCAGCACAAAACTTGCCGCCAACAGGCCATAGATCCGGCCGGCATAGAAACCGAGGTCATAACGGCCGGCATTGAACACTGCGCTTAACGCGATGTCGAACAGCCATGCGCACATGGTTACGATCAGCCAGAGATCGAGCACGGAATAGGGCCGGCGGCGCGACAAGGCGTAGAGCGCGAGCATGTTCAGGAGCCAAACCGCCGACACCACGATGATCAAGGCCGGCGCATAGTGATTGTCCTGCATGATCGCAGGCAGCAGGGCCTGGCCCAAGGTCGCCAATAGCCCAAGGCCGCAAACCAGCGAGATGATCGAAGCGACGGTGCTCGCGATTGTGATGCTGCCGTCGCCGGCCGGCTGTTGCCGTAGCCCGTATCGCGTATAGGCGATGACGAAAAGCGGGAAGCCGCCGTGCCAGAACATGTAAAGCCACGCTGTGGTCTGCGGCCCGGCTCCAAGCAGCCCGCTCGGCGCGAACACGCCGGGAAACGACAGTGCATGCACGGTCGACATCAGCGCGGTGAACAGATAACCGCCGGCGAGCAGGCTCAACCCGTGCGAGCGCGACAGCCGGCGCTGGCCGAGCAGGAATACCGCGGTGATCAGGTCGTTGACCAGCAAAGCCGATTGATAGATCGGAATGAATGCCGGCACCGGTCGTAGCGCCACCTTGGCGAACGGCACGAGAATGAGAAAGATCACCGTAGAAGCGGCAATGATCGCCCAAGCCAACCAGCGTTCGCGGCGCCCGGCGGGAACATCCGACAGGACGTCCGTCCGCTCCTCCGCCGCAACATTGGACGCTCCAAAGTCGGACATAGGTATTCGCCACAACCGGGACATTGCCACGCAATGGCAACGACGGCGCCGCGGCGCGGTTGCGCGAGACAAGAGATTCCTTGCCTACATCCTTGACGACAGCCGATACGGAGCCGATCGAAATCGATAAAAATTTTATTGATCGGATCGCGAGTGGCGGCGAACGCGAATGACGAAAGCCATGTCCCGTCCTCGATCGCGAATGTGATGGCATCTTGCCGTCGCGTGGCCGGACACTACACTGCCCTCACGCACAACGGGTGCAGCCGCGCAGCCGACCGCGTGCGGAGAGGGAGCGCGCAATGAAGCTTTTGAGTTTTGTCGCCGACGGCAAGGCGTTTTTCGGCGCGGTCAGCGGCGATGGTGTCGTCACCCTGAACGACCGCGTCGGGCAACCGAGCTTGCGCGCCGCGCTCGCCGCCGGCGCCACGGACTTGATGCGCAAGGCCGCGCGCGACGCCAAGCCCGACCGCAAGCTCGCCGACATAAAATTCCTGCCGGTGATTCCGCATCCGGAAAAAATTCTCTGCGCCGGCGTCAACTACCGCTCGCATGCCGCCGAGGTCGGCCGCGAATTGCCGAAGCAGCCGAGCATGTTCATTCGCTTCACCGACACGTTGATCGGCCACGACGGCGCCATGATCCGCCCGAGCGTGTCGGATAATTTCGATTATGAAGGCGAGCTGGCGCTGGTCATCGGCAAGGGCGGGCGCCACATCGCGGCCGAAAACGCCCTCGACCACATCGCCGGCTATACGATCCTCGTCGATGGCTCAGTGCGAGATTATCAGAAATTCTCCGTCACCTCCGGCAAGAATTTTCCGGGCACCGGCCCGCTCGGGCCGTGGCTCGTCACCACCGACGAGATTCCCGATCCGAGCACGCTCACCCTGACGACGAGGCTCAACGGCCAACAAGTCCAGCATTCCGGCACCGACAAGCTGATCTATTCGATTCCCCAAATCATCGCCTTCTGCTCCGACTTCACCGCATTGTCGGCGGGCGACGTCATCGCCACCGGCACGCCCGAAGGCGTCGGCCACAGCCGCAAGCCGCCGCTGTGGATGAAGCCGGGCGACACGCTCGAAGTCGAGATCACCGGCATCGGCACGCTGCGCGCGCACATCGTCGACGAGAAGAAATGATTCCCCTCCCCTTGTGGGGAGGGAAATCACGGCGCCGGCGAAATCCCGAACAGCGCCTCGGCATTGCGATAATAGATTTTCTCCCGCTCGGCATCGGACAGCGGCAGCGAGTTGAGCACCTTGATGGTGTCGCGGATGTAGCCGGGCCCCTTCTCCTTGTCGAACGGGCAATCGGACGCGAACACCACGTGGTCGGCGCCGAAGAAGTCGAGGCCACACACCGTCGCCGCGCGGGCGCCTTCGACGGCGGTGTCGCCGTAGAAATCCTTGAAATAATCGTAGGGCCGCTTCTTCAAGGACTTGCGCAGGCTCTCGTAATCCTCATCCGATGTGCGCACACCCATCTGATCGAAGGAGTGAGCGACGCGGCCTTCGAGATAGGGCACGACGCCGCCGAGGTGATGGGCGATGACCTTGAGGTCGGGATGCCGGTCCATGATCTTGGAGAACACCAGCCGCGCCAGTGTGACGCCGGTCTCGTACGGCCAGCCGAGCACGCTGCAGATTTCGTATTTCGACACTTTCTCGGTGGGATAATCGGGCATTTCGCGGGTGCGCGCCGGATGCAGCAGGATCGGCTTGCCGGCTGCGGCGATGACATCGAAGATCGGCAGGAATTTCGGCTCATCGAGCGGCTCGCCGTTGGCATTGGTGGCGAGCTGCACCGCATTGGCGCCGTTCTTCAAGGCGCGCTCGGCCTCCTTGGCCGCCGCTTCCGGCGCGTTCATCGGCAACAACGCCGACCAGCCGACGAAATGCTTTGGATGCTTCGCGGCCACTTCGGCGAGGCCGTCATTGGCGATCTTCGCCATCTCCGGCGATTGCTCCGGGCCCCACAACCGCTCGATCGGCGGCAGGCCGTGGGACAGCACCTGCGAATAGTTTTCGAACTGCTCGACGATGCGCAACCGCAGATCGACGTCGGATAAAGCCGGAATGCCGCGTACGCGCTTGCCCAGATCCTTCGATCCCGCCGGCGTCTCCAGCAGCGCGTCGTAATAGCGCTTCGGAAAAAAGTGATTGAAGGCATCGATATAGCGCATGCGAATTCCTTTTTTGTAGGGTGGGTAAAATCGCCTAGGCCGAGCCGCGTGGGCACAGCGCATATTCGATTTTACCCACGCGGATCGACCTCACGGCTGTGCCCACCCTACCAACGCGCCTGCATCAGCCAGGAGGCGATGGCGAAGGCATCGGCGTCGCGATCGAAATAGCCGATCACCTGCAGCCCGAGCGGCATGGCGTCGACTTCGAACAGCGGCAGCGACAGCGACGGCACGCCGAGCAGCGACGACGGCACGCCGAATTCCGGATTGCCGGTCGAACTCAAGCCCTCCGGTGCGGCGCTGGGCGCCGCGAGTGTGATGCAGGCGTCGCACACCGAGGCAAGCTCGGCGTGGACGGCGCGAATGCGGGCGCGCTCTTTCAGATCGGCGCGATGCTGGTCGAGCGTCAGGCTCTCGTATTTCTCCGCCCGCTCGACGAAGAGACGGCTCAATTTGCTGGCGTCGCGATCGCGCATGGTGTGCAGGAACCAGCGGTTTTCCCAGCCGTTGCAGCGATGCGAAAGCTCCGTGACTTGGGGCAACTCGGCTTCGAGCGCCGCGACCTTCTTGTCGTTGTGCCGGGTGCGAACATCGACGCCGGCCGATTTCAGCCGCGCCACGCAATCTTCGAGGTTGGCTTTCGCGCCCGGCGACGCCACGTCCCAGCCGGCGGTTTCCAGCACGGCGAGCCCGCGCGGCTTTTTTGCCGTCGGCGCTTTGTCCGGTCCTTGCAGACCGGGCGTGCCGGCATCGCCACCGACGCGGGCGACGATTTCATGGGCGACCTGCCACGTGTCCTCGAGCGAGGCGCCGAGGATGCCGGTGCAGCTTTGGCTCTGATAATCGTGGCTGCCCTGGCGGTTGAGCGCGTTGACCGTCGGCTTGAAGCCAACCGTGCCGCAATAGCTCGCCGGACGCACGGTCGAGCTGATGACCTGGGTGCCAAGCCCCGCGCTGACGATGCCGGCGGCGACCGACGCCGCCGAACCGCTCGACGAGCCGCCTGGCGTGTGCGCGGTGTTCCAAGGATTGCGCGTACCGCGCGGCTCGGACGCGGCGAATTCCGTCGTCACCGTCTTGCCGATGATAACCGCGCCGGCGTCGCGCAGCGCCCGAACGCAGGCAGCGTCTTTCTGCGAGCGCCAACCGGCGAACAGCGGCGAACCCATTTCGGTCGGCATATCAACGGTTTCGATGATGTCCTTGATGCCGACCGGCATGCCGTCGATGGCTGACAGCGGCTTGCCGGCGCGCCAGCGCGCGGTTGACCGATCTGCCGCGGCGCGCGCCGCCGGCAGATTGGTGCAGACGAAGGCGCCGATCCGCGGCTCCCATTGGTCGAACAGCGCCAGCGACTGTTCGAGAAACTCGCGCGGCGTCTGTTTGCCGGACGCGAAATTTTGCGCCGCCGCGAGGTACGGCCGCATGACCGGCTTTGATTGATCAGGTGCCAGCATTCGTTACTCGACCTCTTTCTTCGCTGTCATGCCCCGCGAAGGCGGGGTACCCAGTAAACGCAATCGCTGCGGCCGCCACTCGCAACTGCCAGCGATTACTGGATCATCCGCCTTCGCGGATGATGACAATGATTACTTCTTGCTCTCGTCGTAGTAGTGAATCTCATAAAGCACACAGCCGCGATCCGACTTGAACGGCCCGTGATGGACGCCGGGCGGGCGACACGCATAGGTCGGCGCGTCGAACGGCTCGCCGCCATGGCCCTTGTCGTCGTTGCCGACGATCAGGTCGCCGGAGACCAGATAAACTTCTTCCCAGTGATCGTGCACGAAGGGAGCGGTGGTGTAGACGCCGGGCGCGAAGCGCAACAGCCGCGTGCGGCTGCCCATCTTCTTCGACTCGTCGAGATCGCTGGCCAGAATTTTCTGCTGGATGCCGGACGGATAGCCGGGCGGCGTCACCCAGCCCTTGTCCATGTCGACCTTGTGGAATTCGAGATGCGGCTTGTTCATCGGCATGATCTTGCCTCCTTATTCCTCATCCGAGCAACGGCATTCCTCATCCGAGCACCGGCAGCGTGCGGATGCCGTAGCGATGTTGGATTTTCCGCCCCAGCACCGGATCGTCGAGCTCGACTTCGAAAACATCCGACGGCCGCACGCTGCCCTTGGCCGACAGCGTGCCGCAGAACATCAGCGTGCCTTCGGCGAGCCCGGTTTTGCCGGCGAATTTCTCGATCAGATCCAGCGGATCGAGCATCGCGGTCACAGCACCTTCCTGATAAAGCACGCGATGGCCGTTTTCGGCAATGTAAGCGCGCAGCATCAGCTTGTCCCAGTGCGGCGCCACCTCGACCATCGGCCAGAATTCCGGCGCGATCGGCTTGTCGCACATCTGCTTCGACACCGAGACGCCGTATTTTTCCACCTCGCGGTCGGTATGATCGGAACCGGCGCCGACCCACAGGCGGCCGTCCTGCTGCAGCAGCACGAACTCGCCTTCGCCGCTCGACGCCTCGCCGAGCACTTCGATGCTGTCGGCGATGGTCAGCCGCGCCGCCGAGGCGCGATAGAAGATCGGCGTCGTCGCCGGCGGTTTTACGCCTAACGCGCCGAGTTCCTTGATGTGCAGTTCGACGGCGGCGCGGTCGCGCCCGGTCCAGCCGGCCACCACAAGGTGCTCGACCGTGACGTTGCGGCGCGTCAGCCCGGAATCGTCGTGAAGTAACAGCGGAAGCACGCGCGCCGACACCGGACCTCTCCGCCCGTTGCATTGAATTTGGCCGCATTGTACAGGAGGGGCAAGCCTACGCAATCAAGCGACAGAGAAGCGCGCGAGGAGCCGCAGCCAGGTATCGCTGCAGCGGGACGCAGCCTCCTCATCGCCTTAAAGAGGACGCTCACCATGCACGAGATCGCCGGCCAGACTCATTGGCATGAACCGAGTGGTTTTAAACGCGCCGGCTTCGGCAAGTTCAACCGCCCGAAGACGCCCTACGACCTGTTCATGGAAGCGGACGACATTCCGGTCTACCGCGACATCGGCGTCAGCAAAGTGCAAAACCTGCCGCTGCAACCATGGAAGCGCATGGGTGGCCGCGGCAGCTACATCCAGCTGCACGGCACCGAAGGCAAATGGGGCGCTTACGTGGTCGAGGTTCCGGGCGCCGGCGCGCTCAATCCCGAAAAGCACATGTACGAGGAAGTCTATCTCGTGGTCGAAGGCCGCGGCTCGACCGAAGTCTGGCTCGAAGGCGACAACAAGCGCCACGTGTTCGAATGGCAGAAGGGCTCGCTGTTCTCGATTCCGGTCAACGCCATGCACCGCATCGTCAACGCCAGTTCGGCGCCGGCCCTGCTGCTCGGCGGCACCACCGCGCCCAACCTGATGAACCTCATCAACAACACCGACGTGATCTTCAACTGCCCCTATCAATTCCGCGACCGCTTCTCCGGTGCCGACGATTTCTACAAATACAAGGACGACATCGAGCCCGATCCGGTGCGTGGCCTTGCCATGCGGCGGACGAATTTCATTCCCGACATCGTCAATTGCGATCTGCCGCTCGACAATCGCCGCTCGCCGGGCTGGCGCCGGGTCGAGCCATTCATGACCGGCAATACCTTCTATCTGTGGGTCGGCCAGCATGAGAACGGCCATTACTCGAAGGCGCACGCTCACACTTCGGCGGCGGTGCTGATCTGCGTCAAGGGCAAGGGCTACACCTACACCTGGCCCGAGCGGCTCGGCTTGACGCCGTGGAAGGACGGCAAGATGGCCGAAGTCAAACGCGTCGACTACGAACCGGTCGGCATGGTGTCGGCGGCGCCCGGCGGCGCGCGCTGGTATCACCAGCATTTCGGCGCTTCGAAAGAGGCGTTCCGCCTCACCGCCTGGTTCGGTCCGCACAATCCAGGCCGCGAGCCCGGGCCGCCCGGCGAGAAGCACACCGACTATACTGCGATGGATATTCCCGAAGGCGGCACGGCCATCCCCTATTACATGGAGGATCCGTTCCTGCGGCAGGAATATGCCGAGACCATGAAGCGCGAAGGCGCCGAGAATCGCATGCGGCCGGAATATTACGAGCGCGATTACCGCGGGCTATTGCCGAAAGAATGATGGCGGTCTGCATATTCCCCGCACTGTCATGCCCCGCGAAGGCGGGGCACCCAGTAAACGCGGGCGTCGGGACAACCGCTCAGCGTTGGCGATTACTGGATCGTCCGCTGAAGCCTGTCATCGGGACGGCCACTTCGGGCCGGACCCGTTGGCGGACAATGACACGACCATGAATGACGAGGCGCAAGGCGGGCGCATTTTCTTTTCCTCGACCGGGCGCACCTTCGGCGAAGAGGACGAACTGTGCGTGCTCTCGGTCGGCGTCGACATCGGCTCGTCGACTTCGCATCTGGTGTTTTCCCGCATCGTGCTGGAGCGACTCGACAGCCGCTACGTGGTCACCGAGCGCGAGAGCTTTTACCAGTCCGACATTTTGCTCACGCCTTATGCGGCGGAGGAAGAGATCGACGCCGAGGCGCTCGGCGCCTTCATCGCGCGCCAATACAAAGACGCCAAGATCGATCCAGACGAGATCGACACCGGCGCGCTGATCCTGACCGGCGTTGCGGTGCGCCGCCGCAACGCGCGGCGCATCGGCGAATTGTTCGCAGCCCAAGCCGGCAAGATGGTCGCGGTCTCTGCCGGCGACAGCCTTGAAACCGTGATGGCGGCTTATGGCTCGGGCGCAGCGGCGCGCTCGATCCGCAGCGGAGCGCCGCTGCTCAACGTCGATATCGGCGGCGGCACCTCGAAGATCGCGGTCTGCGCCGAGGGCAAGGTGATCGACGTGACCGCGCTCGACGTCGGCGCCCGCCTGGTGGTGCTCGACGAAGCGCGCCGCATCGTGCGGATTGAAGAAGCCGGACGGCAATTCGGCGCGGAGCTCGGCCTAAAACTTGAGGCCGGCGTGATGCTCTCCGAACAACAAGCGCAAGCGCTTGCGGCACGCATGGCCGACAGTCTGTTCGAGGCGATGAAGGGCGGCTCGCCGCGTGCCGGCGCCGCCGACCTGTTGCGACTCGATCCGCTGACCTGGCGTGGCGAAGTCTCCGACGTGAGTTTCTCCGGCGGAGTCTCGGAATATATTTATGGCGGCGAGGCCAAGGCGTTCGGCGATATCGGCCCGCAGCTTGCCGCCGAAGTGCGCGCGCGGCTGCGCGATTGGGGACCGCAGCTGGCGCGCCCCGACGCGCGCATCCGCGCCACCGTGATCGGCGCCTCGCAATATACGATGCAGGTTTCCGGCAGTACGATCTTCGTGTCGCCGCTCGAAACGCTGCCGCTACGCAACGTGCCGGTGATCGCGCCGACGCTGCCGCTCGAAGGCGAGACGATCGATTCCGCGGCAATCTCCGCGGCGATCAAAGCGGCGCTGAAACGGCTCGATCTCGGCAACGGCCAAAGCCCTGTTGCCGTCTTCGTGCCATGGCGCGGCTCGGCGACCTTTCGCCGCCTCGACGATTTCTGCAAAGGCGTCGCCGACGGATTGGAGACGGTGCTGGCCAACGGTCATCCCATCGTGCTCGCCGGCGACGGCGACGTCGGCGGGCTGATCGGCATTCACTATTGCGAAGAGATGAAAGTCAAAAACCCGATCGTCTCGATCGACGGCCTCGAACTCAAGGAGTTCGACTATATCGACATCGGCGCCATCCTCGACACGTCGGGCGCCGTGCCGGTGGTCATCAAGTCGCTGATCTTTCCAACCACCGCCGGCGTGGGTAAGGACTGGAAGGCGGAGCGGACGACCGCCGCCGCCGACGCGACCTAGCCGCCGCCCCACTCATCCGTCGAATTGTTGCACTGCACAATGAGCGGGCGATGTGCGGTCAAAGCAGGCAATCGATCCGCAGCCCGAACCGGAATTAACTTTCCGGATTTGCTCTAAATCATTGAAATATATGGCCTAGGGGCAATCCCGACGGGTGGCATCCATCTTGCTGTTTACACTTCAATAACGTTTGGCGCCGAGCCGCGGCAACGCCCAGCGTTGCTGGCGACGCGTAACCGACAACGACCGTCGAAGGAGACAAACGATGGACATGGACTACGTAAAGCCGGCCGACGTCGCGGTCGCCATGGTCGAGGCCGGCCGGCGCAAGCTTGCGCTGGCACCGCGCGACCTGCTCATTCGCGGCATGCTGTCGGGCGCCATCCTCGGCGTGGCGACGAGCCTCGCCTTCACCGGCGCGGTGCAGACCAACGTACCGCTGGTCGGCGCGCTGATCTTCCCCGTGGGCCTGATCGCCATTGTGCTGCTAGGTCTCGAGCTTGTCACCGGCAGTTTTGCGCTGGTGCCGCTGCCATGGCTCGAGGGCCAAGCCAGCGCCGGCTCCGTGCTCGTCAATTGGGGCTGGGTCTTCATCGGCAACCTGATCGGCAGCGTCGCCTATGGCGCGCTGATCGCCATCGCGCTCACCAATATGGGAGCGACACCGCCAGCCGGCGTCGCGGCGCGCATCGTGCAGATCGCCGAGCTCAAGACCACCGGCTACGCCGCGCTGGGCTTTGCCGGCTTGGTCAGCTGCTTCGTCAAGGCGATGCTGTGCAACTGGCTGGTCTGCCTCGCCCTGGTTCTGGCCATGACCTCAACCTCGACCATCGGCAAGATCGCCTGCGCCTGGATGCCGATCTTCATCTTCTTCGCCCAAGGGTTCGAGCATTCCGTCGTCAACATGTTCATCATCCCGACCGGCATGATGATGGGCGCCAAGGTCACGGTCGCCGATTGGTGGCTGTGGAATCAGATCCCGGTGACGCTCGGCAACATTGTCGGCGGCTTCACCTTTACCGGTCTCGCCATCTACATGACCTACAAGCCGAAGTCTGCGCCGGGGAAAGTGATGACGCCGACGCCGACTGGCGTGCCGGCCGAATGACGCGAGCCGTGCGACTCATCCGACGAATGGAGGTCGTGAGCAAACGGAAGAGCTGAATGTCGGGAGATTTCGAGCCAGAGCAAAAACGCTATCTCGAAGGCTTTATGGCCGGCCTGCAGATTGCGAAGACATCGCGATCTGCGGCCGGCAATAGCGCAGCCGCAACGCAAGCGAACGGAGCCGAGCCGGAGCCGATCGGCCCCGACGCCGCGGCGTTGCGCGCCCAGGACCGGACCATCAAGGCCGGCGGCAAGCTGTCGGATCCGGAAAAATTCAAGCGCGAGCTGCATCCGTTCGACGGCTACGAGAAGCTCAAAGACCAGGCCGCCAAGAACGAAGCGCCGAAAGCCGACGACAATTTCCGCTGGCGCTTTTTCGGCCTGTTCTACTGCGCGCCGACGCAGAAGGCCTATATGTGCCGGTTGCGCATTGCCAACGGCATTCTTTCGCATTGGCAATTCTCAGGCGTCGGCGATCTCGCCGAGCGCTATGCCGGCGGCTACGCGCACGTGACCACGCGCGCCAATCTGCAGATGCGCGAGGTCGAGCCGAAAAACGCCGTGGCGATGGTCGAGGCGATCCAGGACCTGGGCTTGAGCTCGCGCGGCTCCGGCGCCGACAATATCCGCAACGTCACCGGCACGCCGACTGCGGGGATCGACCCACAGGAGCTGATCGATACCCGCCCTTACGCCCGCGAATGGCATTTCCACATCCTCAACGACCGCTCGCTCTACGGCATCCCGCGCAAGTTCAATGTCGGCTTCGACGGCGGCGGCATGATCCCGGTGCTGGAAGACACCAACGACATCGGCTTCCAGGCCGTCGCGGTGAAGGACGGCTTCGGCGTCGCGCCCGGCATCTGGTTCAAGCTCATGCTCGGCGGCATCACCGGGCACCAGGATTTTGCCCGCAGCACCGGCGTCATCGTCAGGCCCGAAGACGCCACCAAGGTGGCGGACGCCGTGGTGCGCGTCTTCATCGACAACGGCGACCGCACCAACCGCGCCAAGGCGCGGCTCAAATACGTCCTCGACGCCTGGGGTTTCGAGAAATTTTTAGGCGCCATGGAAGACAGACTCGGCCATAAGCTCACCCGCGCACCGGAGACAGCCCTTGAAACACGACCGCCCTTCGACCGCCTCGCTCACATCGGCCCACACCCGCAGAAGCAGAAGGGCCTTCATTGGCTCGGTGTCGTCCTTCCGGTGGGCAAGATTACCGCCGAGCAAATGCGCGGCATCGGCAAGATCGCCGAAAAATTCGGCGACGGCGATATCCGGCTCACGGTCTGGCAGAACCTTTTGATCTCAGGCGTCGCCGAGAACCACGTCGCCGCCGCGCAAGCCGCCATTGAAGCGCTCGGACTCTCGACCAAGGCGACGTCGATCCGCGCCGGCCTCGTCGCCTGCACCGGCAATGCCGGCTGCCGGCTCGCGCTGTCAGACACCAAGCGCCACGCCGAAGAGATCGCGCACTGGTGCGAGGCGCGCGTGCAACTCGACGGCCCACTCAACATCCATCTCACCGGCTGCCCGAATTCCTGCGCCCAGCATTACATCGGCGACATCGGCCTCGTTGGCACGAAAGTCCAAGTGTCCGAGGACGGCGATCAGGTCGAGGGCTATCACATCGTCGTCGGCGGTGGTTTCGGCCCGGACGCCGCCTGCGGCCGTGAGGTTTTTCACGACCTCAAAGCCGAAGACGCGCCGCAGGCGGTCGAGCGCATGCTCAAAGCCTATCTCGGCCACCGCGCCTCGGCGGCCGAAAGCTTTTTGACCTTCACCCGCCGTCACGAAGTCGACGCGCTCAAAACGCTGTTCGAAACCCAGGCGGTCGAATGACGCAGACCACGCCGCCGCCGATCCCGACGCTCATTCCGGACTCCGCGCCGTTCTCGTCCGAGCAGCGCACCTGGCTTAACGGCTTCTTCGCCGGCTTGCTCTCGCTCGACGGCGGCGTCAACGCGCTGTCCACCGAAGAGACCGCGGCGCTGATGAACGACGTCATGGGGACGGGCGCGGCGACGGCGCGCGGCCCGCTCGACGACGGCGACGACGGGCAGACGCCCTGGCACGACCCCGCCATGCCGCTCGGCGAGCGCATGCAGCTTGCCGAAAGCCGGCCGCTGCGTCGGCGGTTCATGGCGGCCATGGGCCAGCAGGATTGCGGCCAGTGCGGCTACAATTGCGAGGATTACGCCAACGCCATCGTGCTGAAAAACGAGGAACGGCTGAACCTGTGCGTGCCCGGCGGCAAAGACACCACGCGCATGCTCAAGACGCTCTATGGCGAGTTCGGCACTATCCCGGCAACCGCCAAAGCGCCGGCGACCGTAGCCACGCCTGCCGCCGACGCGGCCGCCGCGCCGACACCGACGCGAGACCATCCGGCCGAGGCGACATTCGTCTCGCGCACCCGCCTCAACAAGCCGGGTTCGCAGAAAGAGACCTGGCATATCGATATCGACCTGGCGCAGAGCGGCATCGACTACGTCGTCGGCGATTCGTTCGGCATGTTTCCGCATAATGAGCCGGCGCTGGTCTATGCCGTGCTTGCCGCACTCGGCGCACCGCCCGACTTTCCGATCGCCGGCCGCTCGTTGCGCGACGTGCTGACCGACGGCGTCTCGCTCGGCGTCGCGCCGGACATGTTGTTCCAGCTCATTTCCTACATTACCGGCGGCGAGCGGCGGCAAAAGGCCAAGGCCCTCGGCTCTGGCGGCGATCCGGACGGCGATGCCGCGACGCTCGACGTGCTGGCCGCGCTGGAAAAATTTCCCGGCATCCGGCCGGATCCCGAAGCGTTCATCGAAGCGCTCGATCCGCTGCAGCCGCGGCTTTATTCGATCGCGTCCTCGCCGAAGGCCGAGCCCGGCAAAATGGCGCTCACCATCGACACCGTTCGCTACAAGATCGGTAAGCGCGCGCGATGCGGCGTCGCCTCGACCTATTTCGCCGACCGCATCGCGCCGGGTACCATGATCAAGGCCTATATCCAGAAGGCGCAGCATTTCGGCCTGCCCGCCGACCCGTCGACGCCGATCATCATGATCGGCCCCGGCACTGGCATCGCGCCGTTCCGCGCCTTCCTGCACGAGCGCATGGCGACCAAGGCGTCCGGCCGCAACTGGCTGTTCTTCGGCCACCAACACCGCGACTACGATTTTTTCTACGAAGACGAACTGAGCGGCATGCGCTCGGCCGGCGTGCTCACCCGGCTGTCGCTGGCCTGGTCGCGCGACGACAATCAAAAATTCTACGTGCAGGACCGCATGCGCGAAGTCGGCCGGGAGCTCTGGGCCTGGCTCGCCGAAGGCGCCCACGTTTATGTCTGCGGCGCCATCACCATGGGCAAGGACGTCGAGCGCGCCATGGTCGACGTCATCGCGGCGCACGGCGCGCGCAGCATCGATCAGGCGGTGGCATTCCTCGCGGAGCTGAAGAAGAACCACCGCTATCATACCGACGTGTATTGAGCGTAGGCGCGCCCCTCACTCCATCTTCGCGCCGGACGCCTTGATGATCGCCGCCCATTTCGGAATTTCCGCTGCGATATAGGCGCTGAATTCATCCGGCGTGTTGCCCACGGTATCGATGCCGAGCGCGGCGAGTTTTTGCTGCACGCCGGGGTCTTTCAGCGTTTCGACGATTGCGCGGTGCAACACCTCGACGATGTCGGCAGGCGTGCCGGCCGGCGCGACCAGGCCGTGCCATGTCGTCGCTTCAAAACCTGGAAGGCCGGCCTCGTCCATGGTCGGAACGTCGGGCAGGATGGCGGTGCGCTTGAGCGTGGTCACCGCGAGCGCGCGCACCTGACCGTTGCCGAGAAACCCCACGACGCCGGATGTCGTGGCGAACATCATCTGGTCGGAGCCGGCGATGACGTCTTGGAGCGCCGGCGCCGAGCCCTTGTAGGGCACGTGCACGATGTCGATATGGGCCTCGGCCTTGAACAATTCGCCGGCCAGATGCGCCGCCAGGCCGTAGCCCGAGGACGCGAAGTTGAGCTTGCCCGGATTGGCCTTGGCGAGCGCGATGAGCTCAGCGAGCGAATGCGCCGGCACATCGATGTTCACCACCAGGACATTGGGCTGGGTGCCGATGAGGCTGATCGGCGCGAAATCCTTCACCGGGTCGAAGCCGATCTTGCTGTAGAGGCTGGCATTGGTGGCGAGGATCGCGTTGTTGCCCAGCAGCAGCGTGTAACCGTCGGCCGCCGCGTGCGCCACGACCTCGCCCGCCACATTGCCGCCCGCACCCGGACGATTGTCGACGACGAAAGGCTTGCCGAGCACGCTGCCGAGCTTGTCGGCCATGATGCGCGCCAGAATGTCGCTGGCGCCGCCGGGCGGGAAGCCGACCACGATGGTGACCGGCCGTTCCGGATAGTCGGCGGCGCCGGCAATGGCCGTCGCGCACAACAGCGCCAGCGTTGCCGCCGCGGCACAGATCAATCTCTTGAGCATTCCCGTTCTCCCGTGGCGCGACATTAAGGCCACGGCGAAGGCAGGCAAGCACTGACGTCTCGCACCCCTCATGCGGCTTTGGGCGATGGCATACGCGCCAAGCTCGCGCTACAACTCCGTGTCCGATCCGGGGAGAGTGACCGATACGCACCGGCGCCGAATATCTGCGTTCGCTCAATGACGGCCGGCGTGTTTTCGTCGACGGCGAGAGCGTCAAGGACGTCACCGCGCATCTGGCATTTCGCCAAGCCGCGCGCTCGGTCGCGAACCTTTTCGACATCGCGGCCGATCCGGCACAGCGCGAGCGCATGACGTTTGCGTCGCCGAAAACCGGCGCGCCGGTGTGGCGGGCTTGGCAAATTCCGCGCAGCCACGCCGATCTGCGCGCACGGCGGCTGTTCTCGGAAACCTGGGCGGAAGCGACCTTCGGCCTGATGGGGCGCTCGCCCGATCACGTCGCCGGCTTCTTCACCGGCTACGCGGCGACGCCGCAGCTGTTTGCCACGGCGGGCCAAAAGTTCGCCGACAATCTGGTCGCGTTCTACGAGTTCATGCGCGACAACCACATCTACGCCAGCTACGCCATCGTGCCGCCCCAGATCGACCGCTCGAAACCGGCGCACAAGCAGAGCGATCCGACGCTTTATGCCGGCGTCGTCAAGGAGCGCGACGACGGCATCGTGATTTCCGGTGCGCAGCAGGTCGCGACCGGCGGCGTGCTGTCCGACTGGATTCACTTGAGCTGCATTCACCCGCTGCAGCCCGGCGACGAGAACTACGCCAACTGCGTCGCGGTCCCGGTCAATGCGCCGGGGGTGACGTTGATCCCGCGGCGGCCGTTTGCGCTGCACGCCGACAACGAATTCGATTATCCGTTGTCGAGCCGGTTCGACGAGTTGGACAGCTATGTCGTGTTCGACAACGTGTTGGTGCCGTGGGAGCACGTCTTCATCTACCGCAATCTGGAATTGACCCGCGACCAGTGGTTCAAGACGCCGTCGCATTCGCTGGGCAATCATCAGGCGCAGGTGCGCTACGTCACAAAACTGCGCTTCATGATGGGGCTCGCGCAACGCACCATCGAGATGATCGGCAGCTCAGGCCTGCCGCCGGTGCAGATCGCCATGGGCGAGATCGCGGCGCTGGTGTCGATCTACGAGGGCATGCTGCTGGCCCACGAAGTCGCGGCGCCGATCCGGGACGGCGTGCTGTGGCCGTCGGTGATCACGCTCTATGCGGCGATGGCGATGCAGTCGGAATTCAACGGCCGCATGCTGGAAACGATCCGGGAGCTGGTGAGCTCCTCGGTGATCTCGCAGCCGTCTGCGCTGGCCGATTTCGACAATCCCGAGGTCGCCCCATTGATCGAGCGCTATATGCGCTCGGGCACCATGGACGCGAAATCGCGCACCGCGCTGGTGCGGCTGTTGTGGGACTTCCTCGGCACCGAGTTCGGCAGCCGCCATCAGCAATACGAAAAATTCTACGGCGGCTCACCGTCGATCGTGAAGCAGAATGTCTATCGCAATTTCGATTTCAAGCGCGCCACCGCGCTGGTCGATCGTGCGCTGAACTTGCCTGCGCTGGAACCTTAGAGGTTGAGGCCGGTATCTTGGCGGCGTTAGAATCGCGGCTGCGGCTTAACTGTTGTCGTCTTTCGCTGGCGGGTTGTTGGGCGCCGGCTGAGTAATGCTCACCGGATCCGAACCGGCCATGCTTTCCTCAAGGCCTTGCTCAAGCTTTCTTTCGTCGGGGTCTTTCGGCTTTTTATCTTTGCGCTTGCGCGGTACCTGCGGGTCGGCGCCCCGCTTTTTTACTGACGGATGAACCATTGTCATCTCCCGTGAGCGGCTATCGTTTCATCAGGTTTGTTTGGAGCAGCTAGCTGCCGGCGTTCGGCTGCCGCGCGATTACGGCATTGGCTTCGCGGATCGCACGACCTTCATCGCCGGTACGTTCGAGGGTTTCGTTGGCGACCTTGGTCCATAGCTGTTGCAGCGCCGGCGTTGTCGCCTTGTGCGTGTGCCTTTCGGCTTCGTTCGAAGTCCACGGCATTTGATGACACAAGCGGCGGGTTGTCCGCCACGCTCGTCCTGCAGCGATGAAGAAAGACGCTCGACGGCGGCAGGTCGGTCGATCACGCAGGATCGATTCGACCTGAACTGTCGTCAGAACCGCCGTCCCATCCTTTCAATGCCGGCAAGCTCGACCGGTTCCCGGCGGCTTGCGCCGCCTCTCCCGCAAGGGGAGAGCGCATGCCCTTTAGGCTTCGGCAGCAACCAGCTGCGGCGCGGCGGCCGCCTTCGGCTCCAGCGCCGCCGCCACTGCTTCCTCGACCCGCTCGAGCCAGACGAACTCCATCTCCCGGCGCGCGATCTCGGGGATGTCGTCATAGTCGCGGCGGTTGCGCGCCGGCAGCATGACGCGCCTGATGCCGGCGGAGTGCGCCGCGACGACTTTCTCCTTGATGCCGCCGACCGGCAGCACCAGACCGCGCAGGCTGATCTCGCCGGTCATCGCAGTGTCGCTGCGGATGGTGCGCTCGGTCATCAACGACACCAGCGCCATGAACATGGCAACGCCGGCGCTCGGTCCGTCCTTGGGGATCGCGCCCGCCGGGACGTGGACGTGGATGTCGCTCTTCTCGAAACGGCTTGGATCGATGCCGAGCGCAACGGCCCGGTTCTTGACGATGGAGAGCGCGGCTTGCGCGCTTTCCTTCATCACGTCGCCGAGCTGGCCGGTGAGGATCAGCCGGCCGGAGCCGGGAATGCGGGTGGCTTCGATGAACAGGATATCGCCGCCGACCGGCGTCCAGGCCAAGCCGGTGGCCACGCCGGGCACGCTGGTCCGCATCGCCACTTCGTTTTCGAACCGCGGCGCGCCGAGAATTGCCAAAAGGTCCTCGCGCGCGATCCGGATCGGGCCGCCTTGGCCTTCCGCAATCCGCACCGCGGCGTGACGCAACACCTGGCCGATCTGGCGCTCCAGGCCGCGCACGCCGGCTTCGCGGGTGTAGCCCTGGATGATGTCGCGCAGCACATCGTCGCTGACCTCGACTTGGCCGGGCTTGAGCCCGTTGGCCTCGAGCTGGCGGCGCAGCAGATAGCGATGGGCGATCTCCAGCTTCTCGTCGGCGGTGTAGCCGGAGAGGCTGATAATCTCCATGCGGTCGCGCAGCGGGCCGGGCACCGTATCGAGCATGTTCGCGGTGGTGATGAACACCACGCGGCTCAGGTCGAACGGCACCGCCAGATAATTGTCGCGGAACGTATTGTTCTGCTCCGGGTCGAGCACTTCGAGCAGCGCCGCGCCGGGATCGCCGTGGATGCCGGCGCCGAGCTTGTCGATCTCGTCGAGCATCATGACGCAATTGCGCGTGCCGGCCTTGCGGATGGCCTGGATGATGTTGCCGGGCAGCGCGCCGATATAGGTGCGGCGATGGCCGCGGATCTCGGCCTCGTCGTGCACGCCGCCGAGGCTGACGCGCACGAATTTGCGGTCCATGGCGCGTGCGATCGACTGGCCGAGCGAGGTCTTGCCGACGCCGGGCGGACCGACGAAGCACAGGATCGGCGCCTTGCCCTGGGGGGCGAGCTTGCGCACGGCGAGATATTCGATGATGCGGCGCTTGATCTTGTCGAGGCCGTAATGGTCCTCGTCGAGGATTTTTCGCGCCTGGGCAATGTCGATCGGCTTTTCCTCGGGCAGCGCCCACGGCAGTTCGATCAACCAATCGAGATAGGTGCGCACCATGCCGTATTCGCCGGCCGCTTCGGGCATGCGTTGCAGCCGGCGCAATTCCTTGCGCGCCTGATCCTCGATGTCCTTCGGCATGCCGGCCTTGGCGATCGCGGCGTCGAGCTCGGCCATTTCCGCGGCCTTGCCCTCCTCGCCTTCGCCGAGCTGGCGCTGGATCGCCGCCATCTGCTCGCGCAGCAGCGCCTCGCGCTGCCGTTCGTCGAGCGCGACCTTGGTTTGCCGGCCGATCTCCTGCGACAGCCGCAGCACTTCGATGCGGTGGGCGAGCAGCCGCGACACCTTCTCCATGCGCACGGCGATGTCGACGGTCTCCAGGATCTCCTGCTTTTCTTCCGGCTTCACGTCCATATAGGCGATCGCCAGGTCGGCCAGCGCCGGCGGCGCCTCGATCGACTGCACGGCGGCCAGCAAGTCTCCCGGCACCTGGGGCAGCAATTCGATGGCCTCGATGGTCTTCGCTTTGAGATCGACAAAGCGCGCTTCGATCTCCGGCGTACGCAGGCCCGGCTCGGGAATCTGCACGACGCGGGCGACCAGGAACGGCCAGCCCGACAGATATTCGCCGATCTGGAACCGCTGCTCGCCTTGGCAGACGATGTGATTGGTGCCGTCAGGCGCGGTGATGTAGCGCACGATATTGGCGACCGTGCCCATGCGATGCATGTCGATCGCGGTCGGATCGTCGACGTCGGCTGAGCGCTGCAACAGGATGCCGACCTGGCGTTGCTCGCGCACCGCCTGCTGCGCCGCCGCGATCGACTTCGGACGGCCCAAGGTGATCGGCAGAACCAGGCCGGGAAACAGCACGGTGTTGCGCACCGGCACGATGATCAGCGCGTCAGCCGGCAATGGCGGCAAGGCGCCGCCGCCCGTTCCGTCTTTTGCAAGCACTTCAGCCACGAGCAGTCCCCATTTTCTGCAAAGTAATCACCAAACAACCGGCGGCGGCGGCGCGGCGTACCGCGCCATAGCGGCCGGGTGGCAACCGCAGCCGCCGGTAGAACCGCCCTTGTGGCAGTTCGAGCCGGTGGATGACGGCCGTGCGCAGCTCCGCCGGCAAGACGCGAGTTCCCGTGACCACGAGGTCGCCGTCCTCGATCACGGCTTGCGCGCTGTCGGCATCGACGCCGGGCAACGCCACCAGCGCCAAAACCTCGAATTCGGTTTCCAAAATGTCGACCGGCGGCTCCCAGGCCGGCAGACGCGCGTGGGTGCCGGCGGGCCGAAACAGCTCCCGGTGCATGCGCTCAGCCCGCGCCAACATCTCGCAGGCTTCCGACCACATCCAGTCGCGGGCCACATCGCGGGCCATGACATTCCCTCCAGCTTCGGAGGGGATATGTGTGGATCGGGAAGGCGAAATTCAACGCCGACGATTGTTGCCGGCCAGCCGGCCCTTAAATGCGGCTGGAGCGCACGCCTTCGGCAAGCTCGCGAACGAGGTCCGTGACGGCCGGGACCGTCGCGACCGTCGGCTTGTCGCCGGGGCCAAGACTCTTGCGCACCGCATCGACCAGCGCCGAGCCGACCACGACGCCGTCGGCGTTTTCCGCGATGGCGCGGGCCTGTTCGGCCGTACGCACGCCGAAGCCGACGCAGACCGGAAGTTTTGTGTGGCTCTTGATGCGCGCCACGGCGCCTGAAACTTGGCCAGGGTCCGGCGCGGCGGAGCCGGTGATTCCGGCGATCGAGACGTAGTAGACGAAGCCCGACGTATTGGTGAGCACGGTCGGCAGCCGCTTATCGTCGGTGGTCGGCGTGGCGAGGCGGATGAAGTTGAGGCCGGCATGAAGCGCCGGCAAGCAAAGCTCGGAGTCCTCCTCCGGCGGCAAGTCGACGACGATCAGCCCATCGACGCCGGCGGCCTTGGCATCGGCGAGAAATTTTTCGACGCCATAGACGTAGATCGGATTGTAGTAGCCCATCAGCACGATCGGCGTCGCATCGTCACCGGCGCGAAATTCGCGCACGATGGCAAGCGTCCTCTTCATGTTGGCGCCGGCATGAAGCGCGCGCAGGCCCGCGGCCTGGATCGCCGGACCGTCGGCCATCGGATCGGTGAACGGCATGCCGAGCTCGATGACATCGGCCCCGGCTTTCGGCAGGGCCTTTAGGATGGCGAGCGAGGTCGCCGCGTCGGGATCGCCTGCCATGGTAAAGGTGACGAGCGCGGCGCGGCCTTCTTCCTTGAGCGCAGCAAAGCGCCGATCGATACGTGTAATCATTTTACGATCTTCCGAATTTGGCAGTTGGCGCCAGTATGCCCGCCTCGCGGAATGAACGTTGGACCTCTGGTCGCAACAAATCTTCCGTCTGCGGAGGGTTTAAAGTCGCTCCGCCTGATACTTTCAAACATAGTAAGAGGAGAGTTCTGATCGCCAGCGATCAAAAGCTGACATCCAACAACAATGGACGAAAAATCCGGCATGGGAGTATTAAAAGAATAATTGAATTCAAAATCGTCGCCGTAGGTCTGCCATGGCATGAGAAACGGTCGCTTTGGCGTAATTTTCGTCTCCACCTTAAAGCCCGGTACGTCCTGAAGCTCAAAGCCGGGGATATTATCGACGTTCTGAGCTGAAGCTGTCGAGGCAAGCATGAGAACGGCCCCTATTGCTGCAGTGCCAGCTAATGAAATCACTGTTCTGACCTTAAGTGCTCCGCCACTGTCGCGAGATCCTTGTCGCCGCGGCCGGAGAGGTTGACCACCATGAGGTGATCCTTCGGCTTTTGCGGCGCCAGTTCGAGCACTTTGGCGATGGCGTGCGCCGGCTCCAGTGCCGGAATGATGCCTTCGAGCTTGGACAAGAGCTGGAACGCGTTGAGCGCTTCGTCATCGGTCGCCGACAGGAACGTGACGCGGCCGGCATCGGCGAGCCAGGCGTGCTCCGGCCCGATGCCCGGATAATCGAGGCCGGCGGAGATCGAGTGGGCTTCGTTGATCTGGCCGTCCTCGTTCATCAGCAGATAGGTTCGATTGCCGTGCAGCACGCCCGGCCGGCCGCCGGCGATGGAGGCGGCGTGCATGCCGGTGTCGAGGCCGTGGCCGGCCGCCTCGACGCCGAAAATCTCGATTCCGGCATCGTCGAGGAACGGATGGAACAGTCCCATGGCGTTGGAGCCGCCGCCGATGCAGGCGACCAGCGAATCCGGCAGCCGGCCTTCGGCCTGTTGCATCTGCTCGCGGGTCTCGCGGCCGATGATCGATTGGAAGTCGCGCACCATCATCGGATAGGGATGCGGCCCCGCGATGGTGCCGATGCAGTAGAAAGTCGAACCGACATTGGAGACCCAGTCGCGCAGCGCCTCGTTCATGGCGTCCTTGAGCGTCTTGGCGCCGGACTCCACCGGCACCACCTTGGCGCCGAGCATGTGCATGCGGAAAACGTTCGCCTTCTGCCGCTCGACGTCGACCGAGCCCATATAGACGATGCATTCCAGCCCGAAGCGCGCGCACAGCGTTGCGGTTGCCACGCCGTGCATGCCGGCGCCGGTCTCGGCGATGATGCGTCTCTTGCCCATGCGCCGCGCCAGAAGAATCTGGCCGAGCACGTTGTTCACCTTGTGCGCGCCGGTGTGATTGAGCTCCTCGCGCTTGAGATAGATTTTGGCGCCGCCGGCCGAAAGGCCGGAGGCCGTCTGTCTGCAATACTCGGTGAGCCGCTCGGCAAAATAGAGCGGCGACGGCCGGCCGACATAGTGCGTCAGATAGCCTTCCATCTCTTTCTGGAAAGCTGGATCGGCCTTGGCCGCCGCGTAAGCCTGCTCCAATTCCAGGATGAGCGGCATCAGCGTCTCGGCGACGAACCGGCCGCCATAGATGCCGAAATGCCCATGCTCGTCGGGCCCGCCGCGGAAGGAGTTGGGCCGCTGCACGGTCATGCCGGACTCGTGACGGACTCGGCGGCAACGCGAGCCGCGCGCACGAAGGCGCGAATCTTGTCGGGGTCTTTTTCGCCCGGCGCGCGCTCGACGCCCGAGGAGACGTCGACACCGGGCGCACGCGTGATGCGCAAGGCCTCGCCGACATTTGCCGCATCGAGCCCGCCCGACAGCATGTACGGCACACCGGGATCGAGATTTTCCAGAAGATGCCAGTCGAACGGCCTGCCGAGTCCGCCCGGCCGCGTCGCCTCGCGCGGCGCCCGCGCGTCGAACAGCAGGCGATCGGCGATGCCGGCATAACGGGCGATGCCGTCGAGATCGCTTATCGTGGCGATCGGCAAGGCCTTCATCACCGGCAGGCCGAACATGCGCTGGACGGCCTCGACCCGCGCCGGTGATTCGGAGCCGTGCAATTGCAGCATGTCCGGTTGCAGGGCCTCGACCACCGCGTCGAGCAGCGCATCGTCGGCGTCGACGGTCAGCGCGACCTTTTGCGCGCGTTCGATCACGCGCGAAGCCAGCGCGTGCGCCCTGTCGAAGGCAACATGCCGCGGCGACGGCGGAAAGAACACGAAGCCCACCATGTCGGCGCCCGCTTCGAGCGCGATATCGAGGGCCTCCGGCGTCGAGAGGCCGCAGATTTTGACGATGACCGACATGCCTGCCTGGGGTCGCCTGTTCCTTGATTGGCGCCCTTACTACATCCCGGCGCGGGCTTTGTCTTGCGCGGGACGACTGTGTCCTTACTGGACCGGCGGCCGCAGCTGAAGCCGCTCCGGCGGCTTGCCGGCCTCCGGCACGATCGCGCCGCCGCTCGGGGTTTGGCGGAGCGAGGCGAGCTCGCTGCGCAGCTCGCGGCTGTCGCGTTCGAAGCGCCGCGCGGTACGCCGCAAATTGCCGTGCCGCAGCCACGATGCCGTGCCGCCGATCACCACGCCGATGATGAGCAGCCCGAGGATCAGGACGAACAGCGGCAAGGTCACCGACGACGCCGGATGCTCGGGGCTAAACGGGTCGAGCGACACCGTCACGATCTGACGGTTGGCCACCGCAAACGCAATGATGACGATAGCGAGCGGGATGAGGATGACGGCCGCAACGATCTTGCGGAGCACGCCGCCGGCCGATCGCGGTTCGCGGGTCAACCTGGACTCGAGCGATTGAGCCGCTCGCGCATTTCCTTGCCGGTCTTGAAGAACGGCACGCATTTCTGGTCGACGGCGACGTGGGCGCCGGTGCGCGGATTGCGGCCGGTGCGCGCCGGGCGCTGTTTTACCGAGAACGCGCCGAAGCCGCGCAACTCGACCCGGTCGCCGCGCGCCATCGCCGCGATGATCTCGTTGAGAATGGCGTTGACGATATTCTCGACGTCGCGCTGGTAGAGATGCGGGTTCTGCGTGGAAATGTGCTGAACCAGTTCGGACTTGATCATTGTCGCCGCCTCGCCGCCTCGTCGCCCGCGAACGTTGCCTCAATTCGCCGGTGCAGGGTGCCAAAGGGCCAACAGACCGTCAAGATTGAACCGCTCTACCTCGGCAACCATGCCCCAGTCGTCGAGCCGGTGCGCCAGCGTCGAAAGGCCGGTGGCGTCGAGCAGAGCCACGACGGAGGCGTGCAGGAACGGCAGGTCGCCGAACCGGCTCTTCAGCTCATAATCGCGCACCGGCAGCTTGGCGTCGACGTTTTTCTGCTTGGCCAGCCAGGCCAGCGCGGCCTGCTCGTCGCCGAGCTCGTCGATCAGTTTGAGGTCGATGGCTTGATGGCCGGTGAAGACGCGGCCATCGGACACCGTCTGCAGCTCGCTGTCGCTCAGGTGACGGCGATCCTGCACGAGGTTTTTGAACCAGGCGTAGGAATCCTTGACGATCGAATCCAGCGCCGCCTTGGCCTCCGGGCTGGTGGGCTCGAAACCGCTCGGCGCCGCCTTGAGCGGGCTCGATTTCACCGCTTCGACCTTGACGCCGATCTTGTCGAGCAAGTCGGCGAAGTTCGGATACTGGAACAGCACGCCGATCGAGCCGACCAGCGAGGTCTGCTGCGCCACGATGTGGTCGCCGGAGAGCGCCGTGATGTAAGCGCCGGAGGCGGCCAGGCTGTCGACGACGATGACCACCGGCTTCTTGGCGCGCAGCCGCGACAGCAAATCATAAAGCTGCTCGGAGCCGGCGGTGGTGCCGCCGGGGCTGTCGACATGGACGATCACGGCGCGCGCCAGCGACGAGCGGGCGAGCCGGTCGAGCGCTTGCACCCGGTCACGATCGCCGCGGATCAAACCCTCGATGGTGACGCGGGCGATATAGGGCCGCACGCCGGTGAACCCCGCGCGATTGCTGCCCAAAACCGCCACGCCGGCGACGGCGAGCACGATCACGCCGATGGCGATGACGCGCCAGAACGTGAGCTTCCTGCGCATACGGCGGCGGTCGACGATCAGGTCGGCATCAAGCGGCATGGCTGGGCTCCTTATTTTTGCCCGCTCCCCGTTTACGGGGAGCGGTAACGGTTATTCGTCGGAGTCGTCGTCGCCCTTTTCGTTTTCCTCGCCTTTGCGCTTGAGCGCGGTGCCGAGGATGTCGCCCAGCGTCGCGCCGGAATCCGAGGAGCCGTATTGTGCGATGGCTTCCTTCTCCTCGGCGACTTCCAGCGCCTTGATCGAGACCTGCACCTTGTGGGTGCGGCGATCGAACTGGATGACGCGGGCGTCGACCTTCTGGCCGGCGGCGAAGCGGTCCGGGCGCTGCTCGGAACGGTCGCGCGCCAATTCCGAACGCTTAATGAAGGAGGAATAATCGGTGCCGACGATCTTCACGTCGAGGCCGCCTTCCTTCACGTCCATGACCTCGCAGGTGACGACGGCACCTTTCTTGAGCTCGCCGGGAGCGCCGGCTTCGGTCGCGGCAGCCGCGCCAGCGGCACCGCCGCCGGTCAGCTGCTTGATGCCGAGCGAGATGCGCTCCTTCTCGACGTCGACGTCGAGCACCTGCGCCTTGACCCTGTCGCCCTTCTTGTACTCCTCGATGACCTGCTCGCCCGGCCGTTTCCAGTCGAGATCGGAGAGGTGCACCATGCCGTCGACGTCGCCATCGAGGCCGAGGAACAGGCCGAATTCGGTCTTGTTCTTGACCTCGCCTTCGACCTCGGAGCCGGCCGGATATTTCTCTAGGAACACTTCCCAAGGATTGCGCATGGTCTGCTTGAGACCAAGCGAAATGCGGCGCTTGACCGGGTCGACCTCGAGGACTTGCACTTCAACTTCCTGAGAAGTCGAGACGATCTTGCCGGGATGCACGTTCTTCTTGGTCCACGACATTTCCGAGACGTGGATGAGGCCCTCGATGCCGGGCTCGAGCTCGACGAAGGCGCCGTAGTCGGTGATGTTGGTGACGCGGCCTTTAAAGCGCGCGCCGACCGGATATTTGGCCTCAATACCCTGCCACGGATCGTCGAGCAGTTGCTTCATGCCGAGCGAGATGCGGTGGGTCTCGTGGTTGATCTTTATAATTTTCACCTTCACCTGCTGGCCGATATTGAGCACCTCGGACGGATGATTGACGCGCCGCCAGGCGATGTCGGTGACGTGCAGCAGGCCGTCGATGCCGCCCAGATCGACGAAGGCGCCGTAGTCGGTGATATTCTTGACCACGCCGTCGATGACCTGACCCTCTTCGAGGTTCTGCACCAATTCCTGGCGCTGCTCGGCGCGGGTCTCTTCCAGCACGGTGCGGCGCGACACGACGATGTTGCCGCGGCGGCGGTCCATTTTCAGGATCTGGAACGGCTGCTGGTTGTTCATCAGCGGCGACACATCGCGGATCGGCCGGATATCGACCTGCGAGCGCGGCAGGAAGGCCACCGCGCCGTCGAGATCGACGGTGAAGCCGCCCTTGACCTGGTTGAAGATGACGCCCTGGACCTTTTCGTTGTTCTGGAACGCCTTCTCGAGCTTGCCCCAGCTTTCCTCGCGGCGCGCCTTGTCACGCGACAGCACGGCCTCGCCAAGCGCATTCTCGATGCGTTCGAGATAGACCTCGACGGTATCGCCGATCTTGATCTCGTTGTTGCGGCCGGGCCCGGCGAATTCCTTGAGCGCAACGCGGCCCTCGGTCTTCAAGCCCACGTCGATGACGGCGAGGTCTTTTTCGATCCCGACCACCGTCCCTTTGACGACGGAGCCTTCCTGCAGGTGACCGTCGCTGAACAACTCCTCCAGCATCGAGGCAAAATCTTCACGCGCCGGCGCGTGGGTGGCAGCTTGAGCCATGAATACTCCCGAACCCCGTGGATTGAATTGGTCCCGAACGCGCGGCAGCCACCGGCAATGCCGGCGGTTGGGGTCTTCAGCCAGACGATCGGGACGAAGCTTTATCCAGGTCGCATAGACGAAGCGGCAAACGGGCTAACCTCCAATGACGAAAGCGCGTCAACCGCGCTTTCGGCCCGTTCGAGCGGCCTCGATGATGGCAACGGCGGCCCGGAATGCGGCGTCTATACCCAAATGAGTGGTGTCGAGCAAGTGCGCGTCCGGGGCCGCCTTCAGGGGGGCGGCGGTGCGCCGGGAATCGCGCTCGTCGCGACGCAGGAGGTCGGCCAATACCTCCTCCTCGTCCGCCTCTTCGCCCCGCGCCCGCAGCTCCAGCACGCGCCGCTTGGCGCGCACCTCGGGGCTGGCAATGACGAACAGCTTCACGTCGGCGCCGGGGGCGATCACGGTGCCGATATCGCGGCCGTCGAGCACGGCGCCGGGGGCTTTCATGGCAAACTGGCGCTGATAGCTCATCAATGCCTGGCGCACTTCCGGGATCGCCGCGACCACCGACGCCGCCTCGGTGATGGCCTGCAATTTCAGGGCATTGTCGTCGAATTTCTTCGGATCGAGCGCCACCGCCGCTTCGATGGCGCGCGCGGTGTCGTCGAGCGGATGGCCGGAATCAAGCATCGCCTTGCCCACGGCGCGGTAAAGCAGCCCGGTATCGAGATGATGCAGCCCGTAGACCTGCGCCAGGTACCGCGCGATCGTACCCTTGCCCGAGGCGGCCGGTCCGTCGATGGCGATGATCATGACAAGTCCGCCCCAAGCCCGCGCATCAGTTCGACGAAGCCCGGAAAGCTCGTGGCGATGAATGTGCCGTCGTCGATCTGCACCGGTTTGTCGCTGGCCAGCCCCAAGACCATCGCCGCCATGGCGATGCGGTGATCCATGTGAGTGACGACAATGCCGCCGCCTGTGGCGCTGCCTTTGCCGTGAACGATCAGGTCGTCACCTTCGATATCGACGGCGACGCCGTTGGCGCGCAACAGCGCAGCCGTGGCGGCAAGGCGGTCCGACTCCTTGACCCGCAGCTCCTTGAGCCCGCGCATCACCGTGGTGCCTTCGGCGAAAGCGGCGGCCACCGCGAGCACCGGATATTCATCGATCATGGACGGCGCGCGCTCCGCCGGCACCTCCACGGCGCGCAGCGCGCCTGAGCGGACGCGCAGGTCGGCGACGTCCTCGCCGCCCTCCTTGCGCCTATCAAGCTCTTCGATCGAGGCGCCCATCTCGGCGAGCGTCATGATCAGGCCGGTACGCAGCGGATTCATCATCACGCCGTCGAGGATCACGTCGGAGCCGCGCGTGAGCAAGGCGGCGATCATCGGGAATGCCGCCGAGGACGGATCGGCCGGAACCACGATCGGTTGCGGCACCAGTTCCGGCTGGCCGGTCAGCGTGATGCGGCGGCCGTTGTCCCCCTCCGGCTCGACCCGTACCTGGGCGCCGAAATGGGCCAGCATCTTCTCGGTATGATCGCGCGTCGCCTCGGCTTCGATCACGACGGTCTCGCCGGGCGCGGCGAGGCCAGCGAGCAGCGCCGCCGACTTCAATTGCGCCGACGGCACCGGCGGCCGGAACACAATCGGGATCGGGTCGCGCGCGCCGGCGAGCGTCAGCGGCAGGCGGCCGTCGGTCGAGGCCAGCGTGCGCGCGCCGATGCGTTCCAAGGGATCGAGCACCCGGCGCATCGGCCGCTTGCGCAGCGACGCATCGCCGTCAAACGTTGCCGTTACCGGGCAGCCGGCGACCGCGCCGAGCATCAGCCGGCAGCCGGTTCCCGAATTGCCGAAGTCGAGCGTGGCGGCCGGCTCGGCAAAGCCGCCCACCCCGACGCCGCGCAAGAGCCATTGCCGCTCGCCGGTGCGCTCGACACGGGCACCCAGGGCGCGGAGCGTCTGCGCCGTATTGATGACGTCCTCGCCCTCGAGCAGGCCGCCGATCCGGGTCTCGCCGACCGCCAGCGCGCCCAGGATCAGGGCGCGAATCGAGATCGACTTGTCGCCGGGCACGCGCGCCCGGCCGGCCAAGGGGCCGCTGCGGCGGGCGGTAAGCGGGGCGGAGTCGGCGGTCATTGTGTAAATCCAGCAGCCGTGCTCTAGCACGGCGCGCCATTGCCCGTCATTCCGCGGTTTTTCGCGACAAAATCGGGGGTAATCGCCGCCGATACTCTATTGACAGGGGCGCCACGACTAGCCAAGTGAAGCTCCCAAATCGCCAAGGATCTTGATCGTGGCCAAACCCGAGCTCGGCACCAAACGGCTCTGCGCCAGTTGCAGCGCCAAGTTCTACGACCTCAACAAGGACCCGATTCACTGCCCGAAATGCGGGGTGGTGTATGAAATTGCGCCGGTGGTCACGCGCGGCCGGCCGGATGCGGCAGCGGCGGCAGCCGCCGCGGCGGCCGCGGCCCGACCGGCAGCCGTAGCCGAGGAAGTGGCGGCGCCGGAACCGCAGGATGCCGAGTTCGTCTCGCTCGAAGAGGCCGACGCCGAGGCTTCCGGCGCGAAGAAACCGGCCGAGGGCGCCGAGGCCGAGGGCGAGGAAGAAGTCGAGTTGGACGAGACCCTCGACGATGCCGCGTTCATCGAGGAACAGGAAGAAGAGGACGCCGATGTCACCGACATCATCGGCGGCGACATCGAGACCGAGGAGGAAGGATAAGCGGAGGACGGACGACAGAGGGCAGACGTCAGATTTGCGAAAAACTTATCTGTCATCTGTCGTCCGTCCTCCGTCATCTGATCGGGGCCATAGCTCAGCTGGGAGAGCGCCTGCATGGCATGCAGGAGGTCGGCGGTTCGATCCCGCCTGGCTCCACCACCCTCCGCTAGCAGCGCTTGGCGCACATTTTCTGAAATTGCTCCTCTCGCGCTATCGCGGCAGGGCGCTGTATTTTGTGGAAGCTGTGCCTCGTTGCTATCGTAGCCGTAAAATCGGCAATTCAATTTCAAAATGAACATCGCAATCCTCGGATGTTCAGTTCCAACAATGCCGGATCCCGGCACGCCGTCGTCCATTTCCTTTCGCCCGCGAGTGACAATATGTGCGGCAGCAAACCGCGCCGGCCGTGCTATGCTGGGAGGGGGTATTGAGGGAGTCGCAAATGCGGAAATATCGGATCGGCGCGGCGTTGGTCGCCGGTTTTGCCATGATGCTTGCCGGCCCGCTGTCGGCACAGCAGCGCCAGTCGGCGCCGGATTCCAATCTTAACGCCGACGACCAGCTCTCGCCATCGCAGATGCAGCAGCCGATGCCCGGCGCGGTCGCGGCGCCGGGCGGCGCGCCCGGTCACGCCCCGGCCAAGCACACCGCAACGGCCGGGTCGCCGGCGGCCGCCACGGTAAGATCGAACGCCGCAATCGCGGCCTCGCGCGTCGTGGCGTGCAGCGGCCCGTTTTCGAAGGATTCGAGCAATCTCAAGCTCGCCATGGTGTTCGATTCGCGCAACGTCTCGTTTGAAGACGTTGACGTCGGGGGCACCCAGGTCGGCGCTTCGGTTCTGTTCCCGAAGGACCCAAAACACCGCCTCGAAATCTGGTGGGCCAACCCGGCGAGCCGCAGCGGCACCTATCTGATCCTGATCAACAAACAATCGACCTGGAGCGCGCCGGACGGCCTGAAGCTCGGCCTGACGCTCGCCGATCTGGAAAAGCTCAATCACAAGCCGTTCAAGCTGAAAGGTTTCGACAAGGACAATACCGCAACCGTCAGCGATTGGGACGGCGGCACCTTCTCGAAGATCCCGGGCGACTGCAAATCCGGCGTCAGCTTGCAGCCCGATGCCAAAGCCTCGCCCGACGCGGTGAAAGAATTGACTGCCGATAAGGAATACAGCTCCTCCGACCCGGCGATGCGCGAGCTGAAACCGAAGGTGAGCGAAATTCTGATCGGCTACTAGGATCAGGGATCAGAATAAAGACGTCAGTCTACTGATGACTGCTGATTGCTGATCCCCGATGCCTGATCCCTGTCAATGCTTGGGCCGCGGGCCCAGCGGGGTGCCCAGCGCATCCTCCGGCTCGGAGGCGCGCATGGTCCGCACATCGCGGGCCATTTCCAGGCAGGTCAGCAATTCGGTGTAGCTCGAACTCGCCGCCCATTCTCAATTCATTCGTGCAATGGACCTTGTCGGCGCCATTGAAGCTCGACCATTGTTTGGCCAACTCGTCGCGGATGGCCTGCTCGCTGTCGAGGCAATCCTTCTTCTCCTGACCGGTGGCGGAATCGTGGAACGTGACGCCGCCTTGCTGGGCGATGCCGGTGCAGACTTGATCCACGTTGAGGGTCGGCACGCTGTCGACGACCGGACTCAAGAGCTGCGCGCTGAGCACCAGGATTGGGGGAAGGATCATGACCATGCTCCGTAATACCGCCGCCTGATTATAGCATGCCCACGGTGGCGCAGTAGCCGGGCCGCGGCCGGCGTCCCCGAAAAATCATTGACCGACGCCGATTCGGACCGCTATGGCTGGGGCGCCGGGGCTTTGAGGGAATCGCATGATTCTGACGTCGCTGTTCGGCACGGTGCTGACCATTGCGGTGGCCACCGGCCCGTTTGACGCGCCTAGCAGACCGCCGATGCTCACGGCACAGCAGAAGATGGCGGCCACGGCGCCGCTGGTCCGTTCGGCAACCGAATGCATCGTGCGCGCGGTCGCCGCCGATCCGCGTTACGGCACCGAGCCGACGGCCAAGCTCGGCGACCTGATCGTCGCGTCGATGCCGTCCTGCGTCACCCCGGTGCGCGCCATGATCGATGCCTATGATCGCTATTTCGGCCAAGGCTCGGGGGAAGCGTTCTTCATGGGACCCTATCTCGACGTGCTGCCCAAGGCGGTCACGGAAGGCGCCAAAAACGAGCCTGAATAGCATTCGGCGCGTCACTGCTGCGGCAACGGCCCGATCGTGTCGACCACGCGCATCCTGGTCGGGTCGACGAGCACGACTTTGTCCTCCACCACGGTGCATTGATAGAGCTTGGCTGAGGGATTGCCGGCCACGATGTCATCGGGGAGCGCATAGAGGTTGATCATCGGCGGCACCTCGGCGCCGATCACGGTTGGAAATCGTTGCGGCGACATTTTGCTCCGGTCTTTGCTGACCGCGGCATAGATCGCGCTGCGCTGCGCCGCCGTCAGTTGGAGTTTTTGCGCAACGCCGGCGTCAGCGGTCTGCGCCCGGATATTTTGCGCGCCCGCGGCGAGCACGAGCGCCAACGTGGCAACCGCGATACGAACGAAACTGTATCTTCTCATCGGCTGTTCCTTGCAAACGCAAGGCGCACGCCGCAGCGTGTGCGGCGCGCGTCCTCGGCAAAAACCACGGCGTGTCCTTCGAGCCTAGCGCGGGATCGCCTGGATCGCGATGTTGGTCGTCGGATCGACCACCAGGATGCGATCGGGCTCGTAGATGTAACGATAGACTGGGACCGCCGCGCCGGCCGGCAGCGCATTGACGTAGGTCTCGTCCACGGTCGGGGCCGGCGCGGCCGTGTCGTAGAGCGGCGGCGCGACCGTGTCGTAGAGTGGCGGCGCATAGGTTCTCGTCGCCAGCGGCGCCGGCGGCACCACATCGTAGAGCGGCTGCGACGCAACGGCGTGCTGGCTGACCACGGTCCGCGTGGTGGTGACGACGCGCTTGCGCACGATCGGCCGCGCACCCGGCCGCACCGTGCGCACGGTCTCGGTGGTTTCTACCGTCTGCACCGGCTGCTGGGTAATCACGGTCTCGACCGGCTGGCCGGAAATGACCGTCTGCGCGTTGGCTACGGTCGGTCCGACGGCGACGGCAAGGCCGAGCGCCGTCAACGCGGAGATGGTGTTTCTCATGGTTTACTCCACATCCATAGGGGAGCCCGAGCTTACGAGCCGAGCACGCAAATCAACGCGCGTTTGCCGCTTGCGTTCCTGTTGGACGCGGGATGAAGGGAACTTGTTGCAATTGTTCCAGGAGCGCAAAATTGCCGCGCTCATGCCATCCCGGAACCATATCCGCGCGGCAATGCCGGCCGCAGCAGCGCCGCAAGCGGCAGCGTGAAGAGCACCATGACGGCGACCAGCGTCAACGCCTTCCAGACGCCGAAGGCGTCGCCGATCACGCCGTAAAGCGCCGGCGCGAGCGCGCCCGAGCCGACGGTGCCGGTATAAAAAATGCTCAATGCGCGCGTCCGCCATTGCGGCACGACCAGGCTCGGTACCGAACCATAGAGCACCGACGACGTGCCGTTGAGCGCAACCCCGATCAGCGGCAACAGCACCAGCGCGGCGGGAAGCGGCAGCGGCATCAGCGCCAAAATTCCGATCGCGGTCAAACCTTCGGTCAGCCAAACGGTGCCGATGGCGCCGATGCGCGCGCCGATGAAAGCGCAGGCGAGCTTGCCCGCGGCGCCGCCGGCGAAGACCAGCGTCATCGCGAGACCGATGGTCTGCAGGCTCGCGCCCTTTTGGGTGAGAACGAACGGCAGGAACAACAGGAAGCCCATGCGCGTGGCGCTGTCGATGATGCCGATCATGAGCAAGAGCGGGAACGCGGACGGCCGCCGCGGCTGGTCGGTCGCGATTTTTGTCTCGGCCTTCGATGCGGCCGTGCCTTCGCGCTCGTAGCGCGGCGTGACGACGAAGATTACCGCGGCCAGCACGAAGCCGAGACAGCCGAGGATCGCCAGCGCCGGGCGCCACGCCATCGCCAACAGCATCAGCGACAGCGTGGCCGGCAGCGTCATTTTCCCGAGATCGCCGGCGAAATTGTAGGTGCCGAGCGCCGTGAGCGAACGCGGCCCGGCAAAGGCGCGGGCGACCAGCGCCGAGGCGACCGGGTGCTGGGTGCTGGCGCCGAGCCCGCCGATGAACAACGCGCCGAGCAGCATGGCGAAGCCGGAGCTGGCGCCGGCCAGGCAATAGCCGAGACCGGCGAGCGCGGTGCCGAGCCCCAGCACCAGCGCGGCGCCCAGTTTTTCCGAAGCAAAACCTGCGGGAATCTGCATGCTCGCCATGGCGCCGACAAACACGCCGCGCAGCAGGCCGAGCGCCGCATAATCGAGGCCGAATTCCGCCTGCCACAACGGCAGCATGATGTAGATCAGATCGGTGTAGCCGTCGTGCAGCGCATGGGTCACCGCGGCGATCACGGCAGCGCGCCGCTGGTCGGGCGAGAACTGCCTTGTCAGCGCCGTAAAATTCTCCCAGTGAAAAGCGCGCATTGGGACCTGCAAGATTGCCGTTGCAAGTCCCTAGGCGCCGACCGCCGAGGCGTCAATTGCGGTCCGGCCGTCGATTGACCGCCGCAATCGCCGAGTGCAGTCTTCCGGCCTGGGAATCGCGATTTCATTTCAAGAGGAGAAATCATGTTCGGCCTCGGCGACCTTTTCCAGTGGGAACGGTTCGTGACGCCCACCGTGATCAAGGTGTTTTACTGGCTCGCGGTCGTCATTTCCGTGCTGCTGGGGATCGCCGGCGCGGTCTCCTCCCTGCAAATCATGGCGTTCAATCCGTTTATCGGGCTAATTTTTTTGATCACGAGCCTGCTCGGCGCCTTCGTCGGCGTCATCCTCTCCCGCATTGCCGCCGAATTCGTGCTCATCGTGTTTCGGATCAACGAGCATCTGGGAGCGATCAGGAATCAGGGAACAGGGCTCAGGAATCAGTAATCAGGGATCAGATTTAAGATTCCTGTTGCTTGATGCCTGATCCCTAATTCGCGAAGCGAAAGTGCATGACATCGCCGTCGAGCACGACGTAATCCTTGCCTTCGAGCCGCATTTTGCCGGCGTCGCGCGCGCCGGCCTCGCCACCGCAGGCGACGTAGTCGTCATAGGCAATGGTCTCGGCGCGGATAAAACCTTGCTCGAAGTCGCTGTGAATGACGCCTGCCGCCTGCGGCGCCTTGGTGCCGCGCGTCACCGTCCAGGCGCGCGCCTCCTTCGGCCCGGCGGTGAAAAACGTCACCAGATCGAGCAGCCCGTAGCCGGCGCGGATCAAGCGGTCGAGGCCGGCTTCGTTGAGGCCGACGGCGGCGAGATATTCCGTGCGCTCGTCGCGCGACAGCACCGCGATCTCGGACTCGATCTTGGCGGAGACGACGATCGCGGCGGCGCCTTCTTGTTTGGCCCGCTCCTCGACCTTGCTCGAATAGCCGTTGCCGCTCGCCGCCGAGGCTTCCTCGACATTGCAGACGTAGAGCACCGGCAGCGCCGTCAATAGCCCGAGCATGTGGAAGGCTTTTTCCTCTTCGAGCTTACGCTCGGTGAGCCGCGCCGGCTTGCCGTCACGCAGCAGCACGAGCGCGCGGTTGATAAGATTGAGCGCTTCTTTGGATTCCTTGTCGCCGCCCTTGGCTTTCTTGGACAGCCCGTCGGCCCGCCGCTCCAGACTGTCGAGATCGGCGAGCATCAGCTCGGTCTCCACCGTTTCGATATCGGCGACCGGATCGATGCGGCCCTCGACATGGGTCACGTCGGTATCCTCGAAACAGCGCACCACATGGACGATGGCGTCGACCTCGCGGATATTGCCCAGGAACTGGTTGCCGAGCCCCTCGCCTTTCGACGCGCCGCGCACCAGCCCTGCAATATCGACGAAGGCAAGCCGCGTCGGCACGATGATCGCCGATTTCGCCAGCGCCGCGAGCGTGTCGAGCCGCTTGTCCGGCACCGCGACCTCGCCGACATTCGGCTCGATGGTGCAGAACGGATAATTCGCCGCCTGGGCGGCGGCGGTCTCGGTCAGCGCATTGAAGAGCGTCGACTTGCCGACATTGGGCAGGCCGACGATGCCGCATTTGAAGCCCATGAAATATTTTCACCTGTTGGACGCGATTCACGCCTTGTCGCGATCGCTCTTCAAGTCTTGGTTTGTCTCTTCGCCAAAACCCTTCGCCACCATGGCGAGATGGACCTTGTTCTGGAAACTGGCGTCCTCGCCGCGCGCGATCAGTTCGGCGTTGTCGGCGAGAATCCCGATCAGCGCCTCGACCCAGCCGCGCTCGCTCTTAGCAAAATCGCTCAGCACGTAATGCTGGACCATGTCCTTGTCGCCGGGATGACCGACGCCGATGCGCACGCGGCGATAGTCGTTGCCGATGTGCTCGGAGATCGAGCGCAGCCCGTTGTGGCCGGCAATGCCGCCGCCGATTTTGACCCGGACCTTGGCGGGCCGCAGGTCGATCTCGTCGTGGAATACCGTGATCTGATCGAGCGGCAGCTTGTAGAAGTGCGCCGCTTCGGCAACGGCGCGCCCGGACTCGTTCATGAACGTCCCGGGCAACAACAACAGCGCGCGCTCGCCGCCGATCGGGCCTTCGCAGGCGACGCCCTGGAAACGCCGGCGCCACGGCCCGATGCCGTGGCGCTTGGCGATTTCCTGGACAACCATGAAGCCGATGTTGTGGCGGTTCCCGGCGTATTTCGCTCCCGGATTTCCGAGTCCGACCAGGAGCAGCATCGGCTTCGTCCCGTGTGACGGAGCCTCACTTCTTCTCGGGCGCGGCGGCAGCCGGCGCCGCTCCAGGAGCGGCACCCGGAGCACCTGGGGCAGCGCCCGGCGCGCCTTCGGCCGGCGTGCCGGCAGCTGCGGCGGCAGCGGCAGCGGCGGCAGCAGCAGCGGCTGCTTCTGCGGCGGCCTTGATTTCTTCCGCATAACCCGACGGCGGCACCACCGTGACCAGGGTGATGTCGCGGGTGGCGACGACGCGCACCCCTTCCGGCAAGGTGATGTCGCTCAGGTGCTTGGAATAGTTGATCTCGAGCTCGCTGACGTCGACGTCGATGCCGGTCGGGATGGCGTCGGCGCGGCAGCGCACCTCGATGGTGTGGGTGACGATGCTGACCGTGCCGCCGCGCTTCACGCCCGGCGACTGCTCGGCATTCCTGACATGGATTGGGATGTTGACGCGGATGGTGGCACCCTCGCCGAGCCGCATGAAGTCGACATGCAGCGGCAGGTCGCGCACGGCATCGAGTTGGAAGTCGCGGGGAATGACGCGATGCTTCACGCCGTCGATTTCGACATCATGAATGGTCGTCAGAAAGCGCCCGGCATAGATGCGGTGGTGCAGATCGGCATAATCGAGCGAGATCGGCAGCGGCGGCTTGCCGTCGCCATAGATGATTCCGGGAACGCGGCCGGCACGACGTTCTGCCCGGGCGGCCCCCTTGCCTGCCCGCGAACGCGCCGTCGCCTTGATCAGATTGACGGTCGCCATGATGATATCCTCGTCTAAAGCTCTGTCTTATAAGCGGAATTCCGCGGTGAGCCTCCAGGGGTGCGGTAGCGGCCGCGGACGCCGCGCTTATAGCGGCGCAGACTTTGAAAAACAAGGAATGATGGCGCGGGAACGCTTGGCCGGACCGTGCCCGGGTTAACCGCCGCTCGAGATGCCGCCCGCTGTCTGGGTTGAGGATGTGGCGCCGGGCGTGCCGGTCTTGCCGAGCGCCGCCTCCAGCGCCGCGACGCGGGCCTTGAGCGCCTCGTTTTCCTCGCGCGCCAGGCGGGCCATGTCCTTGACCGCCTCGAAATCCTCGCGCTTGACCACGTCGAGATCGCGCAGGATGCGCTCCGCCTGGCTGCGGAACAGCGTCTCGACCTCGCGGCGCATGCCTTGCGCGGCGCCGGCGGCGTCGTTCATCAACCGCGCGACCTCGTCGAAGAACCGGTTTGTGGTCTGGACCATGGCTGCCTCCGGGAGTCCCGCTTGATATGCCCGCAGACAATGGCGATGGTGCGGCGCGCTCGCAAGAGGTGCGTCGCGATGAGTCGCGCCGGCTGGCCGTTCATGAAAGCCGTCTGATGCTCGTGGTCATGCTTGCAGTCTTGCCGGTCCTGCCGTTTCCCGCGATCAATCCGATCTTGATCTCGATCGGGCCGCTGGCGGTGCGCTGGTATGCACTGGCCTATATCGTCGGCATCATTGCCGGCTGGTTTTATGCGCGCGCCATCATCGCGTCGGAGCGGTTATGGGGCGGGCCGGCGCCGCTGACGGTGATCGACTTCGACGATTTCGTCATCTGGATCACGGCCGGCATCATTCTCGGCGGCCGCACCGGCTACGTGCTGTTCTACAATCTTCCGCATTTCATCGAGCATCCGTGGCAGATCTTCACATTGTGGAACGGCGGCATGTCGTTTCATGGCGGCGTCGCCGGGTGCATCGTCGCCATCGTCGCGTTCGCGCTCAAGCGCGGCATCCCGATGCTGTCGCTCGGCGACGTCATCGCGGCGGTGTGTCCGATCGGATTGTTCCTCGGCCGCATCGCCAATTTCATCAACGGCGAATTGTGGGGCCGGCCGACCGATGTGCCGTGGGCGATGATCTTTCCCAACGGCGGCCCGCTCCCGCGCCATCCGAGCCAGCTTTATGAAGCGGCGCTGGAAGGCGTTGTCCTCTTCGTCGTGCTCGGCCTCATGGTGCGCTTCGGTGCGCTCAAGCGGCCCGGCCTCGTCGCCGGAAGTTTTGCGCTCGGCTATGGCGTGGCGCGCGTCATGTGCGAACTGTTCCGCGAGCCTGACGTCCAGCTTGGCTTTCTCTGGGACGGGCTGACCATGGGCATGCTGCTGTGCATTCCGCTGATGCTGGGCGGCATCGCCATCCTCACTTACACGCTGACCCGCGACCCGAAACCGAAAGATGGCTGAGGCGACGACGCTGGAGAGCGAAATCCGCCGGCGCATTGCCACCGCCGGGCCGATGCCCGTTGCCGACTATATGCGGCTGTGTCTGACGCACCCTAAGCACGGCTACTACATCAACCGCGATCCGCTCGGCAGCGACGGCGATTTCATCACCGCACCCGAGATCAGCCAGATGTTCGGCGAATTGATCGGACTGTGGCTGGCCGCAGTCTGGCGGCAGATGGGTGCGCCGGAAAACGTCCGCCTCATCGAGCTCGGGCCCGGCCGCGGCACATTGATCCTCGACGCGCTGCGCACGGCACGCGTGGTGAAAGGTTTCCGCGAGGCGATCGTGCTGCATCTGGTCGAGATCAGCCCGGCGCTGCAAAAGCTGCAGCAGCAGCGGCTCGACGGCCTCGACGTGCCGGTGCTTTGGCACGCGGCCCTCGACGATGTCCCCGGCGGCCCGAGCCTTATCATCGCCAACGAGTTCATCGATGCGCTGCCAGTGCATCAAGCGGTCAAGCAAGCCGACGGCTGGCACGAGCGCGTCATCGACATCGGCGCCGACGGCAATCTTTGCTTCGGCCTGGCGCGCGAAACGCTCTTTCATTTCGAGACCAGCCTGCCGCGCGGCTTGCGGCAATCGCCCGAAGGCTCGATCTTCGAATGGCGCCCCGACCGGATCGCGCTCGAACTCGGCCGGCGCGTGCGCTCTGACGGCGCCGCGCTGATCCTCGACTATGGTCACGTCAAATACGGCCTGGGCGATACATTGCAGGCGGTCGCCGGGCACGCTTACACCGATCCGTTGCGCGCGCCCGGTGAGGCCGATCTTACCGCGCATGTCGATTTCGAGGCGCTGGCGCAGTGCGCGGAAAGCATCGGCGGCCGCATTCATGGCCCCATTCTGCAGCGCGACCTGCTGCTCCGGCTCGGCATCGAGCAACGCGCTGCCACGCTCAAGGCCAACGCCGCGCGCGACAAGGCGCTGGAGATCGAGCTCGCGGCGTCGCGCCTGACCGAAACTGGCGCGCAGGGCATGGGCGAGTTATTCAAGGCGCTCGCCATCGCCGATCCAAAACTGGGGCCGCTACCCGGATTCGAGACGCCGCCATGATGATCGAGGCTCGAACGCTCGCGCTCGACGGCATCCGCCACGGCTTCTTCACCCGCCAAGGCGGTGTTTCCGGCGGCCTCTATGCAAGCCTCAATGGCGGTGTCGGATCGAACGATGACCGCGCCCATGTCGCGGAAAACCGCACGCGCATGGCGGCCGCGGTCGGGGTCGAGCCGGACCGCTTCTTGACCTGCTCTCAGATTCACTCGCCGCAGGTGGTGGTCGCGGAAACGCCGTGGCTGCCCGAGGCCCGGCCCCGCGCCGACGCCATCGTCACGCGCATGCGGGCGTTGGCGATTGGCGTGAGCACCGCGGATTGCGGGCCGGTCCTCCTTGCCGAGCCAAGCGCCCATGTTATCGGCGCCGCCCATGCCGGCTGGCGCGGCGCGCTGGCCGGCGTCGTCGAAGCCGCGGTCGATGCCATGGAGCGGCTTGGCGCCGAGCGCAACCAGATCCGCGCCGCGATCGGACCGATGATCCGGCAAGCCAATTACGAGGTCGGCCCCGATCTTGTTGCCCGCTTTGACGCCGAAGACCCCGCCAGCCATCGCTTCTTCGCGCCGGCCGCCCGCGACGGCCATGCCATGTTCGACCTTGCCGGCTATATCGGCGCGCGGCTGACCCGGGCGGGCGTCCGCCACGTCGAGGATGTCGGGCTTTGCACCTATGCCGACGCGGAGCGGTTTTTCAGCTTCCGTCGCACCACCCACCGCGCCGAGGCCGATTACGGCCGGCACGTGAATGCGATCGCTTTAGCCGGCTAGGACGGCGCCGGCGTGCCCGGCCAAACCCATTGTGCTCAGGGCAAAAAAACCTGCGGGGACAAGGCCCTGATTCATGTTGCCAGCCTCGAACGCGGCTTGTATCAGGTCGGCGAAAGTCGCGGCCGGGGCGCGCAGGAGAAGAGGGAATGGCGGGCAACAACGGGGCTATCAAGCTCGTCGCCGGCAATTCCAACCCTGCGCTCGCCGAAGCCATCGGCGGTTACCTCGGCACCCCCCTCACCAAGGCCATCGTGCGGCGCTTCGCCGACATGGAAGTCTTCGTCGAGATCCAGGAAAACGTGCGTGGCGCCGACGTTTTCATCCTGCAATCGACGTCGTATCCGGCCAACGACCATATGATGGAATTGCTGATCATCATCGACGCGCTGCGGCGCGCGTCGGCGCGGCGCATCACCGCGGTGATCCCCTATTTCGGCTATGCGCGGCAGGATCGCAAAGTCGGGCCGCGCACGCCGATCTCGGCCAAGCTCGTGGCCAATCTCATCACCCGCGCCGGCGCCGACCGGGTGATGACACTCGACCTGCATGCCGGCCAAATCCAGGGCTTCTTCGACATCCCGACCGACAATCTGTTCGCCGCGCCGGTGATGATGCGCGACATCCGCCAGCGTTTCGATCTGAGCAAAGTGATCGTGGTGTCGCCCGACGTCGGCGGCGTGGTGCGCGCGCGCGGGCTTGCCAAGCGCATCAATACGCCGCTCGCCATCGTCGACAAACGGCGCGAGCGGCCGGGCGAATCCGAAGTGGCCAACGTCATCGGCGAGGTCGACGGCGGCATCTGCATCCTGGTCGATGACATCGTCGATTCCGGCGGCACGCTGGTGAACGCCGCCGACGCGTTGCTCGAAAAAGGCGCCACCGAGGTCTACGGCTACATCACCCACGGCGTGCTCTCCGGCGGCGCCGTCGCCCGCGTCGGCAAATCCAATCTCAAGGAATTGGTGATCACGGACTCGATCCAGCCGACGCAAGCCGTTGCCGAGTCCAAAAATATCCGCGTGCTGCCGATCGCGACGTTGATCGGCGAAGCCATCAACCGGACCGCCGCCGAAGAATCGGTCTCGAGCCTGTTCGACTGAACGGCTTTCCGCTCCCGGCAGCCCCCGAGTCAACTTGTCGCAGGCCGCTCTGTGGACGGTCATGGCCGCAGCATTGTGCGCCGAGGCCAAATCACTTCATGAGTGCCGGCAGCTGCAGCGCCGGAGGCCCTTGCGTCGAATTTGGTGAGCTGAATCAGGCCGATTATAGTCGGCGTGCGGGCTGATTCGCGGCTTTCGGTCAACCGACGCGTAAAAGTCTTCCCTGCGTCAAATTGCAGCCGGTATTCGACGAAGTCCTAGTGGCGTGCGCATTTCCACCCACATGCGGCACCGTGGAGAAGGCATGTCCATTATCGAAATCGCGCGCGAGCAAGGCAACAATCCCCTCGAAGTCGTCGAGCGCATGGCGTCCGGCAACAACTGGCCGTTCGAGCGCTCCGGCGAGGACGAGATCGCGCTGGTCGTCACCGGCAAGTGGACCAACTACCAGGTCTCATTCACCTGGATGAGCGAGATCGAGGCGCTGCATCTGGCCTGCGCGTTCGAAATCAAGGTGCCGGAACTGCGGCTTCCCGAAGTGCAGCAGCTCGTTGCCATGATCAACGAGCAATTGTGGATCGGCCATTTCGACGTCTGGATGCAGAACGGCATGGTGATGTTCCGCCATGCGCTCCTCCTTGCCGGCGGTGTGCCGGCCTCCGGCCGGCAATGCGAGGCTTCCCTCGGCTGCGCGCTCGATGCCTGCGAGCGCTATTTTCCTGCGTTCCAGTTCGTGGTCTGGGCCGGCAAGTCGGCACGCGAGGCGATGGAGTCCGCCATGTTCGAGACCTCGGGCGAGGCGTGACGAGCGCGACGCCGGATTTGCGCGATTTCTCCGGCCGCCTTGTCCTGGTCGGCGCCGGCAAGATGGGCAGCGCGCTGCTCGAAGGCTGGCTGCGGTTCGGCCTCGATCCGAAGCACGTCGCCGTGCTCGAGCCGCAACCTACGCCGCAAATCTCTACGCTCACGTCCCACGGACTGCTGCTCAATCCGCAACCGCGCGCGCTGACCGATGTCGCCGCCGTCGTCATCGCGGTTAAGCCACAGACCGCGGCGGAAGCAATCCCGCCGCTCAAGCCGCTGATCGGCGCGTCGACCGTCGTCGTCTCGATCATGGCCGGGCGCACATTGCAATTCATCGCCGACGCGCTCGACGCACCGTGTGCGCTGGTGCGTGCCATGCCCAACACCCCGGCCGCGATCGGCCGCGGCATCACCGTCGCTGTGCCGCGCGACGTCGATCCGGCGCAGCGCGAGCTTGCGCATCGCCTGCTCTGCGCCACGGGCACCGTCGAGTGGACCGACGACGAAGCGCTGATGGATGCCGTCACCGCCGTCTCGGGATCGGGACCGGCCTATGTTTTTCTGTTGGCCGAGGCGCTGGCCGAGGCCGGCGTCGCCTCAGGCCTACCGCCGGCCCTTGCCGGCAAGCTCGCCCGCGAAACCGTCGCCGGTTCCGGCGAGCTGCTGCACCGCTCCGAGCTCGACGCCGCGGTGTTGCGGCAGAATGTGACGTCGCCCGGAGGCACGACCGCTGCCGCGCTTGACGTGCTCATGGGCAAGGACGGGCTTACGCAACTGATGCGCAAGGCGGTTGCCTCCGCGACCAGGCGGTCGCGGGAGCTTGCCGGCTGAGGCTTGCCGGCTAAGGCTTGGCGTCTCTCTGACGCCGCCTTGGAACCGTCTCATCGCGGGCCTACATGAATCCGATAGTCGCGCGCATGCGCTGCCCAAGAGTGCTACCCAGGAGTTCGGGCACAGGAGTTCGATCATGGTCCGCAAACCCGCCCGCAAAGCCGCACGATCGCCCTCCACCGCGAAAGCCGCAGCGCCCGCCACCGCGGGCACCGAGCGCGAAAAGATCATTGCCGCCTTCCTGGCGCTGCTCGCGGAGAAATCGATCGAGCAAATCGGCTTTGCCGAGATCGCCAAGGAAGCCGGCGTTTCGCTCGGCCAATTGCGCGGCGAATTCCCCTCGACGCTGGCGATCTTCGCCGCTCACATCAAGGCCGTCGACCGCGCGGTACTCGCTGAGGATTTGAGCGACATGGCCGAGGAGCCGCCGCGCGAGCGGCTGTTCGACGTGCTGATGCGGCGGCTCGAAGTGCTGGCGCCGCATCGCCCGGCGATACGCTCGCTGCTGCGGTCGGCCCGGCGCAATCCGCCGCTCGCTGTGGCGCTCAACGGATTGGCGGTGCGCTCGCAGCAATGGATGCTGGCCGCCGCCGAGATCAACGCCTCGGGACCCAGCGGCATGATACGGGCGCAGGGCCTGGCGCTGTTGTTCGGCTCGGTGTTGGGTACCTGGGTGCGCGACGACGATCCCGGGCTTGCCCGCACCATGGCGGCGCTCGACCGCGCATTGGCCCGCGGTCAGCGCTTTTCCGGCTTCCTTGACGATTTGTGCCACATCCCGTCGCGGCTGTGCCGGCTGCGGCCGCGCCGGCGCCGGCGCGATGACGATGCCGAGGAAGAGTCGGCCGTGGCCTGATCGGGCTTGGCGTTTTACCAACCGTTACCCACGCGCAGTGTCCACAGCCAAGCTTAGAATGCCTATAAACAAAGGTTTTTCATTGCATCGCTAAACTGGCTGCGGTAAATATAGTTGCAGATCGAACCAATCGCCGCCGGGCCGTCCTGCCATGATCGTTTGTTCTTGTAACGTGTTCACGGACCGTGACGTGCGCGGCACGCTCGCGGCCGCCGAAGGTTGCCCGCGCACCGCCGGCGAAGTTTATCATTGCCTGGGTTGCAGCGCCCAATGCGGCCGCTGTGCCCGCACCATCCGGCGCATCATGGATGAGGCGCTGGCCACTGCTGCGCCCGCGGCGTGCTGCGGGGCCGCCCCGAACCAACCCTGACCGCTACGCCGATCGCGACGGCTCAAGGATTCCACACTGCTGGCATGGCCTATCGCCCTCTAGCTTTTAATTGTTATAATTAAAGTCTAGGCCACACATCGTGCGGCGCCGACCCCCATTGCAGGAGCGCGATCATGAAAGGCGACCCGGGAGTCATCGACTTCCTCAATAAGGGACTGCGCCACGAACTGACGGCGATCAACCAATACTGGCTGCATTACCGGCTGCTCGACAATTGGGGCTACAAGTCGCTCGCCAAGCAATGGCGCAAGGAATCGATCGAGGAGATGCAGCACGCCGACAAGTTGATCGAGCGCATCATTTTCCTCGACGGTTTTCCCAACTTGCAGGTGCTCGACCCGCTGCATATCGGCCAGAACGTCAAGGAGGTCCTCGATTGCGACCTCGGCGCCGAAATATCGGCGCGCTTGCTCTACCAGGAGGCTGCCACCCATTGCCACGGCGTGAAGGATTACGTGACGCGCGACCTGTTCGAGAAGCTGATGCATGACGAGGAAGAGCACATCGATTTCCTCGAGACCCAGCTCGACCTGGTCGCCAAGCTCGGGCTCGAGCTCTATGCCCAGCACCATATCGGCGAGCTCGAAGAGCATGAGGACTAGACCATGATCCGATCAAATCGAATCGGATCACGGTCCAGTTTTTTCGCTGGAGCATGATCCTTTCGGAAAACCGGCATCCACCCTCGGATCAAGTCCGAGGGCAGGCTTTTTCCGGATCTTGCTCTAAGCGGCGTCATCGGCCCGCGCCGCCGCAATCGTTAACAGACTCTTAACGGATTTTTGCCGCCCCGCGCCGCGGTGGGCGAATTCGCGCGTCCGCGCCGAATCCGCTCGTCATTTCCGCCGGCTTGCCTTGAAGCGCACGCGCCGCGGTGGATTAACAATCACGGTTAAATCTTAAGGTTAAGACCCGCTTAAATAATTGCTGGCATCTTCGGCCCGGTTCAACGACGGCGGGCCGCCGCATCCGTGGCTCGGCCGAGGAAAGGACGAAGCCATGGTCAGCGTTAAATTCCTTGCTAGTGCTGCTGCGATGGGCCTGCTCAGCACAGCCGCACTCGCAGCCGATCTCCCTCCCCCCCAGATGTATCAACCGCCACCGCAGATGGCCTATCAACCGGCACCCGCCGTATCCAGCGGCTGGTATCTGCGCGGCGACGTCGGCGTCGGCACGCAGACGTTCGGCGATTTCCCGCACTCGCAGACGAATTCCGCTTTCGTCTGGCCGGCGAGCTGGGCCATCGTGCAAAAAGACATCCAGGACACCGCGATCTTCGGCGGCGGTATCGGCTACGAGTGGAACAACTGGTTCCGCACCGACTTCACCGCCGAATACCGCACCAAGGCGGCGTTCAAGGCTACCGGCCGCTACACCGAGTTCTGCGCCGGCGGCGGCAGCTGCTTCGACGTTACCGAAGGCAACTTCTCGTCAGCCGTGTTCATGGCCAACGCCTATCTCGATCTCGGCACCTGGTGGTGCCTGACGCCCTATATCGGCGCCGGCCTCGGCGGCGCCTATAACCGCATCACCGGCGTGCAGGACAACGGCATCAACTCCGACGGCAGCGTCGGCTTCGGCTTGACGTCGTCGGACTCGACGAATTGGAATTTTGCCTGGAACGCCCAGGCCGGCCTTACCTACAACGTCAACAACAATTTCAAGGTCGATTTCAGCGCCCGCTACCTGCACCTGGGCTCGCCGGAAACGGCCGTCGTCGCCTGTCAAAATACCGCGGCGTGCCCGGGCGCCTTCTACAATCTGAACAACACCAATGCCTGGGATTTCAGGATCGGCCTGCGCTGGATGCTGCAGCCCGACATGATCCCGGTGATGGCGGCGCCCCCGCTGATGAGCCGGGGCTGATGCCCACGCCGAAACGGCGAAAGCAAAGCAACAAACGGCGCGGGCGACCGCGCCGTTTTCGTTTTTAGGAGCTCGGTTGTCCTGAGCCGGCGGCCCTGAGGGTGAGCCCGGCGGCCTAATCCGCCCCCCGCCCGGACTGCCGAGCTAACGCTCCATTAAGGTTAATGCCTGATGATCGACCGCGTCTGGCCGCGCATGGCGCGCCACCGGGACGGAGAATGCGGCCGATGCGTTGGGTCATCTGTGCTTTGGTCGTGCTGTTAGCGCCGGCCGGCGCGCGCGCCGGAGACTTCGACGTGCTGCGCGGCGCGCAACCCGTGGGCTACGCCTCCTACACGCGCTGGAGCGGCTTTTACGGCGGCGGATTGGTCGGCGAAGAGTTCGACGCCGCCGATTTCCGCAATGTCGGCGCCTCCGAGATCACCACCATCTCAGGATTGGATGCTGCCTTCGTCGGGATTCCGCTGACCAGCTTTCCGCGGCTGACTTCGCTCAATACCGAGGCGCCGAGCTACGGCGCGTTCCTCGGCTATAACTACCAATTCGAGGCGGCGGTTGTCGGCTTCGAGCTGACCTTCACCAAGACGTCGTTCAGCGCCAGCATCAACGACTTGGAAACCCACAGCTATTTCATCACCGGCAACAACACTCTCTACCTTACGAAATACAACGTGACGACCTCGGCCGACGCCAAGGTGGATGATTACGGCACCGTGCGCGGCCGCTTCGGCTGGGCGTTCGGCAACCTCCTGCCCTACGGTTTCGGCGGCGTTTCGATCTCGCAGATCAACGCGGCAAAATCGGTCAACGTCAACTATTGCGGTCAGGAATCGCCCTATACCTGCGCCAACCCGCCTCCTCCCAGCATTCCGCCACCGCCGGCGCCGATCGGCGCCAACTGGACACTGTCCAATCAGGTCAACGGCAAATGGTATCTCGGCTATGTTGCCGGTTTGGGTCTCGATTACGCGCTGACGCAGAATCTCTTCCTGCGCGCCGAATACCAATACATTCAGTTCGGCGCGCCGGACAATATCCGGCTCAGCGCCTCGAGCGTGCGGATCGGCGCCGGCTTGAAATTCTGACCGTACGCCGCGCCGGCGACTGCAAGCGGCCTAGAACTTTATGCCGAGACCGCCGCGGACGGTGTTGACGTCCACGACCAGGTTGGCGATCGGCGCGAACTGCACATACTCGTATTCGGCGCGCAGGAAGACGTTGCGCGTGAGTGCGATGTCGAGGCCGCCGCCGACGGCGAAGCCGATCATCCATTCACCGTTCTTGCCGGCGGTGCCGGTAAACGAGAACGGCACGCACGCCGGCGTCGCCGGACCCAAAGCGGTACAGGGCTGATTTTGTGGATTTTGTATCCCCGAAACAGTCGCCGAAATGTTGGTGTTGTCGTGTCCGACGGCGAGGCCGGCAAAGCCGTAGGGAAGGAAATTGCCCAGCGCCCAGCCGGCTCGCGCGCGCAGTGTGCCGAAATTCAGATCCGATACGCTGCCGCTGCCGGTGATGTTGACGCTGTAAGTGTTGCCGCCGGCCGAAGTCAGGCGCGAGATCGGCGAATTCGGCGCGGTGAGCGAGAGGTTGGCCTGGTCGTAGTTGGCCTCGACACCCAGCACGAGCCTCTCGAATTGGGTGTTGTAGCCGACAAAGCCGCCGAAACCCGCGGCGCTATGATTGGCCTGACCGAGCACCGGCCAACTGGACGGCTGTTGCTCGCTCTCCAGTGCCAGTTCGCGCAGCTGATAAGCGAGCGGCGCCTGCGTGGTGTTGCTGAAGTCACCGCCGGCGCTGCTGTAGCTGACCTGGCCGCCGATATAGACGCCGGCCCAGCCGTTGACGTTCATGGGCGCCGCCGGTTGCGCACCGGTCAGCCAGCTCAGATCGTCCGCGAAGGCGCTTGGCGCGAACGCAAACGCCAACAGTGCAAATATGACGCGACGCATAGGACGCCCTTTCCCCGTGTTGTGGGCGATCTTCGAGCGCGGACATTAAAGGGGGGTTAGCCCGTCAACCGTCGTCGTCGCGGCTTAACCGTTCCAAATATTTAGAATTGGGACGCAACGACAAATCTGCGCGGAATTTTTTCTGCTATCCGGACCGAGAATTCCGCCGCGTTTTCCGGCACTAAGACGACGCGGCCGCGCACGCGCAAATTCTCTGCAATGACCGCAGCAAGCGCGATTCAATAAGCGCTAACCGCAAATGATCTTAAAATTGTCGCTGACGTGGTAGGTAAATCCGCGCTGAATGCGCGCGCCACATTTCAGGTTACGGAATCGTTTGCGCGCAGTTGGCGGCGGCGGCGTAGTTCGCGATTGTGACAATGTGCTGCCACCGCGACCGCAAACGGTGCCGCGTCGCCCGCGGCGAGGTAGATCAGCGCCGCAACTCGCGCTTGACGGCGGGGGATCAAATCCTTAATTCCAGGAGCGGGACACCCCTCCCCAACGAGGGGCGCCTATCTGGAAGGATAGACCATGACGATTGCCAAGCCTGCCGCGCGGCCAAGCGTGCCGCACTTTTCGTCCGGCCCCTGCGCCAAGCGCCCCGGCTGGACCCCGCAAGCCCTCGCCGACGCCTTTGTGGGACGCTCCCACCGCTCGAAGCCCGGTAAGGCCAAACTCAAGCGCGCCATCGATCTGACCCGCGAGGTGCTGCGCGTGCCTGCGGATTATCGCATCGGCATCGTGCCGGCGTCCGATACCGGCGCGGTCGAGATGGCGCTGTGGACGCTGCTCGGCCCGCGTCCGGTGGCCATGCTGACCTGGGAATCTTTCGGCGAAGGCTGGGTCAGCGACGTCGCCAAGGAGCTCAAGCTCAAGGACGTCACCGTGCTGCGGGCGCCGTATGGCGAACTCCCCGATCTCGCCAAAGCCGATCCAGCAAGCGACATCGTGTTCACCTGGAACGGCACGACGTCGGGCGTGCGCGTGGCCAACGCCGATTGGATCGCGGCCGACCGCGCCGGGCTCACCATTTGCGACGCCACTTCGGCCGCTTTCGCCCAGCCGCTTGAATGGAGCAAGCTCGATGTGGTCACGTTCTCCTGGCAGAAGGCGCTGGGCGGCGAGGCGGCCCATGGCATGCTGATCCTGTCGCCGCGCGCGGTCGCGCGGCTCGAAAGCTACACGCCGCCGTGGCCGGTACCGAAAATTTTCCGCACCACCAAGGGCGGCAAGCTCAACGAGGGCATTTTCCAGGGCGAGACCATCAACACGCCGTCGATGCTGTGCGTCGAGGATTATCTCGACGCGCTCGAATGGGCGAAGGCGGCCGGCGGCCTGCCGGCGCTGCACGCCCGCGCCGACGGCAATGCCAAAGTCATCGCCGATTGGGTCGAGCGCACACCGTGGATCGATTTTCTGGCCCGCGATCCGGCACTGCGTTCCAACACCTCGGTCTGCCTGAAGGTGGTCGATCCGGCGGTAACGCGGCTCAACGCCGACGCGCAGGCGGCGTTCGTCAAAAGCATCGCCGCCGCGCTGGATAAGGAAGGCGTCGCCTACGACATCGATGCCTATCGCGACGCGCCGCCGGGACTGCGCATCTGGTGCGGCTCGACCATCGAGCGCGCCGATGTCGAGGCGCTGACGCCGTGGCTCGACTGGGCCTATGCGGCGGCCAAGGAAGCGCTGGCGAAGGCGGCTTGATCGCCATGTCAGCGGCTTCCTTCGCCGATCCTCTCACCGAGCGACTGGTGGCGTTCGTGCGCGGCATCGGCATTGACGTGCGCGCCGCCACGCTGCCGGAAAATACGGTGCTGCCGGGGCTCGACATCCGCCATGGCGCGATCCTGGTCGATGAGGCGCGCATGACCCATCCCGGCGATATTTTGCACGAGGCCGGCCACCTCGCCGTCACGAATCCCGCCGAACGCAACGCGCCGCAGCTGTCGCCGACTCCGGCCGACGAGATGACAAGCATCGCCTGGTCCTATGCCGCGCTTCGCCATCTCGCGCTCGAACCGGCCGTCGTGTTTCACGACGACGGCTACAAGGGCGGGTCGTCGTCGATCATCGAGAATTTCACCGCCGGCCGTTATTTCGGCGTGCCGCTGTTGCACGCCTATGGCATGGCCGTCGAACCAAGGCGCGCCGCCGCGACGGGCGCTGAGCCCTATCCCCACATGCTGCGCTGGTTGCGCTGACCGCAAAGGAATTCTGCCATGACGCCCCGCGTTTTGATCTCCGATGCGCTGTCGCCCGCTGCCGTGCAGATTTTCAAGGATCGCGGCGTTGAGGTCGAATTCCAGCCCAATCTCGGCAAGGACAAGGACAAGCTCGCCGAGACCATCAACGGCTTCGACGGTCTGGCGATCCGCTCCGCCACCAAAGTGACGGCCAAGATGCTGGAACAGGCCAAAAGCCTGAAAGTGATCGGCCGCGCCGGCATCGGCGTCGACAATGTCGACATTCCGGCGGCGACCGCGCGCGGCATCATCGTGATGAACACACCGTTCGGCAATTCGATCACCACGGCGGAGCATGCCATCACCTTGATGCTGGCGCTGGCGCGTCAAATCCCGGAAGCCGACGCCTCGACGCGCGCCGGCAAATGGGAAAAGAACAAATTCCTCGGCGTCGAGATTTTCTCAAAAACGCTCGGCATCATCGGCTGCGGCAATGTCGGCTCGATCGTCGCCGACCGTGCGATCGGGCTGAAGATGAAGGTGATCGCCTACGATCCTTATCTGTCGGCCGAACGCGCGATGAATCTCGGCGTCGAAAAGGTCGAGCTCGAAGAGCTGTGGCGGCGCGCCGATTTCATCACCCTGCACACGCCGCTGACCGACAAGACCCGCGACATCATCAATGCCGAGACGCTCAAGCTTGTCAAAAAAGGCGTGCGGCTGATCAACTGTGCGCGCGGCGAGCTGGTCGATGAGGCGGCGCTGTGCGAGGCGCTCAAATCCGGCCACGTCGCCGGCGCCGCGGTCGATGTGTTCCGCGAGGAGCCGGCGACGCAAAGCTGCCTGTTTGGCCTGCCCAACGTGGTGTGCACGCCGCATCTGGGCGCCTCGACCATGGAGGCGCAGGAGAACGTGGCGCTGCAGGTCGCCGAGCAGATGGCGGACTATTTGCTGCGCGGCGCAATCTCCAACGCCGTCAACTTTCCTTCGATCAGCGCCGAAGAGGCACCGAAACTCAAACCCTTCGTGGCGCTTTCGGAAAAGCTCGGGTCGTTCGCCGGCCAGCTCACCGAGAGCGGCATCACCCGCGTGCAGATTTCCTACGAAGGCGGCGTGGCGCAGCTCAACACCAAGGCGCTGACCTCGGCCGCGGTCGCGGGTCTGTTGCGGCCGATGCTGCAGGACGTCAACGTCGTCTCGGCGCCGATCGTCGCCAAGGATCGCGGCATCGTCGTCGAAGAAACGCGGCGCGACGCCGAGGGCGATTACGAGAGCCTGATCACGGTGACGGTGACCACCGACCGGCAGACCCGTTCGGTATCGGGCACGGTCTATGCCGACGGCCATCCGCGCATCATCAACATCAAAGGCATCCGCATGGACGCAGCCTTCGGCCCGTCGATGCTCTACGTCACCAACCAGGACAAGCCCGGTTTCGTCGGCCGCTTCGCGACGCTGCTGGCGGGAGCCGGCATCAACATCGCGACCTTCCATCTCGGCCGCGAATCGCCCGGCGGCGACGCCATCGCGCTGGTCGAAGTCGACGGCACGGTGCCGCCCGACGTGCTCGCCGAGGTGCAGCAAATTCCCAACGTGCAGCAGGTCAAGACGCTGCGATTTTAAGCAACTGATATTCACCTCGCCGCGCCGATGTGATAAGATGAAGGTATGAATAAGCTACTCGAAGAAGCGATCGTCAGCGTGGAGCGCCTTTCCGAGCGCGACCAGGAGCTTGCAGCCAAATTTCTGTTGGGGTTTGCGAACCCTGACGCGCACCATTACGAGTTAACCGACCAACAGGTCGCAGAGGTTGAATTAGCCAAGCGCGAAGTACGCCAGGGTAAAATTGCAAGCGATGATGAAATGGAAGAAGTGTGGCGACGGTTCGACCGATAACACTGCGATTTAGCACGCGAGCGCGCCTACAGCTCCTAGAGATTCACGAGTATATCGATCAAAGAAATCCCGCCGCTGCAGCTCGGGTCGGCGCAAATATCCGGGAGGCGGCGGACGTTTTGCGTTATTTTCCTTATTCAGGTCGACCAGGACGGGCTGCGGGAACAAGAGAGTGGGTCGTGAGGCGGCTGCCATACGTTCTTGTGTACGAGATCGATGTCGGCGACGCAGGCATAACCATACTCGGCGTTTTTCAGTGTGCACAGAAGCGCGATTGAGGCGGCGAGCTATTTCTTCGTCGCAACCGTAATCCCAGTGAACACCAGCCCATAGCCGACGGCGTGATAGAGCTCAAAGCGCTCGCCCAGCAGCAAGATCGCCAGCACCGAGCCGAACACCGGCACCAGATGGATGAACGGCGCGGCGCGGTTGGCGCCGATGAGCTCGATGCCGCGGTTGAGGAACAGATAGCCGAGCAGCGACGGGAAGATGCAGATGAAGGCGAAGCTGAGAACGCTCTCGGCGTCGAACACCATCGTCCGTCCGCTGATGATTTCGAGGATCACAAGTGGAATCAGAAACGCCGCGCCGCCGCCCATGCCGACGGCGAGAAACGACAACGGATGGATCCTCGGCCGCTTGCGCAGCATGGCCATGTAGAGGCCGTAGAACACCAGCGCGATCACGAACCAGACGTCGCCGCGGTTGAAGGCGATGCCGAGCAGGATCGCGAGACTGCCGTGGCAGATGATGACGATGACGCCGGTGAGCGAGACGCAGATGCCACAGGCTTGCCGCAAGGTCAGGCGGTCGCCGAACAACGCAAAAGTCCACAGCGCGACGAACAGCGGCCCGATCGATTGCAGCAGCAAGCCATTGATCGCGGTCGTGTACTGCAGGCCGTAATAGGCCATGGTGTTGTAGGCGGAGAAGCCGACCAGCGACAGCAGCGCCATCAGCGCCGCATTTTTGCGGATCACCGGCCAATCGCGCCGCAGATGGCCGACCGCGAACGGCAACAGGATCAGGAACGCGCCGGCCCAGCGGCCGAACGCAAGCGTCATCGGCGGGATATGTCCGACGACGAAGCGGCCGAGCACGGTATTGCCGGCCCAGAACAGCGAGGTCAGCGACAGCAAGAGATAAGGCTGGTCGGACAACCAGCCGCCGACGCGGGCGGAAGTGGAAGCGGGCGCGCCCGGCATGGCGGCGTTCCTTTTGTCGATCTTGCAAAGAAAGCGATCGAACGGCGGCCAGCTTTGTAGAAACTTCAAATCCGCCACACCAGCGCCAGGGCGGCATGGCTGCCCCGGCCGCGCCCGCGCTTTGCGTCAATTTGCCCGCGCTTAGGCCGCATTATCGCCGCAGCGGTACAGCAAATCCGCAAATGGCGACAAGGCTAACGGCAAATTCCTTGTGGAAACAAACGTTTGGCGGAACCCGCGGCGGCTGGCAGCAACCGCTTTGTCTTGCTTCCCGCGATTTCATCCTTTATCCGGAACAGTCGGCTGCGGCCGGTATCCGATTCATGTGATTGTTTCATCGCTCTCCTGGGGTCAGTTCCTCATGGCAAATGTTGTCGTGGTCGGCTCCCAGTGGGGCGACGAAGGCAAAGGCAAGATCGTCGACTGGCTCTCCGAGCAGGCCGACATCGTCGTGCGTTTCCAGGGCGGCCACAACGCCGGCCACACCCTGGTGATCAACGGCACCACCTATAAGCTGTCGCTGTTGCCGTCTGGCGTGGTGCGGCCGGGCAAGCTGTCGATCATCGGCAATGGCGTCGTGCTCGACCCGCATGCGCTGCTCAACGAGATCGCGACGCTGAAGAAACAAGGCGTCACCGTCACGCCGGAGAATCTACGCATCGCCGAGAACACGCCGCTGATCCTGCCGCTGCATCAGGAGCTCGACATGGCGCGCGAGAAGGCCTCGGGCAAAGGCGCGATCGGCACCACCGGCCGCGGCATCGGCCCGGCCTACGAAGACAAGGTCGGCCGGCGCGCCATCCGGCTGATGGACCTCGCCGACTTGCAAATGCTCAACGGCAAGATCGACCGCCTGTTGGCGCACCACAACGCGCTGCGCCGCGGGCTCGGCATGAGTGAGATCGCGCCGCGCACGATCTACGATGAATTGGCCGCGGTGGCGCCGAAGGTCCTGCCCTATATGGACTCGGTGTGGTCGCTGCTCGACGATCGGCGCCGCGAGGGCAAGCGCATCCTGTTCGAAGGCGCCCAAGGCGCGTTGCTCGACATCGATCACGGCACTTATCCGTATGTCACGTCATCGAACACGGTAGCGGCGCAGGCCGCGACCGGCTCAGGGCTCGGGCCCAACGCCATCGGCTATGTGCTCGGCATCTGCAAGGCCTACACCACCCGCGTCGGCGCCGGGCCGTTTCCGACCGAACAGCTCAACGAGGTCGGCAAGATGCTCGGCGAGCGCGGCAAGGAATTCGGCGTCGTTACCGGCCGGCCGCGGCGCTGCGGCTGGTTCGACGCGGTACTGGTGCGTCAGACCGTGCGCACCAGCGGCATCCGCGGCCTGGCTTTGACCAAGCTCGACATCCTCGACGGTTTTGAGGAGATCAAGGTCTGCGTCGGCTATCGGCTCGACGGCAAGGAGATCGATTACCTGCCGGCAAGCGAGCACGCCCAGGCGCGCGTCGAGCCGATCTACGAGACCATCGCCGGCTGGCAGGAGAAAACCGCCCGCGCCCGTTCGTGGGCCGAACTGCCGGCCCAGGCCATCAAATACGTCCGACGCATCGAAGAACTGATAGGCTGCTCGGCGGCGTTGTTGTCGACGAGCCCGGAGCGTGAGGACACGATCCTGATGCAGAACCCGTTCGAAACATGAGCGATGAAATTTAGGAAAGCCGAGCGTAAGCTAAATCCATGACCGACTATCAACCGCTCATAGCGCGAGCCATAGAGGGACTCGGCAAAAGCACCGGCGAAGCCCGTCGGGGGCTCTATGAACGGGCGCGCTCGGCGCTGGTGACGCAGTTGCGTTCGGTCGAGCCGGCGCTCTCGGAATCCGAGATCACCCGCGAGCGCCTGTCGCTGGAGGAGGCGATCCGCAAGGTCGAGGCGGACGCCGCGCGCAAGTCCCGCATGGAAGCGCGCGCCGAGCCGCGCTTCGAACCCCGCCCGCTCAAGCCGCCAAGTCGTCCGGCTCCCGCGGCGATGCCGGCGCCGCCACCGCCGCCTCCACCAGCGCCGCCGCCGCCCCCTGCGCCGCCCGCCACCGAACCGCCGGAGCCCCTTGAGGCCCACCAGGACGAGCCGCCGCAGCCGCCGGAAGATTTCAACGAGCCGGAGCAAGCCGCACCGCCGCCGCCTCCACCGCCGCTGCGACCGGTACCCTCCACGGCACGGGGCCGGCTATTGGGCGCGCGCACGCCTTCGCTCGGCCGGGAAGGGGTTAAGGGTTTCCGCGACGTCGTGAACGACGTCGACGATCTCGGCTCCGCCAGCGCCCGCGCCGCGCAGTCCGCGCGCGACACCCGCGACACTTACGAGCCGCAGCCGCGCCGTTTACCGCGCGACGACGATCCGCCGCCGGCGGCGTACGAGCCCGAGCTCGATCTGGATGATTTCGGCGCGCACGATGACGACGCGCGACACCCGCAGAGTCTCGAACAGTCCTTCGCGCTCGACGAGGAGCGGCCGTTTCCGCAGTCGGCACGGACGCATACGCCGGGCGCGGACGACGAGTACGAGCACGCCCGCCCGGCGCGCTCTTACGGGTCGTCGGTGCTCGGCGGGCTTACCAAGCTTATCGTGGTAGCGTGCATCACCGGCATCGTCGCGGCGCTGTTTGTCTGGCAATGGTCGAACATCAAGCACATGGTCGCGCAGATCGGATCGCGACAGCAGGTCCAGACGACGCCGGCACCGGCACCGTCCGAACCGAAATTTCCCGGCCGGGTGCCGCAGGAACAAACGCCCGGACAGGCGGCCAATAGCGGCACGCCCGGCAATCAGGCGGCGCCGGCGGTGGCGCAACGGGTCGTGCTTTATGAAGAAGATCCGAGCGACCCGAATGGCAAACGCTTCGTCGGTTCGGCGATCTGGCGCACCGAGACCGTTTCGCCCGGCGCGGGGCTGGCGCCAGAACTCGCGGTGCGCGCCGATATCGAGATCCCGGATCGGCGGATGACCGTGACCTGGTCGCTGCGCCGCAATACCGACAAGGCGCTGCCGGCGAGCCACACCATCGAGATCATGTTCAACCTGCCGGCCGATTTTCCCGGCGGCGGCATCGGCAATGTGCCGGGCGTGTTGATGAAGCAGGCCGAGCAGGCGCGCGGCACGCCGCTTGCCGGGCTGGCGGTCAAAGTCACCAACGGATTCTTCCTGATCGGCCTGTCGGCGGTCGACGCCGACCGTCAGCGCAACATGCAGCTGCTCAAGGACCAGGAATGGTTCGACGTTCCCATCGTCTATACCAACGGCGGCCGCGCCATCATGGCGGTGGAAAAGGGCCCGCCCGGCGACCGCGCCTTTGCCGACGCCTTCGCGGCGTGGGCCAAGTGAACGCAACAAGTGACTGCAACGAGTCAACGCAACAAGCAGGCGCATCAAGTCAGAGCAATTATTGATATAGTCGGCCAGCCGTGAGGCTTTGGAGTAGTTCATTGGCGACGCGTGCGAAAACAAGTGCACCTGATGCCGGCGCGATGCAGCCGGCCGCAAGCCCGCATATCGCTTCGGCGCTGCGCACGCTGGACACCGAGCGCGACGGCGTCGCGGCGCTGGCCGCCGCCATGTGCGATGGCCTCGGCGCCCGCTTCGTCGCCGCCGTCGAAACGATCCGCAACGCCCGCGGCCGCGTCATCGTCACCGGCATGGGCAAGTCCGGACATGTCGGCAGGAAGATCGCAGCGACGCTCGCCTCCACCGGCACGCCGGCATTCTTCGTGCACGCCGCAGACGCCAGCCATGGCGACCTCGGCATGATCACGTCGGACGACGTGATGCTGGCGCTGTCGTGGTCGGGCGAGACCGAAGAGCTCAAGGATTTGATCAACTATTCGCGCCGCTTTCGCATCGCGCTGATCGCCGTCACCGCCAGCGCCGACAGCACGCTCGGCAAAGCCGCCGACGTGGTACTAGCGATGCCGGAGAGCCGTGAAGCCTGCCCGCATAATCTTGCGCCCACCACGTCGTCGCTGATGCAGCTCGCCGTCGGCGATGCGCTGGCGATCGCGCTGCTGGAGTCCAGAGGATTTACCGCGGTCGACTTCGGCGTGTTCCATCCGCGCGGCCAATTGGGCGCGGCGCTGAAATTCGTCCGCGACATCATGCATAAGGGTGCGGCCGTACCGCTGATCAAACGCGGCGCGCCGATGTCGGAAGCGATCGTCGAAATGTCCGCCAAGGGATTTGGTTGCGTTGCCGTCACCGACGATAGCGGCAAGCTCGCCGGCGTCATCACCGACGGCGATTTGCGGCGCCATATGCGCGGCGATCTCCTTCAAGTACCGGTCGACGACGTGATGACGGCGTCGCCGAAGGTCGTGCGGCCGGACCAGTTGGCGAGCGAAGCGCTGCAACTGCTCAATTCGTCGAAGATCACGGCGCTCGTCGTCGTCGAGGCGGGCCGGCCGGTCGGCATCGTGCATTTCCACGATCTGCTGCGCGCCGGTCTGGCATGAGATTGCGCGCCGCCCGAGCGCGGCGGCTAGTACAGGCCGCCGCGCGCGACCGGCCTGTCGTCATCGCTTTGCGGTTCTACGGCGCCAGGCGCGGGTGCTGGGGCAGCCGGCGCATTCGCCGCCGCGCCGCCGACGGCGGGCTTGCCGGGTTCGGTCTCGGCTTGCCGGTGCGCGACGTAGTCGGCGTAGCCCGGCGTGCCCGGCCGCGGCGGGATACCCTCGGGCATACCGCCGGCCCAATGCGGCCAATGATCGGCCGTAAAGCCGGCAACGGGCCCGCACGATCCCAGCAACAGGCCGAGACCGAGTACCATCAATGCCACGGAGAGCCGTTTGACCATCATGCCAGCCGCAGGGTTGGGCCTCGATCGACCGGGACGTGCGCTGCTTTCGTGGCGGGACTGTGATGTCCTGAAAATACCCGTTCCGCTTCCCCGATGGCAGCGCCCGACCCAAATATTTGGCGCCCGTCTGCAAGCGACTAAACTTCTATGGTTTCGGTGTGAACGATTTCCTAACCTGCCGTCAATGGCGCCGATGACGTATCGAAGACACTCCGCGAGGCCGCCGCGGCACGCCACGTTGCGCGCCGCGCTCGCGCTGATGCTCGTGCTGTTGGCCGGATGCAGCAGCCTGGCGGGGCCGCAAGAGGGCGCAGCGACTGCGCCTTTGAATTCCGATTACCGCCGCACGATCGCCGCACATCTCAAAAGCACATTCACGAAGTCGCCGCTGAACGGCCCGGCCGAGATATCGGAGCCGCGATGGGTTCTGGCCAACAAGGGATGGAGCTGGCAGGTCTGCGTTCGCTTCCAGGATCGCGGCCACCGGCGTACATATGCGCTGTTCTTCAAGGGCTCGGAATTCCTCGACGAGCGATACGCGGTGATGTCCGATGCCTGCGACGCGCAAACCTATTCCGAGTTCGATCTGGGTTCAGGCATGATGAGGCCGGGGGCCGTCGGCGATCCGGGGCCGCTGTATTAGATGCGTGCGATGATCGGGTCCGCGCGATGAACGACGGCAATGTGTGGCTCGTGGGCGGCGCGATCACCGTCATCCTCGCGGCGCTGATGAGCGCATTGCTGATCGTTGCGCTGCTGCCGTGGCTCAAGCGCTATGCGCTGGCCAAGCCGAATGCCCGCTCGTCGCACCGCACGCCGACGCCGCAAGGCGGCGGCATCGCCGTCATCGCTGCGACACTGGGCGCCGTCGCTGTCGCACTGGCGATTTTCTCGCTGGGCGTTTCGCCCGACTTGAACCTGCCGAAAATCGTCGCCGCGATATTGATCATGACTTGCCTCGGCGCATTCGACGATATTCGACCGCTGCCCGCCGGCCTGCGCTTGATCCTGCAGGCGGCCGTGATCGCTGGCATCATCTATACGCTGCCCGATCAGTTGCGCGTGGTGCCGCAATTACCGTGGTGGCTCGAACGGCTCCTGCTGCTGATCGGCGGCTTGTGGTTCGTCAATCTGGTCAACTTCATGGACGGCATCGACTGGATGACCGTCGCGGAAGTGATACCGATCACGGCTACCCTCACGGTGCTCGGGGTAGCGGGCGCGCTGTCATCCTACGGCGCGGTGCTGGCGCTCGCGCTCGGCGGCGCCATGATCGGATTTGCTTATTTCAATCGCCCGACGGCCAAAATTTTTCTTGGCGACGTCGGCAGTCTTCCGATCGGTCTCATTCTCGGTTGGCTATTGCTGCTGGTCGCCGGCGGCGGTCACCTCATCGCCGCTGTCGTGATGCCGCTCTATTATCTCGCCGATGCCACGATCACCTTGTTCCGACGCCTTGTCCGGCGCGAGCCGTTCTGGGAGGGGCACCGTACGCACTTCTATCAGCGCGCCACCGACAAGGGCTTTACCACCATGGCCGTGGTCGCGCGCGTGTTCGCGGTGAATATCGGCCTCGGCATCTTGGCGGTCATATCCGTGATCGTGCCGGGCCGGCCGAGCGAGATCGCCGCGCTGGCGGTCGGCACTGGTCTCGTGGCCTGGCTGCTCGCCGCCTTCGAGCGAGGCCGCACATGAGCCGCGTGCTGGTCACCGGCGCATCCGGTTTCATCGGCAGCGCCGTGGTCGCGGCCTTGGCGCGAGACGGCTACACGGTGCGCGCTGCGGTGCGACGGCCGCTTCTGTCGTTCCCCGCGGGCGTCGAAGTGGCGCAGCACCCGGATCTGGCGCAAGCATTCGACTGGCAGCCACTGCTGCAAGGCGTCGATCAGGTCGTTCATCTCGCCGGCATCGCCCACACTCGCGGCGCCGATCGCATGTCATATGATCGCGTCAACCGGCAAGCGACCGCACAGCTCGCCACGGCGGCGGCGCAGGCCGGCGTAAAACATTTCGTATTTGTTTCTTCGATTCGAGCGCAAAGCGGGCCGGCCGCCGATCACGCTTTGACCGAACGCGATGACCCGGCACCGACCGACGCTTACGGCACGTCAAAACTCGCCGCCGAGGCCGCCGTGCGCGCCTCCGGCGTGCCGTTCACCATCCTGCGCCCGGTGCTGCTCTACGGCCCGGGCGTGAAGGGAAATCTCGCGCTATTGGCGCGTGCCGCCGCGACGCGCTTGCCGCTGCCGGTCAAGGATTTTGGCAATCGCCGCTCGCTGCTCGGCATCGACAATTTCATCTCGGCATTGGCCTTCGTGTTGGCGACGCCGGCCACCGTCGGCGAGACCTATGTGGTGGCCGACCCCGGAATTCCGCCGCGATTGTCCGATGTTTTCGTCATGCTGCGGCAGGCACAGGGTCGCCGCGCCTTCATCATGCCGATGTCGCCGGACTATATCGAGCTGCCGCTGCGCCTGTTCCGGCGCGCCGACATCTGGCATCGCATCGGCGGCAATTTGCGGGTCGATGCCGGCAAGCTGATCGCGGCCGGCTGGCGGCCTGCGCACGACACCCGCACCGGCCTCATCGCCATGGTTCAGGCGGCGGCGCCGCGAAAGTCGGGCACCGCGTCGCGCAGCACGCGGTAGATCGCCTCGCGTTCCTCCCGCACCAAGCCCTGCTCCAACATGGCGAGCCAGCCGCGCATGGCATCGAGCGGCGGCTGCACCGGACGCGCGGCGACGACGCCGACGAAGCCGATGTCCACCATCGGCTCTTCGCGCGCGAACAGGATTTCCTGCATCCGCTCGCCCGGACGCGTACCGGTGAACACGATATCGATGTCGCGGCCCGGCTCGAGGCCGGCGAGCCGGATCATGCGCTCGGCGAGATCGACGATCTTCACCGGCTGACCCATGTTGAGCACATAGACCGAGACGTCGGAGCGGTCGGGCCCGAGCGCGTGGCTTGCCGCGGTGACGACGAGATCGCACGCCTCGCGAATGGTCATGAAGTAACGCACCATGTCGGGATGGGTGACGGTGACCGGACCGCCGGCATCGATCTGCGCCTTGAACTTCGGCACCACCGAACCGGTGGAAGCGAGCACGTTGCCGAACCGCACCGCAATCAGCCGCATGGCGCGGGTTTCGACGCGGCGCGAGAAATCGGCGTCGAGCGCCTGACAATACATTTCGGCAAAGCGCTTGGTGGCGCCGAGCACCGAGACCGGCTCGATTGCCTTGTCGGTCGAGATCATGACCATCGCTGCGGCGCCGGCCGCGGCGGCGGCATCGGCGACATTGACCGAGCCGAACACGTTGGTCTTGATGCCCTCCTCCCAATTCGCCTCCAACAGCGGCACGTGCTTGAGGGCGGCGGCATGGAAGACGATGTCGGGCTTGAACTCGGTCATCAGCCGGAACACGCGGGCGCGATCGCGGACATCGGCGATGCGGCCGTCGATCACCGGCCGCACCTGCCTGGTGGCGAGCGCTTCCAGCACCGCATGCAGCGCCGGCTCGGAATTCTCGATGATGAGGAGCCGCGAAGCGCCGAACGCGATGACGCGATCGCAAATCTCGGCGCCGATCGAGCCGCCGCCGCCGGTCACCACGACCGATTTGCCGTTGAGGAAGGTTTCCAGGCGCGCGTAATCGATCTTGACGCTCGGCCGCAGCAACAAATCCTCGACATTGACCGGCGCCAGGCGCGGCATTTCGCCGGCATCGTCGAGCGAAGGCAGCCGGCTGACCGCAAGCCCGAGACGGCGCGCGTGCATCAAGGTCGCTTCGGGTTTTGCGTCGGGCTCGAATGCCGACGGGGTGAAGATTACCCGCGCGATCGCAGTGTCACGTTGCGCAAAGTCGTTGACGACAGCATCGAGCGCGGAAAAGTAACCGAGCACGGGAATGCCGCGGATCGATTGCCCCTGATCGCCGGCGGATTGCGACAGCACGCCGACCGGCCAGATTTTTTTGACCGCGCCGCTTTCGATGGCGCGCAACAGGACCTCGGCGTCAGCGGCGCGGCCGAGAATCAATGTCGGATTGGCGGCCTCGGCGCGGGCGTGATGCCGCGTGCGTGTATAGCGGAAATAGCGATAGGCCAGCCGCGGGCCGCCGAGGAAGACGAATTGCAGAACCCAATAGAGGACGATGGTGATCTTGCCGAAGAAGAACTGCCCGAGCACGTTGGGCGCGACCAGCACGTAATCGAGCACCAACAGCGACACGGCGAGCACGGTCGACGCGCGCAAAATGTTCATCAAATCCGGCAGCGACGCGAACCGCCATTTCGCCTCGTAAAGATGGAACAGGTAATAAACCACCCCGGCATAGGCGACGAAGCCGGGCAGGAACAGGAGCAGCAGCTTTTCGCGCTCCATCAACCCCACCGCCTCGAAGCGGATGTAGAAGCTGGCGACGATCGCCGCCGCCGTCATGACTAGGTCATGGGCGACGATGAGCGTTCTGCGCGGACTAAAGTGGAAGGCCATCTCAACCGTGCCGCGGATTTTCCCCGGCATGTCATTACCGGGCTTTGTCCCACAGCGCCACCCCCGGCGCCATCGCGCTACATCGCGCGGCGCACCGCAAGTGCCTGATCCACCGCCGAAATCACCTGCGCCGCGGTCAGCTCATCGAGGCATTGGCTGAAACTGTCGAGGCGGCGTTGGCAGCCCTCGAGCTGGCACGGCAGGCAGGGCAACGGGTTTTGCATCAGCCACACATTGCCGCGCTGCTGGATGGTGCCGGCGGCCGCCCATGGCCGCTCGAGGCCGCCCACCGGCCAGGGCCCCCAGAGGCGCGGATCGGTCGGCCCGTAGAGCGCCACCGTCGGCGTGCCCGTGGCGGCGGCAAGATGGGTGACGGCGGTGTCCGGCCCGACATAGGCGCGCGCGGTGGCGATGGCGGCGGCAAGCTCCGGCCAGTCCAGCCTGCCGTCGAGCCGCGTGACGTCGCCATCGCGCCAGACTTCGTCGAGATAGGCGCGGTCGCTGTTGGCTCCGCTGGTGACGACGGCGAGCCCGCGCTGGCGCAGCGCCACGGCGAGCGCCCGCCAGCCGTCCATGGTCCAGCGCTTGTAAACGAACATCGGCGCGGCGTGGACGACCGCATACGGCTGTGCCGGGATCAGGCTCGATCGCACCCCCCCTGCCGGACATACGATCTCCGGCACTGCGGCAATGCCGAGCAATTCCGCGAGGCGGAGCACGTCGCGCACGCGATGTTGTTGCCGGTCGACGACATAGGAGCGGCTTAGCGCCAGGCGCTTCACCGTCGCCGACAATCCGTCCGGTTGGACGGGGCCGGCGCTTTGCCGCCCGGCAATCCACGCCAACAGCGTCGGCCGGTCGCCGCTTTGGGTGGAGAGCGCGATGTCGTAACGCCGCGCCAGCCGACGCAGCAAGGAAAGAGTTTCGCCGGCGCCCGGACGCTGCGGTATGGCGATGACTTTGGCGAGATCGGGATTGCCCGCCAAAATTCCTTCCGTGCCGGCGAATACTAGCGCCTCGATCGAAGCGGCCGGGAACGCGCGCTTGATGCTGCGAATAAGCGGCGTTGTGAGCAAAACATCGCCGAGCCGGCGCAACGCCACCACCAGCACGCGGGGATTTTTCGGCAAGGCAAGCGGCGTCATGGCGTCACGTCGGACGATGCGGCAGGTAAGACAGTGGGTGGCAAATGGGCGTCGCGCAGCACGGTGCCGCCGATGATGCCGACGCCGAACACGTAGAGCCAGCCCTGGCCGAAATCGAACAAATGCGAATTGACCAGCGACGACAGAAAATTCTGCACGACGATGATGGTGCCGAGCCAGGCCATCAGGCCGGCGTGGCGAAACAGCAATCCATGCGCGGCCCACATCGCAAGCAGCACCGCGGCGCCGAGGACGCCGAGCTCGATCGCCACGGCAAAAATCTGGCTGTGCGGGTTGACCGTGGCAACGGCTGAAGCGGAACCGACGTCACCGGATGCGGCCAGACGAAACTGCTCGGCAATAGTGCCCGTGCCGTGGCCGATAATGGGCGCCGCCGCGACGATGGCCACCGACTTCTTCAGGTACTCCATGTGCAGCCCGGTCGAATTAGCTGTGTCCGAGTTCTGATAAGTGCGCAGCTCGGTGAACGAATGCATTACGCGCACGTTGAAATAGGGCGATGCTTGCAACGCCGCCGCGGTAAGCGCTACCGCGACGATGCCAGCAAGAGCCGCACCTCGCCAGCCGAAATAGCGGTAGCCGAGCACAATGGCGAGCAGCGGCGCGACCACGACGGTCGTCCGGCTGACGGTGACGAAAGCGATATTGGCAAGGAAACAGGCAGCAAGGCAGACCAGCGCCGCTATGGTTCGCCACTGGGCGTCATGCCAGCGCTCGCAAGCCGCGCCGATGAGCCCGAGGGCGCAAATCAAAAAGATACCACTCTGCAAGATGTAGTCCTTGGCCGGCACGCCATAAGCTTTGACGTGCGCGCCAAATAACGGGACATGCGCGAAGGCCCACGATGGGAACAGGGTATAGAGCCACGACAGCACCAACATCACGCTCGCCGAAATGAGAAAGCCATAACAGGCGCAAGGCCCGCATCGCGAGCCGCGGAATTGCGTCAGCAACAAGGGGATGGCCAGGAGGCGATGGAAGCCGCCCAGGCCGTCGATGCGCTCGGCCCAAGGCACATCCGCCCACAGCATGCCGAGCGCCGCGAAGAGCCACAGCAGAACCGGCAAGCCGCCCGCGGCGGTCAATAGTTCGCGGCGCAAATCGACAATGCTCAATGTCGGCAGCACCGCCAAAAGCCAGAGCACGATCAAAATAACGCTCACCGACGTCGACCACGGCAGCGACACCACGACGGCGACGGCGAGCCAGTCGGCAACCCGTTGCAACGTCCGCATATCGAGCGTCATGGCTTGAGCCGCAGCATCAGGTTCTTGTGCCGGCTCAGCGCGACAAGCTCATAGCCGCATCTCTGCATGGCCGACATTAAATCGACTTTCCAGCTTGGGCGCGAATCCTCGATGATCACGAGCCGCGGCAACAGGCGTGGCGGCGCGGCGCGAAAAAATGGCGCAAGGATCAAGTCCTCAAAACCTTCGACATCGATCTTCAACGCGTCGACTGTGTCGATGCCTTCGCCGGCAAGCATGTCCAACAGTGTTTGCGAAGGCACGCGCACCGTTTCAGTGGGTGCCTCCTCCCGATCGATTTTCTTCGTCCGCGTGCCACCGCGATCGCGCCGATCCAATTCGACCGCAACCACACCTGCCTCGTCGCTCAACGCTTTTGGGATGATGGTGATCGGCACGCCGGGATTGGCGCGGACATTGAATTCCAAGCGGCGAAGATTTCCCGGCTCGGGCTCGATGGCGAGAATGCGGGCCTCTTGCCCCGCCCGCGATGCCACGAACAGCGAGAACAAGCCGACATTGGCGCCGATATCGACGAAGGTGAAGCGCCGCGCCTGGGCTTTCGCGCGGGCAATGTCGTTTTCCAGCTCCGCGAGCTCCTCCGGCTCGTACATCCGCGGCGTGAATAGCAAATTCTTCTCGCAGCCATTGTCGCGCGGATGCAGCCGCATGCGCAGACCCCAGCGCTCCACGTCCAACGCGCCGTCGGGATAAGCGAGACGCGTGGTGACGGCGCGGCGCAGCAAGATGGCGAGACGCAAGCCGGCCCAGTTGTCGGGCAACGGCTTGGTCATGGCCATGATCGTCCGATCGAGCCAGTTTGGTGCCAGTGCGCCGAATGCCGGGGTGTTCATTATCGTAACGCCGATAGCCCGCGCTCGGCGCGGATGCGATTGCTGGCGAGGATGGCGTCGAGCCGGCGCTCGTTGTCCGGCAGCCGCGACCGATCGGCTTCGGTGTGCCACAAGTGCAGGACGCCGGTCGCCATGCGGCCGTCTTTGCGCCGCACGCCGGCGCGCATCAGGCGCACCAGTAGATCGGAATCCTCGCAGCCCCAACTGGCGAAGCCGCCCTCAAAACCATCGACGGCGATGAGGTCCGAGCGCCAGACGCCGAGATTGCAGCCTTGCGCGCCGCGCCAGTCGCGCCGGCGCAATTGGCGCAGCGGCCCGAGCGGCAGCGCGAGAAGCGGCGCCAGCCGTTTGATCTCTTTGGCGCGCCGCGCGCGCCACCAATCGGCAAAGCTCCAACTTTCCGGCTCGAGTTTTTCCTTGAGGATGCGCTCCGAAAGAGCCCGCGACAGAAGCAGCCGATTGCCGGTCACGAACCAGCCGCGCCGGGCCAGCGCGCGGTGCGCGGCGACGAAATCCATTCGCGCGATGCAATCGCCGTCGAGGAAGATGCAATAGTCACCGGACGCGGCAAGGATCGCCCGGTTGCGGATTTCGGCGAGGCGGAAACCGTCATCCAGGTGCCAGACATGGCTGAGACGGCCGTTGAAGCGCGGTTGCCATGATTCGATCAATTCTTTGGTCGGCTGCGTCGAGCCGTCGTCGGCGACCAGCACTTCGAAGTCGAGATCGCTCTGGCGCGAAAGCGAGCGCAGCACCGCATCGAGCGCATCGGGCCGATTGTAGGTCGCGACGATGACGGAGATGCGTTCGGCCACGACGGCATTGCTCCAAAATAGTTTTCAGCGGCTTCGTCCGAGCGCGGCCCGGAGTTTTTCGCGTTGTTTCCGTTTGGCCTCGCGCAGATGCCGGAACGGTACGCCGAGATAATGTTTGCGCAGGAACTGCCACCGGCCGAACGGACTGACCGTCATCGGCGAATTGGCCGGCACATACCAGCCATTGAGTCCGGTGCGACGCACCCATTTATAGCCGCGCGACGTCAATAGCCGGTGCAGTTTGAGGTTCAGCGCCAGATCCTCGATCAGGATCAGCCGCGGCTGCCACCGCGTCAGCGTCAGGCCGCTCAACACTTCGATCTCGTGATTTTCGACGTCGATGGAGAGAAGGTCGATCGGCACCGGCGCCTTCGCTTCTTCGAGAATATCGTCGAGCGTGCGCGCGGGCACTTCGATCACGTCTTCCTTGCGCATGCCGGCAACGAAGAAATCCGGATTCAACGAGGAATGAATGCCGGCCGCGTGCAAGCGCAGCATCTTGTCGGCATTGGCCGGCGACGAGCAGGCGCACGCGAACACCTGGGCTTGCCGTTGTTCCCGCAGTCGTTGCGCCAGCGTCGGCTGCGGTTCGACCAGGACGCCGCGCCAGCCCAGCTGTTCCAGATGCCAGGTCTGCGACATGTCCTTGGGATCGTTGGCGCCGACATCGACGAAATAACCGGTCCGCGCGCCGAAGAATTCCTCCTTGAGCGCGTTCTCGGCCGTATCGGGAAAGATCGCGCGCTGTCGTGCGAGCATCAAAGCGCCGCTCCGGTCACGATGCGGATTCGGCCGAGCGGCGCACCAGCCCGGTGGTCGAGTGGCCGGGCACCAAGTCGACGAGCAGCACGGCGCCGCCTGCGGCCTCGACCACGTCGCCGCCGACGACTTCGTCGCGCTTGTAGTCGGCGCCCTTGACCAGCACCGCCGGCTGCACCCGCTTGATCAGTTCGAGCGGCGTGTCCTCCTCGAAGACGACGACCAGATCGACCGCTTCGAGGGCGGCAATCACTTCGGCGCGGCCTTCAACGGGATTGATCGGTCTGCCGTTGCCTTTGAGCCGCCTGGTCGAAGCGTCGCTGTTGAGCCCGACCACAAGGCGGTCGCAGGCGGTGCGGGCCTCGGCCAGCAATTTGATATGGCCGCGGTGCAGAAGATCGAAGCAGCCGTTGGTGAAGCCGATGCGCAGGCCGTGCTTGCGCCACTCGGCGAGGCGCTCGTCGAGCACCGCCCAGTCGAACACGATCTTGTCTTCGGGCGCGAGCGAGGCTGCGGGCAGGATGCGGTGGCGAAGCTCGGCCAGCGAGACTGTCGCCGTGCCGCGCTTGCCGACAACGACCGCGGCCGCGGCATTGGCGGCGCGTGTGGCGGATTCGAACGGCGCCTGCATCGCCAATAGCACCGCCATCACCGCGGCGACCGTATCGCCGGCGCCGGAGACGTCGCGCACTTTTACGGGGTAAGCGGGGATGTGGATCGGCGCATGACCCTCGATGTGCAGCGTCATGCCTTCCTCGCTGCGGGTCACCAGCACGGCTTCGCTTTCGACCAGGCGCGCCAGCTCGGCCGCGGCTTTGGCGATTTCCGCCTCCGTCGCGACCGGGCGATGCACCGCGGCGCCAAGCTCCTGGCGGTTCGGCGTGATCAAGGTCGCGCCGCGATAGACGCTGTAATCGTGGCCTTTCGGATCGACCACGACCGGTTTGCCGTGTCGCCGCGCCGCGTCGATAATGGCGCGGATGACGCGCGGCGTCAGCGTGCCCTTGGCGTAATCGGACAGCACCACGGCGCCGACCTGCGGCATGGCCGTTTCTGCGTACGCGATGATCGAGGCCTCGCTTGGCGCACTGGTCGGCGCGGTGGTCTCCCAATCGGCGCGCATCAGATGGGTGGAGTGGTGCTCGGAGACGAAGCGCACCTTGCGCGTGGTCTGCCGCGCCTTGTCGATCACCAGATCGGGCACGATCAATTCGTCGAACTTGCCGAGCGCGTTGGTCAGGGTCAGGCCGGCTTCATCGTTGCCGATCAGGCTGACCAGGATGCATTTCGATCCGAGGGCGGCGATATTGCGCGCCACGTTGCCGGCGCCGCCGATCTCGATCGCGCTGTGCCTGACCGCGAGCACCGGCGTCGGCGCCTCGGGCGAAATGCGCGTGACTTCGCCATAGACGAAATCGTCGAGCATGAGGTCGCCGACGCAGAGCACCGTCTGCTTAGCGAAAAGTCTGAAGGCTTCTTCGAAATCAAACATGCACTGCCCGCGAAAGCCTTTTGCGCCTGGTCACCGGTAGCGATCGGCACGATCGAGGTAAGTCGTCACGTAGTGCCGCACCGCGTCGTCGAGCGGCGTGAACGCGGCATTATAGCCAGCCCGCCGCAGATTGCCGGTCTCGGCTTGGGTGAAATACTGGTAAGCGTCGCGGATCGCAGCCGGCATCTCGATATATTCGATTGCTGGCGCGCGGCCCAGCGCCGCGAACATGGCGCCGATCAGGTCGCGAAAACTGCGCGCCGCGCCGGTGCCAACATTGAAAATGCCCGACACTTTGGGCGTGGCCAGCAGCCAGCGCACCACGGCGACGGCGTCGTCCACATAGATGAAATCGCGTTTCTGCTCGCCGTCGGCAATGCCTGAGCGGTGCGACTTGAATAGCCGGATGGTTTTGCCGGCCTTGGCGTCGTCGAACCGCTTGGCGACGAGGCTCATCATCTCGCCCTTGTGATACTCGTTGGCGCCGAACACGTTGAAGAATTTCAGCCCCGCCCATTGCGGCGGCATCTTCTCCTTGCGCGCGGCGCGTTCGACCACGGCCATGTCGAACATATGCTTGCTCCAGCCGTAGAGGTTCATCGGCTTGAGCTGTTTGAGGGCGCCGATCGACCAGTCGTCGGAAAAGCCGTTCTGGCCGTCGCCAAAGGTCGCGGCCGACGAGGCGTAGATGAAGGGCGTGCGCGCCGCCGCGCACCATTCCAACAGGCGCAGCGACAGCCGGAAATTGTTTTCCATGATGGCGTCGCCGTCGGTCGCGGTGGTCGAGGAAATGGCGCCCATATGCACGACCGCCTCGAGCTTGCGGCCGTCGAGCCAGCGCAACAGATCGGCCGGCGGCACGAAATCGGCGATCTGGCGATGAGCGAGATTGCGCCACTTGCCGTCGCTGCCGAGCATGTCATTGATGGCAATGTCGGTGCGGCCGGCCTCGTTGAGGCTCGCCACCACATTCGATCCGATGAACCCGGCCCCGCCGGTGACCAACAACATCGACGTTTTGACCGGTTTGCGTCGGACCAGAGCCGACAGCCGCCTCCTTTGCCCCAGTCCGGCGTGATGAGCAACACTGGGCAGCCCGTCAGGCGGGCCAGGATTAAGGGCGCCGGCCATATGGAATGAATTGATATTCATAACAATAATTTGAACTTTAATTCATTCTATTGAAGGTAGGGCAAAATAATCGGCCAAGCCGGCTTCGTTATTATCTTTGGCAATTTCGAGGGCCCGTATTACCGCTACACCAAGCGTCACGAGGCAGCGCCGAATTGCGCGCCGCCACGGAGCGAGTTGCTCAGGCGCGGATAGGATTCGGTGGCGCCAATCGTGATGGATCAAAGCTCCAACAACACATCCGCCGCCCGCCTCGCGGATGAGAGGCGCAGCCCGATCTTGATCGTGCCCTATATGTGGATCGGCGATTTCGTGCGCTGCCACACTGTCATTCAGTTGCTGCGGGCGCGGTTTCCCGGCCGGGCGGTCGATATGTTGACGACGACATTATGCGCACCACTGACCGATTACATGCCCGGCCTGCGCCAGGCCATCGTCGCCGATCTTCCGCGCAAAAGCCTCGCATTGGCGCAGCAGAAAGCCCTCGCCGCGCGCATCGAGCAGGAAGGCTACGGCACCGCGCTGATCATGCCGCGGACCTGGAAAGCAGCGCTGGCGCCGTTTTTTGCCGGCATCCGCGAACGCACCGGTTTTGTCGGTGAGGCCCGGTTTTTCCTGCTCAACGATTTGCGTTTCGGTGAGCGCGGCTTGCAGCGCATGGTCGATCGCTGCGCCGCGCTGGCGCTGCCGCCCGGCGCCGCTTTGCCGGCGTCCCTGCCGGTGCCCGAACTCAAAGTGCCGCCGGCCGAAATTGCCGCGTGGCGAAGCCGGCGCGGTCTCGCCGCCGAGGGCCGGCCCGTCGTCGCGCTGGCGCCCGGCGCGGTCGGGCCGTCCAAGCGCTGGCCGAGTACGTCCTATGCGGCGCTGACCCGGCGCCTCCTCGCCGACGGCTTTGCGGTCTGGTTGCTGGGCGGCCCGGACGAGAAGCCGCTGGCCGCGGAGATCGTCGGCGCAACCGACGCCCGCGATCTCACCGGGCACGACCTGCGCGACGCCGTCCTGGCGCTGGCGTCGGCCTCGGCGGCGGTGTCCAACGATTCCGGCCTGTTGCACGTCGCCGCGGCGCTGGGCACGCCTGCGGTCGGCATTTTCGGTCCAACCAGCCCCTGGCATTGGGCGCCGCTCAATCCGCTGGCGGCCACCATGGAAACCAAGAGCATGCTCGACTGCCGGCCCTGCCATAAGCCGACATGCCGGCTCATCCACCACCGCTGCATGCGCGACATCAAGCCGGACGAGGTTTTTGCCGCCACCCGCCGCGCGGTGGCGGCGGTTGCGCCCGTCGGTTGAAACCCGCCGCTGCCTAACGTGGTATTCACCGAATCGCTGTAGAGCTGACCGACATGACAGTCCTGGTCACGGGCGGCGCCGGCTATATCGGCAGCCACATGGTCCATGAGCTCGCCGATGCCGGCGAGCGCGTGGTCGTGCTCGACAATTTGTCGACCGGCTTCGACTGGGCTGTGGCCAAAGCCGTGCCGCTTGTCGTCGGCGAGACCGGAGACCAGGCGCTGGTCGCGCGGCTGATCCGCGAGCACGGCGTCGACGCCATCATCCATTTTGCCGCGTCCATCGTGGTGCCGGATTCGGTGCGCGATCCGCTCGGCTATTACCGCAACAACACGATGAACTCGCGCGCGCTGATCGAATGCGCGGTGAAAGGCAGCGTGCGTCACTTCATCTTTTCCTCGACTGCCGCCGTCTACGGCAATCCCGCCGAGATTCCGGTGAAGGAAAACTCAGCAACGCTGCCGATCTCGCCTTACGGCTGGTCGAAGCTGATGACGGAGGTCATGCTGCGCGATGCCGGCAGTGCGCACGGCCTGCAACATGTGATCCTGCGCTATTTCAACGTCGCCGGCGCCGACCCGCAACACCGCACCGGCCAATCGACCAAAGCCGCCACGCATTTGATCAAAGTCGCGGTCGAGACCGTGCTCGGCTTGCGGCCAAAACTCGACGTCTTCGGCGACGATTATCCGACGCCCGACGGCACCTGCATCCGCGATTACATTCACGTCAGCGATCTCGTCCGCGCCCACGCCGACGCGCTGCGCTATTTGCGCTCCGGCGCGCCACCGCTGACACTCAATTGCGGTTACGGCCACGGCTTCTCGGTTCTCGACGTGATCGATGCGGTCAAGCGCGTCTCGGGCGTCGATTTCAAGGTCGACATTGCGCCGCGCCGGCCGGGCGATCCGGCGCAGATCGTGGCGCACTCCGAACGGATCCGAAGCGAGCTCGGCTGGCGGCCGCGCTACGACGACCTTCCGATCATCGTGCGCGATGCGCTGAGTTGGGAACGCGAACTGACGACGCGCCGGATCGCGCCAGCCGGCCAAACCGGCCAGGGCCGCAAAGCTGCCGTTTGAGCGCCTGCCGTGGGTTCCCGCAGGCCGATAAAATCCTTGAATTCACTTGAACATCCCGCCCCGTCCGGGCATGAAACGGGCTCAAGGCAAGTTGCGGCAAAACCGGACGCAGCGGAGTAAAATGAAACGCGCATGACAACTCCCACGGCCGATTCGGATCAATATTCGACCGGCGTCCTGGTGCGCCGCCTGCTGATGGATGTGGCGCTGACGCATTGGCGGCTCTACGGCATCGGCTTTGCGCTGATGCTGGTCGCCGCGGCGGCGACGGCGGCCACCGCCTATCTGCTCGGCACCATGATCAACCAAACCGTGGTGACGAAAAACTTCCACGGCGTCGTGATCGTGAGCCTGGCTGCGGTCGGCATTTTCACGGCGAAGGGATTTGCCAGCTACGGCGGCGCCGTGACGTTGTCGCGGATCGGCAATCGCATCATCGCCGAAAATCAGCGCCGCATGTTCGACAAGCTCTTGCACGAAAACATCGGCTTCTTCGCCGACCGGCATTCTTCCGAATTCATCGCGCGGCTCACCACCGGCACCGCCGCCGTCAGCCAGGTGATCAACCTTCTGATCACGGCCATAGGTCGCGATCTAATGTCGCTGATCGGGCTGTGCATCGTCATGGTGGTCCAGGACCCGGCGATGTCGATCGGCGGGCTCATCATCGCGCCGCCGGCGTTCCTGTTCCTGCGTAAGCTCATCCGCCGGGTGCGCGGCATCGCCCGCATGCAATTCACCGGCGGCACGCAGATCATTGAGACCATGCAGGAGGCGCTGCAAGGCATGCGCATGGTCAAGGCCTTCGCGCTCGAAGACGAGATGCGGCGCCGGCTCGCCGTCAGCGTCGGTTCGGTCGAGCACGAATCCAACAAGATGGCGCGCGTCGCCAACCGCGCCAGTCCGCTCATGGAAATGCTCGGCGGCTTCGCCATCGCGATGGCGTCGGTCTATGCCGGTTACCGTGTCATCTATACCGGCGCGATGCCCGGCGAATTCGGCTCCTTCCTGGCCGCGTTCCTGCTCGCCTATGAGCCGGCAAAGCGCCTTGCCCGTCTCAATATCGACCTCACCAACAACCTGGTCGGCGTGCGCGTGCTCTACGAGGTGATCGACAGCCCGGCCGGCGAGCCGGATGACGACCACCTGCCGGCGCTGACGCTGACCGAGGCGCGGGTCGAGTTCGCCAATGTGCAATTCGCCTACCGCGCCGACACGCCGGTGCTGCGCGGCATGAGTTTTGTCGCCCAGAGCGGCCAGGTTACGGCGCTGGTGGGCCCTTCGGGCGGCGGCAAGTCGACGGTGCTGAATTTGCTGTTGCGGCTTTACGACGTCAACTCCGGCAGCGTCCTGGTCGACGGGCAGAATATCGCCGGCGTGTCGCGTGGCTCCTTGCGCGAAGCCATCGCCTATGTCGGACAGATCACCCATCTGTTCCGTGGCTCCATCCGCGAGAACATTGCGCTGGGCAGCCTCGGCGCCAGCGAGGCCGAGATTGTCGCCGCCGCCAAGGCGGCGCATGCGCACGATTTCATCATGAGCTTTCCGGCCGGCTACGAGACCCCCGTCGGCGAGCACGGCTTGCAGCTCTCCGGCGGCCAGCGCCAGCGCGTGGCGATTGCGCGCGCGCTGATCAAGAATGCGCCGATCATCCTGCTCGACGAGGCCACCGCGTCACTCGATTCCGAATCCGAGCGCCATGTCCAGGAAGCGCTCGCCGAGCTCTGCAAGGGGCGCACCACGATCGTCATCGCCCACCGGCTGTCGACGATCATGCATGCCGACAATATTCTCGTCGTCGAGAATGGCCTCGTCGTCGAATCCGGCCGCCACGACGAGCTTTTGCGCAAGAGTGGCCGCTATGCCTTGTTCTACCGGCTGCAGCTTCGCGAGCAGTCGCCCGCGCTCGAACCCGCCGCTGCGATTGCCTGAAAACCTGAGCATCGCTTTGACCGCGGCGTCGCCTGGGCTATAAGCGCGGCGTTTCCGCTTCACTCCAGCACGAAACGGCCTCATGAGCACCGACGCCAAGAGCTATGTCATTCCGCAGCCGCCGCAGGCTTCGATTGTGGTTGCCGGCACCAATCAATATTTTCCGGTCCGCCGCCTGTGGTGCGTCGGCCGCAATTACGTCGAGCACATCAAGGAGATGGGCCAGGACGTGCGCGAGCCGCCGTTCTTTTTCGCCAAGCCCGCCGACGCCATCGTGCCCGATGGCGGCACGGTGCCCTATCCGTCGCTGACCAAGGACATGCATCACGAGGTCGAGCTGGTGGTGGCGCTCAAAAGCGGCGGCCGTAACATCAAGACCGAGAATGCGCTTGCCTGCATCTACGGCTATGGCGTTGGCATCGACCTGACCCGCCGTGATTTGCAGATCGCCTCGCGCGACATCAAGCGGCCCTGGGAAATCGGCAAGGCATTCGATCACTCGGCGCCATGCGGTCCGCTCAAGCCGGCGTCGGAGATCGGCCATCCGTCCAAGGGCCGCATCGTGCTCAAGGTCAACGGCAAGGTGCGCCAGGACGGCGACCTCAATCAGATGATCTGGAACGTGCCGGAGATCATCTCGAAACTTTCGGAGATGGTCGAGTTGGCCGCCGGCGACATCATCATGACCGGCACGCCGTCGGGCGTCGCCGCCACCGTCGCCGGCGACAAGATCGAATGCGAGGTCGAAGGTGTCGGCACGCTCAATGTCACGATCGGGCCGCCGTTGAAGTGATGTGCTAGCCTATCCCTCCGCGGGGGATAGGTGGTGACCGGTGAACCGACTTCTGAAACCGGCAGTCGCTTTATTTTCGGCCGTCGCCGTCAGCGCGTTCGCCATCGCGCAGCCGCATGCGCAAGACAACCCGGCGGCTGCCGCTTCGCCGCAATTTCAGAATGATTATGCATTGAACGGCGCGGCCGCGTGCCTGCATTCGGCATCGGCCGCCTGCCGCAGAAAGCCGCGCGGTCAGTCGCCACTGGGGCACGACGATTTCGGCTCTGGCGCCGCGCCGATGCCCGGCTCCGTCCGCGTCCGCGGAGACGCGGCGGCGGTTCGCCTCGACGCCCGCCACACCACGATCGCGGAAGTGCTTGGTGCGCTGAATACGTCGTTCGATATGTCTTACAGCTCGTGGATCGCGCTCGATGAGGAAATCAACGGCACCTACACGGGGTCGCTCCGGCGCGTGATCGCGCGCGTATTGGACGGCTACAATTACGTGATCAAGCAGGACAACGCGAAGCTCGACATCATCGTCCTGGACAAGCGCGGCGAACGAGCGGTCCCCGTCGCCGCCCCGGCCACCCCGGCCGATCCGTTCCACCCGCTGCGCGAGCGCCACCGGCAGCAACTGCTCGGGACCGACCGCCGCCACGGCGCCATGTCCCGCAATGCGTCGGTTGCTTGAGCGAAAGGCCTGCTACGGCTGCGGGCAGAAACAGAATAGTCTTCTCGCTTATTCCGACTACTCGTTGAGATTGTATCTGCCCATCCAGAAGGCCGCAGAATATCGTTCTTTTTAGCAGAATGGGCCGAATCCCATATTGTCTATTCGCCTTGAACGTGTTTCGCTCTATCCGCGGCGTTTTGGCGCACATCCGGCACGGAATAAATTCGATGCCGGGATCCAACGCCCAAAACGCTCAATCGCGGGGAGGAAAGCGATGGGCAAGATCATTTACAAAGTCGTTGCGTCGATTGTGTTGCTGCTGGCGACGTCGCCAGCCTGGGCCGACGGTCACGGTGTGACCTGCCCGCGGTTTGCTCCGGGCAGTGTGGTACTGCCGCCGCCGGACATTTTCAGCCAGAACGGCGCGCTCAACGTCCAACTCAACTATTTCACCCGGGTCGATCAGGACGGCCGGTCGCTGTTCTGTTTCCAGACGCCGGACGGCATGGAAGGGCCGACGCTACGCCTCAATGCGGGCGACCAGCTCAACATCCTCGCCGCCAACGACGTGCCGCAAGGCACCCCCGTCGAACAGGTGTCGAATTCGCAGAACCAGTGCGGCGACCTGGAAATGTACACCTCGTCGCTCAACATCCACTATCACGGCACCACCACTTCGCCGAAATGTCATCAGGACCAGGTGATCCACACCATCATCAATTCGGGCGAGAAATTCCAATACGCCGTCGCCTTCCCGAGCTACGCCCCTGCCGGACTCTACTGGTACCACACCCACATCCACGGCATCGCCGAGGCGACGGTGCAAGGCGGCGCGTCCGGCGCCCTCGTGGTCTCGGGAATTCAGAATCTCCAACCGGCGGTCGCCGGCCTGCCGGAACGGGTGCTCGTCATCCGCGATCAACCGGTCGCCGGCAATTCGACGCCGGGCAATACCTGCGCCGGCAACAGCAACGTGACACCGTCGTGGGATCTGGACATCAATTACGTGCCGCTGGAATTCCAAGCGGCGACCTGCACCTACACGCCGGCGGTCATCGAGATGCAGTCCGGCCAGCAGGAATTCTGGCGCGTCGCCAATGCGGGCGCCGACAGCATTCTCGACATTCAGGTCCAGCATGACGGGCGGGCGCAGCCGCTGCAGCTGGTGGCGCTCGACGGCGTGGCGATCAATTCCCAGAACGGGCAGCAGCGCGGCTCGACCAAGACGGTGACCGACATCCTGTTGGCGCCGGCGGCCCGCGCCGAGTTCATTGTCGCGGCGCCCAATCATGGCGAGAGTGCGAGCCTCGTCACGCTCAATATCGACACCGGCCCGGACGGCGACGTCGATCCATTGCGCACCATCGCCACCATCAAGACCGACAATCCGACGCAATTGCCGAAGATTCCGCCGGTCAGCAAGCAAATGTCGAATGCGATGGACGCGGCGCAAGAGCTCGCCAACCAGAACCCGACGGTTCATCGCACGCTGTATTTCTCCGAGGTGCTGTCGGATCCGACCAATCCGAACAGCCCGACCAACTTCTTCATCACGGTCGACGGCGCGACGCCGCAATTGTTCGATCCGAACAACCCGCCCGCCATCACTACCCACCAGGGCGCGGTCGAGGACTGGACGATCCAGAACCGGGCGCTGGAGAACCATGAATTTCACTTTCACCAGCTCCACTTCCTGGTGGAGTCGCAAAGCGGATTCTCGGTGCCTCAGGAAATCGGCCAGTTCCTCGACATGATCCAGATACCCTACTGGTCCGGCAGCGGCCCGTATCCGAGCGCCACCGTGCGCCTGGATTTCCGCGGCGTCGACATCGGCGACTTCGTCTATCACTGCCACATCCTCGGTCACGAGGACGGGGGCATGATGGCGATCATCCGGGTTCTGGCGCCGAACTCGTAAAGCGCGCAAAAAAGGTCGAGGCGGCGTCAACGGCGGACAGCCGGTGACGCCGCCCTCGCCTGCAGCCGGGTGCCAGCCATGTTCAGCAAGATCAGCCTGCGCCGCTTTGGTGTCGTGCTCGCGGTCGCCGTCGTCATCGCCGGCGCCACCGTGACGGTCGCGATGAACCATGTAACGCGCCTGAATGCGGCGCAGCCGCTGCCGCAGATCGGCGGTCATTTCGCATTGTCGAATACCGACGGGCGCCGCGTCAGCGACGCAACGTTCCGCGGCAAATGGCTTCTGGTCTATTTCGGCTACACGTCCTGCCCCGACGTCTGTCCGACCACGCTCAGCGCCATGGCGCTGGCGCTGGAAAAACTTGGGGCCCTCGCCGACAAGGTGCAGCCGGTTTTCATCACTGTCGATCCAGAGCGCGACACGCCCGCGATCGTCGGCGAATACATCAAGGATTTCGATCCGCGCTTTGTCGGGCTGGTCGGCTCACCGCAGGAGATCGGCGCCGCCGCCCAGGAATTTCACGTCTATTACCGGGTGCGGCAGCTCGGCAACAATGAGTACGTGGTCGACCACAGTTCGTTCATCTATCTGATCGATCCCAACGGCGCGTTCGTGCGGCTCCTGACCGGCGATTTGCCGGGCCACCAATTGGCCGACGAGTTGCGCAAATTGATGAGCTGAGGGCCGCGCCCATGACCGGCGTTCGCGGATTATTGCTCGGCGGCGCGGTGGTTGCGGTGCTCGCCGCGAGCGCCGTCATGACGCTGGCGCTGCGGACACAGGCGGCACCGCGCGGGCACTTTGCCGATGCCGAGAACGCCGAAATGGTGCTGGAAGGCAAGAAGCTTTATGCGAGCCATTGCGCGAGCTGCCACGGCCGTAAATTGCAAGGTCAGTTGCTGTGGCAGGTTCGCGACGAGTTTGCCGGCCGGCGTGCGCCGGCGCACGACCAGACCGGCCACACTTGGCAGCACTCCGACGAAGACCTCTTCGCCATGACGAAATTCGGCCGCTTCCCGACGACGCCGGCGACCGTGAAATCCTATATGCCGGCCTACGCGCCAAATCTCAGCGACGAGCAAATCCTCGCCACCGTCGCCTACATCAAGGCGACCTGGCCGCTTGGATTGCGCGTGTCGCAGGCGCTGCTCAATCCCGGCTATGCCGGCATGCCGCACAATGCTGAAGCCGTGGAATGGCGATTGCCGCCGACCTGCCAGGCCGCGCTGCAACGCGCCGGCACGGCCGTCGGCTTCAGCATCGAGGGCCTGCCGCCGAAGGGCGAATGACCGGTCGCGGCGGACACCGGCTTGTGCCAGCGCCCGGACACGACGGTTACTGCACCAGCCCTTCCGCCTTGAGCGCCTCGTGCACTTTCGGACGCGCGGCGACGCGGTCGACATAGGCCTTGACGTTCGGCCATTTCGCCAGATCGATCTCGACCCGCGGCGACCAGCGCAGCACGGTGAACAGATAGGCGTCGGCAACGGTGAACTTGTCGCCCATCAGGTACTGCTTGCCGGCGAGCTGCTTGTCGAGCCAGTCGAAACGCTTGCCGAGATTTTCCTTGGAGATCTTCTTGTATTCGTCGGGCGTGGTCGGCCGAAAAATCGGGCCGTAGCTCTTGTGCAGCTCCGAGGTGACGAAATTGAGCCATTCCTGCACGCGGTAACGGTCGAGCGTGCCGGACGGCGGCATCAGGCCGGAGGCCGGCTTCTGGTCGGCGAGATATTGCACGATCGCCGGGCCCTCGGTCAGGCGCTGGCCGTTGTCGATTTCCAGCACCGGCACGTAGCCCTTGGCGTTGATGGTCCAAAAATCGACGCCGCTTTTGGTCTTCTTTTCGCGGTTGTCGACCTGCTCGTATTCGAGCGGGATGCCGGCCTCGAGCGAAACAATGTGCGGCGAGAGCGAGCAGGCACCGGGCGAAAAATACAATTTCATGACGCGAACCTCCTGGGGACCACGGCTTAGCGCCGTCGCCATTGTGTCAATGCCACAGGCATATAGAGCATGGCGGCTTGAGCCACAAACGCGCCCATCGGCAGCCGCGCCGGCCGGTGGAACTTGAATAAAGTTGGTGCGTTGTGAAGCCACGGTCAATCGACCGGGCTTGGACTGGAGCTGATTTCATGGCCGCCCGCCGCATTACTTTACGCGTTCAACCCCCCATGCCGTTCGGCGAGTTCACCATGGTACCGGCGCCGCTCAGCGGCCGGCCCGAAGCCGAGATGGCACGTGCCATGGCTGCTGCGCTTTCGGACATCGAGGCGCCGACGGCGGCCGACGTCTACAACCGCTTGCGCCAGGCCTTTCCGCTGGCGCCGCTGACCGCGCGCGTGGCGGCGCTCGGCGTCCTGATGGACCGCCTGCGGCGTATCGTCTGAATTTCTCTACAGCCCGAGATAGGCGCTGCGGACGCGATCGTCGGCCAGCAGCTCGGCGCCGCTGCCTGAGAGCGTGACGCGGCCGTTTTCCAGCACATAGGCGCGGCTTGCGAGCTTCAGCGACTGCGCCACGTTCTGCTCGACCAGCAAGCAGGTAAGGCCGGCGCGATTGAGCTCGCGAATGGTGTCGAGCACGTCGTGGATGATGGCCGGCGCCAGACCGAGCGAAGGCTCGTCGAACATGATGAGATCCGGCGCCCCCATCAGGCAGCGACCGATGGCGAGCATCTGCTGCTCGCCGCCGGACAGCGTGCCGGCCGCCTGGCGCGCCCGCTCGGCCAACACCGGGAACAACGCCAGCACGCGCTCTTTGTTTTTGATGCGCGCGGCGCGGGCGCGCGGCAGCATGGCGCCGATGTCGAGATTCTCCGCGACAGTGAGCGTCGGAAACACTTGCCGCCCTTCGGCGACCTGGCCGATGCCGAGATCGCAGACGCGAAAACTCGGCCAGCCGGCAATATCGGTGCCGCGATAGATGATTTGGCCACGGATGCGCTGTTGCATTCCGGCGATGGCGCGAATGAGTGTCGTCTTGCCGGCGCCGTTGGCGCCGACGATGGCGACGATGGCGCCCTCCTCGATGTCGAGCGAAACGCCGTTGAGCGCCTGAACGTCGCCATAGAACACATCGAGGTTTTCGACCCGCAGCATCACAAAGCCTCGGCGCCGAGATAGGACCGCACCACCGCGGGATCGCGCACCACCTCTTCCGGCGTGCCGGCGGCAATCGCCACGCCATGATCGAGCACCACCACGCGGGCAGCGAGCGCCATCACCGCGCGCATGACGTGCTCGATGAGGAGAATGGTCAATCCGCTCTCGCGGTTTATCTCACGCAAGGTCGCCACCATGCGGTCGGTCTCGGTCGGCCGCAGGCCCGCCATGACTTCGTCGAGCAGCAACAATTTCGGCTCGGTCGCCAAGGCGCGCGCGACTTCGAGCCGTTTGCGGTCCGGCAAGGTCAGCGTGGCGGCGATCTGATGGCGCTTGTCGAATAAATCGAGGCGGCGGAGCACGGCCAAAGCGCGCTCCCGCGCCGCGCCGACGTCGCGGTGATGCAGCAAGGCGCCGACGATGACGTTGTCCTCGACGCTCAAGGCCGGGAACGGCCGCACCAGCTGGAAGGTTCGCGCGACGCCGCGCCGGCACACCGCGTCCGGCGTCAAGCCGCCGATCGGCGTGCCGGCGAACGCGATCGCGCCGTCGTCCGGCGTCATGGCGCCGGCGATCATGTTGAACAGCGTCGTCTTGCCGGCGCCGTTCGGACCGATCACGGCAAAGACGACGCCTTCAGGCACGTCGAAGCTGACGGCATCGACCGCGACAAGACCGCGGAAGCGCTTGCTGACACGGTCGAGCGAGAGCAGCGCGGTCATCGGTTGCGCTCCCCGACGCCGAGCCGGCGCGCCAGCCACGGCCAAATACCTTCCGGCAACGCCACGACGACGAGCAGCAAACACAGGCCGTAGAAGATCTGCTTGGCGCCCGGCAGATCGATACCGAACGCGGCCAGCGCCGACGTGACGGATTCGGCAAGCCCAGTGAGCACGAAGGCGCCGAGGATCGGCCCGAACAGAGTGCCGATGCCGCCGATGATCGGGCCGAGGATCATTTCGATGGAGCGGGAAATATTGAACACCTGCTCGGGAAACAGATTGTTGTAGAAGAACGCATAAAACACGCCGGCGAACGAGGTGACCGCCGCCGAGATCATCACGGCGTACATTTTGTAGCGGAAGGTGTCGATGCCGGCGGCGCGCGCCGCCTGCTCGTCCTCGCGGATGGCCAGCCAGAAATAGCCCATGCGGCTGCGCAGCAACAGACGCGACAGGATGAGCGCGAACACCGTCGCGGCGAGGATCACGTAATAGAACATAGTCGGGCTGCCGCGCAGCCGCCACAGATCGTTGTGCGATAATTGCGCCACCGGCAGGAACAGGCCGGCCGAGGCGTTGACGATGGTCAGGTGATCGAAGCCGAGGCGGGCGAATTCGGCAAAGGCGATGGTGAGGATGGCGAAATAGACGCCGGCGACGCCGAAGCGAAAGGCGAGGAAGCCGATGATCGCGCCGCAGGCCGCGGCCACCGGGATCGCCGCCAAAAAGCCAACCCATGGGCCGATGCCGAGCCGAGTGAACAGCACCGCCGGGATGTAAGCGCCCAGTCCCACATAGATCGCATGCCCGAGCGAAAGTTGGCCGGCAAAACCCATCATGATGTTCCAGGCCTGGCCGGTATAGGCGAGATAGAGAATGACGATGAGGACCGTGAGCAGATAGTCGTTGGCGATCCACGGCGCCGCCAGCAATATCGCGAAGAGCGCAGCGAGGAGACCCAAAGCGCGGCGCGACAAGCCGTCGGTGAGGCGTGCGATCATCGCAGCCATCAGGTCAGCCTTCTGCCGAGGATGCCCTGCGGCCGGAACAGCAGCACCAGCACCAAGATGCCGAAGGCGAACATGCTCTTGGCCGACGGCGTGAACAGCAAGCCGGCGACCGCCTCGGTGAGCCCGATCAGCACGCCGCCGATCAGCGCGCCGGGCATCGAGCCGAGTCCGCCGGTGATGACGATGACAAAGGCGAGCAAGGTGTAGCCCGGCCCCAGCGCCGGCGTCACGTCGGTGATCAAGGTCATCATCGTGCCGGCGGCGCCGACGCAAGCCGCCCCTAAGGCGAAGGTCAGCGCGTAAAGCCGGTTGACATTGAGGCCGACCACCAGCGCGCCGGTGTAATTGTCGGCGCAGGCGCGGATCGCCTTGCCAAGGAGCGTGAAGCGGAAGAAGGCGAACAGCGCCACCGTGACGACGATCGCGGCGGCGGCGGCATAAGTTTTCGACGCGTCGACGATCACCGGGCCGATTTCAAAGCTGTCGTAGGCATAGGACGTCTGCACGGTGCGAGCGTCCGGGCCGAAGATGATCAACAGCGCATTGACGATGATGATCGCCAGCGCCACCACCAGCAGGAACTGGCTGTGCTCCGGACGGGTAATGAAGGGATTGATCAGGCCTGACTGCAGCGCATAGCCGAACACGAACATCACCGCCGCGATCGGCACCAGCATGACCAGCGGATCGAGATGGAACGAGTTGAACAATACGACCGCGATATACATCGCGACCGACATCATCTCGCCATGGGCGAAATTGACCACCCGCACCACGCCGAAGATGACCGAAAGCCCCAGCGCCATCAGGCCGTAGACCAGGCCGGTCAGCACGCCGGCCACGGCTACGTTCAGATAGACGCCCAACACCGATCAGACTCGAATCAGGTCCGGTCCTGATAAGACTTCATCGGCCATTCCGGCTGGCCGTTGGCGGCCTCCTTGGGCGCGACGGTGATGAGCTTGCCGCCGCGGTTCTGGATTCCACCGCCGATGATCTTGTCGTTCTGACCCTTGGCGTTGAACGAGATGCCGGGGCCGATGCTGGCATTGTCGGTGATGTTGGTGGTCCGCACCGCATCAGCCAGCGCTTTTGGATCGGTCGAGCCGGCGCGCTTATAGGCATCGGCGGCCACCAGGAGAGCCTCGAAGGTATAGACGTGGTTGGTATTGAGATTGATGCCCGGATATTTCGCCGCCAAGGCAGACTCCAGCGCCTTGGAGAGCTTTTTGTTCGGATCGTACCAGGGCACGAAGCTCATCGGCCCGTCGGACAGCTTGCCGAGCGTCTTGATGTACTGATCCTCGTACCAGCCGGGCCCCACGCTGAGGATCGCCTGCGGCGTCCAGCGCTGCTTGACCAATTCGCGCGTGATCAGCATGGCGTCGTTGAGGCGGCCGACGACGAGGATGGCGTCGGCATTGGTGGCCTTGGCCTTGGTCACCTCGACCGAAAGGTCGCGCGCGGCGGGATCGTAGGAAATCTCGTCGGCGATCGTGTAGGGCATATCGAATTTCGGCATCATCGCGGCAAAGGCCTTCGACATGGCGGTGCCGAAGGTGTCGTTGACGCGCATGAAGACGACCGTCTTCGGTGCCTTGCCGACGATGTCGAACACCGCCTTCTGCTGCAGGAAGCCGTCGCGCGTGAGCATCGGCGCGGTCGGAAAATTCCGATACACGAACTTGTAGCCCTGCTCGGTGATGTCGGGTGCGCCGGCGATATTGATGACGAGCGGGATGCCCTTCTGCTCGGCGACTTGGGCGATCGCGGTGGACTGGCCGGAATCGAAGGCGCCGACCAGGAGCTGGGCGCCGTCGCTGATCAGCTTCTCGGCGTGCTCGCGCGCGGTATCGACGTTCGATTCGGTGTCGCCGTTCATGATCGTCAGGTCCGGCAGGCCGAGCGACTTGAGGATGCCGGGGGCGATATCGACGCCGCGCTGGCAGTCCTGGCCGATGCCGGCCTCAAAACCGGAACGCGGCAACAGCACGCCGACTTTCAAGGGGCCGCCCTGGGCGCGCAGGATCGCGGGCGCGGCGACGGTGGCGGCAGTGGCGGCAGCGCCGGCCAGGAGATGGCGGCGGTTGGGCAGCATGCAGGTGCTATTCACGGCAATATCCTCCCAGGATTTGGCGAAACGCTAGTAAACTGTTGCGGCGGCGGCAAGCGCGATCACGCACCGACAAGCTGCGCCGTTGCCGCAGCGATGCGTAACAAACGATGGTCTTGACCGTTGCGTGCGATCAGCATCAGCCCGACCGGCAACGTGGCCTTGAGCGGCAGCGAGATGGCGCAGAGGTCGAAGAAGTTGATGATCGCGGTGTTGCGCAGCACCGCGGCATTGCGCGCGGCAAAGGTTTTGCGGTCCGCCACCTCGGCAATGGTCGGCGCCACGATCGAGGTCGTCGGCATCAACAGCGCATCGAGCGTGGCAAGGCGTGCGTCCATGGCCTGCACCAGCCGCTCACGTTCTCGCACCATCTCGGCGTAATCCGCGGCCGATGTGGCGCAGCCGCGCTCGATGCGGGCGCGGACGTTGGGATCGATATCGGCGGCGCGCCGGTTCATGCGGTCGCGATGGATCGCGCAGGCCTCGTAGGGCGAGATGCCGCCTTTGGCATTGATCTCGCCCATGTCGTCGAACAAGCCAAAAGTTTCGTGGGTAACGCGTGCGCCGGCATCGTCGAGCCGCTTGACCGCCAAGGCGAACGCGGCGGCGACCGTGTCATCCAGCCGGTCGAGCGGCAGTCCTTCGGCGACGCCGAAGCGCAGTCCGGCGAGCGCGACCGGCTCAAGCGGCAAAATCTCTTCGCCCGCCATCACGGCATCGGCCGCGGCGCAGTCGGCAACGCTCTTGCCAATCGGGCCTACGGAATCGAGCGTGGTGCTCAGCGGAAACGCGCCGTCGGTCGGCACGCGCTGCCGGCTCGGCTTGAAGCCGAAGAGGCCGCACAGCGACGCCGGGATCCGGACCGAGCCGCCGGTATCGGTGCCGATGGCGATTTCGCACATGCCATCGGCAACGCTGATTGGCGCGCCGGCCGAGGAGCCCCCGGGCACGCGGCTACGGTCGGCCGGATTGCCCGGCGTGCCGAAATGCGGATTGGCGCCGATGCCGGAGAACGCGAACTCGGTCATGTTGGTCTTGGCGATGATCACGGCGCCGGCCGCGCGCAGCCGTTGCACCACCGTCGCGTCGGCCTTTGCCGGCGCCGCTTCCTCGGCGAGAACTTTTGAGCCGGCCCGCGTCGGCTCGCCGGCGACATCAAACAAATCCTTGATGCTGACGATGGTGCCGTCGAACGGTCCGAGCGAAGCGCCGCGCGCCGACCGCGCGTCGGCGGCATCGGCCGAGGAGCGCGCGGCGTCGGCATAGACGGTGAGGCAGGCGCGCGCGCCCTCACCCTTCGGATCGGCAATGCGCGCCAGCGCCTGTTCGAGGCGGTCGCGGCAGGACGCTCGCTGCATGGTCTTTATGCCTTCACCACCATGGACGGCTTGAGGTCCTTGAGCGACGGCGCGCCGACTTGCTGCATGGCGACCATCAGTTCGGTGCGCAAAATATCGAGCACGCGCTCGACGCCCGGCTGGCCGAAGGCGCCGAGGCCCCACAGATAGGGCCGGCCGACGGCGACGCCCTTGGCGCCCATGCACAGCGCTTTGACGATGTCGGTGCCGCGGCGGAAGCCGGAATCGACCAGCACCGGCATGGTGCCGGAGACCTGGATGATCTCTGAAAGGCTCTCGATGGTGGAGCGGCCGGATTCGTCGGCGCGGCCGCCATGATTCGACACGATGATCGCGTCGATGCCGGTCTCGGCGGCGATTTTCGCATCCTCCCAGGCAAGAATGCCCTTGAGCACCATCTTGGTCTTGGCCACGTCGCGCAGCCGCTTGATGTAATCCCACGACATGGCCGACGACTGGATGTTCTTGAGCCCCGACAGATCGGCGCCCTCGTAGATCGGATCGTGACTCATCGAAGCCGCGAGGCTCGAATTGTCGTGGCAGCCTGAGCATTCGCGGGTGTCGGCCTGGCGCATGCGCAGCGCGACCTCCTGGTTGCGGCCGCCGTTGCGGTCGACAGTGACCGCAATGGCGATCGAGCCCTGCCGCTCCATGCTCTCGACATGGTGCTTGGCGACGTCGAATTTGTTGGTGGCATAGAGCTGCGACCAGATCGGCCGGCCGCGCGCGGCGATCACGTCGGCGACCGAGGTCGAGGCTTGCGTCGACAGGATCATCAGGTGATCGCCGGTCTTGGCCGCGCGCGCGACGCCCTCCTCGCCATCGGGGTGATAGGCCTTATGGCCGCCGGTCGGATCGATGATGATCGGCGTCTCATAGCGCTGGCCGAGGATTTCCGTGCTCATGTCGACCTTGCTGACGTCGACCAGCCGGCGCGGCCGGAGCTGGAATTTCAAAAACCCCTCGCGGTTGGCGCGCAGCGTGACATCGTCGTCGACGCCGGAGGCCATGTAGCCGAAATGCGCCGGCGGCACGTTCTTGTGCATCACCGGCTCGAAATCGAACACGTCGAGCGCTTCCTTGGGACTAGCAATCAGATGGTCGTAGTCGCGCGGCGCCCAGACGAACGGATCGGCCGGCAGCTGCGGATACGGTTCTCCCGCCAGCGCCGAAAGGCCGGTGCCGGCAAACAGCGGGCTGGCGGCGAGAAACTGGATGAAGCGGCGGCGGCTGGTGATTTGGGCGGCGGTCAACGGCATGACGAATACTCCTCCCTGCGCATTTTGTTTTGCGCATCCTATCGGGCGGGCCCACCGTTGCAAACAGCGCGCCGAACCTGCCATCATCCGAGCCGATCGACACGAGGGAATCGCCGCCATGCCCAACGGCAAGCCGACAATCGCATTCATCGGCTTCGGTGAAGCCGGCCAAGCCATTGCCGCAGGTTTGCGCGAGGCCGGCGTGGAAACGATGACGGCCTGGGATATCCTGTTTCCACACGCGACGGGCGAGAAGCTCAAGCTGGCTGCCCAGGCGGCCGGCGTGCGTTGCGCCAATTCGGTCGCAGACGCGATCCGCGGCGTGGACCTGGTCATTTCGGCGGTCACCGCGGCGTCGAGCGTCGATGCGGCGCAATCGGTCAAGGCGCATCTTGCCGGCATGCCGTATTTTCTCGACATCAACTCGGTCTCGCCCGGCCGCAAGCAGGATACCGCGAAGCTCCTCGGCGAGGCCGGCCGCTATGTCGACGTCGCAGTGCTGGCGCCGATTTATCCGGCACGGCATCAGACGCCGATGCTGCTTGCCGGTCCGCACGCGGACGCGATCGCTCCCATGCTCACCGCGCTCGGCATGCGCGTGCGCATCGCCGGCGCCGAGATCGGCGCCGCCGCCGCCATCAAGATGGTGCGCAGCGTCATGATCAAGGGCATCGAGGCGCTGACGCTTGAGTGCTTCCTGGCGGCGTCCCGCGCTGGCGTCATCGACGAGGTCGCGGCCTCGATGAAGAACAATTACCCCGGCCTCGATTGGGCAAAGATCGTGCCCTACAATCTCGAGCGCATGGCCAATCACGGCGAGCGCCGCGCCGCCGAGATGGAAGAAGTCGCCGACACGCTGCGCGAGCTCGGCGTCGAGCCGCTGATGACATCGGCCACGGTCAAGCGCCAGCGCGAGATGGGCCAGATCGGCGGCCAGCAATCGGTGCGCGGCGCGCTCGACAAGGATCGCGCCACCATGCTCGGCGCGATCAGCGCCGCGGCGCGTGACCGGCATTGACGTGCCGTATGCCTTGTCGCGCTCGTGGCTTGGCTATTTAATTTCATCGATCGGTTGTGTTAGCCTTGGCGCCGGGATGCTCAAGCAATCCCGTTCAACAAGGGGGGTTACCACATGACGTCCTCACGTAAGCTGGCAGGGTCTCTCGCGATTCTGGCTGGAATTGCTGCGACATTGATGTCGGCGCCGTCCAGCCAAGCCAGGGGCGTGTGTCCTCAGTTCGTCGCCAAATACTGCGTCGTCGATAAAGACGGCTACACCCGCCATACCGAGGCGACCAATCCGTGCTTTGCCAAGGCCAGGGGCCAGCGGGTCCTGCATATCGGCGCCTGTCAGGGGCCGGCCTGCCCGTTCATCTACGCTCCCGTTTGCTCGCTCAATCCGTTCACCCACAAGCAGGAGACCTACGCCAACCAGTGCGTATCGGACACCGCAAACGCGACGCTGCTGCATAAGGGCGCCTGCAAGTAACCAAGGCAAGCTGCGGTTTCGGCGCGCCTTGCGGCATGGCGATAGAGGTCGCAAGCGCGCCCGAGGGATCGCAAGCCCCGAGCAAAACGAGAACACCGCGCGTCCGATCAGCGGGCGCGCGGTCTAAACTGTTGCGTCGACGCACTATCCCCTCCGGATAATTGTGCTAACATTTCACGAGGGGTGCCTGTGCACGCCAATCCAGGAGGGGCTTACAGATGCGTAATCTAACGACCAATCTTTCAGTGTTTGCGGTGGTGGCCGCGATTGCCACGATTTCGCTGGCGGCAAGCGGTAGCAGTGCGCTGGCGGCACGGGCCTGTGCCGGCGGCCCGGTCTGCGTCATGAAGGCCGACGGCCCGCAGACTTATGACAGTGCCTGCGCGGCCAAGGCCGCTGGCGCCAAAATTACCCATCTCGGCGCCTGCAACGTATTCTGCCAGGGCTTCGGCGCTACGCTTATCGCAGGGCCGCTGTGCGGGCTGGACCCGCTCAATCACGCCAAGATGACCTACCCGAACAATTGTGCGGCCGAGAATGCCCACGCGATCTGGATCCACAACGGTCCGTGCAAGTAGGCCCAAACGTCACGGGCTGCATTGCCGCCTGCTGAACCAGTGCCGACGCGATGAATATTGAAGCCTTCGGCGTAAACCGCGCCGGAGGCTTTCAACGTCGATACTTGGAACGAGACTTGGCTTTGCCGCCGCGCGGTGCGGACTTCTTGCCGCTCCGGCGCGGCGGCGTGGCGCCGGCGGCAGCGAGCCGCAGGCTCCAATACTCCCAGGTCCGGCTCACTACGGTCGGCATTGCGCTGATGACGCCGGCAAGCCTGGTTTCGCCGGGATGCAGCGGCGCCGCCGCGCCGAGCGAGAGCGCGCGCATCTGATACTCGGCGTTCTGGCACATGAAGATCGAGCGCGCGACCAGCTCCTTCAATCCGCCGCCGACCACGGTGGCGCCATGGCGGTTCATCAGCACCGCATTATGCCGGCCGAGCGCGCGCGCCAGCGACTGCCCCTCCTCCGGCTTGACCACCAGGAGGTTGGTGTCGCCGAACTCGTCGTGCTGGTCCCAGAACGGCGCCTCCTCGCCCATCGCGGCGCCGAGATGAAACACCGGCACGATCGGCTTGCCGGCGATGGCGAACGGCATCACCGCCGGCGCGTGATGATGGCACACCGCCATGACGTCGCTCCGCGCCTGGTAGATGCAGCCGTGAATGACGCGTTCGGCATAAAGATGCACCTTGGGCGGCCGCACCGGCGCGGAATCCAGCGTGTATTCCAGAATGTCGCCGGGCTCGATCAACAGCGGCGAGCGCGAGCGCGACAGCAGATAGCGCCCGGGATCGGACGGATGGCGCACGCTGACATGGCCGAAAGCGTCGAGCACGCCTTCATGGGCGAGAATGCGGTTGGCGAGCGCGAGCTCCGCGATCAGGTCGGTCAGATTGTCGGGCACGATTCCCCCTTCGTTGTGACGTTTTTCGGCAGATGCCGGCAAATCCATTACGCCATCAAGTCGCGCACATTAAAAGCGCGAACGGGGCGATGAAAGCCTTTCAGGTCGAGATCGCCGATCGGCTCGGTGCGGGCGACCGCTTCCACGGCGAGCTGGACCCGTCCGTCGATCAGGATTTGTCCGTCGGCGGCCTGCGTGCACAGGCGGGAGCCGAGATTGACCACCGTGCCGTTCGCCGAATAGTGAAACCGGCCCTCGTAGCCGACGCTGCCCAAAGTGGCGTGCCCCGAGGCGATGCCGACGCCGAAGCCGAGATCGTGGCCGAAGCGGCGCCATTTCTCCACCAGCGCCGCGACCCGCCCGCGCATCTCGACCGCCATGCGCACCGCGCGCAATGCCGGATCGGCGCAGGGCAATGGATCGTTGAAGATGATCAGCAAGCCGTCGCCGGCGAAATGCTGCAGTGTGCCTTCGAAGCGGTCGATCGATTCGCCGAGGCATTGATAATATTCCTGCAGCACCGCGATGATGTCTTCCGGCTCCGCGCTTTCGGCAAACGCGGTGAAGCCGCGCAAGTCGCAGAATACGACCGTAATGTCGCGGCGGTGGCTTTCCAGCAACTTCTCGTCGCCCGACGACACCACGAGCTTGGCGATCTGCGGCGACAGAAAGCGCTTCAGCCGGTTCATGCGATCGAGCTCGCTGACCTGCTGGTCGACGCGTTGCTCGAGCGTACGATTCCAGGTGGCGAGGTCGGCGGCCTGGGCCTGCACCTGATCGTGCAGCGCCTTGACGCGCAGCATCGAGCGCACGCGCGCGACCAGCGATGCCTGGTCGATCGGCTTGGTCAAATATTCGTCGGCGCCGGCGTCCAAGCCGGTGACCACGTCCTGGCTGGCGGCGCGTGCCGTCACCAATATGATCGGGATGAACGGCATCGCCGGGTCGTTCTTCAGCCGGCGGCAGACTTCGAAGCCGTCGAGTTTTGGCATTTCCACGTCGAGCAGGATCAGGTCGGGACTATGCCGCGCGACGCTCGCCAGCGCCTCTTCGCCGTCGGCGGCCTGCAGCAATTGATAGCCGTGCTTCTCCAGCCGCGTAATCAGAATGTCGCGGTTGGTTTCGTTATCGTCGACCACAAGGATGAGGGCGGGATCGTTCATGCTCGTCTTGCAATCGGTGATTCGGTTGTGGAGCGAAGCAGGCCGGGAATCCTAAGCGGGAAGGAATTCCCTGATCTTCGCCAGTAATTGACGCGGACTATACGGCTTTGTGACATAGGCGTCGCAGCCGGCGGCACGCGCTTTGGCCTCATCGCCGCTCAACGCGTACGAGGTCACGACGATGATCGGGATGGCGTTGAGCTCGGGATCGGCCTTGATGCGCCGCGTCGCCTCGTAACCGTCGAGCAGCGGCAGTTGAATATCCATGAGAATGAGATCGGGCCGTTCCGTCTTTGCCGCCACGACCCCCGCTTCGCCGTCGCCGGCTTCGCACATGGCGTAGCCGGCGCTGCCGAGGAGATCGCGCAGGATCTGACGGTTGTCTTCCTGATCCTCGACGACGAGAATCCGCTTGCTCATGGTCGCCCCGCTTGGTGTTCGACGCGCAACGGCACCGTGAACGAGAAGGTCGAGCCGGCGCCGAGGCTGGATTCGACCCACAATTTGCCGCCGTGCATTTCGATGATGCGTTTTGCGATCGACAGACCGAGGCCGGTGCCGCCTTTGGCTTTGGTCTTCGTGCTGTCGGCTTGCTGGAACTCTTCGAATATTTTCGCCTGATCGGCCTCGGCTATACCCGGACCGGTATCATGCACCGAGATCGTGACACTGCCGTTCGACGCCGCCGCCTTGACGGCAACCTCGCCGGTGTCGGTGAACTTGATGGCATTGCCGACCAGATTGAGCAGCACCTGGGTCAGGCGGCGGTCGTCGCCGCGGGCCGGCGGCAGGTTTGCCGGCACCTCGATCTTGAAGGCAAGCTTCTTGCCGCTCGCCAGCGGCTCGACCGCGCTATAGACGCCGTGCACCACGTCCTTGATGGAATAATCCTGGATCGACAGCACCAGCTGCCCGGCCTCGATTTTCGACAGATCGAGCACGTCGTTGATCAGGCCGAGCAGGTGCTTGCCGTTCGACTGCACGCGCTCCATCACGGTGCGCATTTTTTCCGGCGCCTCGCCGTAAATGCCGTCGATGATGAGCTCGGTATAGCCGAGAATGGCATTGAGCGGCGTGCGCAGCTCGTGGCTCATATTGGCAAGGAACTGCGATTTGTGCTTGCTCGCCTCCTCGACCTGCCGGCTCTTGTCCTGGATCTCCTCGAACAACCGCACGTTCTCGATGGCGATACCCGCCTGGTCGGCGAAGGTGGTCGCTAATTCGATCTGCTTGTCGGTGAACGGCTGCACCTTGAGCCGCATCAGAATGATGACGCCGACGGGATTGCCGTCGCGCAACAGGGGGACGCCGAGGATTGTACGGAAGCCGATCTTTTTTTGCATTTCCTGCAGCGTGTAGTCCGGATCGGCCAGCACGTCGACGACTTGAACCGGCCGGCGCTCGAGCACCGTGCGGCCGATGATGCTGCCGCGGCCCGGCGCGAATGCAACGCTCAAGCCGAGTTCGCGCGCATCGAATTGCGCACCAAAAGTTGCGCGGGCCCTGTAGTCCGCGCCATCTTGGCGATGGATCGAGGCGATGTCGGCTTCGCACAGGTGCACCGCCAATTCGGCGAGCGTGTTGAGGACCGTCTGCAGATCGAATGTCGAGCGGCTGATGATTTTCAGCACGTCGGCGGTCGCGGTCTGCTGCTCCAGCGCATCGCTCAATTCTTCAGTGCGCTGCTGCTCGGCCTTGAAGAGGCGCACGTTCTCGATCGCAATCGCCGCCTGGTCGGCGAAGGTCGTCAGAAGAGCAATGTCCTTTTGCTCGAACGGCCGCACCTCGGCTCTGCGGACAAGGATGGTGCCGAGTGCGCGACCCTCGCGGATCAAAGGCACGGCAAGGATGCTGCGATGGCCAAACTTGATCGCCAATTCCCGCCCGAGCGCGAATTCCTCGCTGGCGCTGTGCAGATCGGCGATATGGACCGGTTGCAGGTCGCACACGGAGCGTCCCGAGACTGTAGAGCGATCCAACTTCATTACTGGCGGCCGTCCAAGGTCGCCGAACGAGGCGGCGTCGCGCAGCGTGTCGTTCTCGACAAGAAAGATATCGACTATCTGCGCCTCGCAGATGCGAGCGGCGTGTTCGGCGACCGAATCGAGCACCGGCTGCACGTCGCTTGGCGAATTCGATATCACGCGCAGAATCTCGCCGATCGCAGTCTGCTGTTCCAGCAACTCGGTGAGATCGTCGGTGCGCTTCTGAACGTCCTCGAACAACCGGACGTTCTCGATGGCGATCACCGCCTGGTCCGCGAAAGTGGTCACCAAATCGATTTGCTGCTGGGTGAATGGGTTCACCTCGTCGCGGGTTAGCGCAAAGACGCCGATCGTCGTCCCGTCACGCAAGAGCGGCACGCCGAGGATGGTTCGGAAGCCGAATGCCCGCTGATAGCCAGCCGCGCTGTATTCGGGATCGGCCAGCACGTCGGGGATATGAGTGACCTTGCCCTCCAACGCGACGCGGCCAACCGCGCTGCCGCGGCCCGCCTGCTGCGGGTTGTCGAGCGCGTACTGCGCGGCATCGCGCGAAAATCCGTAGTTCGCGCCCAGCCGGTACAAATCTCCGTCCCGTTGAAAGATGACACCCTTGTCAGCGGCGCAAACCCTGGCAGCCAACTCGGTCAGCGTGTCGAGCACCGTCTGCAGATCGAATGTCGAGCGGCTGATGACTTTGAGCACATCCGCGGTCGCCGTCTGCTGATCGAGCGCATCGCTCAGTTCCTCGGTGCGCCTTTGCTCGGCCTCGAACAGCCGCACGTTCTCGATGGCGATGACCGCCTGGTCGGCGAAGGTCTCGACCAGCTCGATCTGCTTGTCGGTGAATGGCTTAACAGCCGAGCGTGTCAACGCGATCACTCCGATCGGATGTCCTTCGCGCAGCAGCGGCACGCCCAGCATGGTGCGGAAGCCGCCGATCTTTTGCGATTCTGCCCAGACGTATTCCGGATCGGCCAAACAATCCGGCATGTGAACCGTGCGCGCTTCCAGCGCGGTGCGCCCGACAAGCGTCCCGCGGCCCGGCCTGATAGGGTTGCGGATGATGTATTGCCGGTACTCTTCGGAAAACTCGTGGTTGGCGGCCAACCGATAGGCCCCGTCGTCAAGGCGGAAAATGAACGCGTTCTCCGCATCGCACAGCTTGGCCGCTGAATCCACGAGCGTGTTGAGAACCGCCGGCAGATCGAAGGTCGAGCGGCTGATGACCTTGAGCACGTCGGCGGTCGCGGTTTGCTGCTGCAGCGATTGCCGCAATTCGTTGAGCAGCCGCGTGTTCTCGATGGCGATGACGGCCTGGGTGGCAAAATTCGTCAGCAGCTCCATTTGCTTGTCGGTGAACGGGCGAACCTCGGCGCGGTAAACGTTGATCGCGCCGACCAAATCGCCGTCTTTCAGCATCGGCACGCTGACGATCGTGCGCGCGCCGGTCATGGCGACGAATTGGCGGCGTTGTTCGTCCTGCTGGTAGCCGGGATCGACCAAAACGTCGGCGATCTGGATGGCCTGCTTCGTTGCCGCCACTCTGCCCATGGCCGAACCGCCGGTCATGCTCACACGCGGCTCGGCCTGGCGACGCGCGAGATATTCCGTGGGTACGTTATGCATCGCGCCCGCGCGATAAGTTCCATCTTCGGCCAGAAACAGTTGACCGAATTTTGCTTGGCAAATGCGCGTCGCATTTTCCAGGATCGCTTCGAAAACGGGCTGCAAATCGCCCGGCGACGTGCTGATGACGCGCAATACCTCGGCCGTGACCGTTTGCTGCTCCAGCGCTTCGGTGAGATCGTCGGTGCGCTGGCGCAACTCGTTGAGCAGCCGCGTGTTCTCGATGGCGATCACCGCTTGGGCGGCAAAATTCTGGACCAACTCGATCTGCTTGTCGGTAAAGGCGCGCACCTCCTGGCGAAAGATACCCATAATTCCCATGACTTCATTGTCTTTGAGCAAGGGTACGGTGACGATGGTGCGGGCATCGGCAAATATGGCGAGCGGGTCGTTCGGGTCTTCGGTCTGGAGATCAGTAATGTGAACGACCTGCTTTGTGGCCATGACACGCTTGAGGGAGCTGGATGCGCTGGGAGACACGACCGGCGTCTCTCTGTTGAATGTCGCAAAGCTTGGCGGTGCATTATGAATGGCGACTCGCCTTAATCGATCTCCGTCGCGAAGCAACATGGAGCCGAACTCGGCCTCACAGATGCGCGTGGCATTCTCCAGCATGGCCCGGAACACCGGCTCCAGTTCGCCGGGCGACGAGCTGATGACGCGCAGCACGTCCGCGGTGGCGGTCTGCTGCTCCAGCGATTGCCGCAACTCGTTGAGCAGCCGCGTGTTCTCGATGGCGATGACCGCCTGGGCGGCGAAATTCTGCACCAGCTCGATCTGCTTGTCGGTGAATGGCCGGACCTCCTGGCGGTAGACGCTGAACTCGCCGATCAGCTCCTGCTCTTTGAGCATCGGCACGACGAGAAGTGTTCGCACTCCCGCCAGCTCGACAAACCGAGTGGCCGAAGGATCGCCCTCCTTGTAAACCTGCTCCTCGGCCATATCAGCAACGTGGAGCAACCGCTTGGTCTGAGCCACACGCGCGGGCGGCGCCAGCGGGCTCGGATGCATCACCGGCTCGCGCCGCCGGGCCTCCGCATAGACGGGCGGCGCATTGTGCATTGCCACCATGCGGAAACCGCCATCTTCGCAAAGTTGCAGCACGCCGAATTTGGCTTCGCAGATACGCGTGGCATTTTCCAACATGGCATTGAAGACCGGCTCCAGTTCGCCGGGCGACGAGCTGATGACGCGCAGCACGTCCGCGGTGGCGGTCTGCTGCTCCAGCGATTGGCGCAATTCGTTGAGCAGCCGCGTGTTCTCGATGGCGATGACGGCCTGATTGGCAAAATTCTTGACCAGATCGATCTGCTTGTCGGCAAACGGATGGACCACCTTGCGGTATATGCTGATAACGCCGATGAATTCGTCCTCCTTGAGCATCGGCACCAGGAGCACCGTGCGCGCGGCCGCCCTTTCGACAAGGCCGAGAAGAGCCGGATCGCGATTGCCTTGCGCTACCTCCTCGGCCACATCGACAATATGGACTACCCGTTTCGCCGCGGCGACGCGTGCGAGCGGCGACCCCGAGCGGGGCCGCAAGATCGGATCGCGGCGGCGCTCTTCGATGACTTCCGGCGGCGCGCCGTGCATCGCGCCGGCCCGGAATCCACCGTCTTCGGCAAGCCAAAGGAATCCGAATTCGGCTTCGCAGATGCGCGTAGCATTCTCCAGCATCGCCTGGAACACCGGCTCCAGCTCGCCGGGCGACGCGCTGATGACCTTGAGTACATCGGCAGTCGCCGTCTGCTGTTCCAACGATTCGCTGAGATCGTCGGTACGCTGGCGCAATTCGTTGAGCAGCCGCGTGTTCTCGATGGCGATCACCGCTTGGGCGGCAAAATTCTGCAGCAACGAGATATGTTTGTCGGTGAACGGACGTACTTCCTGGCGGTAGATGGCAATCGCGCCGACGAGCGCCTCGTCCTTGAACATGGGCACGCCGACAAACGTGCGCGCGCCCGCGAGCCTGGCGAGATCGGAATTTTCGTAAGGATGCTCAACGGAAAGGTCGGCGATCGAAACAATCGCTTTGGTCTTGAACAGCCGCATCAACGGCCCTTTGACCGCTGGATCGCGCTGCCGCGCTTCTTCGAATGGACGCGGCGCGCCAAGCATTGCTGCGACCCGCATGCCGTCGCCTTGCACCAAGGCCAGAGTGCCAAACTTGGCTTCACAGATACGGGTGGCGTTTCTCAGAATGGTCTCGAATACCGGATCGACTTCGCCGGGTGAGCTTGAGATGATGCCAAGAACCTCGGATGTTGCGGTCTGTTGCTCCAGCGACTCGGTGAGGTCGTCGGTACGCTGCCGCAGCTCGTTGAGCAGCCGCGTGTTCTCGATGGCGATGACGGCCTGACTGGCATACGTCTGCAATGCCGCAAGCTGCTTCTCCGACAGCGGTCCGGTCGAGACGCGCACGACGCTCAGTGCGCCGATTGCCGTCTCACCGCGCATGAGCGGCACGAAAGTCGCCGCCCGATAGCCGCTTTCCAGAAAATTCTTCCGGCCGACCGCCATTTCCGCCGGCGCCTCCTCGACATTGGGAATATCGAGCATCTTGCGGTCGAGAATGGCGACGCTGTGCATGTATTCGCGCGTGAGCGGGAAAGGAAAACGCTGCCGCCACAATTCGGCGCGGACGGGATCGCGTTCGGCGACGGCCGCCGCCTTGAGCATGCCGTTCTCGACCAGCGCGATACTGACTGCGGCGCCTGAAAAGAGCCTGACCCCGCTCTGCACGATGGCGTCGAACACGGGTTGCGTGTCGCTGAGCGACTTGCTGATAACCCCGAGAATTTCCGCGGTCGTCGTCTGTTGCTCCAAGGCCTCGGTCAAATCATCGGTGCGCTGGCGCAATTCGTTGAGCAGCCGCGTGTTCTCGATGGCGATGACGGCCTGAGCAGCGAAGTTTTGGACCAGCGCGATCTGCTTGTCAGTGAACGGGCGCACCTCCTGGCGGTAAATGACGATAGCGCCAACCAACTCGCCGTCCTTGAGCATTGGCACTTCGACGATGGTTCGCGCACCGCCCAGCCTGGCTGCAGGGCGTCGGGACGCCTCACCGGCGGCATCCGCGGTGTGGTTGAGCTGCTTTGTCCGCACGGCGCGCTCGAGCCCGCTCCCCGGTTCGGGTTGAAACGGCCCGCGTTGCCTTAAGAATTCAGCATAGTCCGGCGGCACACCAACTCCCGCCGCCACATGGAATTCGTTGCCGTCGAAACGAAACAGCGTGCCAAACTCGGCCTCGCAGATACGAGTCGCATTCTCCAGCATGGACTGAAACACCGGCTCCAGTTCGCCGGGCGACGAGCTGATGACCTGCAACACCTCCGAGGTTGCGGTCTGCTGCTGCAGCGATTGCCGCAATTCGTTGAGCAGCCGCGTGTTCTCTATGGCGATGACCGCCTGCGCGGCAAAATTTTGCAGCAGTTCGATCTGCTTGTCGGTGAACGGTCGCACCTCCTGGCGGTAGATACCGAACACGCCGACAAGCTCGCCATCCTTGAGCATCGGAATGTCGATCAGCGTGCGGGCGCCGCCGCGCTCCGTGAGGACGACCGTCGCCTGCTCGCCGGAGAGGTAGCATTCGTCCTGCCGAAGATCGGGAATTTGCAGCGTCGCTTTACTGGCCGCGACGCGCGCCAGCGGATTGCTCGGCGCCGGGAAAAATAGCGGCTCGCGGCGGCGCGCTTCGGCGAATTCCGGCGGCGCATTGTGCAGCGCCACCGCGCGGAACGGGCCGCCTTCGTACAGCGTCATGATGCCGAACTTCGCATCGCAGATGCGCGTGGCGTTTTCGAGCATGGCCGTGAAGACCGGTTCCAGCGCACCGGGCGAGGAACTGATGACTCGCAAGACATTCGACGTCGCCGTCTGCTGCTCCAGCGATTGCCGCAATTCGCTGAGCAGCCGCGTGTTCTCGATGGCGATGACGGCCTGGGCGGCGAAATTCTGCACCAGTTCGATCTGCTTGTCGGTGAATGGGCGCACCTCTTGACGAAAGATGTTGAGGTTGCCGACGTGTTCGCCATCCTTGAGCATCGGAACGAGGAGAACGGTTCGGGCACCAGCACGCTCGACCATATTAACCGCGGCGGGATCGCGCTGGATGTACGCGGGGTCCGCCGCATAGTCGACAATGTGGACCAACTGCTTCGTAGCGGCCACGCGCCCAATTGCCGATTGTGGACCCGCATTGATCACAGGCTCGCGATGGCGATATTCGGCCAGCGCAGGCGGCGGATTAAACATGGCGGCATTGCGGAACCTGCCGTTTTCATGAAGTTGCAGAATGCCGAACTTAGCCTCGCAAATCCGTGTTGCGTTTGCCATCATGGCTTGAAACACGGGCTCCAAGTCTCCGGGCGACGAACTAATAACGCTGAGAACCTCCGAGGTGGCCGTCTGCCGTTCCAGGGATTCGCGCAATTCGTTGAGCAGCCGCGCGTTCTCGATGGCGATGACGGCCTGGGCGGCAAAGCTCGTCAGCAGGCCGACCTGTGCTTTGCTGAAGGGACGGACTTCCTGGCGATAGACCGTGATCAGGCCGATCAACTCTTTGCCCTGGAGCATCGGCACCGTGACCAGGCTGCGCACGCGGGTCAGTTTTACGAAGCGGCGCTCCTGCGGGTTTTTGTAGTCGGCTGCTTCCGCCGCCATGTCGGCGACCTGGATGGTGCGCTTCGTCTTCGCCACGCGCGCCAGCACCGTCGTCCCGGTGATGGGCGCCAGCGGTT
>CAVWOI010000017.1:0-140260 GCA_963756245.1 uncultured Alphaproteobacteria bacterium
CGGCAGTAAGGCTTGCGCAGGCGCGGACACTTACCCCCTCTGCCATCGCTTCGCTCGGCATCTCCCCCGCAAGCGGGGGAGAATAAATCACTGCAGCGGCGTCTCGCCTGGCGTCTTGCTCTTGGCAAGCTCGATCTCGGTGACGGCGACCAAAATCTCGGCGCGGGTCTTCAGATCCGGCGCTTCCAACATGGCCTGCTTCTCGGCGGCATCATAGGGCGACATCATCGCCAGCGCATTGACCAGCGCCTCGTTGGGCGCGTTCTCGATGCCTTCCCAATCGGCTTTGAGGTTGTTGGCTTTGAGGAAAGACGTCAGCGCGCGCAAGAGCGACTTGCGGTCGACCTCGTCCTCGCCCATGCGCGGGGTGAAATCGTCGACGAAGGGCTGATAGGTCACTTTGCACTGCCGGTACGGCGTGGTGACGGAAAGCTCTTCCTCGATGCGGAAGCGCGCGACGCCGGTGAGCTGGATCAGGTAGCGGCCGTCGCCGCTTTCGGCGAACTGCGTCATGCGCCCGACGCAGCCGACGTGAAACAGATGCGGCTTGTCCGGGTCAGGCCCGGGATGGGCGGGATCGGGCTGGATCATGCCGATCAGGCGATCGCCCGAACGCAACGCGTCGTCGATCATCGCCAGATAGCGCGGCTCGAAAATATTGAGCGGCATCTGCCCGCGCGGCAACAGCAGGGCGCCCGGCAACGGGAACACCGGGATCACGGCGGGGACGGCCTCAGGCCCCCGGTAAGCCATGTTCATCGGCATGCCGCACTCCACTCCGCGACGGAGCCGGAATTTTTAAGCAAACAAGATCGAGGACAGCCGCTTGCGCCCCTCGATGGTGGCTTCGTCGGTCGGACCCCATGCATCGAAAAACTGGACCAGCTGCTTGCGGGCGCCGTCGTCGTTCCATTTGCGATCGCGCTTGACGATGGCGATCAGATGTTCGAGCGCATCGGCGCGTTGGCCCTTGCCATTGAGCGCCAGCGCCAGATCGAAGCGCGCCTGATGGTCGAGCGGATTGGCGGCGACCTTCTGCTCGAGCTCGCTGATCGGCCCGAGCGTCTTGGCCTGCTCGGCAATCTCCAGCGCGGCGCGGGCCGCGGCGACCGCCGAGTCGTTCTGCTTGGCTTCCGGTACCATGGCGAGCGTCTGCCGCGCCTGATCGAGCGCGCCGGTCTCGACATAAGCGCGCGCCAGGCCGCCGAGGGCCGGGACGCTGGTATTATCCTCGGCGAGGACGTCCGCATACATCTGCGCCGCGCCAGCCGCGTCGCCTTCGGCGAGCGCCGCGTCGGCCGCCTTCAGCAAATCCTGGGCCTCTCCGCCGATACGATCCTTGGTCAGCCGCTCCAGGAAAGCTGTGACCTGGCTTTCCGGCAGCGCCCCCATAAAACCATCGGCCGGCTGGCCGTTGACGAAGGCGATCACCGCCGGGATCGACTGGATGCCCATCTGGCCGGGGATCGCCGGATGGTCGTCGATGTTCATCTTGACCAGCTTGACCTTGCCCTTAGCGGCCTTGACGGCCTTCTCGAGGACCGGGGTGAGCTGCTTGCACGGCCCGCACCAGGGCGCCCAGAAATCCACCAGCACCGGCTGGCGCTTGGATTCCTCGATGACGTCTTTGACGAAGGCTTGGGTCGTCGTGTCCTTGACGACGGCATCCGCCGTGATGGTTCCAGCTTCCTGCAGCATGTTTCCTTGCCCTAAAACCCCGCTCACCCGATTAAATGGTAAGACCGAGGGCGAATGCAATCAGGTTTCCCCGTTCACGGCGGCCGAAACCGCCTCGATCCGCGGCGAATGGCCGGTCGCTTCGAGGAACTCGAGCAGCCCCGCCCGCGAAATCGTCGTCGTCCCGGTATTCACCAGGGGATGAAAGTTGAGCACCTCGTGCGCCATCATGGCGGCATCGAGCACCACCGTGACGCGGCCTGTGGTGTCGTTGATGGCGGCGAAGGGAGTTACCGAGCCGGGCTCGACGCCGAGGAGCTCGCGCATCAGCTCGGCCGAGCCAAATGAGAACCGGCCGGACGCGCCAAGCAGCCGATGCAGCGATTTCAGCTCGATCGCCGCGTTTTCGAGCGCCACCACCAGGAACGCCGTGCCCCTCTTGTCGCGCAGGAACAGGTTCTTGGTGTGTCCGCCGGGGATCGCGCCGCGCAATTCGCGCCCCTCATCGACGGTGAAGACCGCCGGATGGGTGACGGTCTTGTGGGCGATGCCGAGGCTGTCCAGATAGGCGAAAAGGTCGTCCGGCGAGGCAGGCATTAACGGTTTCATAGGCCGGCCCGGCCAAGGTTGCCAAGCCGGTCGCTCTTTGGCATAGCAAGGCTGCGGCGCGGGTCTTTGGCCCGGCCGGCTTACCCTTCTCGGATGCGGGTGTAGCTCAGGGGTAGAGCACAACCTTGCCAAGGTTGGGGTCGAGGGTTCGAATCCCTTCGCCCGCTCCAAGAAAGTCAGTCACTTAGCTCATCTTCGAAAAACGGGTTTGGGCGCGGCCGCGCGCCCATCAGTCTTTGAACGGGTCGAACTCACCGCTCCCCGCCATCGCGACCGCGAACGGCCGCAAAGTGTGCAGCACCTTCACGCTGCCGGCGTGTTCGGCGAGCACTTCCGGCAAGCGCCGGTAGGCCATTGGGCTTTCGTCAAGGTCCGCGCCGATCAGCGTCACGCCGCGATCTTGCAGCCACTGGTCCATTTGCGCGCGCGTGAAGCGCCGCTTGGCTTCCTTGCGGCCGAACAGCCGGCCGGCGCCGTGGATGGTCGAATAGAGCGCCGCCTTGGCTTCCGGGCTATCGACGCCTTCGATGATCACGGCGTCGTCGCCCATCGAGCCGCCGACAAAGCCGCGCTGTCCCGGGAAGGCCGGCGTCGCGCCCTTGCGCACGACCCACAGATCGCGGCCGTTGTGATTTTCCCGCCAAGCGTAATTGTGGTGGTTGTGCACCATGTCGGTCACGGCGCCGCCGATGATCTTGCGCACGCGCTCGATCACCCATTCGCGGCCGGCGTAGCTGTAGCGGCCGGCAAGCTGCATCGCAGCGATATAGCGGCGGCCAAGTTCACTGTCCTCGTCGATCACGGCCGGCGGCACGTTCATGCCGTCCTTGCCGCCCGCTGCCTTGAGGTAGCGCGTGGCGCTGGTGTGCCCAAGCCCGCGGCTGCCGAAATGCACGCCGATCCAGACAAAGCCATCCTCGTCGCGCATCAGATCAACATAGTGGTTGCCCGAGCCGACCGTGCCGAGTTGGCTGACCGCCTTCTGGCGATAGCTCTCCATGTCGGATTCGCGCCAAGCGTCGGCGTCGTCGAACAATTCGGCCTCGACCCGCTCGTCATTGGTGCGGCCAACGCCGAATGAAATAACTTTCGACACGTCGCGGATGATATCGCCCAGCTTGTCCTGGATGGCGGCGAACGGCGTATCGAGCCGCACCGCCATGTTGCCGCAGCCGATGTCGAAGCCGACGCCGGAAATGCTGATTTGCTTCTCATAGGCGATGACGCCGCCGACCGGCTGGGCATAGCCGAGGTGGCCGTCGGCGCAGATCACGCCGGCCACGACGTTGCCGACCGCCATGCAATTGCGCATTTGCGCGACAGTCGCTTCGTCGTGCCGGCCGAAGATTTTGAGCGAGCTATTTTGAAATTCCGCCGCCTGCGGCGCGATGGCAGCAATCAGTGTTGCCGCATCGGCAGCCTCGCGCGCCATGTGTTCGGCGCGCGCCGCATCGCGGAACGTGCACCATGCCGGCATCGACCGCTGGCCGGGCCGCTCGATCCTGGCATCCGGATCGAGGCCGGCCGCGCTCGCCAGTTCACGGGCGCGGGCCTGATAGGGGTCGGGACGTCGCATTTGCAGCCTCCTATTTATTCGGTCTCGGATTCAACAGCCACAGCCGATCAAGGCAGGGCCGTGAATCCGCGTGAAAGCAAACCGTGAACGTCCAGGAACTTGGCATAAGAATTTGGCACCGGTGGTAGGGATTGAACCCACGCTGACGCGGTTTTGGAGACCGCCGCTCTACCGCTGAGCTACACCGGTATTTTATTTGGTACTGGCGGGTGGAGTCGAACCACCGTCTGCACATCCACAATGTGCCGTCCTGCCGTTGGACGACGCCAGCGCGATTGGTCGCTCATGTCGGGGTCGAACCGACCTAATTCTCCTTATGAGAGAGAACCCCTTCCCTGCCGAGGCTGAGCGCTGGAGCCGGGAGCACGATTCGAACGTGCGCGCACGAGCGTGCGACCTCCGCTTCAAAGGCGGGTCGGTTCGGCCTCTCCCGCATCCCGGCAAGATGGAGCCACGTATCGGATTCGAACCGATGTCATCCCGCTTGAAAGGCGAGCATCCTGGGCCGCTAGACGAACGTGGCGATTGGAGCGGGCTGCGAGACTCGAACTCGCTTTGTCAGCTTGGAAGGCTGATGCACAACCCATATGCCAAGCCCGCGCAGTGGCGGAGAGTGCAGGAGTCGAACCTGCCCGACCCGAAGGTCTCGTCGCGTTAGCAGTGCGATGCCTTGCCGCTCGGCCAACTCTCCGTATGTGGTGATCGCAGAAGGATTCAAACCCTCGACCTCCCGACTAGGATTCGGGCGCTCTATCCGCTGAGCTATGCGACCGCGCTCTCGGCAGGATTCGAACCCGCGTGCGTCCGCTTAGAAGGCGGCGGCCTATCCATTCGCGCCACGAGAGCATGGAGGTGCAGATCTTTGGAGGTGCAGATCTTGAAGGCGCAGGTCTTGAAGGCGCAGGTCTTGGAGGTGCAGGTCTTGGAGGTGCAGGTCGGTGTCGAGCCAACTCATGACGCTTTTGCAGAGCGCCGCGTTCCCGTTTCGCCACTGCACCGGGATTGGCGCCCCTTGATGGAATCGAACCACCGTATCCGCGTTCAGAGCGCGGCGCCCTGCCATTGAGCGAAAGGGGTTATGTTGGTCAGGGTGGCAGGTCACGATCCTGCGGCCTCCGCGTCCCAAGCGCGGCGCTCTGCCTGCTGAGCTACACCCTGTAGATTGGCCTTCCCGACAGGAGTCGAACCTGCATGCCTCCCGGTTCGTAGCCGGGCGCTCATCCATTTGAGCTACGGGAAGATGATTGGAGCCTCCGACGGGATTTGAACCCGTGTTGCCGCCTTGAGAGGGCAAATTCCTGACCGCTAGAAGACAGAGGCGCGCAAGACTTGGGGCGCGCAAGACTGGGGTGCGCAAGACTTGGGGCGCGCAAGACTGGGGTGCGCAAGACTTGGGGCGCGATTGGCTCCCGCCGCAGGATTCGAACCTGCCTTCGCCGGTTAACAGCCGGCAGCCCTCACCGAGATGGCTCGACGGGAATATTTTCGGAACATTCGTTGCGCAATGTGGTGGAGCCAGACGGAATCGAACCGACGACATCCTGCTTGCAAGACAGGCGCTCTCCCTTCTGAGCTATGGCCCCGAAATGGTGCACAAGGATGGAATCGAACCACCGACGCGCGCGCCTTCAACGCGCCGCTCTACCGCTGAGCTACTTGTGCGAAATGTCATGACATGGAGCGGCCGGTGGGAAATCGAACCCATCGTCCCCACGTTGGCAACGTGGTGCTCTGCCATTGAGCTACGGCCGCGAATTTGGTGGGCAGGGATGGATTCGAATCACCTCAGAATGAACGGCGCTTTTACAGAGCGTTGGGCTCACCAGTGCCCAGCCTGCCCGAAATTGGTTACAGGGGCGCGAAATCGTTTGCAGGAGCGGAAGTCGAATCCGCCTTGAGCAGCTTATGAGACTGCATGGGTCCCGGACCTCCCTGCGAGAAGTCGTGAGAAATTGGCGGAGAGCCGACGTGTCGATCGCCATGGCTTTACGCCACTCACCCGCTTCGAACGGGGATCAGGGGCCGCCCTGATTGACTCTCCATAGCGGAAGGCCGTGGTCTTGATCCACAATGCTTGCGCATCCGATCCGCTTCCGACGGATGCCGACCTCCCGGCCGGTTGACCTTCCGATTGGCCATCACGGCGGGACTCGAACCCGCAACCTTCGCCTTCGGAGGGCGACGCGCTGTCCATTGCGCCACGTGATGTCGTTATTGTTCGAGCCCGGTGTCCCAGTAGAGATAATCGATCCAGGTCTCGTGCAGATAGTTCGGCGGGAACGCCTTCTTGGCCGCCATCAGATCGTGCGCGCTCGGCTCGCGCGGCGTCCGCAGCGGCTTCATTGCCGTCGCGTTGTCCTTGAGTACGTTGCACGGCGAGCACGCCGCGACGACATTGTCCCAGGACGTCGCACCGCCGAGGCATTTCGGAATCACGTGGTCGAACGTGAGATCGGCGCTCGCATGTTTCTCGCCGCAATACTGGCAGCGAAAGCGGTCGCGCAGGAACACGTTGAACCGCGTGAACGCGACGCGCTTGGGCACCGGATGGTACCGGCGCAGCGCCAGCACCGACGGCAGCCGCATCGTCGTCGACGGACTGCGCACGACCGTGTCGTACTCCTCGACCACGGAGTGCGTCGCCTCGAACACCGCCTTGACCGCACGATCCCACCGCAAGAGCGACAGCGGGAAATAACTCAGCGGTTGAAAGTCGGCATTGAGCACCAACGCCGGATGTGCGCGCATGATACCGATCTCCTTTTTGCGATGTGGTGCGCCCGGCTGGACTCGAACCAGCGATCGACCTGTTATGAGCAGGTGGCTTTCGCCGCTAAGCTACGAGCGCGGTGATGTTGAGTTGGCGCCCTGTACGGGACTCGAACCCGTCTCGCTCGATAGACAGTCGAGCCGCCTCACCCGATGCGTAACAGGGCCGTTGGTGTCCGCGGCCGGATTCGAACCGGCACGCTGAAAGCGTCACCCTCTCAAGATGATGCGTCTGCCATTTTCGCCACGCGGACATGGGGGACCAGGCAGGATTCGAACCTGCGGTGGGCTTGAGCCATCGGATTAAGAGTCCGACCCGTTCGGCCGCTACGGTAACTGGTCCAAAGTTTGGAGGATGTGGCGGGACTCGAACCCGCGTTGGGCGCTCGCGCGCCACCAGATTAAAAGTCTGGCCCGTTCGCCGCTCCGGTCACACATCCGGAGCGTTTGTCTGTCTCGCTCATTTTGTTTCGTCCTCGTTGTTGGTGGTAGAGGAAGGAATCGAACCTTCTGCCACCCGGTTATCGGCCGGGGCCCTCGCCATTCGGACTCTCTACCGTTGATGGTGCGTCCTGCCGGGATCGAACCAGCGGCCTTCGCCATGTCGCGGCGACGCTCTCCCGCTGAGCTAGAGCATGATCCCGAAAAGTGGATACCGGTTTTCGGATAAGATCATGCTCAAATAAAGATTTTAGACCATGATCCAATTCAATCGAATCGGATCATGGTCTAAGACGCATTGTTGGTACTCCCGCAGGGATTCGAACCCCGGAATGTCGGTGTGTAGGACCGATGCCTTTGTCCGCTTGGCGACGGGAGCGTGCGGGCGGCAAGTTTCGAACTTGCAGAGGTCCAGGGTTTAAGCCCGGTGCGTCTTCCAGTTCCGCCACGCCCGCAAAATGGTGCCCTCTGATCGACTTGAACGATCACGACCGAAGCCGGCGGTGTTTGAAGCCGCCGCGTCTGCCAATTCCGCCAAGAGGGCATTTTCCGCTAAGAAAGTAATTGGTGCGCGCGGAGGGACTTGAACCCCCACGGTGTTACCCGTCGCATTCTGAGTGCGGTGCGTCTGCCTGTTCCGCCACGCGCGCATGGTGCTCTCTGGTGGCTTCGATCCACCCACCTCCGAGATACCAACCCGGCGCTCTACCGAATGGGCTAAGAGAGCGTTTGTTGAATTGGAGCCGGCAGAGGGGATCGAGCCCTCGCGCTCTCGCTTACAAAACGAGTGCTCTACGCTGAGCTATGCCGGCGCATTGGTGCTGGTTCCAGGTCTCGAACCCGGCGCCTCCCGCTTACGAAACGGGCGCTCTGCCGCCATGAGCTAAACCAGCCTGACCAAACCTTCGCCGAAACCAGTACGCTCGAGCTTGAGCGGCCTACGGGTCGAAGGGGCGCCTTATGCACAAGGGCGCCATCCTGGACGTTCACATCGTTCGATCCTTGCGGATCGCAATTCATGCCGGCCACGAAGCGGACAGCCGACATCGCAGCGCGCGCCGCTTAGCGGCGGGCAACGACAAACGCAGCGACCCTGCGGTCACGCGTCGATCTGTTGGTTTACGAGTGGTGTTGCGGACCATCTGGTCCTCCGCTTTTTGCGGAGGCCAATGGTCTCCGCGGGTTATTCTGGTCTTAAGGTGAGCCCTAGTCCGGGCTTTTTCGTCTGTTGCATGGAGCCATAGGCGCACGAATGCAGCCAATCGCTCGGTCGATTGCTCGGCCGGGCGGCTGCTGTCAGTTCGCTAATAAACCGTATCGAACGCATGGCTTCCTCGACGAAAGAGGCGGCGTTGTTTCACAAGTTGACGGCAAAATCAAGACCGAGCAAAAAATATCGCTGTTTGGTCGGGCTGGCTCTTCTGAAAGAAGATAAAAGATAGAGAAAATTCCCGCGCATTGGCCGTGCTCGCGAATAGCGTCAAGAACCTCGCTGTCTGTGGTTATGGATTCCGGGCCGGCGGGCTTTGCCCGCGTCCCGGAATGACGGGAGTGGTTTTCGCCGGCGCCGCGTATCATGTAAGCTCGCTCGCCACCCGCGCCCCGGTCCGTTCCGGCCAAAGCGCCAAGGATCAAAGAGAGCCATCATCAGCCCGCGCCTGCTCCCCCTCCTCCTGCTGTGGCTTGCAGGCGCGTGTCTGCGGATTACCGTGCTGGCGACGCCGCCAGTTATTCCCGCTCTGCACGCCGAACTGCATCTGTCGGAGACGCAGATCGGCTGGCTGTCGAGCCTGCCGTCCATGATGTTTGCGATCGCGGCGGTGCCGGGCTCGCTGTTGATCGCGCGGGTCGGCCTCATCCCGGCTTTGCTGGTTGGACTGTTGCTCACCGCGCTCGGCGGCGCGGCGCGCGGCGCTGTGCCGGAGGCGGCATTTCTGTTTGCCTCGACCATCGTCATGGCGGCCGGCGTCGCGATCATGCAGCCGATATTGCCGCCGCTGGTGCGGGCCTGGTTTCCCGCGCGCATCGGCTTCGCGACGGCGGTCTACACCACCGGACTTCTTGTCGGCGAAATTTTGCCCGCGGCGCTGACCATTCCCCTGGTGCTGCCCCTGGCCGATGGCAGTTGGCGGCTGAGTTTTGTGATCTGGACGATTCCGGTTTTGCTGACTGCGGTCGTCGTTGCGGTTTATGCAAAACAACTCGACGGCGCCAAAAATGCCGCGCCCGCGGCCAACACCCGATGGTGGCCCGATTGGCGGCGGCCGTTGATCTGGCAGCTCGGGCTGATCCTCGGCAGCGTCAACGCAATTTATTTCGTGAGCAACGCGTTCCTGCCCGATTATGTAATCGCCCAAGGCCGTCCCGACTTGGTCGGCGCCGCGCTTACGGCGCTCAATGTCGGCCAATTGCCGGCGGCGTTTTTGATGCTCGGTTTGGCGGGTTCGCTGGTGACGCGGCCGTGGGCCTATGTGGCGAGCGGGCTGGCGTCGCTCGCCGCGGTGATCGGCCTGGTGATGTCGCACGGCGTGGGGATCGTGGTCTTCGCAGGCTTGCTCGGCTTTACCGATGCGCTGACTTTGATCCTGGCGCTGGCACTGCCGTCGATGCTGAGCGCGTCCGACGACGTGCACCGCACCTCGGCCGGCATGTTCACCATCAGCTACAGTTGCGCCATGCTGCTGTCGATCGTCGGCGGCTGGCTGTGGGACCTCACCGCCATGCCGGTCGCGAGCTTCGCGCCGGTCGCGCTCTGCGCCATCGTCATTGTCGGCCTGGCGTCGACGGTAAAGAATGCGCGGCAATGACGGCCAAACCCGCGGGAGTGTGGTGAGCTCGCGCGCGCGTCGTCAGCACAACGATCAGCAGCGACGTCGCAATGCAGGCGGCGCCGACGAAGCCAAGCGCTTCGGGCGAGCCATGGGCAACAGTAGCGGACCCGATCGCCGCGCCGAGAGCGAAACCGCCGAACATGAACGATGCATTGAGCGACAGCACGACCGAAGCGAGCTTGACACCGGCGAGGCCGATGAGCCTGGTCTGTTGCGCCGGGAAGAATGACCAGGCCGCCAGGCCCCACACCACAATTGCAGTCAGAACGGGCACGCGCGCGTCGGCGGGCGAGAGCCCATAAGCGCTGGCAGACATGGTCACGAACGCCAAGGTAAGCAGCGACAGGCTGGTGACGATCACACGCTTGGATCCCAGACGGTCGGTCAGCGTGCCGCCGGCGGTGACGCCAATCGCCGCGGATATGCCCCATGTGAAGAGAACCAGTCCCACATGGGCGCCACTGATTCCGACCGCCTGCGCCAGGAACACCGCGAGATATGTGTAGACGGCGTAAGCGCCGGTCGCCCACAGCAGCGTCACCAGCAAGGCGAGCACCACCGGCTTCTGCCGCAAGACGGCGAGCCGCTCGCCCAGACGCGCCACCGGCAGATTTGCGCCGACGTCGCGCGCCAAGGAAACCGCAAGTCCCACGGTGGCGAGCAATGCCAAGGAGCCGACGATGGCGAAGGTCACGCGCCATCCAAAACCATGTCCGACCACGGCGCTCAGCGGCACGCCCAATGCGACGGCCACGGATGTCCCGCCGGTGACGATGGCCAAGGCCCTGCCCCGGTGCTCGGGCGGCACGATCGCGCCCGCCAAGGCGTTGGCATTCGGCACATAAAGTCCGGCAAGCAGCGCCAGCAGAACCCGCGCGAACATGAGCGTCCAGTAATTGGGGGCGCATGCGGCAACCACGTTGGCCATGGCGAACCCTGCCATTGCGGCAATCAGAAGATTTCGCCGGCTGATGCCGCCGGTCAGCGTGGTGAGGATCGGCGAACTGAAGGCATAGGACAGCGTAAAGACCGTTATCAATTGCCCGGCGGCAACGATGCTGTGCGACAGGTCGGACGCCAGCTGCGGCAACAGCGGTGCAATCATGAAGCCTTCGGTGCCGACGGCGAAAGTCCCGAGCGCCATGGGAAGCAGCAGGCGCATCGGGTGGGAGACGGTTGCGTGCGTGTTCATGGCCAGCTCCTTATTTCCGGTTCGTTTTGAGCCTAAGATGGTCGGTCATCTTAGGCACTGAGCAAAAAAAGAGGCGCGTCTTCGTGTGGCATTCGATCAGGCCAGAATTTGCTCGAAAGCGAACCTCATGAACCTGTCGAAGGGAGCACGGCTTCGCTCCACGCGCGCGCGCAACAGCGTGCCCTCGTAGGCGTCCAGAAGGAACGCCGCGAGATCGCCGGCGCGCGCTTTGGCAGTGATTGATCCTTCGGCTTGAGCGTCCGAGATTGCGACTTCGAGATCTTTCGTCCAGTTGGTGAAGAGTTGCGCCAGGCTGTCGCGAACAGCCGGACTTTGGTTCGCCAGCTCCGCGCTGAAATTGCCCAACAGACAACCGCGCGTGAACTTCGAGGCGATGAACATATCGTTCAACGCGGCAAAATGCGTTCGCAGACGTTCAAGCGGCCGGATGCTCTTGTCGGTCAGCACCGCGCGCCGCGTGCTCCCCATCCCGTAGCGTTCGACGATCTCCACACCGAGCGCGTCTTTGCTTTCGAAATGATTGTAGAACGAGCCCTTTGGTACGCCCGCGACTTCGGTGATTTCCTGCACGCCGACGCCGTTGAATCCCTTCTCGAGCAGGGTCTTCAGCCCCGCCTGGATCAGTTTTTCCTTGGTGTCGAGCTCTGGCATGGCCCTTTAATATGACCGGTCGTCTTAAATGTCAAGAGACCACGAGTTAGGAATAAAAATCACGTCTTATCAATGCCTTATGGTGTGAGCGACAATTTTTTTGATTTTCCTGCATCGCACCTCGGCCGGCATATTCATCACCAGTGACAGCTACGCCATGCCGCTGTCGGTCATCGACGGCTGGCTGCGGGATTTGACGGCCATGCCGATCGTGAGCTTCGCGCCGGAGGCGCTGTGCGCCATCGTCATTGTCGTCCTGGCGTCGACTGTGAAGAATGCGTGGCGTGGAAACCGGGAGGATGGTGTGAGGTCGAGCAGACTCATTGCCGCGTTGACGTTTGTCGCTTTGCTCGCAGCGCCAGCCCGCGCCGAAATTTTTCCGGATCATCCCGTCCGCTTGATCATTCCCTTCGCGCCGGGCGGCTCGATCGACACGCTCGGCCGCATCCTCACCGACAAGCTCTCCACCCTGTGGGGGCAGTCGGTGTTCATCGAAAACCGCGCCGGCGCCGGCGGCACGGTCGGCTCATCGGTGGCGGCGCAGGCCGCGCCCGACGGCTATACGATCGTGTTCGGCGGCCAGTTCATGGCGGCGAACGTGACCATCGCGCCTTCGGCGAATTTCGACCCGGTCAAAAATTTTGCGCCAGTGATCCTGGTGGCGACCGGCCAGGACGCCTTGATGGTGCCGGCGAACTCGCCATTCCGTTCGGTCAAGGACGTCATCGATTACGCCAAGGCGCATCCGGGCGAGCTCACTTACGCGTCGCTCGGCATCGGTTCGAGCGGCCAGCTCGCCTCGACGCTGTTCAGCGAGGTCGCCGGCATCACCTTGCAACACGTGTCGTATAATTCCTTCAGCCAGGCCGTCACCGATGTCTCGGCGGGGCGGATTTCGCTGTGGCTCACCACGCTGGGCGGCTCGATTGGCCACATCCAGGCCGGCAAGCTGCGCGCGCTCGCGGTGTCCGGGCCGACCCGCGCCGCGCAACTGCCCGACGTGCCGACCTTCGACGAGCTCGGCGTCGCCTATGGCAACGACACCAGCTGGTACGCGCTGTTCGCGCCGGCCGGCACGCCGCCCGCCGCCATTGCCAAGATCAACGCCGACACCAACACAATCCTCGCCGACGCCGACATGAAGGAGCGCGCGCAAAAACTCGGCTTCCGCCTGGTCGGCGGCTCGCCCGAACAACTCGGCGCGCATCTGAAGAGCGAGATCGACAAATGGGCCAAGGTCGCCAAGGCGGCCGGGCTTGTCGGAGCGAAAGACTGAAGTCGGCCGCTTGGTCAGAGAAAGCCGCCGATGCTTAGCGTGATCGAACGACCAAATAACTTTCGACTCCCACGCCAGCTAATACCCCACCGCCAGCCCGCCACGGGTGCGCGGATCGGCGGCGCCGACAAAACCATCCGGCGTGACCAGAACCGAATTGACCGACGTGAAACGCCCCGTGGATACCACCTTGTCGCCGCGCGCTTGCAGCGCCGCGATGACATCGGGCGAGACGCCGGGCTCGGCGAACACCTGATCGGGCAGCCATTGATTGTGAATGCGCGGCACCGATTCCGCGCTCGCAATGTCCATGCCGCGGTCGATCACATCGACCACCACTTGCAGCACCGCGGTGATGATGCGGCTGCCGCCCGGCGAGCCGGTGACGAGATACGGCTTGCCGTCTTTGAGCACGATGGTCGGCGTCATCGACGACAGCGGCCGCTTGCCCGGCCCCGGCGCATTGGCTTCGTAACCGATGAGCCCGTAGGCGTTCGGCGCATCCGGCTTCACGGCGAAATCGTCGAGCTCGTTGTTGAGGATGATACCGGTGCCGTCCGCGACCAGCCCGACGCCGTAGCTGAAATTGAGCGTGTAGGTGTTGGACACCGCGTTGCCGAAACGATCCACCACCGAGAAATGTGTGGTGTTGCGCCCTTCGGGCGAAACGGCGCCGCCGGGACGGATCGCGCTTGCCGGCGTCGCGTGTTCCGGATCGATGGTGGCGCGCCAGGTGGCGGCGTAGTCCTTGGAGATCAGCTTCTCGACCGGCGCCTTGACCTTGTCGGGATCGCCGAGGAACAGCGCGCGGTCCGCATAGGCGCGCTTCATGGCCTCGACCATGAGATGCAGCGCGTGGCCGTCATCTTCGTGGCCGAGATCGTAGCCTTCAAGGATGTTGAGCATCTCGATCAGCTCGACCCCGCCCGATGACGGCGGCGGCATGGAGACGATGTCGTAGCCGCGATAAGTGCCGTGCACCGGCACGCGCTCGAACGCGGTATAGCCATTAAGATCAGCGGTGCTCATGACGCCGCCCGCGGCCTGCACGGCTGCGGCGATATTGGCGGCGATCGCACCGTCATAGAATGCGTGCGGCCCGTCTTTGGCGATGGCTTCGAGCGTATTCGCAAGATCGCTTTGCACCAGATGGTCGCCAGGCGCGAGCGCCGTGCCATCGGGTTTGAGAAAGATTTTTGCCGACGACGGCCAGCGCTTGAGCCGCGCCAGCTCGTTGGCCGACATACCCGCGATGTCGTCAGTCACCGGCATGCCATCGCGCGCCAACGCAAGCGCCGGCGCGATCAGGTCGGCAAGGGTGAACTGGCCCGAGCCGTAGCGCCCCGCGGCGAAGGCGAGCCCCTCGACCGTACCCGGCACGCCGATGGCAAGCGCCGAATCGCGCGATTTTTGCGGATCGGCGTTGCCGTCTGCATCGAGAAAGGTTTTGTTCGTGATCGCCGCCGGAGCGGTCTCGCGATAATCGATCGCGGTATCGTTGCCGGACGCCTGATGGATCAGCATGAAACCGCCGCCGCCGAGATTGCCGGCGCGCGGATAGGTTACCGCGAGCGCAAAGCCGACCGCGACCGCGGCATCCACCGCATTGCCGCCTTTTTGCAGAATGTCGGCGCCGACGCGCGCCGCAATCGCCTCCTGCGCCACCACCATGCCGTTCTTGGCGACGACCGCTTGCGCATGGCCGATCTGCTCGTCGCTCCGCGCCGCGATCGGCAGCGTGAGCGCGCCGATAAGCGCAAAGGATGCGACGCCAAGGATCAAACTTCGATGCAACATTGCGCGGACAGGACCTGCGGCTTTCACAACATCGACGGCAGGACGCGGTCCGGCGGGCGGTGGCCGTCCATGAAGGTCTTGATGTTGACGATGACCTTTTCGCCCATGTCGTTGCGGCCTTCGACAGTGGCCGAGGCGAGATGCGGCAGCAGCACCACCTTGCCGGCGCGGGCGAGCTTGACGAGCTTTGGGCTCACCGCCGGCTCGTGCTCGAAAACATCCAGGCCGGCGCCGGCGATTTCCTCGGCCTCGATGAGACGGGCCAACGCGTTCTCGTCGATCACTTCGCCGCGCGCGGTGTTGACGATGTAGGCCTCGGGCCGGATCAGCTTGAGCCGGCGCGCCGACAACAGGTGATAGGTCGCCGGCGTGTGCGGGCAATTGATGGAAATAATGTCCATGCGCGCCAGCATCTGGTCGAGGCTCTCCCAGTAGGTCGCGTGCAATTCCTCCTCGGCCGCGGCCGCCATGCGACGGCGGTCGTGATAGTGGATCTTCAAGCCAAACGCCTGCGCGCGACGCGCCACCGCCTGGCCGATGCGGCCCATGCCGACGATGCCCAGGCGCTTGCCCCAGATGCGGTGGCCGAGCATCCAGGTCGGGCTCCAGCCGGTCCATTCCTGGTTGCCGGTGAGCACTTGCGCGCCCTCGGCCAGGCGCCGCGGCACGGCGAGGATCAGCGCCATGGTCATGTCGGCGGTGTCTTCGGTGAGCACGCCGGGGGTGTTGGTGACGGTGATGCCGCGCTGTACGGCGGTGGCGACGTCGATATTGTCGACGCCGTTGCCGAAATTGGCGATCAGCTTCAGCCGCTCGCCCGATTGGCTGAGCACCGACCGGTCGATGTGATCGGTCACCGTCGGCACGATGACGTCGGCGGTCTTGGCGGCGGCGACCAGGTCGGCATGGCTCATCGGCTTGTCGTCGGCATTGAGGCGAGCGTCGAACAATTCGCGCATGCGCATTTCGACGCTGTCCGGCAGCCTCCGGGTGACCACGACAAGCGGCTTTTTGCCGGACGCCATTGACTGCCTCTCACGCTAGCCGACCTCGGCCGGCGACCCGGAAATCGGCCCGTTCAGGTCTCGTTAACCGGCCTCGCCGACACTGGAACCGGGAGGTGGCTCATCAAAATCTCTCTAGCAGATGGCCGCGCTCTCACAAAGCGCTCCGGGTTCCCCGGCGTGCTCCAGTTTCGGAACAGGATCGGGCGTATTGCGATGACAATGCGACGTGGCAGGCTGACAGCCGGGTGGGCTTGGGCCGCGCTCGCGGTGCCGCTGGTGCTTCTGCTCGTCGCGGGCGCCGTGCAGGCCGGCGGCGACGCCACAGCCAGCGGGCTACCGGTGCCGCGCTTCGTCAGCCTCAAGGCCGACCGCGTCAACGTGCGCGGCGGGCCGGACAAGGATCACGACGTCACCTTCATCTATACGCGGGTCGGCTGGCCGGTCGAGATCACCGCCGAGTTCGAGAACTGGCGCCGCATCCGCGATTCCGACGGCACCGAAGGCTGGGTCTATCACTCGCTGCTGTCCGGCAAGCGCACCGCCGCCGTGCAATTGAAATCGAAGACCGACCTGGCGCCGATCTACGACAAGCCCGACGCCAAAAGCGCGGTGACCGCAAAGTTACAGGTCGGCGTGCTGGGCACGGTCAAACGCTGCACCGGCAAATGGTGCCAGATCGCCGGCGACGGTTTTGACGGCTGGATCGAGCAGAACGAGCTGTGGGGCGTTTACCCGGACGAGAAGGTCGAGTGACCGTCGTCATCCGCGAGTGACTGTCGTCATCCGCAAATCATTGTCATCATCCGCGAAGGCGGATGATCCAGTAGTCCGTGTCGGTTCGGTCAAATATTGAAACGCGAGCGATTACTGGGTGCCCGCCTTCGCGGGGCATGACAGTTCAGCCCTGCTTCCGCCGCAGCCTTACCACCACGTCGATCCGCGCGATCTCATAACCCTCCGGCGCCACCGGCGCCTTGCCGACCAGCACGTCGGTCGAGGGGATATCCATCAGATCGTTCTGGTCTTCGATGAAGAAATGGTGGTGCTCGGAATTGTTGGTGTCGAAATAGGCTTTTGAGCCGTCCACCGCGACTTGGCGCAAGAGCCCCACTTCGGTGAACTGGTGCAAGGTGTTGTAGACGGTCGCCAGCGACACCGGCACTTTGGCGCGGGTGGCTTCCTCGTAGAGCATTTCGGCGGTGACGTGACGGTCGCCCTTGGCGAACAGGATCCAGCCCAGCGCCATGCGCTGGCGGGTCGGGCGCAAGCCGACTTCGCGGAGCTTCTCCTTGACGTCGTGCCAGGGGCAACCGGTGCGGTCGGCGCGACCCGGCGCCGGCGGCAGCTGCAAGTTTGGCCCGGAAAGCCCTGTGGAAAGCGGACGCGCGGAAAGAGGCGACTGAGTCATTGGCGTTACCCACTGCCCCGCCTGGGGGCCAGCAAGATTGTTGCAAGTGAAATCATTATACGCCACGCTGCGCCCGCTGCAACTGTCCAGGCAATGCGCCGCAGGGATGGCTTGCCCACCGTGGCCGCCCGGCGCCGAGGCCGGCTTTGCCACACATTGCCCCCATATGTTAGGGATTCAGGCGGGTGATCAGCCCGGGGGCGGAGCGGAATACGGATGCAGGATCGCCGTTCGAATTTTGACTACGAGGACCTCCTGGCCTGCGGCCGGGGCGAGCTTTTCGTCCAGGGCCCGCAATTGCCGCTGCCGCCCATGCTGATGTTCGACCGTATTTCCGAAATCGCGGAAGTCGGCGGCGAATACGGCAAGGGGCTGGTGCGGGCGGTGCTGGACCTCAAGCCCGACCTCTGGTTCTTCCCCTGCCACTTCAGGGGCGACCCGGTAATGCCGGGCTGCCTTGGGATCGACGCGCTATGGCAATTGCTCGGCTTCTTCCTCGGCTGGCTCGGCGCGCCCGGCAAGGGCCGCGCGCTGGGCATGGGGGAGCTGAAATTCTCCGGCCAGGTGCTGCCGACCATGAAGAACATCATCTACGGCATCGAGATCAAACGGGTGATGCGCTCCAAGCTCGTGCTCGGCGTCGCCGACGGCTGGCTCTCGGCGGACGGTTCGGTGATCTACCGCGCGCTCGACCTCAAGGTCGGTCTGTTCCGCGACGTGGAGCCGCAGCCGACCGAAGCGTGAGCGGCGCGTAGAGCATGATTCCGAAAAGTGGCCGCCGGTTTTCGGGTAAGATCATGCTCAAACTAAAATGCTGCGCATGATCCCGAAAAGTGGATACCGATTTTCGGATAAGATCATGCTCAAACTAAAATTCTTTCTGACGAGGCACATATGAAGCGCGTGGTCGTCACCGGGATGGGCATCGTCTCGTCCATCGGCAACAACACGCAGGAAGTGGTGGCGTCGTTGCGCGAGGCCAAATCCGGCATCGTGCGCGCCGACAAATATGCCGAGCTCGGCTTCCGCTGCCAGGTGCACGGCGCGCCGACGCTGGACCCGAGCGAATCCGTCGACCGCCGCGCCATGCGTTTTCTCGGCGGCGGCACGGCCTGGAATCACGTCGCCATGGAGCAGGCGATCCGCGATTCCGGTTTGACGGATAACGAAGTCTCCCACGAGCGCACCGGCATCATCATGGGCTCCGGCGGCCCGTCGACGCGCACCATCGTCGAGAGCGCCGACATCACCCGCAGCAAGGGGCCGAAGCGCGTCGGACCGTTCGCGGTGCCCAAGGCAATGTCGTCGACCGCATCGGCGACGCTGGCGACCTGGTTCAAGATCAAGGGCGTGAACTATTCGATCTCCTCGGCCTGCGCGACCTCGAACCATTGCATCGGCAATGCCTATGAGACCATCCAGGTCGGCAAGCAGGACATGATTTTCGCCGGCGGCTGCGAAGACCTCGACTGGACGCTCTCGGTGCTGTTCGACGCCATGGGTGCCATGTCGTCGGGCTTCAACCAGACGCCCGACAAGGCATCGCGCGCCTACGACGCCGACCGCGACGGCTTTGTCATTGCCGGCGGCGCCGGCGTGCTGGTGCTGGAAGAACTCGAACACGCCAAGGCGCGCGGCGCCAAGATTTATGCCGAGGTCGCCGGCTATGGCGCGACCTCCGACGGCGCCGACATGGTGGCGCCGTCCGGCGAGGGCGCGGTGCGCTGCATGAACATGGCGCTCGCGTCGGTCGCTCCGCCGGTCGACTACATCAATCCCCACGCCACCTCGACGCCGATCGGCGACCTCAGGGAGATCGAGGCGATCCGCGAGGTTTTTGGCGACAAATGCCCGCCGATCGCGGCGACCAAATCGCTCACCGGGCATTCGCTTGGCGCCGCGGGCGTGCAAGAGGCGATCTATTCGCTGTTGATGATGAACTCCGGCTTCATCTGCGAGAGCGCCAATATCGAAAAGCTCGATCCGGCCTTCGCGGATATGCCAATCGTGCGCGAGCGGCGCGATAACGTGACGCTCGGCTGCGTGCTGTCGAACTCGTTCGGCTTCGGCGGCACCAACGCCTCCGTCGTGTTCAAGCGGCTGGATGCCTGATGCCGGGGCTGATGCACGGCAAGCGCGGCCTGATCATGGGGGTCGCCAACGACCACTCCATTGCCTGGGGCATTGCCAAAACGCTGGCCGCCCATGACGCCAAGCTCGCTTTCACCTATCAGGGCGAAGCGCTCGGCAAGCGCGTGAAGCCGCTGGCGGCGTCTGTCGGGGCCGACCTGGTGCTGCCGTGTGATGTCGAGGACATCGCCTCGGTCGACGCGGTGTTTGCCGAATTGCGCCGCGCCTGGGGCTCGCTCGATTTCCTGGTCCACGCCGTCGCCTTTTCCGATAAGACCCAGCTCACCGGCCGCTATGCCGACACCACGCGCGAGAACTTCGTGCGCACCATGGTGATCTCGTGCTTCTCCTTCACCGAGGCGGCGCAGCGCGCGGCGGCGCTGATGCCGAACGGCGGCGCGATGCTGACCTTGACCTATAACGGCGGCCTGCGCGCCATGCCGAACTACAACGCCATGGGCCTCGCCAAAGCGGCACTGGAAGCCTCGGTGCGCTATCTCGCCGTGGATCTCGGCTCGAGCGCCATCCGCGTCAACGCGATTTCGGCGGGACCGATCCGCACGCTGGCCGGCGCCGGCATCGGCGACGCGCGCGCCATGTTCGCCTTCCAGCAGCGCCATTCACCGCTGCATCGCGGCGTGACGCTGGACGACCTCGGCGGCGCAGGGCTTTATCTGCTCTCGGATCTCTCCACCGGCGTCACCGGCGAAATCCATTTCGTCGATTCCGGCTACAACGTCATCGCCATGCCGCATCCCGACGCGCTGCGCGCCGACCGGGACAGGCCGCCGGATAACGGGGGGAAGTGAAGCTCGCTTCCGTTACCCGTCATCCTGAGGTGCGAGCGAAGCGAGCCTCGAAGGATGGCGGCCCGAGCGCAGCCGAAATCGGGTTTACCCGATTTCGGAACTCCTTTTAGTGTCCAAGTCGGCTATAGCCGACTTGGATGCCGTCGCCCTTCGAGGCTCGGCGCTGCGCGCCGAGCACCTCAGGGTGACGGACGACATCACAGTTTCGCCAAATGCGGCATCACCTCGGCGCTGAATAGATTCAGCGAGCGCAGCGCGTCGGCGAGCGACATGGTGCCGAGGAACAGATACGTCAGCAGATAATTGACGCCGAGCTCCTTGACCTGCCGCTCGATCTCGGCGCGCACGGTCTCGGGCGAGCCGGCGATCACCGTGCCGTCCTCGAGACAGGCTTCGTAGGTGGCGCCGCGCGGCACGTTGAGCCGCGAGGTGAGGCCGGTGACGCCGTGCTTCACCCGCAGCCAATTGAGATTGGCGAGATGCACTTCCATCGCCGGCCTGCCGAAGCGGTGCGCCTCCGCATCCGTATCGGCGACGAAAATATGCCGCTGCACGCCGATGACCGCGCCGCCGGGAAATTCCGACTTGGGCTGTGCCGGCGCGCCGCGTTTGGCCAGCGCCGCCTTGTAGGCCTCGATATTGGCCTTGGCGGTCGCCATCGGTCCGAGCGTGACGAAATGCAGGCCGTGCTCGCCGCCCCAGGTTGAGCCAATTTCGTTTGAAGAAGCGTACCAGAACGGCGGATGCGGCTGCTGCAGCGGACGCAGCGCAATCGGCACGTTCTCGTAGACGTAATGCTCGCCCTTGTAGTTCAGCGTATCGGTGACTAGGCCGGCGCTGAGGCAATTGAACGCGTCGATGAAAATGTCGCGCGACTGATCGTGCTCGACCTTGTGGTATTTCAATTCGTAAGGCGACACGCCGCGGCCGACGCCGACGTCGAGGCGGCCGTAGCTCAAGTGATCGAGCATGCAAATCTCTTCGATCATGCGCAGCGGCGAATAGAGCGGCAGGAGATACACCAGCGGCCCCATGCGCATGCGCTTGGTGGCGCGCGCCAGCGCTCCCATGAAGATGCCTGGCGCCGGCACCATGTTGAGCGGCGTCGCGTGGTGCTCGGCGAGATGAAGGCAATAGAAGCCGGCCGCATCGGCGGCTTCGGCAAATTGCAAACGCTCGTCGAACAACGTCGTGAGCGGCCGGGCGCCATCCTCGATGTGGTCGAACAATCCGATTTTCATGGTGCCTCGTTGTGTGCTGCGGCGCGCTTGATCGCGCGCTAGCTCGATTTTCCAATCAGTCCGATGCGCCGGCCCATATGGCGGCAGTCCTCGTCGGTTTTCAGCCCGGCGGCATGGATGCCGTGAGCGGCAAGCTCCTCGTCGCGCTCGCCGGTATCGCCGGTGACGCCGACCGCGCCGATGACTTCGCCATCGGCATCGCGGATCAGCAAGCCGCCGGCTTCGGCAAACAGCTGCTCGTCGCTCGCCGCGATCAGATACCGCATGAAGATCGGCCGCTCCTCGGCGCGCTGATGCACCAGGCTCGAGCTGCGGCCGAGCGCGAGCGCCGCATAGGCTTTGCCGAACGCCATCTCGAAGCGGATCATCGACGCGCCGTCTTCCTTCTTGAAGGCTTTCACCTTGCAACCCGGCTCGACCACGATGACGCTGATCGGGCGGCAGTTGAGCTCGACGCCGCGCGCGATCGCGGCGTCGACGATGCGGTCGGCTTGCGCCATTGTGATTGCAGTCATGGGCGAAACGCCTCCCCGTGCGCCGTCTTGTGCCATCTTCCGCGACGCTCGGCTATATGCCAGGCGTTGCGAAACCTGCATCGAAGACATGTAGCACGGCCTAGAAAGCGGCCTTGATCGCATGGACAGCGTTTTGTTCGCGGCGAAGAGCTTGTCAAGGACGGCGCGAAGCGCCGCCGCCTTCGGCGGTCTGCGATCCTTGACAAGCTCTTCGCCGCGAACCACCGGTAGCCATGCGATCAAGACCGTCTCCCGATGCGGAGACGTTGATCCCACTCTCCCCTTGCCTCCCTCGTCGGACCGCGCCACATGTGCGCCGATGCACGCCCCCGCACCCCCCATCGCCATCGAGCGGCTGGTCAAAATCTACAAGACCGTCCCGGCGGTGGACGGCATCTCGTTCACGCTGACGCCGGGCTCGGTCACCGGACTGCTCGGCGGCAATGGCGCCGGCAAGACCACGACCATCGCCTCCATCATGGGGCTGACCACGCCGACCTCAGGCACAGTCACGGTGCTGGGCGCCGAGATGCCGCGGCAGCGCTACCGCGTGCTGCATCGGATGAATTTCGAAAGCCCCTATGTGGCGATGCCGATGCGGCTCACCATCCGGCAGAACCTCACCGTGTTCGGCATGCTCTATGGCGTGCCCGATCTGGCGCAGCGCATCAAACAGCTCGGCGAAGAGCTCGATCTCACCGACCTGCTCGACCGCCAGACCGGAAAGCTCTCCGACGGGCAGAAGACCCGCGTGGCGCTGGCCAAGGGCTTGATCAACGCGCCGGAGCTGCTGCTGCTCGACGAGCCCACCGCCTCGCTCGATCCCGACACCGCCGACTGGGTGCGCGGCCGGCTCGAGCGCTATCGCCGCGAGCGCAACGCCACGATGCTGATCGCCTCGCACAACATGGCCGAGGTCGAGCGGCTGTGCGACCGCGTCATCATCATGAAGCGCGGCCGTATCGAGGACGACGATACGCCGGCCAAGCTTTTGCTGCGTTACGGCCGGCGCACGCTGGAGGAGGTTTTCCTGGACGTGGCCCGCGGGCGCGGTGTGGAGAGCGAGGCGGCGCAATGACGGCGCTCAGCGACGGCGTTTTGGATTTCTCGCCGCGGCGCACCGGCGCGATGATGCTGCGCTACTGGTATCTGTTGCGCTCGTCGTGGCCGCGGCTGCTCGATCTCGTCTATTGGCCGACGGTGCAGATGGTCACCTGGGGCTTTTTACAATTCTACATCGTGCAGAACGCCGGTCCGTTTGCGCAGGCTGCCGGCACCTTCATCGGCGCCGTGCTGCTGTGGGACATCCTGTTCCGCGGCCAGCTCGGCTTCTCGATCTCGTTCATGGAAGAAATGTGGGCACGCAATATCGGCAACCTGATGATGAGCCCGCTGCGGCCGTTTGAGTTCATCAGCGCGCTGATGGTCATGAGCATCGTGCGTTTGGCGATCGGGACCGTGCCGGTGACCTTTCTGGCGATCGCGTTTTTCGGCTTCAATCTCTACAGCCTCGGCCTGGCGCTGGTGGCGTTCTTCCTCAATCTGATGCTCACCGCCTGGGCGGTCGGAATTTTCGTTTCCGGACTGGTGCTGCGCAACGGCCTCGGCGCCGAGAATCTCGCCTGGTCGATCATGTTCTTGTTCATGCCGCTGACTTGCGTCTACTACCCGGTCTCGACCTTGCCGGCGTGGCTGCAGCCGGTGTCGTGGGCGCTGCCGCCGACCTACGTTTTCGAGGGCATGCGCGCGCTGTTGATCCAGCACACGTTCCGGCCCGACTTGATGCTCAGTGCGCTGGGGCTCAACGTCGTGTTCTTTGCCGGAGGCGTGTTCGGCTTCCTCAAGCTGTTGCAGAGCGCGCGCCGCCACGGCTCGCTGATCCAGGCCGGCGAATAAGCCGAGCTTGCCAAGAGTGTGTGCCAAGATTGTCTGCCAAGATTGCCTGCCATGTGAAGCGCGAATGGCGGCGGCGCGTTGTTCCGCATACGTGACGAACTCATAGGTAACGGAAATGGCAATGATTGCGTTTATCTTGACGGTATGACATACCATCGTCACAATGCTGCACTGCAGCAAGCCGGGTTAGGGTCATCAATGGCGATCGGGGAGTTTGGCGGCGCGCCTGCCGTGCCAGGCGACAGCAGCGCGTTGCTGTCCGCAGCGCCGATGTATTGGTTCTACGAGATGAGCCACGCGGCGCTCAATCCGGCGCGCGCCTGGGCCGACGCCACGCGGCTGTTCTACAAGAACCCGGTCAATCCGCTGTCCTTCACCACCTTCGGCAAATCGGTCGCCGCGGCGGCTGAATTGTTCGAGCGCTCGACGCGCCGCTACGGCCGGCCGGAATGGCGCATCACCTCGACGCTGGTCGGCGGCGAGCGCGTGCCGGTGCAGGTCTCGACGGTGTGGGAGCGGCCGTTCTGCAAGCTCGTTCATTTCGAGCGCGTGTTCCAGCACACGCCGCGCCGGCCGCAGCCACGGCTGCTCATCGTCGCGCCGATGTCGGGCCATTTCGCAACGCTGTTGCGCGGCACGGTGGAAGCGTTCCTGCCCAATCACGACGTCTATGTCACCGACTGGGTCGATGCCCGCATGGTGCCGCTGGCGGAAGGCCGTTTCGATCTCGACGATTATATCGACTACGTGATCTCGATCCTGCATGCGCTGCGCGGCGACACCCACGTCATCGCGGTGTGCCAGCCGGCGGTGCCGGTGATGGCCGCCGTCGCGCTGATGGAAGCCGACGACGATCCCTATGTGCCAGTGTCCATGACCTTGATGGGCGGGCCGATCGATACGCGGGTCAACCCGACCGCGGTGAATACGCTCGCCGAACAGCGCGGCACCGAATGGTTCCACGGCCACGTCATCACCAAGGTGCCGTTTCCCAATCCGGGTTTTATGCGCGACGTCTATCCGGGCTTCCTGCAGCTCAACGGCTTCGTCAGCATGAACCTCGAACGTCACATCGAAGCGCACAAGCAGTTGTTCCTCAACCTGGTAAAGGGCGACGGCGACTCGGCGGGCAAGCACAAGGAATTCTACGACGAATATCTGGCGGTGATGGATCTCGCCGCCGAGTACTATCTGCAGACCGTCGAGACCGTGTTCGTCCGCCACGCTTTGCCCAAGGGCGAGATGACCCACCGTGGCCGGCCCATCGATCTCGCCAAGGTCAAGCGCGTCGCGCTGCTGACCATTGAAGGCGAGCACGACGATATTTCCGGCGTCGGCCAGACCGAGGCGGCGCATGGTCTATGCGTCAACATCCCGGCCGATCGCAAGGCGCACTACTTGCAGCCGGGCGTCGGACACTATGGCGTGTTCAACGGCTCGCGCTTCCGCTCCGAGATCGCGCCGCGCATCGCCGATTTCATCCTGTCGATGGGCCACATGGCGCACCGCGCGCGCAACGGCGCCGACCGGCGGCGCGCGCATAACGGCGCGGCGCTGCAACAGGCTTGATCGCCGCACCGGCTGCAGCCTTCGCGCGCAGTGCCGAATCGTGGCAGTATTCCCGTCGGTTGATGCTCGGATGCCTCGCGATGCCGCTGCGTGCGCTGCTTTATCGTCGCCCGACTGAGCCGCGGACGATGGAAATCGTCTTCGACCGGTCGGTTTATCTGGTGCAGCTGCGCCGGCACCGGCAGGCGCGGCGCTATACGTTGCGCATCCAGGCGAGCACGCGCGAAGTCATTCTCACCATTCCGCCACGCGGCACGCTGAAGGAAGCCGGCGAGTTCGCGCAAAAGCACGGCGGCTGGATCGCAGCGCGGCTCGGGCGGCTGCCGGAGGCGACGCCATTTGCCGACGGCGTCGTGCTCCCGCTGCGCGGCGTGCCGCACCGCATCGCACACCGCCGCGGCATGCGCGGCACCGTGTGGGCGGAAGTGGCCGAAGACGGCGAGCGGCTGCTGTGCGTCGCCGGCAATGCTCCGCATCTCGACCGGCGCGTCGGCGATTACCTGCGCCGCGAGGCCAGGCGCGAACTCGAAGCGGCGAGCTTGAAATTTGCCGCGGCGCTTGGCGTTGCCGCCAAGCGCATCACCGTGCGAGATCAATCGAGCCGCTGGGGCTCATGCTCGACCACCGGCATGCTGTCGTTCTCGTGGCGGCTCATTCTGGCGCCGGGCCATGTGCTCGAATACCTCGCCGCCCACGAAGTGGCGCACCTCGTCGAGATGAACCATTCGCCGCGGTTCTGGCGGCTGGTGCAGCACCTTTGCCCCGGTCACGACCTCGCCAAGGCTTGGCTCGACGTCCACGGCGCCGACCTGCATCGCTACGGTCTGCCGGATGCCGGACAGCCGCACTGAGGGCGCCTTGAAATAATCAGCGGGCGCGGTTTGTGGTGGCTGTCACCACCGGCGTCATTGACGAATGCACGTCAAACGACAATTTGGTCGCCACCAGCACCAAAGTCGCCGCCAGCAAGAGTCGCAACGCCTTCTCCGGCACGTGCGCCACCGTATAGCTGCCGATCAGGATGCCCGGCACCGAGCCGAGCAGCAGCGGAATCAGCAGGTCGAGATTGATCGAGCCGAGCCACCAATGGCCGATGCCGGCGGCGAGCGTCAGCGGCACCGCGTGCGCGATGTCGGAGCCGACGATGCGCGCCGTCGGCAGTTGCGGATAAAGCAGGATCAGGGCGGTGACGCCGATGGCGCCGGCGCCGACCGACGAGATCGACACCAGCACGCCGAGGATGGCGCCGACAATGACGGTCAGCGTGGCGATCCGCCGCGGCGGCAGTGCGCCGATCCGCGCCGCGTAGCGGTTAACGAGGCGGTCGCGAAACACCAGCATCAGCGCGGTGGCAAACAGCGCCAGCGTCAGCACGCCGGCGATGAGTTCGCGCGCCGCCGCACCGTTGATGTTGACGTAGCTCAGCGCCCAGATGGTCAGGACCGTGAGCGGCACGCTGCCGGTGGCCAGCCGCCGCACCACCCGCCAATCGACGGTGCGGTTATAGCCGTGCACCAGGCTGCCGGCGGTCTTGGTCGCCGCGGCGTAAAGCAGGTCGGTGCCGACCGCGGTCGCCGGGTGGACGCCGAACAGCACGATCAGGATCGGCGTCATCAGCGAGCCGCCGCCGACGCCGGTCAAGCCGACCAGCATGCCGACGGCGAAGCCGGCCACCGTGTAAAACGGCTGCAGCGAATGGATCGCGTTCATGCCGTGATCCCGCAACAATTCGTAAGAACCGCAATCATTGCCATGCCGCTTGGGCCGACGACGTCCGCATTTTCAAGCGCATGAGCGCCCCGTGCACATCTCACCCAATCCTGGCCCAAGACCGACAAGTGCCGCAAGGGCGGTTGGTTCCGCGCGGAAAATGAAATTCTTTGGCACTGGTGCAATTGAGTAAAATCGCGCCGTGTTTGTGACATCCGCGCGTCACGTATGCGAGGTAGTACTGCGCTGCATTGCGTCGCGGCAAAAATTCGTTCGGCCATGGATTTGTTGTTTGCAAGCGGCGCGTTTTGACGCAGCGGATTACACTAAACCGTGATCCGCATTGTATCTGCAGACCCCGTTCCTATTTCCCGAGCATTAGGCCAACCGGGCGGCTCCCCCATCCCCCCGACACCCTGTCGCCCGGCCCAATAAGCCTAAGTTGAGGCAACACCTAGAACCCCAAGCGCGTACTCTGCTTGGGGTTCTTTTTTGTGGCGAGCCGCGACGCCGTGGGTAAGCCCTTGCCCGCCTTTAATTCTTGACCAAGTCGCCGAGCAGGCTCGCGGCCACCGCGAGTTTCGACAGCGTCAGTCCGGAACTAGCAATCTCGTGGACCGCCTGCCGAACGCGCTCGACCTCGTCGTGGCGCGGCATAACCCAAGCCTCCACAGCGGCAGCGCCGGCCGCACCGTTGCCGACCATGGCCGCGGCAAGCCGGCGCTCGGCATCGCCGATCGAATCCCGCGCCCGGTCGAGCGCCAGCCGGTCGAAATAATCCGCAATCGGAATAGTGCTCGCGGCGCTGGTGATGCGATCGAGCCGGAAGAACGTTCCGGCGGCAAAATAGATCGCCGCCACCTCGCCGATCGGTTTACCGGTGCGGTCGGCGACCAGGACGATATCGGGCGCGGCGGTAAGCGACGGCAGATTGGACAAACGTCCGGCAAGTTCCTCCGGCACGCCGGCCTCGACGAGCTTGCTTTTGCGCGCGCCGCGCGCGCTCAAGCTGTCCTCGGAGAGAGCGCCGTCGAGGGCGGCTTCGACGGCGGCGATACCGTCGCGGTAATGCGCAACGACCTCGGCCAAACCTTTGGACAGATCGGCGTTGCGCAGGAACCAGATGATGCGGTCGAGCAAGAGGTCCTGCACCGCCGCGTAAAGCTCGAGCTGTAATTTTCCCGGAACTCGATTGTCGAGCCCGTCGATCGCCGTGTTGAGCGCGGTCATGCCAAAACTGTCGCGCACGGCGGCGAAGGCCGCGGCGATGGCGGCAGGCGAGGCGCCGGTCTGGTCGGCAATGCGCACGATCAGCGAGGGGCCGCCGCGGTTGATCATCGAATTGCCGAGCTGGGTGGCGATGATCTCGCGGCGCAGACGGTGATGTTCGAGCGCATCGGGAAAGCGTTCGGCGATGGCTTTAGGGAAATATCGGGTGAGCTCGCGGGCCAGATAGGGATCGTCGGGCACCGTGGATTCCAACAGGTCCTCGTCGAGCGTCAGCTTGGCGTAGGCGAGCAGCACCGAAAGCTCCGGCCGGGTGAACGGTTCCGCGCGGCGGCGCCGCTCGGCAAGCTGGGCATCGTCGGGCAAGAATTCGACCGCGCGGTCCAGGTGGCCGCGCTTCTCCAGCGTCTGGATCAGACGCTGCTGGAAGCCAAAGGCCTCCATGCCGCGCCGTTCGGCGAGCGACAGCGCCAGCGGCTGCAGATAATTGTTGCGCAGCACCAGCGCCGCGACGTCGTCGGTCATCTCGGCGAGCAGCGCGTTGCGCCCATCCATGGTCAGCCGGCCGTCGCGCAGCGGCGAGCTCAGCGCGATCTTGAGATTGACCTCCATGTCGGAGGTGTTGACGCCGGCCGAGTTGTCGATGGCGTCGGTATTGAGCCGGACGCCGCGCAACGCCGCCTCGATGCGGCCGCGTTGCGTCATGCCGAGATTGGCGCCCTCGCCGATCACCTTGCAGCGCAGATCCTTGCCGGCGATGCGAACGGCATCGTTGGCACGGTCGCCGACCGCCTCGTCGCTTTCGTCGGCGGCGCGGACATAGGTGCCGATGCCGCCGAAGAAGATCAGGTCGACCTGAGCTTTGAGGATGGCGCGAATGAGGTCCTGCGGCGTCAGCCGTTCGCCGACGCCGAAGAGCTTTTGCGCCTCCGCCGACAGCCTGATCTCCTTGGCCGAGCGCGAATAGACGCCGCCGCCTTTGGAGATCAGCGTCTTGTCGAAATCCTGCCAGCTCGAGCGCGGCAGGTCGAACAGGCGCTGACGTTCGGCGAAGGTGCGCTCCGCATCGGGCTCGGGATCGATGAAAATGTCGCGGTGATCGAAGGCGGCGACGAGTTTTGTGGTCTTCTCGCGCAACAGGCCGTTGCCGAATACGTCGCCCGACATGTCGCCGACGCCGACCACGGTGAACGGCGTCATGGCAAGGTTGACGTCCATTTCGCGGAAATGGCGCTTGACCGATTCCCAGGCGCCGCGCGCGGTGATGCCGATCTTCTTGTGGTCGAACCCGGCGGAGCCGCCGGAGGCAAACGCGTCGCCCAACCAAAAATCGTGAGCAATGGCGATGTCGTTGGCGATGTCGGAGAACGTCGCGGTGCCCTTGTCGGCGGCGACGACCAGATAGGGATCGTCGCCCTCCTTGCGCACCACGTCGCGCGGCGGCACAACGCCGGCGGTGCCGATGTTGTCGGTGATGTCGAGCAGCGTCGACATGAAGATCTTGTAGGTGGCGATGCCTTCCGCCTGGATGGCTTCGCGCGTGCCGCCCGTCTGCAGATATTTCGGCACGAACCCGCCCTTGGCGCCGACCGGCACGATGACGGCGTTCTTGACGTTCTGCGCTTTCACCAGGCCCAATATTTCGGTACGGAAATCCTGCGGCCGGTCGGACCAGCGAATGCCGCCGCGCGCCACCTTGCCGAAGCGCAGGTGCGCGGCCTCGACGCGGGGCGAATAGACGAAAATCTCGTAGAGCGGCCGCGGCAGCGACATGGCGTCGACCTTGCGGCTCGAAAATTTTATCGCAATGACGTCCTTGGGCTGGCCGTCGCGGTCGAGCTGATAGAAGTTGGTGCGGATCGCCGCCTGCACCGCATTGACGAAATGGCGCAGGATGCGGTCCTCGTCCAGGCTTTCGACCGCCTGCAAGGCGGCTTCGATTGTCGAAGCGATCTCCGCTTCGCGCGCCGTGCGCTCGTCGTTCGACGCCGGCAGATGCGGATCGAACCGGGTGTGGAACAGAGCCACGATCTGCGTGGCGATGGCGGAATGCTTGCGCAGCGTCGCCCACATGTAATCTTGCGAATAGGGCACGCGGATCTGGCGCAGGAAGCGCGAGATGCTGCGGATCAGCGCGACATCGCGCCAGCCGAGCCCGGCCAACAGCACCAGCGCGTTATAGCCGTCACTCTCGGCCCGTTTGCCCATGACGACGAGGAAACAGGCTTCGAGGCGCTGCTCGAGCGCGGACAGGTCGATCGAGTCGCCTGACGCGCTTTCAAGCTCCATATCGTGGAACCAGACTTCCGTGGAGTCCTCACGCTTGATGTGGTAGGTGCGCTCGTCGACGACACGAAAACCCATGTCTTCCAGCACCGGCACGCGCTCGGACAGCGAAATCGGCCGGCTTTGGCTGAATACCTTCAGCCCTGCGCGCGACAACCCGGCGCCGCCCTGGCGGTAAAAATCGACGCCGAGCGGCCGCTCCGCCGTGAGCATCTCGACGACGCGGATGTCGCCGACGGCCATCGCCGGCGAATAGACCTCGCGATAATCGATCGGGAACGCACCGCCGTAGCGCGCCGACAGCGTGCGCGCCTTGCCCAGGTCGTAGGCGGCGGCCAGCGCCTCGTTCAAGCCGTCGATCCAACTGCGCACGATGGCCTCGACAGCGCGGTCGAGCGTCACGCGATCGGGATCCGGCGCCTCGCCCTCGGAACGGCCGATGATGAAATGCACGCGCACCAGCGGGCCTTCGGTGAAGAACGGATAGAAGGCGCGCACGGCACCGTTGAACGCGGTCGAGAGATAATCGCCGATCAGTGCCCTGATCGCGCTGTCGTAGCGCTCGCGCGGAACGTAGACGAGGACCGAGACGAAACGGTCGAAGCGGTCGCGCCGCGGCAGCACGCGCACCCGCGGACGGTCGCCGAGCTGCAGGATATCGAGCGCGAACTGATAAAGAAGGTCTTCGTCGATCTGGAACAATTCGTCGCGCGGATAGGTCTCCAGCACGTTGACCAGCGCCTTGCCGGAATGACTCGCCGGCTCAAAACCGGCGCGGCGGATGACGTCGTCGGCCTTGCGCCGCAGATAGGGAATGGCGCGCACCGAGCGCGTATAGGCGGTCGAGGTGAACAGGCCGCAGAGGCGGAATTCGCCGACCAGCTTGCCGTGGCGGTCGAAGCGCTTGACGCCGATATAGTCCATGTCGACGCGGCGATGCACCGGCGAGCGCAAGGTCGACTTGGTGATGACGAGGAGCCGGGGCTCCTCCATGAGCGCGCGAATTTCCGGCGTGATGACGAGCGGCTGGTTCCAGCGCTGCAACGGCCGCACGTCGCGCGAGCGCAACAGCCCAAGCCCGGTCTCGAACATCGGTTCGAGCACGTCGGTATTGCCGGTGAAGACGTAATCGCGGGCGCCGAGTAGCGTAAAATTATCCGCCGCCAGCCATTCCAGGAACTGCACGCCTTCGGCAATTTCGCCGGCGTCGAGCGGCGGCGGGTTGGCGCGCAATTCGGCGATGACGGCGTGCAGCCAGTCCAGCATCGGCCGCCAATCCTGAACGGCGACGCGAACCTGGGCGAGGAGATCTTCGAGCGCGCGGACGATCTCGGCGCGCCGCTCAGCCTCCGCGACGCCTTCGATGTGAATATGGATGAAGCTTTCGTGCCGGCCGCCGTCTTTGGCGACGCCCTTGAAGGCCGTCAGCGTTCCCGCGGAGTCGCGCTCGACCGCGAACACCGGATGGACCAGGAGGCGGATGTCGAGGCCACGTTGGTTGAGCTCGCCGACAACCGAATCGAGCAGAAACGGCATGTCGTCATTGATGATGTCGAGCACCGCCACGGTGCGCGTCGCCGGCGCCGGCTCGAAGCTGATCTTGGGCGCGCCAGCCTTGCGCTCGGCGAACAGTGCCCACGACCGCTCGGCGATGGCGGCAAGCTCGTCGGGCCCGTAGCGCTGCAAATCGTCGGGCACCGCGGAGCCGAGCAATTCGGCAAGGAACGTGCCGGGAATATCGCTCCTGCGCCGCGCCAGCGCCGCGGCGGCCGCGCCGATGAGCGCCTGCCCGATCCCGTCGTCCGTATTAAGGGGAAAATCCTGGACGTTCATGCTCCCGTCCCGGCTGGTCAGCGCGGTCGGCTACGATAATACTCACACACTGCGCGCATCCGCCATCGCCACCGCCGTAAAGATGGCGTTCGGCAAGGGCGTTTCACAGGGGACGAAGATGGCCAAGCACAGCAGCAAAGCAGCCAAAGCCAAGGCGAAAAAACCGCGCCCCAGCGCCGCGGCCGGGGACGACACCAAGATCACGGCGCTGTCGCTCGAGCCGGCAACTCTGTCGCCGGACATGGCGGCCTATTTCGCCAAATGCGAGGAAAAGCTCGGCTTCGTGCCCAATGTGCTCAAGGCCTATGGTTTTGACATGGCCAAGCTCTCGGCCTTCGTCGCCATGTATAACGACCTGATGCTGGCGCCGTCGGGCCTGAGCAAGCTCGAGCGCGAGATGATCGCGGTCGCGGTTTCGTCGCAAAACCGCTGCTACTATTGCCTGGTCGCCCATGGCGCCGCGGTGCGCCAATTGTCCGGCGATCCAGTGCTGGGCGAATTGATGGCGATGAATTTTCGCGCGGCGCGCTTGTCCAAGCGCGAGCGTGCCATGCTGGACTTTGCCGCAAAACTCACCGCCGAGCCGTGGCTGATCGAGGACGAAGACCGCGCCGCGCTGCGCCGCGTGGGCTTCAGCGACCGCGATATCTGGGACATCGCCGCTGTCGCCGGCTTCTTCAACATGACGAACCGTGTCGCCTCGGCCACCGACATGCGGCCGAACAGCGTCTATCATGGCCAGAGCCGCTGAAATATTTCAGCGGACGCGGCGGCGGCAAAGCATTATCATGACGGCCGTGAATCGGAATCTTGGGGGCTTACGATGCACGCGAATTTTCGACGCGACGCTGCAATTGCGGCTTTGGCCGTCCTGGTGACGACGACAGTTGCCGCCGCGCAGCCGGCAAGGCTGCCGCCGAGCGAAATCCAGACCACGTTCTTCAACGGCCAGCCGTTCACGGCGTCGACGCTGTCGAACGTCAAATACAAGATGACGTTCCTGGCCGACGGCAAGATGAAGCGCGAGCCGATCGGCGGGGGCAACAAAGGCGAAGGCACCTGGAAGCTGTCGAAGGACGGCTTCTGCACCACCTGGGGCGGCGCCACCATGGCCAATTGCTTCACGCTGGTGAATGCCGGCGCCAACAAATGGTCGGTGATGAAGGGCTCGACCATTCAGGCGATCTGGACGAAGTAAAGAACTCTTCCTCAAATATGCGCTGACAGATCGCGGATGGTCGGCGCTTCGCCGGTGAGCGGGTTGGCCGGATCCCAGGCATAGCGCAACGTCTCGAAGCGCATGGCGCGGGCGTCGAGCATGACCAGGCGGCCGACCAAACCCTCGCCGAAGCCGACGATCTCGCGGATCACTTCCAGCGCCATCATCGAGCCGACGACGCCGGCCAGCGCGCCGAGAACGCCGGCCTCGGCGCAGGCCGGAACGGTGCCGGGCGGCGGCGGCTCCGGAAACAGGCAGCGATAGGTCGGATTGAGCTTGCCGTCGGCGTCGCGCTCGTAAGCGCGGATCGTGGTCAGCGTGCCGTCGAAAGTGCCGAGCGCCGCCGTAACCAGGGGCCTCTTGGCAAAATAGCAGGCGTCGGCGACCAGATAACGGGTGGCGAAATTGTCGGAGCCGTCGGCAACAATGTCATAACGGCCGATCAGATTGAGCGCGTTCTGCGCGGTCAGCCGGACGCCGTGCGGCTCCACGGCGACGTGGGGATTGAGCCTTTTGATCTCCGCCGCGGCGCTGTCGACCTTGGGCGCGCCGATATCCGGGGTGGCGTGAATAATCTGCCGCTGCAGGTTCGACAGCGAAACCACGTCATCATCGATCACGCCCAGCGTGCCAACGCCGGCGGCGGCGAGATACATCAGCGCCGGCGCGCCAAGCCCGCCGGCGCCGATCACCAACACGCGGGCGCGGCCGAGCGCAGCCTGGCCGGGGCCGCCCACCTCGCGCAACACGATGTGGCGTGCGTAGCGTTCGAGTTCTTCCGCGCTGAGCATGGCGATACCATAAACCTGATCGGTGGAGCGGACGAGCCGATTGGACGTAGCATCGGGTGTGTTTGGAAGGCCGAAAAAGCGGCCTTGATCGCATGGACAGCACTCTGTTCGTGTTGGCATTCTTGTCAAGGATCGAAGACCGCCGGAGGCGGCGGCGCTTCGCGCCGTCCTTGACAAGAATGCCAACACGAACAACCAGCATCCATGCGATCAAGGCCGCCACCCGATCAGGTGTATTGATCCATGCAGCCACATTGCGTCGCTGTGTGGTTGAGCTAGGCTGAACCAACCTTGCTGGGTGCGACGATGGGGATCAGGAAAGCAGGCATCGTTCTCGGCCTGTTGGCGGCAGCAGCCCTGCCGCTGTTCGCGGCACCGTCGGCCGCAAAGACGGCCGAGAAAACGGCCGCAAAAAAACTCCCCGTTGCCGCCAAGCCAGCATCATCAGACGATCCCGATTCCGCGGTCGACACCATCGGTCCGCCGTCGCAGGGCGCGCTGGTAGCGGCGGGGTGGCACATCATCGACGACCTGGTCACGGGCGCGCGGCTCGGCCTGCCCAGTGCGCTGGTGCCCAAGACCGCGCCAGCCCGCACGGGCAGCCGCTGGACGTCGGGACAGCGTCAAATCGACATCGAGACATTTCGCCTGCACGAAGCCGCGCTGCCGGCCCTGTTCGACGACGAAAAGAAAGTACGCCATCGCACCGTCGAGCATTCGACGCTTACGCCCGACTCTTTCGTCATGTCGGGACTGCAGGGCCTGAAACGGTTCATCGTCCGCGTCCAGTCGAGCGGCAGCGAATTGCGCGGCGTGACCATTCTGTTCGATCGCGCCACCGAAGGCGTCATGGCGCCGATCGCCGCGGCAATGGCCAACAGCTACCAGGGTTTTCCCGATCCGAACGCCGCGCCGCCGCCCGGGTTGCGGCGCAGCGTCGAATACGGCACCGCCATTGTGGTGTCCGGCCAAGGCCATCTGATCACCTCGGCGCAAATCGCCGACGGCTGCCAGGCCATCGCAATTCCGGGCTTCGGCCGTGCCGAACGCATCGCCGCGGACAAGGCCAACGCGATCGCGCTGCTGCGCGTCTACGGCGCGCAAGACCTTTTGCCCGTAACGCTCGCCGGCGACAGCGGCGCTGGCGATGACCTCACGCTTGTCGGCGTCGCCGATCCGCTGGCCCAGTCCGGCGGCGGCGCGGTCACCCGCGCGCCGGCGCATCGCACCGCGCAAAATCTCGATCCGGCGCCGAAGCTTGGTTTTTCCGGCGCCGCGGCGGTCGACGCGCAAGGCCGTCTCGCCGGCATGGTGGATTTAAGTTCGACCGCGGTCGCCGGCGCGGGTGCCGTCAATCAGGCGACGCTGATACCGACGGAAACGCTGCGCGCTTTTTTGCAAGCACAGAACATCGCGCTCGCCACCGGCCGCAATGCGATCGATCAATCGGTCGTGCGCGTGATCTGTGTGCGGAAATAATCGCTGTCATCGTCCGCGAAGGCGGACGATCCAGTACACGCCGCCATGGCGGCGATTACTGGGTGCCCCGCCTTCGCGGGGCATGACACTATTTGTTTTCAAACTTCGGCGGCCGCTTTTCGATGAAGGCGTGCATGCCTTCGCCTTGGTCGGCGGTGGCGAACAGGGAGTGAAAGATGCGCCGCTCGAAGCGGATGCCTTCGGCCTGCGAGGTCTCGAAGGCGCGATTGACCGCTTCCTTGGCCGCCAGCACAGACGGCAGCGACATCGCCGCGATGGTCTCGGCGACTTTCATCGCTTCGTCGAGCAGGCTCGCCGCCGGCACGATACGCGCGACCAGGCCGGAACGCTCGGCTTCCGCGGCATCCATCAGCCGGCCGGTGAGGATGAGGTCCATGGCCTTGGCCTTGCCCACCGCGTGGGTGAGCCGCTGGGTGCCGCCGATGCCGGGAATGATGCCGAGCTTGATCTCCGGCTGGCCGAATTTTGCATTGTCGGCCGCGATGATGAGATCGCACTGCATCGCAAGCTCGCAGCCGCCGCCGAGCGCAAAGCCGGCCACCGCGGCGACGACCGGCTTGCGCGCCGCCGCCGCCTGATGCCAGTCGGCGCAAAAGTCGCCGAAGAAAACGTCGGTAAAATCCTTGTCGGCCATTTCCTTGATGTCGGCGCCGGCCGCGAAAGCTTTTTCCGAGCCGGTGATGACCATGCAGCCGATATTGGTGTCGGCTTCGAACGCGGCGATGGCCTGGCCGAGCTCGCTCATCAGCGCGCGGTTGAGCGCGTTGAGCGCCTGCGGACGATTGAGCCGGATGAGGCCGACCCGGCCGCGGGTTTCGACGATGATGTTTTCGTAAGCCATGCTTGACGCTCCCGGACGATGCAGGCCCGGCCGATATCCGCGGCCGCGGCCACTCTGTTATGATGACTCAACAGGGAGGGCGCCGTGAAGCCAAGTGAAATCATTGCCTATGCGGGCATTGCGGCCGGACTGATCGTCGCCGCGACCGTGGCCATCGCATTCTTGACCAAGCCGGCGCAGGCCGCCGACGATCCGCCGCTGATGCTGGCCCGCGACGGCTTCTTCTACGTCAACGCCAAGACGACGACGGCCGACGGCAAGGACTATGTCAGCCATCAGATGTATGTCGAGGTGCGCATCCCGGCGAAGCAGACGCACCCCTATCCGATCGTCATGGTGCACGGCGGCACCATGTCGGGCACCAATTACACCGGCACCCCCGACGGCCGCGAAGGCTGGGCGCAATATTTCGTCCGCCAAGGTTATGCGGTCTATGTGGTCGACCAGCCCGGTCGGGCGCGGTCCGGCTATCTCGCCGCGGCTTACGGGCCGATGCACAATGTCGAACGCGGCAACGCGCTGTCGCGCTTCGTCGCCCAGGAAAAGTTCAAGCTGTGGCCGCAGGCGGTTTTGCACACCCAATGGCCGGGCAGCGGCGAGCCGGACGATCCGGCGACGGTGCAGCTTGCCGCAAGCCAGATGCCGGCGATCGCCGACTTCGCCTCGCAGCAATTCCTCAATCGCGATGCGCTGTTGGCGCTCTTGGAAAAAATCGGCCCGGCGATCCTGCTCACTCATTCGCAAGCCGGAGCGTTCGGCTGGCCGGTGGCCGATGCGCGGCCCGATCTGGTGAAGGCGATCCTGGCGATCGAGCCGAACGGTCCGCCGTTCTATCAGGTCGAATTCAAAGGCGCGCCCGATTGGTTCAAGCAAGGCACGCTTGCGCTGCCCTATGGCATCACCGCGGTACCGCTCACCTATGCGCCGCCGATCAAAGACGCATCCGAGCTCACGATGGTGCAGCAGGACAAGGCCGAAGCGCCCGACCTGGTGCGCTGCTACGCGCAAGCCGAGCCGGCGCGGCAACTGCCCAATCTTCAGAAAATGCCGATCCTGGTGCTCACGTCAGAGGCGTCCTATCACGCACCCTACGATCACTGCACGGTGAACTATCTGCGTCAGGCCGGCGTCAAGCCGACCTATATCCGGCTGGCCGATATCGGCATCAAGGGCAACAGCCACGTCATGATGCTGGAGAAGAACAACAAGGAGATCGCCGCGGTGCTGGCCAAGTGGCTGGACGAGGCGCTGCCGGACTAATTTTCCGCCCCCGCGATAGCGGGGGCGGAAAGATTCACTTCTGACAGCTCGGACAATAAAACGTCGAGCGGCCGTTCTGCACGATGCGCTTGACGGTGCCGCCGCAGCCGGGCGTGCGGCATTTTTCGCCTTCGCGATCATAAACACGGAAATTGTGCTGGAACATGCCCAGCCCGCCGTCGGTCAGCTTGTGATCGCGCAGCGATGAGCCGCCGGCCTTGATGGCGTCGTTGAGCACGCGCTTAATGCTCTCGACCAGACGTTCGGCGCGCTCGTTCGGCGTGCCGAGTTTCGTGGCGATGGTCGAGGCCAGGCGCTTCGGCGACAGCCGCGCCAGATAGAGCGCCTCGCAGACATAAATATTGCCCAGCCCGGCGACGATGCGCTGGTCCAAGAGCGCCGCCTTGAGGCTGGTTTTCTTGCCCTTGCAGGCCAGCGCCAGCATCGCGGCATCGAAGGCGTTGCCGAGCGGCTCGGGGCCGAGACCCTTCAACAAGGGTTCGTCGTCGAGCTTTTGCCGCGCGACGAGCTTCATCGAGCCGAAGCGGCGCGGATCGTTGAAGGTGACGATGGCGCCGGACGACATGTGAAACACCACGTGATCGTGGGCGACGTGTTTTGCGCGCTCGTGATAATAGGCCCCGGGCGTGCTCTGGCGGTCCTTGCCGAACACATGGAACGAGCCGGACATGCCCAGATGCATGATCAACACGTCGCCGGACGAGAGGTCCGCGAGCAGATATTTGGCCCGCCGGCCCAGGCCGGTCACGGTTGAGCCTTCGAGGCGCTTGGCAAAATCCTTCGGCAACGGCCAGCGCAGATCGCCGCGATGCACCTCCACTTTGGCGAAGCGCGCGCCCTCCATCGCCGGCTCAAGCCCGCGGCGCACCGTCTCGACTTCAGGCAATTCGGGCATCGTTCGATCCGGCGCTTGGGCCATATGGTTAATTTCAACAACACATAGCGTCGCTTGCGCCGCCGCGCTATGGTTTGCGTGACAGGGAAACCAGCGATGGCAGACACCCATTTCGGCGCACGCCAGGTGCCGCTTGCAGACAAGCAGGCGCTGGTCGACGACGTGTTCCACAGCGTGGCGCCGCGCTACGACCTGATGAACGATCTGATGTCGCTCGGCCTGCATCGGGCCTGGAAGGACGCGCTGGTCACCGCGCTCGATCCGCCCCGAACTCGGCCATTCACGCTGCTCGACATCGCCGGCGGCACCGGCGACGTTGCGATGCGCGCCATCGCGGCCGGCGGCGAATTCACCCGGGCGACGGTATGCGACATCAATCCGGACATGCTGGCGGTCGGCCGCGAGCGCGCCGCAGCCCGTCATCTCGATGAGGCGATTACGTTCACCGAAGGTAATGCCGAAGCGCTGCCGTTCGCCGACCGCAGTTTCGATGCCGTGACCATCGCGTTCGGCATCCGCAACGTGCCGCGCATCGACGTGGCGCTTGCCGAGGCGTTTCGCGTACTGAGAATCGGCGGCAAATTTTTGTGCCTCGAATTCTCTGCCGTCGATGTGCCCGGCCTCGACCGGCTGTACGATTTCTATTCGTTCAACGTCATCCCGGCGCTCGGCCGCGCCGTCGTCGGCGACGCCGAGTCCTATCGCTATCTGGTGGAATCGATCCGCCGCTTCCCGAAACCCGATGCCTTTGCCGCCATGCTGCGCGCGGCCGGCTTCAAGCGGGTTTCGCATCGGCAAATGACCGGCGGCATCGTGGCGCTGCATTGCGGCTGGCGTTTGTGATCTCCGCTCCCGCGCATCTCGTCCGTCTCGGCCGCGCCGGCTTCGTGTTCGCCCGCGAGGGCGTGTTCGGCATCGTCGATCCCTCAGCCGTGCCGGTCCCGGCGCGGCCTTTTCTGCGGCTGGCGCGCCTGATCGAACGGCGCACCACCGGCGCAGCCGACACCCGCCTGTCGACGGCGCTGACCCGGCTCGGCCCGAGCTACGTCAAGCTCGGCCAGTTTTTGGCGACCCGGCCGGACGTGGTCGGCGCGGCACTCGCCAAAGATCTCGAGCGGCTGCAGGACCAGATGCCGCCGTTTCCGCAGGCTGAGGCGGAGGCCGCGGTCGCCGCCTCGTTCGGCAAGCCGCTCAAATCGGTGTTTTCAAGTTTTGGGCCGCCGGTCGCCGCCGCCTCGATCGCGCAGGTGCATCGCGCCACGGTCGAGACCCAAGTCGGGACCACAGGCGGGCCGCGTAACGTCGCTGTCAAAGTGTTGCGGCCCGGCGTCGAAAAACGCTTCCACGTCGATCTTGCGGCCTTCACTTTCGCCGCGCGGCACGCCGAAAATCTGTCGGCCGAAGCGCGGCGGCTTCGCCTCATCGAGGTGGTCGACACGCTGCGCCGTTCGGTGGCGCTCGAAATGGATTTTCGGCTGGAGGCGGCGGCGCTCTCGGAGATGGCCGAGAACACCAAGGACGATCCGGATTTCCGCGTGCCCGCGGTGGACTGGGACCGCACCACCAAGGAAGTGCTGACCTTGGAATGGATCGACGCCACGCCGCTGTCCGATCGCGCGCGCCTCGTGGCGAAAGGTTTTGACCTGCCGAAACTCGGCCGCGTGTTGATCCAGACATTCTTGCGCCACGCGCTGCGCGACGGTTTCTTTCACGCCGACATGCATCCGGGAAACCTGTTCGTCGACGACGACGGCCGTTTGATCGCCGTCGACTTCGGCATCATGGGCCGGCTGGGCGTCAAGGAACGCCTGTTCCTTGCCGAGATTCTGCACGGCTTCATCAACCGCGACTACCACCGCGTCGCCGAGGTTCATTTCGAAGCCGGCTATGTGCCGCCGCACCATTCGGTGGAGAATTTCGCCCAAGCCATCCGCGCCATCGGCGAGCCGATCCACAACCGCACGGCCGAAGACATCTCGATGGCGAAGCTGCTCACGCTCCTCTTCGAGGTCACCGGCCTGTTCGATATGCGCACGCGGCCGGAATTGCTGCTGTTGCAAAAAACCATGGTGGTGGTCGAAGGCGTCGGACGTTCGCTCGATCCAAAACTCGACATGTGGACCACCGCGGAGCCGGTGGTGCGCGAATGGATGACGCGGCACCTCGGCCCCGCCGGCAAGCTGGAAAACGCCGCGCAGGGCGTCAGCGAGCTGGGCCGTTTCGTCGCCAGCGCACCGGCGCTGTTGACGCGCGGCGCCCACGTGCTCGACCAGCTCGACGCGATGACGCGCGACGGCCTGTTGCTGTCGCCGCAAACCATCGCCGAGTTCGACGAAGCCGAACGCGGCCGCTTCCGCTGGACTTTGGCGGCGTTGTGGGCGATCGCGGCGCTGCTGCTTTGGATTGCCGTCAAGGTGCTGTGATGGCAATGATTGCAATGCAATCATTGCGGTGCTAACCTCTGATAGTCCAGAGGAACTTCCGATGGCCAGTCTCACCGTCCGGCAGCTCGACGACAAGCTGAAGAAGCTGCTCCGGTTGCGCGCGGCGCGCCATGGCCGGTCGATGGAGGACGAGGTCCGCGTCATCTTGCGCGAGGCCGCGGAACAGACCGGCCACGACATTTTGGAGCATTTCGAGCCGCCATCGCAGCCGGCGCGGCAGAAGGCGCGCGCGGCGGAAGCAAACGGCAACCGCGTGCTGCTCATCATCGGCGGCGGCATCGCCGCTTATAAATCGCTCGACCTGATCCGGCGCTTGCAGGATCGCGGCGCCCAGGTGCGCTGCATCCTCACCGCCGCCGCGCAGCATTTCATTACGCCGCTAGCCGCCGGCGCGTTGAGCGGCGAGCGCGTTTTTACTGATCTGTTCGATCCGCACAGCGAGTTCGACGTCGGCCATATTCGCTTGGCACGCGACACCGATCTCATCGTGGTCGCGCCGGCGACGGCGGATCTGTTGGCCAAGATGGCGGGCGGTCACGCCGACGATCTCGCTACCGCGGTGCTGCTCGCAACCGCCAAACCGATCCTGATCGCGCCGGCGATGAACCCGCAGATGTGGGCCGCCAAGGCGACGTCGCGCAATCTGGCGCAATTGCGCAGCGACGGCGTGCACATCGTCGGGCCGAACGCCGGCGAGATGGCCGAGCATGGCGAAGCCGGCCTTGGCCGCATGGCCGAGCCCCTGGAAATCGCCGCCGCGGTCGAGGCGATCATGCGCCGGACCGGATCCCTCAGCGGCAAACGCGTCCTGGTCACATCGGGACCGACCAATGAGCCGATCGATCCGGTGCGCTATATCGCCAATCGTTCTTCGGGCAAGCAGGGCCACGCCATAGCCACCGCAGCGGCCGCAGCCGGCGCCGAGGTGGTGCTGGTGTCCGGTCCGGTCAATTTGCCTGATCCGCCCGGACTGTCGGTGGTGAAGGTCGAGACCGCGCAACAAATGTTCAAGGCGGTCGAGCAGGCGCTGCCGGCCGATGTGGCGGTGTTCGCCGCCGCCGTCGCCGACTGGCGCGCCGAACGGCCGAGCGACAACAAGATCAAGAAGCAGCCGGGCAAGACGCCGACCTTGGCGCTGACCGAAAATCCCGACATCCTCTCGACGATCGCACACCGCAACGCAGGCCGGCCGCACCTTGTCATCGGCTTTGCCGCGGAGACCGACAACGTCATCGCCAATGCCCAGGCAAAGCTCGCCAAAAAAGGCTGCGACTGGATTCTGGCCAACGACGTCTCGCCCGCGACCGGCATCATGGGCGGCGACGTCAACACCATTCATCTGATTACCGCGGCCGGCGTCGAGTCCTGGCCGCCGCAATCGAAGGATGACGTCGCGCGCGCCTTGATCGCGCGGATCGTCACGGCGCTCACGGAGACGAAGCCGTGAGCAACCAAACGCCCGTCGAGGTGCGCGTCATGCGGCTGCCGCACGCGCGCGACCTGCCGCTGCCGCAATATCACAGCGCGCTGGCCGCCGGGCTCGATCTCATGGCCGCGGTGCCGGCCGCCGCGCCGGTCGAAATTTTGCCCGGCGGCCGCGCCGTCATTCCAACAGGCATCGCGATCGCTTTGCCGGCCGGCAGCGAAGGCCAGATCCGGCCGCGCTCGGGTTTGGCCGCACGCCACGGCATCACCGTGCTGAACACGCCCGGGACGATCGACGCCGACTACCGGGGAGAATTGCAGGTTATCCTGATCAATACTGGTGCCGAATTATTCGTCGTTTCGCGCGGCACGCGCATCGCGCAACTAGTAATCGCACCCATTCAACATGCAAAACTTGTTGAATGGAACAGTTTAGATGAAACAGAGCGCGCCTCGCGCGGGCTGGGTTCTACCGGATTGAAATCAAAGACTGAATAAATCTGCGGTGAAGCTGCCGATCTACTAGGCATCCGGTGCGGGTGTAGTATGTTACCTCCTTACGAACTATTCCCCGCCCGCGGCGTTTTTCTCCTACATGCCTCTTCTCCCCCGCAAAGGACTCCTCGCGATTGCAGCCGTCATCGACGTGGCGGTGCAGGCCCCAGGACGTCCGATTTCGGCAAAAACGCTGGCGGCGCGCCATGCGTTGCCGCCGCGACATCTGGAGTCCGTGCTGCAAAACCTGGTGCGCGAAGGAATCCTCAAAGGCATCCGCGGCCCGCGCGGCGGCTATGAATTGGCGCGTGAAGCGCGCCGCGTGACCGCCAACGATATTTTGCGCGCCGCCGGCACGGTCGACGAAGCCGACAATGAACCCGCCGGCTCCGAGCTGCTCAGCAAAGTCGTGCTGCCGGCTTTGTCGAGCGCGGAGCAGCAATTCGGCGTCGCCTTGAGCCGCATCAATCTGGAAGACATGGCGCGCGACGCCGAGGCGCTCGGCTCGTCACTCGGCCGCGCCGCTGTCGCGCGGGCTTGAGCCCCGGTTCCATCGCATTCACGTTCACGATCTGGACTCTTTCGGCGCGATTCCGCTTGAGAGTAAAGTTGAATGATTCGCGGGCTTTTCTCGCGATGACCCGCTGGCAAGGGCGGTGATGGCAGCCAGCAGAGGCGATGGGGCATGCCGGACACGATCCGGATCAGCGGCAGCTGCGCTCGTCCGTGGCGACGCGGATCGCTGACCGCCATTGTCGGCGCTATCTTTCCCCTCCCCGCCAGCGCCGAGCAAAAACCGGCACTCGCGCTGCACGCACTCGTGGCCAGCGCCCAAGACAGCATCGACCGGCATGAAATCGCCGTCCTGGTCGTGGTGCTCGGCCTCGTGCTGTTCGCCGTCGTCACCGCGATCATGTTGGTACGCGCACGTACACGCTGGGCTCGGCTGGAGACCTCGTCGCGCGACGAGATCGCCGCGCTGCGCAGCGATCTCGACCGCGCCAATGCGCTGTTGTTTTCCGAACCGCAGGTGATGGTGGATTGGCCGGCGGGGTCCGATGAGCCCCATATCGACGGCGATCCGGCCATCGTCGGCGTCGCCGAGCCGCATCGCGTGCTCGCCTTCGGCAGCTGGCTCGAAGCCGGCAAGGCTTCCACCATGGAGCAGGCGGTCGAAAATTTGCGCAGCCGGGGCGAAGGTTTTGCGCTGACCTTGACCACGCTGCACGGCCATCCGATCGAAGTGCAAGGACGCGCCATCGGCGGCCGCGCCGTGCTGCGGCTGAAGGACGCCAGCGGCGTCAAGCGCGACCTGGTCGAGCTTTTGTCGCGGCACGAAAGCCTGCTGCGCGAAGTCGCCTCGCTGCGCGCGCTGATCGAAAACCTGCCGTCGCCGGTATGGACGCGCGACGCGGCCGGCCGATTGACCTTCGCCAACTCAGCCTATGCGCGCGCGGTCGAAGCCAAGACCTCAGCCGACGCCGTCACGCGGCGTCTCGAGCTTCTCGACAGCCCGGCGCGCGACAACATTTTGCGGTCGCTCGCGGCCGACGGCTCCTATGCGGGCCGGCTGCCGGCCGTGGTCGCGGGCGCCCGGCGCACCTTCGACGTGCTCGATTTCCGCACCGAGACCGGCAGCGCCGGCATCGGGCTCGACGCCACCGAAGCGGAAACCATGCGCGTTGCGCTCGCCCGCATGGTCGATGCCCACCGCCGCACGCTCGATCAGCTGTCCACCGGCGTCGCCATGTTCGGCGCCGATCACCGGCTGACCTTCTACAACGCCGCCTATCGCGCGCTGTGGGATCTCGACGCCGCCTATCTCGACCAGGGGCCGACGGATTCGGCGGTCATCGAAGTGCTGCGCAGCGCCGAGAAGCTGCCGGAGGAGCAGGATTTCCGGCAATGGAAGGCCGAGCTGTTCGAAGCCTACCGCGCGGTCGAGGCCAAAGAATATATGTGGCACCTGCCGGACGGCCGCACCGTGCGCGTCGTCACCACGCCCAATCCGGACGGCGGCGTCACCTACCTGTTCCACGACGTCACCGAGCGGCTCGATCTCGACCGCCGCTTCGAGGAAATGATCCGCGTCCAGGGCGAGACGCTCGACAATCTGGCCGAGGGCGTCGCGGTGTTCGCAAGCGACGGCCGCTTGCGCCTGCACAATGCAGCCTTCGCCCGCATGTGGCGGCTCGCACCGCCGGCGCTGGCCGAGCGGCCGCATATCGAGACCATCACGGCGCTGTGCCGGCCGCTGCACGGCGACGGCACCACGTGGCAAAAACTGCGCGAATTCGTCACCGCGATCGACAGCCGCGAGCCGATCGAGTCGAGGCTCGAGCGCCGCGACGGCACCGTGCTCGATTGCACGGCGGTGCCGCTGCCCAACGGCGCGACCTTGGTGACCTTCCATGACGTGACCGATTCGGTGAACGTCGAGCGCGCGCTGCGCGAGCGCAACGAGGCGCTGGTCGACGCCGATAAGATCAAGATCGATTTCGTCCACCACGTGTCCTACGAACTGCGCTCGCCGCTCACCAACATCATCGGCTTCGTCCATCTGCTCGGCGATCCCTCGACCGGGCCGCTGGCGCCGAAGCAGCGCGAATATCTCGACTTCATCACCGTTTCCACCGACACGCTGTTGGCGCTGATCAACAACATCCTCGACCTCGCCACCATCGACGCCGGCCGCATGCAGCTCAATCTCGGCGCCGTCGATATCCGCGCCGCCATGGCGGCCGCCGCCGAAGGCGTGCAGGATCGCCTCGCCGGCCCGGGCCTCACGCTCGACATCAGCGCGCCAAAGGACATCGGCGCGTTCACCGCCGACGAACGCCGCCTGCGGCAAATCCTCTTCAACCTCCTGGCCAATGCCGTGAGCTTCTCGCCGGGCGGCGCAACGATAACGCTGCGGGCGGAGCGGCGCTCCGACGCGGTGATCTTCGCGGTAACCGACCGCGGCCCGGGCATTCCGTCCGAGGTGCTGGAAAAGGTATTCGACTGGTTCGAATCCCACCCGCTCGGCTCGCAGCACCGCGGCCCGGGACTGGGCCTCTCGCTGGTGCGCTCGTTCGTCGAGCTGCACGGCGGTACGGTCAGCATCACCTCGGTTGTCGGCGAGGGCACGACTGTGACATGTACGTTCCCGACCGGAGAAGCCGCCAAGCTCACGGCGGCCTAAATCACGATGCTGCTGACGACCACGGGTGGCGCAAGCTTCACTGTGACCATCCCGAACGAGGCGGCGCTGGCCGCCTTCATGACCGATATCGCCGGTGCGCTCGAGCCCGGCGATCTGGTGACGCTGTCCGGCGATCTCGGCGCCGGCAAGACCACCTTTGCCCGCGCGCTGATCCGCTATCTGGCCGGCGACGACAGCATCGAAGTGCCGAGCCCGACTTTCACTTTTATCCAGGCCTATGAGCTGCCGCGCTTCCCGCTGGTGCACGGCGATCTCTACCGGCTGTCGGGCACGGCGGAATTGGCCGAGCTCGGCTTCGACGATTTACCAGACGGCGCCGTGGTGCTGCTGGAATGGCCCGATCGCGCCGCAGGCTTGCTGCCGCCAGACCGGTTCGACATCACCTTTACGCTGGCGCCGGAAATCGGCGCCGAAGCCCGCCATGTCCGCTATGTCGGCTATGGCGCCTTCGCGCCGCGCGCCGAGCGCATCGCGCTGGTGCGCGCCTTCCTCGACGAATCCGGCGTCGGCGCGGCGCGGCGCCAACGCATGCAGGGCGACGCCTCGACGCGCATCTTCGAGCGGCTCACCCTCGACGACAAAACCATGATCCTGATGAACGCGCCGCCGCGGCCCGACGGCCCGCCGGTGCGCGACGGCAAGCCCTATAGCGCCATCGCCCATCTGGCCGAGGATACGATTCCCTATGTGGCGCTGGCGCGCGGCCTGCGCGACCGCAACCTCTCGGCGCCGGAGATTTTGCACGCCGACCCGGCGCGCGGCCTCATCGTCATGGAGGATCTCGGCGAGGCGCGCATCGTCGACGGCGACCCGCCCGCGCCGATCGCTGAGCGCTACGAAGCCGCCGTCGACGTGCTGGTCTCGCTGCATCGCCGCCGATTGCCGGAGACTTTGCCGATCGCGCCGCATTTCGACTATCGCCTGCCGCGCTACGACACCGATGCGTTTTTGATCGAAGCCGAGCTCTTGCTCGATTGGTATCTGCCGAGCGTCGGCGCGCCGCCGACCGACGATGCGCGCGATGCCTTCGCGGCGCTGTGGCGCAACGTGTTACGGCCGGCGCTCGAAGCACCACCGACCTGGGTGCTGCGCGATTATCACTCGCCCAATCTGTTGTGGCTTGCCGACCGCGAAGACGTCGCCCGCATCGGCGTGCTCGATTTCCAGGACGCCGTGATCGGCCCTGGGGCCTACGACGTCGCTTCTATCATTCAAGATGCGCGCGTAAATGTGCCCGAAGCGCTGGAGCTGGCGCTGCTCAGCCGCTATGTCCGCGCCCGTCTCAAGGACGATCCAAAATTCGACACCGCCGGCTTCACCCAGCTCTATGCGACGCTTGCGGCGCAGCGCGCGACAAAAATCCTCGGCATCTTCGCCCGCCTCGACCGCCGCGACGGCAAGCCGCAATACCTGCGTCACATGCCCCGCATATGGAACTACCTGCAGCGCGCGCTGGCGCATCCCGCGCTCGGCATGCTCGCCGATTGGTATGCCACCAATGTGCCCGCCCGCGATGTATGATGGGGCGAATCGGGCAGCGGCGGGATCAGGCGCGATGATGCCGAACAGCGCGTTCGTGTTGGCAGCGGGGCTCGGCACGCGCATGCGGCCGCACAACGGCAGCATCCCAAAACCGCTGGTCGCCGTTCGCGGCAAGTCATTGATCGATTATTCGCTCGATCGTCTGGCTGAGGCGAACGTCGAGCGCGCCGTGGTCAACGTGCATTATCTCGCTGACGCGCTGGAGCGGCACTTGGCGTCGCGGCAGCGGCCGAAAATCGTCATCTCCGACGAGCGCGACACGCTCATGGGCACCGGCGGCGGCATCGCCAAGGCGTTGCCGCAATTGGGCGGCGCGCCGTTCTTCCTGGTCAATTCCGACACGTTTTGGCTCGACGGCGTGAAACCGAATTTCGTCCGGCTCGCCGACGCCTTCGACGCCGCCAGCATGGATGCCTTGCTGCTCCTGGCATCGGCCACCGGCAGCGTCGGCTATGAAGGCCGCGGCGACTTCGCCATGGCGCCCGATGGCCGGCTGCAACGGCGCGGCGAGCGCGAGGTGGTTCCCTTCGTCTATGCGGGCGCGGCCCTTCTCTCTCCGGCGCTGTTCGCCGATGCGCCTACGGGCGCCTTTCCGCTGACGCGGCTGTTCGACCGCGCCGGCGAGAAAGGCCGCCTGTTCGGCCTGCGGCTTGACGGCGTCTGGATGCATGTCGGCACCCCGGACGCGGTCACGGCCGCCGAGGCGGTGCTCGCCGGGGCACATTAAAACTCGCAGTTGTCGATTGGAATCTGCTAGACCGGCGCGGCGATTTTCGCGAACCCAAAATGGCAGCGCGTGTTTTCACCATTCCGGCGGCGGCGCCGTTTCTGCCGACGCTGATCGAGGCGTTGATCGGCGGCAAACTCGGCTTTGCCGCCGCGCCCGATCCGTTGGCGCTGGCCGCGGCCACGCTCTATCTGCCGACGCGGCGCGCCTGCCGGCTGGCGCGCGACGCCTTTCTCGATGTGCTCAAAGACGACGCGACGATCCTGCCGCGCATCGTCGCCATCGGCGATATCGACGAGGACGAGATCGCGTTCGCCGAGGCCGCAACCGGCGACATCGCCGCCGATGCGCTGGCGCTGCCGGAAGCGGTCGGCGCGGTCGAACGGCGGCTGTTGCTCACCCAACTGATCACCACATGGGCCACCTCGCCCGAGCTGCACGGCATCAGCGGCTCGCCGCTGGTCGCCCAGACACCGGCGGCGGCCTGCGCGCTCGCCGACGATCTGGCGCGGCTGATCGACGACATGGCGACGCGCGGCGTGCCATGGGAGCGCCTCGATAAATTGGTGCCGGACGAGCTCGACGAATATTGGCAACTGACGCTGAAATTCCTGCAGATCGCCATCAAACAATGGCCGGAGGTGTTGCACGAACGCGGCGTCATCGAAGCGGTCACACGGCGCGATCTTTTGATCAAGGCGGAAGCCGCGCGGCTGGCGCGAAAGACCGACGCGCCGGTGATCGTCGCCGGCTCGACCGGCTCGATCCCGGCCACTGCCGAACTGATTGCGACCATCGCACGGCTGCCCCACGGCGCCGTGGTGCTGCCCGGCCTCGATACCGACCTCGAGGACGAGTCTTGGAAGCTGATTGCCGGAGATGAGAGCAAGCGGATCGCGTCGGCTTCCGGACACCCGCAATTCGCCATGCAGTCGCTGCTCACGCGCATCGGCATCACGCGCGATGCCGTCGCAAGCTTGGCCGCGCCGCATGGCCGCGAGCGGTTGCTGTCGGAGGCGTTGCGGCCGGCGGCGAAGACCGACCTGTGGCGGCAAAAAGCCGCCGAGCCCGCGTTCGAAGCGCACGTGGCAACGGCGCTCGAAACGCTCACCGTGATCGAAGCGGCCAATGCCGAGGAAGAGTCGCTCGCCATCGCGGTGGCGCTGCGCGAGGCCGTGCACGACGGCAAGACCGCGGCGCTGGTGACGCCGGACCGCGCGCTCGGGCGCCGCGTGCTCGCGGCGCTTGAGCGCTGGAACATTTTGGCGGAGGATTCCGGCGGCGACGCGCTCGCCGAAACGCCGGCCGGAATCTTTGCCCGCCTCGCCGCCGAAACCGCGCTCCACGGTTTTGCCCCGGTCACGCTGCTGGCGCTGCTCAAACATCCGCTGCTGCGGCTCGACATGGGCGGCACCGACGACGCCGCCGCCACGCTCGAGCGCGCGATCCTGCGCGGGCCGCGGCCGCGTGCTGGAACGCGCGGTCTGGCCCACGCGCTAAAAACACTGCGCGAGACCAAAGATAGTTTGCATCCATCCGACCCGCGCCGTGCATTGACCGACGCCGAACTCGCCGCCGCTGCCGATCTCGTGACGCGGCTCGGCGACGGGCTCAAACCATTCGAAAGCCTCGGCCGCACGTCGCTGCCGCTCCGCGACCTGGCGGCGTGCCATCGCGGCGTGTTGGCCGCGCTGTCGCGGCAAGGCAAAGACGAAGCCGCATTCGCCGGCCGCGACGGCACGAAACTCAGCGATGCGCTCGACGAACTGGCGGCGAGCGAGGCCGCGACCCGCTTGTCCGTCGAGCCGTCCGACTATCTCGAACTGTTTGCCGCCGCTCTCGCCGGCCGCGTCGTGCGTCGTCCCGCCCAGCCCGGCCTGCGCGTGCGCATCCTCGGGCCGCTCGAAGCGCGGCTCACCGAAAGCGACCGCGTCGTGCTCGGCGGCCTGGTCGAAGGCACCTGGCCGCCGGAGAGCCGCACCGACGCCTGGCTCAGCCGCCCGATGCGGCTCAACCTCGGCCTCGATCTGCCGGAGCGCCGCATCGGCCTTTCGGCGCACGATTTTGCCCAACTGCTCGGCGCCCGCGACGTGATCCTCACCCACGCTGCCAAGATCGCCGGCACACCGACCGTGCCGTCGCGCTTCATCCAGCGCCTCGCCGCGGTCGCCGGCGAGCGCTGGAAAGACGCGCGCGAGCGCGGCGACAACTATCTCGCCTGGGCGCGCGAGCTCGACCGCCCCGAGACCATTACGCCGGAGCCGCAGCCGGCGCCGAAACCGCCGCGCGCGGCACGGCCCTCGAGCCTTTCAGTGACCGAGATCGAGCACTGGCTGCGCGATCCTTATACGATCTACGCCAAGCACATCCTCCGGCTCACCCCGCTCGACCCGATCGGCGCCGAACCAGGCGCCGCGGAGCGCGGCACTTTCATTCACAATGCCATCGGCGCATTCACCAAAACCTTCGCCGACAAGCTGCCGGACGACCCGGCACGTGAGCTCATCGAACTGGGACGGCCGCATTTTGCTGCGCTGAACGATTATCCCGAGGCGCGCGCCTTCTGGTGGCCGCGCTTCGAGCGCATCGCGCGCTGGTTCGCGCGCTGGGAAATTGCGCGACGCCCCGGCTTGGCCGCTGTCGTCGCGGAGATCCGCGCCGAGCTCGATATCCCGCTCGACGACGGCGCGTTCAAGCTGCGCGGCATCGCCGATCGCATCGAGCGTGACGCCGAAGGCCGCTACATCATCCTCGATTATAAGACCGGCGCGGCGCGAACCGAGAAGCAGGTGCGCACCGGACTGGCGCCGCAGCTCACGCTTGAAGCCGCGATGCTGCGCCAGGGCAAGTTCGGGGACATTCCGCGCGGCGCGTCGGTCGCCGAGCTCGGCTATGTGCTGCTCAAAGGCGGCGAGCCGCCGGGCGAACCAAAACCGCTGAAATTCAAGGAAGGCACGCCGGACGACCACGCCGATCGTGCGCTGGAAAAGCTCACAGCGCTGGCCAAGCGCTTCGCCGATGCAGACCAGCCCTATCGCTCGCTCGTTCATCCGATGTGGACGACCCATTACGGCGACTACGATCATCTCGCCCGCGTCAAGGAATGGTCGAGCACCGGCGGCGCGGCCGATGAGTCCGGAGACGGCGAATGAGAGCGCCCGGCGCCATTCCCGATTCGGTGCGGCTGTTGCAGCGCGAGGTGTCCGCGCCGCACGTCTCGGCATGGGTCGCCGCCAATGCCGGCTCCGGCAAGACCCACGTGCTGGTCCAGCGCGTGATCAACTTGTTGCTCGACGGCGTCGAGCCGGAAAAAATCCTCTGCATCACCTTCACCAAGGCGGCCGCCGCCAACATGGCCAAGCGGGTGTTCGACACGCTCGCCGAATGGACCACGCTCGACGATGCAGGCCTCGACAAGGCCATTCGCGAGCGTTCGAGCCTTGCGCCCGATGCCGCGCGGCGCGCGCTGGCGCGGCGCTTGTTCGCGCGCGCGCTCGACACCCCGGGCGGGCTCAAGGTGCACACCATCCATGCTTTCTGCACGCAGCTCCTGCATCAGTTCCCGTTCGAGGCCAATGTCGCCGCGCGTTTCAACGTACTCGACGATGCCGAGCACACCCAGCTGCTCGAGCAATTGACGCTCAACGTGCTGCTCGAAGGCGCCGACGCGCCCGACGGCAAGCTCGGCCGCGCGCTGGCCGCGGCGATGGTGGCAGCGGCCGATCAGACCTTCCGCGACGTCGTCCGGGAAGCCATCGGCAAGCGCGGCACGATCATGACCGCGGGCGATCTTGAAGTCGCGCTCGCCAATCTGTCGACATCGCTCGGCGTCGATCCGTCCGACGACGCCGCAAAGATCGAAGCCGAGTATTTTACCCGCTCGCTGATTTCACAGTCGGAGTGGCATGCGCTGGCAAACACCTTGGCGGGGGGCAACAAGACCGACATCGAACAGGGGCGGCGCTTCGCCGGTCTCGCGGCGCTGTCGGATGCCGAAAGGGTCGCCAGCTATCTGCAAATCTTCTGCACCGGCGAGGGCACGCCGCGGAAATCCATCGTCACCAAAGCGATCAAGGACACCGCCCTGGCGGAGCGGCTTTGCCGCGAGCAGGAACGTATCTGCGCTTTGCTCGACCGCCGCCGCGCCGTCGCCTGCCGCGACCGCAGCGCGGCGCTCCTCACCATCGCCTATGAGGTGCTCAAGCGCTACCTGAAGGAAAAGGAGCGCCGCGGCCTGCTCGACTACGACGATCTCATCGACAAGGCGCTGGCGCTGTTGGGCAACGTCGATGCCGCCTGGGTGCACTACAAGCTCGATCTCGGCATCGACCACGTGCTGATCGACGAGGCGCAGGACACCAGCAAGAAGCAGTGGCAGATCGTGCGCCACCTCACCGACGAATTTACCGCCGGCGCCGGCGCGCGGCCGTTCACGCGTACCATCTTCCCGGTCGGCGACGAGAAGCAGTCGATCTATTCGTTCCAGAATGCGGCGCCGAAGGAATTCGCCGAGATGCGGCGCTATTTCGAGCGCCGGCATACCAGCGTCGGCCTCGACTTCGTCTTCCGCGAGCTCAAGCACTCGTTCCGCTCGGGCGAAAGCATTTTGGCCGCGGTCGACCTGGTGTTCAAAAGCGCCGAGATGGCGGCGAGCGTCAGCTCCGATACGGGCGGCTTCCCGCCGCATCTGGCGCTGCCCGATGCGCTGCCGGGCGTTGTCGAAATCTGGGAGCCGGAGAAGCCCGATGAGCGGCGCGAGATCGAAGGCTGGGACGCGCCGTTCGACCTGGTCAACGAGACCAGCCCGCGGGTGAAACTGGCGCGCCGCATCGCGCGCCATGTGCGCGGCCTGATCGAACGCGGCGCCGCGCGAAGCGGCGATGTTTTGGTTTTGGTGCGCCAGCGCGGGCCGCTGTTCGAGGCGATCATCCGCGCGCTCAAGCACGAGGGCGTCGCGGTGGCCGGCGCCGACCGGCTTGTGCTTACTGAACATATCGCGGTGATGGATCTCATGGCGCTCGCCGACGCGCTGCTGCTGCCGCAGGATGACCTCGCGCTGGCTACCGTGCTGCGCAGCCCGCTGTTTGGGTTTTCGGACGAAGAGCTTTTTACCATCGCCTGGGACCGCGGCCGCGCCTCGTTGCGTACGGCGCTCAAGCAAAGAGCCGACGAAAACAAAAAGTTCGCCGAGGCCGCAGCCCGCCTCGACGAGTTGGCGCAGGACGCCCGGCGCGAGACGCCGTTCGCGTTCTACGCAAAGCTGCTCGGCTCAGGCGGCGCGCGGAAAAACTTCCTCGGCCGGCTCGGCGTCGAGGCCAACGACGCGCTGGACGAGTTCCTCAATCTCGCGCTCGATTACGAGCGACGCGACACGCCGTCGCTGCAAGGTTTTGTCGCCTGGCTGCGTGATGCCCAGACCGAAGTCAAACGCGATATGGAGATCGCCCGCGACGAGGTGCGCGTCATGACCGTGCACGGCGCCAAGGGGCTGGAAGCGCCGATCGTCATCCTCGCCGACACCATGACGCCGCCGGCCGGACCGAAACCGCCGCGGCTGCTCGAGCTTGCCGGCGGCGCCGTGATCTGGGCCGGCCGCAAGGAGGACGACGTGCCGAGCGTCGCCGCGGCCCGCGACGCCGCGAAGAGCGAAGCCGAGAATGAATATCGCCGCCTGCTCTACGTCGCCATGACGCGCGCCGCCGACCGGCTGATCATCTGCGGCGCCGACGGGCGGACCAAACGGCCGGAGCGCTGCTGGTACGATCTGGTGCGCGGGCCGCTCGAAGCGTTCCTCATTGAAGAAGACGATGTCGGCGAAAAAGTATTGCGGTTTCGCCGGACGCCTGTCGGTGCCGTCGCGGCTACCGCGCCTGCCGCGGTTCCAGAGAAAATCGCGCAGCGCGAATTTCCGGCGTGGCTGCGGCAACCGGCGCCCACCGAGACGCCGCGTCCCACGCCGCTGTCGCCCTCGTCGGCTTTCGACGAAGACATTTCGCTGGTGGCGCCAAGCGCCGGCTCCGCAGCCGACCGGCAAAAAGCGCTGGAGCGCGGACGCCTGGTGCATCGGCTGATGCAAGCGCTGCCCGATATTCCGGCCGACCGCCGTGAGGATGCCGCCGAGCGCTATCTCGCCAATGCCGCCGCGGATTTCACTGCGGCCGAACGGGCCGCGATGGCGCGGCAAGTGCTCGCCATCCTCGACGACAAGAATTTTGCCGAAATCTTTGCGCCGGGCAGCCGCGCCGAGGTGCCGATCGTCGGCCGCATCGCGCGGGCGGGGAGCAGCCAAATTGCCGTCGCCGGGCAGGTGGACCGCCTCGCCGTCACCGGCGATTCAGTGCTGATCGCCGACTATAAGACCGACCGGATCGTTCCGGACCGGCTCGACGCGACGCATCCCTACGTCACCCAGTTGGCGCTCTATCGCGCGGTGCTGGCCCGCGTATTCCCCGGAAAAACCGTGCGCGCGGCGCTGCTGTTCACCGACGCGCCGAAGCTCATGGAAGTGCCCGCCACGGCGATGGATACGGCTTTAAACAAGCTTTCACCGGGCGCATGGGACAAGCGTCACGCTGCGGTGAAGCTCCCTTGACGCGCTTTGGGTCGGTTCATACCTTCAACGCCCTGACCTGCCGATTCTTCTTAAAAAAGTGAGGTTTTTCATGGTCGATAAAACAACCGACGCGACCTTCGAGCAGGACGTGCTCAAGGCGAGCCAGCCCGTGGTGGTCGATTTCTGGGCGGAATGGTGCGGCCCCTGCCGCATGATCGCGCCGGCGCTGGAAGAGATTTCCAAGTCGCTCAACGGCAAGGTCAAGATCGTCAAGCTCAATGTCGACGAGAACCCGGGCACGGCGGCAAAATTCGGCATCATGTCGATCCCAACCTTGATGCTGTTCAAGAACGGCGAGCTGGCGTCGCGCCAAGTCGGCGCCGCGCCGAAGCAAAAGCTCGAGCAGTGGATAACCGGCGCGGTGTGAACCGCCTGCCGTTGCCGCGATTCTACCAAACCTCGTCATGGCCGGGCTCGTCCCGGCCATCCACGTCTTTGGCGTTGCGTAGAGCCTAAGACGTGGATGCCCGGCACATAGGCGAGCGAAGCGAAGCCGTTCTTCGAACGGCTATGGCCGGGCATGACGAATGAACCTTAAGCAATCGGCCTAGTGCCTGAAATGCCGCATCCCCGTAACCACCATGGCGATGCCGTGGTCGTCGGCGGCTTTGATCACTTCGTCGTCGCGCACTGAGCCGCCGGGCTGGATCACCGCGGTGGCGCCGGCTTCGATGGCGACCAATAATCCATCGGCGAACGGAAAGAACGCGTCGGACGCGACCACCGAGCCCTTGGTCGCGGGTTGCTTGAGACCGGCGGCCTCCGCGGCATCCATCGCCTTGCGCGCGGCGATGCGCGCAGAATCGATGCGGCTCATCTGTCCGGCGCCGATGCCGACCGTCGCCAAATCCTTGGCGTAGACGATGGTGTTCGACTTGACGTGCTTGGCGACGCGGAAGGCGAAACGCAGGTCGATCAACTCGGCGTTGGTCGGCATACGTTTGGTCACCACTTTCAGATCCATATCATCGACCACGGCATTGTCGCGCGACTGCACGAGGAGGCCCCCGGCGACGGTTTTGGCGGTCAGCCCGGCGGCGCGCGGATCGGGCAGGCCGCCGGCGAGCAACAGCCGCAAATTCTTCTTGGCGCCGACGATGGCGATGGCGTCGGGCGTCGCGTCCGGCGCGATGATGACCTCGGTGAAGATTTCGGTCATCGCGCGCGCCGCTTCGGCGTCGAGCGTGCGGTTGAGCGCGACGATGCCGCCGAACGCCGACACTGGATCGCAGGCCAGCGCCTTGCGATAAGCGTCGAGCAGGTTGTCGCCTTCCGCCACGCCGCACGGATTGGCGTGCTTGATGATGGCGCAAGCCGCCGTGCGCGCCGGATCGAACTCGGCGACGCATTCGTAAGCCGCATCGGTGTCGTTGATGTTGTTGTAGGAGAGCTGCTTGCCCTGCGCCTGCCGCGCGGTTGAGACGCCGAAGCGCATGTCTGGCGTGCGATAGAACGCCGCCGCCTGATGCGGGTTCTCGCCGTAGCGCAATTTCTCGATCAGCCGGCCGCCGAAGGCGCGATAGTCCGGCCCGATGTCTGCGAGCGCATTGGCGAACCAATTCGAGATCGCCGCATCGTACGCCGCCGTGCGCGCATAAGCCTTGGCGGCGAGCCGGCGCCGCAGCCCGAGCGTCGTGGCGCCTGCGTGCTGCGCAAGCTCGGCCAGCACCGCGGCGTAATCGCTGGCCTCGACCATCACGACGACGTCGTCGTGGTTCTTCGCCGCGGCGCGGATCATGGCCGGGCCGCCGATGTCGATATTCTCGATGCAGTCGGCGAAATCGGCACCGCGCGCCACCGTGGCTTCGAACGGGTAGAGATTGACCACCAGCAGATCGATCGGCCGGATGTTATGCGCGCGCATTGCTTCCAGGTGCGCAGCATTGTCGCGCATCGCCAGCAGGCCGCCGTGCACCGCCGGATGCAGCGTCTTGACCCGTCCGTCCATCATTTCGGGGAAACCGGTAAGATCGCTGACGTCGAGCACGTTGAGCCCGGCCTCGCTCAAAATCTTGCGCGTGCCGCCGGTGGAAACCAGCTCGATGCCGTGCCCGGCCAGCGTGCGGGCGAAGTCGACGACGCCGGTTTTGTCGGAGACGGAAATGAGGGCGCGCGATACGCGGCGGAGCTGCTCGGTCATCGCCTTTCTCTACTCCCTCCCTCGCGCGCGGGGGAGGCGAAAATGCAAAGTGTTCACAACGGCAGCCGCGGCTCGTCTTCGCGCATACGCCGCCCAGTAGCGGCGGTGGCGAGAGCCGCCGAAGTAGTCTGCTGGAAGGTCCACAGCACGCGCGGGGTGGCGCCGGCATGGCCGCGTATGACCAGCTGCGAGGTGCGGCGCGGGCCGGTGCCGGCGAGGTAGACGGAGTCTTCGAGCTCGACGCGGGCGTCGGGGGCGGTGAAGGTCCACACTTCCTTGTTCGCGGTCATCAGCATGACGCCATGGCCGTCGGTCAGCCGCGTTGCCTTGACTGAGGGGTGCAGGTGGAAGCGCAGTGCGTAGCGGTCTTCGCTCGCGCTCAATTGCGCACCACCGTCGGCGGGCAGGAACATGTCCTCGCCCTCGAACCGCACGCCGTCCGCCGCCAGCAGGATGGTGCGCTCGTGCAAGATGCCATAGCGGTCGGCATAGCCGTCGTGGGCCGCGCGCAAGACGATGCCGTCGGCGCGATCCTCGCGGGTCACGGCGACATTGCCTGGGCCGCCGAGCATCGGCGAGCCACCGAGCACGCGCCGGAACGCAGGCGTCTCGACAAAGCGCGCCGAGGAGGTTTCGTTGAACGTCACCGTCGAATGCGCCGGCGTGCCGCGGGCAAACGGCCGCCAGTCCTCGCGCGCGGTCTGCGGCATGCCGCAATTCACCACCATCAGGCAGCCCTTGGGCGTGGAGAACTCGAACGACAAAAAGCCCGCATGGGCTTCCAGACTCATCTCGATCGGCGGCGCGCCGCCGGTATCCATGATCAGCACGCCGCCCGACGCTTCGAGCCGCTGGTAGGCCGAATGCGGCGCGTTCGACAGCGGCGCGCCGTGGATCTCGTCATAGGCCAACAGCGTCAGCAGCAGCTCAGCCGGCGTCGCGCCCATGCCGTTGAAATGCGCGAACGTGCCTTCGGAATGGCGGAAGAAACGCAGCATCGGCATCATGCGGTCGATGGCGTTGAGCAGCGCCTGCGGCGGCGCGATGTTGCGTGACGCAAACGCCTGGCCGAGCGGCAACAGCTCCAGCAGCACCTCGATGATGGCGCCGGGGTCGCGGCTGGCGTGGCCGCCGTCGGGCAAAATTTGCGCGCCGATCTCGTGGCGCAACCGATCGGTCGCGGATTTGATGTGGCGCGCCTGGCCGGCGATGCACAGCGCCGCATAGGTCAGCGCCATCTCGGCCTGCATGCGCGCCACGCCGCGGCGCGCGTCGCCCGCGGTATGGCGCAGATAGCGCACCTGACGGACTAGGCTGCGCAGGAAGCGGCGGTAGAACCGCGCATCGGCGTCCTGCAACACCAGCGGTGCCTGGCTGAGCCAGGAGATGATGCGCCGCGACAGCACGTCGGGCCGCCACGCCACCGGATGCCACGAGCCCTGCAGCGTGATCCATTCGTCGACCAGCGCGCGCGCATTGGCCCGCGTGATGCCGGATTCGGCGGCGCGCAGATGGCGCAGCCAGCCGAAACCCAACAGCGCCGTCGCCCATTCTTCAGATGGCGGCTCCATCTCGAAGATCGAGCGGCCGTCGCAGACCACGACCTTGCCGGCAAAGGCGAAGCGGCCGGAATAGATTTCGGTGGCCAGCGTGGCGTCGGCCGTGCGCAAATCCTGCGGCGCGATCAGCAAGCGGTCGGCCTTGAGCTGCGGCAGCGGCCAACGCAGCAGCGGATGGCCGTTGAGCCGCCCGGCGGCTTGCCGCAAGCCTCCGCGCAGCAATAGCCACGACAGTTTTAGATGATTAGCCACTGAACCGCGCGCCATCGCCGCGCTCGCCCCTCCTGGAAGTGCAATTGCCAAGCGCTGGACCCACCATAACGAAACGCCGGGCAGACCGGGAATAAACCCCTAAACCTATGAAAGTCTAGCGTTTTTCGAGCCGTGCGGCATAAAATCCATCGACGCCTGCGAAGCGCGAATCAGCATCGGTAAAATGGCACGGCAGCGTCCGCAGATCGCCGTCCGGGCTGATGAAGTCGGTTTCGCCAAAAACCTCCACGGCTGAGATCGGCATGCGGCGCACGCTTTGCTCGCGCGCCAACAGGTCGGCGACCACGTCGGCGCCTTCTTCGGGCTCGAGCGAGCACGTGCAGTACACCAGCGTGCCGCCGGGTTTGACCAGCGTGATCGCGTGATCGAGCAAGCGGCGTTGGGCCGCGGCGAGCGAGGTGATATCGGCTGAGCGCTTGAGCCACGGCACGTCGGGATGGCGGCGGATGGTGCCGGTCGAGGTGCATGGCGCATCGAGAAGGACGGCGTCGAACTGTTGCTCTGGAGTCCACGCCGCCGCATCGGCGCAAACCAGCTCGGCTTCGAGCGACAAACGAGTGAGATTTTCTTGGAGCCGCTTGAGCCGCCCCGGCGCGCGATCGACTGCCGTGACTTTTGCGCCGGCGGCAACGAGCTGCGCCGTCTTGCCGCCGGGCGCGGCGCACAGATCGGCGACGCGCAAGCCTGCGACATTGCCGAGCAGCCGCGCCGGGATCGAGGCTGCTGCGTCCTGCACCCACCACGCGCCCTCGTCAAAGCCCGGCAGCGCGGTGACGGCGCCATGCACGATGGTGCGCACCGAACCGGTCGGCAGCACGCGGCCGTCGAGTTTTGCCGCCCAACCTTCGGCATCCGATTTCACCGTCAGATCGAGCGCCGGCTCGCGACCATTGGCGGCCGCAATGGCGTGCGCGGTCGCCTCGCCGTAATTTTTGATCCAGCGCGCCAGCAGCCACGGCGGCGTATCGAGCACCGGCGCATCGAGCGCCGCGATCCGCTCCTTGCCTTCGCGCGCGATCCGCCGCAGCACGGCGTTGATCAGACCGGCAAAGTGCAACGCCATGCGGTCCTCGCGCGCGAGCCGCACCGCGAGATCGACCGCCGCATGGTCAGGCACTTCGAGAAACAGAATTTGCGCAGCGCCGATCAACAGCGCGATCTCGACCCGCGGCGCCTGCGCCGGCAACCCCTCCTCCAGAAATGACCCAAGCAGATGGCGTAACGTGCCGAGCCGGCGCAACACCACGGCAACGATCGCCCGCGTCAGCCCACGGTCGCGGTCATCGAGCGCGGCCAGCGCCGTGGTCGCAGCGCGCGCATCTGAGCCTTCGAGCATCTCATCGAGCGCCCGGTGCCGATTGAGCACGCCGTCGACGACATCCGCCGCGACCCGCCGCACCGCGAGCCCGGGCGAGTCGTCGCGCTCGCCGGCGCGAGGCTTCTTTTTATTACGCGCGTTTTTCGCCAAAAAATCCTCCTTGCAGGAGGGCAACGGCTACGCCAAGTCTGGGGCGATGCCAACCGAGCCGCAAAACCGGCCCAAACCCGAGGGCCCAGCGAACGAAAAGCGCCCGCTGCCGCCGGCCGCCGAACGGGCTCTTGCCGAGGCAGCAGCGCGGCGCGCCGAACGCGACCGCAACGCCGGTGGGGCCAAGGAATCCGGCGGCCGCGGCGGTCTCGACCCGACCCGCTATGGCGATTGGGAAAAGGACGGGCTGATCTCCGATTTTTAGCCTTACGCCGTCGCTTTGAGCGAATTCGCTTGACGCTCGCGCAGGAAGAGGAATAATATCCTATGACCTCCTCATCGCGCGGCGGGCGGCGATGCCTCACCTGTCCTTTTCAGCTCTGGCCAATCCGCGAAGCGGCAATGCGTGGCTGGTTGCCTGCGTGTTGCTGGGCCTGGGCGTGATTGCCATCGAATTCGTCAACCCGAACCTGCTGCCGCACCCGAAGGCCACACCGACGTCGGCTTACCGGCCGTATGGCGATGGCGGCCGCCAAACCACGGCGGGCACGCGCGTCTATGCGGCCGAAGTGGTGCGCATCATCGATGGCGACACCTTCGTGGCGCGCATGCGGACGGGACCCGGCGGCGAGGTCGAAACCCGCGTGCGGCTGCGCAGCATCGATGCGGCGGAGCTGCATGCCCGCTGCAGCAAGGAGCTACGTCTGGCGCTCGCCGCGCGCGCGGCGCTGCAACGGCTGCTCGCCGACGGCCGCGTCACGCTCTCCCGCGTCGGACCCGACAAATATCCCGGACGCATCGACGCCAATGTGGCCACCCGCGGCACCAACGACATCTCGGCCGCCATGCTCTCAGGCGGCTTCGCGCGCGCTTATGACGGCGGGCGCCGCGGCACTTGGTGCCGATGAGATTATTCCTTCTTGTCATGCTCCGCGAAGGCGGAGCATCCAGTAAACACTGTCCTGCGGTGATTACTGGATCATCCGCCTTCGCGGATGATGACAAGGAATGAGTCGGCGCCTTCCGCCTGTCGCGGGCTAGCGCGTCACCACCACCGGCGTGCCGACGCCGACGCGACCAAACAAATCCGTGACGTCTTCGTTGAACATGCGGATGCAGCCGTGGGAGACGAAATGGCCGATCGAAGACGGCTGGTTGGTGCCGTGGATGGCGTAGTCGAGGCCGGAGAGCGTCATCGCCGCGACCCCCATCGGATTGTGCGGCGAGCCGCCGGGAATGAGCGGCGGCAGTTTTGGATTTTCGCGCCTGATGTCCGGCGGCGGCGCCCAGTCCGGGCTGACATATTTGGCGTCGATCGCCGAGGTGCCGGACCATTGCTGCCCGGCGCGGCCGACGCCGACCGGATACCGGATCGCCTGGCCTGAGCCGACGACCAGATAAAGATGCCGCTCGCCGGTTTTCACCACGATGGTGCCAGGCGCATAAGCCTCCGGCAGCGCCACCAGATCGCCGTGCGCCTGTGCCGGCCTCGCCGCAAACGCTGCAACAGCGGCCATCAGCGCGGCCGAAAGCAGAAATTTTCCTCGCATCGTCGAATACTCCGGTACGCAACTATGACTAATTGGGATTCACCATAGTCCAATCCGCGCGCCCGCTCAGTAGCGGCGCTGGAACACGGTAAAGTTTGTCTAAATTTTTGCGGACGAGGGGCGATATCCACGCTTCACCTCTCCCCAGAGGGGAGAGGTCGAGCGAGCGTAGCGAGCGAGGGTGAGGGGGTTCGGAAGCTGCAGATTATCTCAGCCGTCCGAACCCCCTCACCCCAACCCTCTCCCCTCTGGGGAGAGGGAGTTCGCCCCGCGCGTTGCGCTGCCAGCGACTGCTGCTGACTATGCTACGCGCTCTCCTTGCTCTTGTTCTGCCGGTTGTTGACCAGATCGTCGACCACGGCGGGATCGGCCAAGGTCGAGGTGTCGCCGAGATTGCCGAACTCGTCTTCGGCGATCTTGCGCAGGATGCGGCGCATGATTTTTCCCGAGCGCGTCTTCGGCAGGCTCGGGGCGAACTGGATGAGATCGGGCGAGGCGATCGGGCCGATCTCGGTGCGCACCCATTGCACCAATTCCTTGCGCAACGCATCGCTCGGCTGCTCGCCGTTCATCAAGGTGACATAGGCGTAAATACCCTGCCCTTTGATGTTGTGCGGGTAGCCGACCACCGCAGCCTCCGACACCTTTGGATGCGCCACCAGCGCCAACTCCACTTCGGCGGTACCCAGGCGATGGCCGGCGACATTGATCACGTCGTCGACCCGGCCGGTGATCCAGTAATAGCCGTCCTCGTCGCGCCGGCAGCCGTCGCCGGTGAAATACTTTCCCGGATAGGCGCTGAAATAGGTTTCGACGAAGCGGGCGTGATCGCCATAGACGGTGCGCATCTGGCCGGGCCAGGAATCGGCGATGCACAGATTGCCGCTGGTCGCACCCTCCTGCACCTTGCCCTCGGCATCCACGATCTGCGGCACGATGCCGAAGAACGGCCGCGTCGCCGAGCCGGGTTTCAGCCGCGTGGCGCCCGGCAGCGGCGTGATCAAAATGCCGCCGGTCTCGGTCTGCCACCAGGTATCGACGATCGGGCAGCGGCCGTCGCCGACCACGCGGTGATACCATTCCCAGGCTTCCGGATTGATCGGCTCGCCGACCGAGCCGAGCAGCCGCAGCGAGGCGCGCGAGGTTTTCGTCACCGGGTCGTCGCCGGCCTGCATCAGCGCGCGGATCGCGGTCGGCGCGGTGTAGAAGATGTTGACCTTGTGCTTGTCGATGACCTCCCAGAACCGCGAATTGCTCGGATAGTTCGGCACGCCTTCGAACATCAAGGTGGTGGCGCCGTTCGCCAGCGGCCCGTAGACGATGTAGCTATGGCCGGTGACCCAGCCGACGTCGGCGGTGCACCAATAGATGTCGCCGTCGTGATAGTCGAAGACGTATTGGTGCGTCATCGCCACATAGACCAGATAGCCGGCGGTGGTGTGCAGCACGCCCTTCGGCCGCCCGGTCGAGCCCGACGTGTAGAGGATGAACAGCGGATCTTCCGCGTTCATCTCCTCGCACGGGCATTCCGCCGTGACCACTTCCGCAGCCTCGTGGTACCAAACGTCGCGCACCGGATCCATGTCGACAGGCGCGCCGGTGCGTTTGACCACGATGACGAAATCGACGTTGCCGGCTTTGGCAATTGCCGCGTCGGTATTGGCCTTGAGCGGCACCTTGCGGCCGCCGCGCAACCCTTCGTCGGCCGTGATGACGACTTTCGACTGGCAATCCTCGATGCGGCCGGCGAGCGAATCCGGCGAGAAGCCACCGAACACCACGGAATGGATGGCGCCGATGCGCGCGCAGGCGAGCATCGCGTAAGCCGCTTCCGGAATCATCGGCAGGTAGATGGTGACGCGGTCGCCTTTCTTGACGTTGCGGTTGCGAAGAATATTGGCGAAGCGGCAGACCTCGTCGTGCAATTGCTTATAGGTGATGTGCTTTGAATCTTTCGGATCGTCGCCTTCCCAGATGATGGCGGTCTGGTTGCCGCGGGTGTGCAGGTGGCGGTCGATGCAGTTGTAGGCGACGTTGGTGGCGCCGTCCTCGAACCATTTGATCGAGACGTTGTCCTTGGCGAACGAGGTGTTCTTGACCGTGGAGAAATGCTTCATCCAGTGGATGCGCTTGGCTTGCTCGCCCCAGAAGGCGTTCGGGTCAGCCAGCGACTGCTGGTACATTTTTTTGTAGTCGGCGTCCGTGACGTAGGCGCGCTTGCTCCACTCGGCGGGAATTTCGTAGATTTTTTCCGACATACCGTCCTCCACGGGGCGCGCCTGCGCGCACCTTCTTTAAATTTGCGCCCATTATCGACGCCGCTGGCGCGGCGGACAAGCGGGCCAAAAGTCTCAAGCCGCTACCGCTGCGCCTTGAATTCCTGGTTCGGAAACGCCGATGCATCGGGCGTTTTGATCACCACATAGGGATGATCGAGCTCCATGTGGCAGGCGTTGCAGCCCTGGTTGAGCTGATCGTAGGCGGCCGAGAATTTCTGCGCGTCCTGCTGCTTGATGGCGGCCTCGACCGCGTTGAGCGGCTGGGTCAGCGCCAGGTCGACCAGATCGCCGACCGGCATGCCGTGGAATTTCGGCTGCGCCTTGACGATGCCGGCGAAAGCCTGCCGCAGCTCGGCGAGCGCGTAATTGGCGAGAGCCCAGTTCTCCGCCTTGCCGGCGAGACCGAGCTTGGCGTGGCGCGGCTGGATCAGCGTATTCATCATGTCGCCCATGGTCAGCACATAAGGCACCGGACCGGGAATTGCCGGCGGCGCAGGCGGCGCCGTCTGCGCGGAAGCCATACCGATCGCACCGGCAAGCGACAGCGCGGCGAGCACGGCGATACGCGCAATGCGAATGCTCATGACGCTGTTCATACCCCAAGCCTTACACACCAAGCCATCCGATCACCGCGCCGGTCAGCGCCATCACGATCAGCCAATTGCCGAGATCGATCAGCAGCAGGCGCTTGTCACGGCCGGAGAAGCAGAAATTCACCACCATGGTGGTGAGGATGAAACCGAACCACAAAAACGCGCCGGTGATGAGACCGTTCTTCGGCGTCACCTGGCCGGGGCCGAGATGGCCGAGCACGCCGGCCAGCATCCAGGCGATGACCAGGTTGCCGATGAAGGCGTAGAGGAACGGCAGGAACGCGCCCGGCTTTTTCATCTCCGCCTTGCACTGTTCCGGCGTCTTGCCGAGCGCCGCCTGATAGATCTGGCCCAAGCTCATGTACCAGACGGCGCTGGCGAGCCACGCCGCCACGGCGGCGACGAGAACGGCGAGAACGTTGATCCCGGCAAATGACATAGCGTTCCTCCAGCCTGTATGGGCGCAAGCCTAGCGGGAAACGGCCCACTCCGGGAGGCCGGTTGGGAACAAATCCTCATGGCGCGCGATTGCTGTAGCGAAAGCAGTCGCATCATGTCGCTTCAGGATCATGGATCTGAGGAGAAACGCCGTATAGCGGCGCCGCGCGACCGTCCGCCGCTATCCGCATCGACAATGCGGCTCGTCAAGCGGCACGGGTTGACCTACGTCGACACTGCCGCATTGACCATAAAGCGCCAGCGCCACGGTCGCGGTTTTCGTTATGTCGCCGCCAGCGGCAAAACGGTGGGCGCCGCGGAAGCAAAGCGCCTCGCCGCGCTCGCCGTGCCGCCGGCTTACGACGACGTGCTCTATGCGGCCGACCCCATGGCTCACATCCAGGCCATCGGCCGTGACGCCGCAGGCCGCCTGCAATATCGCTATCATCCCGAATGGCAGCGGGTGCGCGAAACGCGCAAAGCCCGCCGCCTGGCGCGCCTCGCCGAAGCGCTGCCGGCGATCCGTCGCAGCATCGGCCAGCATCTCGCCGGCCAAGAGCCGACGCGGTTCTTCACCTTGTCGGCGATCATCGAACTGGTCGCCCGCAGCGCCATCCGTCCCGGCACGGAGCAATATGCAAAACTGCGCGGCACGCGCGGTGCGGCAACGCTGTTGAAGTCCAATGTCTCGGTCTATGGCGAGACGGTGAAGCTGCGCTTCCGCGGCAAGGGCGCCAAGCAGATCGACAAAGAGGTTCATGCGCCGAAGCTCGCCGCGGCCATCGACGTGCTGCGGCAATTGCCGGGGCGGCGGCTGTTTCAGTATCGCACCGAAGCCGGCGACTTGCGCGCGCCGAGCGCGCAGGACGTCAACCTGTTCTTGCGCGAGATCGCCGGCGTCGAGATTTCGTTGAAGGATTTCCGCACGCTGCTGGCCTCCGTGTCGGTGCTCGAAGCGCTGGCGCGCGCCGCGCCGGCGACCAGCAAACGCGCGCGAAACCGACAAGTTCTCGATGCTATCTGCGATGCCGCCGCCGAACTCGGCAACACGCCGGCGATTTGCCGCAAGAGCTATGTCCACGAAACCGTCGTCAACGCTTTCGAGGACGGCGCGCTGGAGCGGTTCGCCGAGACGCTGCGCGCCTCCCGCTCCACCGCCCGGCGCGAACAGATCTTGGCCAAAGTCGCCGCGCAGGTTGAGGACGCGGCCGCCTAAAAAAGCCTAAGCCGACTTCATCCCGCCCATCTTGCAGACGAGCTTCCATTCGTCGGCGGTCACCGGCTGCACCGACAGGCGGCCTTGTTTCACCAGCACCATGTCTTTGAGCTTCGGCTCCGCCTTGATGGCGGCGAGCATCACCGGCTTCGGCAATGCCTCGACCGCGCCCGTGGTCACGGCGACCCACGGCTCGTCCTTTTTGGCGGTCGGGTCGGGAAAAGCCTCGCGGAGGATTTCGCCGATGCCGACCACCTGCTTCTCGTCGCCGGTGTGATAGAAGAAAAATTTCTCGCCCTGCTTCATCGCCTGCAAGTGTTTGCGCGCCGCGAAATTGCGCACGCCGCTCCACGGCTCACCCTTCTTGCCGCGCTTTAATTGATCGTCCCAGGAGAATTCCTCCGGCTCGGTCTTCATCAGCCAATACGCCATGACAATTCCTCCGCCTTAAGCGCCTGCGTCAGAGTCGAATGAGAACAACGCCCGCCACCAGCAACGCGGCTCCGGCCAGGCGCGCCGCGCTGACAGGATTCTCGGGCACGCCGAGCAGGCCAAAGTGATCGAACGCCAGCGCGCCAAGCATCTGGCCGAGCACGATCAGCGCGACGACCATCGCGGCGCCCAGTCGTGGCAGCAGCAGGATCGAGATCGCAATATAGATCGCGCCGAATATGCCGCCGGTCCATGACATCAAAGACGTACGCGCTATCGTCGGTCCTGTGAGCCATGGCTCGCGCAGCGCCACGACCATGGCCAGCATCGCCAGCGTCCCGCCGAGGTAACTGATGAACCCCGCCCACCACGGCGAGCCGATTTCGGCGCGTAGATTGGCGTTCACGGCCTGCTGGAACACGAAGCTGACGCCGGCGCCAGCGGCGAGCAAATAGAGACCGAAGAGCGCGAAGGGCTGCTGCATTACGATTGATCTCCCCGGTGTCTCATTCCTCGGCTTTCAGCGGCCGCGTCAGCAGAGATTTTATCGCCTCGTCCAATGTCATCGTCTCGGCGAGCAGCGCCGCGATGGCCGCCGCGATCGGCATATCGACCGAGCGCTCGCGCGCCATCTCGAGCAGCACCGGCGCGGTGAAGGCGCCTTCGGCGAGGCCGGTGCTGATGGTGCCGGGTTTTTGGCCCTGGCCGAGCCTTATGCCGAACTGAAAATTGCGCGACTGCGGGCTGGAACAGGTCAGCAACAAATCGCCGAGCCCCGACAGTCCCATCATGGTCTGCGGCTTGGCGCCGAACGCCTTGCCGAAGCGCGTGAGCTCGGCGAAGCCGCGCGTGGTCAGCGCGGCGCCGGCGCTGGCGCCAAGATTGCGGCCGGTGACGACGCCCGCCGCGATCGCCAGCACGTTCTTGGCGGCGCCGCCGATCTCGACGCCGCGCATGTCGGTGGAGTGATAAGGCCGGAAGCTCGCCGAGCCGATGGCTTGCGCGAGTTCCTGGGCCAGCGTGTTGTCGCGCGCGGCAAGCGTCACCGCGGTGGGCAGGCCGCGCGCCACGTCGGCGGCAAAACTCGGTCCGGACAGGATCGCCGGCGTCGCGTTCGGCGCGCATTCGGCGACGATCTCGGTCATGAATTTTTTGGTGCCGCGCTCGATACCCTTGGCGCAGACGATGACGGGCGTGCGCGCTGCGAGCGATGACGCGAGGGATTTCGCGGCGCTGCGGACCGCCTGCGCCGGCACCACCAGCAGGATCGCCCGCGCCCGCGCGGCGTCGGCGAGGTCGGCCGCAATGGTGATGCGATCGTCGATCCGCACGCCGGGCAGGAACAAACTCTCGCGCTTGTTGGCGAGCTGCGCCGCATTGGCGGCATCGTGCTCCCACAGCGTCACCTGCCGCCCGGCGCGCGCGCAGGTCAGCGCCAGCGCCGTGCCCCAGGCACCGCCGCCGATGACCGCGATGTGATCGAACGCCATGGTCCCAGCACTCATGCGCGGCTTTATAACACTTCGCCGCGCAGCAGTTTGGGCACGTCGCCGACGAGACCGGCCGCCTCGCGGATGAATAGCCGCTTCAAATTCGGCACCCGGTCGACCACGCCGAGCCCGACATCGCGCACCAGGCGCAGCACGTCGGAGCGGTTGGAGAACAGGCGGTTGAGGCCGTCGGTGGCGATGCCCATGGTCACGGTGTCGAAGCGGCGCCAGCGCTGATAGCGCTCGAGCACCGTCGCCGAGCCCGGATCGAGGCCGAGCCGCGCCGCGTCGACGATGACTTCGGCGAGCGCCGCGACGTCCTTCAAGCCCATATTGAGCCCCTGCCCGGCGATTGGATGGATGACGTGCGCCGCATCGCCAACCAGCGCGATGCGCTCGGCGATGAACGAGCGGGCGACAAAAAATCCCAGCGGATGCACGCGCCGCGCACCGACCGCATTGATGTCGCCGAGATGCAGCTTGAAGCGTTTTTCAAGCTCGTCGTGGAACGCGTCGTCCGGGAGCGCCACGATGCGCTCGGCCTCGCCCTTGGCCTCGGTCCACACGATCGATGAGCGGTTGCCCTTGAGCGGTAAAATCGCGAACGGGCCGGCGGGAAGAAAATGCTCCTCGGCGCGGCCGCCATGATCGCGCTCGTGGCCGACGGTGGTGACGATGGCCGACTGGTCGTAAGTCCAGCCATGAGTGGCGATGCCGGCGCGTGCGCGGATTTGCGAGCGCGCGCCGTCGGCGGCAACGAGAAGGCGCGTTTTCGTGACACCGCCATCGGCAAACTCGACGTCGAGGCGATGTGAAGAGCCGGACGGTGACTCCCACCCTCCCCTGGAGGGGGAGGGTCGACCGCCGTCAGGCGGTCGGGGTGGGGTGATTGCGGCACCGCCGTTCACCCCACCCCGGCCGCTTCGCGGCCGACCCTCCCCCTCCAGGGGAGGGTGAAAGAAATTCGCGACCGCCGTCGCGCGCAACTCGACGCCGAGCTCTTTCGCCTTCTCCGCCAGCACAGCCACGAGATTGCGGTTCTCGATCATGTGGGCGAACGGCTCGCCGGGCTCGACCTCGCCGGCGAAGGTGAGAAACACCGGCCGCATGGCGTCGTCGAGCCGGCTGTCGGTGACCACCATGTCGAGGATCGGCTGCGCCTGTTCGCTGACGCCGTCCCAAACGCCGAGCGTCTCGAACAGCCGCCGTGCCGCGGCGACGATGGCCGACGCGCGTTCGTCGTCGGCGTGGCTTTTGCCCAGCGCCGGATCGGCCACCGTGACGGCAAACGACGGCCCGAGCGCCTGGCGCAGCGCAATGGCCAGCGTCAGGCCGGCAAAGCCGCCGCCCGCGATCAGCACATCGGTAGTCTCGCGCGCCATGGCGGCATTCTATCACGCCGGGAGCGGGCTTGACCTAGCCACCGATCCCGTATGCAAAGAAGTCGTTTCCCGGATGCGGTGCAGCACGAAGTGGTGCACCGCTGATCCGGGACCGCTCTGGACTCGGAGTTCATTACGATCCCGGGTCTGCAGCGCACCACTTCGCTACGCCATAGCGGGTCGAAGACGCGCGTAAACGCGCTTATGGTGCTGCGCTGCGCCCGGGAAACAGTTACGGAGAAATCATGCCCTCCGCCGTCCAGGAAGTCCTCGACATTCTCGATCTCGAGCCGCTGGAGGTGAACCTGTTCCGCGGCCGCTCGCCGCAATCGCGCTGGCAGCGGGTATTCGGCGGCCAGGTGATCGGCCAGGCGCTGGTCGCCGCCTGCCGCACCGTCGCGGACGTCACCGCGCGGCCGCCGCATTCGCTGCACGCCTATTTCCTGCTCGGCGGCGATCCAAAGGTGCCGATCATCTACGAGGTCGACCGCATCCGCGACGGCAAGAGTTTCACCACCCGCAACGTCAAGGCGATCCAGCACGGCCACGCCATCTTCTCCATGTCGGTGTCGTTCCACCTCTCCGAACCGGGCCTGAGCCATCAGGTCAAAATGCCCGTGGTGCCGAAGCCGGACGAATTGCCGGGCGAGGACGAGCTCAAGAAACACATCTATCCGCGCTTGCCCGAACCGGCGCGGCGCTATTACGAGCGCGAGCGGCCGATCGAATTCCGCCCGGTGGAGTTCAGCCGCTATCTCGGCGAGAAATCCGAAAACGGCCGCTTCGATATCTGGATCCGCGCCACCGGCCGGCTGCCCGACGAGCCGGCGATCCATCAATGCGTACTGGCTTACGCCTCAGACATGATGCTGCTCGACGCGGCGCTGATCCCGCACGGCCGCAGCGTGTTCTCCGAAGACATCATGGCGGCGAGCCTCGACCACGCGCTGTGGTTCCACCGCCCGTTCCGCGCCGACGAATGGCTGCTCTACGCCCAGGACAGCCCGAGCCTCGCCGACTCGCGCGGCTTTTCGCGCGGCCTGATCTTTGCGCTCGACGGCACCCTGGTCGCTTCCGTCGCCCAGGAAGGCCTGCTGCGGCAGCGCCGGCACGCCAAGGCGTAGGCGGCATTCCGGTGGGGAAAGGTCGGGGGCGAGCTCTCGGCAGCTCTTGTTCATTCTTTGTTCTCATGATATTGGGTCGGCGCTAGTCGGGAGTGCTGCCGTGGGTATGGGTGCCAGTACGTTGCCGCTGCTGATGGCGCTGAAACGGCGCGGCTACATTCCGAACGGCTCGGCCGTGATCGAAATCGGGGCCCAGCAGCTTGACGACTCCTTTCTCGCCGCGACCGAGGATATTGCGGCGACCGGCCGCTTGTTCGGCCTGACCACCCCGCCGCCGTCGTTTGCCTGGACCGGCCCCCGCAGCGACACCAATGTGCTGGCCGGCGCGCCGCTGGCGCGTGAGTTCTGGACCTGGCTCGGGCTGCACTATGCCTCCATCGACATCGACGGCTCCCCCGGCAGCATCCCGCTCGACCTGAACTGTGACGACGTGCCGGCCGAGCTCATCGGCCGCTATGACGTCGTCACCAATTTCGGCACCACCGAGCACGTCGCCAACCAGCTGCAGTCTTTCAAAATCATCCACGATCTCGCGACCGCCGGCGCCATCATGCTGCATGTGCTGCCGGCCGGCGGCATGCCGACCCACGGCCTCGTCTCCTACAATCCGAAATTCATTTGGATGCTCGGCCGCAGCAACGGTTACAAGATCGCGTTCATGACCATGGGGCAATCCGAGCGCGACGCCGGCCTGCCCAACGAGGTGGTGGAATTTTTGGAGCTTTACGAGCCGCAGGCGAAAGCGGATTTCGCCGCGTTCCGGATGCCGGTGACATCGGTCGTGGCCGTGCTGCAAAAGGTGTTCGACACGCCGTTCGTCGCGCCGCTCGATGTGCCGACCGGCACCACGACCGAGCACGCAAGCTTGCGCGAGCGGTACTGGTCGGTGCTTGAGCCCGACCTTTCGTTTCAAGCGCGCGAACGCGATCTGCTGGCGCGGATCAGGGAAGTCTACAACCGCGAACAGGCGTTGGTGGCGAAGGAAGCCGATATCGAGCAACGCAAGCGCGACGTCTACGAGCGTGAACAGTTTATCGCGGCACACGAATGGACCCGACATACCATTTTTGCGCCGGTCAGGCTGTCGTACGGACTGCGACGATGGCTCTATGCACACGCGCCGCCGTGGCTGGTCGCTTTGAAGCGCAGGATGTTTGGTGCGGCTGGGGTGAAGTCGGACACGCCGGGTTGACCGCGAGGGATTTGATCTATCGTTCAGAACTAGCTGCTGCGCGGAGAAAGCGGCCTTGATCGCTTGGACAGCGTTCTTGTTCGCGAAGATGATCTTGTCAAGGATCGCAGACCGCCGAAGGCGGCGGCGCTTCGCGCCGTCCTTGACAAGATCATCTTCGCGAACAATTCGGCAGCCAAGCGATCAAGGCCGCCACCTGACCAGAGTTTTGAGCTTTATCTCCCCGCCCCCGTCTTAATTCCTGGACGCAATAGCGCTATGATCGGCCCGCCTCGCGCCACGTGAACCGGGACGCCCCATGAAGCTTGTCATAGCGATCATCAAGCCGTTCAAGCTCGAAGACGTGCGCGACGCATTGCTCGCCGTCGGCGTGCACGGCATGACCGTCACCGAGGTCAAGGGCTACGGCCGCCAGAAGGGCCATACCGAGATTTATCGCGGCGCCGAATACGCGGTGAATTTCCTGCCGAAGATCCGCATCGAGGTCGCGGTCGCGGCCAACGAGGTCGAGCGGGTCGTCGAAGCCATCGGCAGCGCTGCCAAGACCGGGCAGATCGGCGACGGCAAGGTCTTCGTCACCCCGATCGAGCAGGCCATCCGCATCCGCACCGGCGAGACCGACGCCGACGCGCTGTGATGCCGGCGGCTGTCGCCGAAAACCGCCTGCCTAATTTTTAAGCAAATCGACTACATACTGCCCGAGGGACCGGGTCGGCGGCCTCGAGCCCTGCCGTGAAACCGAGCATGTGCTCGAAAAGCTGTTGGTTATCAAGTCGTTAACGCCAGAGACTGAGTTGGCACGGCGCTTGATTGCCTGCCGCGCGGTACCACCGCACAGGGGGCGAATTCCCGCGCGGTTTCAGGTTGTGTCCGCCCGGTCGTCGCAGCGCGAACGGGCGAGAGGGGATCAAATCACATGAAAATCGTCATGGCCGTCATCAAGCCGTTCAAGCTCGACGAGGTCCGCGACGCGCTCACCAAGGTCGGCGTTCAGGGACTGACCGTCACCGAGGTGAAGGGCTACGGGCGTCAGAAGGGCCACACCGAAATCTATCGCGGCGCCGAATACGCCGTGAGCTTCCTGCCGAAAATCAAGATCGAGATCGCCTGCGCGTCCGACCAGGTCGACCGGGTGATCGACACCATCACGGCGGCGGCGAAAACCGGACAGATCGGCGACGGCAAGATCTTCGTCTTCGGCCTCGATCACGCCGTGCGCATCCGCACCGGCGAGACCGACGCCGCCGCGCTTTAAAAAACCCGCGCCCAAATTTCCACGGACAGGAGTGAAACTATGTCGTTGAAGAGATTCTCTCGCGCGGGCCTCCTCGCTCTCGCCGGAGCAATTCTGTTGGGGCTCGCGCTGAGCGTCCCGACGTTCCATTCGTCCTTTGCCCAAGCGCCGGCGGCGACAAATCCGCCGGCAGCGACCGCGCCGGCGCCGGACGCCGCGGCACCTGCGGCGCCCGCGGCCGATGCCGGACCGCAGGCCTGCGACGGCGTCAAGATCACCGAAAACTGCACGCCGAATTCCGGCGACACCGCCTGGATGCTGACCTCGATGGCCATCGTGCTGATGATGACCATTCCGGGCCTGGCGCTGTTCTACGGCGGCATGGTGCGCAAGAAGAACGTCGGCGACACGGTGATGACGAGCTTTGCCATCACCTGCCTGATCAGCATTCTGTGGCTGTTCTTCACCTATAGCCTGGCGTTCCGCTCAGGCACGCCGTTCATCGGCGGGCTCGACCGCGCCTTCCTGCAGAACATGATCAGCAACACCTTCAACAGCGCCGGCGTGGCGCAGAACATCGGCACGCCGAATTCGCTGGCGCCGACCATCCCCGAATCCGTCTATTCGATGTTCCAGCTGACGTTTGCGATCATCACCGCGGCGCTGATCGCCGGCTCGTTCGCCGAGCGCATGAAGTTTTCCGCCATGCTGTGGTTCATCGGGCTGTGGGCGATCTTCGTCTATTCGCCGGTGGCGCATTGGGTATGGGGACCGGACGGCATCTTCAACTCGGCCAACGACAAGGCCTGGGTGAAGGTGCTCGATTTCGCCGGCGGCACGGTGGTGCACGTCAATTCCGGCACCGCGGGCCTGATGGCAGCGCTGATGCTCGGCAAGCGCAAGGAATCCGGGCCGCCGCACAACATGGTCTACACCATGATCGGCGCCTCGCTGCTGTGGGTCGGCTGGTTCGGCTTCAATGCCGGCTCGGCGGTGAGCGCCGGCATGCAGGCCGGCATGGCGATGCTGGTCACGCACATCGCCACCGCCACGGCCGGCTTCACCTGGATGCTGGTCGAGTGGATGATGCGCGGCAAGCCGACGGTAATCGGCATCTGCTCGGGCGCGGTGGCCGGACTTGTTGCCATTACGCCGGCCTCCGGCTTCGTCGGCCCGATGGGCTCGTTCGTCATCGGCGTCGCCGCCGGCATCATCTGCTACTGGGGCTGCACCGGCCTCAAGCACATGTTCGGCTACGACGACGCGCTCGATGCCTTCGGCGTCCATGCCGTCGGCGGCGCGTCGGGCGCCATCCTCACCGGCGTGTTCGCGGTCGCCGCCTATGGCGGCACCTCGGGCCTGATCGAAGGCAATGCCGGCCAGGTGCTGAACCAAGTCATCGGCGTCGGCACCGTGTTCATCTACGACGTGATCGTGACCTTGATCATTCTCAAGATCGTCGATCTCGTGATCGGCTTGCGCGTCAGCGAAGAAGTCGAGCGCGACGGCCTCGATCTCGCTCTGCACGGGGAGACGGTGCAGTAGTTTTGTTGACAACGATCGGGACGGACAACCCGGCACTGTCCCGATCGTCGAGAGGCCCCGGCGCAAGCCGGGGCCTCTTTTTTCGTCATTGCGAAGAGCGAAGCGACGAAGCGCGCTTTTCCGCATACCAATTAACGGCTTCGACTTCGGCGTCACGAATCCAAGCTGCCTTTTCATCTGTGTAGCGGTGCGAATCATCGGGATAGAGGCTTTGCGCCCTGCGCTTTTCATTCTCGTAGGCGCGGGCGACTTCGGGATGCGCCCGCAGGTAATCTCGCAATGCGATGTGACGCTCGACGTGCGGCGAGTTCAATTGGAAGAAATGAAGCTGCACCGCGCGCACTCCTGCTGGATCGTCAAGCGTGCAATATCGTCTCCCCGTAATACCCAACTCGCCATGCCACCCATAGCCGAGCGCCTCGACACGCCCGCGCAACCGATCGAGCTCGGGCAAGTCATTCACAACTGGCATCAGATCGATGATCGGCTTGGCGGCCAAACCTGGAACCGACGTGGAGCCGATGTGGTGGACAATAACCAGGGCGGGGCAGAGCGCCAGCAAGCGACGACTGTGATCGGCCGCCAACCGAGGCCATTCGGTGTCATAGGCGGCCAAGATGACGGGTATCGGAGGCGCCACGAGTGAGCCTTTCACGAAAAGATCGGCTAGCGAGCGTAGCCCGGATTGAACGAAGTGAAATCCGGGGATTGCGTTCGGGGCTGAGCGGGCCGACCGCCGATCGATCAAAAACTGCGAATCTTTGCACGCGCTTTTGTTGCGCCATTTCAAAGTGTTGCGCCATTTTGGCAAATCTTTTCTCGCCATGAAACACGCCAGGCGCAAAATCGGGGGATTGCAGTCCTGCCAATGCAGGCTTCGCCGCGTCGGCATAATCGTCGTTGCTTCAAGAGTTTAAGGGCGTCGCGCGAATCGTTGTTTGCTCGCGTCCTTGACGCGTCACCTTCGTGCAGTAGCAATCAAACCATCCTGCTCACTTAAGGGACGCCTACCGGAGGCATGCCGTGAGGTGGAGCGGGTGCGGTGCTCGCGGGCGGATTTGCAGTCCGCTCCCGGGCGGCTTGGGCATCATGTCTCCCGGCATTATGACCGGGGTGGGAGGTGCATCCCTGGACTGGGACAGGCGAAGGCGGGTAACGCCCGTGCAGACCGCGTCCCAGGAAGCCTGGCCTGAAGCTGAACCTTTGGGATGGAATAATTCCCTTAGGTGAGAGCCGTGGTGGAACGCCGTCAGATGAGCGCGCCTTCATGAGGCGCGAGCCGCATCGCAAGATGCGGAGGATACGGATCAGCGTTTGCCGGCGTTCCGCCTCCCCTTTTTATTTGAGGGAAGAAAAAAGCAAGTGGCGAGTGGTGGATAGCGAAGCGGCCTTTGCCAATTCGCGCCTCGCCCTGAATAAAACTCCGACGCGGATCGCGTTGTGAGAACGCCTCTCCTTTCCGCCCCCGCGAAGCGGGGGAGGGGGACCACTGGAGCTCGCGTAGCGAGCGAACCGTGGTGGAGGGGGCGCCGGACTCTAAGCTTCGTTGTCATTGCGGAAGATTCTCTTCGCAGGAAGAAACGAGCGAATATGTCCGGACATCACGAAAGCTCTTGCATTTCGTTGAGTCCTGCGCCCCCTCCACCGCCCTTCGGGCGGTCCCCCTCCCCCGCTATCGCGGGGGCGGATGGAGCGCGCCGCTTCCCGGCGGCCATAAACCCGATGGTTAAACGGGTCTTAACCTCGCCAAACCTATGCTATGGCGGTCGCCGATGCGGCGGGCGGCCCCGCAGTTGATCGATGTACAGGATGACCGGCCAGTCTGCCCCTTCGCAAATTCCGGCAAAGGCTTCGCGCGCCACCGGCTCGCGCTCGCCGTTCGTGCGGCTGCGCGAATTGATCGACCGTTTCCCGCCGGGGCAGTCCGCGATCAGCCTCGCGGTCGGCGAGCCGCAGCATCCGATTCCGCCGTTCGTCGGCCCGGTCATCGCCGCGCATGTCAACGAATTCGGCCGCTATCCGGCCAACAAGGGGCTCGACGAGTTCGGCGTCGCGGTCGCGGGGTGGCTCGGCCGCCGCTACGAGCTTAAGCGCCCGGTCGATCCGGCGAACGAAGTGCTGGTGCTCAACGGCACCCGCGAGGGACTGTTTCTCGCAGCGCTGGCCGCCAAGAACTGGGTGACGCCGCGCGTCGGCAAGCCGGCCGTGCTCATTCCCAATCCGTTTTATGCCGCCTATGCGGCCGGCGCGATCGGCGCCGATTGCGAGCCGGTCTATCTGCCGACCACGCGCGAAACCGGTTTCCTGCCCGACCTCGATGCGCTCGACGATGAACTTTTGGCGCGCACGGTGGCGTTCTATATCGCCTCGCCGGCCAATCCGCAGGGCGCCGTCGCCGACCGCGATTATCTCTTGCGCCTGACCGCGCTGGCACGCCGCTTCGGCTTTCTGATTTTTTCCGATGAATGCTATTGCGAGATCTATAGCGAAAAGCCGCCCGCCGGCATGCTCGAAGCGGCCGGCGCGGATTTCGCCAATGTCGCGGTGTTCCACTCGCTGTCGAAGCGCTCGAGCCTGCCGGGCCTGCGCATCGGCTTTGCCGCCGGCGACCGTTCGTTCATGCAGGCCTATCTCGAATTGCGCAACGTCGCCGCCCCCATGGTGCCGACGCCGATGCAGCACGTCGCCATCGCCGCCTATAACGACGAGAAGCACGTCGAGGAGAACCGGCGGCTCTATCGCGAGAAATTCGATCTCGCCGACCAGATCATCGGCGACCGCTACGGCTATAAGCGCCCGGCCGGCGGATTTTTCCTCTGGCTCGACGTCTCGGCGCACGGCGGCAGCGAAGCGGTGGCGCTGAAGCTTTGGCGCGAAGCCGGCTTGCGCGTGGTGCCGGGCCGCTACCTGGCGCGCGAGCAGGACGACGGCAGCAATCCCGGCGCCGACTATATCCGCGTCGCCATGGTGCAGAACAACGAGATCACCGCCGAGGCGCTGCACCGCCTCGTCGCGGTGCTCGGCTGAGCGGAGAGAGCGCGATGTCGATGATCGATCGCAGCCTCGAAGGCATGGCCTCACTCTCAGGCCTGCTCGGCGCCTTGCTGAAGCGGCGCTTGCGCGAGGTCGCCGGCATTGCGCTGCTCAGCCTCGCCATGATGGCGACGCTGGCGCTCGCCACCTGGTCGGTGCAGGACCCGTCGCTGAGCCACGCCACCGATGCGCCGGTACGCAATCTGCTCGGCCACACCGGCGCGATCACCGCCGACCTGTTGATGCAGCTGCTCGGTCTCGGCTCGCTGGCGCTGTTGTTGCCGATCGCCATCTGGGGGTACCGGCTGCTCGGTCACCGGCCTCTGAGCCGCGAGAAGCTGCGCATGCTGCTGTGGCTGTTCGGCGCGGTGTTGGCGGCGGCGTTTGCGTCCTGCCTGCCGCGCAGCGCGCATTGGCCGCTGCCGTGCGGGCTTGGCGGCGTGATCGGCGACGCAGTCTTGCGGCTGCCGACGCAGCTGTTCGGCGTGCCCATGACCGGCGCCAATCGCCTTGCCGCGACAATCGTGCTCGGCATCGCCGCGCTCATCGCCTTCGCCGGCGCGGCCGGCATCATCTGGCGTGACGCGGCGGACGACGAAGAAGACGATGAGGAAGAGACTGCCGACGACGAGGGCGGCTGGATCTCGCTTGGCTGGCTGATCCATGAGGTCTTGAGCATCCGCGCCCGCATCGCGCGCTTGTTCCGTCGCCGCCCCGCGACGCCGGCCGTGGCGCGTCCCGCGGCGCCGCGGCGCATCGAGCCGCGCTTCAACGCGCCGCCGGTGCAATATGCCGGTGACGAAGCCGAGGACATGGCCGAAGAGGCCGTTGACGTCGACGCGGCCGAGCCGCGCGCCCCGCGCAAACCGCGCGCGCCAAAACCGCGCCGCTCCAACGGCGGCTACACGCTGCCGGCGCTCGAATTGTTGATGCAGCCGAGCAAAGTCGGCCGCACCACCGTGAGCACCGAGACCTTGCAGCAAAACGCCACCGCGCTCGAAGGCGTGCTCGGCGATTTCGGCGTGCGCGGCGAGATCATCAATGCGCGGCCGGGGCCGGTGGTCACGCTCTATGAGCTCGAGCCGGCGCCCGGCATCAAATCGTCGCGGGTGATCAGCCTCGCCGACGACATCGCGCGCTCGATGAGCGCGCTCTCCGCGCGCGTCGCCGTGGTGTCGGGCCGCAACGCCATCGGCATCGAATTGCCGAACCCGACGCGCGAGAAGGTCTTCCTGCGCGAGCTTTTGGCGTCGCGCGATTATGGCGACACCACCCACCGGCTGCCGCTCTGCCTCGGCAAGTCGATCGGCGGCGAATCGGTGCTGGTCGATCTGGCGCGCATGCCGCATCTGCTCATCGCCGGCACCACCGGCTCGGGCAAATCGGTCGCCATCAACACCATGATTTTGAGCCTGCTCTATCGGCTGCATCCGGACCAGTGCCGGCTGATCATGGTCGATCCGAAAATGCTGGAGCTCTCGGTCTACGACGGCATCCCGCATCTGCTCACTCCCGTGGTCACCGATCCGCGCAAGGCGGTGGTGGCGCTGAAATGGGCGGTGCGCGAGATGGAGGAGCGCTACAAGAAAATGTCGAAGCTCGGCGTGCGCAATATCGACGGCTACAATGCGCGCGTCGTCGAGGCCAACGGCAAGGGCGAGAAACTCACCCGCACGGTGCACACCGGTTACAACCGCGACACCGGCGAAGCGATCTACGAGCACGAGGATCTCGATCTCGAGCCGCTGCCCTATATCGTCGTCATCGTCGACGAGATGGCCGACCTGATGATGGTCGCCGGCAAGGATATTGAAGGCGCGGTGCAGCGCCTCGCGCAAATGGCGCGCGCCGCCGGCCTGCACGTCATCCTGGCGACGCAGCGGCCGTCGGTCGACGTCATCACCGGCACCATCAAGGCGAATTTCCCGACCCGCATCTCGTTCCAGGTCACCTCGAAGATCGACAGCCGCACCATCCTGGGCGAGCAGGGCGCCGAGCAACTGCTCGGCCAGGGCGACATGCTCTACATGGCCGGCGGCGGCCGCATCAGCCGCGTGCACGGGCCGTTCGTGTCGGACGAGGAAGTCGAGAAGGTCGTGCGCCATCTCAAAGCGCAGGGCACGCCGGAATATCTCGAAGCCGTCACCGCCGAAGAGCCGCAGGACGAGGACGGCAATCCGGTCTTCGATGCCACCGCCATGGGCGGCGCCGAGGGCGGCGATTTGTACCAGCAGGCAGTGCAGGTCGTGGTGCGCGACCGCAAGGCCTCGACCAGCTACATCCAGCGCCGTTTACAGATCGGTTATAACCGTGCCGCTTCGCTCATGGAGCGCATGGAGCAGGAAGGCATCGTCGGCCAGCCCAATCACGCCGGCAAGCGCGAAATCCTCGTCGAAGGCGCCGACGAGGATGCCTATTGAGAATCGACGCATTGGCCTTTATCCCCCTCCCATCCCTCCCCCGCAAGCGGGGGAGGGTAGGGTGGGGGCAGCCGCGAATTCGCCATAACGCGCGATTAGCGGATTTGCGGCGGGGCGCGTCGGGTACGGCAGGAGAAGATTATGGTGGGACGGCGCGCGACGGCGATCCTCGCGGCGACAATTTGCACCGTGCTTGCTGTGGCGCCGGCGTTCGCCGAGAACGTCCCGCTGCCGACGCCCGCGCCGCAGCCCAAGAGCGGCGCCGCGGCGCCGCCCGCGGCCAATCCCGGCCCGCCGCCGAGCGAAGCCGCGCCGTCGCGCCCGGGCTTCTTCCCGTTCTCGTTCCTCGACAAAGGCAGCCCGGCGCCGCAGACCACCACCGCCTTCGACGCCAAGCAGCGCGCCCTCCTCGACCGCATCAGCCTTTATCTGTCGAGCGTGCAGACCATGGTGGGCAATTTCGTCCAGGTCGGGCCCGATGGCGGGAAAACCCAAGGCACCTTCTACATCCAAAAGCCCGGCAAGGTGCGCTTCGAATACAATCCGCCGACGCCGATCGACATCATCGCCGACGGCTCCTCGGTGGTGGTGCGCGACCGTAACCTGGCGACCCAGGATCTCTACCCGCTGTCGCAGACGCCGCTGCGCTACCTGCTCGCCGACCGCATCGATGTTCTGCGCGACACCGACGTCATCAGCGTGACCGCCGACGACACATTCGTCACCGTGGTCATCGAGGAGAAGCAACTGGTGGTCGGCACCAGCCGGTTGATGATCATGTTCGACGCCAAGGATTTGGCGCTCAAGCAATGGACCGTCACCGACCCGCAAGGCCTCGACACCACGGTGGCCGTGTTCAATCTCGACGCGACCAAGAAGCCCGATCCGAACCTGTTCGTGATCAATTACACGCGCAATTCCGGCGCGAACTGAAATGGTTTCCCGGGCGCAGCGCAGCATGTAGCGAAGCGAAATGATGCGCTGCAGACCCGGGATCGTTACGAACTCCGCGTCTGCGACGATCCCGGATCAGCGGTGCACCACTTCGTGCTGCACCGCATCCGGGAAACGGGGGTGGAGATTTGCAATTCGAGTTCGAGCGGTTATTTTAATTTCACATCTTGATCCCTGATACCTGATTACTGACCCCTGATGCCTGCACTTAAGCTCACCACCTGGAACATCAATTCGGTGCGGCTGCGCATCAACTTGGTGGCGAAATTCATCAAGGCAGTGCGGCCCGACGTCATTTGCCTGCAAGAGACCAAGTGCCCCGACGACGCGTTCCCGCTCAAGCGCTTCAAGCGGCTCGGCTACGAGAACGTCGCGCTCAACGGCCAGAAGGGTTATCACGGCGTCGTCGTGCTCTCGCGGCTGCCGTTCGAGAGCTTCAACGCGCAAAGCTTCTGCGGCAAGACCGATTGCCGGCACGTTTCCGCGGTGTTCGGCGAGCGCGCCGGATTGCGCGACCCGATCACGGTGCATAATTTTTACGTTCCGGCCGGCGGCGATATTGCCGATCCCAAAATCAATCCGAAATTTGCCCACAAGCTCACCTTCCTCGACGAGATGCGCGATCACGCGATGCTCAGGCCGGCCGCCGCCGAGCGATCGATCCTGGTCGGCGATCTCAACGTGGCGCCGCTCGAGCACGACGTCTGGAGCCACAAGCAGATGCTGCGCGTGGTGTCGCACACCCCGATCGAATGCGAAAAGCTCGTCGCCGCGCAAAACGCCGGCGGCTGGGTCGATAGCATGCGGGCGCACACGCCGGAGCCGGCGAAACTTTACACCTGGTGGAGCTATCGCTCGCCGGACTGGGCGACCGCCGACAAGGGCCGCCGCCTCGATCACATCTGGACTTCGCCGATGCTGGCCGACCGCGTTTCCGGCATTGGCATTTCAAGGGCTTATCGCGGGGCCGAGCGGCCGTCCGATCACGTGCCGGTCACAGCGACGATCGAAGTGTAAGTTGCGGCCGCTACGCCGCGCGTTACGATGCCACAATAACGCGAGGCGCTCCCGATGCGTTCATCGATGATGAGCTTGAAGAAATCCTGGATTCGCTTCCTCAAGTTGCAGGAGCGATCGCGCGAACCAGGTCTCAGCGTGCTGATGTTCATCGAAGGAACGCTGATCTTCGTCGTCATTCCGCTCGCCAGCGTCGGCATGATGCCGGGATTCGTTTTGGCAGCCATGTTCATTTTGCTCGTGCTCGCCACGCTGGTGGTGACGTCGCGCAGTCGCTGGGCCGCCGGCGTCGTGGCGATTGCCGTGTTGCTGAGCCCGGTCGGCGCATTCGTTCATGCCGAGCACCCCACAGTGCTCACCGAATCGCTGAATCTCGGAGCGCGCCTGCTCGCGCTCTCGGCCTTGAGCGTGGTGATCGCGCGGGCCGTCTTCGGACCCGGACGCGTGACCTGGCATCGGGTCCAGGGCGCGATCGTGCTCTACATGAATTTCGCGCTGTTCTTCTTCACGCTCTATCGGTTTTTGGACACGCTGGTGCCGGATGCGTTTCACGGCCTGCCGCAAAGCGGCGCCGAATACGGCTCCGGCGCGGCGCTGCTCTATTTCAGCTTCTCGACGCTGACCACCGTCGGTTACGGCGACATCACGCCGGTCTATCCGCTGGCGCGCAATCTTGCCAATCTTGAAGCGGTGGTCGGCCAGCTGTTTCCCGCGACGCTGTTGGCGCGGTTGGTCAGCCTCGAGATCGAGCACCGCCGGCAATCCAAGAGCGGTTGAGCGGCGTCGCGATGCTGGCGCAGCCGAGCAAACGGGCTTTGTCGCACCGTGCCGCGGCATCGGCTTTGCTGTGCGGATTACTCGCCGCAACATCCGCTTTCGCCCAAGGGACGAATGCGACGCTGGCTGAAATTGCCGCCTACAGCGGTCCCGACCGCATCGCAAAGCTCATCGCCGGGGCGAAAAAGGATGGCGCAGTCAATGTCTACAGCTCCGAAACGGTTGAAGACATCGGCGCGCTCAGCCAGGCATTCGAGGCCAAATACGGTATCAAGCTGAACATTTGGCGCGGCAGCTCGGAGGATATTCTGCAACGCGCCGTCGTCGAGGCGCGCGGCGGAAGGTTCGATGCCGATGCCTTCGAGACCGGCGCGACGGCGATGGAATCGCTGCATCGCGAACGCTTGCTACAGTCGGTCGATTTGCCGGCAACCGCCGCTCTGGCGCCCGAAGCGATCCAGCCGCATCACGAATGGATCGGCACCCGCTACAACGTTTTCGTCGCCGCCTATAACACGCGGCTCATTGCCGGCGCCGATTTGCCAAAGAGCTACGACGATCTGGCCGATGCCAGATGGAAGGGCAAGCTCGGCATCGAGGCCGATGACAGCGACTGGTTTGGCGCGTTGATCGAGGCGTTGGGCGAGGAGCGCGGCCTAAAACTGTTCCGCGACATCGTGGCGACCAACGGCGTATCGGTGCGCAAGGGCCATACGCTGTTGGCCAATCTGGTGGTATCCGGCGAAGTGCCACTGGCGATCTCGACTTACTTCTACAAAGTGGCCCAGTTGCAGGGCCGCGGCGCTCCCATCGATGCGCTGGCGATTGCGCCCGTAATGGCGCGCTTCGAGGGCGCCGGCGTCGCCCGCCGCGCGCCGCATCCCTACGCGGCCATATTGTTCATGGAATTCATGCTGACCGACGCGCAGGACATTTTGGCCAACCGCGATTTCTTCCCGGCCGACGTCAGGGTCAAACCGATGCCGGCCGGGCTGACGTTCCTCGATCCGGCGAAAGCCCTGGATCAAAGCCAGAAATGGAGTAAGTACTACCGCGATATCGTGACCCATCCGGTGCATTAGAGCATGATCCGGAAAAGTGGAAACCGGTTTTCCGAAAAGATCATGCTCCACTAAAATGCCAAGGCGACGCAAGCGGAACAGGAGGTGACATGGGCAAGCGCCAACACGACCCGGACAAGGAACGGGTCTTCGTTCGCCCCATCACCGGCGCCTATAGCCTCACCGACGAGCTCAAGCGCCTGCGCGCCCAGCCGCGGGTGATCAAAGGCAAGGAAACCAAGCTCGACGGCGGCCCGCAGCATTTCAGCCGCCACTATGTCGAGCCCGAGGACGGTTTGTGCCAGACGCTGCACATCCATCTCGAGGAATATGCGCCGGGCGGCACCACCCAGAAGCACGGCCACGTCAACGAGGCGGCGTTCTATATTCTCGACGGTGCCGGCTACGAGATCCACGACGGCGTGCGCTACGACTGGAAGGCCGGCGACGTCGCCATCGTGCACAACAATTGCGTCCATCAGCATTTCAATGCCAGCGCCCGCGAACCGGCCCGCGCCTTGGTGATCAAGACCAAGCCGATGTACCTGTTCATGAACATGCTGTTCCAGCACACCGTGATCAAACGGCCGAAGACGCCGTCGCCGACGCAGGGCAATTTCGTGCCGCGCGACGACGAGGCGGATTTCAACCACCCTTCCGGCAAAGTCGAGGAAGAGGTCTGACATGGCCTGGGACGAAGCAAACGCCTGGCTCACCGGCGCCGCCAACAAGGCGCTCTATCAAAACCTGCTCGACGACGCGACGACGCGACCGTCCCGCGTCGCGTTGCGCAAGAAGATCGTGCATCCCGACGAAATGCCGTGGGAAATGTCGCGGCAAGGGCTGCTCAAGCATCTTCTCAACGAAGAGATGAACACCCGCATGGAAACCGTCGATGCCTATATGCAGGTGCTGCCGCCCGGCAGCCGCTCGGGAAAGCACCGGCATCTCGCCGAGGAATGCCTCTACGTGGTCGAAGGTTTCGGCTACGACCTGCACCAGGATTGCGACGTCGAGATCACCGATACCTACGAATGGAAACCGCAAGACGACATCAAGCGCTACGACTGGGAAGCCGGCGACGTCATCTACATTCCGCCTTGCACCATCCATCAGCACTTCAACGGCGATCCGGCACGGCCGGCGCGGCTGATCTCCTGCACCAACCGCATCTACAAGAATTCCGGCCTCAACGATTTGGTGCAGATCGAGAACGCGCCCGAATACGATCCGAAAGTGGTGCTCACGGCAGAGCTGGTGAAGGATTATCTAAAGGACGTAGCCCGAATTGAGCGGTAGCGAAATCCGGGGTTGATGCGCACCGCCGGTCTGTCGTTCCCGGATTGAGCTGCGCTTACTCCGGGCTAGGTTCGGCGTCGCCGCCGGCCAGCGCGGCACGGACATTCTCGATCTCGCGCGCCCACTGATCGGTTCGCGACACTAACAGATCGCGCAGCCGCTGCGCGGCGTCCGGATAGCCTTCGAGCATGCGCAGGAACATCGAGCGCGAGATGCGCAGCACGATCGAGTCTTCGCGGGCTCGCGCCGTCGCCGGCCGTTTGGTTTCCGCGATCAGCGCCGTTTCGCCGAGCAGCGTGCCCGGGCCGGCGACGACTTCGGATTCGTTGCCGCGTTCGCTCGAAAGACTGAACGAGCCGCGTTGAATGATGTAGCCGCCGTCGGCAGGTTCGCCGACGGTGAACAACACCTGGCCGGCTTCCACGCTGTAGCTCTCGGCGCCGATGGCGACGATGCGCAGCGCGCCGGAACCGAGCCGGCGGAAAATCGGAATCCGTTCCAAGAACGCGATGTCGTCTTCGATGGTCATGATGGCCGCCGGCTACGGCACCAACTTATAGCCGCCGGCTTCGGTGACCAGGATTGAGGGCGCGGCGGCGTCCTTCTCGATCTTCTGTCGCAAGCGGTAAATGTGGGTTTCGAGCGTATGGGTGGTCACGCCGGAATTGTAGCCCCACACCTCCTGCAACAGCGTCTCGCGCGACACCGGCCGCTGCCCGGCGCGATAGAGATAGCGCAGGATCGCGGTCTCCTTCTCGGTCAGGCGGACCTTGTTGCCCTTGGGATTGAGCAGGATTTTCGAGCTGGGCCGGAACGTGTAGGGGCCGATGGTGAAGACCGCGTCCTCGCTCGCCTCGTGCTGGCGAAGCTGCGCGCGGATGCGGGCCAGCAGCACGGCAAAGCGGAACGGCTTTGTGACGTAATCATTGGCGCCGGATTCCAGGCCGAGGATGGTGTCGGAATCGGTATCGTGGCCGGTGAGCATGATGATCGGCGCCTTGAAGCCGTTCTTGCGCAGGATGCGCACGGCTTCGCGGCCGTCGATGTCGGGCAGGCCGACGTCCATGATCACGAGGTCGATCTGCCCGGCCTTGGCGGCCTGCACGCCCTTGCTGCCGTTCTCGGCGCCGACGGCTTCGAATTCCTCGTGCAGCGACAGCTGCTCGGTCAGCCCCTCGCGCAGCTCGGCATCGTCGTCGACGATCAGGATCTTGCGCGTATTGGGCATTCGGTCGGACCCCCAGGGCCGCTTTGCCGCGCCTCAAGGCGCGACGTAGAAGGGGCACGATACAAGAGCTATCGCACCTTGGGAATCGGCGATCCGGCCAAGAAACGGACTATGAAACGGACTACGAAACGGACCATTAAACCGACCGTGAAACGGGCCGCACTGCGCTCGATCCGCGTCAGCGCCCGGCCGGGCCGGAAATCCCAGGGCTGGCTGTTTGCCGGCCCGTTTTCGGTTCCCGTTGCGCTCGGCCGCACCGGTATCAAGGCCGATAAGCGCGAAGGCGACGGCGGTACGCCGCGCGGCCGATTTCGCCCGCTGCGGCTGTGGTGGCGCGCCGACCGCCTGCCGCGGCCGCGGACCTTGCTGCCGGTCCGCCGCATCGGCCCGAACGAAGCCTGGTGCGAGGACCCCCACGACCGGCGCTACAACCAGGCCTTCCGGCGCTCGGCCAGTGAACCAGGCGACCGGCTCCGCCGCACCGACGGTCTCTACGACATGATCGTCGAAATCGACCACAATACCCGTCCGCGCATGGCCGGCCGCGGCAGCGCGGTCTTCATCCACGTGGCCAGGCCGGGTTTCGCACCGACCGCCGGTTGCGTCGCGCTGCGGGCGCAGGACCTCAAGACCTTGCTGAGCCGCATCAATTCAAAGACCCGAATATTGATTCAGTCCTAATGGCCGGAACCGCGCGCCCCGAAAATCGCGGTGCCAACTCGCACGTGGGTCGCGCCGAAAGCGATCGCGGTTTGGAAGTCCGCGCTCATGCCCATGGAGAGCAGTTTTAGCCCATTGCGGCCGGCGATCTTTGCCGTGAGCGCAAAATGCGGCGCCGGCGCTTCATCGGCGGGCGGGATGCACATCAGGCCCGCGATCGTCAGCCCATAGCGGTCGCGGCAGGCGGCGAGGAAGCCGTCGGCGTCCTGCGGCAACACGCCGGCCTTTTGCGGTTCGGCCCCGGTATTGATCTCGGCAAACAGCATCGGCCGGCGGTCCTGTTTGCCGATTTCCTTGGCCAGCGCCTCGGCGAGGCTTGGCCGATCGACCGCATGGATGGCATCGAACAAGGCCACCGCCTCCTTGGCCTTGTTCGACTGCAACGAGCCGACGAGATGCAATTCGAGGCCGCCAGCGCCCGCGCCGTGACGGGCGATAAGCGGCGGCCATTTGGCCTTGGCCTCCTGGACGCGATTCTCGCCGAACACGCGCTGGCCCGCGGCGATCACCGGCTCGATGGCCTCGGCGCCGTGTGTCTTCGAGATCGCGATTAGCGTGACCGCCGCCGGGTCGCGCCCGGCGTCGCGGCAGGCCGCCGCGATCTGCTCGCGCACCGCAGCGATGCCCTCAGCTCGATTCATGGTTTCCATCTGGTCAACGCGCTGCATCGAATGATTCAAATTTTAGCAAAACCGCGAAGACCACTTTTACGTGTGTTCCGTACTGTGGAACTCGGGGTCAAGGGTGCGTGATGCTGGACAATCACACAAAGGCGCGCAAGCCGTCGTCGTGGCGGAGCAAGTCCATTTTGAGCATCCGCGCCCGCTTGCTCGTGCTCGCGCTTCTGGCCATCGTGCCGCTGGTGTTCGACCGCGTCCAGGGGCTGGAACTGGCCCGCAGCCATCGCATCGATCGCGCCCGCGCCGAAGTGATCGATCTGGCGCGACACGGCGCGGAATCGCAGCGCCAGATCATCTACTCCGTTCGCTCGCTGCTGCAGATCGTCGCCCGCGGCTACGCCAAGGTGCCGGTCGAGGTGGCGAACTGCAATCAGTACCTGACCGCGCTCACCGGCAACGTGCCCTGGATTCGCGGCTTGTCGATCGCCGGCGCCGACGGCCGCATCGCATGCTCGAACGAGTCCGATGTGATCGGATTGAACGTGTCCGATCGTCCGCATTTTCAGAATGCGCTGCATTCCCGCGATTTTGCGCTGAGCGATTACCTGGTCAACCGGCTGCATCAATGGCCGAGCCTCGTCGCCACGTTTCCGGTGATCGGCGACAACGACACTGTCAACGGCGTCGTGCTTGCGGCGATCAACCTGCAATGGGTCGGCGAGCTGGTAACGACGGCCACGCAGCGCCCGGGCGCTTCCGTCCTCCTGCTCGACGGCAGCGGCACGCTGGTCGCCGGCTCGGCCGATCTGGAAAACCTCGTCGGCAAGCCGTTCGCCGCGCAGAGCCTGGCGCACGACATGCTGGCGCGCGATGAGGGCATGGTGGCGACCGAGGGCTTTGACGGCGTGCGGCGCATCTTTGCCTATGTGCGCGTGCCGTGGACGCAAGCGCGCCTCGCCGTCGGCATCGACGAGCGCGCCGTGCAGGCCGGCATCGACCATGAGACCACCGTCGCCTACCTGCAGCTGGTGCTGTTCAGCATCTTCGTTCTGATGGTGGCGTGGTTCGGCGGCGAACAACTCATCGTCAAGCCGATCCGCTCCCTGGTGCGCGCCGCGACCCGCATCGGGCGTGGCGATTTCCGTGTGCGCACGACGCAGGAGGCCTGGATCGCGGAGTTCGAGCCGCTCGCCTTGGCGCTCGACGACATGGCGAAGAAGCTCGCCGAGCGCGAGGAAGAATTGCGCATTGCCAACGAGCACCTCGAGGAGCTGGCGAGCCTCGACGGCCTGACCGGGCTCGCCAACCGCCGCGGTTTCGACCGCCAGCTCGAGCAGGAATGGCGGCGCGCCGGCGAGATCAACGAGCCGGTGGCGCTGATGATGATCGATATCGATCATTTCAAGCTCTACAACGATCGCTATGGCCATGTCTCAGGCGACACCTGCCTGCGTTCGGTCGGCGAAACGCTGTCGCTGGTGACGCTGGAAAACGCCGTGCTGGTCGCCCGCTATGGCGGCGAGGAATTCGCGCTGCTGTTGCCCGGCCTCGATCTGCCCCGGATCGCTTCGCTCGCCGAAGAGGCGCGCCGCTCGATCGAGGATCTCCTGATCACGCACGCCGAAGCGCCGTGCGGCTATGTCACCATCAGCATCGGCGTCGAATCCGTGGTGCCGCAGCCGGGCCAGACTGCCGCCGATCTGGTCGAGGCCGCCGACCGCGCGCTCTATGCCGCCAAGCGGCGCGGCCGCAACCGCGTGGACGCCAATGTGCCGACATTGGTGAGCACCTCGGAACCCGCGCCGCGAACCGTCTACGAGTCGCCGCCGCTGGTCGCCTAGACCATGATCCGATTCAATTGAATCGGATCATGGTCTAGGATTTTTGTTTGAGCATGATCTTATCCGAAAACCGGCATCCACTTTTCGGGATCATGCTCTGGCGGCCAGTCTCACGAACGCTTGCGCTTATTCTTCTTCGGCGGCTTCGGCGGCGCCCAGATCATGGCTTCGAGTTTCATGCCGTCGGGATCGGTGAAATAGACGGCGTAATAGCTGTCGCCGTAATACTCGCCCGGCGGATCGATCACCGTCATGCCGTTCTTTTCGAGAAAAGCGCCGAGATCGTCCACCGCCTTGCGGCTGGCAAGCTCAAACGCGTAATGGTGGAAACCAATATCGCCTTTGCGATATTTGTGCTTGCGCCCTTGCGCATCCGCGGCGGCGATCCAGAACAAAGTCTTGCCGTTGCTCCAGCCGGCCATGTCGCCGTATTCGTGTTTCAGTTTGAAGCCGAGAAATTTCAGGAGCTTGTCGTAAAACGCCTTCGAGCGCGCGAAATCGCCGACGCTGAGAACGAGATGATCGATGCCGACGACGCGAGGCATGGGATCGTTCCAACTCTACGGCGCACCGCTTGCCTTCAACTCTTGGCGCGCCCAAGATAGCATAAGCCATCCGCCCCGGGATCAACGCCATGCCACGCACTTTGTTCGACAAAATCTGGGATTCACACCTGGTCGGACAGCGTGCCGACGGCCGCGACCTGCTCTATATCGACCGGCACGTGCTGCACGAATTGCACGCGCATCATGCCTTTACGGCGCTGGAGAAGCAGGGCCGGCCGATCCACCGGCCCGATCTGACTTTCGCCGTGCAGGACCACACCGTCGCCACCAAAGCCGGCCGCGATGACGACACCAATCCCACGGGCACCGCGTTCCTGCGGGCGATGCGCGAGGGCACGCGCAAGAACGGCATAAAACTTTTCGACATCGACGATCCGGAACAGGGCATTTCCCACGTGGTGGCGCCGGAACTCGGCATCGTGTTGCCGGGCGCGACACACGCGGTGCCGGACAGCCATGCCAGCACGGTCGGCGGCGTCGGCGCGCTCGCCTTCGGCTGCGGCACCAGCGAGATGACGCACATTCTCGCCACGCAGGTGATGGCGTTGAAGCGGCCGAAGCGCATGCGGGCGCGGCTCGACGGCAGGCTTGGGCCGCACGTCAGCGCCAAGGACGTGGCGCTCCGCCTGATCGCCGAGCTCGGCGTCGCCGGCGGCCGCGGTTTTGTCGTCGAATATGCCGGCTCCGCCGTTCGCGCCATGCCGATCGAGCAGCGCATGACCTTGTGCAACCTCAATATCGAGATGGGCGGACGCTCGGGTTTCGTTGCGCCCGATGACGCAACTTTCTCTTGGCTCGCCGGACGTCCTTATCTGCCGCAGGGCGCGATGTGGGATCGCGCACTGGACTTTTGGCGCTCGCTCGCGTCCGACGACGATGTCGAATTCGATCGCGATGTCACGCTCGACTGCGGCACGCTGGAGCCGCAAATCACCTGGGGTACCGATCCGAGCCAGGTGGTCGGCATTTCCGGCCGCGTGCCGGAGCCGGCGGCGATGGAGTCGAGCCGCCGCGCCGCCGCGGAAGGCGCGTTCACCTATATGGACCTGACGCCGGGCACGCCGCTCGCCGGACTGCCGGTCAATCGCGTCTTCATCGGCTCGTGCACCAACAGCCGGCTGCCGGACCTTGAGGTCGCCGCCGCCGTGGTGCGCGGCCGCAAGGTTGCCGACGGTGTTGTTGCGATGGTCGTGCCGGGTTCCTCGACGGTGAAACGCGAAGCCGAAGCGGCGGGGCTCCATCGCGTGTTCCGCGATGCCGGCTTCTTCTGGGGCGAATCCGGCTGCTCGATGTGCGCGGGCGGCAACGGCGACCGCGGCGAGCCGGGCGAGCGCTGCGTCTCGACCACCAACCGCAATTTCGAAAATCGCCAGGGCCCAAAAGTGCGCACGCACTTGGCCAGCCCGGCGACCGCGGCGGCGACCGCCATCGCCGGACGCATCGCCGACGTGCGACAATTGCTGTCGGGAGCGGCTTGATGGAACCGTTCACCAGACATACCGGCGTGGCCGCGCCGCTTCTGAAAGACGACATCAATACCGACCAGATCGCACCGATCCGGCATTCGCGCAGCCTCAAGGAAGACTACAAGACGACGCTGTTTTATCGCGCCCGCGCGCGCGACGATGGCAGCGAAAATCCGGATTTCGTCCTCAACAAGCCGCAGTTCCGCAACGCCGGCATTCTGGTGACCGGGCATAATTTCGGCGCCGGCTCGTCGCGCGAGTCGGCGGTGTGGAGCATGATCGCCAACGATATCCGCGTCATCGTGGCGAAGAGCTTTGCCGACATCTATCGCGAGAATTGCCTGCAGAACGGCCTGCTGCCGATCGTGCTCGCGCCCGATGAGGCCGAAGCCTTCATCGCTCGCGTGGTGCGCGTCAACGGCGAAGGCCCGTTCACGGTCGATCTCGTCACGCAGCGCATCAGCGGGCCGGGCGGGGCCGACGTCGCCTTCGACATCGCGGCGGCCGACCGCCTGCGGCTCATCGAAGGTCTCGACGATATCGGGCTGACGCTCAAGCAGATGGACGACATCGTGCAGTGGGAGCAACGCGCCGCCGCGGCGCAGCCCTGGCTGCAGACGGTGAAAGACAGTCGTTGAAACTCTTATTGTCATCATCCGCCTCTTATTGTCATCATCCGCGAAGGCGGATGATCCAGTAAGCGCCAACGGATCGGTGACGAAGGCAGAGCAAGACTTCTGACGGCGGTGATTACTGGGTGCCCCGCCTTCGCGGGGCATGACAGCAAGAAATAATGGGAGAGGCGTAATGAGCGTACGCAAAAAACTTCGAGCCATCATGGCGGGCAAGCGCCTCGTGCTGATGCCCGGCGCCTATGACGCGCTGTCGGCCCGCATCATGGAGGCGGAAGGATTTGAGGCGATCTGCGCCGGCGGTTATGCCGCCATCGGCTCGATGCTGGCGCAGGCCGATATGGGCCAGTCCAACATGCGCGATTACGCCGACCATTACGCGCGCATCTGCGGCGCAGTCGATGTGCCGGTCTATGTCGACGCCGATACCGGGTTCGGCGGCGTCAATAATGTGCGGCAGATGGTGCGCGCCTTCGAGGCCGCCGGCGTCGCCGGCGTGTTCATCAGCGACCAGGTGTTTCCCAACCGCTGCGGCTACCTGCCGGGCAAGCAGGTGATCCCGACCGAGCAGATGCTGGCAAAGGTCAAGGCCGCGCTCGACGCGCGGCGCGATCCGGATTTCTTCATTGCGGCGCGCACCGACGCCGCCGGCGTCGACGGCCTCAACGCCGCAATCGAGCGCGCGCGGCTGTTCATGGAGGCCGGCGCCGACATGGCCAAGCCCATGGGCGTCGATACCATCGAGGACATCAAGCGCGTGCTGCGCGAAGTCGGCGGCCCGCATATGGCGACGCTGTCGCAAGCGGCGGGCCTGAAAAAGCGCAGCCTCGAGGACCTCGAAGCCGCCGGCGTGGTCGCGGCGACGTTCCCCTCGATCGCACTGTTCGCCGCGGCGAACGCGGTGCGCAACGTGCTGCGCATCCTCAAACGGGAGAATTCACTCACCGCGACGTTCGATCACCTGCTGCCGCTCGATGATTATTACGAGCTGGTCGGACTGAAGGCGATGCTGAACCGCGAGGAAAGCTACGACAAGGCGGCCGAGGCGCTGACCCAAAAACGCGCCGCCGAATAGCGCGCATGACGTCCAAAGCCGCGATCGCGCTTGCGCTCTTCATTGCCGCGGCGCTCGGCATTTCCGGCGCCTGCGCGGAGGATTTCTACAAGAACAAGCAGCTGCGCCTGATCGCTGGCTTCCCGGCGGGCAACGACTACGACCTCGGCGCCCGGCTTCTGGTGAAATACCTGCCGAAATACATTCCCGGCCAGCCGAACATCATCGTCCAGAACATGCCGCAGGCGGCGAGCGTCGCCGCCGCCAATTATCTCTATACGCAAGCGCCGCGCGACGGCACCGTGCTCGGCTCGTTCTCGCGCAACATCGTCAACGACGCGCTGACCGCACAGCCCAATGTCGAGATCGATCCGCGGCGCATGACCTGGCTCGGCGCCACCTCGCGGCCGGCGCGGGTTTGCGTGCGCTGGTACACCGCGCCGGTCAAAACGCCGGCCGATCTGTTCGACCAAGAGTTCATCGTCGGCGCCGCCGGCGCCACGTCCTCGCTCGCCATCCTGCCGACGGTGCTCAACAAGGTGCTCGGCACCAAATTCCGCATCGTCCAGGGCTATCAGGGCATGGGCGACTCGATGCTCGCGGTCGAGCGCGGCGAGCTGCAGGGCCTGTGCGCCTCGTACCAGCAATTCCGGGTCAACGAGCAGCTCATCAAGGACGGCAAGCTCACCTTCCTGCTGCGCGCCGAGGAGACGCCGATCCCGGCCATTCCCGACGTGCCGTCGATCTTCGACTACGCCAAGACCGACGCGCAACGCCAGCTCATGCGCTTCGTGTTCTCCTCGACCGAATTCGGCCGGCCTTACGTGTTCCCGCCCGAGGTGCCGCAGGAGCGCGTCGACATCATGCGCAAGGCGATTGCGGACGCAGCGCACGATCCGGAACTGGTCGCCGAGGCCGCGAACATCAAAATGGACATGACCTACACGCCGCCGGAGCACCTGGAGCAACTCGTCGCCAAGCTCTATCAAACGCCGCCGAACGTGATCGAAACCGTCAAAGCATTGCTGCCGAACGAGAAGTGAGACTGACGGGACGGCGCGGCGCACAATTGCGACTCGGCGGTAAGTTTTGGTATTGTTTGCCGTAACAAACGGAGCGACCTTGCGTACAAAAACAGGCAGCGCGATCGCAGTACTTGCCGTGAGCGTGGCGCTTGCGGCCTGCGCGGCGTCGCCACCCGCCGACCAGCCCGCAACAAGTGCCGCGCCGGCGGCGACGCCCGCGGCCGCCGCCGCCACACCGGCTTCGCAACTGCGCGATCTCACGCCGCAAGAGAAGAAGATCATCGTCGACGCCATTGCGCCTTCTCTCCGAGAGCCCGGCTCGGCGAAATACAAATGGACGAAATTTCCGATCGTGCCGCCGTCAGACGAGGTCAGCTATTGCGGCATTGTCGACGCCAAGAGCCCGCACGCCGCCTATGACGGACGCCAAGCCTATATCGTCGACACCAAGGTGAGCGGCGGACACATTACCGCGGCCGTGCTCGGTCTCATCACCGGCGGCAAGGACACCGCAATCGTGGCCAACATGTGCGCCACGCACGGGCTCGATCCGAATAGCGCGACATAAAGCTCAGGCGTGCGGCGTCCACTCTTCGGCGCTGGCGCCAGCGAGCGACATCACCCGCGCCTCGTCGGCGGCTAGCTCGCGCGCCGGACCGGAATAGACCACCTGGCCGTCGTCGAGCACATAGGCGTGGTCGGCGATTTCCAGGCTCATGCGCACGTTCTGCTCGACCAGCAGCACGGTGATGCCTTCCGAGCGCATCTGCGCCACGATGCGGAACACTTCGCGCACGATCAGCGGCGCCAGCCCCTGCGACGGCTCGTCGAGCATCAACAGCTTCGGATTGAGCAGCAGCGCACGGCCGATCGAGAGCATTTCCTGCTCGCCGCCAGAGAGCTGTCGGCCGCGGTTGGATTTGCGCTCGGCGAGGCGGGGAAACAGCTTGTAGACGCTGGCCGGCGTCCACGGGCCTGGCCGCACCAGCGGCACCATCAGGTTTTCGTCGACGGTGAGATTGGGGAAAATCTTGCGGCCTTCGGGAACATAGCCGACGCCAAGTCCGGCGACTCGAAATGGCGGCATGCCCGTGGTCTTGGTGCCCAAGATCGTGACCTTGCCCTCGCGCGGCGGCGTGAGCCCCATGAGGCTGCGCAGCGTCGTGGTCTTGCCGGCGCCGTTGCGGCCGAGCAGCGCCGTCACCTTGCCTTCGGCGGCCTCGAGAGAGACGCCGTGCAGGATGTGGCTCTTGCCGTAAAACGTATGAAGCCCTTCGGCGGTCAGCGCGGCGGTCATGCGGCCTGTCTCATGCTGCTTGGCCCAAATAAGCGGTCTGCACCGCTTTGTTGGCCGCGATCTCCGGCGGCGTGCCTTCGGCGAGGAATTTGCCCTGGTCGAGCACCATGATGCGGTCGGCCAGATGGAACACGACGCGCATATCGTGCTCGATCAGCACGATCGTCAGTTTGCCGTCCTTGTGCAGTTTTCGGATCAGCTGGGTGATGTTGTAGGTCTCCTGATCGCCCATGCCGGCGGTCGGCTCGTCGAGCAGCAGCAGCCGCGGCTTGAGCGCCAGCGCCATCATGATCTCGGTGGCGCGCTGATCGCCGTGGGCGAGCTCGCCGACCAGCCGGTCGGCGCTATGGCTCAGTCCGCTCACTTCGAGGAGCTCGACGACCCGCTTTTTGACGTCGACGTCGGCTTCTTCCGATTGCCACATGCGCAGGCGATAGCCGCTTGCCACTTCGACGGCGATTTTCAGATTCTCCCGGATCGTCAGCTCGGGGAACACTTCGGTGATCTGAAAGGTGCGGGCGATGCCGCGCCACACCCGGCGCGCCGGCAACAGCCCGGAAATATCCTCGCCGTCGAACATGATCTGGCCCGAGGTCTGGGTGAGAAAGCCGCTGATCAGGTTGAAGAAGGTGGTCTTGCCGGCGCCGTTCGGGCCGATCACCGCGCGCAATTCGCCGGGCTCGACCGTCATCGACACGTTGTCGACGGCGACCAGGCTGCCGAAATGTTTTGAGACTTTCTCGACCCGCAACAGGCTCACGTTGTCGCCTTTCTCACGTTGTCGCCTTTCGCCTGATGATGCCCAAGACGCCGCGTGGGAAGAACAGCACGACGAGGACGAAGAACAGGCCGATGAACGACATCCAGTTCTGCGTCTCGCTCGAAATATAGTCCTGCAGCACCAGGAAGATCGCCGCGCCGATCAGCGGCCCCCAGAAGCTGCGCATGCCGCCCAGCACCGCCATGATGACGAAATTGCCGGACTGGTCCCAGCGCAGCGCGCGGGGATCGACGAAATCGTTCATCAGCGAAAACAGCGTGCCGGCGATGCTGACGAAGAAGCAGGAGACGACCCACGACATCCAGATATGCTGGTCGACCGGAATGCCGAGGAAGCGCGCCCGGCGCTCGTTCTCGCGGATCGCCAGCAGCGTGCGGCCGAACGGCGACCGCAGAAGGAACGCCATTGCCGCGGCTGAAACCGCGAAGACTGCCAGCACGAAATAATAGAACGCCTTGTTGCTGTTGAGGATGTCGAGCGTGGCAAAGCCGAAGTGAAGCGGCTCGCGATGCCAGGCGCTGACGCCGTCGTCGCCGCCGGTGAGCGAGAACCATTGAAAGGCGATGAAGTAGAACACCTGGCCAAAGGCGATGGTGCACATGGCGAAATAGACGCCGCGCAGCCGCACGATCATCGGGCCGATGATGGCGGCCGCGACGGTGCCGAGCACGATGCCGGCGAGCATGCCGACCGGCGTAGAGGGTATCAGATATTTGATGGTCAAGGCGGTGCCGTAGGCGCCAAGCCCGAAATAGGCGGCGTGGCCGAACGACAGCACGCCGGTGTAGCCGAGCAGGAAATTGAGCGCCATGGCGGCCAGTGCGTAGATCACCACGCGGGTGCCGAGCTCGACATAGCTGCCGGCCAGCGGCAGCCAGAACGGCGCCGTCAGCAGCAGCGTCCAGACCAGAACATCGCCGGCGCGCTTGTCGAATTTCATCAGAAGCGGCCCTCCTCGCCCAACAGGCCGCGCGGCCGCACGATCAAGACCGCCGCCATCATCACATACATGACGGCTTCGCTGGCGGCCGGCAGGAACACCGTGGTGACGCCGGAGACGACGCCGATCAAAATTCCGCCGACGAGCGTGCCCGGCAACGAGCCCAGGCCGCCGACAATGATGGCGATAAAACTCGGCATGATCAGATTGTCGCCGATTGTCGGCTGCAGCCCCAGCATCCCCACGGCGAGCACGCCGGCGAGGCCGGCCAGATAAATGCCGAGGCCGAAATTCAAGTTGCGCAACACGCGGGTGTTGACGCCAAGCACGGAGACCGTTTCCAGATCGAGCGTGCCGGCGCGGATGCGGATGCCGAGCCGGGTATAGTTGAGGATCACGAACAGCGCGGCGACCACCGCGGTGACCAGGATCACCATGAAGACGCGATAGCCGGTGAGAAAGAAGTACTCCAGGCTGAGCGGGCGCGAGAGCCAGCTCGGGATCTGGTAGGGCAGACTTTGCGCGCCCCAGATGAAGCGGGTGCCGTCCTCGATCATGAAGGCGAGGCCGAAGGTCAACAACAGGCTGTAGAGCGGATCGCGGCCATAAAGCCGGCGGATCAGCACCCGCTCGACCGCGATGCCGATGAAGGCGACCAGGAACGGCGACGCCACCAGCGCGCCCCAAAAACCCAGATAGGGAACGAGCGTGTAGGCCAAATAGCCGCCGATCGCCAAAAACCCGCCGTGGGCGAAATTGATGACGCCGGACAGGTTGAGGATCAGCGACAGACCAAGCGCCATCAGCGCGTAGAACGCGCCGATGATGAGCCCGTTGAAGACATTGAACAGCAGCAGCTGTGTCATACGCGAAACAACATCATCGCCCGCAGATCACGCCGGCCGCCGGCGGTGCGTAGCGACCCCCATTCCCCGACATCGATGTTTAGAACCCCCACCCTGGGCCGAAATTCCAGGCGCCGCACCTAAAGCGCGGCGCCTGGTTTTATAGCGCGATCAGGCCGGCCAAGTCATCTTGCATCCGGTGCCTTCGACCGACAGGGCGGCTTCGTCGCCCTTGACCAGCTGGCTGACCTTGAACAGGTCCTCTTTGTCGCCGCCGGCCGGCGCCGGCTGCGACTGGCCGACGAACAGCGTCGGCATCAGCTGGTTGTCGCCCTTGCGGTAATACGGCGTGTTCGGCATCAGCGCCACTTCGGGCGGCAGCTCCAGGCCCTGCATGGCCTTGGCCATCGCCACCGCGTCGAGCGATTTCGCCTTCTCGGCGGCGAGCTTGCAGGTGTGAACCGCCGCGTAGCCGAACCAGGTGCGCGCGGTCGGCACGTTGCCATTGGCGCGTTTGCGGATGTCGGCGACGAACTCCGCCACATGCGCCACGCCGGGTTGATTCCAGTACCACTCGAACACCCAGTCGCCGAACAACGCTTCGGGCGGCAGACCCTTGTTGACTTCGAGTTCCTGCTGCGCGCCGGCGATGTGGATCTTCTGATTGAGCCCAAACTGCACCGCCTGCTTGAGGCAGTTGATCATGTCGTCGCCGGCCAGCAACAAGATGATCGCGTCCGGTTTGGTGGACTGCGCCTTGATCAGATTGGCGGAGAAGTCGGTGGTGCCGAGCGGCGTGTAATCGGCGCCGAGCTCGGTGCCGCTGGCTTCCTTCAAGCTCGCCTCGAAACCTTCCTGCAGCGAGTGGCCGAAGGCGTAGTCCGTGGTGATGAAGTACCACTTCTTGCCGTACGAGGTGAGCAGCAGTTTTGAGACCGAGTTGGTTTCCATGCGCGTCGTATTGCAGACACGAAAGACGTTCCAATGGCACTGCTTGCCGGTGACGCTGTCGGTATGGCCGCCGGGCACGATATGGAACACGCCCTTCTGATTGCTTTCGTTGGCCATCGCTTGCGCCAACGCCGAGTTGATGTTGCCGAGAAGGAAGTTGACCTTGTCGCGGTCGATCAGCTTGTCGGCCTTCTGTACCGCGGTCGCGGTGTCGCCGCTGGTCGAGTCCTCGACCAGGAGCTCGACCTTGCGGCCGAGAATGCCGTTGTTGGCGTTGATCTGGTCGAGCGCGAGCTGGGCGCCGATCAATTCATTTTTGCCAAGGGCTGCGAAGGTGCCGGTCAGCGGATTGTCGAGGCCGATCTTGACCGGCTCGTCGGCGAGCGATTTTACCACGAACGGGCTGGCTACTTGCATGGCGCCGATCGCGAGACCGGCTTTGAGTAGCGTGCGCCGCCGGACCGGGCGGCTGATCAGATTGACGGACATGTTTACTCCCTCGAGGGTGTTTTTTGGTTGGCTCTAAAGGCCGGCCTTTATGCTTAGATTGCTTTCACAATCCAATCAAACGAATGTCGCATATTGGCAAAGAATGCAATGCGGAGGGGATTGGTGGCCAGTTCCGCGGGCCAAAACCGCCCGCGGCTGTTTTCCGTCATTTTGCCGAGGCTTGCGGCCAAGAGCCTAAAAATTAATCCCAGACGGCTTGCATTGGGCGGGCGCCCCGTCGAGCGGTGAGACAAAGAGCCGCTGTTGCCGGCGCTGCAGCAGGCTTAAGCCCTCGAGCCTGCCCTGGGCGCCGTTAACCGCAAAACCATTTCCATGCCAAACGTCTTGTGCAGCCTCATCCGGCCATCGAGCTCATCCGCGTTCGGCGGCGCGGCGACCCGGTGCGGGAAATATGTGCAGGAAGTATGTGATGGCCAACGTCGGTCATGGCAGCGCGTACATGGTCCGCGCGTCGGCGCTGAAAGCCTTGCGGGACTCCGGATCGAGATAGAACATGTGGCCGCCGCGGTAGAGCTTGAGCTGGGTGCGTTCCTCGCCATCGACCGGCGGCAGATGGTCGAGCACGTAGCGGCTCATCGCGTATGGCGTGATCATGTCGCTGTAACCGTGAGCGATCATCAAATGGAACGACGGCGTCAGCGCCAGCAGCGCGCGCAAATCGTCGGCGACACTGGGCTGGCCGCGGCTCGATCCCTCGCGCCACTGCCATTTGCCGGAAATATCCGAGGCGAGGAGCGTGTAGGTGATGTCGGTCTTGAAGCCGAGCTCGTCGCGCGCATAGGCGACGAAGGCACCGCCATAGGCCCGCACCACGCCGTCGAGAATCGGATCGGGGCCGCGCGCGGAAGGCAATTCCGGATAAGGATCGTCGGACGCAAAGGTCGCATCGTATTGGCTGACGATCTTGTGGTCGCCGATGTGGAGATTTTTGACATAGTCGTCGGGAATGAAGCCGCGCGCTTGGGCGATGACGTCCGTCGATAATCCCGTCATTTGCGCCACGCGCGCATAAAAGTTCTTGGCCGCATCGCCCTGCAACGGCGGTCCGGCAAGCGTCGACAGATATTCGGTCAGCGCGAAATGCTCGACTTGGGCCAGCGCCTCCTTGTTGAACGTGCCGTTGCGTTCAAGCTCCGCCGCCGCCAGCGACGGCAGTTGCAGCGCGGCGCCGAGCGCGAAGCGGCCGCCGCCGAATTGGAATGCGCCTTCGAGCATCGGCGACACCATCAAAATTCCGGAAATCACGATGCCCTGCTCGCTCTGCACGGCGCGCGCGACCTTGGCGGCGCGAAAGCCGCCATAGCTTTCGCCGAGGATGAATTTCGGCGAGCTGACGCGGTTGTTCTTGGCGACGTAAAGCGCGATCACCTTCGCCATCGACTCGGCGTCGCTGCGCACGCCCCAGAACGCGCTGCTGCCGTCGGGCTTGGCCGCCCGGCTCCAGCCGGTGCCGATGGGATCGATCAGCACCAGATCCGTGAAGGCAAGCCAGGTGTCCGGATTATCGACCAGGCGGACATCGGCGCCATCGTGCCCCGCCATGCCGAATTGGGCGATGCGCGGACCCACCACGCCGAGATGAAGAAAGGCCGAAGCCGCGCCGGGCCCGCCATTGAAGACAAAGGTCAGCGGCCGCGCCGTGTGATTGTCGGTCTTGTCCGCAGAAGTTTTGGCCACATAGGCGGTGTAGAACACCGCGGCCGAGCGCTCGCCCGATTGATCGAACAGCGAGAACGTCCCGGCGGTCGCCGTATAGGCGAGCTTGCCGCTCGGCGTGTCGATACTGTGCTCGCTGACCGCGTCGCCCGGTAAAAGCGACAAAACTCCCGGGCCGCTCTGCCCTCTATCGGAGCCTTGCTGATTTTGCTCTTGGCGGTTGGGCCGGTCGCCGCCGCCTCGTCCGGTATGATCCTGGGCGGCAGCGGCGCCGGCAACGGCGACCAGCATGAAGGCAACAACAACACGACGCAGAGCAATCATGATCGTTTCCCGGAGTTTTGGCGGCGGCCGTGCGCGACGCTTTCACTCGAGCTCGACGGCGCCTTCGATCTCCACCGACAGGCCGATCCCTTCGACCGTGAGGACCACTTTGGCCGGCAAAGCCTCATTGCCTTTGAGCTTGCCGCCGCTGACCGCGGCCCGCACCGCTTGCTCGATCTCGCGCTGTGAGGTGATGCCGACCTTCTTGAGAAATTTGCGCACGCTGACGTTCAGTGCTTCTTCGTTCATGATCGCCTCGCGAAAGTGCCGGAAAGATGGCTGTACGGCTTACATTTTATCCATGTCCGCGCACCAAAACGACGGCCAAAACGCCTGCCGGGAGCCGGTAGACAACAGCGATCAGATCGGCAAAGTTCTGGCCCTTCCGGTCCCATGGTTACTTTTGCGGCCGGCAAAAATCCCGCCGGCCGCAAGAGCCAGCGGAAAACCGGCGTTGGAGGCGTCCGCAATGCCCTTTCCCCACGCTTCGAAGGCGCTAGCGCGCTTCACCGTGCTCGATTTGACCCGCGTGCGGTCGGGGCCGACCTGTGTCCGCCAGCTCGCCGACTGGGGCGCCAATGTCATCAAGATCGAGACGCCGCCCGGCCTCGAAGAGCCGATGGGCGGGCCGCGCGAAGGCGGCGATTTTCAGAACCTACACCGCAACAAGCGCAGCATGACGCTGAACCTGAAAGCGCCGGCAGGGCTCGCCGCGTTCAAGCGCATGGTGAAAAAGGCCGACGTCGTGGTGGAGAATTTCCGCCCCGACGTGAAGAAGCGGCTCGGCATCGACTACAAGGCGCTCGCCAAGATCAATCCGCGCATCGTCTATGCCAGCATTTCCGGCTTCGGCCAGGACGGCCCTTACGCCAACCGGCCGGGTTTCGATCAGATCGCCCAAGGCATGGGCGGACTGATGTCGGTCACCGGCCTGCCGGGGCAAGGCCCGGTTCGCGTCGGCATTCCGATTGCCGATCTCAGCGCCGGGCTGTTGGCGGCGACCGGCATCCTGGTCGCGCTGTTGGAGCGCGAAAAATCCAAAAAAGGCCAGCAGGTCGCGACCTCGCTGCTGCAAGCACAAATTTTCATGCTCGATTTCCAGGCCGCCCGCTATCTGGTGCAGGGCGAAGTCGCCAAGCAGGCCGGCAACAATCATCCGACCAGCGCGCCGACCGGCGTCTACAAGACCGACGACGGCCACATCAACATCGCCACCGCCGGGCAGACGATCTGGAAGCGGTTCTGCGAGGTCATCGAGGCGCCCGCGCTCATGCAAAATCCGGACTATGCCAACGGCGCGGCGCGCTCGAAGAACCGCGATGCGCTCGATGCCGAGATCAATCGCCATCTCGTCGGCCGCGGCAGCGCCGAATGGATCGAACGCATGAACAAGGCCGGCGTGCCCTGTGGCCCGATCTACGCGATCGACCAGATGTTCGCCGACCCGCAGGTGCAGCATCTCGGCATCGCGCAGAGCGTGACCAAGAAGGACAAGAGCAAGATGCGGCTCGTCGGCCAGGGCGTCACGCTGTCACGCACGCCGTCGAAGCTCGTGGTGCGGCCGCCGGAGCTTGGCGAGCACACCGATGCGGTGCTCAAGGAATTCGGTTTCAGCAAGCGCGACATCGCCGCGCTGCATAAGGCGAAAGCGGTATAAACGCATTGTCATGTCCCGCGAAAGCGGGGCACCCAGTAAACGCAACGCATGAGATCAACCTCGAAACACGGTGATTACTGGGTCATCCGCCTTCGCGGATGATGACAGCACAAATGACAAGGAGTTCAGCCATGACCGACAAGATGCTCTCCCGCAAAGAAGGAGGCGTCGGCATCGTGACCTTCAACAATCCCGAGCGGCTCAACGCCGTGTCGCTCGACATGTGGGAGGCGACCAAGCGCATTCTCGACGATTTCGCCGCCGACGACGACATCCGCGTGGTGGTGCTGACCGGCGCCGGCGGCAAGGCCTTCGTGTCCGGCGCCGACATTTCGAAATTCGAGAGCGAGCGCGCCAATCTGGAAGCCGCGCGCGCCTACGGCGCCAAGTCCGACGCCGCCTATTCCAGCATCTACGAATTCCCCAAGCCGACCATCGCCATGATCCGCGGCTATTGCATCGGCGGCGGACTTGGCCTGGCGACATGCTGCGACCTGCGCATCGCCACCGACAATTCGCGCTTCGCGGTTCCCGCCGCCAAGCTTGGGCTCGGCTACGGCTATGTCGGCTTGAAGCGACTGGTCGACGTCGTCGGCCCGGCCTTCGCCAAGGAAATTTTTTACACCGCGCGCCAGTTCGACGCCCAGGAAGCGCTCACCATGGGGCTGGTCAACCGCGTGGTACCGTCGGCCGAGCTCGAAGCTTCCGTCAAAAACATCACCGACATGATTTGCGCCAACGCGCCGCTCACCATCAAGGCGGTGAAGTTCACGGTCAACGAAATCGTCCGCGAAGAATCCAAACGCAACGTCGCGCGCACCACCGAAATGGTGGAGAAGTGCTTCACCAGCAACGACTACAACGAAGGCCGCTCAGCCTTCATGGAAAAGCGCAAGCCGGTGTTTACGGGGACGTGAGTGCAAACCTCCCCCTGAAAGGGGGAGGACGGCGAGCGAAGCTCGCCTGGTGGGGGTCCGTGGAGTCCCGCCTCACTCCACCTTCAAGCCGGCCGACTTCACCACCTTGGCCCATTTCGCGGTCTCGTCGGCGACCAGACGGCCGAATTCGGCCGGGCTCATCGGCATCGCTTCGCCGCCGAGCTCGTGGAAGCGCTCTTTGAGCTCGGGCTTTGCCAGCACCGCGTTGACGGCGGCGTTGAGCCTGGCGACGATTTCGCCCGGCATGCCTTTCGGCCCGCTGATGCCGTACCACACGAACACTTCGTAGCCGGGCACGGTTTCGCCGATCGCCGGGACGTCGGGGATGGAGGCCACGCGTTCCTTCGTGGTCACGCCGAGCGCGCGGATCCGGCCGGCCTTGATCTGCTGGATCGAGCCGGGGATGTTGTCGAACAGCACCGGTATCTGGCCGCCGAGCAGATCGGCCATCGCCGGGCCGGTGCCGCGATACGCCACATGGGTGAGCTTGACGCCGGTCATGATCGCCAACAGCTCGCCCGACATGTGCGGCGACGTGCCAAGGCCGCCGGAGGCGAAGTTGAGCTTGCCCGGCTCGGCCTTCGCCATGGCGATGAACTCGGCCAGCGTCCTGGCCGGGAACGCGGCGTTCACGTCCATGACATTGGCGAGCTTCATGGTGCCGGCGATCGGCGTGGAATCGCGCACGAAGTCGAACGGGATGCTGGCGTAGAGCGTGGCGTTGATGGCGTTGTTCGGGCCGACGAAGCCGATGGTGTAGCCGTCGGGCGCCGACGCCAGCACGTCCTGCATGCCGATATTGCCGCCGGCGCCGACATGGTCCTCGATGACGAATTGCTGGCCGAGCTGTTCCGACAAATACTGGCCGAGGATGCGCGCGATGGTGTCGTTGGGTCCGCCGGCGGTGAACGACACGATGAAACGCACCGGCCGCGTCGGATAGTCGAGCGCGTAGCCGGGTCCGATCCACGCCAGCAGCGGCAGCACCAGGGCAAGCGGACGCAATGATTTCGCTGCGAGGATCAGTATGCGCATTTTGCCCCCGCAAGTCATAGCACGCGGCAGCTAGGGAATTCTCTTCACCACTTTGGTATCGAGTCCGAACACCCTCGCGGCATTGGCGCCGAGAATGTTGCGCTTGGCGGTCTCGTTGAGGAACGGCAGGTCGTAGATCACGCCGGGCGTGTCGAAATCCCAGTGCGGATAATCGGACGACCATAACAGCTGCGTGTCGGCCTTGATCATCTTGAAGGTCGCTTCGAGGATCGACTTGTCGTCGGGCTTTTCCATCGGCTGCGACGAGTAATACATCTCGCGCATGTATTCGCTGGGCTTTCTTTTCAGCGACGGACAGTCCGACGTGCGCATCATGTAGGAATGATCGAGCCGCTGCATCAGCGCGTAGGCCCAGGTCAACCCGCTCTCGATCCACAACACCTTGAGCTTGGGGAAGCGCTCGGGCAGGCCGTTGATCACCCAGTTGGTCATGTGGATCATGTTGAACCACATGAAGCCGAGCGAATGCACCGAGATGAAGCGGTTGGTCATCTGCAGCGCGCGGTCTTCCCAGCTGTAGGCGGCGTGGAACGAGATCGGCTTGCCGAGCTCTTCGAGCAGCGCATAGGTCTTCATATAGGCGTTGTCGTGCACCGGCTTGTAGCGCGGCGAGGTCACCATGAAACCGACGACGCCTTTCTTGTCGCCGAAATCCTTCACCGTCTGGTAGGCGGCTTCCGGATCGTTGAACGGCAGGTAGAGCATCGAGATCAGCCGCGGCTCGACGGCGAGGATGCGCTCGCAGAGCCAGCGGTTATAGGCGCGGCACAGCGCCACCTCGATCTCGACCTGCGGATGCAGGCCGAGGAACAGCATCGGCGTCGGGAACAGGCAGGCGTAATCGACGCCGAGCGAATCCATCCACTCGACCGTCATGGCGACGTCGCGGTGCCGGCCGTCCTGCGGCACCTTCTGCAGCCGGCGCAGATTGGAGCGGGTGATGCGGCCGCCGAGATTTTGATTGCCGACCGAACTGTTGATCATCGCCGAGCGGCCGGGGCGCTGCGCGGAATCCATCACGTCGTGGCGGATCACCGGGCTCTCGATGTATTGGAAGACTTCCTTGTAGGATTCGTTCTCGTAATGGTGCGCATCGACGTCGACGATCAAAAAATCCTGATAGTTTCGCGCGCGTGCCTGCTGCGCCGCGTGCTCGAGATGCTTTGCGGTCGAGTAATCGTCGAAGTTAAGCTTGCGAACTTCGTTCGGAGTCGTGTCCATTGTTCTCTCCCTCAGGCGACTACGTAAAGATCGTCGCCGCGCCGCACCACCTCGAATTTCTTCAGCTTCAGCTTGCGGTCGCCCACGCACTGGCCGGTGGTGATCTCGTATTCATAGCCGTGCCAGGGACAGACGAAATGCACCTCGTCGGAGAACGTCTGGCCCTGATAGGTACGATCCGGCGCGATCAGGTCCACCACCTGGTTGATCAAGATGCCCTCGCAGGCCGGGCCGCCGGAATGGACGCAGTAATTGCTGTAGGCGTAATAGGTGCCGCCGTGGTGAAAGACGCCGATCTCGTTGTTGCCGGCGGTCACGATGCGCCGGTCGCCGTCGGGCAAGTCGGAAGTTTTGGCGACGAACCATTCTGCCATTGCGTTTCGCTCCGGGGATGCTGCGGCCGCCGACCGTGCGGCCGTTCTGGGCGTGCCGCGCGAGTATAAGAGGCCGGCAACGCCGCCGTCAAAAGCGGAAATAGATGAAGGGATTGAAACTGTTGGCCGCCAGGAGCAGCGACGAATAGACGAGGCTCAGGCTCGAAAGCGTAAGCTGCGATGCCATCACGGCCGGATTGTCGAAGCGCAAGCGCGCCAGACGATCGAGCGGCGCGAACGCGAAGAAAGTGCCGAGCGCCAGGTAGAACATGACATCGGGCGTCAATCCCGACAGGGCCGACGCGATGCCGCCGGCCTGCGACCCGAGCAGCAGCATGGCCGACAGATAGTGGCCTGCTACGGCAAGCGTCGGCGAACGGAACAGCACCCAGCCGATCAGCAGCAAGGTGAAACTTGCAGCGACACCGAATACGCCCGACGGCCGCCAGTTCCATCGCGTGTGGGCGAAGCGCTCGAGAACCAGCAACAGGCCGTGGTAGAGGCCCCAGGCGACGAATGTCAGGCCGGCGCCGTGCCACAGGCCGCACAGGAAAAACACGATCCACAGATTGACGAAGGTGCGCAGCCTGCCGTGGCGGTTGCCGCCGAGCGGGATGTAGACATAGTCGCGGAACCAGCGCGACAGCGTCATGTGCCAGCGCCGCCAGAATTCGGTGATATTCGCCGAGCGGTAGGGCTGATCGAAATTTTCCGGGAAATGGAAACCGAGCAGGCGGCCGAGCCCGATCGCCATGTCCGAGTAGCCGGAGAAATCGAAATAGATCTGCAGCGCGTAGCAAAAAATGCCGAGCCAGGCGTGGCCGGCATCGAGCTGCGCCGCCGGCAAGGCGAAGGTCGCGTCGACCACGGTGCCGAGATTGTCGGCGATCACCATCTTCTTGCCGAGCCCGAGGCAGAAACGATAGGCGCCCTCGGTCAGCACCACGCGGCCGACGGCACGCTGCTGCAGCTCCGCCTTGATCTCGCGATAACGCACGATCGGGCCGGCAATGAGCTGTGGAAACAGCGAATGATAGGTGGCGAATTCGCCGTAGCTGCCGGCGCTCGAGATTTCGCGCCGGTAGACGTCGACGAGGTAGGAGATGGCCTGGAAGGTGAAGAACGAAATGCCGATCGGCAGCGGGATCGCCGGCGCCGCCGGCAGCGCGTGAAAGCCCAGCGCGCCTGCGGCACCGCCGGCAAGCTGCCACAGGAACGTGCCGTATTTGTAATAGCCGAGACCGAAGAGATTGACGGCGACGCCGATCGCCAGCAGCGCTTTACGGCGGGCCGCCGGCGCCGGCTCGATGCGCAGCGCCAAGAACTGATTGACGACGATCGAGGTCAGCAGCACCAGCACCGTGCTGCCGGCGCCGATGCCGTAGAAGACGAGGCTTGCGATCAGGATCAGCCAGTTCTTGCGCCGGTCGGCGATCAGATAGTACAGCGAAAAAAATACCGGCATGAAGCCATAGAGGAAGAGCTCCGAGCTGAAGACCATGGCGGGCGATCCTGCCGTCCGATCTAATCCGCCGCAAGCAATTGGCTGAACAATTCCACGTCGTCACGTAGCGACGGCTCGTAATACTGGAAGATGAAATATTTGGTGTCGGCCGGCATGGTCTCATAAAACAATTTGAAGCGGCTGATCGGATCGCGCCCGCGGCGGATGAAACAGAAGTAATATTGCAGGCCGACCCTCCAATAAAGGTCGCTTAAGGAATTGCCGAACAGCACCGTGCCGGGCAGGCGCGCCCGGCACAGCTCCGGCAGCGCACGGAATTCCCAATCGAACGGCCGCCCAATGCCGGCGTCAGTGCGATCGAACACGCCCGGATCGGGAATATTCCAATACCCATCGGGCTCGGTTGCACCGATCGTGTAACCGCCCACGTAGTACGGCGCCACCTCCACCGGCGGGGACAACAGCGACATGAAGCGACCCCAGACACCGTAATTCCACCGTTCGTGGCCGAATCTCAATTTCTGGTCCCAGCGGATGTCGGAGCGATTTTCCGCGATCGCAATCCGGGCGATGATCGCCTTGACGACAGGAAGCTGCGCAACCACGGTGGCGTGTATATCGGTCTTGTAATACAGGTGTTCCGGCGAACCCGGCTTCTGGCGTTTCATCATGTCCTCGGTGTCGATGAATGCAAGCTCGGAGCGGCCGGCGAGGAATTGCCGCAAGCGCCTGTAATTGCCGCCGGTCGGCGGCAGCGGCATGTGCGGCGGCGCCATTTCCGGATAGATCGCCGATTTGTCCGGATAGCCGATGACGAGCAAATGCACGCCCTTGGCTTGCAGCCGCCGCGCCAAGGCCAAAAAGCCGTCTTCCAGGACCGCCAGCTGGGCGGCGTCGAGATCGGCAAGGGTTTGCGGATCATAGCGGCCAAACAGCCAGCCGTCGGAACCGATCCAGACTTTCTTGGAGGTGTGGAACAGCGAGTAATCGATCTGGTTCTTGGCGCGAATGAACAGATCGCGAAAGCCGACGCGGTCGTCGAACCATGAGTTGAGTGCCGCGGCGAAAGCGCCGTCCGTGCCGAGCAGAAGCCGCAGCGGCGGCAACGGGCTCAAGGCGCGCCGCTCCTCGACCGGCGCCACGATCGTGCCGAACACCGGATACAAGGTTTGCAGGAACGGCACGACGAGACACAGCGCGGCTAAGCCGAGAAACGCCAAAGACAGGCCGCGCCCCCTGTCCCGGCTTGCGGCGGTCCACGCGCCGCGCAGGGTCGACGCCGGCCCGGCGACTATGTCCGGCAGGCCGAACATTCAGCCGCCTGTTTTCCGGATTGGCGCCATCGGTGGCCCCTCGCTGCACGCGGCGGCTCTAGCATCCCGCCACCGGCATTGCCAGTCCGCGCCAAATCTGCGCGTGTTGCGCGGCTCACGCACCTGGATGACAAAACTGTTTGGACGATAGAACTGTGCAGTGCCGCCGCCGCATTCTATGCTGCGCGAAAATCGCGACCTGAAACGGAGGGAATGCCCATGGCGGATGCCGAACCGAAATTGCTGCTGCCGGTGCTGCGGCCGTTCTACGATGCCGCGATCCCGCTGTCGTGGCTGATCGTCCGCGTCGCGGTTGGCTGGAATCTGCTGGTGCACGGCTGGGGCAAGATCATGGCCGGGCCGACGGAGGCGTTTCTCAAGGGCTACAGCGACATGGGCTTTATTCCGCCGGCGCCATGGTTCTGGTGCAGCACCACGCTCGAAACGACCGCCGGCATTGCGCTCATCCTCGGCCTGTTCACCCGCTTCTTCGCCGCCGCGGTGGCGATCGAGATGCTGATCATCACGCTGATCTATTGGAAAACCGGCTTCGCCTGGACCAAGCGCGGCTACGAATACACGCTGATGTGGGGCCTGATCTCTTTCGCCATCGCGCTGCGCGGCGGCGGCCCCTATTCGCTCGACCGCAAGCTCGGCCGAGAGCTTTGAAAGCTCGGCGCAGCGTCACGCCCTTGTGTCGCGCCCCCGTCACCGCTAAATACGGCGCCGCGACGCTCAAGCCTTCTTAATTCGGAGAGGTGGCAGAGTGGTCGAATGCACCGCACTCGAAATGCGGCATACGGGCAACCGTATCGGGGGTTCGAATCCCTCCCTCTCCGCCAGTCATCCTTGTATACTATTGTTTCTGAAGAATTATTTCCCTTGCTGTCAATTCCATCCCACATTTTATCCCACTAGTTGATGACGGTCTGCAATGTGTTTTTTCGACCAGAAAAATTCATTGGCTACATCGGTTGGATCGCGGACATGCGTGGTGCCCAATTTGCCGCGGCTGTAAAACTGCTCGACCAATATTCGGGAAGTCCAGTTTCCCGCCAAGCGCAGCCGACGGTCTAACGCATCACAACATCGCGAACTAGTTACAAGGAGACCGTCGTAAGCCTTGCTCAGCATATTATCGTTGGCGACCCCAACGTGTGTAGTAAGCAGGGCTAGCCTCGTAGTCCTCTGAAGGCGCCGTATCTCGAATACTCTCCCGCTTAAGATGGCAGCCCAGGTAATTCTGCAGGCTGGTTGATTTGGCGAGCATTGCCGCACTTTCCGGAAGTTTGGTCATGAAGAACAGGATTGGCACCAGATAGGCGTCCGCGAGCGTGAACGTATCACCAACCAGATAACCAGAGCTGACGGCGCGATCGAGCATTGAAAAATGCGCAGGCATAGCTGAAAGCGCAATATTGATCGTGGCTTGATCGGGTTTGTCATCGGGCGTGCCAGGTGTTGCATGTTTCAGCACGTATCGTCTCATCAACAGAGAGTCGATTGACGTAGTGGTGGTAGATACCCATTGCTCCGTGAATGCAGCTTGCACTGGATCAGAAGGCACAAGTGAAGGCCCCTGGAATGCTCGGTCTATATACGTGCATATTGCTCTAGATTCGAATAGCTGGACATCGCCGTGGCGCAACACCGGGATCAACCCAAACGGACTGATGCTCTTGACTTCTGGAGTGTGCGGACGTCGCGCCTCAAAGATGCACGGGACGCCTTTTTCGATGCAAACGATGCGCGTGGTCCAGGTAAAGTTGCTATGCGGCGTCCCAATGATGTGTAGTTCGGGCATTCAGCTCTCCCTTCTGATCATTCGGCCAGTTGGGCACGCGGGGGCGTGTTTAGGTTTTGCACGGATACTTTCGACGGTTGTCAGGAAAGAGGACTAAACGGGTTCGTTCACTCTGTCCGAGCTTTCTTCAAACCGTCGTCGGAAAGCCCGGGTCGCCAACTCGCAGCCATGCCGCGCCCAAGGCAGAGCTACAGCGGTATATACATCTCGCCGACCGCCTTGAGTTCTTGGATGTCTTCGCACAGGCACCGATAAACCGTAGGCGCTGCCAGTGCGCTTTTTGCAGACATGCAATGACGAGGCAGCACATAAAGGTATCGACTGATTGCAAAGCGAACCCGTCCGCGAGAACAACCGCCGCCGTGAGGTTTCATATTGTGGCACCTATTAGGTCAACAGATGGATTGAGATTCTTCCCCGGCAAAGCGATAATTGGAAGTCGCAATCGCGCAAAACGGATCCGCAAAAATGCAAACTCAAGCGGCGGTCAATTGGGACGATCTCCGATTCTTTCTTGCTATCGCCCGCAATCGGAGCGTAAAGGCAGCCGCGAAATCGCTCCTTGTGAATCAATCAACTGTACATCGCCGTCTGGCCGAGCTGGAAGAAAGAATTGGACACCAACTAGCGATCCGCAGTTCTACCGGATATCGGCTGAGCGAACTTTGCAAGGATCTCATTAAACATGCCGCTCGCATGGAGAAGGCTGCGGATGCATTCGAACGTTGTGTATCGGCTTGGGATCAACAGTATACTGGCACTGTGAGAGCAACCTGTCCGGAGGCTCTGGCGCCCCGGTTAGTCCGCTCAGGACTTATTGAACGGTTCAACGCAAGATATCCCGACATTCGAATTGAGTTCGTCATGAGCGACCAGTCCGTCGATCTGGCGAAAGGCGAGGCAGACGTCGCCATCCGAGGTCTACCTTCGGCTGACCACAATCTCTTTGGGCGAAAAATTGCAGACACAAGCTGGGCGATTTACGCGAGCCGCTCATACGCAAGGGCACACGAACGCATTAAATCGATCGATGATCTCGGCCAACATGGCATTGTTGCGTTTGGCGGTGCACTGCGCAACCATCCTACCAATCGATGGCTTCAGTCGGTCGCTCCAAACCGACGGATCGCGGCGCGTGCAGACAGCCTATTTGCGTTGCTCATGGCGGCTAAGTCGGGCGTTGGACTCGCGCCTATCCCGGTCATTATCGGAGATGCTGAACCAGATCTCGTTCGACTAATCAGACCCGTGCCCGATCTATCGACACCGCTTTACCTGCTGATGCATCGGGACATGCGGAACACGCCCCGTGTGCAGGCCTTCTTCGATTTCTTTATTGAAGAATTGCCGAGACTCCGACCAACAATATTTGGCCGAGCAATTCAAACTCGCACCGGAAGACCTGAAACGCGATTCATGTGAGAAACGCTATTAAGTGCGTGTCGCTTATTGGCCTACCGCGACCCATCGGGGCGCTGAAATACTTTGGTCGCTCGCGGGTGCATAACCGACATTGGCGGCGTTGGTGCGGCCAAGGATCGGCGGTGAATGACCCGTAGTGGACTTGGAATGCCGATTCTCCTGGCACGTTGGGCCATTCGGACATTCTACGGTGCGATTAGCGAGCGTAGCCCGGATTGAGCGGAGCGAAATCCAGGTGGCATCGACGCTTCACGGCTATCCCGGATTACGCTCCGCTCCGTCCGGGCTACGCTGCCGGGCAGGCGCACGCGCGCGATTTATGATGGCCTTTTCCCGCCGCACTCAAAATAAAGATTCGTTCGCCGCGCCGAAGATATTGCCATTCAACGACTTTTCGCATTTCGCCCGATGCGCCAAACTGCGCGATTTGACCGCCGCTCCACGCTGCGGTCCGCCGTCGCTGAGTGGCCTGCGCATTCGCGCGCTGGCGAAAACCCGCATGAATACGCCACTTTCGCCGGACCATGACCGCCCGAAACCCGCCGTCACATTCATGTTGACACGCGTCCCCGCTTATGAGACGAGGCGAACCTCGCTCACGTAAAGGACGTCAGCCGGTGACGCCGGCTGATTGGAGCGAGTGCGGTGCCCGCGGGCGGCGGTTCGTCACTGCTGCTCCCGGGCGGCTTGGGCATCAGCCTCCCGGCACGATGACCGGGGTGGGAGGTGCATCCCTGGACTGGGACAGGCGAAGGCGGGTAACGCCCGTACAGACCGCGTCCCAGGAAGCCTGGCCTGAAGCCGAGCCTTTGGGATGGAATAATTCCCTTAGGTGAGAGCCGTGGTGGAACGCCGGAAGGCGAGCGCGCCTTGCAAGGCGCGAGCCGCGTCGCAAGATGCGGAGGTTGCGGACCTGCGTCTTTCGGCGTTCCGCGTCCTTTTATTTCTTTCCTTCTTTCTTGGCTTGCAGAACACGATCGTGACGGCAGCCGGGTCCACCGCCGGTGCCTTCTGACGAAGATCGGGGTTCTGACGTTCGTTCTTGGCAATGGCTTGGCAAAGCTCGGGCGAAAATCATGCGTCGCGAGAACGAGATCGCTTGCACCATCCGCCCCCGCGACAGCGGGGGAGGGGGACCACTGGAGCTCGCGAAGCGAGCGAACCGTGGTGGAGGGGGCGCGGGCCTCGACGTTTCTCTTTCGTCGAAAGAGTTTGGTCGAGTCCGGCGCCCCCTCCACCACCCTGCTTCGCAGGCACAGCCGACGCTTCGCGTCGGCGTTCTTTACGTAAAGCACGGCGGCCGGAGGCCGCCTAGCCCCCTCCCCCGCTATCGCGGTGGCGGATGAATGAGAGCGCGAGGTGGGGCCGTGCGCGGTCCCTGAAAATGAAAATAATTCAATACCCTCGCCCCGACGCACAGATCGGGACCATAATCGCCCGTCGCGCGTTATTCACGGCAGGGCGCACTCCATGGTCACGGCATGACAGCGAGCCACCGGTCTGTCCGGGCGAATAATCCGGCGCAGCGTCGATCGCTGTGCGGCGCCGGATTTTTGCTTGCCGCGATGACCGTCACCCTGCCGACGGCGGCGTTCGCGGCCGAGGGCGCCGCTTCGGTCAGTTCGGAGGCGATCTTCATCGCCGAGCTCGGGCTCCTGCTGCTGGTCGGCCGCCTGATGGGCGAGGCGGCGCAGCGGCTGGGGCAGCCGGCGGTGATGGGACAGCTCATCGGCGGCCTTTTGCTCGGGCCGTCGGTGCTCGGCCTGATCTGGCCCGCCGCGCAGCACGCGCTGTTTCCGGGCACGCCCGAGCAGAAGAGCATGATCAATGCGGTGTCGCAGCTCGGCATTCTGATGCTGCTGCTGTTGACCGGCATGGAAACCGATTTGCAGCTGGTCAAGCGGGTCGGCCGCGCCGCGGTGACGGTCGCCGCCGCCGGCGTGGCGCTGCCGTTCATCTGCGGCTTTGCGCTCGGCGAGATGCTGCCGGACGCGCTGTTGCCGAAGCCGGATGCGCGCCTCGTCACCGCGATCTTCCTCGGCACCGCGCTGTCGATCTCGTCGGTGAAGATCGTGGCCATGGTGGTGCGCGAGATGAATTTCATGCGCCGCGATCTCGGCCAGATCATCGTTGCCTCGGCGATCCTGGAAGACACCATCGGCTGGGTGATCATCGCGGTGGCCTTCGGGCTGGCGTCGGCGGGGACCGTCGACCTCTGGTCGCTCGGCCGCGCCGTGCTCGGCACCGCGGCGTTCATGGCGGCGAGCCTGACCGTCGGCCGGCGCATCGTTTTCTACCTGATCCGCTGGACCAACGACAATTTCAAAAGCGAGTTTCCCGTCATCACCGTCATCCTGCTGATCATGATCGCGATGGCGCTGATCACCCAGCTGATCGGCGTCAACACCGTGCTCGGCGCTTTCGTCGCCGGCATCCTGATCGGCGAATCGCCGATCCTCACCCGCCATATCGACGAGCAGCTGCGCGGCCTCATCGTGGCGCTGTTCATGCCGGTGTTCTTCGGCCTGTCGGGCTTGAGCGCCGATCTCACCGTGCTGAAAAACCCGCAACTCGCCCTGCTCGCCCTGGGCCTCATCGTCATCGCCAGCGTCGGCAAATTCCTTGGCGCCTTCGTCGGCGGCAAGCTCGGCGGACTGTCGCGCGCCGAATCGCTGGCGCTCGGCTGCGGCATGAATGCGCGCGGCTCGACCGAGGTGATCGTCGCCACCATCGGCTTGTCGATGGGCGTGCTCAGCCAGAATCTGTTCACCCTCATCGTCGCCATGGCGATCCTGACCACCATGGCGATGCCGCCGATGCTGCGCTGGGCGCTCAAGCGGCTGCCGATGCGCAAGAAGGAACGCATCCGGCTCGAGCGCGAAGAGCTCGACGCCAAGAGCTTTGTGACCAACCTCGAACGCCTGCTATTGGCCGCCGACGACAGCGCCAACGGCAAATTCGCGTCCCGCCTCGCCGGCGTCATAGCCGGCTCCGGCGGCAAGCCGACCACCATCGTCGACATGTCCAAGGACGATGGCGGCAAGAAAGCCACTGCAAAAACCAACGGCAAGGAGTCGAAGGAAAAAGAGTCCAAGGAAAAAGAGCCGAAGGAAACAGTCGAGACCGCAGCCGAAGGCATCGACACGCTCGAGTCTCATCCCGACGAGGAGAAGCCCGGCGATGTCGACGTGACGGCGCGGTCCAATAGACCGAAAGGCCCGCAAGCGATCGCCGAGGAAGCGCGCAAGGGCTACGACTTCATGGTGGTCGGGATCGCCAAGACCCGCAATCCCAGTGGCGGATTCAGCAAGGACATCTCGCTCGTCACCAACGGCTTCGAGGGCCCGCTCGCCGTGGTCGACGCCCATGAACCGCGGCGTGACCGGCCACCGCGCCGCTATGGCAAGATCCTCATTCCGGTGAACGGCACCGAAGTGTCGCGCCGCGCCGCCGAAATCGGATTGACCCTGGCCAGGGCGAGCGACGCGCAGGTCACCGCCCTGTTCGTCACGCGCGCCAATGGCGGCGCCAAAGCCAAAAGCGCGGCGCGCAAGCGCGCGGCGCGGCGCAACGAGCGGGCGATCCTCAAGGATATCGGCGCGCTGGGCGACCGCTATGACGTCGATATACGCTCTACGACGCTCGTGAACCTGGCGCCCGCGGACGCGATCGTCCGCGAAGCCAAGCGCGGCTACGATCTCGTCGTGCTCGGCGTCAGCCGGCGGCCCGGCGATACGTTGTTTTTCGGCGACACCGCCGCGTCGGTGCTCGAACGCTCGGATACGTCAAATTTATTTGTGGCGAGTTGAGGTGATGCGACAGAATAGTTATTGCGGAGAGCCATCATGACGATAGTCCCATTGCTGGCCCAATCGGCCTTCGAGCCCGAAGTCATCGATATCCTGGCCGCGGCATTTGAAAACGCGTGGGCGTCGATCGAGAAGTCGGGCAGTTCGCTGGCATCACCGCGCTACAAGCGGGTGGCGCGGGAAATCATGGCCAAGCGCATCATCGAGACGGCGCAACGCGGCGAACGCGACCGGCAGCGGCTGTCCGACGATGCAGTGACTTATCTGACGCAATCGTACAAATAGCTTGCTTCCATATTCGCCGGCTCATGCCGCCGATTTGCGGCCCCACCATTTCTGTATAATTCTTCGATGATGAACGCCGTCGAACCGAAAGGGCAGGAAAGCCAGAGCGCCGCGGCATCGCGCGACACCGCCGAGGTCGGTGCCGTTGTGGTGATCTTCGTCGCGCTGGCGCTGTTCGTTTATCTCGTCGGCTTCATCGTGCTGCCGTTCGTGATCGCCGGCATCATCGCCTATATCTGCACGCCGCTGCTGGATTGGCTTGCCGGGCGAACCGGGCTGCCGCGCCCGCTGCTTGGGGTCCTGCTGTTCCTGCTGCTGATCGGTCTCGCAGGATTTACCGTTGCGGTCGCCGGCCGCCACCTTGTCGCCGAGACCGGCAGCACGGTGACCGACTTGCAGGGAACGCTTGACCACCTGCTGCACCGCGCCGCCGACGGCGAGCCTCTTCGCCTGTTCGGGCGGCCGATCGACCTGAACGGCCTCGTCCGCATCGTCGGCGACCGCATCCATGGTTGGTTCAGCCGGCCGGACCGGCTCATGCTCGTCGCCGGCTTCGGCTTTGCCACGCTCGTCGGTACGTTCCTGACCGTCGTCCTGCTCTGCTATTTCCTGGCCAGCGGCAAAAGCGTCGCGCACGGGCTGTTCTGGCTGGTACCGCCGAGCCGGCGTCCCTTGGTGGCGCAAATCGGCCGGCGGCTCGATCCGGTGCTCAAGCGCTATTTCATCGGCCTCTTCGTTATCGTGATCTACGCGGTCATCGCCGCCTATATCGGGCTTGGCGTCATTCTCGGCATCGACCACGCTTTCTTGCTGGCGCTGCTGACCGGAATTCTCGAGACCATTCCGATCATCGGCTCGACCACGGCTGCGGTCATCGCCGGCCTGGTGTCGCTGCATACGGCGACCGGGCTGTCGAGCATCTTGGCCTTTGCGCTCTACGCGGTGCTGCTGCGGCTATCGATCGATCAGATCGTCGCGCCGCTCGTTCTCGGCAGCGCCGCCAATGTGCATCCGGTGCTGATCATCTTCTGCTTCCTCACCGGCGCGGCGCTGCTCGGCATCCCCGGCGTGATCCTCGCCGTGCCGGCGGCTTTGACGGTCAAGGCCGCGCTGGCGACGCTGTACGGCGATGACGATAAAATTGATTGATCAGCGCTGGCCGGCTTGGAGCAAATCGAACGCACCGCCGAGCACGAGATCGAGACGGCCGCTGCGCCATTGACCGGCCGCATCGCGCACCAGCGGCGGCTCCTCGCGATAGCGCCGCACCACATTGTTGGGCCGCGGCGCCGCGTCGATGGCCTCGATCGCCAGCCTGCGTTCCTTGGCGGCGGGCACGTCGCCGAGCGGCACCGCGGCAAGGCGCACCCGCGCCGTCACCCGGTTTCCCGAACCTTCGAATGGCTCGAAGACGTGGAGGCCCGCTTCCGGCACCAGCACGCGGTGCGCGCCGAAGCCGGAGATCAACAGGATCGGCATCTCCTTGTCTTTGCTTCTCGAGGCGATGTCGCTGATGTGCATGCGGCGTTTGTCGGCCCAGGCGCGATACATCGCCGCCAGCTTGCGGCACCACGTGAGCGTCGCCTGCCGATCGCCGGCGCCGTCAAACACCGGCTCGATCGTCAGCGCGAGCTCGATCGGCTCGTCGTCGATGGCGTCCTTGATGCCTTCCTTGATCAGGTGCAGTTGCAGCGCGAGGCGGCCAGAGAGCTCCGCGGAATAAGGCCGCAGCCGTCGCGAGCCTCGGGCAAGCCGCGTGCGAAGCGCATCCGCCGTCTCGGTGGCCGACCTGACCCTGTCCATCAAGGCGAGGCGCGCCAGCGTGTTGAAGCGATCCGGACGTGACCAAAAATCGGCCGACGACATGTCGCCGGAGAGACTCTCTTTGAGATTTTCCCATTCGTCGGAGGCGAGCGTCCGTGCGATGCCGTCATATTCGGCTTGCAGCGCCGTGAATTCGGCCTGCGTCCCTTCCGGGGTGAGGATCATCGAGGCGAGCGCGGGCGAGACGGCGGGCGGGACGGACGGCGCCAGATCGGCCGGCGCAACGTCTGCATCCGGATCGACGAATTCGGCCTGAATGCCCTCGCCGTCGCTGCGCACGAAGAGAAACTGTTCGCCTTCCGGAAATCGCTTCTCGACGATGATCGCGGCCAGCGGCGCGACGAGATACTGGTCGATCGCGCGTTTCAACGGCCGCGCGCCCATTTCCGGCGAAAAGCCTTGCTCCAGCAGGAATTCCAGCGCCGAGGATTCCCACTCGATGGCCCAGGCGCGATCCTTCAAGCCGCGCCGCTCGAGCAGCGCCGCCAGCTCCTTCTTGAGAATGCCGCGCATCAATTCGCGGGTCAGCGGCTGGAACACGATGATCTTGTCGAGCCGGTTCCGGAATTCCGGCCGATAGGTCAGGCTGATGGCGCGCAGTACCTGGTCCTTGCTGAACTCGTCGGCCTGCGGCGCAAAACCCAGGCCGATGCTGCGATGGGCGGTGGCGCCGAGATTCGACGTCAGGATGATCAGGCAGTGGCGCAGATCGGCGACCTGGCCCATGGCGTCGGTCAGCCGGCCCTCGTCGAAGGCCTGCAGGAACAGATCCCAGATATTGGAATGGGACTTTTCGAATTCGTCGAGCAGGACGACCGAGAACGGCTGCTTGCGCACGCGGCTGATCAGCGAGTCGGCCTCGATGGCCGACGCCGAGCTTTGGCCGAGGATCTTGCTGACCGCTTCATGAGTCTGGAATTCGCTCATGTCGAGCCGGATCATCCGCTCGACCGAGCCGAACAGGAATTCCGACACCGCCTTGGCGAGCTCGGTCTTGCCGGTGCCGGTCGGCCCGGCGAACAGAAACACGCCGATCGGCTTGTTCGGATCGTTCAGCCCGGCCTTGAGCATGGCGATGCGCGCGATCATGGCCTCGACCGCTTCGTCCTGGCCGATGACGCGCGCGGTGAAGAAATCGCGGATCGATTTCAGGTCGATCTGCCCTTTGGTGTCGAGAATGGACACCGGCAGGCCGGAGAATTGCGACAGGGTTTCCAGCACCTGGCGGGCGGAAACCGGATCGCCAGTCTGCTCGGCGCGCATCGCGGTGAGCTTGAGCAGGAACAAGGCCGAGCCCGGCAATCCGCCGGTTCCCAAATACTGGCTCGCGGTATCGAGCGCGACCTTGGCGCAGTCGGGATCAAATTGGATATTGGCCCAGCTGTCCAGTTCGGCGATCACATCGCGTACCAGAAACAACGTCGCGGCCGGCGACAACGGCTCGAGCGTCACCGTTTCGAACAAGCCGCGCAGCGAAGGCTTGAGCTGCACCAGCCGCGCGGTGCCCTTGGCCGTCGCCTCGCACCACACGATCAGCCGGCCGGCGGCGATCGCCGGCGTGATCTGGTCGAGCATGGTCGCGCTCTGGCCGGAATGCCGGCCGCTCATGGCGACCTGCACGATATCGGGGATGTACCAGATCAGCTTGTGGCCTTTCGCCAGTTCGTCCACGACCTGACGAATGCGGCCTTCGAGCTGGCCGATATAGACCTGATCGGCTTGCAGATCGGCGCCGCTGGCTTCGAAGACGCTCCATTCGTCGGCCGCCAGCCGCTGCGCCAGAAGCCGCAGGAACGATGTCTTGCCGACCAGTGGTTCGCCGGAGACCAACAGCGAGCGTGGCGGGTCTTGGCGCAGCGTAGACTCGGCAAGCGCAAGCGCTTCACGCCAGCCATCCGGCTCGACCAGCGTCTCGATGCCGTGATGAGTCGACCAGAACCGGCCGACCGCGTTCAATGTGGTGTAAGACCTGGCCGCTGCGGCCGGCGCAACCAGCTTATCCAGCGAGCGTAAGTCATCCAGCTCACTGAGGAGCGGCGCCACAAACGGATGCGTGATCTTCTGCAGGAACTTTCGGATCGTGTCTTCCGGCGGCATGCCGGACTGCAGCAATGTCGAGCCGAACGTCGCTTCGTCGCCCTGCCCCGCGCAGCGAACGAAATAATCGCGGAACATGTTCGGCATCCAGCGGCTGTCGACCCACCAATCCTTGGCGTGGGTCAACGGCGCGCCCACCGCAATGCGCGGCGCGGCATCGGCGAGGAAATCCAACGCGAAATACATCGCCCACGGCGAATAGTACCCGCATTGCACCAGCACGCGCACGACCGCCTCGCCGCGATCGGAACGCTTGCGCAGCGCCGCAATCGCCGCGCTCGACAGCGACCAGCTGTTGCCTTCGGCATATTGCATCACCACGGCAAGCGGCACGCTCGGCAACGCCAAGAGCCCCACGGCTTCGATGAATTGCTTGTGCGCGTAAAGCGCGCTTGGATGCGCGGCATCGGCGCCGAACGGCCCGAAGATTTTATCCAGCTCGTAAAGGCGCGTCGAAAGCAGCGGCGGCTCGGCCGTGCCGGCCGGGATGCTGGCCGCTTTCAGTTTCCGCCGGATCCGCCAGGCGCGCAGCTCCTTGCGGAAGATGATGCCGAAGATGATGAGCGCAAGGACGAGGTAAATCGGAATAACCGAGTAATCCACGCTACCAACCTCGCGCTCACTCCGTGTTTCCCGGGCGCAGCGCAGCACGAAGTGGTGCGCTGCAGACCCGGGATCGTTGCAGGCTCAGACATACGACCGCCGAGCTTGCGACGACCCCGGATCAGCGGTGCACCGCTACGCGCTGCACCGCGTCCGGGGAACGTGCCGTGTCCTACCCCTGCGAGATGAATTTGGTGACGAGGTACGCCCCCAAACCTTCGATGCCGCCCTCGCTGCCATGGCCGCTTTCCTTGACGCCGCCGAACGGCGTCTCCGGTGTCGAGATGGCGATGGAATTGACACCGACCATACCGGAATCCAGCGCGTCACCGATCGCGGCAGCGGTCGCATTCGACGTGGTGAAGGCGTAGGCCGCAAGCCCGTATTCCAGCGAGTTGGCGCGCTCGACCACCTCATCGAAAGTCTTGAAGGTGACGACCGGCGCCAGCGGGCCGAACGGCTCGTTCTTCATCACCTTGGCGTCGTCGGGAATGTCGGTGATCACCGTCGGCTCGTAGAAGAAGCCCTGGTTGCCGTGCCGCTTGCCGCCGGTCTGGATCTTGCCGCCGCGGCTCTTGGCGTCGTTGACGAAACCCTCCATCGCCTCGATGCGCCGCGCATTCGCCATCGGCCCCATGGTGATGCCCTTCTCCAGGCCGTCGCCGAGCTTGATGCCGTTGGCGTATTCCGTGAAGCGCTTGAGAAAGCGCGAATAGACGTCTTCCTGCACGTAGAAGCGGGTCGGCGAGATGCAGACCTGGCCGGCATTGCGGTATTTGAACGCCGCGATGGTGTCGGCCGCCTTCTCCGGATCGGCGTCGGCGAACACCACGACCGGCGAATGACCGCCGAGCTCCATGGTGGTGCGTTTCATGCCCTTGGCGGCGAGCGCGGCCAAATGCTTGCCGACCGGGATCGAGCCGGTGAAGGAGATTTTTCGCACCGCGTCCTTGGCGAGCAGATATTCGGAGACCTCGGCCGGCACCCCGAACACCAGGTTGAGCACGCCCGCCGGCAGGCCGGCATCGGCGAAGCAGCGTACCAACTCGACGCAGGCGCCCGGCGTTTCTTCCGAGGCCTTGAGGATGAGCGAGCAGCCGGCCGCGAGCGCGCCGCCGATTTTCCGCGCCGGCGTCAGCACGGGGAAGTTCCACGGCGTGAAGGCGGCGACGACGCCGATCGGCTCCTGGATCACGAGCTGGCGGATGCCCTTGCCGCGGCCCGGCACGATGCGGCCGTAGCTGCGGCGGCCCTCTTCGGCGTACCAGTCGATGATGTCGGCCGACGTGATGATCTCGGCGCGGGCTTCGGGATAAGTCTTGCCCTGCTCCAGCACCATGATTTTCGAGATCGCGTCGAAACGCTCCCGCATCAGGTCGGCGGCCTTGTGCAAGATCTTGCAGCGGTCGTAGGCCGACGTGGCGCGCCACACCGCAAAACCCTTGGTGGCGGCTGCCAGCGCCTGGTCGAGATCGGCCTGGCTGGCATGCGGCAGATGGGCGAGCGGCTTTTCCGTGGCCGGATTGATCACATCCTCGCCTTTGCGGCCGTCGGCGCCGTGCCACTTGCCGTCGATGAACAGTTCGAGATTACCGTACATGATGTCCTCGCTGGGCTTACTCGTCGTTATCTCTTGGCGCATGGATTAGCAGCTTTTTCCGTTCGTTTCACCCTCTCTCCGACGTTCCCCGGATGCGGTGCAGCGCGTAGCGAAGCGGAGCGGTGCACCGCTGATCCGGGGCCCTCGCAAGCTCGGCGCTGGGTTGTTCGGAGTTTGGCGCGATCCCGGGTCTGCGGCGCATCATTCCGCTTCGCTACATGCTGCGCCGCGCCCGGGAAACATCACTCAACCTGCGTCGGATCGATGACGAAATTGGTGAACCCGCCGTCGCGGGCGTCCATTCCGGCCAGCACTTCGTTGACCTTCGACAGCGGCGAGACCTGATGTTCCAGTGCCGAAAAGTCCAGCGTGCCGGCGCCGGCCATGGCCGCCATCTCCTCGCCCTCGCCGGTGGTGAACCAGACCGAACCTTGCAGGCCGATGCGGTTGGTCATCATCCAGAATGCGTTGAGCTGCAGCGTTTCCAGAACGGCGCCGACATTGACCGCGCGGCCGCCGCGCCGCAGGCAGAACAGCGCCCGCATCATCGCGCCCGCCGGCGCGCCGGGCGGCAGGCAATCGATCATGCCGTCGACGCCGTAACCTTCGGTCGCCTTCCTGGCCCACACCACGAGCGGATCGGGATTTGCCGGACCCACGCCTTGCGCCGGCGCGTCAGGCACCGACAAAACATCGATGCGTCGCGGCGCCAATGCCTTCACGCGATCGAGCAGCGCCTGCTTGCGGCCAGTGCCGAGGATTTTTGTCGCGCCCATCGCCAGCGCAAGCTGCGCGGCGTTGAGCCCGAGCTGCCCGCTGATGCCGTTGATCAAGAGCGTCTGGCCGGGGCCGACGCCGATCTTCTTCATCGCCGAATAGGCAGTGCCGAAATAGCCGAGCCGCGCGGCCGCTTCAAAGCTGAGATTGTCGGGCAATTTCACCAGCGCAGTGGCGGGCGCGGTGATGAACTGCGCCAATCCACCATATGGATAAGCGCGCATAATATCCTGCGAGCGGCCGAAATAGCCTTGCAAGGTGAAACTCGGACAATCCAGCTCCTTGCCGCTGCGGCACATCTTGCATGATCCGCAGGACCGCGCCGGATTGACATAGACGCGGTCGCCGGGACGGATGGAAAACACCTGCGCGCCGACTTTGGTGACGACGCCGGTCGGGTCGAGGCCAAAAATCGCCGGCAGCGGCGGCATCATCTTGTTGTCCGGGGTCAGCGCGCCGAAGAAATTGCTCACCACGCGAGCCAGATTGGGCACCACGCCGCAGGCCTTCACCTCGACCAGCACGTCGGTCGGCCGCGGCTCCGGCACCTCGATGCGATCGAGCGTCATCGGCGAGCCGTAGGCATGCAGCCGCGCGGCGATCATTGTGGCCATGGTGTTTCCTCTTCCCCTCGTCATACGCGGGCTTGACCCGCGTATCCATGCCGAGTGTCAACGTGCGGAGACTTTCCGCAAGTTCTCAGTCATCTCATGTCAGCATGGATTGCCGGGTCAAGCCCGGCAATGACGATCAAGAATCAATCGCGCAACGCCGTAAGCTCGACCGGTCCTTCGAACAAAGTCCCGATGAGTTGCAGCACCTGCGCAGCGCGGGCCGCGGTCCAGCCGCCGTGCGCGGCGTTGAGCAAAAACTTGTCCTGGATGTCGGCGCGGGTCAGCGGCTCCTGCGCGCCGCCGCGCATATAGGGCTGGCGCTCCTCGACCACCGTGCCGTCCCGCAAGGTGGCGCGGATGTGGCCGGTGAAATTTTTCGGATAGGGATTTTGCGGGTCGATCTGGTAGCGCACCTTGCCGGCAAGCGCGACGACGGCGGGATCGCGCACGGCGGCATCGGAAAAGTCGCTCAAGCCCACATTGCCGCGCACGAATGCCGTGGCGACGCAGTATGGCGTCGAGAATTTTCCGGCATAGCCATTGGCGGGCTTTTGCTTGGCGGCGAGCGGCTCCCACAGCCGATGCACGGTGCCCTCGCCGACCTCGCACACCATCTCGACGACATCATCGGCTTTGATTTTTTTCGCCGCGAGCCGGCGCGCGCAGTCGATGTAGGGATGCGTCATGGTCCCGCACGGATAAGGCTTGAAGGCGAGCGTCTCGGTCACCCACCGCGTGCCGAAGTCGCCAATCAACGCGTCGTAGTCGCCCTTGGTGGTGTGCGCAAAACCATGAAAGAAGCCGTGCACGCCCTCGAACACGGTACGCGGGCCCAGAAACCCGGCGCGGCCGAGCAGCGCCGCGCGGATGCCCGATTGCGCCGCCCAACCGGCATGCAGCCGCTTGGTCCAGGCGCCCTCAGCCAGATATTCGATGATGCCGCTGGCCATCGAGGCCACGGTGCCGAGCGCGTCCACCAATTGCCGCGGTGTCAGTTTCAGCGCCGCACCGACACCGGCTGCGGCCCCCATGGCGCCGAACACGGCGGTCGGATGAAACCCCGCTTTGTGGGTGAGCGTCGGCGCCACGGTGCTCAGGCGGCACATGGTCTCGACGCCGACGGCGATGCCGAGAAGCGCGGCACGTCCATCCAGATTGTGCCGTTCGCAGGCCGCGAGCACCGCCGGCACGATCACCGCGCCGGCATGGATCGGGCCGCCTTCGAATGTATCGTCGAAATCTTCGCCGTGGATCGCGGTGCCGTTGACCAGCGCTGCGGCGGCGGCCGAGAGCGTACGCGCATGACCGATGGCGGTGCACGGGCCATCGTCATCACAGCTGGCCAGCGCAGCTTTCACATAATCTTCGTCGCGCGCCGTGACGGCGAGGCCGACCACGTCGACCAACAGATCCTCGCACTTGGCCCGCACCACATCGGGCAAGCGCCCCACATCGAGCGCGCAAATCCTTTGCGCCAGATGCTCGGCAACGGCGATCTTGGGGAGTTCTGCTGATGACATGACAGATGCGCCACTCCGGACTGCGTTTCCCGGGCGCAGTGCAGCACGGAGCGAAGCGTAGTGATGCACTGCAGACCCGGGATCGTCACAAGCTCTGAGCGACAAGCGCCGAGACCGCGACGGCCCCGGATCAGCAGTGCACCGCTGCGCGCTGCACCGCATCCGGGGAACAAGCTGTGTTTAATACTTGTTCGCGATCGGCAATTCCTCAGCCGGGAACAGCGTGATGACGCGGCAGCCTTTGTCGGTGACCACCACCTCTTCCTCGATGCGCGCGGCCGAGAAGCCGTCGGTGGCCGGGCAATAGGTTTCCAGCGCGAACACCATGCCTTCCTTGATCTCGGTCGGATGGTCCATCGAGACGACGCGGGAGATGATCGGGCGCTCGTGCAAGGCGAGCCCGATGCCGTGGCCGAATTGCAGGCCGAATGCCGACATCTCGTCGGGGAAGCCGAAATCCGGCGCCTTCGGCCACACGCTGCACACCCGGTCCGTGCTCACGCCGGGCTTGATCAGGTCGATGGCGAGATCGAGCCACTCGCGCGCCTTCTTGTAGGCGTCGTGCTGCACCGGCGTGGCGCGGCCGACATTGAAGGTGCGGTAGTAGCAGGTGCGGTAGCCCATGAAGCTTTGCAAAATATCGAAGAACGCCTGGTCGCCGGGGCGGAGCATGCGGTCGGTGAAATTGTGCGGGTGCGGATTGCAGCGCTCGCCCGAGATGGCGTTGATCGCTTCGACGTCGTCGGAGCCGTGGTGATAGAGGAACTTGTTGACCTCGGCGACGATGTCGTTCTCGCGCACGCCGGGCTTGAGCTGCTCGTGGATCAGGTGATAGGCGCCGTCGACCATGGCGGCGGAGCGGTTGAGCAGCGCGATCTCGTCGGCCGATTTGATCTCGCGCGCTTCCAGCATGACCTGCTGGCCGTCGGCGACCTTCAGCCCGGCCTTCTGCAATTCGAACATCATCGGCGGCTCGATGATGTCGACACCGACGGGGAGCTTTTCGACGCCGGCTTCCTTGAGCAGCGAGGCGATCTCCTTGGCGTGGCGCTCCATCAGGCCGAACGCCGGATTGACGGTGCCGCGCAGGCCGATCAGGCCGGCCTTGCAGTTCTCCGGCTTGAGCCATGGCGTGTAGAGCTTGTGGTGCACGGCGGCAGAGCCGAAATCCCACAGGATCGGATCGTTGCTGGTGCGCGTGATCAATGCCCAGCGGCACAGCTTGTCGCGCTCCCACTCGCCGATCTTGGTCGAGGTGCAATAGCGGATGTTGTTGACGTCGAACACCAAGAGCGAGCCAAGCTCGGATTTCTCCAGCGCCTGCTTCACGCGGCCAAGCCGGTAACGATGCAGCCGCCGGTAATCGACCCGCTCCTCGAAATCGACGCCGGTAATGCCGAGCGCCGGCAGCGCCCGGCCCCAATTGTAGCGCGGGTTGACGTCCTCGGCGCGGATCGTCGTCGGGTCGCGGGTGATGTCGTCCATGGGAAGTCTCCTTAGGCTTTCAGCCACTATACCGTGTTTCCCGGGCGCGGCGCAGCACGGAGCGAAGCGGAGTGGTGCGCTGCAGACCCGGGATCGCCGCAAACTCAGAGCCAGCAGCCCCGAGACTGCGACGGCCCCGGATCAGCAGTGCACCGCTTCGCGCTGCACTGCATCCGGGGAACACGGCTCAGAGCAAGACCAACTCACCATAAAGATCTCGCCAACTCGGATTCACGGTCTCGATCAGCTTGAATTTCCAAGTTCGGCGCCAATGCTTTAGGGCTCGCTCCCGTTCGCGGGCTTCAAGAATGGAACGGTACTCTTCGTAATAAACCAGCACCGTCACTCCGTACTTGCTCGTAAACCCGGGGACAGCCTTCGTCCGGTGTTCCCATGTACGGCGCGCGAGATCGTTCGTCACGCCGACATAAAGAACACCTTTAGGTCGGTTACAGAGAATGTAGACGAAATAGCGCTTCGCCACAGCCTCACGCCGGAATCGGCACCTCGCCGACGTCCTTCGGCACTTTGTAACCCTTCTGCGTCGCCGGGCGCTTGGCGATGGCGACATACCAGCGTTTCACGTTGGGATACTTGTTGAGATCGACGGTCTGCCATTCGTAGCGCGACACCCACGGCCAAATGGCGATATCCGCGATCGAATAGTCGTCAGCCACGTATTCATGATCGGCGAGCCGCCGGTCGAGCACGCCATAGAGCCGATGCGCCTCTTTCAGATAGCGCTCCTCGGCGTAAGGCGCCTTGCCCGGGTTGTACTTGGTGAAGTGATGGACCTGGCCGAACATCGGGCCGGGGCCGCCCATCTGCCACATCAGCCACTCGATGGTGCGGTAGCGCGCCTCGCCGGACTTCGGCAGAAGCTTGCCGCACTTGTCGGCGAGATAGATCAGGATCGCGCCGGACTCCATCAGGCTCAGACCGTTATCGCGGTCGACGATCGCCGGGATGCGGTTGTTCGGGCTGATCTTCAGAAATTCCGACTTGAACTGCTCGTCCTTGCCGATATCGACCGCGTGCACGGTATAGGGCAGGCCCATTTCCTCGAGCGCGATGGAAGCCTTGCGGCCGTTCGGGGTCGTCCAGGTGTAAAGATCGATCACGGGTTTGGTCCTATGCTGGTTGGAAAAAGTTGAACGGGATCAGGCGGCGGATTTCTTGCCCCACAGCCGCGCCGAGGCGAGGTCGGCGCCCTGGCGGATCGCTTTGAGCTTGAGCCACACCACCGGCTCGATCACCCATTCGCGCCGTGTGAATGTGCCAAAACCGCAATCGGTCGAGGCGATGACGCGCTCGCGCTCGCCGATGGTGGCCACCGCCTCCTCGATGCGCCGCGCCACCACTTCGGGATGCTCGACGAAATTCGAGGTGGTCTCGACCACGCCGGGGATGAGGAGCATGTCTTTCGGGAACGGCACGCGCTTGAGCGCGGCATATTCGTGGGCGTGGCGCGGATTGGAGAACTCGATCGACAGCGCGCCGACCTTGGCCTGGTACAGGGCGGGGAGGATTTTATCGAGCGCAATATCGTGGATGTGCGGGCCTTCCCAGTTGCCATAACAAATATGCAGCCGCACCCGGTCGCGCGGAATGCCTTCGATGCCTTTGTTGATTGCCGCGACGTGACGCTCGCAGCGCTTGACGAAATCGGCGTCCGAAAGGTCGCGGTACATCATGGTGCGGTCCATGGCGAGATCGGGCGCGTCGATCTGCAGGACGAGGCCGGCTTTGTTGATGGCCAGGTATTCGTTGCGCATCTCGCGCGCGATGGCGTCTAGATAGGCATCGTGCGACTCGTAATGGGCATTGAGCATGGTGGTCGAGATGATGCCCGGCGACGCCGCGGTCATGAACCGCTCGGAGAAAGCGCCCACCTCGTCGGCGATCCGGTTGAAGCCCGCGGTTTCGTCGGTGATCGGCTTGAGGTCGCGGTATTTGATGTCGGCCTGGGCCTCGGGCGCGCCCTGCTGGCTCTTCGGCGGATTGGGGAATCGCCGCACGAGATAGGTCAACAGCTCGGGAAATTCCTCGAACTCGCGGCCGCGGCGGCGTTTTGACACCCCGGCAAAACCCGACATGCGCTGCGGCACATAAGTCTGAAAACCGATGCGGCGCTGCTCGCCGTCATTGCCGACGTCGATGCCGGCTTCCATCTGCTTGGTGACGACATGACGCACCGCCTTGTCCATTTCGTCGGCGAGCAGTTTCGGATCGAGGCTCTTGCCCTCCTCCTGGGCGACCAGGAGATCGCTCAGCGTCTCGTTGCGCGGCAGGCTGCCGACATGGGTGGTGAGGATGCGGTCGCGGCTGAAAATCATGATGCTGACTCCGGAGCGGGGGCGGACTGTCATAGCGCAAAATCACGGCGGCGTGGCGCGTCTTGATAACACCCGCGCCCACCGAGGATGTGGTGCCGGTTGATATATTTCAAATTGTACTCTATCTTTCCTGCTACCAGGACAGCACCGCCGCGATCGTCTCGGCGTTGCGGATCGGATAATCCAACCACGTTTGTCGGCGAGGGGCGGCAAATGCCAGTACAGATCGACATTCCCGGCGCGGATACGCAAGGACGCGTATTCCTCACCTGGACACCCGTACAAGCTACGGCGCGTCTTGTCGGCGGCACTGCAGCCGGGCCGGTCAACGTCACGCTCAGCAATGCCGGCACCGTCGGCGGCCTGGTGTTCGATGCCGTGCGAACCGATCAGGGCGCTTCGACGCTGCAGCTTGCGGTTCCAGGCGACGGCACACCGGTCAAGTTCTGGATCGCCGGCGAATTTCAAAAACCGAGCTCCGCCTACGGCGACGCTGTGGTGCAAGCTACCGACTCGACGGGTACCGCGGTCGGAACCAAGCCCGTGATGGTGCGCATCCGCAAGAACGCCCAAACGCTGCCCGCGCCCGAGCGGGATCGTTTTCTGGCGGCACTTGGAACTCTCAACGCTCAAGGACAAGGCGCTTATCGCGACTTTCGCGACATGCATGTCGCCGCAACGAGTGCCGAAATGCATGGCAACGTCGGTTTCCTGCCGTGGCATCGCACTTATGTCCTCGACCTCGAGCGCGCCTTGCAGGCGATCGATGCAACCGTCGCCGTCCCCTATTGGCGGTTCGATCAGGGGGCGCCAAATATATTTACCCAGGATTTCATGGGCGAAGCGGACGCCAACGACCGCGTGGTGTTTCGACCCGGTCACGCATTGGAACATTGGGTAACCGACGGGCAGCTTGGTATCACGCGCGGGCTGCGGTTCGGATTGAATGATCCGGCCAACATCAACAATGACGAAGCCGCCACGCTGGCCCTGGGCGGATCGGGCAACCAGTATAGTGGGTTTCATCAGATGGAGATCGATCCGCACGGCTCCGCCCATACCAGCTTCGATGGGCCGATCAACTTCGTGCCGACGGCCGTGCGCGACCCACTGTTTTTCATGCTGCATGCCAATGTCGATCGCCTCTGGGCCAAATGGCAGTGGGTTTTCCATCGCGCGAACCCGACGGACCAAGCCGCCTACGCGCCGCCCTCGCCGCCTCGCATTGGCCATAACCTCGGTGATACAATGTGGCCGTGGAACCTGGTGACAACGCCGCCGCGCCCACGGACCGCGCCGGGCGGGCATTTTCCGTCAACGGTCGTGACACCGCTTCCCGGAGCAACGCCCAAGGTGCAAGATCTGTTCGACCCGTTGGGAGTGATCGCGGCGACGACGCTGGCTTTCGCCTATGACGATGTACCGTTTGAATTGCCTCCGACAGTAGTCGCCGGGGGTTCGGTGGTCGCCGGGGATCCGTAGCGCCGGAATAACGCGCTCTTTCGCTGCAGGGTGGACGAGATGGACGTCAAAGATTATCGCAAGAGCTATGAGGATCAGCTCGCCGCTGCCGCTGCTCAGCGCAACGAAACTGCGGCCAGACCTGGCCTGTCCGGTGCCGAAGCGGGCGGCAGCGTGATCAGGAGCTTTCGGAACGCTTTGCGCACGCCCATGACCCATGATGAGTTCAACGACAACGTGCGCCAGCTGATCGCGACGCTGCAGAACTCTGCGCTTACGACCCAAATACGCCTCGCGGCGTTGCAAGCCTTGAAGGCACTGGCGTTTCTCGGCGACAAGTTTGCGCCGTTTCGTGCCGAATATCTGGCTGCGTTGCGCCAGATCGCGCGCCCTGGCGTCGACCCTGAGCTTTGCGAGAAAGCTTTGGAGGTTCTCGCGGCCGAAAAGGACCCGGACGCACAGGACTTGCTGCGCCGCGGCTTGCGTGACCCGAAATCAGCGCTGGTGTCGGCGGCGAAAGCGCTGCAATTCCTCAGTTATGACGATCACTCGAATGTCGCCGATCTCGCCTTTAGCATCTTCAATCAACTGCCCGACCTGGGCGCCAAGGAAGCTGCGTTGCGCGTGCTCGGGACCAACCCGAAATCGCAGGATTTATTCGCCAATCTGCTGAAGGACAAGAATCAACCGCTCAGCCTGCGGACCTTGAGCGCCACCGGCTTGCATTTGCTCAATCCGCAGAAATTCGCCGACATCGCCCAGCAGATCGTCGGCGACCACAGCGATTCCGAGGACATCCGCGCCAGCAGCCTCGGCGCCTTGGCCAACACGCTCACCGATCACGCTCTGCAGACCAACAGCAACTTCCAAAATCTCGTCCGGCAGCTTGGCGCCGACAATTCGCTGCAGAACCTCAGCGCGGCTGCACGGAGAATGCTGCCAAAGCTTTAGGTACGTCGATGTCCTCGTTCGACGGCGTCACGCCGCTTGCGGACATGTTCGCCGCTGTAGATCGGCTGCGCGCGTTGCCGGGTTCCGGCAACGATCTCGCCAACCTGCTACCCGAACAGTCGGCGATCTACGCGGGCCGGCCCAGCGGCGACGCCGAACGGTTGCGCGGCTATGTGCTTGCGAGTTTCGAGCAGACCGGGCTCCCCGAAACCGCCATGGCGTTTGTCGTCGAGGAACTGGAAAGCGGGAATAGCCCTTATGTGGTCGCGGCGGCCGCCAAGGCGGCGCGTGGGGCGAACGCGGTGCCGGAGCACATCGTATCGCTTCTCCTCGATGCGATCGAGCGGATAAGCCAATCCGACGACGTCGTCCGCTTCAAGCACGCCGAGCCGTTGGAAAACGGCGCTGGGGCGACGACGGCATTGATGGAGCTATTCCGCACATTGGCGTGGCTTGGCGTACGTGCGAGCACTGCGCTTCCTTCGCTTGAGGCGATGCTGCAACGCCGACCGTCGGCGTTTTCCGACGCCGTACGCGCCGATATCGAGAATGCCATCACGGCCATATCCCGGGCCGATCGGCCGAAGGCACCCTCGTGCTGTGCGGACAAGAGCTTTTCAGGAGCTTTAATTCCTCCGAACCGTGCCGACGTTGACGACGTCGAGCTGCAAGACCAGGACGGCAAGGTCTTTTGCTTTCGCGATTTTTTTCCTGGTCGGATCAGTGTTTTGACTTTTTTCTACACGCGCTGCATGAATCCAAACAAGTGCTCGCTGACCATCACCAAGCTCGCGCGTCTGCAGCAGCTTGCTCGCGACGCGGGATTGCATGATCAAATCAACATCGCGGCCATCACTTACGACCCGGCTTTTGATCTCCCAAAGCGGCTTTACCAATACGGCGCAAACCGCGGGCTATCGTTCGATGACCGGACGCGGCTGATGCGCAGCACCGGGCCCTTCGATCCGTTCAGGCATCGCTTCGAGCTCGGCGTCGGCTACGGCTCGGCCACCGTCAATCAACATCGTCTGGACGCCCTGGTCCTCGACCGGCGCGGGTGGCCCATTGCGAGTTACCCGCGCATTCAATGGCGCGAAGAAGATTTATTTGGCGCTCTCAGATCCTCGCTCGACGCGGCCGCAGGCACAGGCACAGGCACAGGTAGGTAGGATCAGCGGCATTGCAGCCGATTTATCGCGTCGGGCATAATGCTTTACAATAGACGAAGGATGGTCCGCAGCACGCGGCCCGCCGGTGAGGAAACGCTGGGATGAGCATGGCTCAGCCGCGCCCGACGATGAGTGCACCTCTCGACGCGATACCGCGCGACTACAACTTCGCCGCCGACATCCTCAAGCGCAATCTCGACGCCGGGCGCGGCGAGAAAGTCGCCTATATCGATCACCGCGGCAGCTATAGCTACGCCGCGCTGGCGGCACGGGTCGAGCGCTTCGGCCACGTGCTGCGCGCGCTCGACGTGCGCCGCGAAGAGCGCGTGCTGATGTGCCTCACCGACACCATCGATTGGCCGACGGCATTCCTCGGCGCCATCAAGGCCGGCGTCGTCGCGGTGCCGGTCAACACGCTGCTCACCGAGGACGACTATCGCTTCATGCTCGAGGATTCTCGCGCACGGCTCCTGGTCGTGTCCGAGGAGTTGCTGCCCAAATTCGCCAAGGCGATCGAAACCAGCAAGCATCTCGCCCATGTCATCGTCTCCGGCGAAGCCAACTCCCGTCCCTCCCCGGCGAGCGGGGAAGGATTAGGGAGGGGGCACCAGCGCTTCGACGAATTGCTCGAAGCCGCCAAGACCGACGCCGTCACCGCGCCGACCACGCGCGACGATATGGCTTTCTGGCTCTATACCTCGGGCTCCACCGGCAAGCCGAAAGGCGCCGTGCACACCCACGCCGATCTCAAGCTCACCGACGATCTCTATGCCGCGCCAATTCTCGGCATCACCGAGAAAGACATTTGCTACTCAGTGGCAAAACTGTTCTTCGCCTACGGCCTCGGCAATGCGCTGACCTTCCCGATGTCGGTCGGCGCGACCACGGTGCTGTTACCGCATCGGCCGACGCCGGATCTGGTCGCCGAGCTTCTGAAGAAGCACGAGGTCACCGTGTTTTATGCGGTGCCGACGTTTTATGCCGGCTTTCTCGCCAGCCCGGCAGCGCCGGAGCGCAACGAACTCAAAATCCGCTGCTGCGTCTCCGCTGGCGAAGCGCTGCCGCCCGACGTCGGCCGGCGCTGGAGCGAACGCTATGGCGTCGACATCCTTGACGGCATCGGCTCGACCGAGATGCTGCATATCTTCCTGACCAATCGCCCCGGCGACGTGAAATACGGCACCAGCGGCAAGCCGCTTGCCGGCTACGACCTTCGCCTGGTCGACGACGACGGCAACATCGTCACCAGGCGCGGCGAGATGGGCGAGCTGCAAGTGCGCGGGCCAACCAGCGCGATGATGTACTGGAACAACCGCGAGCAATCGCGCGGAACTTTTCTCGGCGAATGGACGCGCTCGGGCGACAAATATGTCGAGGACGACGACGGCTATTTCGTCTACTGCGGCCGCCGCGACGACATGCTGAAGGTGTCGGGCATGTATGTGGCGCCGTTCGAGGTCGAGGGCGTGCTGCAAAGCCACCCGGACGTGCTCGAAGCCGCCGTGGTCGGCTGGCCGGATGACGACAGGCTGATCAAGCCCAAGGCGTTCGTCGTTTTGAAAGCGCCGGACAAGGCGAGCGATGCCTTCGCGCGCACCTTGCAGGATCACTGCAAGCAAAAGCTCGCCGCCTACAAATATCCGCGCTGGCTCGAATTCCGCACCGAGCTGCCGAAGACCGCGACGGGGAAGATTCAGCGCTTCAAGCTAAGGGCGGAAGCGGACGGGAAGTAGCCATTGTCATCGTCCGCGCAGGCGGACGATCCAGTAGTCACCGAGCGCGGGGCCGATGCATTTCGCTGCTCCGACCGCGCTTACTGGATCATCCGCCTTCGCGGATGATGACAGTCGTTCATGATGACAAGCGTCAATCCAGCGGCTCGACCTTGACGATCGAGGCGCCGTGGTTGCTGCCGATCCATAGCGTGCCGGGATTCTTGGCGTCGTCGACGAAGACGCGGCGGATATTGGTCGGCCGCGGCAGCGGATATTCGGTGTATTGCCCGGTCTTGACGTCGAGACGTGCGACCCGGTCGGTGTTCATCGAGGCGGTCCAGGCATTGCCGTTCTTGTCAGCCACCGCGTCGTAGGGCGACGACCACGGCGTCGGCACTTTCCATTCCTGGATCTTGCCGGTCTCCGGATCGAGCATGCCGATGGCATTGCCGAAATATTCGGCGAACCACAGCCGGCCCTGATCGTCGACCATCCCGCGCCGCGGATGCGAGTTCGGCGTCGGCGTCAGAAAGACCGTCGGCTCCTTGGTCTTGGCATCGAGCCGCACGATATTGCCGGCGGAGAAATCGAGCAGATAAAGATTGTTCTCGGCATCCGAATGGATGCCGTAGGTGCCGATGCGCTTGCCGGTGCGCGGGTCCTTCGGCGAGCCGACGTCCTCGAAAGCATTGGATTTCAGATCGAGCCGGTAGATGTGGCCGCCGGCGGAATTCTTGATCCACACTTTATTGTCGGCCGGCGTGCCCTCGACGGCGAGATGCCCGAGCTGGCCGGCATCCGAGTCCCATTCCTTCGGCGTCGACCAGGTTTCGAATTTGCCGGTTTTGCGGTCGAGCCTGGCGATGGCGCTCTGATACATCACGCCGACCCACGGATTGTCGTCCTTGTCGATGTGCAGATCGAGCGTGCCGAGCGAGTAGCCGGGCTTAGTGACCGGGATGGGATATTGCGTGACCGCGCCGGTCTTCGGGTCCATTTCGCCGACGAACATCTGGCCGAAATCCGAGTACCAGACGTTGCCTTCGTGATCGAGCACCACGTCGTGCGGCTCGATCAGCTTATTGGGCATGTCGTATTCGGTGATGATGACGTGGGTTGATTTGCCGGTGAGCCGCGGCAGCGTCTTGAGCGAATAGTTCCACGTGTCCTGCGCACTCAAATTGATGCCGGCGAGCCATTCCGCTGCCGCCGGCGCCTCATCGGCGGGAATGAGCCGGCGCACCGCATCGCCGACCAGCCGCTGCGGTTTTAGCGGCGTACTGCCGGGATAATAGCCGGCCATGCGCAGGAACACCTGCTGAAACTCCGCGGCATCGTGGGTCGAGCGTACGATCCGTTCGAGCGTGTGGCAGCTGTTGCAGTCGAGCACCAGGCGCTTCTGGTCGTCGGTGCCCGGCATGCTCATGAGCCATTCGGCGTTGGTGAGCTGCGCGCTCAAGTTCCGCGCCGGCTTGAGCGTGACGTCGATCTTGTCCTCTTGGCCCGCGGCGATGGTGGCGTCCTTCGGCCCATCGAGATCGTAGCCGGCGGCGCGGATGCTGATCGCGTAATGCCCGGGATCGAGCCGCGACGCCGGGAAGCTGAAATGGCCCTTGTCGTCAGTGACGACCGAGACGGTGATGGTCGCGCCGTCCTTCCTGGCGCTGACCACAACGCCTTCCATCGGCCCGTCCTTGGCGGACGTGACCGCGCCCGAAAGCGCCGCCGCATTTTGCGCGAAGGCCGGCGCGGAGGTGTGCAGCACAAACGCCGTCAGAGCAGCGGCCGACGCGAGCAATATCGTCTTCATCCGCATGGAAACCTCCCTATCCAGACCGGGCGTGGCGCCAAGCTGCACCGACCCGGTTCAATTCATTGGTGTTCTTGGCAGCGTAGGCCCCTCGCCCCGGCGATTCAATGACGCCGCGGCACGACAGCCACGGCGGCCGTTGGCCAGCGGCGCGTCTTGCGTTAATAATCCCCCGGTATTACTAGGTCGCCATTCCATCGGCATGCCGCGGTAGCTCAGCCGGTAGAGCACCGCATTCGTAATGCGGGGGTCGGGGGTTCGAATCCCTTCCGCGGCACCACTTCCCCTATATCCCGGTAGGCCGATTCTGGCTATAATCTGGCCAGAATGCCCTTCGCTATTGTCCTCGCTCCCGAAGCTGTCGATGACCTCAGACGATTCAAGGCCCACGCCCGGGCGGCAATCCGCGATGCCCTCGAAACACATCTGAGACACGAACCGGGGAAAACGAGCCGCAGTCGCATTAAGCGGCTGCGGGGATTCCGCCGTCCGCAATATCGGCTGCGCGTCGGCGAGGTTCGGGTATTCTATGATATTTCTGCTGCGACCGTCGAAATCCTCGCGATCGTCGCCAAATCGGAGGCCGAGTCATGGCTCGCACTGTTCGCAAGTCCGGAATGAAGGAAGTTCCTTTGTCCGAAATCAAGGACGACCTGTCCCGTTTTCTTCGCGAAGCGGAGACGCAAGAGATTGTCATTACACGGCACGGCAAACCGGCTGGCGTACTGATCGGCTTCGAGTCGGAAGATGCCTGGTTCGATTATCGCCTGGAAAACGATCCGCGATTTCTGCAAAGGGTCGAACAGGCGCGTCATAGCCTGCGAGCGGGGCGAGGAATCAAGCTTGAAGACCTGGAATCCGAATAAGCACGCCATAGCGCTGGCAATTACAAAAGGTGGAGGAAATCTTGCCCGTAATGTCCGGAAAACGCGCCTTCCTCGATTTGCTCAAGCAGGAAGGGGTCAAGGTGATGTTCGGAAACCCCGGAACTACCGAACTTCCACTTATGGATGCCTTCGCGGTCGAGCACGACATCCGCTACATCCTTGGCCTGCAGGAAGCGGCATTGATGTCGATGGCCGACGGCTATGCCCAGGCCTCCGGCAATCTGGCGGTGCTCAATCTCCATGTCGCGCCCGGGCTCGGCAATGCCATGGGCATGCTCTACGACGCCATGAAGGCGAACGCGCCGGTGCTCGTCACCGCCGGCCAGCAGGACAACGAATACCTCGTCACCGAGCCGGTGCTGACCGCCGACCTGCCGACCTTGGCGCGGCCGTTCGTCAAATGGGCCGCCGAGGTCCATCGCGCCGAGGATTTGCCGCTCTATGTGCACCGGGCGGTGAAGACCGCGCTGGCGCCGCCGACCGGCCCGGTGTTTCTGTCGCTGCCCGGCGATATCCTCAAGAACGACGCCGACATCGACATGCTCGAACCGACGCGTATCGCACCGCGCATGCGCGGCGATGCCGACGCGGTCGCCGCCGCCGCCGAGATGCTGGCCAAGGCCGAGCGCCCGGTCATCATCGCCGGCGACGCCGTCGCGCAGAGCCGTGCGCACAAGGAGCTCGCCGCGCTCGCCGAAATGATCGGCGCGCCGGTCTATGTCGAGTTCATCCCGAGCACCGCCTCGTTCCCGGCGTCGCATCCGCTCTATCGCGGCATGATGACCCGCACCCAGGCTGGCGTGCGCGAGGTGCTCGACAAGCATGATTTGTTGTTCTCGGTCGGCGGCGATCTGTTCACCTGGTCGCTGCCGTCGGCCATCGATCCGTGGCCCACGGGCCTGCCGCTCATTCATTTGGACACCGACCCTTGGCAGATCGGCAAGAACTATCCGGCCAAGGTGGCGATTCTCGGCGATCCGAAGGCGACCTTACCGGATATCACCGCGGGCGTCGGCGCACGCATGAGTGCGAGCGCCAAGAGCGCCGCGAGCGCACGACTGAAATCTGCAACAGAGGCGATCAAAAAAGACCGCGACGCGTTCCGCGCCAAGGCCCGCGCCATGGCCGGCAAGACGCCGGTGCAGCCGCTGGCGCTGCTCGAAGCGATCGGCGCCATGCTGCCGAAGGACGCCGTGGTGATCGAGGAAATTCTCTCCTCCGCGCCCGGCGTGCGCTCGATGATCAACAGCGACGATGAGCAGAGCTTCTTCGGCCTGCGCGGCGGCGGCATCGGCTGGGGATTGCCGGCGGCGATCGGCGTCAAGATCGCGCTGCCCGACCGGCCGGTGGTGGCGCTCATTGGCGACGGCAGCGCCATGTACACGGTGCAGGCCCTGTGGACCGCGGCGCGCTACCGGCTGCCGGTCGTCTGGGTGATCTTCAACAACACCAGCTACCGCATCCTCAAGCAGCGCCTGGTCATGCTGCGCGGCCTCGCCGAGCAGGCCGACAAATTCGTCGGCATGGAGCTCAACGACCCGGCGATCGATTTCGTCGGCCTCGCCCGCTCGCTCGGCATTGAAGGCCAGCGCGCCGCGACCGTGAAGGACGCCACCGATCTGATCGGCAAGGCGCTCAAGGACGGCAAAGCGATGCTCATCGATGTCGACATGGAGCGAGGCTACA
>CAVWOI010000018.1:0-195554 GCA_963756245.1 uncultured Alphaproteobacteria bacterium
CCAGATCGACGGCGAAGGTTTCGGGGTCGAGCACGACGCCGTAAAAATCCCGCACCGCGGCGACCGAGATGTAGCCCTGTTTGGCGTCGGCGGCGACGTCGGCGGCCGGCCTTTGCAGCGGCGAGCCATAGCCGCCGCCGCCGCCCGAGCGCAACCGGAAGGCGTCGCCGGTCTTGAGCATCGCCACCAAAACCTTGGCGTTGGGGAAGTCGGTCTTCCATTTGCCGTCGAGCCGCAGCGCCACCTCGTTGCCGGTGGCGTCGCCGCCGCCGTCCAGCCCCCACGGCTTGCAATGGGCCCGCTCGACCTGGGTGTTGAACGTCATCGGCACACGCGCCCGCACCACGCGCTCGACGCCGAGCCCGCCGCGGTGGCGGCCGGCGCCACCGGAATCCGGCACCAGGGCATAGCGCTCGACCACGATGGGGAATTTCACCTCGGACTGCTCGCTCGGCGAGTTGTGGGTGTCGCCGTCATTGATGCAAACGGTCGCCGACACGCCGTCCTCGCTGCGCTTGGCGCCCCAACCGCCGCCGAGCGGGCCGAAATTGGCGAGGAAGAATTCCGACGTCTTGGTGTTGATGCCGTGCAGCGCCGCAATCAGAAGATCGGCGTGATGGCCGGCAATGGCGCGGTCGGGAATGACCGACGCCAGCGCCTTGAACACGGTGTCGACGATGGTCATCGGATAGGTCATCCACCAGCGCATCGGCGCCGGCCGCACCGCGCTGATGATGCGTCCCGGCGGCACGATGGCCTTGAGGCTGCGGAACGAGCCGTCGTTGATCGGATAGTCGGTCGGCGAGGTCAGGCACTTGTAGGCCACCTGCGAGCAGGCAAAGCCGGTGGTGATGCCGGAATTGTAGAAGCCGCGCACTTGACGAGAAACATCCGTGAGATCGACCGTCATCTCGTCGCCCTTGACGATGACGCGAACCTTGATCGGCACCTTCTTGCCGACGTCGATGCCGTCGTCGTCCATGTAGGACTCCGCCTCATAGACGCCGTCCGGGATCGACCGGGTGCGGGCGCGCGCCATCGCCTCGGAATGATCCATGATGGCCTTGATCGCGCCCAGAACCGCGTCGCGGCCATAGCGTTCGACCAGCTCCAGGAAACGCCGCTCGCCGGTTTTCACCGCGGTGATTTGGGCGCGCAGATCGCCCATGGCGCGGCTCGGCAGCCGCATGTTCTGCTTGATCACCTCGATCAGCGTGTCGTTGACCTTGCCGCGATCGTGCAGTTTGAGGATCGGGATCTGCAGACCTTCGGAATAGATATCGGTAGTCATGCCGCCGAGCGTGCCGCCGATGTCGAGCCAATGCGCCATGCAGCAGGAGAAGCCGACGAGTGCGCCTTTGTGGAAGATCGGCAAGGTCAAGGTGACGTGATTAAGATGGCTGCCGGTGAGATAGGAATCGTTGGTGACGTAGATGTCGCCCGGCCGGATGTTCTTCCTGCCGAAATGCTTGATCTTAGCCTTCACCGTCTCCGCCATGCCGCGGATGAACATCGGCAGCCCGATGCCGATCGATACGGTCTCGCCCTCGGCGGTGAACAGCCCGGTGGTGAAATCCAGCGCCTCGTAGATGATGATGTTGTAGGCGGTGCGCATGAGGTTGGTCTTCATTTCCTCAGTCACCGCAATGACGCCGTTGCGCACGATCTCGGTGACGACCGGATCGATCTTCGCATTGCGCGAGCGTTTCATTTTTGCTTTGTTTGTTTTGTTTGTTTTGCGCTTCATTTCAACCCAATCACTCCGGCTTGATGTTGGCGAACTTGATCACCTTGGCCCATTTCTCGGTCTCGTCGGCAACGAGCTTGCCGAAATCGGCAGGCGAGCCCGGGAAGGGCACCGAGCCAAGATCGGCGAACCGCTTGTTCAGCGTGGCATCGGCCAACCCGGCATTGATCTCCTTGTTGAGCTTGTCGACGATCTCCGGCGGCGTGTTCTTCGGCGCGCCGATGCCATAGAAGGCTAGCGCCTCGTAGCCCGGCACGAATTCGGCCACCGCCGGCACGTCGGGCAAAGCGTCGGCGCGCTTGGCGGTGGTCACTCCCAGCGGGCGGAGCTTTCCCGCTCTGATATATTCGATGGAGGCCGAAATCGGCGCGAAATAGACCTGCACCTGCCCGGCGAGCAGGTCAGCGATCGCCGGCGGCGAGCCGCGATAGGCGACATGCGCCATGTCGATCCCGGTCATGAATTTGAACAGTTCTCCGGCCATGTGCGGCGTACTACCGACGCCGGGCGACGCCATGTTGATCTTGCCGGGGTTGGCCTTGGCATAGGCGATGAATTCGGGGACGGTTTTCGCCGGGAATGACGGCACTACCACCATGACGTTGGGATCGCGGCTGATGCCGCCGACCGGCGCGATGTCGCGGACGAAATTGTAATTGAGATTGCCGTAAAGCGTCGCGTTGACCGCGTTGGCGAGCGAAGCGAGCAGGATGGTCTGGCCGTCGGGCGCCGCCTGGACCACGGCCTCGGTAGCGATGCCGCTGCTGCCGCCGACCCGATTTTCGACGACGAACGGCTGGCCCAGCCGGTCGGACAGCCACTGGCCCATCAGCCGCGCCATAATGTCGGGCGCGCCGCCGGCGCCGAAGCCGACCATGAAGCGGACCGGATGCGACGGATAAGTTTGCGCGCAAGCGAACCGTGTCGCCAACGGAAGCCCGACGGCCCCCGCTGCGAGATGCAGAAATTCTCGACGGAGCAATTTCATAGTGACCCTTCCAATCCCCGACTGAAGTCTGCCCGGCGTAAGCTAATGACTTACCCCGCCTTGATGCCGGCGTCGCGAATGACTTTGCCCCACTTTTCCGTTTCGGCGGCGATGAGCTTGCCGAAATCGGCCGCCGAGCCGGTCAGCACCATGCAACCCATGTCGGCGAGCCGCGCCTTGATCGCGGGATCGGCAAGGCCCGCATTGGTCTCTCGATTGAGCGTTTCGATAATGTCAGCTGGGGTCTCGGCCGGCGCGCCGATGCCGAACCATGAGCTCGTCTCATAACCGGGCACGAATTCGCTGATGCTGGGCAGGTTCGGCAGCACGTCCGAGCGTTTGAGCGTGGTCACCGCCAAGGGCCGCAGCTGGCCGGCGCGGATATGCTCAATCGATGCAATCATGGTCGCGAACGCGACCGGAACCTGCCCGGCGATCAGATCCGCCATCGCCGGCCCATCGCCGCGGTAAGGCACATGCTGCAGATTGACGCCGGTCATGACGTTGAACAACTGGCCGGCCAAATGGCTCGGCGTCCCAATGCCGGCCGACGCATAGCTGAGCTTGTTGGCTTTGGCGTAGGCGATCAATTCCGGGATGGTGTTCACCGGCAGCGACGGATGCACTTCGGCGACGTTGGGCACCCGCACCACACCGGCGACCGGCGCCGTATCGCGAATAAAATCGAACTTGAGATGCTCGTAGAGCGCGGCGTTGGCCGCCACGGCGGGCGGCACCATGAGGAGCGTGTAGCCGTCGGGTGCCGACTTCACCACGGTTTCGGCGCCGATATTGCCGCCGGCGCCGGGCCGGTTTTCGATGACGAATTGCTGGCCGAGCCGTTGCGACAGCCATTGGCCCATCAGGCGTGCCAGAATGTCGGTGGTGCTGCCGGCGGCAAACCCGACGACGAGGCGCACCGGATGTGATGGATAAGTATCGGCGCGCACGACCCGCGAAATAGCGGACATCGCGGCGGCGCCGGCGGCGAGGTGCAGAAATTTTCGGCGGTGAAATGTCATGACTCATTCCGCCTTGATGCCGGCATCGCGGATGACTTTGCCCCACTTCTCGGTTTCGTCGGCGATCAGCTTGCCGAAATCCGCCGGCGAGCCGGTGAGGGCCATGCCGCCCATGTCGTCGAGCCGCGCCTTGATGGTCGGATCGGCGAGGCCGGCATTGGTCTCGTGGTTGAGGGTTTCGATAATGTCGGCGGGCGTGCCCTTCGGCACCGCGATGCCGAACCACGAGCTCGCCTCAAAACCCGGAACGGTCTCCGCCACGGTCGGAACGCCGGGCAGCGCATCCGAACGCTTGAGCGTGGTTACCGCGAGCGCGCGCAACTGGCCGGAGCGGATATGTCCGATCGACGCCGTCATGGTCGCGAATCCGACCTGGATTTGGCCGGCGATGAGATCGACCATGGCGGGCCCGTCGCCGCGATAGGGCACGTGCTGCAGGTTCGAGCCGGTCATGGCGTTGAACAATTGCCCGGCCAGATGGCTCGCGGTGCCGATGCCGGCCGACTCGAAGCTGAGCTTGCCCGGATTGGCCTTGGCGTAGGCGATCAGTTCGGGGATCGTTTTGACCGGCAGCGCGGGATTGACCTCGGCGACATTGGGCACGCGCACCACGCCGGCGACCGCCGTCGCGTCGCGGATAAAATCGAAATTCAGATGCGGATAGAGCGCGGCATTGGCCGCGACCGCCGGCGGCACCATGTAGAGCGTGTAGCCGTCGGGCGTCGACTTGATCATCTCCTCGGCGGCGACGTTGCCGCCGGCGCCAGGCCTATTCTCGATGACGAATTGCTGGCCGAGCCGTTGCGACAGCCATTGCCCGATCAGGCGGCCGAGAATGTCGGTGGTGCTGCCGGCGGCAAAACCGACCAGGATGCGCACCGGGTGCGACGGATAAGTGTCGGCGCGCGCGATCCGCGAGATTGCAGGCAGCGCCATGGCGCTCGCGGTCAGATGCAGAAATTTGCGACGGGGCAATGTCATGGCGTGGTCCTCCCAGACCAAAGCTTTTCGCCGAACGTCAACGTCCTCCGACTGCAATCACCAGATTCCCCAACGCATCGACTTCCATCACGTCGCCCGGCATCAGCACCGTGGTCGAGGCGTATTCTTCGATCAAGGCCGGGCCTTTGATCCTGTTGCCGGCGACGAGCGCGTCGCGCCGAAAAGTCGGCGTCAGGTGAAAGCGTCCGCCATAATAGACGTTACGCTTGCCGCTGGCTGCGGCTTTCGCCGGCGTCCTTTGGCCGCGCGCGATCTTGCGCTGCGGCGGCTTGCGCATCAGCCCGGTCACGGTCGAACGCAGGCTGACGATCTCGGCGCGCTCTTGCGGCGCCGACGTGCCGTAGCGCTGCGCGTGCATGGCGTCAAAATAACGCTTGATCGCATTGCGGTCCTTGCGCGCGAACACCGCCATCGGCAGGTCGACGGTGACGGCGTGCTCCTGGCCGACATAGCGCATGTCGGCGGCGCGCTTGACCGCGATCTGCTGCGGCTTAACCGAGGTGCCGGCGATCGCGTCGCGGCCTTGCTGCTCCAGCGCGCGGTAGACTTTTTCGATTTGCTCGAATTTGGCGTCTTCCAGCGGCGTGAACCAAGTGCGCACAAAATCGTAGCGCAGGTCGGAGAACAGCATGCCGAAGGCCGAGAATACGCCGGGCGCGAACGGCACGATGACCTTGCGCATGCCGATCTCGCGCGCCACCTCGACGGCGTGCAGCGGGCCGGCGCCGCCATAGGCGAACAGCACGAAATCGCCGGCATCGAAACCGCGCTCGGTGGTGACGCCCTTGACCGCGTAGGACATCGCGGTGGCGGCGATGCGCAGGATTCCGTCGGCGGCTTCGACCGCGCTCATGCCGAGCGGCTCGCCGATTTTTTCTTTCAGCGCACGCTCGGCGGCGGCGACGTCGAGCTTCATCTCGCCGCCCAAAAAACGCTCGGCGCCGAGCCGGCCCAGCATCAGATTGGCGTCGGTCACGGTCGGCTCGGTACCGCCCAGCCCGTAACAGGCCGGACCGGGCGAAGCGCCCGCGCTTTGCGGGCCGAGGCGCAACGCGCCGTCGTCGACGCGGGCGATCGAGCCGCCGCCGGCCGAGACCTCGAAAATATCCATCATGGCGATCTGCACCGGCAGCGCCTTCTCATAGCCGCCGATCAGCGCCGCGCCCGTCGTCAAAGCCTCGCCGTGATGGATGACGCCGGCTTTGGCCGTGGTGCCGCCCATGTCGAAGGCGATGGCATTGTCGATCTTCAGCGCGCGGCATAGCGCCTGGGTGCCGATGACGCCGGCGGCAGGGCCGGATTCCAACATGCGCACGCACTGGTCCTGCGCTTGTTCGGCCTCGTAAAGGCCGCCAGTCGATTGCACCACCAGGAACGAGCCGGCGAACCCGGCCTTGCGCATATGGGCGTCGATCTCGCCGATATAGCGGCGCACCTTTGGGCCGATATAGGCGTTGGCCGCCACCGTCGCGCAGCGCTCGAACTCGCGATATTCCTGCGACAATTCATGGGACGCGGAGACGAACAACGAAGGGTGATTTTTCTCCAGAATCGCTTTGGCCCGCCGCTCGTGATCGGCATTGGCGTAGCAATTGAGGAACAGGATCGCGGCGGCTTCGACGCCGAGTTGTTCCAGCTCGCGGCCCAGCGCGGCGATCTCAGTATCGTCGAGCGGCCTGTCGATCTCGCCGTCGGCCAGCATGCGCTCGTGCACTTCGAAGCGCAGCGCCCGCTCGATCAGCGGCACGTGTTTCTGGAAGAACAGATTATAGGCGTCCGGCCGATTGATGCGGCCGATCTCGTAGATGTCGCGAAAGCCTTCGGTGATCAAAAGGGCGGTCTTGGCGCCGGTGCGCTCCAGCATGGTGTTGATGGCAATGGTCGAGCCGTGCAGGAAGAGCCCGGCCGAGCGGTAATCGCTGCCGGCTTTGGCGACGCCCGCCGAAATGCCTTCGACCAGGTGCGCCGGCGTCGACAGGGCCTTGCCGAAGGTGAGCTTGCCGGATTTTTCGTCGAACACCGCGATGTCGGTAAAGGTGCCACCGATATCCGCCGCCAGCCGCAACCGCCCCTGCCCCTGCCCCTGCCCCCGCCCCTGCGTCATTCCAAAATGCCTCATGCGTCCAGCACGACGTATTCGTCTTCGACGCTGACGGCAAATGTCTCGGCCACGTAGGGGCCCTCGACCAATGCCGCGCCGGGGGCCACCGACACCGAAAATTGCCGCGCCCGGATGCGCGACGGATCGCACCAGGATTTGCCGGTGCGCACGTCGAACTCCCAGCCGTGCCACGGGCAGCGGATGATCTCGCCCTGCCGCGAATAGCGGTACTCGCCGGGCTCGCTGGCCTCAACCAAGCCGGTCAAGCGACCTTCGCACAGACTGCCGCCCTGATGCGGGCAGCGGTTGGCGAGCGCAAAGAATTCACCCTTGATGTTGAAGACCGCGATCTGGCGTCCCTTGATGTCGATGAGCTTGCGGGTGCCGGCCGGAAACTCGCGCAACGCAGCGATCACGTGCTTGGCCATGACTTTACGCAGCCTGTTCGGCGAGACGGCCAAAGGTCGCAAGCGCATTGTCGCGCCGGATCTTACCGTGCAGCTTTTGCGGAATGCCGGCCGGCATGATGTCGTCGCCGTCGAATTGCCAGTGCGGAAAATCGGACGCGAACAGCAGCATGTCGTCGGACTGCATGTGCTCGATCAGCTTTGCGACCGCTGCCGGATCGTCCGGACCGTCGAACGGCTGGATGGTCAGCCGCACGTGATCGCGCACGATCTGCGCCGGCGAGCGGTCGATCCACGGCACTTCGAGGCGCACGCCGCGCCAGAATTTTGACAGCCGCCACAAAAACGCCGGCAGCCAGGTGACGCCGGATTCCAGCAGCACCACTTTGAGCTTCGGATATTTCACGAACACACCTTCGCAGACGAGGCTCGCCACCTGCGACTGAAAGCCTTGCGACTGTGCCACGTAATCCTCGACGTACCACGACGGCCAACCGAGCGAGGTCACCGGATGCTTGTAGCTCGAGCCGGCATGAATGCCGAGCGGGAGGCCGTGGCGCTCCGCCGCTTCGTAGACCGGCCAATACTGCCGGCGGCCGAGCGGCATCTCGCCCATGCACAGCACCAGCACCTGCACGAAGCGCCTGTCGGCGGCGCAGCGCTCGATCTCGGCGACGGCGAGTTCGGTGTTCTGCATCGGCACCACGATCGAGGCGCGCAGCCGCGGATCGCGGTCGAGCCATTCCTTGGCGACCCAGTCGTTGACCGCCTTGGCGAAGGCCGCCGCCATGTCCTCGCTGTAGAGAAGCTGCACGCCGTAGAGGCAATGGCAGATGGCGACGTCGATGTTCCAGGGGTCGAGCGCGTGGGTGCGCAAGGCGTCCAGCGTATTGGCCGGCGCGCCGCCCTTGCCGCGCCAATCCGGCCGCGCGGTGAGCGGCGCGTTCGGCGGATAGCTGATCAACTCCAGCGAATTCATGCCGCGATCGACCACGCTGTCGCGCCAATATTCGTCGAGATGCGGCAACAGCGCCTGCATGCTCGGCACATTGACGTGCACGTCGCAATCGATTGTCGACCATGACGCGGTCACGGCGTCTCCTCGGGCATTTCGCGTATTATCGGCACCAGCGGGGCGGCCGCGTCAAGGCGACTGCAGCGGACCCGGCAAGGCGCGTTCGGCCTCCGCCTCGAGCTGCGCCTCATGGCCGCGCACGAAATGGGCGGCGACGGCCAGGACGACGATGGTGGCAAGAACGAGGACGACCACGCCCCAGCCGGCCAGGCGTTCGACTTGCCGGCCCAGCGTATAGGCGGCAATGCCGAAAAACATCGCCCAGGCGAATGCACCAAAGATATTCGCCAACAGGAACCGCGGCCACGGCATGCGATTGGCACCGGCCATGATGCCGGCGACCGTACGCAGGACCGGAACGAACTGGGCGACGATGACGATCTTGCCGCCGTGACGCAGGAACAGATATTGGCCGAGCTTGATCCGCGCCTCGCTGATCCAGATATAGCCGCCGTAGCGCAGCAACAGCCAATAGCCGAAATAGCGGCCGATCAGATAGCCGACGCTGCGGCCGACGATCGAGGCGATCGCCGCGGTCAGGATCACGGCCACGATGCTGAGCTCGTGCTTGGTGCCGGCAATGACCGAGGCGACGATCAGCGACGTCTCGCCCGGCACCGGAAAGCCGATGCCTTCCAGCCCAATGGTGCCGGCGACCACGAGCAGGCCGTAGGCGTGGATGAGATGGGCTATGGATGGCATGAAGGCTGTTTTTACCCCGGGCAACGCTCACTTATACTCATTCGGTTCGGAAAGAGAACTCCTTGACTTGCCATCTTAGTCTCGCGCAGGCGTGGCTGGGTTTGCGACAAATCGCGGGTGCGACGCCATGTATAAAGACTTGCGCGACTTCATCGCCGCCGTCGACAAGCTCGGCGCCTTTCGGCGCATCGACGGCGCCGACCCGCGCTTCGAGATCGGCGGTATCACCGAGGTCGCGGCCGGCCTGCCCGACTGTCCGGCGCTGCTGTTCGACACAATCAAAGGCTTTCCGCGCGGCTTTCGTATCTTCACCAATGCCACCACCAATGTGCAACGCGCCGCACTGGCGCTCGGGCTCGATCCCGGGCTGCGACCACTCGACGCGCTGAAAGCCTGGATGGAGAAGCGCAAGAATTTAACGCCGCAGCCGCCGGTTACCGTCAAGACCGCGGCGTTCCTTAAAAATACGGTCGCCGGGCGCGACGTCGATATCGCGCGCTTCCCGGCGCCGATCTGGCACCGCCACGACGGCGGGCCGTTCATCGGCTCGGGCTCGCTGGTCATCATGCGCGATCCCGATAGCGGCTGGATCAACGCCTCGATCTATCGCGTGCAAGTGCACGGGCCGAACCGGGTCACGGTGCAGTTCGATCACGGCGGCCGCCACGGCGCCATCATCGCCAAAAAATATTGGGATCGCGGCGAGAGCTGTCCGGTGGCGATCGTGCATGGCGAGGATCCGGCGCTGTTCATCGCCGGCTTCGAATATTTGCCCGATGGCCGCTCGGAATACGAGTTCGCCGGCTCCATCAAAGGAGCGCCGATCGAAGTGTTCGCCGGCCCGCAGACCGGCCTGCCGCTTCCCGCCCTGGCGGAAATCATTTTCGAAGGCCGCTTGCTGCCGATGAGTGAAGCGACGCTGCCCGAGGGACCGTTCGGCGAATTCACCGGCTATTACGCCGCCGCGGCGCGACCCGGCCCGGTGATGGAAGTGACCGCGATCCATCACCGCAACGATCCGATCCTGCTCGGCTCGCCGCCGATGAAGCCGCCGCGCTTTCATTTCGGCTTGCCATTCCGCGCCGCGACCATCTGGAGCAATCTCGAAGCTGCCGGCGTCACCGACGTGGTCGGCGCCTGGCAGCACGTCTCGCAGCTCATGACGGTGGTGGCGCTGCGCCAGCGCTACGACGGCCACGCCAAGCGCGCGGCGCTGGTAGCTGCCGCGCACAGCTACATGGCGCGCATCGTCGTGGTGGTCGACGACGACATCGATCCGTCGAACCTCGCCGACGTGATGTGGGCGGTCGCGACCCGTTGCGAGCCGGCCGAAGGCATCGACATCGTGCGCAACGCCTGGAGCTCGGCGCTTGATCCGCGCATTTCGCCCGACGACAAGGAGCGCGGCGTCACTTCGCACTCCAAGGCGATCATCGATGCCACGCGGCCGTTCGCTTGGCGCGAGAAGTTTCCTCCGACCTCAGCGCTGTCGCCCGAGGAGGCGCGGGCGATCGAGGCGAAGTGGGGGAAGTTTTTGTAGTCGTGTCCCGCGCGAAGACCCGCAACCCGATAGAGTGCGAATCTTTTCGGGCGAATCCGTTGCTGATGCGAAACGTGCGCTCGGCAAAAGGCAAATACAACAGAAGGCGGCCCAGCGAAGCCGTGATTTCCTTGGCAATTCCAGTGGCTTGCGTCGCACGTCGCGGCACCGTTCGCGGCGTCACTTTTTTGTTGACAAGGCTTACTGAATATAATCCTACATAGGTAATGACCTGCCACGCCGCTTGGCACATGTGGCGTCTCAGCGAAGCCGGCGACGATAATCTCGGCCTCGCCTGCAGCGACGATGGCCTTTTGATTGGGCGAACGCCGCTGATCGAAAAACGCGACGGACACTTCGTCGTGCGCGAGCAGCGCGAGATCGAGCCGCTGCTCGTCAGTGCCTATCGCTCCGAAATCAGCGCCGACCGGATCATGTCCGGGCTTGCCGCCGTGGCCCGAGCATTGAACGCCAACGACCAATGTCTCGCGCGGATTGCCGCAGTGCATCTGCGTATTCCCGATATTCCGGACCGAACCGCGCGTAACGCGATGGAGGCGACGGATATTCTCATCAAATACGCTCGCGATGAAGGTGCCAGCGACAGTAGCGACTGGAATCCAGCGCTACATCCGCGCGCCGGCACACCGCCGAATCCCGGCTGGTTCGCGCCGACGGGAGGCGCTGGTGAAACGTCGCCAGTGCAGACGGCGCAAAACGAAGACGCAATACAACTCTCAGATGCTTCGCTGAGCATCGGCGAAAATAGAGTAGTGCTGCCGCCGGGACAAGGAAATGACGAACTGCGCGACCTTCTCGAATGGATCGGGAATGCACAGCCGGAAGACAAGCAAGCCATTAGAGCTGAGATCAAGCGTCAATACTACGATAAGGGCGACATAGCCAGCGGCGACGCTACCAGCGCTGCTTTAGACAATGTTCTTGAGCCCGGCATCGAACGCAAAGATCGGCAGAAAATCCTTGATGCTATCGGACCATATTCGCAATCTGACGAAGATGATCGGGCAACTGAATTTTGGATTGGCGTGGGCCTCACATTCTTGGCGATGCTGCCACCAGCGGCCGGCGCGGAGGCAGCTGCTGCTGCATGGCAATTGGGTTGGGCCGCACGAGGCATCTACATCAGCGAACAGCGCGGCGCCAATCTAGCACCGAATTTTCCGGTAATTGACAAGTGGCTGAACGGCGAAGTGACCAGCATCAAATCCATGGATTTGAGAGCGGCCATTTATCAAGATGCGACACGCGTGACGTACCGGCTCGACGACTATGTCAACAAGCTGATATTTTTCGATGGGGCTAAGTGGAACGGCGTCGAAGTCGAATCGTCAGAAATTAGCGGTCGCGTACTAGACCTTGTAGTACCTAAGGGAAGTATAACAGTCGGGCAGAGGGCGGCCATCGATGCGGCAAAGGCGCGAGCCAAGGCGTTCGGCGTGGATCTGATCGTTACTCCGTTTTAGGGATACCATGAACTGCCATCTATATCTGAGAAGTGGCACAATCTATCTCCCAACCATGGGAAAAATGGATGAAGGATTCTATCGCGCGGTTGAACCTGTGACGATAGTTTCTGCTTCAGACATCGGCGGAATACGACGAGCGATGCAAACGACAATTGCCCGAGGTAATCCGGTCGTGCCTATGTTACGACGCAGCGAATATCCGCCGCCCCTGCTACCAAAATATGCCAGGGTCAAAAGCTGGTCGGCATTTGAACGCGGCTTGATGTTTTGGACCATCAAAGAAAAGAACGGCGTCTTTCAGATTGCCGGCCAGTCTAAACGGGCTGACCGCGGCTGGAGAACCGATCTCGACAGGACGATCGATTTTCCGCTGAACACGACAACGGACGATGTGGTCGACCGCATGATCGCGATCGTGCAAGAAGAAGCTGCAAAAAAATCGAGATAACAAAATAAATAATTAGAATTGACCAAGCCGCTGTCCGATTGCAGTCGAATAGATACATCGGCCAGTTGCTCGCCCACCATGCACTAGCTTGCGCCTCTTCGGCAATTAAGTCGGAAACAGCGTCTAGCGCCTGAGTGAAAGAACATCGCACAACTTCCTCAGCGCCCCCATGATCCGGTCGCTCATAGTGCCCCAACCGATATAGCGCCTCACTCTCAAGTACGTAAGCGTCGCGCGCCCTTGCGAAATAGAGGATTCGCCAATCACTCAGGCCACCATATTTCTCCCGCCTAAGATCATTCTGCCGTCGCCGTGGATTTTTGGTGACTCCAATCTTGATGACGCGGCCCCATAAGGAACCGGCAATGTAGACATAATCGGGTAGGTAGGCCCGTGGCCGAGTTCGAGACATGCGCATTCCACCCTCCCCCAGCGCGCCGTCACTCCACCGCATTCGCCGAATTCAAACTGTCGATCAGCGACGAGCGATACAAAAACTTCTTATGCAGCGCGACGTCCTCCGACGTCCGCCGCAGCTCCTCGAGGTGCTGCCAGCGGACCTTCGGGTCTTTTTCCTCAAGCGCCTTCTTGTTGGCGATGGTCTGCGCCTGGACGTAATCGACCTGGGCCTTGCGGCGCTGGCGCGTGTAGCGGTCGAGCACGCTGTCCTCGGCGCGGCCGAACCATACGTCGGAGAGTTTTTCGGCCAAGTTGATGGCATCGTGGATGCCGCCGTTCATGCCCATGCCGCCGATCGGATTGTTGACATGGGCGCAGTCGCCGGCGAGCAGCACGCGGCCTTTGTTGAAGGTCGCGGCGACGCGCTGGTGCACGGCGTAGAGCGCGTAATAGGGAATTTCGTAGTCGCCGCTCTTTTGGTGGATGCCTTGCAGGCGGCGCTGGATGCCGGCCATGCTCAGCGCTGCCTCGTCGGTCTCCTGCTCCGGCACCGGAAACACGCCGCGCCAGATGCCCGGCGGGCCTTTGCCTTTGACCTTGAACAGATTGATCCACTCGTCGGGGTCGGAGAAATAATTCCGCGTGCAATAGCCCTGACCGGTGGTGCCGAAATCGAAACTGGTGCCGATCTTGATGAAACGCTCGGGGTAAGTGAAGCCGTCGAAGGCGATGTCGGCGAGGCGGCGCACCGTGCTGGAGCCGCCGTCGCTGCCGATCAGATATTTGCCGCGCAGCGTTTCGGTTTCGCCGGCGGCATTGGTGACCGTCGCTTCGACATAATCGCCGGTCTGCGCCAGCCCGGTGAGCTTTGTTGAAAACCGCACCTCGCCGAGCCCGCTCGCCTTGATGTGAGGCAACGCGGCGTGCACCAGCTTGTATTGCTCCCACTGCAGCACATACGGATACGGCACTTCGCCCTTGAGCAGGCTGATGTCGAATACCGCGATCAATTTGCCGGTGGCGCGGTCGCGGAAATGGAACAGCGGCGCTTCCATGCCGCCGGTCGGCTCTGTGGAGAACATCTCCTTTTCGAGCCCAAGCGCGACCAGCATGTCCACGGTCGGCGGATGGATGGTGGCGGCGCGCTGATCCTCGGCGGCGTCCGGCAATTGCTCGATCAGTGTGACCGGGATGCCTTTTTTGACCAGCGCCAGGGTCATCACGGCGCCGACCGGCCCGGCGCCGGAAATGATGACGCGATCGTCGTTTGCCGCCATGCTCATACTTTCGAAATATCGAATGTCGCGGGATGAAACAATTCCTCGACCTTCACTTTGCGATCGGTCAGGCCCTGCTCGTAGACATATTGCGACAGCGCCTCGATCTCCGGCATGTTCTCGGCGACGCCGTATTTCCAGAAATCCTCGCCCATGATCGCGGCCGTCTCCTTGGTCTCGGCTTCGAGCCACGGCAGCGTCACCATCAGCGCGTTGACGTCGCGCAGGTCGATCATCGCCAGCGCCTTGGCCTCGCAGAACGCCTTGTAGACGCTGGTCGGCAGCCACGGATAGCGCTCGACCAGGGATTTGCGGATGCCGATGAGGTGCATGATCGGAAACAGGCCGGTCTTCTTGTAATAGGCCTGCTCGGCGGCGCGCGTGTTTGGAAACAGCCGCGTGATATGCGCTTCGCCGGCGAGAAACGACGACGGGGCGCGCGCCGTGAACAGCGCATCGAGCTCGCCGTCGCGCAGCATGCCGACCAGCGTCTTGTCGTGCGGGATCGCCTGCAGATCGAGGCCCGGGATCGGCTTTAACGGCGTGCGCTCCTCGCGGCCGGCCTGCTCCTGGCCGCCGCTGCGCCAATGGATCTCCGACGGCGGCACGCCGTATTCGTGCTGCATCATGCCGCGCATCCAGACCACCGCGGTGATCTGATATTCCGGCACGCCGATGCGCTTGCCGCGCAAATCTTCCGGCTTGGTGATGCCGGCGCCTTTGCGAATGTAGATGCCGGAATGGCGAAAAATCCGCGACACGAAGGCCGGCACCGCCGTATATTCCGAGGTCCCCGCCGATACCGTGCGCAGGTAGCTCGAGAACGACATTTCCGAAATGTCGAATTCGGCGAATTTGAAGACGCGGTGGAAAATCTCCTCCGGATACAGCGGCAGGTAGGTCACCGCGCAGCCTTCAACTTTCACCCTGCCGTCCCTGATCGCCTGGGTGCGATCGTAATTGCCGCAGGCGATTGTTACCGGAACTTCGACCATCAAATTGGTTTCCCGTCATCCTGAGGTGCGAGCGTAGCGAGCCTCGAAGGATACGGCCGAGGCGCCCGGGCCGTCGCCCTTCGAGGGCCGCTACGCGGCCGCCTCAGCGTGACGGTGAACATTGGTGTCTCGTATAGTTGCTTCCAGCAATACTGTGAAGCAACTGTGCGCGCATGGCGGCCTTGATCGCATGGATGCCAGTTGTTCGCGTTGATGATCTTGTCAAGGATCGTAGACCGCCGGAGGCGGCGGCGCCGTAGCGCGTCGAAGACGCGCGTGACCGCGCTGATGGCGCCGTCCTTGACAAGATCATCAACGCGAACACAGTGCCGTCCATGCGATCAAGGCCGCTTTCTAGGCCGGCGGAAATATCTCTGTTAGGCGACGAAGGCCGCCCGTGCTTGTTGTCCCGCCCCCCGCGCGATAGCCTTGCGGCCAAGGAGACCCACCATGATGTCGACCGTGATCGGCGGCGCCATGCTGCCCCATGCGCCGCAGTTCTTCACCATGCCGGACACCGAGGACAAGGCGCTCGTGGCCAAAGTCCGCGAGGTCGCAGCCGACGTCGGCAAACGGCTGCGTGCGCTCGAGCCGGACCTGTGGATCATCTTCTCCAACGACCACGCCGAGCAGTTCTTCCACACCACCGCGCCGCCGTTCACCATCCATGTCGGCGGCGAGGCCACCGGCGATTTCGCCGGCCGCAAATTCCACTGGAAGATTCCAAGCGAGATCGGCTTCGAGCTGGTGCGACAGCTGTATCGGCAGAATTTCGATCCGGCTTTCACCTCGACGGCGAAGATCGACTACGCCATCGGCATTCCGCTCACCCATCTTGGCCATACTGGGCCGGTGCTGCCGATCTACGTCAACGCCTATCTGCCGCCGCAGCCGACCATGGAGCGCTGCTACCAGTTCGGCCAGGCGGTGGCGCGCACCGTCACGGCGCTCGGATTGAAGACCGTGATCCTGTCGAGCGGCGGCATGTCGCATTTTCCCGGTACCGACCGCTACTCGAATCCCGAGCTCGCCTGGGACCGGCGCGTGCTGGAAAAGCTCGCGGCGGGAAATCTGAAATCGCTGATCGGCTACGACGAAGCCGAGCTCGACGACACCGGTAATATCGAATTGCGCTGCTGGGCCTGCGCCGCCGGCGCCTTGGGCGAGCGCAAGCCCGACGTGGTATCGATGGATCCGAGCTGGCATCACAATTACGCCTCGCTGGCCTGGATCGGCGGCGACGCGGCCCAAAACCAGGCGGCGCATTATCCTTCGATCAAGCCGGAGCTGGTGGAGTTGACGACGGCGCTGCACGGCCTCGCCCACGACGCCGGCATGCGCGCGCAATACATGGCCGACGCCGGCGCGTTTGCCGACAAATTCCAGCTGCCGCCCGACCAGCGCGAGGCTTTGATCAAGCTCGACATGTCCTCGATCGTGAAAATGGGCGCGCATCCGCTGGTGCCGTTCCTGGCGCAATTGCAGATGCAGCGGCTGCGGCCGCAAAAGTAAGCGCCGCCGCGCCGTGGCCATGCGCGAGCGACATGCGGCTGTCGTTGATTCGCCCTGCCCGCGGGCCTAAAGTTCGGCAGGGCGATTTGCCGCAAATGATTTGCGCAACCCTTTGGCCCGGAGCCGCCGATGAAAAAACTCGTACTGGAAACCACCGCGCCGTTCCAAGGTCTCCCCGAACTCGTGGCCTATGACGAAGGCCTGTTCGCCAAGGAGGGCATCGAGATCGAATGGGCCGACCGCGAAGCCGGCGTCGAGAAGAAGGTCGAGGCGCACGTCACCAACCCGAAGGGCGTCGACCCGTTCGCCAGCCACGGCAAGCTCTTGGAACAGGGCAAAGCCGACATGTACAACGCCTGCGAATGGGGCAACTACTGCCGCGTCCAGGATACCGGCCAGGGCAGCCGGCAGCTCGGCCGCCGCGCCATCGTGGCTTATTCGGCGGTCGTGGTGCCGCCCGATTCCGACGTCTACACGCCGCAGCAACTCGCCAACAAGACCATCGGCGTGCCGTTCTATTTCGGCACCCATTACATCGCGCTGCACCTGCTCGAAGGTTTCTTGCCGCGCGAGCTGATCAAGCTGTGCCGCGCGCCGAACGGCTCGCGCTATCGCCTCGATGCGATGATGCGGGGCGAGATCGACGCCACCACGCTGACCGAGCCGCACATCACCCTCGCCGAGAAGAAAGGCTGCCGCGTCATCTGCTCGTCGCTGTTCCACGGCACCGAGGTTGCTTCCGACCGAGTCGATGCCGAGACCTACGCCGCCTTCAATCGCGCGGTGCGCGAGGCGGTGCGCCGCATCAATGCGAACAAGAAGGCGTACATGCACTATTTCATCGACTATTACGCCAAGAAGGATCCCGAGATCGCGGCGCTCAAGGTCGAGGATTTGCGCGAAAGCCGGCTCGTGGTCTGCGATCCGGCGCCGATCCCGGCCGACGAGATGCAGCGCACCTACGACTGGCTCAAAAGCTGGGGCATGCTGGAAGAGACCGCTTCGCCGCTGCAGCTCATCAACACCCAGGTGCAGGACCGCGCGCACGAGGCGGCGGAGTAACAGTCTCACACGGCGAAACTGTCATCATCCGCGAAGGCGGATGATCCAGTAATCGCCGACGGAGAGGTGCTGGACCGCCGTGCGTTATCAAAGCATCGGTGATTACTGGGTGCCCCGCCTTCGCGGGGCATGACAAGAAGGTTGAACATGCGCAACGGCCACGCCGAGGAGATCGCCAAGCTCATCGAGCCCGGCCGCGTGCACCGGCGCGTCTATACCGACCCGGACCTGTTCGACCTGGAGATGGAGCGCATCTTCGGCCGCGCCTGGCTGTTCGTCGGCCACTTAAGCCAGGTGCCGAACCCGGGCGATTTCATCACCACCGATCTCGGCCGCCAGCCGGTGATCATGGTGCGGCATCGCGACGGTTCGGTGCAGGTGCTGCTCAACCGCTGCACCCACCGCGGCGCCAAAGTGCTCAACGAGCGCCGCGGCCACGCTCCGCGCCTGACCTGCTGCTATCACGGCTGGACGTTCGACACCGATGGCCGCCTCGTGACCGTGCCGGTGCCGGAAGGTTGCGCCGAAAATTTCGACAAGGACGCGCTCGGTTTGGCGCGCGCGCCGCGCGTCGGTGAGTATCGCGGCTTTGTATTCGCTAGCCTGGCGGCAAAGGGCCAAAGCTTCGAGGACCATATCGGCCCCGTAAAGGGCAATATCGACGATCTGGTCGACCGCGCGCCCGACGGCGCGCTGGCGCTCGACGCCGGCATGCATCGCTACGTCTATAACGGCAACTGGAAGCTTCAGGTCGAGAACGTGCTCGACTCCTATCATGTGCCGTTCGGCCATGCCTCCACCGTCAACAAGGACGGCGTGCAGTTTGCCCGCCGCGAAGGCGATCAAAAAGGCGCGATGGTCGTCGAGACCGAGAAGAAACAGACCGCCGCGTCCTGGAAGGACCGCAAGAGCTTCATCGCCGGCAACGGCCATGGCTGGACCAGCAACACCACGCTCGACGACGGCAAGCGCTCAAGCCCGGCCTTCGACGCCTATAAGAAGGTGCTGGCAGAGAAGGTCGGCGCCGCGCGGGCGGAGGAAATCCTCACGCCGCGGCTGCACAATTCGCTGATCTATCCGAACATGTCGATTATGGGCCTGAACATCCATGTCCGCGTCATCAAGCCGATCGCGGTCGACCGCACCGAGGTGACGATTTATCCGATCCGCCTGGTCGGCGCGCCGCAGGCGATGAATTTCGGCAATATCCGCCTGCTCAATGTCACGCACTCCGCCGCGTCGTTCGTGCAGTCCGACGACCTGGAATCGTTCGTGCGCGCGCAAAAAGGCCTGCAGAGCACCATGACCGATTGGGTCGACATTTCGCGCGGGCTCGGCGCCGAGGAGCCGGACCGCGAGCGCAACGCCACCCGCGAGCTTGCCACCCATGAGATGGTGGTGCGCGCCCAATACAAAGCCTGGCTCGGCTATATGCACGAGGCGGCGTAATGGCGGCTGACGGGTTGGGCCGCGCCGCGCTCGAGGACTTCATCATCCACGAAGCGCGGCTCCTCGATGCGCGGAAATTTCGCGACTGGATGGCGCTGTTCGCCGACGACGGCACCTATTGGGTGCCGGCGGTGCCCGATCAGAAGAGCCCGTTCGACCAGGCTTCGCTGTTCTACGACGACCGCGACTTGATGAAGACCCGGGTCGAGCGGCTCGAACATCCGCGCATCCACGTGCAGACGCCGCCGTCGCGCACCGCCCATCTCATCGGCAACGTCGTCGTCGAGGAAGCCGATCAAGCCAAAGGCGAATACGTCGTCGGCTCGACCTTGATCATGGCCGAATACCGCGACGACGCGCAGCGCATTTTCGCCGGCCGCCAGCGGCACCATTTGCGGCGCGACGGCGACACTTTCCGCATCGTGCAAAAGCGCGTCGACCTGATCAATTGCGACGGCGCCTTCGAGGCCATGGCGGTGCCGATCTAACCTTTCCTCCCCCGCACTGCGTGCGGGGGCGGAAAGAAGCGGCAGTGGCGCCGGGCGCGATTTGCCATTAAACCGATGCGGGGCGTCGAATACCGGGACTGAGCGGGCATCGCATGAACGGCGGCGGCGCAGGCCGGCGGCATGTCAGTTTGATCATCGGCATGGCGCTTTTGCTCGGCGCCTGCGCCGGGCATCACCATGGGACCGACGAGGCCGGCAGCGAGGAGGGCATCAATGCCTATCCCACCAACTACAAGACCGACATCCTCGCCGCCATGCGCGTCTATCTCAGCGATCCGACCGCCATTCGCGACGCCAGCATTTCTGAGCCGGTGCTTAAGCCGGCGACCCTGACCCTGCCCTCGCGCTACATGCTCTGTCTGCGCTTCAATCCGAAGAAGACCGCCACCGTCTATGAGGGCATGCGCGAGGTCGCCGCCGTTTTCGTCGCCGGCCGCTTCGACCAGTTCATCGAGACGCCGAAAGATATTTGCGCAGGCGTCACCTATACGCCGTTCCCCGAGTTGGAAAAACTCTCGCGCTGAGCAACAAGATTCTGCCGCGAAGCAGGTTGAAAACCTGCGCCGTCGAGACTTTAATCGGTGGCGAAACATGGTTTTGAATCGCAAGAGGTCAGCAATGACTTTCGGCAAAATCGCAACGGCCGCCGGCATGCTGTTGATGTTGTCGGCGGCGAGCGCCGCCGCGGCGCCGGCGCTCGCCGTCAACAACGTGAATTTGCGCCAGGGGCCGGGCACGACCTACACCGTCATCATGACCATTCCCGGCGGCAGCAATGTCGATGTCGGCAGCTGCAGCGGCGAATGGTGCCAGGTCACCTTCCAGGGCCAGAACGGCTACGCGATCGCCACCAGCCTCGATCAAGGCGGCGGCGCACCGCCACCCGCCGCGGCCGGCCCGCCGCCCGCGGGTTATGGCGGGCCGCCCGCAGGGCCGCCCCCCGCGGGCTATGCGCCTGCGCCACCTCCCGGCTATGCGCCTGCGCCACCTCCCGGCTATGCGCCTGCGCCGCCTCCCGGCTATGCCGGTCCACCGCCCGGCGCCGGTCTCGACGTGCCGATTCCCGTTTACCCTGGAGGACCGCCGCCCGTCGGACCGCCCGTCTATGTCGGGCCGCCACCGCCGGCCTATTACTATTACGGCTACGGTCCCTATTACGGGCCCTATGGGCGCGGCTACTACTATCGGCGCTGGTAGGGCGTGCCGGCGGTCGTTCGTCGCCTTCTTTACTCGCTTCGGGAGGAAAACATGGTGCGGGCGCGCGCGTTCTCGCTCGCGGTTCTGCTGTCATTGCCGCTGAGCGGCTTTGCCGGCGCGCAGACCGCACCCGTTCTCGCCGTGGTCGGCGGTACGCTGATCGACGGCACCGGACGGCCGCCGATCGAGAATTCCGTCATCATCATCGCGAATGGCCGTTTCACCGCCGCCGGCCGCAACGGCGAGGTGACCGTTCCGCCAGGCGCGCAAATCGTCGATGCCAGCGGCAAGACCGTGCTGCCCGGCTTTCTCGACGGCCACTGCCACTGGGAAGATTTTTTCGGCGAGCTTTATCTGCACCTCGGCATCACCACCTGCGCCACCATCGAAATCTATCAGGATGGGCCGTGGACGCTGGCGCAGCGCGACGGCACCAATGCGGGAAAGATTCGCGGCCCGCGCATCTGGACGTCGGGGCGCGCCATCGGCGGCGGCCGCACCGAGACCGACGCACCGGACTCCCGCGAATTCCGCGGCAACATCGTGGTGACGACGCCCGAGGCGGCGCGCGCGGCAATCGACCGCAAGAAAGCGCTCGGCTACGACCTGATCAAGCTCAACGAATTCCTGCCGATGGATTTGGTCAAGGTCGCCGTCGAGGAGGCGCATCGCCTCGGCCTTGGCGTGACCACGCACAGCTGGGACGCCATCGGTTCGGCCAATGCCGCCGTCGACGGCATCGAGCACATCTGGTCGGTCGGCTATAGCTCGATCCTCGACGTCGAAAAACGGCGCAAGCTTGCGGAAGACCGGCTCGCCGGAAAGATCGACGCCGAAGTCGCCGGCGCGCAATACCAGACCGAGAATTTCGACGCCGTCATCGCCGCCATGGTCGCGCATCATGTCGCCTGGACGCCGACCATCGCCAAATGGCTGCGGCCGTTGTCGCCGAGCATGGCGCGCTTCCGGCAAAAGGAGAACGAGATCCTCAATGACCCGGATGCCGATTTTCCGCCCGTGCTGCGCGCGGTGACCGACAGCGCCTACGACAAGCTGCTCAAGCGCTACACGCCGGAAGAGCTCGACGCCACGCGGCTCGGCTACCAGAAAGCCAACGAATTCATCCGCTTCGTCGCCGCCGGCGGTGTCCTCAAGGAGGGCTCCGACCCGCCGCGCGGCATGGCCGGCATGCTGATGCACGAGGCGCTGGTCATGGATGTCGAGGCCGGCGTGCCGCCGATGACGGCGATCCAGGCCGCGACCTTGAACGTCGCCAAGACATTCCACAAGGACAAGGACTACGGCAGCGTCGAGCCGGGCAAGGTCGCCGACCTCTCTATCGTCGAGGGCGATCCGCTCAAGGACATCTGGATGACGCAGAACGTCAAGATGCTGATCATGGACGGGCGTATTGTCGATATCGGATTCCACAAATACAAGAATCCGATTCCGGCGTTCTATTCGTACCAGACGCTGCCGCGCGAGATCGACATATCGCCGCTGTTGGCAACGCAAGGCACCGAAGTGACGCTCACGGTGCGCGGCCGTGGCGTGCTGCCGACGCAGCGCGTCATGCTCAACGGCAAAGAAATGCAGACGCGTTACGTCAAGCGCGGCCAGCTCGAAGCCGTTATTCCGCCGGACGCCATCGCCGAGGCCGGGACCTACATCGTCACGGTGAAGAGCGTGGGCGAGCCGTTGCCGGAATCATATCCGGCTCATCTGGTGGTCGGTTTCAAGCAATAAACTCTGAAGCGTTTCCCGGGCGCAGCGCAGCACGCAGTGGTGCGCTGCAGACCCGGGATCGTAACGATCTCGGAGTCCAGAGCGATCCCGGATCAGCGGTGCACCACTTCGTGCTGCACCGCGTCCGGGAAACGGCGGCTCCTATGTTTCCTGCCGGCTGAAATGCACCGCTGCGCCCGACGCCGCCAGACTTAGCGCGATGATCACGAAAATGCCACCGACGCCGGCCGCGGCGGCGATCAGGCTGGCGATGAACGGCACCGCGACCTGGCCGATGCGGTTGCCGGTGATGCGCAGCGACATCACTGTGCCCATGGCGGCGGCGGAGGCGAGATCGACGACGTTGGTCAGGCTCAGCGTCGTGGCGATGCCCAGCGAAAATCCCATCAGCACCATCGCTCCGAACATCGCTGACAGCGGAATGGGCAGAGCGAGACAGGCGAAGCTGATCCCCGCCCCCATCATGCTGGCGAGCGTCAACGGCCCGCGGCCGACGAGCCGGATCACCCGCACATAGCCCATGCGCGATACCAGCGAGAACACCGAGCGCACGGTGAGCAAGGTGCCGACGTCGCGCGCCGTGATGTTGTTGGCGGCGCCCAACAGCGGCAGGTAGATCACCAACAGGTCCTGCGCGGTGATGGTGATGACGCTGGCGATCAGCACCGCCATCAAGCCGCGCTGGCGCATCAGCGTGCGCACCGGCACGACGGCTGCGCTGTGCTCGTGGGCTTTCGGTTTTGGCGCCGGCCGCATGGCGGCGGCGGTGACGAGCGACGCCAACGAGATCAACAGGCCGATCGCGTACAGCCGGTCGGTCGGCGGCAGCCGCGCCGTACCGCTCGACCAGGCGATGATGTAAGGGCCGAGCCCCTGCCCGATGGCGCTGGCGACCAGATAATTGCCGAACACCGCGTCACGGCCGCGCGGTCCGGCACAGCGGATGCACAGCATCTGCTGGCTCGCCATCATGAACAGGTGCGAGATGCCGAGCAGCGCCATCAACGGCAGAAGCGTCGTCACCGAGCCGGCCCCATAGCGAAAGCCGGCGCAGGCGACGACCATCAGCGCGGCGCCGATCCAGCAGGCCTGGGCGTCATTGCCGCGGTCCATGAAGCGGCCGACCCAGACCGCGAGGAAGATCGGCAAGATCGCGAAGGTCGCCGAGATCACGCCGATCCAGATCACCGGCAGGTCGAGCTCGATGGCGCGGTATGACGTCGTCACCCGCATGATGGCGTAGACCGCCTGGATGATCGCCGAATTGAGCACCAGCGGCACCAGCAGGCGATAATCGACGTCGCTCTTGCCCGCTTCGTCGCCCGCGGCCGGCTGCAATTTTTCCCTAAAACTCGACACCGCGCCGCGACACCCAAAGTGATTTGCCGGCAAGGTGTATCACCCCTGCCCGCGTGGCGGCAGTCCGTCAGTCCGGCTGCGGCAGCATGGCTGCGGCGTCGCCTTGTCCGGGCGCGCCGCGCGGGTCTAAGCTTGCCGGCCTCGGGAGATCATCCATGAAAATGCTTATCATCCGCGCCGGCTCGGCAGTGGCGCTCGCCTGCGCGCTATTCGCGCTGCCGGTACTGCACGCCATCGGCGCCGAAGACTATCCCAACCGCCCGGTGACCATCGTCGTGCCGTTCCCGCCGGGCGCGTCGAATGACATTCTGGGCCGCTATGAAGCGGACGTGCTGGGCCGCGCGCTGCACGGCAGTTTTATCGTCGAAAACAAACCCGGCGCCGGCGGCGAAATCGGCATCACCTTCGCCGCCAAGGCCAATCCCGACGGCTATACGCTTTTGCATGCACCGTCGGTGATCACGCTGCTGCCGTTCGTGATGAAATCGGTGTCCTATGACCTCGCCAAGGATTTCACGCCGGTTACGCTGGTCGGCCTGACCAAATTCTGCCTGGTGGTGTCGCCGTCGCTGCCGGTCAATTCGGTGGCCGATCTCATCAAGCTCGCCAAAGCCCAGCCCGATGCCTTGACCTTCGCATCGTCCGGCAACGGTACGCCGCATCAAATCTTTGCCGAGGAATTCAAGATCATGACCGGCGTCAACATGCGCCATATTCCCTACAAGGGGACGCTGCCGGGGCTGACCGACGTGGCGAGCGGTAACGTGTCGATGGAATTCTCCGACCTCACGCCGGCGCTGCCGCTGATCCAGGCCGGCAAGCTGAAGCTCATCGCGGTGCTCTCGGCCAAGCGCGACCCGGACATGCCCGACGTCCCGGCGCTGGCCGAGACCGTGCCGGGCTATGAGGGACAAAGCTGGCAAGGCTTCTTCGCCCGCGCCGGCACGCCGAAGCCGATCGTCGACGCGCTCAACGCGGCGCTGGTCGCCGACTTGAAGAAGCCGGAGACCGCGGCGCGCTTCAACACCATGGGCATCGTCGCCCAGTGGGACACGCCGGAGGAATTCCGCGCTTTCATCACGGCGCAAACCGAGAAATGGGGCAAGGTGATCAAGGCCGCCGGCATCGAGCCGCAGTGAGCTTCCCACCTCAATCCTTCTTCGTCTCCACGTGGAAGGAATGCAGGATGCGATGGAAAATCGGCGCCAGCACGAAGCCGGTGGCGATGACGATGATGAGACCGGACAGGATCGCGTAGGAGCCGGCGAACACTTTGCCACCTGTGGTCTTCAGTTCGCCCACCGGACCCATGCCGGACAAGATCATCGCCGCATTCACATAGGCGTCGACGAAGGACATGCCCTCGAACGCCGCATAGCCGGCAATCCCGATCGCGAGGCCGACGATTGTCAAAACCATCCACAATCCGATCGCGATCGCCATGCGGACCAGGAATTTGCGGCGCGACGCGAGCGGTTGGCCGCGGCGTTCAAACCGGGCGACGCTAAGACCTCTGAACGGCATTTCTCGTCCTCCGGCTGCGTCCAGCTACCCTACACTTTAGACAACGGTTGAGCGCGCCCCGGCCGGCGCCTAGTATCGCCCCAGGAACGAACCCAGGAAACCGATCAGGATACTGCAATGCCCCAGCCACAATTCGACCGCGCCGCCCAGGATATCGGCAACATCGTCGGCATCGGACACGTCAATGTCTGCATCGACGATCAGCACCTCGCCACGCATTTCTACATCACCGGGCTCGGCTATACGCGCGATCCCTATCTCAACACCGGCGCCGGCAATATGTGGGTCAATGTCGGCATGAGCCAGTTCCACCTGCCGATGGGCAAGCCCGACGTGCTGCGCGGCGTCACCGGCCTGGTCATGCCGGACCGTGAAGCGCTCCTGAACCGGCTCAAGCGCGTGAAGAAGCCGCTCGAAGGCACCAAATTCGAATTCCGCGAGAGCAACGACGGCGTCGAGACCGTATGCCCATGGGGCAACCGCATCACCGTGCACACGCCGGACGTCGAGCGCTTCGGCCGGGTCCAGCTCGGCATGCCCTATGTCCGCTTCGATGTGCGCCCGGGCACCGTGGAGCGCATCGCGCGCTTCTATCGCGAGGTGATGGACGCGCCGGCCGAGGTGAAAAAGAACGGCGCCGGGCCGGAAGTCAAAGTCCAGGTCGGCGAGAAGCAGTATTTTTATTTCCGCGAGACCGACACGCCGGAAGCGCACTACGACCGCCACCACGTGCAGATCTATCTCACCAATTTTTCAAAGCCGTATCGCAAGCTGCTCGATCTCGGCCTGATCACGATTGAAGACAACGACTACCAATACCGCTTCAAAGACGTGATCGACCTCGACACCCGCGAAGTGCTGTTCACGGTCGAGCACGAGACGCGCAGCGCGACCAACCCGATGTACGGCCGCCCGCTGGTCAACCGCAATCCGGCGGCGACCAATATGGATTACAAACCCGGGCATGACAGCATGTCCTGGGCGTTGCCGTGATGAAGTGTCATACCTCGCGAAGGCGGGGTACCCAGTAATCACAATGGCTGCGGTTCGATCGGGTGGTTTCGCGATTACTGGATCATCCGCCGGAGTTTACCATCGGGCCGGCCACTTCGGGCCGGACCCGTTGGCGGATGATGACAGGTCATGACCACCCGCCGCGCCCTCGTCGTCGGCGGCTCGCTGGGCGGGCTGATCGTGGCGCACCTGTTGCGCGGGGCGGGCTGGGACGCCACCGTGTTCGAGCGCAATGACGAGGAGCTGGCGAGCCGCGGCGTCGGCCTTGGCACCCACCCGCAACTCATCGCCATCCTCAAGCGCGCCGGCATCGATTTCGACGAGACGATGGGGATCAAGCCGACGCGGGCGGTCTGCCTCGACTCAAACGGCAAGATTTTGATCGAGCAGCCGACAGCGCGCACGCTCAGCGGCTGGTCGCGGCTCTACCGCGCTTTGCTCGACGCGCTGCCGGCGCAAACCTACCGGCTCGGCAAAAAACTCGTTCGCGTCGACCGAGACGGCACCGGCGTCACCGCGATCTTTGCCGACGGCACCCGTGAGCGCGGCGATCTCTTGGTCGGCGCCGACGGTGTCCGCTCCACGGTGCGCGCCCAATTTTTGCCCGATGTTCAGCCGGTCTATGCCGGCTATGTCGCCTGGCGCGCCTCGATCGACGAAGCCGACGTGCCGCCAAACCTGTGGCGCGAGATGGTCGATCTCTATGCGTTCTGCCTGCCCGAGGGCGAGCAGCTGATCAGCTACGCGGTGCCGGGGCGCGACAACGACACCGCGGTCGGCCGCCGCGCCTACAATATCGTCTGGTACCGGCCGGTGGATCGCGACACGCTCGCCGATATCTGCACCGATGCCGCGGGCCGCCACCACGCCGCCGGCATTCCGCCGCCGCTGATCCGGCCCGATGTCATCGCCAAAATCAAAGCCGACGCCAAAGCCGTCATCGCGCCGCAGATCGCCGAGATTTTTGCGCGCACCACGCCGTTCTTCCAGCCGATCTACGATCTGATCTCGCCGCAAATCGTATTCGGCCGGGTCGTGCTGGCCGGCGACGCCGCCTTCGTCGCCCGCCCCCATGCCGGCGCCGGCACCACCAAGGCGGCGCTCGATGCGGCCTGCCTTGCCGACAGCATCCGCGCTGCCGGCAGCGACCTCGATGCCGGACTGGCGCATTACCAGCGCATGCAACTGCCGTTCGGCCGCGCTTTGGTCGAGGTCAACCGGGCGGAAGGCGCCTATCTGAGCGCCCAGACCAAGCCCAAGGCGGACCGCAGCGCCGCGGAGCTTAACCGCGACATCGGCGCCGTGGTGCGCGCCCATATCGACCGCAGCGAGCAGGTCGGCGATATCGTCGCCGCGCATGGCCTCACCGCGTATGTCGGAACAGTTCGGGAATCGACGCTCGCCGATGCGCGCCCCCTCTCCCCAGCGGGGAGAGGGTTGGGGTGAGGGGGCTCTGACCGCGAGGCCGTACCCCCTCACCCCACCCTCTCCCCCTTGGGGAGAGGGAGTACGCATGCGCAAGCCGCAATACCGCTACCTGTCGCGCTGCTGTATGGTCGCGCAAACGAAGCAATTTCGCCGGAGGGCCCATGAGCGCCGCCAAGAAGACACTCGTCATCCGCAACGGCACCTTGATCGACGGCTCCGGAAAACCGTCGGCGCGTAACGACGCCATCGTGGTCGAGGGCAACCGCATCAAGAGCGTCGGCGCGGTGCCGGGCGATATTCACCTCGAGGACCGCAAGACTGTCGATGTGGTCGACGCCGCCGGGAAATGGGTCATGCCCGGCCTGATCGACGCCCATTGCCACATGTCCTACGGCTATCCGCTGATCAAGGGCGAGGGCAAAGGCAAGGGCACGACGCGGCCGGAATTCTCGACGCTGAAATCCGCCCGCAGCGCGCAGAAGGTTTTACGCTCGGGCGTCACCAGTATTTCAGTGCCGGGCGGCACCTGGTTCACCGATGTCGGCGTGCGCGACGCCATCCGGCTCGGCCTGATGGAAGGCCCGCGCATGTTCGTCGCCGGCCGCATGATCGTCACTTACGGCTGCATCGAGGACGACGAGCCGTCGTGGGAAGGCACGCCCGATCATTCCATCGGCAAGCTGTGCAACACCGCCGACGAGATGGTCACCGAGGTGCGCCGCCAGGGCAAGCACGGCGTCAATTTCATCAAGATGGCCGATAGCCGCTCCGGCGAGTCACAAATGCTCGCGAAGGACGAGATTGCCGCCGTGGTCGGTGAGGCGCACCGGCGCAACCTGAAAGTCGCCATCCATTCGCGCGGCGCCGGTTCGACGCGCGCCGCCGCGGAAGCCGGCGTCGATTGGATCGTCCACGCCGATCTCGCCACCGACCGCGATCTCGACGCGGTGGCCAAAGCCGGCATGCCGATCCTGCCGACCGCAACCTTCCTCGCCGTCGTGGTCGAACTCGGCAAGCGGCAAAAAGTCGGCGCCGAGCAGGTGCAGCTCGATTTCAACCGCATGCAGCGGCATTACGATCTGCTCGGCGAGTTGATGCACAAGGCGCGCAAGCTCGGCATAAAACTTCTGGTCGGCACCGATACCGGCAACAATTCGTTCACCCGGCATGGTGAACTGCACGCCAAGGAGCTGGAAATCTTCGTCAAGCATGGCGGCTACACGCCGATGGAGGCGATCGTCGCGGCGACCCGCGATAACGCCCTTGCGGTCGGCCTCGACGGCCAGGTCGGCCAGTTGGCGGTGGGACAGCTCGCCGACATCACGGTGTGGGACAAAGACCCGATCGCCGATATCGCCATCCTGCAGGACGCCAAAAACCTCGCCTGGGTGATCAAGGACGGCAAGATCGTCGATCTCGATGGGCGCGACGAGATGCTGACGTTCCAGCAGGCCGCGGAATAACGCCCGCGATCATGAGCGAAATCGCGCGGTTGAGTGTCGAGATCGACGACGTGACGCCGCGTGTGCTGCGCGTCGTCGAGGTGCCGGCCGATATCCGTCTCGACGACCTGCATTTCGTGCTGCAAATCGCCATCGGCTGGCAGAACGGCCACCCGTTCGAATTCCGCGTCGGCGATAGACTTTGGGGGCAGCCCGACCGCGATGCCGGCATCGATCGGACGCCAGCGGAGCAATCGACGCTGCGCGATATTTTGGCGGCGGGTGACACTTTCAAGTACGACTATGTGCTCGGCGAGGATTGGGAGCACACGGTAACGCTGCTGTCGCGCGCCACAGCTCTGCCGGGCATGCGCTATCCAAACCTGGTCAGCGTCGAGGGCCGCTGCCCGCCGGCCGATATCGGCGGCCCGGTCGGCTACGAGACTTATCTGCGCAGCATCGCCGATCCCAACAGCGTCGACCACGAGGACATGCTCGACTTCGATGCGCCGGATTTCGATCCGCATGTCGTCGACGCCGCGACGCTGCGGCAGAACCTGGCCGACCTCACACGCTATATCGGGCGGAAAGTTGTAATCCGTCACCCTGAGGTGGCCGCGCAGCGGCCCTCGAAGGGCGACGGCCCGAACGCCTCGGCCGCATCCTTCGAGGCTCGCTCCGCTCGCACCTCAGGATGACGGAATACAGGTATCGCCCAATGCAGTTCGGCGTTCAGTTCTTTCCCAATTTCCGGCCGAGCGACAAGAGCGCCGCGGAGTATTTCGCCGAAAGCCTCGCCATTGCCGAGGAGGCCGAGGCGCTCGGCTATACGCATGCGCGCTCGGTCGAGCATTATTTCGAGCGCTATGGCGGCTATAGCCCCAACCCGATCGTGTTTTTGTCGGCGGCGGCGGCGCGCACCAAAAAAATGCGGCTGGTCACCGGCGCGGTCGTGCCGGCGTTCAACAATCCGCTGAAACTTGCCGGCGAGATCGCCATGCTCGACGCCATTTCCGGCGGCCGCTTCGACGTCGGCTTTGCGCGTGCCTTCCTGCCGCACGAATTCCGGCGCTTCGCCATTTCGCCCGATGAATCCGTGGCCCGCTTCCGCGAAGGACTTGAGCAGATCGAGCTCCTGCTGACGCAGGAGAACGTCTCTCACCACGGGCAATTCCATTCGTTCGAAAATGTCACCTCGCTGCCGCGGCCGACGCAAAAGCCGCGGCCGAAATTTTACATCGCCTCGACGCGGACGGCGGATTCGTTCGAATTCGCCGGCCGCCAGGGCCACGCGCTGATGTCGATCCCGATCGGGCCGCTGAAGGATTTGATCCCGATCTACCGCAAGGCCTGGCGCGACGCCGGCCATCCCGGCGACGGCGAGGTCATGATCGCGTTCCACATGTTCTGCCATGAGGATGCGAAACTCGCCCGCGAAATCCCGCGTCCGCAGTTCGAGGATTATTTCGTCGCGCTGTTCGAATCCGCCGGCGAATGGACGCAAGGCACCTCTTCGAAGGATTACAAAGGCTACGACGTCTCCATCAGCCGGATGAAGAACTTTACGCTGGAAACCCAGATCGAAGCCGGCGGCGCCTGGGTCGGCACGCCCGACGAGATCAAAGCCACCATCCGCCGCCTCGAAGGCGTCATCGGCAAATTCGAGCACGCCTCGCTGCAAATCAATTTCGGCACGCTCGATTTCACCGAAGCGCAAAAATCGATGCGGCTGTTTGCCAAGGAAGTGATACCGGAGTTTTCTTGATGTAGGGTAGGCAAAGCGAAGCGTGCCCACGTCGTGCTGAGCTGCGTGGGCGCGGCGCTGCGCGCCTTTGCCCACCCTACGGATATGGACCAACCATGCCCGGACCATTAGCAGGCATTCGCGTTCTCGATCTCACCTCCGTCGTCGCCGGCCCGCTGGCGACGCAGATGCTCGGCGACATGGGCGCCGACGTCATCAAGATCGAGGCGCCCGAGGGCGACGCGCCGCGCCACACCGGTCCGGCGCGCTCGCCCAACATGGCGGCGCTGTTCATGGGGCTAAACCGCAGCAAGCGCTCGCTGGTGCTCGATCTCAAGAAGCCCGCGGCCGCCGAGGCGTTGTGGCGGCTGATCGCCAGCGCCGACGTTTTCGTGCATTCGATGCGGCCGCAGAAGATCGAGAAGCTCGGCTTCGCGCACCAAGCGGTGTGCGCGCGCAATCGGCGCCTGGTCTATGCGGCGCTGCACGGCTACCGCGACGGCGGTCCCTATAGCGGCCAGCCGGCCTATGACGACGTCATCCAGGGCCAGTCCGGCATCGCCGCGTTGATGTCGGTCGGCGGCGAGCCGCGCTACGCGCCGACCATCCTGGCCGATAAAATCTCGGCGCTCGCCATCTCCAACGCCATTTCGGCCGCCTTGTTCGCGCGCGAAAAAACCGGACGCGGTCAATTCGTCGAAATCCCGATGTTCGAGCAGTTGGTTTGGTTCGTGCTCGCGGAACACCTGTTCGGCCACAATTTCGTGCCGCCGCTGGGATCGCTCGGCTATACCCGCGTCACCGGCGCTTGGCGCCGGCCGTACAAGACCAAGGACGGCTATCTGTGCATGATGGCCTATACCGAGCGGCACTGGCGCAAATTCTGGCCGGCGGTCGGCAAGCCGGAAATTTGCGACGATCCGCGTTTTTGCAGCATCGCGGCGAGGAGCCACAACGTGGTCGCGCTCTACGAGCTGGCCGGCGCGTGTCTCAACGACAAAACCACGGATGAGTGGATCGCGCTGTTGCGCGGGCTCGAAATCCCGTGCGCGCGGATGTCGAGCCTCGACGATCTGCTCACCGATCCGCAACTTGCGGCAACGGGCTTTTTCAAGCACGCCAGCCATCCGAGCGAAGGCGAGATCATGTTCACCGATCTGCCGGTGCGCTTCAGCGAAACTCCAGCCTCGACCGAGCGGCTGCAGCCGCGGCTCGGCGAGCACAGTTTTGAAGTGTTGCGCGAGGCGGGGTTCAGCGACAACGAGATCAAGGCGCTCGCTGCTTCGGGCGCGACGGTGGATGGCGGCGTGAAGGCGCAAGCGGCGGAGTAACGTCCTTTCCGCCCCCGCGATAGCGGGGGAGGGGGACCGCGCGTAGCGCGGTGGAGGGGGCGCGGGACTCAACGCGAATTCGGCGATTTAAGGCGATATCGGGAGCGACGTTGATTGCCTTGCAGCGGCAACGAAGCTGTGAGTCAGGCGCCCCCTCCATCACCCCTTCGGGGTGGTCCCCCTCCCCCGCTATCGCGGGGGCGGAAGGAAGTTACGATTCGAGCGCGTTCGGCGCGTAAAGCTCGTCGATCTTGATCAGCCGCGGCGTGAGCCCCTGCTCCAGCGAATATTGCGCGATGGTCTCCATCACCTTGCGGTTGGCTTTGACGCCGTGGTGCAGCAACGCCGTTTTCGCATCGCCGCTCAGCAGGCCCGTGGCGAGGTGATATTCGACGTGCTCGATGCGTTGCGCGTTGGCGATCTCGTTCGCCTTGTTGAAAGCCTTGATCAGGTTCAGCACCACCCACGGCTCCTTCTCATAGATATCGCGCCGCACCACGGCCTGGTGATTGATCGGGAAAATCCCGGTCTTGCGGTAGTAGCGGATGCCTTCCGCGGCGGGGTCGGGGAACAGATATTTAAAATCGGGATGGTGCGCGAGATCGGCGCGGCTGCGATCCACCAGGTTGCGGCCGGACAGATAATGCACCGTCGCATCGAGCTCGCCGGCGAGCATCATGGCGCCGAGGCTCGAATCGGCGGGCACCTGATGCACGACGACGCCGGGCGGCGGCTTGAAGCCGGTGGCGCCGCCGTGGCTTTTTTCCGGCGTGCGCTCCATCCAGAATTCCATGTCCTTGGCATGCACGCCGAATTCGTGCTGCAGCACGCCGCGCGTCCACAGCGCCGCGGTCTGCTGATATTCCGGCACGCCGACGCGCTTGCCCTTGAGATCCGCGGGCTTCTCGATGCCGGATTTGCGGCTGACCAGGATCGTGGTGTGGAAAAACCGCCGCGTGGTGAAGATCGGCAGGCCGACGAAGCGCGTGTCGCCCTGCCCGGTCACGATCATGAACGACGAGCACGACATTTCCGACACGGCGAATTCGGCGAAATGCAATTGCCGCCAGAACAGCTCCGACGGATGCAGGACGGTCGGGATGAGATCGATCCCTTCCGGCTTCACCGTGCCGTCGAGGATCGGCCAGGTGCGCGGATTATTGGTGATGCCGATGCTCAACTGAAGGTTCATGGGGGTCTCTTCGGTGGGCGGGAGCGACAGTGGGATCATAACATGGCGGTTTGCTGGACGATGCATGGCTAACATGCCGCACGCGCCGGTCGGTACCATTCGCCCGCGCCTCATGCGATGATCGCGCCTGCAGTGAGGGGGCATAGATGAAGGCTGCAACGGGCGCTTGCGCCATTGCGATGCTTGCTTTCATCGGCACCGCGCGCCTTGCCGGCGCGGCGGACATCCATGTCTACTCGACCGGCGCGCCGGCCATGGCGGCCAAGGCGGTCGCCGAAACTTTCGCCAAAACCACCGGCCATCATCTGATCTTCACCGTCGGACAGCCGGCGACCATCGAGAGCGATCTCGACGCCGGCGCCAAGGCCGACGTCGTCATCGTGCCGTCGCCGGTGGTGGCCATGCTCAACGGCACAGGCGCCTTGCGTGCCGGCAGCGCCGTCGATCTCGCCCGCGTCGGCATCGGCGTCGTCGTTCGCACCGGCGCAAGCGCGCCCGATATTTCCAATGCCGCCGCCATTCGCAAGCTGCTGCTCGAGGCGCGCTCGATCGTTTATCCCGATCCGACCTCGGGCGGCGGCTCGGCGGGCCGCGCCATCGCCCGCATGATCGACGAGATGGGCTTGACCGAGACCATCCGGCCGAAGCTGACGCGCACGTCGGCGATCGGCGGCGGCGTCGCGCTGGTCGCCGGCGGCAACGCCGAGGTCGGGCTGTTCAATATCAGCGAGATCCTGCCGATCCAGGGCGTGCAGCTGATCGGCCCGCTGCCCGCGGAATTGCAGTCCTATATCGTGTTCAGCGCCGCGATCCCGGTCCGCAATACGGCGCCAGAGCCGGCCGCGACCTTCATCCAGGCGCTCACGGCGCCGGCGGCACGCGACGCGTGGCACAACGCCGGCATGGAGCCGGTTGCGGCGCCCCGCTAGCAGCTCACCACTTCGGTGCGCGCTTTTCCAGAAAAGCCCGAATGCCTTCTTGCGCCGCGTCCGTCGTCACGACATTGCAGAAATCCTCGACCGCATCGGCGATGCGGCGCCGGTCATCGTTCTGATGCATGAAGGCTGCCCGCGCCTGACGCATCACCGCCGGGGATTTCGCGGCGAAATCAGCCGCGAGCGCTGCCGCGGTCGGTTCGAGCTCGTCATCGTCGACGATCTTGCTGACCAGACCGAGGTCGAAGGCTTCCCGCGCATCGAAAGTGCGGCCGCTGAAGAGAAGCTCGAAAGCGCGGTGCCGGCCGACGATGCGCGGCAGATGGGCGAAGTGAATGGCGGGCGGCACGCCGATCCTGATTTCCGGGTAGCCGAACGTGGCGCTGCGCGACGCGAGGATCACGTCGCAGGAAATCGCCATGGTCATGCCGCCGCCGCGCGCCGAGCCGTTGACCGCCGCGACCGAAGGCTTGCCGAGATTGAATTGGCATTCGTGCAGATCGATATAGAGAGCCTGCAAGAACTCGCGCACCTCTTCGCGGGATTTACCGAGCAGCACGGCGAGATCGAGACCGGCGCAAAAATGCCGTGCCACGGTGCTGGAGAGCACGACGGCGCGCGCCGCGTCATCGGCCGCCGCTCGGCGCAACGCGGCAATGACGGCGCGAATCATGTCGAGGCTCAACGCATTGACCGGCGGACGATCGAGAACGATGTGCGCTATGCGTTCGGCAACCGCATAGCGCACCGCGTCCGGCATGGCCCGATCAATTAATCTCAATAGCGATATGGCGCGATCTCGAGATGCGGGAAGGCCGAGAACACGCCCGGCACATTGGCCGCCGCCGCCACATGCAGCATCGACGAATCGAGCTTGGCACAGCTCGTGGCACCCAGCAGGCCCAACGAGCGGATGACCTCATCCTCGATCAGTTCGAGCATGCGCACAATGCCGGCCTGGCCGCCGGCGGCAAGTCCGTAGCATTGCATGCGGCCGAGCCCGATGAGGTCGGCACCCATTGCTTTCGCCTTGACGATATCGCTGCCGCGATAGAAGCCGCCGTCGACGATGATTTTGGCGCGGCCGGCGACCGCCTCGACGACTTCCGGCAGCACGTCGATCGTGCCGCGGCCATGATCGAGCTGACGGCCGCCGTGATTGGAGACGAAGACGATGTCCACGCCATGATCGAGACAGAGCTTGGCGTCTTCGGCGGTGGCGATGCCTTTGATGGCCAGCGGGATCTTGAACTTCGACTTGATGCGCTCGACGGTCTTCCAATCGAGCGCTTCCTGGTACTCGCGCCCCGAGGCGCGCCGCCGCCCGCCGGTGATATGGCGCTTGGCGATGTCGCGCTCGCGTCGGCTGTAATGGGCGGTGTCGACGGTGAGACAGAAGACGCTGTACTTGTTGGCGATGGCGCGGGCGACGTGATCGTCGACCCAGGCGGCGTCGCCGCGCACATAGAGCTGGTACATCCGAAACGCGTCGGGCGCCGCTTCGGCGACCCCTTCGAGGCCGGGATCGCACACCGAGCTCAGCATATGGGCGACGCCGAATTCGCCGACCGCCTTGACCACTGGTGCGGCGCCCTCGGGATGGAAGCTTTCCAGGGTGCCGACCGGGCACAGCACGATCGGCAGCCGCAGCTTGCGGCCGAGGAATTCGGTTGAAGCATCGACCTTGCTGACATCACGCAGCACCCGCGGCCGGAACGCCACCGTGTCGAGCGCCATGCGGTTTCGCCGCAGCGTGGTCTCGGTCTCGCTGCCGCCGACGATGTAGTCCCAGGCGTTCTGATGGAGATTCTGCCGCGCCTTGGCGACGATCTCGTGCAGGTTGAGGAATTCGTTGCGCTCGTACGCCGCTTTGAGGCGGCCGGCTTCGTCTAATTTCTCGGTGCTCATTGGGGGGGTACGCGTTGCTGGTTGCGGGACAGGGAAACGGACATTAGCCCGTGCCAACGCACCCGCCAATGTCCCAAAAAGCAACAGGCCCCGGAACCATCCGGGGCCTGCGCTGTCGAAGCCGCAATGACGCGATTCGAACGTTCCGTCTTTAGTGGAAGCGGTAGTTGAGTCCGAGAGTGATCGTTTGGATTCCAGGCACGTGAGTGGTTGTGCAGTCGATGGTCCCCGCGGGGAAACCGCCGACCTGTGCGCAACTCTGGAGGTTCCTCTGGGTGCCCAGGAGCAGATATTCCGCCTTCACGCTCCAATGCGTGTCGATGCCATATTCGACACCGCCGCCGGCGGCCCAGCCGGTCTGAGTCTTGGTGGTCGTGGTATTAATGGTCACAGGGAGGCCGTTGTCGACCACGCCGGTCTGCTCGCGCACGGCCGCGCCGCCGCCCTTCACGTAGAACATCGCATGACCGTCGACTGCGCCGAGCCGCACGGTCAACGCGTCGTACCAATTGCCCATTTTGGTGAATGCGACCGTGTCGCCGTTGCCGATCGGAGGCGGGTTCTGCGTGAACGAACCCTTCAGGTTCATCCACCCGTAGTTATTTTCGATGCCGATCAGCGTGAAGGGAGTCGGCTGCCAGTTGGCGCCAACCGTGCCGCCGCCGACGAAGCTCGAACGCATGTCGTAGGCCGTGGTCTGCACGCCGTTATAGGTACCGCTGCCGGCTGCGAGACAAGCGGCCAGCGCGGTGGCAAGGCACGGATCGGTCGTATTGGCCTGGTCCATCCACGCGGCGCCCGCATAGGCACCGATATAGAAGCCGTTCCAATCGAACGGCGGCGGCGGCGGCGCTTTGGGCGCCTTGACCGGCATGTCGGCCGCGGCGGCGACGCCAAGCGGCACGGCGATCAGAAGAGCGGTAACGGCAAGCTTGCCGAACGGTGCGAATTTCATGACAACCCCCTCAATTCTTGAGTCCCGAACTGTCACGATTTAGAACTCAGCGATTTCGCGTTGGCGAGTGGGGATTGGGGTTTTGCATTCGCTTTTCCGGCCCCTGTTGCAACAGAGACACGGTGCCGCCACGGAAATTTATGCAGTCATCTCAGTGGTTTATTGCTTATTGCACAAGTCGCAGGCGGATGCTGCATAAACTTCCTGCAGCATTTCGCTGAAATTCGTCCACGAAGCGCGAAAAAACGACCGCAAATCGCAAGCTTCGCCATGAGCGCCGAGACAATCCTGCGAAGCGCTTAGCGCGAGGCAGGATGGCGGTCCCGAGAGGACTCGAACCTCTGACCTTCGGTTTAGGAAACCGCTGCTCTATCCGGCTGAGCTACGGGACCGTGATCGACGCGCCGATATAGCATAAGCGGCGGGTCTCCGGGCACGCCGTAGTACCGCCGTATTCCGGCCGTTCGTTTGATGGCGATGGTGGGACGGCGTCGTGGGGTCTTTTTGGCCGCTGCGCTGGCGGTCAAGCTTGCAGCTCTTTGCGGATGTTCCGGCGCGATGGCGCAGGAGCGGCCGAGCGCGGCGCCTATTTGCGGCGGCGACGAGATCGGGCGCGGCATCGCCAAGCGCGTCATCGACGGCCGTACTTTCACGCTCGACGACGGCCGCGAAGTGCGCCTGGCGGCGATCGAAGTGCCGCCCGTTGAAAGCGGCGCCGCGCCGGCTGCCGACGCCAAGGCCGCGCTCGATGCGCTGATCGGCGGCGACGACATCGTGCTGCGGCGTGCCGACATCTCAACCGACCGCTATGGCCGCCTTGTCGCCTATGCTTACGCCGTGCGCGACGGCGAGGAATTGTTCGCGCAAGGCGAGCTGATCGCCGCGGGTTTTGCCCGGGTCAGCGACCATGTCGGAAGCCGCGCCTGTGCCTCCGAACTCCTCAAAAGCGAAAATGCCGCGCGGGCGGCCAAGCTTGGCCTGTGGGCCGATTCGCTTTATGACGTGCTCGACGCCGAGACTGCGGCCGACGTGCTGGCGCGGCGCGGCCGATTTGCGCTGGTCGAGGGCAAGGTGGTCTCCGTGCGGGAAAGCGGGGCCACGATCTACGTGAATTTCGGGCGACGCTGGTCCGAGGATTTCACCGTTACGGTCCTGAAACGAAATGAGCGCAATTTCACGGCTGCGGGCCTGGATTTGAAGGGGCTCGCCGGCCGCCGCATTCGGGTCCGCGGCTTTGTCGAAGCCCGCGGTGGGACCGGGCGGAGTCCTTGGATCGAAGCGGACTATCCGGAGCAGATCGAGACTGCAGACGCGAGGTGAATGTTGGTGACGTGACGGTGCAACGGGGACGTTCGGGGATCGCAGGTTTTCGGCTTTGGCATGCCGGCGCGGCAATCGCTGCGCTGCTGCTGGCGGCGTGCACCTCCTCGCCGCCGCCGGTCGCGCCGCAGGCCGCCGCGGTGGCGCCGGTCAAGCCGGCGCAGCAGACCGACCTGCCGCCCGCGGTACAGCGCGAACATCAGCGCATCCTCGCCGCCTATGGCGGCGTTTATAACGATCCCCGCCTGCAGGCCATGCTCGAGCAGACCGTGGAGCGCCTGGTCGCGGCTTCGGAAAAGCCCGACCAGCACTACAAGGTCACCATGCTCAATTCGCAGTCGGTCAATGCCTTTGCGCTGCCGACCGGCCAGATCTACGTGACGCGCGGCCTGATCGCGCTCGCCAACGACGAATCCGAGCTCGCCTCCGTGCTCGCCCACGAGATGGGCCACGTCATCGCGCGGCACGCCGAGCAGCGCGAAGAAGAGGCGCGCAACGCCGATCTCGCCAGCCGCACCATCACCGACGTCGTCTCCGATCCGGAAGTCGGCGCGCTGGCGCTGGCGAAATCAAAACTCAAGCTGGTGAACTTTTCGCGGTCGCAGGAATTCGAGGCCGACGCGCTCGGCATCGGCATCGCCGCGCGCGCCGGCTACGATCCCTACGGCGCGGTGCGCTTCCTCACCTCGATGGAGCACAATTCGGACCTCAAAGCGCAGCAGAGCGGCGCCATCAATCCGGCGGCGCCCGACTTTCTGTCGTCGCATCCGGCGACGCCGGAGCGCATCACCAATGCGCTCTCCAATGCCCGGCAATATCGCGCGCCGGCCGCCGACACGCCGGCGGATCTGGCTAAGGCCAAGGCCACCTATTTCGGCAATATCGACGGCATCGTGTTCGGCGAGGATCCGAGCGAAGGATTCGTACGGGGTCGCCGTTTCCTGCATCCGAAACTCGGCTTCACCTTCACCGCGCCGGACAGTTTTACGCTCGACAACACCGCGCAGGCGGTGCTCGGCGTCAAGCACGGCGGCGGCCAGGCGCTGCGGCTTGACGTCGTGCGCGTGCCGGCGGAGCAGACGCTCGCCGGCTATCTCACGTCGGGCTGGATCGAGGGCATCGAGGCCGCCACCGTCGAAGACATCGTCATCAACGGCTTTCCCGGCGCCACTGCGGCGGCGAAAGGCGACCAGTGGGACTTCCGCCTCTACGCCATCCGCTACGGCAGCGACGTCTATCGCTTCATCTTCGCCACCAAACACCGCACACCCGACACCGACCGCGCGTTCCGCGAATCGATCGGCACGTTCCGCCGCATGAGTCTCGCGGAGATCGAACAGGCCAAGCCGCTGCATCTTGTAGTAGCAACAGTCGGGCCCGCCGACACGGTGGAGAAGCTGGCCGGCCGCATGGCGGTAACCGACCGCGCCATCGAGCGATTCCGCGTTCTCAATGGCCTTGAGCCCGGCGAAAAATTGCGGCCGGGCAGCGAAGTTAAGATCGTGGTCGAGTAATTCCCCGCTGCCGCCTGTTCCATTCCCGGCGCGTCTGTTATTGTTCCCACCAACAAAGGGCCGAACGGTCCGGGGGGAATGCGCATATGCAGGTTTTGAAGGGGGCGATCTCCGTCCTGGTGACGCTTGCGGTCGTGTCCGCAGTGACGGCGGTGCTTTGGTATTTCAAGCTTGCCACCTTCGGCCCGGAGCATCCGGTTTTTTTCTATCTCCTGCCGATCGGCGTGGTGATGCTGCTCTACGGCAGCCGGCCGGCGCTGCTCGCCGTTTTTACCGCCGCCGCCTGCGCCGATTTCTTCCTGTACGATCCGATCTACTCGTTCGTCATTAACAGTCGGGTGGAGTTCGGCGACCTGACGTGTTTTTCGCTGCTGGCCCTGATCACCGTCAAATGCGCCAGCGAGCTGTTCCGGCCTTCGGAAAAAATCCGCACGGCGAAGTCGCGCTACGGCCGGCCTTGACGTCGTCATCACCGGGCTTGACCCGGTGATCCATCTTTACGCGACAAGCAAGCTGGATTGCCGGGTCATAGGCGAGCGAAGCGACGCCGTTCTTCAAACGGCTATGCCCGGCAATGACGAGGTCTTCGCAATCAGAACTGCGTGGCGAGCTGATCCAAGCCCATGACGTGGGCGATGTTGCGCACTTCGTCTTTTTGCTCGGAATTGAAGCTCATGATCAGCGGCACCGCCGCCGACTTGAGTTCGCGCACATCGACGGCGTCGGCATCGGCCGAGGCGACTTGCGTGTTCGCCGGCGTGCCGTGCCGGCGCGCTTCGCGCGAACGCGTATAGGCGATATTGCGCAGCGCCGCCTCGACCGCCGGCCACATCTGCTCCTGATCCGGCGTCAGATGCAGCCGCGTCTTGATGCTGGCGATCTGCGCGTCATTGAGCATGAGGCCGGCAGCGCGGTCGTCGCGGTTATGCACGGCGGCCGCGACCGGTTTGACGACGTTCGGCCGCTTCGCGGCCGGTGCCGGTTGCGGCAACGTGATGGCGGTCGGTTCGGCGGATGCCATCTGCATCGTCGCTTGCGGCGCGGGCAGTTGCACGGCGGCAGCCTGTTGCGCCGGTGCCTGCGGAGCCGATGGCACCATGGGCTGCGGACTGAACAGCGCCAACTGGGTATTGCCTCTCACCGCGGCATTCGCTGTCGTGGCGAATGCGACCGTTACCGGCGATGCCTCATCCAAATCTTGCGGAAAGCGCAGCGCCACGGACTGGGCGGCCGAAAGCGCGGGGCTGCGCGGGACCGACCCGTTCCAGCCGCCGATCACGTAACCGGCAAAACCCGCGACAACAATTGAAAGGACCCGACCGCGCTTGAACGCTTGCCTTCGCCCCATACTCGGCGCCCCCTATTTTCCCACGCGTCTCCCCACGCGTAACCGCCTCTTATGTCCTTTCAAATGAAGATTAATTTATGGCTAAGACGGGGCATGTGTGGGGAAGCTGCGAGAACAAAAGTCGAATCCACAGAACAAAACGAAAAAGCCCGGCATTTCTGCCGGGCTTTCGCATGATTTTGTCGGTCCGAAAGGGCTTTAGGCCGCCTCTTCCTCGACCACGGCCTCTTCCTCGGCCTCGGGCTTGGGACCGCGCCGCGGGCCCTTGGCCAGCGCCGCCTCGATCTCCTTGATCGCCTCGGTCTCGGTGATGCGCTGCACCGCCGATACTTCGCGCGACAGCCGGTCGAGCGCCGCCTCGTAGAGCTGGCGTTCGGAATAGGACTGCTCCGGCTGGGTATCCGACCGGAACAGGTCGCGCACCACCTCGGCGATGGCGACGATATCACCGGAGTTGATCTTGGCCTCGTATTCCTGCGCCCGGCGCGACCACATGGTTCGCTTGATGCGGGCACGGCCCTTGAGCGTCTCGAGCGCCCGCTTGACCATCGGCGTTTCGGCAAGCTTGCGCATGCCGACCGAGGCGACCTTCGACGTCGGCACCCGCAGCGTCATCTTGTCCTTGACGAAGTTGATGACGAACAGCTCAAGCCGCGCGCCGGCGACCTCTTGCTCCTCGATGGAGATGATCTGGCCGACACCGTGAGCCGGATAGACGATGAATTCGTTGGTCTTGAAGCCTTGTCGTTGCGTAGTCTTCTTCGTATTCATTCCCAAAGCTGCTCCTTCCGCCTCCGGCTTGGGCCGGTGAGGGGGCTTAGCCACGCGAACCCGGTTCCGGGGGACACTCCGCGTGGACTGTGATGCCCTCCGACTGACGCGGGAGGACGTTTTTCTGGCCTTCCGGCTCATGCCGGCCGCACTTTTCTTCGACCGATGACGAGTTTTCTCTGCCACAGCTCTCGCGTGGATCTCACGCCTCTATTGACGGTTCCTCGGAAACGCCCCTCGGAAAAATAAGCTCCCGGCGGACCGAGAGCGGCATATCGGGGGTGTTCTTCATTATGAAATGCCCTTATATCACATTTTCAGCTAAAATCAAAGCCTTATGGCGTTGCGAAAGCGTCGCACGCGCAAAATCTTAATGGTGGTTAACGATAGGGATTCGCGACTGTTTTTTAGTCGCCGGAACCCGGATTCGACGAAAAATGCTCGTCGAATTTATTCGCCACCCCCTCCCACTCCTTGGCGTCGGCGGGGGGCTCCTTTTTGGCCGTGATATTCGGCCATGATTTGGCGTATTCCGCGTTGATCGTCAGCCACTTCTCGACGCCGGGCTCGGTATCGGGCTTGATCGCGTCGACCGGGCATTCCGGCTCGCAGACCCCGCAATCGATGCATTCGTCGGGGTGGATGACCAGCATATTTTCGCCCTCGTAGAAGCAATCCACGGGGCAGACTTCAACGCAGTCCATGTATTTGCATTTGATGCAATTGTCGTTGACGATGTAGGTCATATTCACACTCTGAACCGACTTTTTGCGAGCCTTGCTCCTATCGCATGGGTCATGCGCGCGCAAGTTTCGCGGGCGGCGGCCGGTTTCTCAGGTCAGGTCCTCATATAGCGCTTGCGCGGTGGCGGCGGGACCCCTGCGCTCGACAAAACCTCTGACTTTGAGCACCCGGACCCTGCGGTCGAGCGCCACCGTGATGACGTCACCGGTGCGGACCTGGCGGCTTGGGGCGCCGATCCGGGCGCCATTGACGCGGACATAGCCGGCATCGGCCAGGGCCGCCGCATCGACCCGGGTGCGCACCAGCCGGGCGTGCCAGAGCCACCGGTCGATGCGCTGACGGTCTTCGGCAGGCACTTCAGCGGCGCTCCTTGGCATCGGCTTCGAGCTGCGCCTTCAAGGCGGCGAGCTTGGCAAAGGGCGAATTCGGATCGGCCACTTTTTCGCGCTCGCGGGGGCGCTCGAATCGCGGCGGACGGGGTGGCCGCTCCCGATCGCGTTCGCGCGGCGGCCGGTCGAACCGCTGCTCGGGCTTGTGCCGGCGTTGGTGGCGGTGATGACGTTTGGCGTGGGGCTGCTCGGTGGCGGCGCCCTCGGCGCTTGGCGGCGAGCCTTCAGTCGGCGCTGCGGCAACGGCGGGGGCAGCCGCATCCGGCTGGCGTGGCGCGCCCTGCTCCGCGGCCTTGTGGCGGCCCGCTTCGCGGCGCTTGAAGCGCGGACGGCGCGCGCCTTCGGGACGGGCCGCCCGGCCCGGCCGCCAGACTTCGATCGTGACCGGTTCTTCGGCGGGTTTTTCGGGCGCGGCGTCGGCGCTCGCCTCGGCCGGCGCGCTCGACGGTGTCGCCGCCGTTTCAGTTTCTTCGGTTACCGCGGTCGGACTCGCAGTGATCAGATCCGCGGCCGGTTGCAGCGCCGCTTCCAAGGGCTCCTGGACAGCTTCGTGGCTGACTTCGGGAGCGCTCTCCTGCGCCGGTGCTTCGCCTTCAACAACCGCCGGCGCTTGGACCTCTGGATTGCCGTCAACCGGGCTTGCGGTTTCGACCGGCGCGGCGACCTGTTCGACCGGGGTGGCGACTGACGCCGGCTCCGCGGGTTTTGGCCGGCGCTCCATGCGATAGCCGAGCGAGCGCAGGATCGACGCAAAATCCTCGCCCGAAGCGCCGGTCAGCGACGTCATGCCGTTGACGACCGTAAAGCCGCCGCCGGCCACCGCGCCCGGTGGTCTCGTCCCCGGAGCACCTTCGCGCCACGACAGCGCCGGGCGAATCAGATCGGCCAGCCGCTCCAGAATGTCGACGCGCACCGCGCGCTCGCCGCTGACCCGATAACCGGCGGTGCCGTAGAGCGCCGCGTCGATGTCGCGGTTGACCGGGATCGAGGTGCGGCCGGAGCCGGCAAGATGCAACAGATCGTCGAGGCCTTTGGTCTGCGGCCCGTCATGCGCCAGCGCCCACAGCTGCGCGGCGAGCGCCCGCGGCCCGGGTTTTAGCAGCGCCGGGATGTAGATGTGATAGGCGCCGAAGCGCACGCCGTATTTGCGCAAGCTTGCGCGCGCCGGCTGCTCCAGCCCTTTGACATCCTCGGCGACTTTTTGCCGTTCGAGCACGCCGAGCGCTTCGACCAATTGGAAGGCGACGCCGCGGGCGATGCCGGTCACATCCTCGGCCGCCGACAGCACGAACAACGGGCCGAGCAGTTTTTCCAGATGCGATTTGACGAAGGCATCGAGCCGCGCTTCCACCGCATCCCTTGGCGCACCGGTCAAATGTTCGTCGGCGATGACGCGCACGCGCGGCTTCAAAATTTGTTCGCCGGCGATGAGCTTGCCGACCGCGGCGCCGGTCCAGCGGATGGCGCCGTCGGAGGCGAGCGCGAATTGCTCATCGGGCGCTTCGGCGAGCCGCGTGGCGCGCACGCCGATCTCGCCCGAGAGCGCCTTCTGCGCGGCGTTCTGCAACGCCTTGGCCTCGGATCCGCCCGACGACGCATCGGCAACGAACAGGAAGCCGTCGAGGCGGCCGATGACATGGCCTTCGACCACGACGTCGCCGGTCTTGTTGATCTCGGGCTCGAGCGTCGCGTTTTCGCGCAGCCGCCGCATCAGGACGCTGGTGCGGCGATCGACGAAACGCTCGGTGAGCCGCTCGTGCAGCGCATCGGAAAGCTTGTCTTCGACGGCGCGGGTGACGCCCTGCCAATGTTCGGGATCGGCCAGCCAATCCGGCCGGTTCGCCACGAAGGTCCAGGTGCGGATGTGCGCGATGCGCGTCGACAGCGTGTCGATATCGCCGTCGGTGCGATCGTTCTCGGCAATCTGGCGGGCAAACCAGTCGGTCGCGACCTTGCCCTCGCGCTGCAGATACCCGTACAGCGTGACCACGAGTTCGGCATGGTTCGCCGGCGCGATCTTGCGATAGTCGGGCACCTGGCAGACGTCCCACAGCCGCTCGACGTCGGCCGGCTTGGTCGTCCAGGCGCGGACCTCGTCCTCGCGCGAAACATGGTCGAGCACCAAAATATCTTCCGCGGTCGGCGCGCGGGCGAGCGCGGCTTCGGTCGGCGCCATCGCCAGGGCCGCCTGCAGCGCGCCGATCGAGGAAAAGTCGAGATCGGTGTTGCGCCACTGCACCATCTTCACCGGCTCGAACGTGTGCGATTCGAGCGCCTGCACCAATTCGTTCTCGAATGGCGGGCAGCGGCCGGTGGTGCCGAAGGTGCCGTCGCGCTGGGCGCGGCCGGCGCGGCCGGCGATCTGCGCCAATTCCGACGGGCTCAATTTGCGGAATTGGTAGCCGTCGAACTTGCGGTCGGAAGCGAACGCGATGTGATCGACGTCGAGATTAAGCCCCATGCCGATGGCGTCGGTCGCCACCAGGTAGTCGACCTCGCCGGACTGATAGAGCTCCACTTGGGCGTTACGAGTGCGCGGCGACAGCGACCCGAGCACGATCGCGGCGCCGCCGCGCTGACGGCGGATCAATTCGCCGATGGCGTAAACTTCATCGGCCGAGAACGCGACGATGGCCGAGCGGCGCGGCAGCCGGGTGAGCTTTTTCTCGCCGGCGAAGGTCAATTGCGACAGCCGCGGCCGGCTGACGATGCTGGCGCCGGGCAACAGCCGCTCGACGATCGGCCGCATGGTGGCAGCGCCGAGCACCAGCGTCTCTTCGCGGCCGCGACGGTTGAGCATGCGGTCGGTGAAGACGTGGCCGCGCTCGAAATCGGCGGCGAGCTGGATTTCATCGATGGCGAGAAAGGCCGTGTCGAGATCGCGCGGCATCGCCTCGACGGTGGCGACCCAAAACCGCGGATTGGGCGGCTTGATCTTTTCCTCGCCGGTGACGAGCGCCACCGCTTCGGCGCCGACGCGCTCGACGGCGCGGTTATAGACCTCGCGCGCCAACAACCGCAGCGGCAAGCCGATCAGGCCCGAGGAATGCGCCAGCATCCGCTCGATCCCCAGATGGGTCTTTCCGGTATTGGTCGGCCCCAACACGGCGGTGACGCCGGCGCCACGGGCGCGCAGGTCACGATCGGCAGGCGGCGAGAAGGAAATCGGCATCAACGGTCCGGCATGGCACCCCGCGCGTACCTCTTCCGCTGCCGCGAAAGAGGACGGGGCTTTGCTTCTGTATCACAACGCGACGCTGGAAAGGCCTGTGCTTAACATGTGGAACGAGTCTGGAACGAATCACGGCCGAATCGGCGACCCGCGGCCTGTTCGAGTTCGTTCACCGCGATATATGGCGCTGTAACCGCCGTCGAACACCAGATCGGGTGTAACGCGCGATTCCGCTGCGTCGTTTTGGCGCCCAAAACGTTAACGCGGCGGCGGATCACGATTCCTTGGCGAGTCAAGAGACTGCCTCCTGTGGATAACGGGGACTGCAATGGCCGTGACCCAACATGGGGAGCCGGCGTCGCCTCGTCGAGATTGTGCATCACCTGTATGGCGCCGGCGCGACGGCCGCGACTACTGGGTTTTGGCGCTGACGCTGGGATGGGGTGCCGGCGCCGCCGCGACGAATTGGGTCGCCTGCAATACGCCGAGCCCGATCGGCGTCGGCATCGAGAAGCGGAACGGCACCAGCACGCGGGTGCCGGAGATCGGCGCCAGCCAGACTTCGGCGTCGCGCAGCGCGGCCAGATATTTGATCACCGGCCGGCTCGGCACGTAGCCGGAGATCGGCTCGAAATACACCGCGCAGACCACGACCGGCCCCTGATAGCCGCGTTCGGCCTTGACCATCTCGATGCGCTTGAACTCGCTGCGCAGGTCGTAGCGCACGCGGCCGTCGAACACCGCGATCTTGCGGCCGCAGGCTGCCGGCGACACCGGATCGCCGTTGCCGCCGACGCGGTTGATCGTCGAGCTCAAGGGATCGACGACGCCACGGCGGTCGGCGTCGCTCACCGGAATGCGTTCGGGATGCGGCACCAGCGGCGGCTCGGCGGAAAAATCCTTCACATTGCCGCCGGCGAGCGCCATGCGCACGTCGTCCCACTTGCTGCGGTCGAAATCGATGGTCGCGACGTAGTTCGTCGGCAGCGTCTGTTCGCCGTTGAAGCTGCCGCGGCTGGCGCTGACGCCGCGCGCGCCGGTGAAAATCCGCAGCAGGCCCGAGGTCGCTCCGTTGGCTGCCGCGGTGTACTGGTCCTCGGCGATGTCGATGGCCCAGCTGCCGCGACCGATCGGCAGGCCGGAGAGCGTCGCGGTGTACTCGGCTTCCAAATGCGCTTGCGCCGCGGCGACATGGCCGGCGTCGGCGGCCAGTGCCGCCATCACGCAAACCGCCGCAGCAAGGGCGGCGGGAGCGGTAGCAAAAGAAACCCGTGGCGGCAGCGCGAACACTGACAGTGTTTCCCCAAATGCCGCCGAATCGGCGGGTCACTGGCACGATTTCGAACCTATGAGGACCTTTGCCAGCCGGACACGGTCTTGGCTTGAACCCCCAAATCCTGTCTCGTTCGGGAATGCGTCGTTTGTGTGGTTTGGCGCGGCCGTAAAGCGCGTCCCTGCATAGGCTTGCCTTACATATGCTTGACGCTGCGGGGGCCCCTGATTATAGCTCCGCGCCTATCCTACATCGTCGTCAGGCGGCGTTTGCCGCGACGGGACTTTTGAGGAACGACAGCCATGTCACGGCGTTGCGAATTGACCGGAAAGATCCGCCAGATCGGCAACCGGGTGAGCCACTCGAACCGCAAGACCAAGCGGCGGTTTCAACCCAATCTGGTCAATGTCACGCTGTTGTCGGACGCGCTCAACCGCTCGGTGCGGTTGCGGATTTCGGCCAATGCGCTCAAGACCGTCGATCATCGCGGCGGCTTCGATGCGTTTCTGCTCAAGGCCAAGGACGCCGAACTGTCGCCGCGGGTGCTCGACCTCAAGCGCGAAGTCGTGAAGAAGCGCAAGGCGACGGCGTAATCGCCTCATCAATGTCCGGTCGAGTTTCGGGGCCCGCCGCGTGCGGGCCTTGGCATTTTGCGGCTCGCCGCATGCGCCCTGGCGGCGCTCCGGCCGGCGCAATATGCTTGAGGCAACCGACGCGCTTCACCCAAGGAGAACCCCATGTCCGCTCAAGCCCGCAAAGTCGTGCATTCCGACATCAAGCCCGACAATCCGCCGGAGCGCGCCGCGCACTATGTCGATGCGCCGAACCTGCCGTGGGAGAAGACCAAATTTCCCGGCATCCAGATCAAGGTGCTCTATACCGACGGCGACGGCGTCACCACGGCGCTGTTCAAGCTCGAACCCGGCGCCGTCGTGCCGCTGCACGAGCACACCGCGCTCGAACAGACTTACGTGATCGAAGGCTCGCTCGAAGATCACGAAGGCAAATGCGGGCCGGGCCAGTTCGTCTGGCGGCCGGCCGGCAACCAGCACGAGGCCGTGGCGCCGAATGGCGCCGTGCTCCTCGGCTTCTTCCTCAAGCTGAACCGCTTTGCCTATGGCGAAAAATTCTTCACCGAGGCGGGCGAGCGGTAAGCGCAGAGCGTGGCAGCGGCCGATCCCCGGGTCGCCGCGCTGGCGGCGGCCGGCGCCATTCGTCTCGCGCTGTTCCTGCCGCAATACGCCGAGGATGCCGCGGGCATTCGCGGCATCGGCACCGGATTCATTGCAATTGAGATTGTAGGGGCGCTGGCGGCACGGCTCGGCATTGTGGCGCGGGTTATCAAATATCCCTCGCCCAAGGACGCGGTTATCGGTCTGCAAGAAGGCGCTTGCGACGTCGCATTCCTCGGCATCGAACCATCGCGCGTCGCCGTGGTGGATTTTTCGCCGGCGCTCTTTCAGTTCGACTATTCGCTGCTGGTGCCGGCTGGCTCCGCGATCGGGAGCCTCGAAGACGCCGATCGGGCCGGACGGCGCATCGGCCTCGTCGACGGTCATGCCTCGGCGTTGGCGCTGCGCCGTATCGTCAAGCAAGCCGAGCTGATTGGCGTCGCGCTGCCCGAGGACGCCTTCGATCTGCTGCGAGACCGGCAGGTCGACGCGTTGGCGTTTCCGCGCGACCAGCTCATCGAATTTGCCGGGCGATTGCCCGGGGCGCGCGTATTGGCGAAAGGCTACGGCGTGAATCGGGTCGGCATGGCGGTAGCGAAAGGCAGCGCCGGATTGCTGTCCTATCTGTCCGATTTTGCCACCGAGGCAAAGGCCACCGGCCTCGTGCAACGCACTATCGAGCGCGGAAGCTTGGATGGCTTCGACGTCGCAACGGCGTAAACGCGCGACCGCTTTATTGCGTCGAGATCGTCTGCAGCACCGGCAGCCAGGTTTCCTGCTGCTTGGCGACAAAGGCTCCGGTCTCGTCAGGAGTCATGGCATGCGTATAACTGCCGGTGGCCGCGAGTCTCTTTTTCACGTCCGGATCGGCGACGACTTTGGCAATGTCGGCGCTGACCTTGGCGATGATCGGCGCCGGCGTTCCGACCGGTGCCGCCACGATCAGCCAGCCAGCCGCGGCGAAACCCGGAATGGTTTCCGCCACCGTCGGCAGATCGGGAAATTCCGCCAGCCGCTGCGGCGACGCCACTGCGATCAGCTTCACCTGGCCGGCATTCGCCGCGCCGATGATGCCCGGATAGCCTTCGATGATCATGGTGACGCGGCCGCCGGCGACATCGGCCAGCGCCGCGGAGGGGCCGCCGGTATACGGCACCGGGATAAGCTTGATGCCCGCTTTCTGTTGCAGCAATAGCCCGGTCAGGTGGGTCATGCGGCCGACGCCGGAGACCGCGATCGACAGCGTGCCGGGCGCTTTTTTGGCGCGATCGATGAGCTCGGGCAGCGTGGTGATGCCGCTTTTAGGATCGACCGAAAGAAACATCGGCTGCTCGGCGATGAAGCCGATCGGCAGAAAATCGCGCGGCAGCTTGACCGGCAGGTTGGGCGCCACCGTCGGCAGCGCCACGAAGGTCGAGAGCGCGGGCGAATAGAGCGTGTAGCCGTCGGGTGACGCCTCGCTCGCCGCACGCGCTGCGATGCTGCCGTTGGCGCCGGGATGATTGACCACGACCGCCTGCTGTCCCCAGATTTTGCTCAGGCCATCGGCAACGATACGCGTGGCGACATCCGGACTGGCGCCGGCGCCGGCATCGGAGATGATCATCACCGCCTTTTCCGGATAGTTCGTGGCCTGCGCAAAAGCCGACGTGGCGACCGGCAACGCCAGCAGGCACAGGATGGCAATGCGCGAAAAATTGCCGCGAGCGTTCATGGGTCACTCCCTGACAGACGTTATTTTTATTTACGAATGCAGCCGGCGCGCCGGCCGCGCCGGCCGCGCGCGTTCCTCGCCGGAGTGTTCCTCGAACAATTCGGCGAGCTTTTCGGTCATGACACCGCCGAGCTCCTCGGCGTCGACGATGGTGACGGCGCGCCGGTAGTAGCGCGTCACGTCGTGGCCGATGCCGACGGCGATCAGCTCGACCGGCGAACGCGTCTCGATATCCTCGATGATCCAGCGCAAGTGGCGTTCCAGATAATTTCCCGGATTGACCGAGAGCGTCGAGTCGTCGACCGGCGCGCCGTCGGAGATCATCATCAGGATTTTTCGCGATTCCGAGCGGGCGAGGAGGCGCTTATGCGCCCAGTCGAGCGCCTCGCCGTCGATGTTTTCCTTGAGCAAGCCCTCGCGCATCATCAGCCCGAGATTCTTCCGCGCACGTCGCCAAGGGGCGTCGGCGGATTTGTAGATGATGTGGCGCAGGTCGTTGAGCCGGCCGGGATTGGGCGGCTTGCCGCTGGCCAGCCAGGATTCCCGCGACTGCCCGCCCTTCCAGGCCCGCGTGGTGAAACCCAGAATCTCGACCTTGACGCCGCAGCGCTCCAGCGTGCGCGCCAGAATATCGGCGCAGGTGGCCGCGACCGTGATCGGGCGGCCGCGCATCGAGCCGGAATTGTCCAACAGCAGCGTCACCACGGTGTCGCGGAAATCGGTGTCCTTCTCGCGCTTGAACGACAGCGGATGCAGCGGATCGACGATGACGCGCGGCAACCGCGACGGATCGAGCAGGCCTTCTTCGAGGTCAAACTCCCAGGCGCGATTCTGCTGCGCCAGGAGGAGCCGCTGCAGCCGGTTGGCCAGCCGCGCGACGACGCCTTGGAGATGCGAGAGCTGCTTGTCGAGATAGCCGCGCAACCGCTCGAGCTCTTCCGGCTCGCACAAATCCTCGGCGCCGACGACTTCGTCGAACTTGCTGGTATAGGGCTTGTAGTCCGGGCCGCGCGGCTCGTTGCGTTGATTGCGCGGCCGCCACGGCTCGGCCGCGGTTTCCGAATCGCCCATCTCGGCGTCGTCGGCCATCTCGGCGGCCGGCGCATCGACGGCCTCCGAACTGCTGTCGGGCAACTCGTCGGCGGACGCTTCCGCCTCCGCGCTCATGCGCTCGCTGTCAGCGGAATCGGACGCCTCGCCGCTGTCGCCCTGCTCGTCCTTTTGGTTTTCCTGGTCGCCCTCGTCGCCTTCCTCTTCGTCAAACTCGCTACCGCGATCCTCACCCATGTCGAGGCAATCGAGCAGGTCGTGGACGACGTCGCCGAAGCGGCGCTGGTCGGTCAGCACGCGCTCGAGCCGATCGAGATCGCGGCCGGCGCGCTCTTCGATCAGCGGCCGCCACAGATCGACCAGTTTTCGTGCGGCGACGGGCGGCGCTTCGCCGGTGAGCCGTTCGCGCACCAGCATGGCCAGCGCGTCCTCGATCGGCGCATCGGCGCGGTCGGAGATCTCGTCGAATTTGCCGCGGTGGAAACGGTCGTCGAGCATGGCGGTGAGATTCTTGGCGACGCCGCCCATGCGGCGCGAGCCGATGGCCTCGACGCGGGCCTGCTCGACGGCGTCGAACACCGCGCGCGCCTGCTGGCCGCCGGGCACGAGCTTCCTGTGCACCGCCGGATCGTGACAGGCGAGCCGCAGCGCGATCGAATCGGCGTGGCCGCGCACGATGGCAGCCTCGCGCTCGTTGAGCCGCCGCGGCGGCTCGGGCAGCCGCGCCTTGCCGCCGACGAGCCCCGGCCGCTCGGCCGCAAACGACACTTCGAGATCGCCCTTGCCGGCGATCGCCTTCAGGCACACGCCGACCGCGCGCTTGAACGGCTCGGTCGGCGCTTCCTTTGCTGGGGTCTTGGGCTTGATGTTCGAGGACACGGCGGCTCAGCTGAGCGCGACATTGACCGCGGATTCGGGAAGCTCCTGGCCGAAGCAGCGCTGATAGAACTCGGCGACCAGCGGCCGCTCCAGCTCATCGCATTTGTTGACGAAGGTCAGCCGGAAGGCGAAGCCGATGTCGCCGCCGAAGATATCGGCGTTCTCCGCCCAGGTGATCACCGTGCGCGGGCTCATGACGGTGGAGATGTCGCCGTTCATGAAGGCGTTGCGGGTGAGATCGGCGACGCGCACCATCTTGCCGACGATGTCGCGGCCTTCGGCATTGCGATAGTGCCGCGCCTTGGCGAGCACGATCTCGACTTCGTTATCGTGCGGCAGATAATTGAGCGTGGTGACGATCGACCAGCGGTCCATCTGGCCCTGGTTGATCTGCTGGGTGCCGTGATAGAGGCCCGACGTGTCGCCTAAGCCCACCGTATTGGCGGTGGCGAACAGGCGGAACGACGGGTGCGGCTTGATCACCTTGTTCTGGTCGAGCAACGTCAGCCGGCCGGACGATTCCAGGACGCGCTGGATCACGAACATGACGTCGGGGCGGCCGGCATCGTATTCGTCGAAGCAAAGCGCCACGTTGTTCTGCAGCGCCCACGGCAAGATGCCGTCGCGGAATTCGGTGACCTGCATGCCTTCGCGGATCACGATGGCATCCTTGCCGATCAGATCGACGCGGCTGATATGGCTGTCGAGGTTGACGCGCACGCACGGCCAGTTGAGCCGGGCCGCGACCTGCTCGATATGAGTCGACTTGCCGGTGCCGTGATAGCCGGTGACGATGACCCGCCGGTTGCGGGCGAAGCCGGCGAGGATGGCGAGCGTGGTCGGCTTGTCGAAGCGGTAATCGGTGTCGATTTCCGGCACGTGCTCGTCCGGCTCGGAATAGGCCGGCACTTCCATATCGCTGTCGATGCCGAACTGCTGGCGGATCGACACCTTCATGTCCGGCAAGCCGGATTCGGTATGTGCTGCGAGAGTCATTGCTCCTCCGTGGCCTCGGCAAATCCGAGGCGCGGCCTCCTCCCTATCCTCCCCCCGCAACGGGGAGGATAGGGAGGGAGAACGGTCGGATATCGCGGTACATCTAGCAGAAAGGCCTAACGCCGCGAAAGCCACCGCGGCGGCCATCCACTGGGTCGGTAGATTTGGGTCAGCAGAAGCCCGCGGACTTGAGGTAATTATAGGCCTGGATAATCTCCCGAAGCGTGTCTTCGGAACCGCGGTCGCCGCCATTGGCGTCGGGATGATGGCGCTTTACCAGCATCTTGAACCGAGCCTTGATATCGGCCCGTTTGGCGTCGGCTTCAAGGCCGAGCACGTCGAAGGCGCGGCGCTGGGCATTGAGAATCTTGCGACCCTCCGACGCCGGCCGCGCATGGCCGGCCCGGCTGCTGCCGGTCTCGCCCAGCATGGAGAACGGGTCGGAGGCTTCCCACTCGGCGGCGCGAAAGCCGCCGCGGGCGCGCCGGGGCGCCGCGCGCTTGCCGCCGATCGAGCCCATTTTCCAGGTCGGACGGTGGCCGGTAATGGCTTCCTTTTGATATTGCGCGACGGCATCGTCGCTCATTCCGGCGAAAAAATTGTAGGAATTGTTGTATTCGCGCACGTGCTCGAGGCAGAACCGCCAATACTCGCTGGCTTGCAGCCGGCCTTTGGGCGCGCGATGGGTCGCAGGCGCCTCGCAACGCGGCCATTCGCAAGCCGGCAGCTCGGCGCGCAGCCTGCGATCCTGGTCGGGCTTGACCCTGATGCGATCAAACAGCGGCGAATTCGTTTTCATTGTCACGATTACATTATGCGGTTGCGTCGATGGCACCTGCAAGACTTGACAGGGTGCAAAAGCGCGCGACGGTATTATTGACCGTGCCACCGTCACGTCGCTAAGTCGTTACCATGGCCATGCATGACATCATCACGACCAAGTTGACGGCGGCTTTCGCGCCGCAAAGCCTGCGCGTCGAGGATGAATCCCATCACCACCAAGGCCATGCCGGACACCGGCCGGGCGGCGAAACCCATTTCCGGCTCTATATCGTGTCGGAAGCCTTCCGCGGAAAGAGCCGGATCGAGCGCCACCGCATGATCAACGCGGCGCTGGCGGGCGAGCTCGAGGGCAGCGTCCACGCGCTGGCCATCCACGCGCAGGCACCGGGCGAGGCCGTTTAACCGGTCACTTCGACAACGCCGCGACCTGGCCGGCAAACCACGCTTGTTCCTGCTTCCAGTCGTCGTTGTCCGGCCGCAGCGCGATCAGCTTGTCCATGATCGCCTGGCCTTTCTGAAATACCGCAAGTGCATTGTCATGGTCATCGGTTTGGCCATAGAGCAGACCGAGCTTGCCATAGTTGCCGGCGAGATCGAGCTGCCAGCCGACATTGCCGGGATTCGACGTGGCCAGACGCTCTCTGATGGCGAGACTGTCGCGATAGGATATCAGCGCGTCGGCAAGCTCGCCTTGCGCCATCTGCACGTCGCCAACCTTCACGATGGCGACGGCGAGATCGCGCTGCGAAGCGGCATTGTCCGGCTTGGCTGCGGCCAATTGCTGGGAAATCGCCAAGCTGTCGCGATAGGAGGCGAGCGCACCCGATAGATCCTTCTGTTCCTCCTGGACCAGGCCGATCCGCTCGTAGATGGTCGACAGATCGCTCTGCGCGAGGGCACTGTTGGCGTCGGCGCCGGCCAGCCGCTGAGCGATAGGCAGGGCGGCATTGAAGGCGGCGAGCGCTTCCGGCAGATGGCCGACGGCGTCCCAAAAGTCGCCGATCTTCAGGCCGGAAACAATCAGATCGCGTTGCCAGGCAGCGTTGCTGGGGTCGGCTTCGGCGAGCCGGTCGTCGATGGCGAACGCGGCTTGATACAATTCCAGCGCGGCCTGACCATCGCGCTGCGCAACCGCGACATCGCCCAACGTGGTGTAAGCAGCAGAGAGGCTGCTCTGCCAGCCGGCATTGTCCGGATTTTTCTTGACCAGAGCCAGCATGATGTCGCGACTGGCCTGAAGCGAGGCGAGCGCACCTTTCACGTCGCTCTGCGCCAGTTGAACCAAGCCGACTTTCTGGTACGCCAGCGAAAGGTCGCTCTGCCACGTCGTATTGTCGGGATCGACCTTGGCGATCGCCTCGATGGCGGCGACGCTGGCGCCGTCGGATGCGAGCGCGGCTTTCATGTCGCCAAGCGCCGATTGCACGTCGCCTATTTTGGCGTAGACGATCGAGAGAGCGTGCTGCCACGCCGCGTTGTCGGGGGTGGCCGTGACCAGAGCCCGCGTGATGGCGAGCGCCGCGCCAAAAGACGCCAGCGCGTCTTTCAGATTGCCCCCCAGGAGTTGCACGTCGCCGATCTTGGTGTCCGCGCTCGACAGGCTGTACTCCCAGTCGGCATTGCCGGCATCGGACTTGGCCAGCTTCTCCATGATGGCAAAACTGTCGCGGTAGGATGCAAGCGCGTCCTGCAAGTTGCCCTGCGCGACCTGCGTGTCGCCGATCCTGACGTGGGCAATCGACAGCGCGCGCTGCCAACCGGTGTTGCTCGGGTCGGATCTGGCGAGCCGTTGCCGGATTGTCAGACCGTCGCGGTAGGAGACGAGCGCGTCTTGCAGATTGCCCTGCGCCAGCCGCGCGTCGCCGATCCGCTCGTGGGACACCGACAGATTAAGCTGCACGTCGCCATCGTTCGGCGCGGATTTGGCTTCGCTCTCCCTGACCGCAAGCGCGGCGCGAAATGACGCGAGCGCATCCGCCAGATCGCCCTGCGCGAGCTGCACCCGGCCTACCTCGTCGTAAGCCAGCGACAGATTGGTTTGCCTTTGGATATTGCCGGGTTTGGCCTCGGCCAGGCGCTGTCTGATGACGAGACCGTCCTGGTACGATGTGAGTGCGGCTTTGAGATCGTTCTGGGCCTGCGCGACCTTGCCCAGGTTCTCTTCGGAAATGGCGATGGCGCCTTGCCAGGCGGCATTGTCCGGATCGGACTTGGCCAGGTTTTGCCTGATGGCAAAGCTGGAGCGATATGAGGCGAGCGCGTCCGCAAGGTGATTTTGCGCGAGCCGCACGTTGCCGATCCTGTCGTAAGTGACCGCGAGGTTGCGCTGCCAGTCGTTGTTATTGGGACTGGCAGCAACCAGAGCCGCCAAGATTTGCCGCGCTTGCTCTGCGGCCGAAAGCGCACCGGTGGTGTCGCCGATCTCCTGCAGCAATTCCGCCATCTCGCCGAGCGCCGAGGCTTTGCTGTATTTGAGGTCCGGCGTGAGCTGATTGGATTTCGTCAGCTGCTCTTGCAAGTCGCGGGCGCGGTCGAGAATGTCTTTGACGACGGTCGCGGGAATTCCAATCGTATTGCGGAAGCGCTGCGCCATGTCGAACACGAGAGAGTTGGCGGTCTTGGTCGCGACCGCCAGCGTGTCTTCGGCGCGCTGACGCTGCTCATCGGCTATCTGCCGCTCCTGCACGGCGATGCCGCGCTGCCAGTAGGCGAGGCCGGCTAACACCACGGCGATCAAAAGGCCTGCGGCAAGGCTGCCGGTGAGGATATTGCGCCGCCGTGTTGCGCCGCTGCGGCTTTCGGCGACGAAGGCTTGCGTCTCCTCGGTCGGCGCCGGCGCGGTGGCCGGCCGCGAGGCGATCCAGCGCTCGGCCTCCTCCAGCGCCGGCGAGCGCAGCAGCAATCCGCCGGGACGGCCGGTCGCCGCCCATTGCCGCGCGGCTTCGCCATAGGCGGTGTGCTGCCTGATCCAGCCGATGTCGGTCCGCAGTGCATCGGTGAGTCGAGCGAGGCTCGCGTCGAACTTGTCCGGATCGTCGAAGAAAATGAAATTGAGCTGCCGCAGCGCCTCCGGGACCGCGCTATCTTCTACGCGTCGGCAGACGATGGGCGCGAAACGCTTGTTCAACGAAGTCGCGTATTCGACTTCCCTCAGCGCTTCGCGAGAAGCGACCGCATCAGGCGAGAGCACGAAGACGACCGTATCGGCCTGCCCGATCAAGGCCTGGAGACGCTCCCACCATTTCTCGAAAGCGTAAATCTCATCGCGATCGACCAACGGCTCGAAACCATGCGCCTTCAGCGCCGGCTCCAGCCGATCGACAAAAGCCATGTCCTTGCGCGAATAGGAGATGAAGGTCTTGGCCTTCGGCTCCATCCCACCCGGTTGCTCGGCATCCGCAGCCATCGGCACGTCCCCAATCCGCGGGAGACGTTAGCAAATCCCGAACCGCGCGCCAGCGCGGCCTGTTCAGGCGTTGCGCGACGGCTCGAACAGAGCGGCCGCAACTTGCGGCTGCGTCGCATCGCCGTTCTCGCCGAGCAAATTCATCAAATCGAGCCGGCGGGTGAACATCGCGAGCTTGCCGTCGGCGGTGTGCGGCCACGCTTCCTTCGGCCGGTCCCAATAAAGCTCGACACCGTTGTCGTCGGGATCGCGCAGATAGAGCGCCTCGCTGACACCGTGATCGGAGGCGCCGTCGAGCGGAATTTTGGCTTCGATCAGCCGGCGCAAGGCGTCGGCGAGCTCGGCGCGCGTCGGATAAAGGATCGCCAGATGATAAAGGCCGGTTGTGCCCTGGGGCGGCGGCGGGCCGCCGCGGCTTTCCCAGGTATTGAGCCCGATGTGATGATGGTAGCCGCCGGCGGAAATGAACGCCGCCTGCGGCCCGATCCGCTGCATCAGATCGAAGCCGAGCACGCCGCAATAGAACGCCAGCGCGCGATCGAGGTCGGCGACTTTCAGATGCACGTGGCCGATGCGGACGCCCGTATTGATCGGGGCGGCAGTTTTACTGAGCGGACTGATTTTCGTGTCCATCGTGCCTGTCCTTCGCCAGAAGCGCGGGTCGAAGATCATATCGTAACGCAATAGCCGCCGCGAAAGAGGCGTCGGTTCGGCCATTTCACCTGCAATTATTTCAGCGGCACTTGCACGAGTTCGGCCACTTCGGCCGGCGTCAACGGCTTGACCATGTATTTGTATGTCACCGCATCGACCATCAGCGCATCGAGCCCTTTGACCGAGTCCGGATCGACCGCGGCGCGCGAGAAAAATTCGTCGCGCATGCGCGTCGCATTGCGCCGCGAGGTCTTGCGGTAATCGGCATACATGTCGAGCGCCTTGGGATCGGAATACATCCAATCGACGGTTTCGCGGAACGCTAGCATGAAGCGCACGAAGACGTCGCGGCGCGCCTTGAGATTGTCGGCATTGGCGATGTTGACGCGGATGGTTTGGCCGCGCAGGCTCGGCACGTCGTTGGCCTTGGCGAAGATGCGGATCTTGCCGTCGTCGAGCATGTCGAAGCCGAGCGGCGGGGACGTCCAACCGATATCGACCTGCCCCGACATCAACAGCGTCAAGGTCGCGGCCGGACCGCCGGTCGCGATCGGCCGCGCCTGCAGGCCGAGCTCACGGATGAAGCCGAGCACGGTCGAGTGACTGGACGACCCGTTGGTCGAATAGGCGACCGTGTTGGCGCTGGTCGCGTCCTTGATCGTCTTGAGCGGCGAGTCCGCCTTGACGATCCAGAAATCGGCATTGCCGGTGGCGCTGCCGGAGATGATGCGCACCGGCGCGCCTTTGGCAAAGGCGCCGAGCGCGCCCAAGGTGCCGACGCCGATGCCGATATCGGCGCTGCCGGAGATCACCACCTGCTGGGTCTCGCCGGTGCCTTGGGTGCACAGCCCTTCAACCTCGACGCTGTGCTTGGCGTAAAAGCCGGCGCGCGTGCCGAGCTCGACCTGGGATGAATCCCAGTTGCCGCATTGGCCGACGGCAAGTTTCAGATGATCCAAGGCTTGCGCAATGGTGCTGCCCGCGATCGACGCGACGCCGGCAAACACCAACGCCAGAGCATGCGTGCAAACGCGCATGACGCCCTTCTTCTCGGGTCCCGGCGCGCGCCGGGTTTACGACTTCGCCTCGGTCGACCGCGCGTACGGCCCGTAGCCCGGGCGATAGCTCTTGTCGTCGAGGAACTGACTCATGCCCTTGGCGCGGCCGCCCTCTTTGTCCTGGAAGCGCATTTCCTGGCTCTTGGCCTGCAGATAATCGGCGGCCTGCTCGTGAGGCACGGCGCGCACGTTCTTGATGGCGAGTTTTGTCGCCTTGAGCACTTCGGGATTGAGCTTCATCAGGCGTTGCGCCAGCGCGATCGTCTCCTCGCGCAATTTGTCGCGCGGCACGGCTTTGTTGATGAGGCGAATCTTCTCCGCCATCTTGCCGTCGAAGGTCTCTCCGGTCATCGCCAGCCAGACCGCATCGCGCAAGCCGAGCGCGTCGGTCAATGCCTTGCTGACGAAGCCGCCCGGAAGAATGCCCCAATTGACCTCGGACAGGCCGAATTTTGCGTCCTCCGCCGCGATGGCGAAATCGCAGGCGATGAGCTGGGTGAAACCGCCGCCGAAGCAGAAGCCGTTGACCATGGCGATGGTCGGTTTCGGATAGGTGAAGAGTTTTTGCCAGCGCCAATAGTGGCTGGCCCACGATGCCCGCGCGCGTTCCGCGGGCTTATTGTCGAGCTCGCGGAAGTAAAGTTTCAGATCCTGCCCGGCGCACCAGGCCTCGCCAGCGCCGGTGAGCACGATCAGTCTGGTCTGCGCATCGCTTTCCAGCTCGTCGAGCACATTGGCCATGTCGAAATGCAGTTGCGGGCTCATGGCGTTGCGCTTTTCCGGCCGGTTGAGGATGACCCAGGTGAGGCCTGCGTTCTCGCCGGTATCGCGCTCGATCTTGACTGTCTCGTAGGTGCCGTTCGCCATGGTTCGCGTCTCCCCGTATGTATGACCTGTGGGCTTCGATTATCCGGCTAGCTTGCCTTCGCGGTGACCTTGCGCACCAGCGGTGTGACGCGCAAGGCAGTGATGCGGTTTCTGGTCTTGCGCAGCACGTGAAAACGGAAGCCGTGAAAAGTAAAGCTCTGTCCCGGCTCCGGGATCGAGCGCGACTCGTGGATGACCACGCCGGCAATCGTCGTCGCCTCGTCGTCGGGAATGTTCCAATCCATCGCCCGGTTGAGGTCGCGCACCGGCACGGCGCCGTCGACATTGACCGAGCCGTCCGGCAGCGGGCGGACGCCGGGCACCGCGATGTCGTGCTCGTCGGTGATGTCGCCGACGATCTCCTCGACGATGTCTTCCAGCGTCACCAGCCCTTCCAGCTCGCCGTATTCGTCGACCACCAGCGCGAACGGCGTCTTGCGGTGGCGGAATGCCTTGAGCTGTTCCGCCAGCGGCATGGTGTCCGGCACGTACCAGGGCGGCTTGGTCAGCGCGCCGATGTCGATCTTGGAGACATCGCCGCCCGCCGCGTGCAAGGCGCGCCAGACCTCCTTGGCATGCAGCACGCCGATGACGTTGTCGGGCGAACCACGCCACAGCGGCAGCCGCGTCACGCCGGCGACCAACACGGCGTCGATCAGCTCCCGCGGCGGCTCGTCGGCATCGAGCATCACCATCTTGGTGCGGTGGACCATCACATCGGAGACCGTGAGCTCGCCCAGATCGAGCAACCCGCCCATCATATCGCGGTCGTGCTTTGCCACCACGCCGGCGCGATGCATCAGATCGACCGTGCCGCGCAATTCCTCGTGCGGCGACAGGATCGACTGGATCTTGCCGACCGGCATGCCCAGTCCGCGCAGAATGACCCTGACCAGCCACTCGACGCTGCGCAGGACCGGCGCGAACAGGCGCACCGTGCTTTCAATCGGCTTTGCCACCGCCAGCGCCATGCGGTCCGGCATGTTGAATGCGGCGGTCTTCGGCAGCACTTCGGCAAGGACAAAGATCAGCACCGTCATCACCACCGTGGCGTAGAGCACGCCGGTCTTGCCGAAAATTTCGAGCAGCACGCCGGTCGCCAAGGACGAAGCCGTGATATTGGTCAGATTGTTGCCGAACAGGATGGCGCCGAGGAGGCGTTCACGCGTCGCCATCAGCCGGTTGACGATGCCGGCGTCGCGGTTGCCCTGTTTCTCCAGCCGCAGCATGGCGGCGCGCGAGGACGCCGTGAGCGCGGTCTCGCTGGCGGAGTAGAACGCCGACACCAATAAGCAAATCAGGATCGCCGCAACGGTCAACCAGTCGATACTGCTCATCGTTCCGCAAGCTTCTCGCTCAAAAACACGCGCACCTCGCGGGCATCGACGCCGGCCTCGATGAAGGCTGAGCCGATGCCGCGCACCAGGATGAATGTAAGCATTCCGCGCTTCACTTTCTTGTCCTGCGCGATCAAATCCATCAATTGGTCAACGGAGGGTAGCGGGCCCGGAATGTCCTGCAAACGCGTCGGCAGGCCGACTTCGGCCAAATGGCGGATGGCGCGTTGGGCTTGCGCCATCGGCAACAAGCCCTGCCGCCGCGCCGAGAATTCGAACGCCAGCGCCATGCCGGCTGAAATCGCCTCGCCGTGCAGCAGCCGGTCCGAAAAACCGCAGGCCGCTTCCAGCGCGTGGCCGAAAGTGTGGCCAAGATTGAGCAAAGCGCGGTCGCCGGTCTCGCGCTCGTCGCGCGCCACGATCGCCGCCTTGGCGCGGCAGCTCTCGGCGATGGCGTGGTCGCGCGCGGGGCCGCCGGCAAAAACTTCGCGCCAGTTGTTTTCCAGCCAGGCGAAGAAATCGGCGTCGCCGAGCAGGCCGTATTTGACCAGCTCGGCGTAGCCGGCGCGGAATTCGCGCTCCGGCAATGTGTCGAGCAGCGCGGTGTCGGCCAGCACCAGGATCGGCTGGTGGAACGCACCGATCAAATTCTTGCCGTGGGCGGAATCGATCGCGGTCTTGCCGCCGACGGAAGAATCCACATCCGCCAGCAACGTGGTCGGGACCTGCACGTAATCGAGCCCGCGCCGCACCACCGCCGCCACGAAGCCGGCGAGATCGCCGATCACGCCGCCGCCGAGCGCAATCGCCAGATCGCCGCGCTCGATGCGCGAGGCGATGACCGCCTCGCAGACTTGCTCGAAGACGCGATAGCTCTTCGAGGCTTCGCCGGGAGGAACGACGACGCGGCTCGACGCCACGCCGGCATGGCGCAGCGCCGCTTCGGCCGGTTCGAGATGATGGCGCGCGACATTGTCGTCGGTGACGATGACGGCTTTGGCGCCCGGCCGCAGCGCCGCGATGCGGGCGCCGAGCGAGGCGAGCAGGCCGCGGCCGATGACGATGTCGTAGCTGCGCGCTCCGAGCGCGACATTGACGATCGTCGGATCATTGCGAACCAGCGCGGTCATGCGCCGTCCCCTTGCTGCGGCGCTCCCGGCGCATTGAGGAACACGGCCAGCACTGTCATGATTTCGGATACGATCGCGTCGTGCGGCACTTCGCGCGACTGCACGGTGATGTCGGCCTGGGCATAGACCGGCTCGCGCGCAACCAGCAATTCGCGCAAGGTCGCCGCCGGGTCGGCGGTTTGCAGCATCGGCCGATCGTTCTTGCGTTTGTTGATCCGCCGCATCAGCACGTCGAGCTCCGCGCTGAGCCAGATCGACACGCCTTTGGCCTTGATCGCGGCACGGGTATCGGCGTTCATGACCGCGCCGCCGCCGGTCGCCAGCACCTGCGGGCCGCCGTCGAGCAGGCGGGCGATGACGCGGGCCTCGCCGCTGCGGAAATCGGCTTCGCCATGGCGGGCAAAAATATCGGCGATGCTCATGCCGGCGGCCTTTTCGATCTCGGCATCGGCATCGACGAACGGCACGCCCAGCCGCGCGGCGAGCCGACGACCGATCGACGACTTGCCCACCCCCATCATGCCGACCAGCACGATCGAGCGGCTGCCCAAGAGGCCTAAAATCGCGACCGCCGAGCCACGCTCCGGCGAGCCATTTTGCAAAGCAATATCAGTCATTTAAGCTCATATTCGCGGTCGGCCATCCGACGCTTTCTCGCTCCCGCCAAGACCGTCCGGCCGGGTTGTCAGATGACTTGCCAGGGTCGGCCGAACATGATCGTACTCGGTCCCGTTCACCGGCACCAATGGGATGCGCGCGAGCGACTGACGATGCCGAGCCTGTTGCGGTTGCTCACTGTTATCGCTGTGCTGGGCGCCGCCATCTATGGCGGCCTCTATGCGCTGTCGCATTTCGTGCAGCCGAAGTCGCGCGAAATCACGGTGTCGATCCCGCCCGACAAATTCTTCAAGAACCGCTGAGATGCCAGCCATGGCCGCCAAAGCGATGACCCCCAAAACATTGGCTCCCAAAACGATGGGCCGCGCAACGGTTCGCGGCTCGGCGCGCGCTGGGCGCAATTCCAGCGAGCGGCTTGCCGCGCTTTATCTCGACATGCTGGCGGCGGAGCGCGGCGCCGGCAAGAACACGCTCGCCGCTTACGGCCGCGATCTCGCCGATTTCACCGAGCACCTCGCCAGCACCTGCCGTTCCATCGCCACCGCCTCGACCGAAGATTTGCGCGCCTATCTCGCCGACCTGGCGCGGCGCAGCTTGACGCCGGCGACGGTGGCGCGGCGCCTCTCGGCGATCCGCCAGCTCTATCGCTTCCTCTACGCCGAAGGCCAACGCAAGGACGATCCCGCCGCCGTGCTTGAAGGCCCGAAGCGGGTGCGCGCACTACCGAAGACGCTCACGCTCGGCGAAGTCGACCGCCTGCTGCGGGTGGCGACGATTTGTGATCCGGCGGCGCCGTTGCCGGTGCGGCTGCGCACGGCGCGGCTCGCCTCCCTGGTCGAGATGCTTTACGCGACAGGCCTGCGCGTCTCCGAGCTCGTTGCCTTGCCGGCATCCGCCGCGCGCCACGACGCCCGCGTCATCGTCGTGCGCGGCAAAGGCAACAAGGAGCGCATGGTGCCGCTCAACGACGCGGCAAAACGCGCGACGGCGGCCTATCTGGCGCTGCTCGCGCAATCAGGCCGCGACGCCAAATCGAAATGGCTGTTTCCCTCATTCGGCGAGAGCGGACATCTGACGCGGCAGCACTTGGCGCGCGAACTTAAAGTGCTCGCCGCCGCCGCAGGCCTGCGCGCCACGCAGGTGAGCCCGCACGTGCTCCGCCACGCCTTCGCCAGCCATCTCCTGCACAACGGCGCCGACCTGCGCGTGGTGCAGACGCTGCTCGGCCACGCCGACATTTCGACCACGCAGATCTACACCCACGTGCTGGAAGAGCGCCTGAAAAGCCTTGTGCGCGATTTGCACCCGCTGGCGCAGGAGTGAATCTTCTCATTGCACCATTTGTGTTATATTGTGTACATCAGATTTTTCCGAAGGACTACAGAATGAGTACGACACTGACGGTGCGGTTGTCCCCCGAGGTGAAAAAGCGGCTCGGCCGTCTGGCAGGACACACCAAACGCACGAAGTCCTTTCTCGCGGGTGAAGCGATCACCGATTTCGTCGATCGCGAATTGGCCATAGTCGACGGCATCAAGCGTGGGCTGGCAGATATGAAGGCGGGACGCGTCGTACCTCACCGAAGTGCGATGCGCCGCCTGCGCGCGACCGTTGCTCGCGCAAGCAAGAGTAAGCTGTGAGGGAGGTCGTCTGGTCGCAAGACGCCCTCGACGATATGGACTCCATGGCGGCCTATATTGCGGCGGACAACCCAGCGGCTGCATTGAAAGTTCTCGACCGGATTGAACAGGCGGCGGAGAAACTCGGGCAAATGGCCATAGGCCGCCGAGGACGCGTTAGCGGCACCTACGAAAGGTCCTTAAGTCGCCTACCCTACATCATCGCTTACGCACTACAGACGCTGCCCAGTGGGACGGAACGAGTAGTCATTCTCCGCGTCATCCATACGGCGAGGAACTGGCCAAAAAAGTCTTGGCCCGATTGATCCGCCTGCCACTTGGGTCCGATTGCGGAGAAGCAACAATTGACTTGTAAAAGCGGACCAGGCGAGTTTGTTGCATATACGAGGGATGCCGTTCATCAATTTCCTGCAAGCTGGTTTGAGTGATGCGTAGCTATCTCGACTTCGAAAAACCGGTGGCCGAGCTCGAGGCCAAGATCGAGGAATTGCGCGCGCTCAACAGCGACGGCGACGCCATCGCCGACGAGATCGACCGCATCGAAGGCAAGGCGGCGCAGGCGCTCAAGGAGCTCTATGCCGGGCTCACGCCGTGGCAGAAGACGCAAGTGGCGCGGCATCCGCAGCGGCCGCATTGCCTCGATTACGTGACGACGCTGATCGAAGATTTCGTGCCGCTCGCCGGCGACCGCAAGCACGGCGAGGACGAGGCCATCGTCGGCGGCTTCGGCCGCTTCCGCGGCGATAGCGTCTGCATCATCGGCCACGAAAAAGGCTCCGACACCGACAGCCGGCTCAAGCACAATTTCGGCATGGCGCGGCCGGAGGGCTATCGCAAGGCGGCCCGCCTGATGGGCATGGCGGACCATTTCGACGTGCCGGTGATCGCGCTGATCGATACCGCGGGCGCCTATCCGGGCATCGGCGCCGAAGAGCGCGGCCAGGCCGAGGCGATCGCGCGCTCGACCGAAACCTGCCTCGACATCGGCGTCCCCAACGTGGCGGCGATCATCGGCGAAGGCGGTTCCGGCGGCGCCATCGCCATCGCCACCGCCAACCGCGTGATCATGCTGGAGCACGCCATCTACAGCGTGATCTCGCCCGAGGGCGCCGCCTCGATCCTGTGGCGCGATACCGCCAGGGCCCAGGACGCCGCGTCGAGCATGAAGATCACCGCCCACGACATGGTGCGGTTCGGCATCGTCGATGCCGTCGTGCATGAGCCGACCGGCGGCGCCCACCGCGATCCGGCGGCGACCATTGCGGCCACCGGCGACGCCATCGCCAAGGCGCTTGGCGACTTGCGCGGCCTCGACCGGCCGACCATCACGCGGCTGCGGCGCGAGAAATTCGCCGCCATCGGGCGCACCATCGGCTAAGTGGACCGCGGTCGCCGGAATCAGCTTTGCCACAATCTTGCCGCGATTGCGGCTGGACCCCCGCCCGGTGCGATCCGCAGGCGGTATCAAGGTGTCTGCTGGGTTGGCTTAACGCCTCAAATTCAGGGCAAATTTACCATTCTTTATCGCGGCGGTGAGCAATCTTGCCGCCAGCCTTGAGCTGCCTTGCGAAAGCCACCTCTTAAGGATAACGATTATCCAGTGATGGCATGGGGTTGACCATCGGTTCGGGGAGCTCTGCATTGATCCGCGCCAACCTTGTCCGCGCGCTTACGGCGTCGGCGGTTCTCGCCGGTGCGTTGACGCTTGCCGGCTGTTACGGCGACGAAGGCTATCAGCTGCCTACCCGCGCGATGAAAGAATTGTCGCCGGAGATGCTGACGCTGCTCGACCAGAAAAACATGCCGAAGGATTCGCCGATCCTCATCCGCATCTTCAAGGAAGAGTCCGAGCTCGAAGTCTGGAAGCAGGACACCACCGCACGCTACGAATTGGTCAAAGTCTATCCGATCTGCCGCTGGTCGGGCGGCGTCGGTCCGAAGGTCAAGGAAGGCGATCGTCAGGCGCCCGAAGGCTTCTATCCAATCACGCCCGGGCTGATGAATCCGAATTCCAGCTACTACCTCGCCATCAACATCGGCTTCCCCAACGCCTTCGACAAAGCGAACGGCTATAGCGGCGCCTTCGTGATGATCCACGGCGATTGCTCGTCGCGTGGCTGCTACGCCATGACCGACGAGCAGATCGGCGAGATCTATTCGCTGGCGCGTGAATCGTTTCTCGGCGGACAAAAGGCTTTCCAGGTCCAGGCCTATCCGTTCCGCATGACGCCGGCGAACATGGCGCGCCACCGCGACAATCCGAACATGGCGTTCTGGAAGATGATCAAGGTCGGCAACGACCATTTCGAAGTGTCGCACCAGGAGCCGAAGGTCGACGTCTGCGAAAAGCATTACGTGTTCGATGCGGTGCCGCCGGCCGGCTCGACCAAGCCGCTGGCGTTCACGCCGTCCGGCCGCTGTCCGGTCTATGAGACCGATCCGAGCGTCGCCGAGCAGGCGATGGCGAAGCAGAAGAACGACGACTACCAATTCGCGCAAATGCAGAACGTGGCGACGGTACCGCTCGAGACCGGCACCGACGGCGGCATGAACCGCGTGTTCATGAGCAGGCTGGAGAATCCGACTTACACGTACGATAACGAAGGTCACCTGCACGTGCCGCCGTTGCAGCCGGGCCGGCTGCCGCCGCAGATTTCGACCAAGGAATCGTCGTACGCGGCCGCCAATCCATCGAGCACGGGCGGCGGCACGGCCTCGAACTTCTTCGGCGGCCTGTTCAACAAGAACAGCACGCACGTTGCCTCGACTGACACCACCTCGACAGGGTCAACGAGCGCTGCTGCGCCGAGCGCGCCGACGCATACCGGCTTCTTCGCCAGCCTGTTCTCGTCGGGCAACACGCAGCAGGCCAGTGCGCCAGCCGATACCGAGCAGACCGCGACGGCCACGCCACCGCCGGCGAAACCCAATAAACCCGCCGCACGGCGGCCCAACACCGACTCGCAAAACAGCGCAGCGCAGGTCGCCGACACGACCAAGCCCAAAAACGCCGCGACGCCCGCACCGGCAGCCGCTCCTCGGAAAGAGGCCAACGGCGCGCCGCCAGCCGACAATGGCATGCTCAACGGCGCGCAACCCGTGGTGCCGGCTGGTTCGTTCAGTAACCGCTGGGGAATTCAGTAATCAGACGACGGACGTCGGACGACAGAGGACGGAAGGCGCCTATCTGTCCTCCGTCGTCCGTCCTCTGTCGTCCGCTTAAGCGTACCGCCCGTGGCAATGCTTGAATTTCTTGCCTGAGCCGCACGGACACGTCTCATTGCGGCCGACTTTGCCCCAACTGGTCGGGTCCTTCGGATTGCGCGCCGGCGCCTGTTGCGCGCGCGCCGCCGCTGGGCCGGCGCCCGGGCCGATGCCGTGGCGGGCCAGCGTCTCGGCGCCGGCCGTCGCCAGCGCCATCTCGTCTTCGCCGGTGTTCGGATCGAGCTTATGCGCCGCCATCGCCGGCAGTGGCGCCGGCTGCTGCTCCGGCGGCGGCGCCGCCTGGATCTCGACCCGCATCAGTTGCGCGGTGACCGCTTCGCGCAGGCTCTGGCTCATCGCCTCGAACAGGTTGAAGGCTTCCGCCTTGTATTCGTTGAGCGGATCGCGCTGGCCGTAGCCGCGCAGCCCGATCACCTGGCGCAGATGATCGAGCATCACCAGATGCTCGCGCCACAGATGGTCGAGCGACTGCAGCAGCACCGACTTTTCGACATAGCGGATGACGTCGGTGCCCCACTGCGCCACCTTCGCCGCCATGTGCTCGTCGGCGCGGCGCTCGACGCGGGCGAAAATCTCCTCGTCGGCGATGCCTTCTTCCTTGGCCCAGGCATCGACCGGCAGGTCGAGGTTGAGCACGCGCTTGAGCTCTTCCTTGAGCCCCGGCGTGTCCCACTGCTCCGGATAGGCGTTTTCCGGCACGTGCTTGGCCACCAGATCGTCGATCACGGTGTGGCGCATGTCGGCGACGACTTCGGCCACCACCTTGTCATCCATCCATTCGACGCGCTGATCGAAGATCACCTTGCGCTGATCGTTCATCACGTTGTCGAACTTCAGGATGTTCTTGCGGATGTCGAAGTTGCGCGCTTCGACCTTCTGCTGCGCCTTTTCCAGGGCCTTGTTGATCCAGGGATGGATGATCGCCTCGTCCTCCTTCAGGCCGAGCTTGGTCAACATGCCGTCGAGCTTGTCGGTGCCGAAGACGCGCATCAGATCGTCTTCGAGCGACAGGAAGAATTTCGAGTGGCCGGGATCGCCCTGGCGTCCGGAGCGGCCGCGCAACTGGTTGTCGATGCGGCGGCTCTCGTGGCGCTCGGTGCCGAGCACGTAAAGGCCGCCGGCGTCCAACGCATGCAGTTTCTTATCGAACACATCGTGTTGGATTTCAGCGCGCTCGCGATCGATTTCGCGCAGCTGCTCCAGCAGCGCCGCGACAGCCGTGGCACCGTCGGTTTTATCCGCCTGGCGGCGCGCCACCAATTCGGCGATGAGCTTGTTCTGTTCACGCGAGCCGCCCGACACGGCCGTAGCATCCTGCAAGCGCGCATCATACGCCGCTACGTCGGCCCTGATCTGCTTCAGTTTTGCCGTCTTCTTGGACCGCACATCTTCCAGTTCGGTTTGCTTCTCGGCGAGATTCGCGCTGGCGCGCTTCGCCTGCAAAGCTTCGATTTCCTTAAGGAGCCTTCGCTCCTGACGCAGCAGATCGAAAAACTCGTCGTCGCCGTAAATATGATCGGCGCCGATAATCCGGTCGTCCATCCACTGCTTGACGGAGGCGTCGAGCGGCGCGCTGTCGCCTTTGACTTCGGACAGGCGACCGGCCGCTCCCTGGTCTGAAATCCAGCCGAGCAAGCGAAAGCGCGCATTGCCGCCGAGCTGGATGTCGGTGCCGCGGCCGGCCATGTTGGTGGCGATGGTAATCGCACCTGGGATGCCGGCCTGCGCGATAATTTGCGCTTCCTGCTCGTGATAACGGGCATTGAGGATGGCGAACACTTTGGCTTTGGTGGCGCTCTCGTCGCTGGAATAAAGCGCGGCGAAGGCGTTCGGATCGGAGAAGTCGTGCTGCTCCCAGCCCTGCTTGCGCAAAAGCTCGGCGAGCGCCTCCGATTTCTCGATCGACGTCGTGCCGACCAGCACCGGCTGGCCGTGTTTTTTGCAGCCCTCGATCAGCGTGGTGATGGCGCGGTATTTCTCCGCCGCCGTGCGATAGACCTCGTCGTCGTCGTCGATGCGCACCATCGGCATGTTGGTCGGGATTTCCAGCACTTCGAGGTTATAGATGTCCTGGAACTCGTCGGCTTCGGTCGACGCCGTTCCGGTCATGCCGGCAAGCTTCTCGTACATGCGGAAATAGTTCTGGAACGTGATCGAAGCCAGCGTCTGGTTTTCCGGCTGGATCGGCTGGTGCTCCTTGGCCTCGAGCGCCTGGTGCAGGCCTTCCGAATAGCGCCGGCCCGGCATCATGCGACCGGTGAACTCGTCGATGATGATGACCTCGCCGTTGCGCACGATGTAGTCCTTGTCGCGCTGGAACAGCTTGTGCGCACGCAGCGCCTGGTTGACGTGGTGCACGACCGAGACGTTCTCGACGTCGTAAAGTGATTCCGATTTCAGCACGCCGGCTTGGCGGAAAGCCTGCTCCATCTTCTCCATGCCGACTTCGGTGAGCGTGACCGTGCGCTGCTTTTCGTCGAGCTCGTAATCGGCCTTGTCGAGCTTTGGAATGTAAGCGTCGATCGTATTGTAGAAATCGGAGCGGTCGTCGAGCGGGCCGGAAATGATCAGCGGCGTACGCGCTTCGTCGATCAGGATCGAGTCGACCTCGTCGACGATGGCGTAGGTGTGCCCGCGCTGCACCATGTCCTCGAGCCGGTATTTCATATTGTCGCGCAGATAGTCGAAGCCGAGCTCGTTGTTGGTGCCGTAGGTAACGTCGCAGTCGTAGGCCTTCTTGCGCTGCTCGTCGTCGAGGCCGTGGACGATGACGCCGACGGTCAGGCCGAGGAATCTGTAAATCTGCCCCATCCATTCAGCGTCGCGCTTGGCGAGGTAATCGTTGACGGTGACGACATGGACGCCGCGGCCGGCGAGCGCGTTGAGATAGACCGGCAGCGTCGCCACCAAGGTCTTGCCTTCGCCGGTCTTCATCTCGGCGATGCGGCCTTCGTGCAGCACCATGCCGCCGATCAGCTGGACGTCGAAATGGCGCTGGCCGAGCGTGCGCTTGCCGGCCTCGCGCACGGTGGCGAAGGCCGGAACCAGAATGTCGTCGAGCGAGGCACCTTCGGCGAGCTGTTTCTTGAATTCGTCAGTCCGGGCGCGCAGTGCCTCGTCGGAGAGCTGTTCCAACTCGTTTTCCAGCGCGTTGATTTCATCGACGCGCGGCCGGAAGGCGCGGATGCGCCGGTCGTTGGAGGAACCGAACAGCTTGCGGGCGACCGCGCCGATCATCGCATCATCCTTCTACGGGCCCCGCCGCGCCATAACCCAGTTTGATCGAGCATGACCGGATTCATGCGCGCCAGTTCGGCACCCGGCACACCCCGTAAATGCATCCAAGCAGCGGAAAATGCTGCGCTATTTTGGCTTATGCAAGGCGGCATGGAGGCCCAGATTCTGTCGAGAGATAGGAGGGGGTGGTTTTGTTGTCAATGCAAAGGGCATCTTCACGCGCTCGTTAGGCGGGCTAGCGATTCTGCCATTGCCAAGAACTGGCGTTTCGGCGAGTGTCCGCGCCGAAATTCGAAGCCTTCACAAGAGGCCCGACCGACTTAAAAACGACGAGCCCGGACCGATTTGCGCCCAAGTCTGAGCGCTTAAGTCCGAGCGCTTAAAGATGACCCGGCGATTTTGCCCCTCTGCCAAAGGATTGCGTTTCATGGCCTCCACCCGCCTCATCGTCTCCTGTGCGCTCACCATAACGGCGCTGTTATGCGCGGCCGCGGCGCCGCTGCGGGCGGAGGATTCGAGCCCCGTGGTGGCCCGCGCCAACGGCGTCGATATTCACGAGAGCGATCTCGCCTTCGCCGAGGAGGAGATCGGCGGCAACATGCCGCAAATGGGGCCCGACCAGAAGCGCGACTACCTGATCACTTACCTCGCCGACGTCATCGTGATGTCGCAAGCAGCCGAGCAGAAGAAGGTCGGCGACAATCCTGACGTCCAGCGCCGGCTCTCCTTCGACCGCAACCGGGTGCTGATGGAAGCGCTGCTGCAGCAGGCCGGCAAAGCCGCCGTCACCGACGCGGCGATGCACCAGGTCTATGACGACGCCGTCAAGCAGATGCCGCCCGAGCAGGAAGTGCACGCCCGCCACATCCTGGTGCCGACCGAGGACGAAGCCAAGGCGATCGAAACCGAGCTCAAGAAGGGCGCCGATTTCGCCACGCTCGCCAAGGAGAAATCGAAAGACCCCGGCGCCGCCGACGGCGGCGATCTCGGCTATTTCACCAAGGACCAGATGGTGCCGGAATTCGCCGAGGCCGCGTTCAAGCTCGACAAGGGCCAGATTTCCGATCCCATCCACACCCAGTTCGGCTGGCACATCATCAAGGTCGAGGACAAGCGCACCAAGCCGACGCCGACCTTCGATCAGGTCAAAGTCCAGCTCGAAAATTACGTCGCCCACCGCGCCCAGGCCGAACTGGTCGACAATCTGCGCAAGTCCGCCCAGATCGAACGCCTGGACAAACCGGCGCCCCCGGCGGACCCGTCGACGCTCAACCCGGCGGCGCCGGCGAAGAAATAATAAGCTACGTTTCCCGGACGCGGTGCAGCGCGAAGCGGTGCACCGCTGATCCGGGATCGTCGCAGACTCAGAGTTGGTGACGATCCCGGGTCTGCAGCGCACCACTCCGCTTCGCTCCGTGCTGCACTGCGCCCGGGAAACATCGCAAAAGTAATGTCCACCACCATCTCTCCCCTCGCTCCCAAAACAAGCCCCGCCATGCCGGCGATCGCCGGCGTGCGGCTGGCGACGGCTGCGGCCGGCATCCGCTATCAGGGCCGCACCGATGTGATGCTTGCGGTGTTCGACGAGGCGGCCAGCGTCGCCGGCGTGTTCACGCGCTCCAAATGTCCTTCAGCGCCGGTCGAGTGGTGCCGCGCTCGGATCAAGGGCGGGCAGGCGCGTGCGCTCGTCGTCAATTCCGGCAATGCCAATGCGTTCACCGGCAAGAACGGCCGCGAGGCGTGCGCGTTCACTGCCAAGCTCGCGGCGAACGCCGTCGGCTGCAAGATGACGGAAGTGTTTCTCGCTTCGACCGGCGTCATCGGCGAGCCGCTGCCGGCGCAAGCTTTTGACGGCGTCATGGCGCGTCTGGTCGCGGACGCGACCGACGAAGGCTATGTCGACGCCGCCGGCGCCATCATGACCACCGACACGTTCCCAAAGCTCGCCACGGCGAGTGCGCGGCTTGGCGGCGCCACGGTGACCATCAACGGCTTTGCCAAAGGCGCCGGCATGATCGCGCCCGACATGGCAACCATGCTGGCTTTCGTATTCACCGATGCGCCGATTGCCGCGCCGGCCTTGCAGGCGCTGCTGCGCGAGGGCGTCGTCGACACGTTCAATGCCGTCACCATCGACGGCGATACCTCGACCTCCGATACGCTACTGGCCTTCGCCACCGGCGCGGCCCGCGGCGCGCCGCGCATCGCCCGCGCCAACGATCCGCGTCTGGTGCCGTTCCGCAAGGCGTTCAACGCCGTGCTCGCCAATCTTGCCGAGCAAGTCGCGCGCGACGGCGAAGGCGCGCGCAAGCTGGTCGAGATCGTGGTCGAGGGCGCGGTGTCGAAACTTTCGGCGCGCAAGGTCGCGCTGTCGATCGCCAATTCGCCGCTGGTCAAGACCGCGATCGCCGGCGAGGATGCCAATTGGGGCAGAGTCGTCATGGCGGTCGGCAAGGCCGGCGAGCCGGCCGACCGCGACCGGCTGTCAATCTGGTTCGGCGGCATCCGCGTCGCCCACAAGGGCGCGCGCGATCCGGATTACGACGAGGCGGCCGTCTCCGCGGCAATGAAAAAGCCGGAGATCACGCTGAAAGTCGCGCTCGGCCTCGGCAAGGGCCACGACCGCGTGCTGACCTGCGATCTCACCAAGGAGTACGTGGCGATCAACGGGGATTACCGGTCCTAGCCGACAGGCGAAAGAGCAAAGCTGTCGCGCTGCCTGCCCACAACCTTTATGCTGCGGCCCTGCGATCAAATCGGAGGGACCGCCATGAAGCTTCCCCGCCGCAAATTTTTGCATCTGGCAGCGAGCGCCGTCGCGCTGCCGGCGACATCACGCATTGCATCGGCGCTGGATTATCCGACGCGGCCGGTGCGCTGGATCGTCGGCTTCCCGCCCGGAGGTCCAAACGACATTACGGCAAGGATCGTGGCCGAGTTTCTGTCGGAGCGATTGCATCAGCAATTCGCCGTCGAGAACCGGCCCGGAGCAGCGGGCAATGTCGCGACCGAACAGGTCGCGCGGGCCCAGCCCGACGGTTACACGGTGATGGAGCTCGCCACGGTCAACGCCATCAATGCGGGGCTCTATCAAAATCTCAATTACGATTTCGTCCGCGACATTACGCTGGTCGCCGGCTTCAGCCAGGGCCCGGCCGTCATGGAGGTGAACCCAAAAGTACCGGCCGCCACGCTTCCCGAATTCATCGCCTATGCGAAGGCCAATCCGGGCAAGATCAATTTGGGCTCGGCCGGCATTGGCACGCCGCAGCACGTCATCGGCGAGCTGTTCAAGATGTTGACCGGCACCGACATGGTGCACGTCCCTTATCATGGCTCGGCCCCGGAATTGACCGATCTGATCGCCGGCCAGGTCCAGGTCGTGTTCGAGCCGATCCAGTCTACGCTCGGATATATCAAGAGCGGCATGCTGCGGCCGCTCGCGGTAACGATGTCATCGCGTGCCGATGCGCTGCCGGATTTGCCGACGGTGGGCGAATACGTACCGGGGTTCGAGGCGCGCACCTGGCAGGGGCTGGGTGCGCCGAAAGGGACGCCCACCGAGATCACCGCGATGCTCAACACCGAGGTCAATGCGGTTCTTGCCGACCCGAGGCTCAAAGCCCGGTTTGCCGACCTCGGCATCATACCCATGCCGATGACGCCGGCCGAGTGCCAAAAGTTCATCATTGCCGAAACCGAGAAATGGGCTAAGGTGATCAAGTTCGCGGGCATCAAACCGGATTGAGGCCGGTCGCCTGCCGCGCCGACACTTTATGGCTCCGGTTACGCGAATGACGTCGAACACCGCGGGAAGCGTGACTGCCGCACCCAAGCATATTCGTACCGCCACGCTCGACGTCGCTTACGAAGAGAGCGGCGATCCGGCCGGCACGCCCGTCGTGCTGCTGCACGGCTGGCCGTACGATCCGCGCTGCTACGACGAGGTCGCGCCGCCGCTCGCCGCCGCGGGCTGCCGCGTGATCGTGCCTTATCTGCGCGGCTTTGGCGCAACGCGCTTTCTCTCTGCCGCGACATTGCGCTCGGGACAGCAGGCCGCGCTCGGCAACGATTTGCGCGAATTGTTGGATGCGCTCGGCATCGAACGCGCCACGCTTGCCGGCTATGACTGGGGCGGCCGCGCCGCCTGCGTGGTCGCGGCGCTGTGGCCGGAGCGCGTGCGCGGCCTTCTCACCGGCAACGGCTACAACATCCAGAACATCGCGGCGTCGGTAAAACCGGTGGCGCCGGAGCAGGAGCATCGCTTCTGGTATCAATATTATTTCCACACCGAGCGCGGCCGCGCCGGGCTCGAGCAGAACCGCCGCGCGCTGTGCCGCTATATCTGGCAAATCTGGTCGCCGGACTGGGCGTTCGACGACGCCACCTACGAGCGTAGCGCCGTCTCGTTCGACAATCCCGATTTCGTCGCGGTGACGATCCAGTCCTATCGCCACCGCTTCGGCTATGCGGCCGGCGATCCGGCGCTGGAGCCGATCGAGCAGCGCCTGGCCGCTCAGCCCACCATCACTGTGCCGACCATCGTGCTACACGGCGCCTCGAGCGGCATCCAGCCGCCGGCGGGCTCGGAAGCCCATGCCCGGCTGTTTGCCGGACCCTACCAGCGGCGCGTGCTGCCGAAGATCGGGCACAATCTGCCGCAGGAGGCGCCGCGCGTGGTGGCCGACGCGGCCCTGGAATTGGCCGGCGCCAAGTAACGCGCTCCAATAAGCGCGCCCCACCTGGGGATTTCGCGCGTTAAACCTGCTTTAACCGTTGCGGCGATTGCGGCACTCTGCGCGAGCGCATTGAAAGTGCCTTTACCTTACGTCGCTTAGATTGGGGCCGGGCCGTGAGCGTCAAACTTGTCCTGGTTGCCGCCTGCGCCCTCATCGATGCCGATGGCCGCGTGCTCATCGCACAACGGCCGGAGGGAAAGTCGATGGCAGGGCTGTGGGAGTTTCCCGGCGGCAAGGTCGAAACCGGCGAACGGCCGGAACAGAGCTTGATCCGAGAGTTGAAGGAGGAACTGGGTATCGTCGTCAAGGAGGATTGCCTCGCGCCGCTGACCTTTGCGAGCCACCTCTATCCCGACTTCCATCTTCTCATGCCGCTCTATGTCTGCCGGCGCTGGGAAGGTTTCGCGACTGCGCAGGAGGGACAGAGGCTCAAATGGGTGCGGCCGACGGAGCTCCGCGACTACCCGATGCCGCCCGCCGACGAACCGCTGATCTCTCACCTTACGACGCTCATATGATCCGAACGGCAGAAGGCCCGAAGACAATGTTGCAGAACCTGAGCTCCCCGATCATCGCGTCTGTTGTGCGCTTCGCGCGCGACGAGCGCGGCGCTACCGCAATCGAATATGCGTTGGTCGCATCGGGCATCGCGGTAGCGATCGCGTCCACGGTCGTGTCGCTAGGTTCGGCGGTCAAAAACAATCTCTACGGTAACATCCTCTCGGCGATGAAATAGCGTGTAGCCCGGATTGAGCGAAGCGAAATCCGGGGCCGACGTCGCTGTCCGATCCCGGATTTCGCTGAGCCTGTCATCGGGCCGGCCACTTCGGGCCGGACCCGTTGGCTCAATCCAGGCTACTTCCCAGCCTTCTCCTCCGTTGAAATCTCCTTCGTGCCGAGCGCATCGGCAAGCCGCGCCTTGGCCGAGCCGGGCCTGAGTGGCTGCTGCTGATCCGGATGCGGCGTCCAGCCCGACAGCCAGACGATCTCGAATGTCGCGCGCACCCTGCCGTCAGCGTCGGCAAAGCGCTGCGCGTAGATTTCGACCATGCGCATGAGCGTCGCGCGCTTGAGCGGCGTGCGGCGGCGGGCCAACAGCGCATTGGTCGCGCCCATGCGCCGCAAATCGTGCATCAGGCCGAACACCGAATCGTAGCGCACGGTGACGCGGTCGACATCGGTGACCGGGAGCGCAAATCCGGCGCGCTGCAACAAGGCGCCGAGATCGCGCAGATCGGCGAACGGGGCGACACGCGGCGAGGCACCGCCTTCGATGTCGCTTTCGGCTTCGGCAAAGCTTTGCCGCAGCTCGGTCAGCGTCTCGCCGCCGAGGAGCGCCGCGAGCAACAAGCCGTCGGATTTCAAGGCGCGGCGGATTTGCACCAGCACGCCCGGCAGGTCGTTGACGAATTGCAACGCCAGCGCCGACACCACGAGATCGAGGGTGCCGTCGCCGAACGGCAGCGCTTCCTCATCGGCAGCAACAAATATCTCGCCGCGCGCCACATCCGGCATGACATCGGCCGCAATGACCCTGCCGACCAATTCGAGGCGCATGAGCGCGTTACGCACCGCGTCCCCCGGCGTGCCGAGATCGATCGCGAGATCGAAGCGGCGCAGCACCGTCGCAAGCCGTTCCGCAAGTTCATCGGCCACGCGGTCGAGCAGGAACGTCGCCGGCCCCAAAGCAGCCGCGCGCCGGCGCCGCTGCCGCAGCAGGGCACGATCGAAAATCATGGGATTCTCGGCCATGGCCCGGGCGTCTCACGTCTGCGGCGATGACAACGGCATCGCGGAACGGTAGCGTTGCGGCATGTCGGACTTAGGCACCATCACGCTGCCCTCACGTCTGAGGCATGCCGCCGCGGCGGCATGCACGGTGCTGCGCACGGCGCTCGATCTCGCGCTGCCGCCGCTGTGCGCCGCCTGCCGCGAGCCGGTCGACGGCAAGGGCCTGTGTCCGGCGTGCTGGTCGAAATTGTCGTTCATCACCAAACCCTATTGCGAGCGGCTCGGCATTCCCTTCGTCTATGACCCGGGTCCGGGCATCCTGTCCATGGAAGCCATCGCCGACCCGCCGGCCTATAACCGCGCCCGCGCCGCGGTGCGCTTCGACGAGATTTCCCGGGCCCTGGTCCATGCCCTCAAATATGGCGACCGGCTCGATCTGGCGCCGATGATGGGGCGCTGGATCAGCCACGCCGGCCGCGAGCTTTTGGCCGAGGCCGATGCGTTGGTGCCGGTACCGCTGCATTGGCGCAGGCTTTGGGCGCGGCGCTTCAACCAATCGGCCGTGTTGGCCGCCACCATTGCCGCGGACAGCGGCGTACCGGTTGCCGCGGCTGCGCTGAAGCGGGTCAAGCCGACGGCGCAGCAGGTCGGGCTGTCGCGGCCCGAGCGTGCCGCCAACGTCCAAGGCGCCTTTCGCGTGCCGGACGAGGGCAAGGCCGCCGTCGCCGGCCGCCGCTTGGTCCTCGTCGACGACGTCTTGACCTCCGGCGCCACGGTCGACGGCTGCGCCCGGGCGCTGTTGCGGGCCGGCGCCGCCAATGTCGACGTGCTGATTTTCGCCAGGGTTGCCGATCCGGGGCGAACGTCCATATAACCAATCAACAAGACTTTTCGCATCATCATGGCTGCCGTCGATATCTATACCATCCGCTACTGCCCTTATTGCCAGGATGCGAAGGACCTGCTGTCGCGAAAGGGTGTAAGCTTCCACGAGATCGACGTCAGTGGAAACCGGGACATACGTAAACAGATGATCGAGCGCGCCGGCGGCCGGAGCACCTATCCGCAGATCTTCATCGGCGCGACCCATGTCGGCGGCTGTGACGATCTTTATGCGCTGGACGAAGCCGGCAAGCTCGACCCGCTGCTCGCCGCCGCCAAGGAATAAACCGATGGCAAGCGCTTCGACCTTCAAGGTCGCTCTGATCCAGATGCGCTCCGGCCTCGATCCTGAGGCCAATCTCGCCGCCGTGCTGGCCGGCGTCGACGAGGCCAAAAGCGGCGGCGCCGATTACGTGCAGACGCCGGAAATGACCAACGTGCTCGAGAACAAGCGCGAGCGCCTGTTCACGAAAATCTTCGATGAGGAGCAGGATCCGACCTTGGCGACGTTGCGCGAGGTTGCGCGCAAGCTTTCGATCTACATCCATCTCGGCTCGCTTGCCGTCAAGGCTTCGCCCGAGAAGGCGGCGAACCGCGGCTTCCTCATCGACCGCAACGGCGACATCGCCGCGCGCTACGACAAGATCCACATGTTCGACGTCGATCTCGCCGGCGGCGAGAGCTATCGCGAATCCAGCACTTACCGTCCGGGCGACCTCGCGGTGGTCGCCGACCTGCCGTGGGGCAGGCTCGGCTTGAGCGTTTGCTACGATCTGCGTTTCCCGGCGCTCTATCGCGCGCTCGCCGAGGCAGGCGCCTCGTTCCTGGCGATCCCGTCGGCCTTCACCAGACAAACCGGCGAGGCCCATTGGCACGTGCTGATGCGCGCGCGCGCCATCGAGAACGGCTGCTTCGTGTTCGCCGCCGCCCAAGGCGGCAGGCACGAGCACGGCCGCGAGACGTTCGGCCACTCGCTAGTGGTCGATCCGTGGGGCAAGATCATTGCCGAAGGCGGCACCGAGCCGGGCGTGATCTTCGCCGAGATCAATCCGGCGGAAGTCGCGGCCGCGCGCGGCCGCGTGCCGTCGCTGAGCCACGGCCGGCGCTTCGAGGTGGTCGAGCCGCTGGCCGAGCCGACCTACCTGCACGCGGTGCGGGGCGCGCAATGATCCGCTACACGCTCGCATGCGAGCGCCAGCATAGTTTTGAGAGCTGGTTCCAGAACTCGGCCGCTTACGACAAGCAGTCAAAGCGCGGGCTCGTAGCCTGCCCGGTGTGCAATTCTACCAAAGTCGAAAAGGCGATCATGGCGCCGCGACTGGCGCGCGCCGATGTGCCCGAGCCGCCGCCGCCCATTCCGGCACCGACGCCGCCGGCCGCGACCCCGCCTGCGGTTGCCAAGACGCCGGTCGCCATCATGTCGTCGCAGGAGCGCGAGCTGCGCCATAAACTTAAAGAGCTGCGCGACCACGTTACCAAGAACGCCAACTACGTCGGGCCGAAATTCCCCGAAGAGGCGCGCAAGATCCATTACGGCGAGACCGAGCATCGCTCGATCTACGGCGAAGCGTCGCCCGACGAGGCCAAGGCGCTGCACGAGGAGGGGATCGAGTTTCATCCCCTGCCGATGCTGCCGGATGACCAGAACTAATTTCTATCTTTCCGCGAAAACCAGCAGTCCCACGCCGGCCACCACGAGCACCATGCCGATGGCTTCGCGCATCGTGGTGCGCTGGCCGAACATGACGCGCGCCACGAGTTGCGCGAACAACACCTCGATCAGAGCCAACGTGCGCACGCTGGCGGCAGTGGCGATGGCGAAGGCCAAGAACCAGAACTGCGAGGCGAGCGCACCCATCAGGCCTGCGAACAGCGACGGCTTCCAGGCATGCAAAATCGCGATCAAGGCCGATGGCGTGCGCAGCCACATATAGATCGACAGCACGATCGACTGCATCACCAAGCCGACGACGAGCGTGAACGTGGCCGCCATGACGAAGTTCGGCAGATGCAAGCTCAAGATCGCGCCGCGATAGCCGATGGCCGACAGCGCGAACATGCCGCCGGAAACAAGACCGATGATGGTCGGCCGGATACCGCCGACCATCCCTCCGGGCTTGATCGACATGATGATGACACCCGCGGTCGCCACCAGGATCGCCGTCATCAGCGGCAAGCTCACAGCGTCGCCCAGGAACAGAAGTCCGAAGATCGCGACCTGAATCGGCTCGGTCTTGATATAGGCGATGGTGACGACGAACGACCGTTCGCCCATCGCCATCAACATCAGCGCAGTGGCGGCGATTTGCGCGCCGGCGCCGTCGATTACCCAGGGCCAAAAGCTCAAGGACGGGCGCGGCAACGGCACGCCGGTCACCAGCAAAACTCCGATCAAAGACAGCAATGCGAACGGAAAGCCGAACAGGAAGCGCACATGGGTGGCGCCGACGGTGCCCAGGCTCGTCGTCAGCTCGCGCTGCATGGCATTGCGCAAGGTCTGAAAGAACGCCGCCGTGACGGTGAAGACGATCCAGAGCCAACCGGCGATCATCAGGCCGCCTTTTCCGCGACGACCATGTAGTTGACGTCCATGTCGGTGGTGAGCTGCCAGCGGTCGGCCAGCAGATTGTACATCACGCCGGTCTCGCCGGTGATCTGCAACCCGCTTTGCTCGATGGCGATTTCGAGTTCGTTGGGCGTGACGAACTTGTCCCATTGATGGGTGCCGCGCGGCAGCCAGCGCAGAATATATTCGGCGCCGACGATGGCGAGCGCGAAGCTCTTCATGGTGCGATTGAGCGTGGCGACGAACAATAGCCCGCCGGGTTTCACCATGGCGCCGGCGAGATCGACGAACAGGCCGACATCGGCGACGTGCTCGACCACCTCCATGGCCAGCACCACGTCGAAGCTCTCGCCCGCCTCCGCCAGCGCCTCCGCCGTCGTGCTGCGGTAGTCGATTGATAGCCCCGCCTGCGCCGCGTGATGCTGCGCCACCGCGATGTTGCTCGCCGACGGATCGGCGCCGACCATCGACGCGCCGAGCCGTGCCAACGGCTCGGAGAGAATGCCGCCGCCGCAGCCGATATCGAGGATGCGCAAGCCTTTCAGGCTATCGAGCCGCTTCGGATCGCGCTCGAAATGCTCCGCCGTGAGATCGCGAATATAGGCGAGCCGCACCGGATTGAACTTGTGCAACTGCGCCATCGGGCCGCGCGCGTCCCACCATTGGCCGGACATGCGCGAGAACCGTGCGACTTCTTCCTCGTCGATGGTGCTTTGCTGGCGATCCATTCTCGTTGCCGTGGCTTTATCTATTCCCCTCCCCCTTGTGGGGAGGGGTAGGGGTGGGGGTCGAGAGGCGACGTGGGAGCGTCGACGATCTTCGTAACCTCACGACCCCCCACCCTACCCTCCCCCACAAGGGGGGAGGGAAATTACGCGCTCGCTCGCTTGCGCTTGAAGTGGCCGTAGCCGGGGCGGTAGCTCTTCTCGTCGAGGAACTGCTTCATGCCCTCCTCGCGGCTGTTCTCCTTGTCGTTATAGCGCAACGCGTCGCTCTTGGCGGCGAGATAATCCTGTGCCTGCGGCTCGTTCATGAAGCGCACGGCGCGGATCGCCTCCTTGGTATAGCGCAAGGTCGCCGGGCTCTTCTCCATCAGCTTCTTGGCGAGCTTGACGGTCTCTTCGCGCAGCTTCTCCTTGGGGTAGGAGAAATTGACAAAACCCATCTGCTTGGCTTGTTTGCCGTCGAACGAGTCGCCAGTCATGGCGTAATAGAGCGCATCGCGATAGTTCATGGTCTGCGCCACGTTCCACGACACGATGCCGCCGGGCAGGATGCCCCAATTCACCTCCGACAGCCCGAACATCGCGTCGTCGGCGGCGAGCGCGATGTCGCAGGCTGTCACCTGCGTGAAAGCGCCGCCAAAACAATAGCCGTTGACCATGGCGATGGTCGGCTTCGGAAAAGTCGACAGCTTCTGCCAGCGCCAATTGTTCGAGGCGCGGCGCAGCTTGTGGCGCGCCGCGGCGTCGCCGGCATTGGCGCGGAAATAAAGCTTTATGTCCTGCCCGGCGCTGAACGCGTTGCCGGCGCCGGTCAGCACCAGCACCTCGGTGGCCGGATCAACGGCGAGCTCGTCGAGCGTCTCGTCCATTTCGAGATGCACCTGCGGGCTCATGGCATTGCGCTTGTCCGGGCGGTTGATCATCAGCCAGGTGATGCCGCCTTCGTTCTCGACGTGGATCGCTTCGTGTTTTTTGGCCGCGGGCATGGCGTGCTCCCTTGATGTCCTTTGTCGGACCATTCAACAGGTCTTGGCCGGACGAGACAAGGTTGGCTTCACGCCGGCTGCCTTGCGCGGTCCGCGTAGGTCGCAATGGCGCGCACCGCGCGCAGCGTCTTGTCGACCTCCTGCATGAAGCCGATGTTCGGCAATTGCTCGCGCAGCGCGCGGCTGTAATCGGTCAGGCCGTGGGAGATCATGGTGACGTGGACGATGGGTTTTTTGCTGCGTGAGGCGAGCGCGTTGACGGCGTGGAGATTGGCTTCCTTGCGTTCCGAGCCGGGGCCACGCGGCAACTCCTCCTGCAGCAAAAGGATATCGATCGCCGGATCGTCGAGCAGCGCCGCGACGCACTCGATATAGACCTCCTTGCTGCCGAGCCCGGCAAAACCGGAATCCAGCGGATTGCCGATGAAGGTGCCGACGCCGAGCACGGCTTCGAGACGCTTGAGCGTTGCCGGTGCGAGCGCGGGGAAGGTCAGGCCGTTCGCCGCCGCGGCATCGAGCAGCAAACCGCGCAACGCGCCGGAGAATGTGATGCCGCCGAGATTGGCGCCGGCCGGCAGCGGCACGTGAACAAAATATTCCACCGCTTCGACGATGTCGTCGAGTGTGCGTACGCGCAAGATGCCGGCGGACGCGGCGAGCGCGTCGAACTCCTCCATCGCGCCGGCGACCGCGCCAGTATGGGCCAGCGCCGCAGCGCGGCCTTCCGCCGAGGCGCCGAGTTTGACCGCGATCACCGGCTTGCCGGCGTTGCGCGCCACCGCGCAGGCGGCGCGCAAATGCGCGGCATCCTTCACCGTTTCGAGATAGCAGACGATGACGCGGACGAACGGTAGCGTCGCGTAATAGGCGATGTAATCGGCGGCGGTCAGCCCCGCCTCGTTGCCCGACGTCACCAGCGAGGCGGTGGCGATGCCGCGTTCTTCCAATGTGCGCTTGATCGCCATGGCGAGCCCGCCGGACTGGGCGACGATCGCCACTGGCCCTTCGGCGATACGGTGCGGACGATCGTCGGTCAGCGTCATCAGCCGCGACGGCGCGTGAATGTTGCCCATGCAGTTCGGCCCCGAGACCGCAAGCCCGGTTTCGGCGATCGTTTTGTTCAACGTCTCCGCGAGTGCTTTGGCGGCCGGATTTTGCGCTTCGCCAAAACCCGACGACATGATGGTGGCGCTGCGCGCTCCGGCCGCAGCCGCCGCGCGCAAGGTGTCCGGCACCTGGGGCGCCGGGATCACCACCACCACGTGGTCCGGCGGCTCGGGCAATTCGGCGAAGCTGCCATAGCAGCGCATGTCCCAGACCTGCTCGCGGCGCGGATTAACCGCATAGACGGAGCCGGGAAACTCATAGCGGCGCAGGTTTTGGAACGCGCGCAGCGCCCAGCTTCCTGGCGCGTCGCTGGCGCCGACGATGACGACGTTGCGCGGGTTGAGCAGCGCCGCGACATTGGCCTGTGCGGCGCGCAACGACGTTGCCGGCTCGGAAACGTTCACCCGTTCAACCTCCCCGTTCAACGGGCACCGGCCCACCGCCGCCCCGCGACAATAAACGCGCATTGCACTTGCGGGCGACCTGAACGAGGATACGACCCGAAACGCGTTTAAGCATTACGGAAATCGGGAGGGCGCGATGCAAAGGTTCTTTATTGGCGTTGCCGGCTTGGCGCTGGCTTTGCTCGGCAGCGGGGGCGGCGCGGCCAAGGCCGAGGACACGGTCAAGATCGGCATGATCAACGAGTATTCCGGACAATTCGCCGATACCGGCGCCCAGATCGACAACGGGCTCAAGCTCTACATGAAGCAGCAAGGCGACCACGTCGCCGGCAAGAAGATCGAGGTGATCCGCAAGGACACCGGCGGCATCGCCCCCGACGTCGCCAAGCGTCTCGCCCAAGAGCTTGTCGTCCGCGACAACGCCGACATCTTCGGCGGCTTCTCGCTGACACCGAATGCGTTGGCTTCGGCCGATATTTCCGCCGAAGCGAAGAAATTCATGGTGGTGATGAACGCGGCCACCGCGATCATCACCACTAAGTCGCCCTATATCGCGCGCACGTCTTCGACGACGCCGCAATTGAACTACGTGCTCGGGCAATGGGCGGCCAAGAACGGGGTCAAGACGGTCTACACCATGGTCTCCGATTATGGTCCCGGCATCGACGCGGAAACCTGGTTCCTGACCGGCTTCAAGGAAGGTGGCGGCACAGTCCTCGGCTCGGTACGATTCCCCGTCGCCAATCCGGATTTCTCCGCTTTCGTCCAAGCCGCCAAGGATAAGAACCCGGACGCCATCTACATCTGGATTCCCGGCGGCACCCAGCCGGCCGCGGTCGGCAAGGCGCTGGCGGAACGCGGCGTCGATCCGTCCAAGATCAAAGTGATGGGGCAGGACGCGCTCGGCGACGAAACCGCGCTCAAGAGCATGGGCGACGCTTCGCTCGGCATCATCACCGTGTCGGATTACGACTACAGCCACAAATCGGCGATGAACCAGGACTTCGTCAAAGCCTTCAACGACGAATTCCATCGCAACCCGGATTTCTTCGCGGTCGGCGGCTATGACGGCACACACCTGATCTACGAGGCGCTGAAGAAGACCGGCGGCAAGACCGACGGCGATTCGCTGATCGCGGCCGCCAAGGGCATGGCCTGGGAAAGCCCGCGCGGCCCGATCTCGATCGATCCGGAAACCCGCGACATCATCCAGACGGTCTACATTCGCCGCGTCCAGAAGGTCGGCGACAAGCTGCAAAACATCGAGTTCGACAAGGTCGAGAACGTCAAGGATCCCGCCAAGGCGCGCATGACGCACTGACGCGGTTTTTTTCGTTCGCACCGTAGGCTGCCGGCGATGCCTCCTGTCTTCGGCGTGTTGTTCGACGGCATCGCCTACGGGATGCTGTTGTTCCTGCTCTCGGTCGGGCTGTCGGTGACGCTCGGCATGATGAATTTCGTCAACCTGGCGCATTGCAGTTTTGCCATGGTCGGCGGCTATGTCACCGTCACTCTGATGAACGCCTTCGGCTGGCCGTTCTTCGCCACGCTGCCGGCGGCATTCATCGTCGCCGCGGCGGTAAGCGTCGTGCTCGAGCGCGTGTTCTTCCGCCGCTTCTACCGCGCCACCGATCTCGAGCAATGCCTGCTCACCATCGGCATCGTCTTCATCTCGATTGCGGGGGCGGCCTATATCTACGGCACCACCAATCAGCCGGTGCAGCTGCCGGCCTATCTGCACGGCTCGATCGATGTCGCCGGATTGAATCTGGCAGTCTACCGGCTGGTGCTGATCGCCATCGCCATGGCGATCACGGTCTTGCTGGTCGTCACCATCGAGATGACGCGCTTTGGCGCGCAGGTGCGCGCCGCCGTGAACAACCAGCGCATGGCGCGCGGGCTCGGCATCAATGTCGACGCGCTGTTCGCCATCACGTTTGCGCTCGGCAGCGGGCTTGCCGGCCTCGGCGGCGCGCTCGCCATCGAGATCATTGGCCTCGATCCGTCGTTCGCACTGACTTATTTGATTTACGTGCTGATCGTGGTTTCGGTCGGCGGGCTGGGCTCGATCTTCGGCTCGTTCGCCGCCGCCATGGTGCTCGGCGTCGCCGACGTCGCCGGCAAATATTACGTCCCGGCGTTCGGCGCCTTTCTGATCTATCTGGTGATGATCGTGGTGCTGATGTGGCGGCCGACCGGCCTGTTCGGGAGGCGCTAGGCGTGACGAGCACGACGGCCGCCGGTCAAGCCAATCCGGTTCAATATCTGCAGGCGCAGAACCGCTGGCAGTGGAGCGAGATCGCGTTCTGGCTCGCTACGCTATTACCGTTCGTGCTGACGCCCAGCTACCTGGTGCTGGCGAGCCAGATCGCGATCACGGCTTTGTTCGTGCTGTCGCTCGACCTCATCCTGGGCTTTTCCGGCATCGTATCGCTCGGCCACGCCGCTTATTTCGGCATCGGCGCCTATACGGCGGGGCTGCTTTCAAAATATGGCTGGGGCGAGCCGCTGACCGGGCTTATCGCCGCTGGGATCGCCGCCGGCCTGTTCGGCTATCTGACGAGCTTCATCATCGCGCGGTTTCGCCACCTGGCGCTGATCATGATCACGCTCGGCATCGGCCTGGTGCTGCAGGAAGCGGCCAACAGCGCCGGCTGGCTTACCGGCGGCTTCGACGGCCTGCAAGGCATTCATACCTGGCCGCTGTTCGGAAAAATCCGCTTCGATCTCTACGGCTACACCGCTTACAGTTACGCGCTCGGCGGATTGTTCCTCATTTTCCTGGTTGCGCGGCGGCTCATTCATTCGCCGTTCGGGTTGGCGCTGCGCGGCATCCGCGAGAACGGCTTGCGCATGCCGGCGATCGGCGCATCGGTGCACGGGCATATCCAGACGATCTACACCATCGCCGCCGTTATCGCCGGCATTGCCGGCGCGCTGTTGGCGCAGACAACGGAGACGGTCTCTCTCGAAGCCTTGGGCTTTCAGCGCTCCGCCGACGTGCTGGTGATGCTGATCCTCGGCGGCACCGGGCGGCTCTACGGCGGCCTGATCGGCGCCGCGGTCTATATGGTGGCGCGCGACCAGTTCTCCGGCATCAATCCGCAATATTGGTATTTCTGGATCGGTCTTCTCCTGATCGGCGTCGTCATGCTGCTGCCCAACGGCATTCTCGGCGGCCTGACGCTTCTGGCGCGGCGCCTGAAGGTGGTGTCGTGAGCACGAACGCGTTGGCCACGCGCGGCCTGAACAAGAGTTTTGGCTCGCTGGTCGTCGCCTCCGACATCGAGCTTAATCTGCCGCAGGGCGTGCGTTACGCGCTGATCGGACCCAACGGCGCCGGCAAGACCACGTTGATCAACCTGATGACCGGGATGCTGCAGCCGGACGGCGGCCGCATCGTGCTGGGCGACGACGACATCACGGCGCTGCCGCCCGAGCAGCGGGTGCGGCTCGGTCTGGTCCGCACCTTCCAGATCAATCAGCTGTTTCCGCACCTCACGGCGCTGGAATCGGTGACGCTTGCGGTGTGCGAACGGCGCAAGGTCGCGCGCACCTGGTGGCGGCAGCTCACCGCCTATCGCGACGAAATCGACGAAGCCTACGACATTCTCTCAACGTTGGGCTTGGCGCCGGTCTGCCATCGCCTGACCCGCGAGCTCGCCTACGGCCAGCAGCGGCTGGTCGAGATCGCGCTGGCGCTCGCCACCAAACCCAAGGTGTTGCTGCTCGACGAGCCGGCAGCCGGCGTGCCGCGCGAGGAAAGCCGCGAGCTGTTGGCCGCCATCGCCGGCCTGTCGCGCGACATCACGGTTTTGTTTATCGAGCACGACATGGATTTGGTGTTCCGCTTCGCCTCGCGCGTCATCGTCATGGTCGGCGGCCGCGTGCTGGTCGAAGGCACGCCGGCCGAGATTGCCGCCGACCCGCGGGTGCGCGCGGTCTATCTCGGCAAGGCGCGCCACGAGGCCGCGTCATGAGCGGGCCGCTGCTCGCGCTCAGCGACATCCGCGCCGGCTACGGCTCGGCGATCGTGCTCGACGGCGTCTCGTTCGAGCTGCCGGAGCGCGGCGGGCTCGCCGTGCTCGGCAGGAACGGCGTCGGCAAATCGACGCTGCTTCTCACCATCATGGGCTACACCCAGGTCGGCCGCGGCCGCGTATTGTGGCGCGGCGAGGATATTACCCAGCGCCCGCCGCATCGCCGTGCGCAAGCCGGCATCGGCTGGGTGGCGCAGGAGCGGGAAATATTTTCGACGCTGACGGTCGAGGAAAATCTCACGGTGGCGGCGCGCGACGGCCGCTGGGACCTGCCCGCGGTGTACGACCTCTTCCCGCGCATCGCCGAGCGCCGGCGCAATTTCGGCAACCAACTGTCCGGGGGCGAGCAGCAGATGCTGGCGATCGCACGCGCGCTGATGACCAACCCGGCGCTGCTCCTGCTCGACGAGCCGCTCGAAGGGCTGGCCCCCATCGTCGTCGAAGAGCTTGCCGCCGCGATCGCCCGCATGACCAGCGAAGGTTCCAACGCCTTCATCCTGGTCGAGCAGCACACCGACATCGCGCTGTCCCTGACCCAATCGGCGCTGGTGCTGGAGCGCGGCCGCATCGTCCACGCGGGCCCGTCGGCGCAACTGCTCGACGACCACGCCACGCTGGACCGCTATATCGGGCTGCGACTGGCGGAGGCATAAAGATTTTTGCTAGTCTTAGATCGATCAGCGCCACATTCAATCATCGTAAGGGAGTAACACATGGCTGCGCCAATCTCCGGCACGCAAGCGCCCGGCTATTACCGCATCAAGGTCGGCGACTACGAGGTGACGGTGCTGAGCGATGGCGGTCTCGCCCTTGACGCCGCGCTGTTCGCTGGCGACGAAACGGGCGCGGAAAAGCTTCTCAAGGACGCCCACCTGCCCAAGGTCGGCATTCCCACGCCGGTCAACACCTGGCTGATCAATACCGGCGGCAAGCTCGTGCTGGTCGATACCGGCGGCGGCAAGAATTTCGCCCCGACATTGGGCCTGCTGCCGCAGAATCTCGCGGCCGCGGGCGTCAACCCGAGCCAGATCGATGCGGTCGTCATTACCCATCCACATCCCGACCACATCCCTGGCCTGCTCACCGGCGACGGCAAGGAGATGTTCCCGAACGCCACCGTCTACGTCAACGCCGACGATCACACCTTCTGGACTTCCGAGGAAATTCGCGGCAAGACGCCCGAAGAGTTTCGTGGCTTCTTCGACATGGCCCAGGCGGCGATGAAGCCATACGCCGACGCCGGCAAGCTGGAACTCTACAAGGACGGCCAGGCGTTCGCGCCGGGCGTCGTCTCGGTCTTCACGCCCGGTCACACCGTGGGCCACAGCATGGTGCGCGTGTCATCGGGCAACGGCGATTTTTTGATCTGGGGCGACATCGTGCATTGCTCGGCCCTGCAGTTCGCCGACCCGGCACGCTCGGTCGCGTTCGACACCGATCCGGCGCTGGCGCTCGCCAACCGCCGCAAGGTCATGGATATGGTGGCGACCGACCGGCTGCTGTTCGCCGGCGCGCATCTGCCGTTCCCCGGCGTCGGCCACGCGACGAAGTCCGGCAGCGGCTATGTCTACGTGCCGGTTATTCACGGCGAGCTGTGAGCCACACTTATCCGCCCCCGCGAAGCGGGGGAGGGGACCATTGGAGCTCGCGAAGCGAGCGAACCGTGGTGGAGGGGGCGCGGCGGCGAGGCACATTCTGAAGCGCAGGAGTGATCGACGAGTCAGCGCGCCCCCTCCACCGCGCTGACGCGCGGTCCTCCTCCCCCGCTTCGCTGCGCTACGCGGTGGCGGAAAGAGTCGCCGGCATCTTCACCGAAAATTTCTTCGCGATCCCTTCCAGCTCTCCCCAGAGTTTTGCCGGAATCGGAATGCCGGTCTTGCGGCGCTTCGCTTCGGTGCGTTGCGAGCGCTCGCCCGGCATGGTGACTTCGTCGAAGCCGGCCTGCCGCGGCAGCGCTTTGAGGATCGCGGTCAATGCGTCGGCATCGTGGGTGAAGCCGGCGAGCGGGCGGAAGGTCTCAATGTCGATGGCGAGCATCGCGGTATTGCCGGTGTGACGGTCGCGCTTTTCCGGGCCCAACGCGCGCGCCTGGATCGGCGCCGAGGCGAGGATGCTCGCCAGCATTTCGAACATCAGGCCGAGGCCTGAGCCTTTCGGGCCGCCGAGCGGCAGCAAAATCTCGGCCTGCTTCGGATCGGTCGTGGGTTCGCCGTCGGCGGTCAGCACCGTGTCCTTGGGCAGCGCCTCGCCGGTATTGCGCGCCTGCAAGATCTTGCCGTTGGCGATGGCGCTCGACGCCATGTCGAGCAGGATCGGGCCGTTGCCGCTCGGCACCGCGATGGCAATCGGACTGGTCGAGAGGCTCGCGACCCGGGTGCCGTGATAGGCCATCAAAGTCGGCCCGGCGCCGATGAGGATCGCGGCGCAGCCCTGCGCGGCGATCCATTGCGCATAGCGCCCGATGGCGCCGGTATGCGTCGTTTCACGCACCAGGCCGAAGCAGACGCCGGCCTTCTTGGCGCGCTCGACCGCAAGCGCCGCCGCCTGCATCACCGCCACCGGCCCAAAACCGTGGTGGCAATCGAGCACGAAGGTCGCGGCGCGATCGTGCGACAGCGTCGGCTCCGCCTTGGTGTCGATCTCGCCATGGGCGATGATGTTGAGATAGCGCGGCAGCCGCGACACGCCATGGCCGTCGCCGCCGCGCAGATTGGCCCAGACCAATCCCTCGGCCACGATGGCGGCGTCCCTGGCACGCGCGCCGTTGGCGATCAGCACTTCGCGGATATAGCGGCCGAGTTCCTCGTGGCTGACCAGAATGCTGTTGCTTTTCACTCTTCGTCTCCGACCACCGCAACCACACTGTCATTTCCCGCGAAGGCGGGGAACCCAGTAATCGCTGCGATGAATTTTTGCGCGGCGTAACGCCGATCCTCTCGTGATTACTGGGTCGTCCGCCTTCGCGGACGATGACAGTGCTGTTATGACTTCACCGCCGGAAAATAATTATCGAGCCAGCCGCGCATCATGCTCCATACCCGCGTCGATTTCTCCGCGAACAGAAAGTGATCGAGGCCTGAGAACAGATGCAGCTCGCTCGGCTGGCCGGCGCGCTTGAACATTTCCACCGACTGCTCGGTCGGCGTCACCGAATCCTTGGCGGCATGAATGAGCAGCAGCGGCCGCGGCGCGATATTGCCGACCACCTCCTCGGCGCGGAAATCGAACATGCTCTGCGCGGTCTCGGCCGGGAACATCTCGACCGAATTCGGCGCCAGCATGCCGACCTTCTGCTTGTCGAGATTGTCCTTCACGTGGCCCGGGATCGGCACGATGTCGTAGCGCGGCACCATCAGCGATTTGCCGGTGCGGGCGCGATGTTCGCGGCCCTCCTCGAGCATCTTGGTGAACTTCGCCCAACCCTCCGGCGTCGGATGCTGACCGCGGAATTTCCTTTCGCCGTGGCCCCAGCCGCCGTTCGAGACCACGGCGGCGATGCGCGGATTGGTGCCGCCGGCATAGACGCCGACCGCGCCGCCAAAACTCGAGCCGATCACCCCGATGCGATCCGGATCGACGGCCGGATGTTTGGCCAGAAAATCGAGCGCGTTGCCGATATCCTCGACCTGTTCGAGGCAGATGACCCGGCCGAACTCGCCCTCGCTCTTGCCGCAGCCGCGCATGTCGAAGCGCAAGGTGACGAAGCCGAATTCGCCCAGCACCCGCGCCGGTGTGATGCAGGTCGGGCTTTCGCTGTTGGAGCCAAAACCGTGCAGCACCAGGAATGCCGCGCGCCGCTCGCCCGGCCGCACACCGTCCGGCACGCTGAGCACGCCATGCAGGCGCAAACCCGCCGATTGAAAGCTGACGACGTCTTGACTCATGGCGGCTCATTCTCCCTGCCCGGCTTTAGCGGCCGGCACTCTAACGGATTGCGCGGATGAAGGAAGGGGACGGCAATGCCGCCATAATGCAGCTCACTCTGATCGGATGGCGGCCTTGATCGCTTGGATGCTGGTTGTTCGCGTTGGCAATCTTGTCAAGGACGGCGCCATCAGCGCGGTTACGCGCGTCTTCGACGCGCTATGGCGCCGCCGCCTCCGGCGGTCTTCGATCCTTGACAAGATTACCAACGCGAACACAGTGCTGTCCAAGCGATCAAGGCCGCTTTCTAGGCGCCCAATAGGCCTCGAAGCGCCGCGCGACGCTGCAAATCGGTCACCCATGCACTACCGGCCGCGATCTCCGCAGATGTCGAACGTGCGTACACCTTCGCGCCGGTCGGGCAGCCGCAGGACTTCCGGGTTGGCCAAGGTTTCGCGCGCATTGCTGTAGCCGGTGCTCCAGTGTTCCTCCATGGTGCGCCGGGAAAATTCATAGTCCTTGGCGACGCCTTCATATTTCTGCGCCCGATAGATCAGATGAACGATGTTGCAAACCTTGTCGTTGGCGACCTCTTGCAGCAGTTTGACGTCTTTGCTGTCGCGCAATTCGGCCGGCAGCTGCCGCAACAGGTTGGCGAGCGCGATGCGCAGCTTTTGCACGCGCTTGTACTCATCGGTGGCGGCGCGATTGCGGCTCGAATAGGTGATCTCCTTCTGACGAATCTCGACTTCGATCAGATCCTTCGGCAGGTCGCCGCGCGCGCTCCACAGGTCGACCTGGAAGGCCAGCGTGTCGCGCCGCGGCTCGCTGTCGAGCACCCATTGCAGCGGCGTGTTGGAGATGAGCCCGCCGTCCCAGTAATGCCGCCCGTCGACCTCGGTCGCCGCGAAGCTCGGCGGCAGCGAGCCGCTGGCCATGACATGGTCGACGCGGATCGTGTGCGTGGTCGAATCGAAGTAAGTGAAATTACCCGAGCCGACATCGACCGCGCCGACGCTAAAGCGCATCCCGCCATGGTTGATACGGTCGAAATCGACCAGGCGCGCAAGCGTCGCCCGCGCCGGGCTGTTGTCGTAGTAGCTCGCCTTGGCGGCGCTGCCCGGCGGCCACAACGCCGGCGGCGGCACGCGCGGTACGAAGAAATGCGGCGCGCCGAACAATAGGATGTTCATCGCCTGCGCCTGGTTGATGAATTGCCGGCCGAACTGGGCAGGCGAATCCAGCGCGGTGAAATTAGGCAGCCCAAGCGGCGAGGCGCTGACGGTTTCCCAGAACTCGCGCAACCGTTCGACCCGCTTCTCCGGCGCGTTGCCGGCAATGATTGCCGAATTCATGGCACCGATGGAAATACCCGCGACCCAGTCCGGGTGTAGATCGTTCTCGGCCAGGGCCTGATAGACGCCGGCCTGATAGGCGCCGAGCGCACCGCCGCCCTGCAGCAGCAAGGCGATCCGCTCGAACGGCGTGCGCCTCGTGGCTCCGCCCGCGGGCTGCGCGCCCGGAATCGTCGCGCCTAATGTCTCTTCGCTCATCGCCTCACCGCTCGCGCTCTTGTCCCCGATACGCGTCGATAATCTCCGAACCCGTCGCGAACCACACCTTGCCGTGAGCGGCGATGTACTGCAGCGCCCGGTCCAGCGTGCGGATGCGGTGCGGCACGCCGATCAGGAACGGATGCAGCGCGATCGCCATCACCCGGCCGTTCTTCTCGCCTTCCTCGTACAACACGTCAAAAGTCTCGCAGATGCGGCGGTAGAAGTCGTCGATGCTGATGCTCGGCATGTTGAACAGCGGCATGTCGTTGAGCTCGATCGAATAGGGAATCGAATAAAGCCCGTTGTTCATGCGGTAGGGCAGATCGTCGTTGACCCAGTCGCAGACATAGTCGACGCCGTGCTGACGCAAAAGATCGAGCGTGTGCCAGGTCTCGCCCAGGCCCGGCCCGAGCCACCCGCGCATCTTCTGGCCCCATTGCTCGATGACCTCGCGCGCCTCGACGATCACGGCGGCTTCCTTCTCGGCGCTCAGGCCGGTGAGCATCACCGAATTAGTGAGCCCATGGCCCATCAATTCCCATTTGAGCTTCGCCGCCTCTTCCATGATGCGCGGATAGTAGCGACCGACCTCGGCATTGAGCGCGACCGTGCCGCGCACGTTATGCTTGGCGAGCACCTCCATGATGCGCCAGACGCCGACCCGGTTGCCGTAATCGCGGCGTGAATGATTGCGGATGTCGGGCGCCGCATTGCCGATCTCGATATGGAAATGCTCGATATTGGGGATCACCCACACCGCGACCCGCGCATCGTTCGGCCACTTGACGGGCGGGCGATCGACAATCGCCTGGTAGGGAAACAGCCGGAATGGTTCGTAATCCTGCGACACGTCCGTCTCCTTTGCGGCAGATCGGCGAGCATTGCGGGCCGCTATCTATTCGGCCCGCGGCTATTATGATGCGCGCAATAAGATTTAGCCAATACCAGTCAATGACGGGCGTGCAACGCAGATGACCCTGATCCTGTCCAACGACGACGCCGATAAGCTGATCACCATGCCGGAATGCATCGCCGTGCTCGAAGAGGCCTATGCCGAGCTCGCCGAAGGCCGCGGCGTGTCCCGCACGCGCTCCGACTGTTTCGCGCCGACCTCGCGCGAGGACGCGCTGTACAGCCTGAAGTCCATGGATGGCGTCATTCCAAAGTTCGGCGTCGGCGCGGTCCGCATCAATTCCGACATCGTCACCTGGCCGAAGCGCGGCAACAATGTCCGTCGCGAAAAAATACCGGCGGCGCCGGGCAACCGCTATGTCGGACTGGTGCTGTTGTTCTCGACCGAAACCGGCGAACCGCTGGCGATCTTTCCCGACGGCGTCATACAACGCATGCGGGTCGGCGCCGCCAACGGGCTCGGCGTCAAATATTTGGCGCGCGAGGATGCCACCACAGTCGCCATCCTGGGTTCCGGCTGGCAGGCCGGCGCGCAACTCATGGCGGTCTGCGCGGTGCGCGACATCGCGACCATCCGCTGCTTCAGTCCCAACGCGGCAAACCGCGACGCATTCGCGCGGCAAATGAGCGAAGCGCTCGGCATCGAAATCATTCCGGTCGCGCAGCCCGAGGAGGCGATCACCGGCGCCGACATCGTGCTGTGCGCGACCAACAGCGTCGACCATATTTTCTTCGAGCGCTGGATCGAACCGGGCGTGCATTTGAGCTCGATCAAGATCCCGGAGATCGAGCCCAATGCCGTCAAGCGCGCCGACCGCGTCGCCGTCCATGTCCACGACACCAAGCCGATCCATGCGGCGACCAAGGGCATCCAGCCCGCGGAGACCGGCAGCGGCCGCGGCTGGGCGACCGCCGATGCGATCGATTTTTCCAAGCTGCCGACGTTGCCCGAGCTGATCGTCGGCCGCGCCGAAGGGCGCCAGTCCGATGCCGAGGTCACCTGCTTTCTCAACAATATCGGGCTGGGCTACCAATTCGCCGCCGCCGGCGCGCTGCTCTACCGCAAGGCCAAGGAAAGCGGCGCCGGCCACGATCTGCCGACCGATTGGTTCACGGAAGACGTACATCCGTAACTTCTTCCGTCACCCTGAGGTGGCCGCGTAGCGGCCCTCGAAGGGCGACGGCCGAAGCGCTCGGGCCGGCATCCTTCGAGGCTCGCTACGCTCGCACCTCAGGATGACGGTGAACGGGTGTCTTCCGCGTCTTCGCTCTTGACCTCCCCCGGGCTCGGCCAGCGCTCGTGGGTGAGCGGCACCACCATGTGCACCGACAAGCCGTTGCGCGTGAACGAGCGCTGCACTTCGCCGTTCAACTGCCGCTCGATGACCATGCCGACCAGCCGCGAGCCAAAACCGAGGCGCCGCGGCCGCCGCGCCGGCGGGCCGTTCCTCTCGACCCAGTCGAGGATCAACGTCATGCCGCGGTCGGTGCGGCTCACCGACCAGCTCAGATCGAGCTGCCCCTTGGGCCGCGACAAGCTGCCGTGCTTGATCGCGTTGGCAGCGAGCTCATGCAGCGCCGCGCTGAGATTGAAGATCGGGTCCGGCTCGAGATCGATATTCGGGCCGCTGAACGAGACCCGATCGAGATAAGGTCCCAATAGGACGTAGAGCAGCTCCATGATCGGGATCGACGTCCAGCCGCCTTCGGTGATCAACCGGTGAGCGTTGGCCATGGCGAGCACGCGCGCCTGATATTTGCTGGCGAGATCGGCGATGCTTTTGGCGTTCTTGGCGGTCTGCGAGAACAGCGCCAGCAGTTGGGAAAACAGATTCCCCGAGCGATGGCGCATTTCGCGGATCATCAGTTCGTGACGCTGCTCGAGCTGGCGGCGCTGAATGGCGCCGGCGAGCAGATTGGCGATGGCGGCGAGGAACGAGATGTCCGGTGCGCCGAAATGGCGCGCTTTGCCGGTGCAGACGCCGAGGATGCCGTAGGCGCGGCCGTCGCGGCCGGCGATGGTCACGGTGACGCCGCTGACGCAGTGATGATCCTTCAGATAGGGCGGGATCGCGAACCGGGTCTCGGCCGCATAATCGGCGGTGACGACCGGCGCTGCGGAATTCAACGTGAAGTGCGCATAGCTGCCGGCCTCGGTCGACGTGAGCACCGTGCCGACCAGACTCGTCGTCCAGCCGTAGCCGGCGCGCAACAACAGGTCGGTGCCGCCGGGCAGCAGTTCGAGGATCTTGACGAAATCGACCGACAGCGTGAGCGCGACCGTGGAGACGGCGTCATTGAGCAGCCGCTCCAGATCGGGCTCGACCAGGGCGCGCTCGCCGAGCTGCGCCAACGCTTCCTGCTGCTTGGCGCGGCTGCGCAACTCGTTCTCGAGATTGCGACGCTCGGAGCCGTCGCTATCTTTCGCGGCCTCCCCCGGTCGAGTTGTCTCGATCTCTTTGCGGTTCGACGCGTCCATACGCTCACACTTCCGAGTTCCCTCTCTCATATCGTCATTCATATAAACAAATAAAATAGGCCGAAGCCCGTTCCCACGCGCTTCGGCCATTGCAATGGAACTTAAAAAAATTCGGCCGGCCCGAAGGCCGGCCGTTACGTCAATATGGACGGCGTCAGTTGGCGCCGGAGAAGTTGACGCCCAGGATGCTCACACGCATCGGAGCGACAGCGGCCACCGGGGGCAACGGACGCTCGTCCGCCGGCCGGACCTGGATCTGCGCCGTCATCGGTGCGCCGAGCGAAGCGCGGCGGCCACCTTCGACCGCGGCGTTGCGATCGCTGTTCGGCAACACGATGACCTTGGCGCCGACACTGACGCGGCTGTACAGATCGATCACGTCGTCGTTCGCGAGCCGGATGCAGCCGCTGGACACGTGCTTACCGATGGTGGTCGGATCGTTGGTGCCGTGGATGCGGTAGTCGGTGCCGCCGAGATACATGGCGCGGGCGCCGAGCGGATTGCCGGGGCCGCCGCCGACCCAGCGCGGCAGATAAGGCTGGCGCGCGATCATTTCCGGCGGCGGCGTCCAATCCGGCCACTCCGCCTTCTTGGTGATGGTCTGCGTGCCCGACCAGGTAAAGCCGTCGCGGCCGACGCCGATGCCGTAGCGCATCGCCCTGCCACTGCCGAGGATCAGATAAAGATAGGTGTGCGCGGTGTCGATGATGACGGTACCGGCCGCCTCGTTACCCTGATACGAAACAATCTGGCGGCGCAGCGCCGCCGGCATTTCGTCGGTGCTCTGCGCGCTCGGCTGCTGTGCCTGCGGCGCGTATTGCGGGAAAGCCAAACCGCGATCGACCGGCTGATACGACAATGATTGCGCAAAAGCCGGCGCGGCGGTTAACGTCATAACACTCGCGAAAAGAGCGATACTTCCGAGATGTCGCAATCGTGCGCTCGCTGCCATGATACTCTCCACCCTGTGCTGAAGTGCCGAAGTGCCGATTTCAGTCTGTTAAGCCGTGACATCGTTGGAAGGTTCCGCAGCGCTCCGCGTAGCTGATCGAAGACCGGTTGCGAGTGCTGCAGCGTCCCCTTTCGCTGGTGTCCTTCATTAGTCGCCTCCCGGCCCGGAATGGTTCTCTGGCGGCGGGCACGAAAGCGCTGCCCCGGCGCTGCGGGGAAGGGTCGGCTCGAGCATGATTTGGAAAAGGCCTGCCCCCAAAGGCCTGCACCGAAGTTGTTTGTTTCAGGATAGATAGCGGTTTCGCGTAAAAATCCCGCCCCACCAAAACGGTGGCAATCGTCTTAAATTTGAAGCGATTGGCGCTCTAGCGCTGCTCAGGCCATGCAGCGGCGATAGACATCGCCTGTGGGCGGAGGTGAATTGGGCGAGCGAATGAGGCTGACCGCGGGATCGCAGGCGAACGGCGTCTGCGCGCTCATTTCAGTGCTCGGCCGGGCAAAGCGGGCCTGCCCGCCGGGAAGGTCGAGGATGGCCGAGTTGGCCATCGGCAACCGGTCGCCCTTCAGCGTGCGATTGACCGCAACGGCGGGGGTCTGGCTGCTCAGGCTGGCGCCGGCGCTGAGAAACGGATCGATCCCGACGAACAGCGCGGCAAGCGCAACAAAACCGAGCGCACTCACTATACGAAGATATAACTGCCTGGCCATCGGACCGCCTCCAGCGCACCGGAACCCATGTCCCGGGCATGCGAATGGCCCCCGAGCCCATTCCACGCTGCTGCAACATTTGTCGGGGTGAGCCGTTCCGAGGTTTCGTCGATTTCACCGACTCGTGATCCGGATCGGCAAATATTTTGCTCGTGTGTTGCCGAGCCGCTCGCCGCGCGGAACAAATAAGGCGGTCGCGCTTTGACAAGGCGGCCGGCCATCCTTTCCCCCCTCCCCCCGTGCTTGGCCGGTCATGTTGGGCGCAGCCGATATGCCGATCGGCTGCGCCCTGACTTTTTCAGGGCCAGCCGGCCCTCACACATCACCTAAAACGCACGTCACTTAAAACGCATATGGCCGGGACAAGCCCGGCCATGACGCGTAGGATAATGACTGAGGACGGACTATGCCGTCGGCTGGCGCTCGACCGGCTGCCGCTCGCGATGGCGGGCTTTGCGGCCGAAGAACAGGGCCTGGCTCACCACCGCCGAGACCACGGCAAGCTGGAACGGCTTGGCGATCAGGAACGCCGGCTCCGGCCGCTGCCCGGTGAGGAAACGCTCCGGATAGGCGGTGATGAAGATCACCGGCACTTCGAACGTGCTGAGCAGCTCGTTGACCGCATCGAGGCCGGAGCTGCCGTCGGCCAGCTGGATGTCGGCCAGGATCAGGCCCGGCCGCTTCTTCTTGGCCAGCGCCACCGCCTCGTTGTGGGTGCGGGCGATGCCGATGACGTTATGGCCGAGGCTTTCCACCAGCGCCTCGATATCCATGGCGATGAAGGTCTCGTCCTCGATGATCAGCACGTCGGTGGCGATCTCCGCCGCCAGCTCGCGGCCGGATTCCTCGACCAGATTGCGCAGCGTCGGAAGGTCGCAGTCGAGGATTTGCGCGGCGTCCTCTTCGGAAAAGCCCTCGAGCGCCACCAGCAAGAACGCCTGCCGGGGCCGCGGCGTGAGCTGGGTAATGTGCTGCTCGGGCGCCAGAACGCCCTCGCTCGCCTCGGGCTTGCCGTTCACCGCCAACGAGCCCCAGATCTTGGTGAAGAGCCGATAGAGCCCGACCCGCGAATTGCCGGTTTCGGCCAGCATTTCCGGGCTGGCGATCAGCGATTCCAGGGTCGCCGCCACATAGGCGTCGCCGGAGGACTGGCTGCCGGTCAAGGCGCGGGCATAACGGCGCAAAAACGGTAGATGTTGCAGTACTGCTTGTGAATTAGGCACTACGCCCTCCCCTTCAGGGTTTGCCAAGGCTAACCCACAAAAACGTGGCCCGGCGAAAAAAGTTCCAAAAAAGTTCCCCCGATCGGGGAACCATGGGCAGAACCGGGCGTTGGCTCCCAATCGGCGGGGCTTGTGCGTACCAAGGGTGGGTCTGACATGGGCGAACAGGGGAAACTGGGCGAACGGGGGAAAAATGGCGAAATGAAACACCGAACGACAAATCTTGAAGCGGTACAGCCGGAAACGGACAAGCCAGCTTCTGACAAACAAGAAACTCGAGATTCCATGGGCGCGCCGATCAATCCCCCGAAACCCGAGGCAAGGCTGGGCCGTGAGGTCCAGGCCAAGATCGGTCAGCAGCTGCGGTCGATGTACGACGACGTCGTCAATCAGGGCGTGCCGTCGCATATCGCCGATCTGGTCCGCCGCTTGAGCGATCAAGACTGAAAGCCCAAGACTGAAAGCCAAAGGCTCGTCGCAATGAAGCTTGACCCTGCGATCCGCGACCAAGTGCTGTCCACCGTGCCGAGCCTGCGCGCGTTCGCAATCTCGTTGTGCGGCAATATCGACCGCGCCGACGACTTGGTGCAGGAGACGTTGTTGCGTGCGCTCTCGCACATCGATTCATTCGAGCCCGGCACCAACATGCCGGCATGGCTGTTCACTATTCTGCGCAACCTGTTCCGCTCGGAATATCGCAAGCGCCGCCGCGAGGTCGAAGACGCCGACGGCCGCTATGCCGAGACTTTGAAATCGCATCCGGAGCAGACCGGCCGCGTGGAGTTCGAGGAATTCCGCACCGCGCTTGCAAAACTGCCGTCGGATCAGCGCGAGGCCTTGATCCTGGTCGGCGCTTCGGGCTTTTCCTACGAGGACGCCGCGGGAATTTGCGGCTGTGCCGTCGGCACCATCAAGAGCCGCGTCAACCGCGCCCGCACCCGGCTTGCCGACTTGCTCGCCATCGACAGCGTCGATGATTTCGGGCCGGACCGGCCGACCCGCGCCGTGCTTGCCGGCGGCGGGCGCAACTAGTCCTATCCACGAATACGTTTCCCGGGCGCGGCGCAGCACCAAAAGCGCGTGCACGCGCGTCTTCAACGCGCTATGGCGCAGCGGAGTGGTGCGCTGCAGACCCGGGATCGTTACACACGCTGAGTCTGCGACGGTCCCGGATCAGCAGTGCACCGCTTCGCGCTGCACTGCATCCGGGAAACAAGTTTTTTGGGGAGCCGCTACGGCATGCCGCCGCTATTGGCGATGCCGCCGTCGATCGTGACGATGGTGCCGCTGGTATACGACGACAGATCGGAAGCGAGAAACACCACCGTCGCCGCGATCTCGTCGGTTGAGGCCGGCCGGCCGTACGGCATTTTGGCAAAGCTCTCGCGCCAGCGGTTCTCGTCGCCGTATTGCGTCGCGGCGCGCTTGCGGCCCAGCACTTCGACGCGATCGGTCAGCACCGGACCCGGATTGACGCCGACGACGCGCACGCCGGACGCGGTGCTCCGCCCGCCGATGGCGCGGGTGAACGCCATCAGGCCGGCATTGCCCATGGCGCCGGCGATATAGGTGGCATCGAGCCGCTCGCCGCCGAGCCCGATGATGTTGACGATCACGCCGCGTTTGCGCTCGCGCATCATGCGCAGATAAAGCCGCGTCAGGCCGACATAACCGAAAACTTTGAGGTCCCAGCCGGCGCGCCAGGCCGCCTCGTCGACATCGTCAAGCGAGCCGCCCGGAATGGCGCCGGCATTGTTCACCAGAATGTCGACGTCGGGAAACGTCTGGAACACGCGCTCGCGCGCGGCGGCGTCGGCGAGGTCCGCGGCCAGCGTGCGCACGGTCACGCCGGTCTCCTTGGCGATCGCGGCGCCTTCCTTCTCCAGGCGGTCGCCCGAGCGCGCCACCAGGCAGACATTGACGCCTTCGCGGGCAAACCATTGCGCCACCGCCAACCCAATGCCCTTCGAACTGCCGGTGACCAGCGCGGTGCGGCCGGTGAGCTTCAAGTCCATCGGAATTCCTCTCGAATTTTTGCCGCTTTGCCATGCCGAGTTTTGCCGGCCTTGTCCATTGCCCGTCGTCATTGCGATGACCGGCTTGACATCTATACGGCAGTGCCGTATAGGCAACCGTGCATACCGTCATCGAAACGCCGACATTTCTCGCGGACTGCCGTCGTTCCGATCTGTCGGAGGACGACGTGTCCGAGATCGTTCGAGCAATTTCTTCGGAGCCGTTGGCCGGCGACCTGATTCCAGGCACGGGCGGCGCACGGAAACGTCGCTTCGCGGGACGCGGCAAAGGCAAGTCGGGCGGTTACCGCACGGTAAGCTATTTTGCCGGCGCTGATGTGCCGGTGCTGTTACTCGCCCTCATCGACAAGGGCGAACGCGCTGATCTTTCGGAAGGTGAGCGCCGTGAATTGAGGAAGGAACTGGCGGGATACGCCAGCGATTATCGCGCCAGCGTGCGCAATCGCATTGCGGCGCCGAGGAAGAGAGGAAGGCCATGAGCAAGCTCGGCAGTCGTCTTATCGGAGCAGCGCGCGAAGGCCGCGCGATCGCTCGTGGCAAGGCCGACCCTGCGACTTATCGGGTGTACGTTCCTGCGGACGTCGACGTGCGCAAAATCCGCAGCGCGCTACAGCTCAGTCAGGCGCAATTTGCGGCGCGGTTCGGCCTGCCGGCGTCGACCGTCCGGGACTGGGAGCAAAACCGACGCAAGCCGGAAGGCGCGGCGCGCGTGCTGCTTCAGGTGATCAAAAAAGAACCGGAGGCGGTTTCACGCGCGCTCAAGCATGCGTAGTTCGTAGGATAGGTTAGCGCGTCGTGCTGCCTTCTCCGCGTTCTGCTGCGACGATGTTGCGATAAACCTGCAGCCAGAACCGGGCGGCAAGACGGTCGCGGTCATGCTCCGCGAGGAATGCGCGAAACAGCGCCTCGGTGCCTGCCGCAAGGCCGAGAATTTCCACGAGCCCTACACCGGCGGATTGCGGATCGGCGGATAGCAGCGGGTGCTCGGTCACGGAATCTCCCCCTGCGCTGCGAATTGCGCCGTACGGCAATCGAGGGGGAGAAATTTTCATTGGGGTTGTCGCTCGCATACGGCTTCCGCATACGGCCATGATTGCAGTCGGCTTCGTCATATACCCACGATTTGTTCCTATCCACAAGAACATATCATACATAGACTAACTCGTGAAGCCCGGAACATTTTGTTCCTATGGACGCATTGGCCAGGGCTTTGAGGACGCGCGCAAAAGGGTTGGGATTGTCCCACGCCGCGATTGCCCGACGGATTGGGGTGAGCGAGCGCCGTTATGCACACTACGTCACCGGCAGAAATGAGCCGGACCTCGCTACGCTCGTCCGGATCGCCAAGGCGCTGCAGACATCGCCCAACGAACTATTGGGCTTCGCGGCGGAAACAAAACGGTCCAAGCGGTCCTTGCTGCGGGACCGCCTGAACGCCGCTGTCGACGCAATGGATGATCGAGAGTTGGAAATCACCGTCGTTCAAGCCGAGGCGATTGCTGCATCATAATTCGGCGACCTGTAGAGCCCAGCGCGTAGATGGGGTAACGGGCCGCTGGGGCTGTGCTTGCGCGTAAAGCCCATTGCGCTTAAATTTCGGAAGTCAATGCGTAGGACGAAGAACACCCGCCGGCGCGATGAAGCTTCGCGCAGTGAGGTCTGCGCACCAGCGCCACTCGATGATAGGAGACGGCTTTGCCGCTCAGAGACACGCTAAACATGCTTCACGAATCGCAGAGGCGTGAGCAACAGACGATCCAGGACCGGCAGAATCTTATTCAAGAATGGAAGCAAGCTATAGAATCCTTGTTTGCGCAAATACGCAGTTATCTTGCTGAGTATGAGAAGGATAGCTCTCTCATCATTTCCGAGGAGGGAATACGGCTCACCGAAGAAACCCTGGGAAGCTACGGTGTCCAGACGATGAAAATCGCCGCCGGGCCCGCCACAATAATTGTTCAGCCGATTGGACGGATGATTATAGGAGCTCAAGGCAGAGTCGACATGCATCGACATGGCCGAGCTACCGAACAGTACAGAATCATGTTTCTCCGGATGCCAAAGTCGGCCACCGATGCTACCCCAATTTGGTGGATTAGGCTGCCTGTCGAGGCGGCCGGCACATTCGGGCGACTGCCTCCTCAGGAGCGAACCGTCCCATTCGAAAAAGCGACTCTGGAACAAGCACTCGACTTCCTATTAAGCTAGGCGGCTAAAGTGCCTGATACACAGACTCCGGTGGATGAAGCGTACGCTAGGTATGAGATCCTTTCGAATATTCTCGAGAGGACACGTCAACAAGCGCTAGCTAATCCTATGCATCGCCGCAATATTGAACTTGGTCTTACAAAACAATTTCGCACAAGGAACGAAGTAGAAAAAGACATACAAGATGCCTTCGAAGACCTAACCAATCTTATAAATCACCTGGCGATCATAGACATGGCGGCCGCTTTCGAAGGATATCTTCGCCCCCGGCTGGGCACTGCGATCGGCGAGGCGCGCAGGCTTTTGCGCGAAAACTACGAACTTGAGCCATTTCTGCAATCTCGGGAAAAGTTGGTGCATGAGACTGATGACTTTCAAGGCCTCGCGAGGATTCGAGAGTTGATTGGCGGCCACCTTTCTGCGGAAACATCTGCAACACTCAGCCAGATTCGTGAGGACCGCAACAACTTCGCGCACGGCACAAACATTAGGGTACCCCCCACAACGACCACCAAGCGCACGAGAGAAACTCTCAACAGCATAATCGAAGTGGTCTGATCAAGTTTACCTATTCGCAGTGGCCGTCAATCTTCGTTCACCCACGAAAAGGCCGCAACCGATGACCTCAAGCGCAACCGCCGCCTCGCTTCCCTGCGGCAACACCGTCCTGGTCGAGATCGTCGACCGCGTCGCCGGGTGACGACGAACCGGCCGGAGAAGCGCAACGCCATCAATCCCGTGCTGTCGTTCGAAATGCTCGACGTGTCCGAGGCACTCGGCAGAATACGGTGCCGAAGAAGAAGACGCGGGCACGGCGCGAAGCTTGTCATCGGGCCGCTCGCTTCGAGCCGGACGTTGGCGCTTTGCGCGCCCTACGCTTGCTAGCGTCACTTCTGAGCACGCTGCCGGATGGGCGGTCCCGCGCGATTTGTGCCGCCATTTCCAGCCGCACTCAAAATAAAGATTCGCTCGCCGCGTCGAAGACATTGCCAATCAATGACTTTTTGCATTTCGCCGATGCGCCTTAGTGCGCGATTTGACCGCCGGCCCACGCTGCGGTTCGGCGGTTTGAACGCACCGCGCATTCGCGCACCCGCGAAAACCCGCATGAATACGCGACTTTCGCCGGACCATGACCGCCCGAAATCCGCCGTCACATTCATGTTGACACGCGTCCCCGCTTATGAGACGAGGCGAACCTCGCTCACGTAAAGGACGTCATCCGGTGACGCCGGCTGATTGGAGCGAGTGCGGTGCCCGCGGGCGGCGGTTCGTCACTGGCGCTCCCGGGCGGCTTGGGCATCAGCCTCCCGGCACGATGACCGGGGTGGGAGGTGCATCCCTGGACTGGGACAGGCGAAGGCGGGTAACGCCCGTACAGACCGCGTCCCAGGAAGCCTGGCCTGAAGCTGAGCCTTTGGGATGGAATAATTCCCTTAGGTGAGAGCCGTGGTGGAACGCCGGAAGGCGAGCGCGCCTTGCAAGGCGCGAGCCGCGTCGCAAGATGCGGAGGTTGCGGACCTGCGTCTTTCGGCGTTCCGCTTCCTTTTATTTCCTTCTTTCTTGGCTTGCAGAACATGATCGTGACGGCAGCCGGGTCCACCGCCGGCGCCTTCTGACGAAGATCGGGGTTCTGACATTCGTTCTTGGCAATGGCTTGGCATAGCTCGGGCGAAAATCATGCGTCGCGAGAATGAGATTGCTTGCACCATCCGCCCCCGCGAAGCGGGGGAGGGGGACCACTGGAGCTCGCGAAGCGAGCGAACCGTGGTGGAGGGGGCGCCGGACTCGACGTTTCTCTTTCGTCGAAAGAGTTTCGTCGAGTCCGGCGCCCCCTCCACCACCCTGCTTCGCAGGCACAGCCGACGCTTCGCGTCGGCATTCTTTACGTAAAGCACGGCGGCCGGAGGCCGCCTATGCCCCCTCCCCCGCTATCGCGGTGGCGGATGAAGCGGTGCGGCTTGGTCCGGGCGCCCTTGATGGTCTAGAACCCGCCTGACCACAGATGGAAGGATTTCGACCGATGACCTCAAGCGCAACTGCCGCCTCGCTTCCCGGCGGCAACACCGTTCTTGTCGAGATCGTCGACCGTGTCGCCTGGGTGACGATGAACCGGCCGGAGAAGCGCAACGCCATCAACCCCGCGCTGTCGTTCGAAATGCTCGAGGTGTTCGAGGCACTCGACAGCGACGAACGCTGCGGCGCGCTGGTGCTCACCGGCGCCGGCGAAGCCTATTCGTCCGGCATGGATTTGCGCGAATATTTCCGCGCCACCGACAAGCTCAGCTACGACGAGCGGCTCAAGGTGATGCGCAAGAGCGCCATGGCGCAGTGGAAGCGGCTGCAGTTCTACGGCAAGCCGACCATCGCCATGGTCAATGGCTGGTGCTTTGGCGGCGCCTTCAACTCGATGATCGCCTGCGACCTCGCCATCGCCGCCGAGGACGCAACCTTCGGTTTGTCGGAAATCAACTGGGGCATCATTCCGGCCGGGACCGTGACCAAGGCGGTGGCGTCGGTCATGGGCCAGCGCGATACGATGTACTACATCATGACCGGCGAGACTTTCGACGGCCGCAAGGCGGCGTCAATGGGACTGGTCAACGAGGCGGTGCCGCGCGCCGAATTGCGCGCGCGGGTGCAAAAGCTCGCCGCGACCTTGATCGAGAAGAATCCCATGGCGATGCGCATCGCCAAACATGCGGCGCGCCGCGTGCGCGACATGTCGTGGGAGGACGCCGAGGATTATCTGTTCGCAAAGCTCGACCAGCTGCGCTTTCTCGATCCCGAAAAGGGCCGCGAGAAGGGCATGACGCAATTTCTCGACGACAAATCGTACCGGCCGGGGTTGGCCGCCTATCGCCGCGACAGTTGAGCGCGCGGGTGACGGGAGAGCGACAGGCGATCGCGCTGCGGCCGCTGCTGCGGCCGCGCTCGGTCGCCATCGTCGGCATTTCGGCCCCCACCCCACCCTCCCCCGCAAGCGGGGGAGGGCAGGGAGGGGGCTCGCTGGGCGGCAATGTGCTCGCCAATCTCAGCCGCATCGGCTTTCAAGGCGACATTCATCTCGTCAGCCGCAACAACCGCGAGATCGGCGGCCGCGTCTGCGTCGCCTCGATCGACGAATTGCCCGCCGGCGTCGACGTCGCGGTGCTGGCGGTGCCGCGGCAGGCGACAGTGGATGCGGTGCAGGCCTGCGTCCGCCGCAAGATCGGCGCCGTGCTGGTCTTTGCCTCGGGCTTTGCCGAGATGGACGAAGCCGGACGCGCCGAGCAGGAAGAGATGGCGCGGATCGCCAACGAGGCGAAGCTGGCGCTGTGCGGGCCGAATTGCATCGGCTTGGTCAATCTGACCGATCGCGTCGCGCTAACCTTCGAGCCGCTGTCGTTGCCGGCGCAGGTCCAGGGCCGCGGCATCGGCGTCGTCACCCAGAGCGGCGCCATGTGCTCGACCTTGCGGCTGGCCCTCCTCGCAAAAGGGCTCAAGCTTTCCATCGTCGTCTCCACCGGCAATGAAGCGCAGCTCACGACGGAAGATTTTCTGGAATTTCTGATCGATGATGATGCCACCGAAGTCATCGTCCTGTTCATGGAGCAGGTGCGTGACCCGGCGCTATTTCTCAAGCTCGCCGCGCGCGCCCGCGAGCGCAGAAAGCCTATCGTGCTGATGCACCCCGGCCGCAGCGCCCGCGCGCAGGAATCCGCGCGCACCCACACCGGCGCCATGGTCGGCAATCATGCGGTGATGAGCGCATTGGTCGCGCACCAAGCGGTCGTGCGGGTCGAGACGCTGGAAGAGCTGCTCGACACCGCGGAAATTCTGGCGCGCTTTGCCGGCCCGCCCATCAGGGGAGCGGCCGTGATGACCAATTCGGGCGCGTTCAAAGGCTACGCACTCGATTTCGCCGAGACACTCGGGCTCGAACTGCCGGAGCTGTCGGCCGCGAATGCCGAAGCCATCAAGAAAATTCTGCCGCCGTTCGCGGCCATCGAAAATCCCGTCGACACCACAGCGCAGACCGTGCGCGATCCATCGATCCTCGGCAGCACCGCGGCGCAGCTTCTCGCCGATCCGGCGATGGGCTCACTCGTCATCGCCATCGTCGCCGGCGCGCCGCGCTTTGCCATGGACAAAGCCAACGCGATCCTCTCCGGCATCGGCGATCTCGAAAAGCCGATCGCGGTCGCCACCATGGGCGACGAGACCGAACTGCCGGCGGAATTTTCTGCCAGTCTGCGTGACAAGGGCCTCGCTTTTTTCCGCTCGCCCGATCGCGCGCTGCGCGCCATGGCGCGGGCGACCTGGTACGGCAACGCCGTGACAGCGACGGGTCCGCGCGCCGCGGTGCCAGAGCTGCCGCCCTACCGGATCGCGGCGACCGGCGCGCTTACCGAGTATCAAGGCAAGGCTTTGCTGGCGATGCTCGGCATCGCCGTCCCGGAAGGCGCGCTGGCGCGGGATCCTGAAGATGCGAGCGAGATCGCAGCGCGGTTCGGTTATCCCGTCGTCTTGAAGGCGCAAGCCGCCGCGCTGGCGCATAAGAGCGACGCCGGCGGTGTCGTCCTCAACATCGCGGACAACGCTGCGCTCTTGCGAGCCTGGGATGGTGTCGCCGCCGCTGTCCACAAATCGCAACCTGACATGCGTCTCGATGGAATGCTGGTCGAGGCCATGGCGCCGCCTGGGCTCGAGCTCGTGGTCGGCGCACGCCGCGAAAAGGGTTGGGGGCCGATCCTCACCGTCGGCCTCGGCGGCATCTGGATCGAGGCGCTGTACGATATCCGCATCCTGCCGGCCGATATCGACCGTGACGGCGTCATCGAAGAATTGCGCAAGCTAAAAGGCGCCGCGCTATTGCGCGGCGGCCGCGGCACGCCGGCGGCCGATCTCGCTGCCGTCGCCGATTGCGTGTTGCGGCTCGGCGCACTGATCCGCGGCGATGCGCGGATAGTAGAAATCGAAATCAATCCGTTGCGCGTTTACGCCAAGGGCGCGCTGGCGCTCGATGTCCTGATGCAGGTCGAGCAGGCTTAGCCGCCGCCACTTCGCGGTTGCGGATCGTCTTATCCGGGCGTTAGATCGTTGCAACAGAAAATTGCGGGAGGAAATCATGTTCAGCCGACGCGCGTTCTCCGCCATGCTGGCCGGCAGCGTCGCCGCCATGCGTGGCTCCTTGGTTCAGGCCGCGACGCAGCGCATGGCGTTCTATTCCGGTGTCGGTAGCGAGCTCACCCACTACGACGTTGACGTCGCCGCCGACACGCTGACCAAGCGCGGCTCGGTCAAGATGCCCGGCGGCATCCAATATGCGTGGCCGAGCCCGTCGCGGCAGTTTCTCTATGTGACCTCGAGCACCGGCGGTCCGGGCTTTTCCGGCAACGAACATTATCTGGCGGCGTTCCGGGTCGGCCACGATGGCGAGCTCGCGCCACAGGGCGACATGGTCAAGCTGCGCTGGCGGCCGATCAACAACAGCGTCGATCGAAGCGGCAAATATGTCCTCGTCGCCTACAATTTCCCGTCCGGCATCAGCGTGCACCGGATCAAGGCCGACGGCAGCATCGGCGACGAGGTGCCGCAGCCGGACAATCTGGAAAAGGGCATCTATTTCCATCAAGTCCGGGCGACACCGAACAACAAGACCGTGCTGGTCGTCGCGCGCGGCAACAATCCCGAAGGCGGCAAGCCGGAAGATCCCGGTTCGCTGCATGTCTACGGCTTTAACGACGGCGTGCTGTCGAACCTGAGAAAGATCCAGCCGAATGGCGGCTATGGCTTCGGACCGCGGCACCTCGACTTCCATCCGACCAAGCCGTGGGTTTATCTGTCGGTCGAGCGGCAGAGCAAGCTCATCGTCTACAAGCTCGAGCCGAACGGCGATCTTGGCCCGGAGCCGCTGTTCACCAAGGACACCTTGGCCGATCCGGACCATCGTATCCCGGTTCAGGGCGCCGGACCGATTCATGTTCATCCCAACGGCAAGGTCGTCTATCTCGGCAACCGCTCGGGTGTCGCGCCGGCGGTGGGACCCGGCATCGAGGATGTCGACGGCGTGAAAGTGTTCAGCGCCGGCGAAAGCAATATCGCCGCATTCGCCATCAACCCGAAGACCGGCGAGCCGACTGCGTTCCAGCATGCCGATATCCGCGCCGCCCATCCGCGCACGTTCGGCCTGGATTCCTCCGGCAGGATGATGGTGGTGGGAGCGCTGGCGCCGACGGCGATCCGCCGCGACGGCAAAGTCGTCGTCATTCCGGCCGGCATCACCGTCTTCAAGGTGAGCGCAGACGGCAAGCTCGATTTCGTCCGCAAATACGACCTCGATGTCGGCAAGCTGACGCAGTGGTGGAGCGGGATGATCCCGTTGGCGTGAGTGGGCTTCGCCCTATCCCATATGCGACGGCAGCCAAAGCGCTAAAATGGGGAACGCGATCAAGATCACCAGCCGGATCAGATCGGTGACGATGAACGGCAACACGCCTTTGAAAATCGTCGAGAAGCTCACGTCCTGCACCACGCTCTTGATGACGAAGACGTTCATGCCGACCGGCGGGTGAATGAGCCCGAGCTCGACCGTCATCACGATGATCACGCCGAACCAGATCGGGTCGAAACCGAGCTGCATGACCACCGGAAAGATGATCGGGATGGTGAGGATGATCATGGCGAGCGAGTCCATGAGGCAGCCGAGCACGATGTACATCAGCATGATCAGCGCCAGCACGCCGTAGCGGCCCAGCCCCAGCCCGGTCATGAAGGCGGTGACCTTCTGCGGCGTCTGCGTCACGGTGAGGAAGTAGCCGAACAACAATGCGCCGATCAGCACGGTGAGCACGGCGGCGGCGGTGCGCACCGCCTGCAGGAGCGAGCGGCGGATTTCCGGCCGTGTCAGTTTTCCGCGCGCCACCCCGATGAGCAACGCGCCCGAGGCGCCGACGCCGCCGGCTTCGGTCGGCGTGAACAGCCCGCCATAGAGGCCGCCGATGACGAAGACGAACAGCAGCAGCGTCGCCCAGATGTCGATCAGCCCTTTGCGTCGCTCGGCCCAGCTGTGCCGCGGCGTGGCCGGCAAAAAATTCGGCCGCACCTTGCCGATGATCACCACTGTGAGCATGTCCATCGAGGCGGCGAGAATGCCGGGAATGATCCCGGCGATGAACAGCTTGCCAATGTCCTGCTCGGTGATGATGCCGTAGACCGCGAGCACGGTGGAAGGCGGCAGCATGGCGCCGAGCGTGCCGCCGGCGGCAATGACGCCGGTGGCGAAGGATTGCGGGTAGTTGTAGCGCCGCATCTCCGGATAGGCGACGGTGGCGAAGGTGGCGGCGGTGGCGACCGAGGAGCCCGAGATCGCGGCGAAGCCGGCGCAGGCGGCGATGGTGGCGATGCCGAGGCCGCCCTTGAAATGGCCGAGAAAGGAATTGGCGGCGCGGAACAATTCGCGGCTCATGCCGGAGTTCGACACGAATGCACCCATCAACAGGAACATCGGGATGACGCCGAAGGTGTAATCGGTCACCGTGCGCATCGAGGTCAGCCCGACGCTTTTGAGCGCCGCGGTGCCGCCGACGATGTAGGCGAAGCCCGAGACGCCGACGAGGCCCATCGCCATGCCGACCGGCACGCGCAGCAGCATCAGCGCGAACAGCGCGACGAAGCCGAGGATCGCGACCGCGTCGGTGCTCAAATGCGGCATCGTCTCACTCGACCGGCTTGATCTGGTACTGGCCGCCGAGCAGCTCCGGATGGAAGATCAGCCGGTAAGTGCGCACGGCGATCAGCAGCACGGCAGAGACGTCGCCGAGCCAGGCGACCAGGAAAAACGGCCACACCGGCAGCCGCAGATCGAAGGTGAGTACGTTGTCGTGGTAGGTGCCGCAGACCTTGTCGAACAGCGTATAGGTCTGCACCGTCACCACGAACAGCAGCACCGAAGTCGCGAACACGTCGATGACGCGCTTGGCGCGGTCGCCCACATTGGCATAGAGCAAATCGACGGTGATGTGATTGCCGCGATACGACGTCGCCGCGATGCCCCAGAAGATGAGAATGCCGAGCAAGAGGCGGCCGAAATCGTAGCTGTCGGGAATCTGCACGCTGAAGAAATAGCGCAGCATCACCGAGACGAAGATGTCGAGCGCGACGACGCCGACGAAGAAGGCGGCGATCAGCTCGATGCCGTCGATGAACATGTCCATCGCGTTGCGCGGCGGCGCATCTTGCGGCTCGGGAATTCCGGAAACGGGAGCTTCGGCTTCCGCCATGAGGCGAGGTCCAAGTTGCTAACCCTCCCCTGCAGGGGGAGGGCGCCGCGAAGCGGCGGGTGGGGAAGTGCAAGATCTGGCCGCCGTACCTCCCCACCTGCCGCGCTGCGCGCGGCGGCCTCCCCCTGGCAGGGGAGGCTTAAGGTTCAGAAGCCGGCGTTGTATTGCGTCAGCGAGGCCTGCAGCTCTTTCCAGATCGCGTCGGGATCGCCGCCGGCCTTCTTCACGTCGGCCGCCCATTTCTGCTTGAGCGGCTCGGCCGACTTCTTCCAGGCGTCGAGCTGCGCGTCGGAGATCTTGTAGACCTCGTGATCCGGCTCGGCCTTGATCTTCTCCAGGCCGCCATGCTCGAAATCGACCCACGGATCGGCAAAGCGCGCCGCCCATTCGGTGGTGCAATGATCGTCGATCACCTTCTTCTGCGCAGCCGACATGGCGTTATAGACCGCCGGATTCATCAGCCACTGGAACGTCACCGAGCCGAGCGGCTCGTCCATGTCGTATTTGGTCACCTTGTCGATGCCGAACAGCAGCATCGAGCCCCACGGGAAGGTGATGGCGTCGGCCACGCCCTTGGCCAGGATGTCGCGGGCCTCGGGCGCGCTCGATTGCACATTGGTGCCGCCGAGCTGCGTCACCCAGGCGGCGATGGTGCCCTGGGCCGGCCTGATCTTCATGCCCTTGATGTCGTCGGGCACCACGATCTTCTTGGAGACCGAATGCCACGCCACCGGATCGAGCACGAAGGAGAAGCAGTAATGCACGTCCTTCATCTCGGCGGCGGCGTATTTGCGGTACCAGGCGTCGATGGCGCGGTTGCCGCCCTTGGCCTGGCCGACCAGGAACGGCAGCTCGCCGGCCGAGATGATCGGGAAGCGGCCCGGCTGATAGCCCGGATTGACGTAGACAAAGTCGGCGATGCCGTCGCGCGCCATGTCGTAATGGTCGAAGGCCTTGCCGAGCTGCTGCGAGGGATAAATCTTGTAGGTGATGGTGCCGTTCGAGGCCTTCTGGATGTCGTCGCCCCAGTCCTCGATCGCTTTCTGCAACGGATGCGACGGCGGCACCCAATGCGACAGCTTCAGCTCGAAGGTCTTGTCCTGCGCCGACGCCGTGCCAAAACTGAGAACCAGGCTGAGCGCAAGCCCGAGCGCGGCGAGGCCGCAAAATTTCAAGTGGCGCGTGCCGTCCATTAGACATCTCCCCATGCGATTTAGTTGCAAACCGAACTGTCCCATTTAATCGCAGAAAGAAGCGGCTGTACATCTGAACTACCCTCCCCTGCAGGGGGAGGGTTGGCCGCGAAGCGGCCGGGTGGGGAAGTGCAATTGCACTGCCCCACCTGCCGGCCTTCGGCCGGCGGCCTCCCCCTGCAGGGGAGGCTTGGGATCAATACCCCGAATTGTACTTCACGAGATCGGCCCGAAATTCCTTCAGGATCGCGTCGGGATCGTTGCCGGTCTTCTTCACCGCGTCGGACCAGGTCTTCACCACCGGCACGGCCGCCGCTTTCCACAGATCGAGCTGCGCGTCCGAGATCGGATAGACCTCTTGGCCCGGCTCGGCCTTGAGCTTGGCGATACCGTCATGCTCGAAATCGGCCCACGGCGACGCGACCTTCTCGGCCCATTCCCTGTTGCAGTGATTGTCGATCACCTTTTGCTGCGACGGCGACATCGCCGCATAGGTGTCCTTGTTCATCACCCAGACGAAGCCCGTGGTGTAGAGCGCGGCCTCCATATGGTACTTCGTCACCTTGTCGATACCGAACAGCAGGATCGAGCCCCACGGGAAAGTCACCGCGTCGGCCACGCCCTTTTCCAGAATGTCGCGCACTTCCGGGGCCGAGGCCTGCACATTGGTGCCGCCGAGCGACGTCACCAGCGCCGCCATGCTGGCATGCGCCGGGCGGATCTTCATGTCCTTGATGTCGGCCGGCTCCATGATCTTCTTGGCGCGGGAATGGAAGCTGCCGGGATCGTGGGTGAAGGCGAAACAGAATTTGACGTCCTTCATCTCGGTCGCGGCATATTTGCGATACCAGTCGTCGAGCGCTTCGGTGCCGCCTTTGGCATTGGCCAGCATGAACGGCAGATTGGCGGCGTCGAAGATCGGGAAGCGGCCGGGCTGGTAGCCGGGACTCACATAGGTGACGTCGGCGATGCCGTCGCGCGCCATGTCGTAATGATCGAACGCCTTGCCGAGCTGCTGCGCCGGATAGACCTTGTATTTGATGGTGCCGCCGGAATCCTTTTCGATCGAGGCGCCCCACTCCTCCATCGATTTCTGCAACGGATGCGATGGCGGCACCCAGTGCGAGAGTTTTAGTTCGAAGGTTTTGTCTTGGGCCGATGCGGTGCCAAGGTTGAAAGCAAGACCGAGCGTGAGGCCGAGCGCGATAGAGCCGCCAAGTTTTATCTGGCGCGTTCGATTCATGATAGTCCTCCCTGCGGACGTTTTATTGTCAACGCGACTTGCCGCATTAAATCGCAGAAAGCGCCGGACGTATAGCGACTGCGGATCGCCGTCGCTTTACTTCGATTCCGCCTCGTAAACGCCGTCCCAATCGGAGGGTGGCGGCTCGGCGCGGTAAGACGCGATGCGCTCGACATACATGTCGTAGAGGCCTGAGACGTCGATGCCGTTGGCGGCCTTGCGGCAGCGCTCGATCAGCGCGAGCGCGTCGTCCCATTGCTGCTTGCGGTAAGCGGCCAGCATCTGGGCGTTGAGCTCGCGCAATTCCCGGCAGTGCGGATCCTGCTCCAGCTCGCTGCGGCCGAGCACGGTGAACACCGCTTCCGGCTGTTTCTTGCCCTTCACCTGGATCAGATCGATTTCCATGGTGGTGAACTTGTCGCTGGCGCGCTCGGCGGTGCGCGAACCGATCACTAGCGGCAGGCGATAGTCCTTGGTGCGGGCCTCGAGCCGCGACGCCACGTTCACGGTGTCGCCCAGCACCGAATAGTTGAAGCGGAAATCGGAGCCCATATTGCCGACCACGCACGGCCCGGTATTGAGCCCGATGCCGATGCGCAGCGGCATGAAAACGCTGCCATGGGCATCGGCCTCCTGCTTGAGCTCGGCGTTGAGCGCCGCGGCGCGCTCCTGCATCGCCAGCGCCGCGTCGCAGGCATTGGCTTCCTGCTCGTCGTCGTCGACCGGCGCGTTCCAGAACGCCATGATGGCGTCGCCGATATATTTGTCGATGGTGCCCTTGCGCTCGATGATGGCGTTGGTCAGCGGCGTGAGGAAGCGGTTCATCAGGCGGGTGAGGCCCTGCGGATCGTCCTTGTAGAGCTCGGAGATGCCGGTGAAGCCGCGCACGTCGGAAAACAGGATGGTCATGCGGCGCTCCTCGCCGCCAAGCACGAGCTTCTCCGGCGAGCGGGCCAGCTGTTCGACCATGTGCGGCGACAGGTAGAAGCCGAAGGCGGAGCGGATCTGCTGGCGCTGCTTCTGTTCGCGGAAATAATTGACGAAAGTGAGCACCAGATAGATCAGCCAACTGGATATCAGGGGATAAGTAAAATCGAGCAGCTGACTGCGCGCGACGAAGAAAAACCACGATGTGCCGATGAGGCCGGCGATCAGCACGGCGCCAAGCCCGACAACCACAATCGGCGACAGCAGCGGCGCGGCGATGATGATGGCGATGCCGAGCAGCACCGCCAGGACGACCTCGACGCCGAGGGCGTCAGGCACCGGCGACAATTGCGCCCCGGTCACCACACTTTCCAGGATTTGCGCGTGCACTTCAACGCCGGGCATCGCCGCCTCGACCGGCGTCGTCTTGATGTCGAGCAGACCCGTCGCCGAGGTGCCGATCAGCACCAGCTTGCGGAGCAGCCGGTCCCGCGACAGCGTGCCCTGCAGCACGTCCTTGGCCGAGACATAGCGCGCCTTATCGCTCTTGTTGAAATGGGTCCAGATCTGGCCGTGGCTGTCGGTCGGCACCACATTGCGCTGCACTGAAATCGACCGCACGCCGGCCTGGTCGACGCGCACCAGCACCGCTGTCGCGCCGGTAGCGACACGCAGCATTTCCGTGGTCAGCGACGGCACCAGCCCGCCTTGCGCCGCCAGGATCATCGGCACGCGGCGGACGATGCCGTCGCGTTCCGGATTGATCGAGAACGAGCCGCGGCCGGCCGCCGCCTGCTCGATCGGCAGGACGTTGCGCAGCAGCCCGGGTGAGGTCACAAGGAACGGCGCCGGGTCCGGGCCGATATAAGCGACACCGGTTTGCAGCGTCATTTCCTCGGGCGCGCGCGGCTGCGGCGTTGCCGCGCTGACCTGACCGACGACGACGCGCGCCTTGCTGATCGCGTCGGCGAAAACCGCGTCATTGCTGGGCAGGCTGTCCAATTTGGCGCGGGTTTCGTCATCGAGGCCGCGGAAGTTTTGCGCCGCGACCGCCGGCGACATGCGATCGGGCTCGGCGAAAATGACGTCGAAGCCGATGACGACGGCGCCCTGCTCCTTCAGCTTCGTCACCAGATCGGCCACCACCGTCCGCGGCCACGGCCACTGCCCGATCGCTTTCAGGCTCGGCTCGTCGATATCGACGATGGCGACCGGATAACCTTGCTGCTCGCGGGGATGCAGCACCTGGAACAGATCAAAGATGCGCAGCCGCAGCTCCTGCAGCGGCTGCGGATCGACGGCGCGCAGCGCCACCAGCGCGAACAGCAGCACCACGCACACCGCCCGCGCCACACCGAACTGTCGCGCCCAGCGGGCTAACGTCTTCATGATCTTTTTCCTCCCCTGCGTAGCGCAGCGAAGCGGGGGAGGGGGACCGCGCGCAAGCGCGGTGGAGGGGGCCTCCCCCGGTAAAGCGATTCCCGCGCTGTCTAACAAACTTGGCCGATTGCGTACACCTTTCGACGCCTGCGCGAGCGACGCCGCCCGCGCCCCCTCCACCACGCTTCGCGTGGTCCCCCTCCCCCGCTATCGCGGGGGCGGATAATTCTTATTTCTCGCGGAACGAGCGCATCAACTGGTCGCGCAGCGGCTTGACCAGGTAGGCCACCAGCGTGCGGTCGCCGGTCTGGATGAAGGCTTCGACCGGCATGCCCGGCGTCAGCTTGACCGCGCCGAGGCGCGCGACCTCGCCGGCGTCGATGGCAATGCGCACCAGGTAGAAGCTCTGGCCGGTGCGCTGGTCGACATTGGTATCGGCGGCGACGCGCTGCACGGTGCCATTGAGCTCCGGCGTGGTGCGCTGATTGAAGGCCGAGAAACGCAACACCACCGGCTGACCGAACGCCACCAGATCGACGTCCTTGGGCTCGACCTTGACCTCGACCGACAGTGTGTCGGATTCCGGCACGATCAGCATGATCTGGTCGCCGGCCGAGATCACACCGCCGACCGTATTGGCCGTCGACTGGAACACGGTGCCGTCCTGCGGCGCGCGGATGTCGATGCGGCGCAGCTGATCTTCCGCCGTCACCTTGCGCTCGACGGCTTCGCCGATCTTGCTGTCGGTCTCGCGCAATTCCTTGGCGACGTCGCTGGTGAATTGCTGATCGATCTGGAGAATCTGCAGCTGGATTTCGGTGATCCGGCCCTTGGCCTCGGCGGCATTGGCAATGAGCGCGCCGCGTTCGCCTTGGATCTTGGCTTCGTCGCGCTCAAGCGACGTCAGCCGATTGAGCTGGACCAGGTTCTTCTGCCAAAGGTCGCGCACGCCGGACAGCTCCTGGTCGATGAAGCCGAGCTCCTTGGCCTTGGCGTCCTGCTGCGCGACCAGCCCGCTGATCTGCTCCTGCAACTGCTTGACGCGCTCCTGCAGCTGGTTTTTCTGCCCGAGCCGGGCGGTGCGCCGCAATTCGAACAGCTTGCGCTCGGAGTCCATGGCGTCTTTGACGTCCGGATTGTCGATATTGCCGGCAAGCTCGCGCGGCACCGCCATGGTGTCGGCGCCGTCGCGTTCGGCGCCGAGACGCGCCTTGCGGGCATAGAGCTCGTTGAGGCCCTTGGTGACGATGGCGAGATTGGCGCGCGTCACGGTCTCGTCGAGCCGAATGAGAATATCGCCAGCCTTGACCCGGTCGCCGTCGTGCACGCGCACCTCGCCGACCACGCCGCCGGTCGGGTGCTGCACTTTCTTGATGTTGGAATCGACCACGATGGTGCCCTGCGCGATCAGGGCGCCGGAAATTTCCGCGGTCGAAGCCCAACCGCCCAGCCCGAGCGCCAGCACCGCCACCAGCACGCTGCCGATGACGATATGCTTGCGGATCGAAGCCTCGGAGCTCGACGACGGACTGCCGAGCTTGAAACGACCGATATTCAAATTGCGCAGCTTGTCGATCATGCCGACCCACCTTTATCCGGCACCACCTTCAAGGCCCGCGGCGGCGGTGTCGGCTGGATCACGCGGTTGAGGACTTCCTCTTTCGGCCCGAACTGTTGCTGACGTCCCTTGGCCATAACGAGAATGTAGTCGACGCCGGCGATGGCGCTTGGCCGATGCGCCACCACCACGGCGATGGCGCCGCGGGCGCGGATGCCGAGAATGGCGCGGGTGAGCGCTTCGTCGCCTTCGGCGTCGAGATTGGAGTTCGGCTCGTCGAGCACGACCAGGAACGGGTCGCGATAGAGCGCGCGGGCGAGCGCGATGCGCTGCGCCTGGCCGGCCGAGAGCGCATTGCCGTGATCGCCGACGCTGGTCTCGTAGCCTTGCGGCAGATTGACGATGAGGTCGTGGACGCCGGCCGCTTGCGCCGCGGCAAGCACGGCTTCGGCATCCGGCGGATCCTCGAAGCGGGCGATGTTCTGCGCCACGTTGCCGGGAAACAATTCGACGTCCTGCGGCAGATAGCCGATATGGCGGCCGAGCGCTTCGGGCGCCCATTGGTCGATGCTGGCGCCATCGAGCCGGATGCTGCCGCGCACCGGCGACCACACCCCGACCAGCATGCGCGCCAGCGACGATTTGCCCGACGCCGTCGGCCCGATCACGCCGAGCGCCTTGCCGCCATTGAGCGAGAAATTGACGTCCTGGCAGACGATGGTCGGGCCGCCCGGCACCGCGACCGCCGCGCCTTGCACGACCAGCGTGCGCGCTGGCGGCTGCAACGGCATGGGCGCATTCTGCACTGGAAGATGCGCCAGCAGATTCGACAGCCGCGCCCAGCTTTGCCGCGCGGCGACAAAACCGCGCCAATTGGCGATTGCCAAATCGACCGGCGCCAGCGCGCGGCCACCCAGGATCGAGCCGGCGATGATGATGCCCGGCGTCGATTGCTGATTGATCACCAGCCACGCGCCGACCGCGAGAATCGCCGACTGCAGCAACAGGCGCAGCACTTTCGACATCGCGCCGAGACCGCCGGCGACGTCGCTGGCGCGCTGGCTCGATGCCACGTATCTGCGATTGAGGTCGCCCCAGCGCTGCGCGATGCGCCCGACCATGCCCATGGCGGTGATCGCTTCGGCGTTACGCCGGCTCGCCTCCATGAGCGCGTTGCGCGCCGCGGCGAATTGGGTGGCGGTGCGGGTCGGCCGCCGCGTCGACAATTCGGTGAGCACCGTGAGCGTGACCAGAATGATCGCGCCGGTAAGCGCGGTCAGCCCGATATAGGTGTGAAACATGAAACAGACGATCAGGTAGACCGGCATCCACGGCAGGTCGAACAATGCCACCGGGCCGACGCCGGACAGAAAACCGCGCACGGTGTCGAGGTCGCGGATCGGCTGCGCGCCTTCGGCCCTGCCGCCGGATTTCAGCGGCAGCCGCACGACGGCGTCATAGACACGCATGCTCATCGCCTCGTCGAGGCTGTTGCCGACGCGCACCAGGATGCGGCTGCGGATCGTCTCGATGGCGCCCTGCGCCGCATAGAGGCCGGTGACCAGGATCATTAGCCCGATCAGCGTCGGCACGCTGCGGCTCGGCAGCACGCGATCGTAAACTTCCAGCATGAACAGCGCGCCGGAGAGCATCAGCAAATTGCTCACGCCGCTGAACACGCCGATGGCGATAAAAGCCCGCCGGCACGCAATCAGCGCCGCGGCAAGTTCGGAACCTGCCGGCGCCTGGCGGAGCGGACCGAGGGATGAAGCCATCAGGGCTGCGTACCACCGTTAAGGGGCCCAAGACCACGTCCGCGCCTGCAAAAGGCGGGCCGCGGCTGCGAAGCGCGACAATGCGACAGGCCCCGACCAAGAGTGCCGGGATCATCATACCCTTAGTTAACGGACCGGTGGGACCGGTTCACCGCCATTAGTTAACGGCGGCGGCCGCGGCGGGCTTGGCCGTGCGCAGCCAGACGCGGCGCGGGATCACGCACCCGCTTGCCGGAAATATTCCTATGACAACCGCCACAGCCCGCGTTGCCCCGCCATCACGCGACGCTGGCAACGCGGTCCCGCGCAACTCATCGCTGCAAAAGAAGTATCACGGCACCGGCCGAGGCCTGAAAGACCTCGGTCGATGCCGCAACTTAAGAAGCTTGAATTGCTGTTGTTAGATCAGGAACGGGAATTGAGAGAGAGCCCGATGCTGAATGCCTTTTGCCGCGTCGCGCCTTCGGACCGACGCAGCTTCTTGGCAATTCTGCCCGCCGTTGTCTTCTTGCGTGCCATCGCTTTCAGATCGCGGAGTTCGCCTGCAGTCCAAGCGCGCCGCTTTTTTGGTCTCTTCGCCATAAAGCCTCCCTTTCAACAAAGACAGTTTGTATCCCTTACGGGAGCGGATGAAAAGTGAGCAGATAGGGTGTGATCATGATGGATAGTCATCACGATGATTGTTGTCGAGCCGTAAACTTGCCGACAGGCCGCACCTAAGGCAAGTCGAGTTAAGAAATCGTTTGTTAGGTTGTTCTTAGCGCGCCGCCGCCGCGGACGCAATTGCAACTTTCGCGACTGTCCTGCCCGTTCTTGACATATCGCCATCGCTTGGGCAGCCCGTGCTGCGATCATGACAAACAAATAGATTTGCACCGCCGCGGCAAATGGCGGAGCAAATCTCCCCTCCCGACATGATTCCTGACATTATTTGGACCTATTGATCGGCAGGATGTCGATGGAACAAGTTTCAAGTCGGCCGAGCGTCAATTGGCGGCGGGTCGGACATCCGGGAGATCGAAATGACAAAATTCGCACGGGCGGCGGCCTTGTGGCTGCTCGTCCTCCTGGCGTTGACGTTGGGCCAACAGGCGAGCCAGGCGGCGGAACAGCGCTTCGCACTGGTGATCGGCAACGACGAGTATAAAGCGGCGAAACTTGCCACCTCCGCCAACGATGCCGGTCTCGTCGCCGACGCGCTGCAGTCCGCCGGCTTCACCGTCACCGGCGCGCGCAATCTCGATCAGGCGACGCTGCGGGAATCCTTCCGCGAATTCATCGGCCAGGTATCGGCCGCCGGGCCGGATGCCGTGGCGCTGGTTTATCTTGCCGGCATCGGCCTGCAGTTCAACGGCGAGAATTATTTCGTTCCGGTCGACGCCGACATCCAGCGCGACGTCGACGTGCCGCTCCAGGCGATACGGGTTTCGGATTTCACCCAACCGTTGGCGTCGCTGCCGGGCCGCGTCAAGATCGTCATTCTCGACGCCGCGCGGCAGAATCCGTTCGGCGGCGGCAATCAGCCGCTGGCCGGCGGCTTGGCGCTGGTCGAGCCGATGCCCAGCATGGCGATCGCGTTCAACGCGGCGCCGGGCACGGTCGCGCCCGACGAGCAAGGTCCTTACGGCGCTTACGCGACGTCGCTGACGGAAATGATCGCGGCCGGCGGGCTCGGCCTCGACGATCTGTTCGCGCGGCTGCGGCTACGCGTCAGCGATCTCACCCAGGGCGCCGAAATTCCGTGGTACGCGTCGCAGATCGACGGCCCGTTCCTCATGACCGAGCTTGCCGCCGGCGCGCCGCCGCCGCCCAACGTCATGCCGATCGCCGATGTGCGCGCCAAACCGCTCCGCGATTTTCCGAACGTCGACGACGCCTACGCGGCGGCACTGGATCGCGACACCATCGACGGCTACCAGCAGTTCCTCGCCGTCTATCCGAGCAGCCCGTATTCGGCGCGCATCGCCGGCATGCTGGCGGTCCGCCGCGAAGCGATCATCTGGCGCCGCTGCGTGACCGCCGATACGCCGCCAGCCTATTGGTCGTATCTGCGGCGCTATCCGAACGGGCCCCATGTCTGGGATGCGCGGCGGCGTTTGGCGATGCTGTCCGCGGCCTACGACCCGCCGCCGGATTTTGCCTATTACGATTTCGGCCTTCCGCCGCCGCCGCCGGACGAACTCGGCTATGTCGACGGACCGGTCATTATCTTCGCCGGGCCGCGCTACGCGCCGCCGCCGCGGCCGCCGCTGTTCTTCCTGCCGCCGCGGCCACGTGAATACGCCGTGCTGCCGCCGCCACCGCCGCCGAGCGCACGCTTCGGCCTGCCGGCTCCGGCCGGTCCCGCCGTGCCCGCTTTCGTGCGGCCGCCGCGCGGCGTCGAATTCCGCGCGCCACCGCCGGGAGCACCCGGCGGAGGGGGACGGGAACTGCGCGTCTCGCTGCCGACCGCAGTGACACACGCGCCGCCACCCGGCTCACCGCCAGGAACAGGATTCCGTCCGGCACCGGGTGGACCCTCAACCTTGGCGCCGCTCCCGGCACCGCCGCGTGCCGGACCGGGCGGCCCTCCGCCGCCGCCGCCACCGCCCTCGAATGCCTTCGTGAAACCGGGCTCACCGCCGCCACCGCCGCCGCCACAAAACGGTCGGGCTCCAGCATCGTTGAAACCTGCACCGCTGCCGCCTCCGAGCGGTCAGCCGCAGCCGAGCACGGTGAAACCGTCGCCGCCACCGCCGCCGCCGCCGCGCAACACGTTGGCACCGGCGCCGGCGCCGACCACAGTGCACCCGGCACCGCCGCCACCACCGGCAGCGCCACCGCCGCCTGCTTTCCATCCGCCGCCGCCGCCGGCGCCCGTAACGGTGCACCCGGCACCGCCGCCTCCGCCGCCGCATCCAGCGGCTCCGGCGCCGGTGACCGTACATCCGGCACCGCCTCCTCCTCCGCCACCGCCGCCGCAGAACCAGCAACGTCCGGCAGCGGCTCCGCCCGCCGCCGCCAGGCCGGCGCCGTGCCCGCCCGGCAAACGGCCGACGCCCGAAGGCTGCAAATAGCCCGCGGATAATAATGACGACGGTTGCGGGCCGGCTGACGCTCTCGGCGTCACCGGCCCGCGCCATTTTCGGCGCCGTGTGCGGCGGCGCGCCGCCCTAACGATTGCGAAAGGTCCTCGGACTATTTTGCCATGCGATCCGGAGGGGATTGAGGTTGATGCAAACCATTATTCTCAGCTGCTTGTTCGGCGCCGTATGCACCATGGTCCTCTGGGTCGTCGGCTCGGCCGCAGCAAAGCGCGACATGATGATCCGGCGCGGCGGCAGGCTGCTGCCCCCCGAGGAGTTTTGAGCTAGAGTGCAATCGCTTCCAATTGCGGCGATTGCACTTTGGCATTTTGGTGGAGCATGATCTTTTCGGAAAATCGGCTTCATCCCCGGATCAAGTCCGAGGACAAGCTTTTCCGGATCATGCTCTAAGGCGAGGTGTTGCTTCGATGCGCATCGCCCGCCTTGCCGCTTTCAGCTTCGCTCTCTTCACCGCGACCGCAAGCGGCGCCGATGCGCAGACCGCGACGCCGCCGTGCCACGGCACGCAACAGCCCAAGATGGTCGCTGAATTGATGTTCGGCCGCGATATCGGAGACGGCGTCGGCGTCTCTGAATCCGAATGGCAGCTTTTCGTCGACCGCGAACTGGTGTCGCGCTTCCCCGACGGCCTGACCATCATCGACGCCGTCGGCCAGTGGCGCGACCACGACAGCGGCAGGATCGTGCACGAGCCGTCGAAGCACGTCGAGATCGTGCTGCCCGGCAATAAAGACGACGACGCACGCCTCGATGCCGTCGTCGACGCCTATAAAAGCACGTTCCACCAGCACTCGGTGGGCGTCATCGTGCGTCCGGCCTGCGTGGCGTTTTAGAGCATGATCCGGAAAAGCTTGTCCTCGGACTTGATCCGGGGATGAAACCGGTTTTCCGTAAAGATCATGCTCCATCAAAATGCTAGAGCGTAAATCGCTTCAATCTGAAGCGATTTTGCTCTAGCGAGCCCGCACGCGCCGCGCCTGAAAGAGGGCCGAAGGGGCTTGCGGCCCGCGCAGCACCTTCCTAACTTTCAATCACAGCAACGCCAAAGGTAAGGAAGCGAGGCCGCATGAGCGTCTGCCCCGAAGAACTCAAGCTCGTCGCGCTGGATCGGGACGACATCGAGGTGATCTCGGCCCATGTTCAGGACGCGCTGGTGCGGGTCGGCGACATGCTGTGGCTGCCGCGTGAACACCGCTTCGTCATGGCGCTCAACCGTTTCGACTGGATGGCGGTGGTCGATGCCAAACATGCCGCGGAATACCGGCGCTGCCGCACCGCGTTGCGGTTCGACCGCGTGCTCGGCTGCAAGTGCCGCGGTCTCGATCAGTCGGACAAGGAGGCGCGGCTCAATCTGCTCGCCGTCGAATTCGCCGAGCGCGATGCACCGGCCGGCGTCATATCGCTGATCTTCTCCGGCGGCGGCGTCATGCGTCTTGAGGTCGAATGCCTGGAGGCCGAGCTCGCCGATCTCGGCGAAGTCACCACGGCGGCCATCTGTCCCGATCACTTTGCCGGCGGATCGGTAACGGCCTGAGCCGTCATTCCGCAGGGGCGACGTGCGGCCGGTGCGACACCGGCGACGCAAACAGCTTCATCAGTATGATGATCACGGCCAACGTCGCTGCGTAGACGATGAGCTGCATGGCGGTCGGCTGATCGACATAGCCGATCAATGTATGCAGCGCGCGGCCGAGATAGCTGGAATCGCTCAACAGCCATGACGTGTCCCACACCGTCTCGTCGAGCGCGGTGAGGATATTGGCCTGTTCGAGGAAGGCGATGGCCTGCGCCGCCATGCCCGCGGCCAACAGCGCGATCAGGGCGCTGGTGACGCCGAACAGATAGCGCGTCGGAATGGTGACCAGACCCAGATAGGTGGCGAGACAAACCAGCGAGCCGAGCACGAGCCCGATGAAGCCGCCGAACACCATGGCGAGGCTGGCGCCGCCCTGTGCCGCCGCCACGCCGTAGAGGAACAGCACCACTTCGGAGCCCTCGCGCAGCACCGCGATCGCCACCACGCAGCCGAGCGCGGCCAGCGATTTCGAGCCCTCTACCACCGCTTCGCCCGCCGCGCGCAATTCGGCGGCCATTTCGCGGCCGTGGCGCGCCATCCAGACATTATGCCAGGTCAGCATCAGCACGGCGAAGCCGAGGATCGAGGCGTTGAAGATTTCCTGACCGTTGCCGCCGAACAGTTCCGACAGGCCGCCGGTGAACAGCGCTACCACGCAGGCGCCGAGCACGCCGGCGGCGACGCCGCCGAAGATCCACAGCCCGCGGCCCGGCACGCCCGCAGTCACGGCCATGACGATGCCGACGATCAGGCCAGCCTCAAAAACCTCGCGGAAGACGATCAAGAGCGCGGCGAGCACGGGTACCTCATGGCACGACTAGAAAACCTTGCGTCTCATGGTGGAAGTCGTCGAAGAAGTTGTAACGGCCCGGCTGCTGCGGCCGCACATGGACGACGGCCTCGCTGCCGTTGGGCACGATCTTTTCGAAATGCAGATCGCTGCTTTCGAACTCGGAGACGATGCCGTTCTGGTTCTTGACATGAAATTCGATCGGCACGCCGGCCGGCGCGTGTACCTCGGCCGGATCGAACTTGTGATCCTTCAAGGTTAACGACACAGTGACCGTATCCTCGGCTGTCGCAATGCGCGGATTGAGAAACGCCGCCGTCGCGAGCGCCGCCAAAGCGAGAAAGCCGATATTGCGGCCGAACTTCACGCGTTTTCCTCCGGTCATGACGGCCATTGTATGGACTTCCGTCGCGTCGGGATTATTCCATGGAGTTGGGCAACAAGGGAGTTTTTGTCAATCGAAAAGCCCCATATTAGAATTGTTATAAGAACCGAGTGCTGCTAGGCGTCATCGCACCCGACAGGTCAAAGCAATGGCGATCCGCCTCGACACACGCTCAGCCGATTTTGCGCAAAAATTCCGCGCTTTTCTCGACGGCAAACGCGAGTCATCCGCCGACGTCGAAACGGCGGTGCGCGCCATCGTGGCCGACGTCATCGCCCGCGGCGATCGCGCGTTGCAGGAGTACACGCAGAAATTCGATCGGCTCGATCTCGGCCGGGCCGGGCTCAAGGTGACGGCGCAAGAGACCGCCGCCGCGCTGGGTGACTGCGCGCCTGCCGCGCTCGACGCGCTCAAACTCGCCCGCGACCGCATCGAGGTTTTTCATCGCCGGCAGATGCCGCGGGACGATAGCTTCACCGATCCGCTCGGCGTCGAGCTCGGCTCGCGCTGGACCGCCATCGACGCGGTGGGCCTTTACGTGCCGGGCGGCACCGCTGCCTATCCGTCTTCGGTGCTGATGAATGCAGTGCCGGCCAAGGTCGCCGGCGTGCCGCGAATCGTCATGGTGGTGCCGGCGTCCGGCGGCGTGCTCAATCCGCTGGTGCTGGCCGCGGCAAGCCTCGCCGGCGTCGACGAGATTTATCGCATCGGCGGCGCGCAGGCGGTCGCGGCGCTGGCCTACGGCACCGCGTCGATTGCGCCGGTCGCAAAAATCGTCGGGCCCGGCAACGCCTATGTGGCCGCCGCCAAGCGCCTGGTATTCGGCAAGGTCGGCATCGACATGATCGCCGGTCCCTCCGAGGTGCTGATCATCGCCGACCGCACCGGTAACCCGGACTGGATCGCCGCCGATCTTCTAGCCCAGGCCGAGCACGACGCCAGCGCGCAAGCGATCCTGATGACCGACGACGAACAGCTCGCCGGGGCGGTCGAGCGCGCGGTGGAGATTCAGCTGGCCCAATTGCCGCGGGAAAAAATTGCCGCCGCGTCGTGGCGCGATTTCGGCGCGACCATCATGGTGCGCGATCTCGACGAGGCGATGCCGCTGGTCGACGCCATTGCGCCCGAGCATCTGGAAATCGTCGCCGCCAATGCCGACGAACTCATCAAGCGCATCCGTAACGCCGGCGCCATTTTCATCGGCGCGCATACGCCGGAAGCGATCGGCGATTATGTCGCCGGCTCCAACCACGTGCTGCCGACGGCACGCTCGGCGCGGTTCTCTTCCGGCCTCGGCGTGCTCGATTTCATGAAGCGCACCTCGATCCTCAAATGCGGACCGGAGCAATTGCGCGCGCTCGGCGACGCCGCGATCACGCTCGCCACGGCCGAAGGGCTCGACGCCCACGCCCGTTCCATCGCCATCCGGCTTAACAGATGAGCGGGAGCATGATCTTTTCGGAAAACCGGTTCCCACTTTTCCGGATCATGCTCTGATGGCACGCGCCCCCCGCAAAGAACAAGCCGGCCGTCTTGCGGCCATTACGCTCGACGAAGCTTCGCTCGGCAGCTCCACCGACGACATCGAGCATGAGCGCCGGGTCGCGATCTACGACCTGATCGAAGAGAACAGTTTCCGGCCGGCGGGCCACGACGGCGGGCCTTATTCCTTACATCTGGGCATGCGCGGCGACCGCCTCGTGTTCGATATCCGCCTGACCGACGGCACGCCGGTGATCGCCCACATGCTGTCGCTGGCGCCGTTCCGTCGCATCGTCAAAGACTATTTCACGGTCTGCGACAGCTATTACTCGGCGATCCGCACCGCGACGCCGGATCGCATCGAAGCGCTCGACATGGGCCGCCGGGGGCTGCACGACGAGGGCTCACGCATCGTGATGGAACGGCTCAAGCGCAAGGTCGACGTCGATTTCGGCACCGCGCGGCGGCTGTTCACATTGATCACGGTGCTGCACTGGAAGGGGTAAGCGGTTCGATGGCGGGGGCGCGACCGCTCGCGGTGCTGTTCGCCTGCGGGCTCAATTCCGTGCGCTCGCCGATCGCGGCGGGCCTGTTCGGCCAGATGTTCGGCCGCTCGACCTATGTGGGCTCCGCCGGCGTGCGCAAAGGCGAGCTCGATCCGTTCGCCGTCGCCGCCATGGCGGAAATCGGCATCGACATTTCGCGGCACAAGCCGGTCACCTTCGAGGAGCTCGACGAGTGGGAGGGTCTCAACTTCGATCTTATCGTCACCTTGGCGCCGGAGGCGCATCACCGGGCGCTGGAATTGACCCGCACCAGCGGCGTCGAAGTCGAATATTGGCCGACCGCGGATCCGTCTGCCGTGGAAGGCAGCCGCACGCAACGGCTCGATGCCTATCGCGAGGTGCGCGACCAGCTGTTGGCGCGGATCCGCGAGCGTTTCGCCGGGCCGCGCACCGGCAATGAGTAAAACGCTGAGCCACGTTTCCCGGATGCAGTGCAGCGCGCAGCGGTGCACTGCTGATCCGGGATCGTTCCGGACTCGGCGCTTGTTGCGATCCCGGGTCTGCAGCGCACTACTACGCTTCGCTCCGTATTGCGCTGCGCCCGGGAAACGGCGTTACGGGAGTTGTGGAAACGCCCGTCATCCGCTAGGTTCCGCGCCGATTTTGGCCGGGATTCCGCCTATGATCACGGCCAAATGCCAGCAATCTCGGTCCGCGAATGGCGAAAGAAGAGCTGTTGGAATTTCCCGGTGTGGTGTCGGAACTGCTGCCGAATGCCACCTTCCGCGTCAAGCTCGAGAACGAGCACGAGATCATCGCCCATACGGCGGGCCGCATGCGCAAGAACCGCATCCGCGTGCTCGCCGGCGACAAGGTGCTGGTGGAAATGACGCCCTACGATCTGACCAAAGGTCGCATCACCTATCGCTTCAAGTGATATCGTCGCCGAGCCTCTCCAACGATAAGAGCGTGCAGCCGTGATCGGCCGACCGAAATTCGTGCTCGCTTCCGGCTCGCCACGCCGGCTGTCGCTGATCAACCAGGGCGGCATCGAACCGGACGCGTTGCGCCCGGCCGATATCGATGAGACGCCGAAGCGCGGCGAGCTGCCGCGCGCCTGCGCCACCCGGCTCGCCCGCAGCAAGGCGGAAGCGGCGCTCAACATGGTGCGCATCGACGAGGAGCTCAAAGGCTCCTACATCCTCGCCGCCGACACCGTGGTCGCGGTCGGCCGGCGCATCCTGCCGAAGGCGGAGCTGCTCGACGAAGCGGCGCAATGCCTGCGGCTGCTCTCCGGCCGCAATCACCGCGTCCACACCTCGGTGTGCCTGGTGACGCCGAAGGAGACGTTCCGGCAGCGCCACGTCGAGACGCGGGTACGCTTCAAGCGCCTCTCCGACCAGGACATCGAGTCCTATCTCGCGTCCGGCGAATGGCGCGGCAAGGCCGGCGGCTATGCGGCGCAGGGCATCGCCGGAACTTTCCTGGTCAAGATCGTCGGTTCCTATTCGAACATCGTCGGCCTGCCGCTCTACGAGACCATGACGCTGCTCGGCGGCGAGGGTTTTCCGATCCATTTCGGCTGGCTCAACGCGGTGTGAGCTTGGCGGGGCCGCGCGCGCCGCCCATATTCCTGTCATGGTTCCTGTCATGACCGACGGCAAAATCCGCAAAGCCTGCCCGATCTGCGGCAAACCCACCGACGAGCGGGTCAAGCCGTTCTGCTCGAAACGCTGCGCCGACGTCGATCTGCACCGCTGGCTGTCGGGCAGCTACGCGATCCCGGTGACCGAGGACGAGGAAGAAGACGAACGGCGCGACGATGGCGATGCGCCGAATTGATCCAAGCGTTGAATTGATCCAGGCTTGAAGCGGTCCAAGAGCTATTCTGGACAGCCGAAATTCGAGCCTCTATAAGACGGCGCTCTCGCGTAGAGCGCCGAAAGCGTGCCCAGGTAGCTCAGTTGGTAGAGCACTGCACTGAAAATGCAGGTGTCGGTGGTTCAATTCCGCCCCTGGGCACCACTCCATCGCACGGCTGCACACGCCCTCCTGGACCGCCGACCTTCTGAGTAGAGCGAAGTGCCGTACAGATAATCAAGGAGAGCAGTCATGCCGCCTTCACGCAAGAAACCACGATCGCCTATGCCCAAGCGGGAATGCAAAACCCAGCGGCTAGAACTGCGGCTGGCGCCATCGGCAAAGAAGGCAATCGAGCAAGCCATATCCGTCGCTGGTGATCTTGCCTATGCGGGGACGCCCCTCGATAAGCATGAACGCATGATTCTGTTGGGAGCAGATCGCGACGCCTTCCTCGCGGCTATCGGTCGGAAGCCTGATCCGTCGGCTGGTCTTGTCGACGCGTTGATGCGTCATCACGATTTCTTCGGCTGATCGTGCATTATCAAATTGATCGCGCCGGTCGACAAGCGCGACCGCGCGGCGAGGGAAGCGTCTCACTGGCATTGTTCGAGCCCGATGCCGGCCTGACGGATGGCCGGATCGTAGCGGGCTGTGTCGCTGCGGATCCGCCCGACCAACGCCGCTCAGGATTTGGCTGACCGCCAGGCCGACGCGGCATGCCGCGAAATTAATAGATCAAGCAATTCTATTTGCTTCCCATGCACCCGGGCTCGCGCCATACTTGTGGCGTGACGGTTTTGGTCGGGGGCGAAATCCATGACTGATCAAAGCGGCAATCCAAATCACGACGTCGCCGACTATATTTCCACCATGACGGCGCAACTGGCGCAAATGGCGGCCGCGGAAAATTTGATCCTGTTGACGCACCTTTTGGAAATGGCTTGGCTTGAAGCGGAGCGGCTGTGCGGGCGCGATTCGACCGCGCCGCCGCGCCGTTCCCTCAATGGATAATCGTTACCGGCCGGGTCGCTCGGGCGATCCCGGATGATGAATTCGCTCGTCTAAAATTTTCTGCCGGGGCTTCAGTGTTTGTCGTGCCGGCGCGCGGCCACCGCCAGGCCGAGTGCGGCGCCGAGCGATAGGACGGCGCCGCTAGCCCACGGCAGTCCGGCCGCGAGTGCATAGAGCCAGGTGCCGATCGCCGGCCCCGCGGCGTCTTTCAGATCGTGGACCACGCCGAAGGCCGCCTGATAGGTCGCTTGCCCGGTGCGCGGCGCGAGCTCGGTGATGATGGTCTGCACCAGCGGCCCGGTCAGCATTTGCGCCAGCGCCAGGAGCGTCACCGCGGCAATGAGCCATGGCAGGCCGGCGGAAACGAACAGGCAGGCAAAGGCCGCGGCCTGCACCGCGCCGCTGCAGAGCACGATGGAGAAGCTGCTCATGCGCTCGCTTGCCTGCGTGATCGGCATTTGCAGCACCACGCCGAGCGCGGCCGCATAGGTGAAGAGCAGGCCGATGCCTGATGCCGTCAGCGTACCGCCGGCGTCGGCGTAGAGCGGCGTGATGGCGGCGATCCAGCTCGCGGCGATTTCCAGAAGCGCCACCGGAGCGATCAGTCCGGCGAGACGGGGATCGCGAAACACCGCCGTCAGCGCCAAGAGCAACTCTTCGTCGTCGTCTTCTTCACCCGGCGCGGCGGACGGCGGACGAGTCTCAATGAGAAAGATCGCGACGATGCCGGCGCCGACGAGAATCGTGATGCCGGCCCCGAGAAAGACCAGGCCGAGCGAATGCAGCGCCAAGAGCGCGCCCATAGCCGGTCCCACCATGCTGCCGGCATTCGACATCACGCTCCGCGCCGCGAAATGCTCGCGGCGCGTTTCGGCCGGCACCACGTCGGCGATCACCGTCGATGCGGTCGGATGCAGCACGCTCTCGAACACGCCGATGATGATCAGCGCGGCCGCCACCGCGGCGGCGCCATGCACCAGATAAAGCAGCAGGAAACCAAAGCCGACGCCGCAGGTCGACACCAGCAGCACCGGACGCCGGCCGACCCGGTCGGCAATGCCGCCGACGAACGGCGTCGCCAACAGCTCGCCGCCGGCATAGCAGCCAAGCAACAGCCCGATATATTCGATCGGGATGCCGGCATCCCGTTGCGCCCACAGCGCAAAGAACGGCATGAGAATGCCGTCCGCCACCGCGGCGGCGAAGAACAAGATCATGCCGACCTGCGCCGGGCGCGGCGCGCGCGCAAACGTGGTCGGGGCGGAAACCAGGATCTGGAAAAATCGCTTCACGTCAAAGCTCCGTGCGCTCCCGGCACGTCCGACGCGGAATGCGGCGGGCGGTCGGAGAAGCGCGTTGGCTGACGTGAACGCTTACGGCGCGATGCGGCGCGACGATGCCTTTATCGCGAAGCGCATCGCCTCGCAAGTCATTAGATCAGATCGCCGGCAGCACGGCCCGCGACAGGTAGAGAAGCAATGCCACGCCCAACAGCACGAGCAAAACGGCGAGCGCGAGATCGAAGCGCTCGCCGGCGCTCGGCACGTCGTCATCGGTCTCGATGTCTTTGGCCGTTTTGCGGAAGCGTAAACCGGCGATGACGATCATCACCACGCCGATGCCGATAAAGGCCAATCCGGCCGCATTGGCGAAGGCCTGGCCGTGCGGCGCCAATTGCTTCAACGCCAACTGCGGCGTCACGGCCTGGATAAACAAATCGAACCGTTCGATCACGAAGCCGAACGCCATGACCGCGATGGCGGTGCGGACCCAGGCCAGAAACGTGCGCTCGTTGGCGGCGTGGTCGCTGTAGCGCTTGATCATTTGACTGCCCCAGATTGGCCTCGCCCGCATTATAACGCAGCAGGCCGGTAAAACTCATGCGCCGCAATACGCTTCCCTTGCCGCGTTGCCGATAAACGGGCAAGTTGTGATCGCAAAACTCGCGCGATTTGCAACAGCGGGAAAAGACCGGGGAGTGAAACATGGCGGAGCCAGCACCCACGCAGCCGAGCCGCGGCCGCTGGTACATTCTCTTGTTGATCAGCGTGATGTACCTCATCACCTATCTCGACCGCGTCAACATCTCGACCGCGGCGCCGGCGATCAGCAAGGAATTCGGCTTCGACAATGTCACCATGGGCGTCATCTTCAGCGCCTTCGCCTGGTCCTATGCGCTGTTCCAGGTGCCGGGCGGCTGGCTGAGCGACCGCTTCGGCGCGCGCACCGTATTGGCAACCATCGTCACCTATTGGTCGATCATGACGGCTGCGACCGGCCTGGCGTTCAACGCCACCTCGTTCATCGTGCTGCGTTTCCTGTTCGGGGTCGGCGAAGCCGGTGCATTCCCCGGCGCGACGCGCGCGATGCAGCTGTGGTATCCGCGCCGCGAGCGCGGCTTCGTGCAAGGCATCACCCATAGCGCCAGCCGCGCCGGCGCCGCGATTGCGCCGCCGATCGTGCTGCTGATCATGCTCGGTGGGCAGTGGGACGTGCCGTATTTGAATTTTTCCATTGCGATGCCGGCGCTCGGATGGCGTAGCGCTTTTGTTATTTGCGGTTCGTTCGGGATGCTTTGGGCCGCATGGTGGGCCTTGAGTTACCGCAATCTGCCGGAAGATCACCCGATGGTGAACCGGACGGAATTGGAAACCATTCGCGGCCGCGGCGCGAACGGCGAAATCAATCCGGCGCAGGTTGCCGAACGGACCGAGGTGCCGTGGGGCACGTTGCTGCGCTCACCGAATATGTGGGCGATCATGCTCGCTTATTTCACTTACGTTTATTGCCTGTGGATTTTCCTGACCTGGCTGACGAAATATCTGATCGACGTGCGGCACTTCACGCTGCTCAAAGGCGGCCTGTTGGCCTCGCTGCCGCTGTGGGCCGGCGTCGTCGGCGACACGGTGGGCGGCCTCGCCACCGATTGGCTGTTGCGGCAGACCGGCAATGCCAGGCTCGCCCGCAGCAGCGTGGCGATCACCGGATTGCTCGGCTGCGCGGTGTTCATCGTGCCGGCGGCTCTGACCGAAGACCCTTACGTCGCGGTCGGCTGTCTCACCGCCGCGGGTTTTTTCCTGGAATGCACCATCGGCCCGTCCTGGGCGGTGCCGATGGATACCGGCGGCAAATATTCCGGAACCGTGTCCGGCATGATGAACATGGCGGGCAATTTCGGCGCCGCCATCTCGCCGATCGTGTTCGGCTACTTGGCGGTGGGCGACAAGTGGCAGGCGCCCTTCATCGTCGCCGCCGGCCTGCTCGTCGTCGGGGCGGCCATTTGGGCGTTCTGGATCGATCCCAATAAGGCGATCCTGGAAAGCTAGCGCCGAGCGTCTCGGGCCCGATGCGAAAGCTGGCACAGGCCGGCGGCCAATGATCGGTCGCGGAGGCCATAATTAATAACCCGTAAATGGATGTCGATTACCAAATAGCAGAGCGAGATCGTTCACCGGCGGGCCGCGCGGGGCTTGATGTTCAGAATCCTCACCTGCTTGACCACCCAGCATGACTGGCGCCTGGTCGTCGTCGCCGGCATCGTCTGCTTCCTGTCGAGCCTGACCGCAATCACGCTGTTCAATCGCGCGCGTTCGACCCGGGCCTATTCGCGGGCGATCTGGATCGCGGCCGCCGGCGCCGCGGCCGGCTGCGGGATATGGGCGACGCATTTTCTGGCGATGCTGGCCTACGATCCCGGCGTTCCCGTCGCCTACGACATCAGTCTGACAATCCTGTCGCTGCTGGCCGCGGCGACCGTCACGGCCGCCGGTCTGGCGTTTGCTGTTTTCGTTCCCAACCGCTGGGGGGCGCTGTTCGGCGGCGGCATCATCGGCGCCGGCGTGGCCTGCATGCATTATCTCGGCATGTGGGCGCTGGAGATTCCCGGCCGTGTGACCTGGGACATCGCCCTGGTCACGGCCTCAATCGTCGTAGGCATGCTGCTGGCAATGGCCGCGCTGGCCGTTGCCGTGCAACGGCAAGGACGGGGAGCGCTGTGGCTGTCGGCACTCCTGCTTACGCTTGCCATCGTCTCGCATCACTTCACAGCGATGGGAGCGGTGCAAGTCGTTCCCGATCCTGCGCGCACGATCACCGCGCTGTCGCTATCGCCGACTTCGCTCGCCATTGCGATTGCCAGCGTGGCGTTGGCGATCCTCGGCATGAGCCTGATCAGCGCTTTCGCCGACCGCCGGTTGGACGACAAGGGGCGGCTCTTGTCGATAGCTTTGAACAACATGACCCAAGGCGTGGTGATGTTCGACATGGCCGGCCGCCTGGTCGTGTGCAACGATCAATATCGGTCCATGTACCGGCTGCCGGCAGGTCTGATGAAGCCCGGTACCGCGCTGGTCGATGTCGTTGCGCATCGATTCAAAACCGGCACGCTGCACCGCGATCCGGCGCAGTACTGCGCCGAGCTCATGGAGGTCATGGCCGCCGGCAAGGTCGTGAATTTCGTGACCGAGGAGCCCGACGGGCGCGCCATTTCGGTGGTCAACCGCGCAATCCCCGGGGGCTCCTACTGGGTGGGAACCCATGACGACATTACCGAGCGCCGTTCGTCGGAACGAAGAAGCGCTTTGCTGGCCGAACAGGAAACGCGCCGCACCGCCGTTGAAGAGGCCATCGTCTGGTTTCGTGAAAGCGTCGAGGGCGTCTTGAAGACCGTCGCCGAAAGCGTCGCGGCGATGAAATCGACCGCGACCGCGTTGTCGGCGACGTCGAGCCAGACCGCGACCCATACGGTCGGAGCGCTGCGGACCTCGAGCGAAGCCTTCGAAAACGTCGCCGTCGCCTCCAGTGCCGCGGAGGAAATGTCGAAGTCGATCGCCGAGATCAACCACCAGCTGGCCCGCGCCACCGACGTGGTGCGCGCCGCAGCCGCCGAGGCGCAAGCGACCAACGACGACATCGCCGGCCTGGCGCAGGCCGCGCAAAAAATCGACGACGTCGTCAAGCTCATTCAGAGCGTCGCCGGACAAACCAACCTGCTCGCCCTCAATGCCACCATCGAGGCGGCACGGGCCGGTGCCGCCGGCAAAGGTTTTGCCGTGGTTGCGTCCGAGGTCAAAGCGCTCGCGGTGCAGACCGCCAAAGCGACCGACGTCATCGCCACGCAGATTGCCGAAGTTCAGTCCTCGACGCAAAGCGCGGTGCGCGCCATCGGCAGCATCGCCAACCGGGTCCAGGAAATTCAGCAATTCACCGCCGCCATCGCCTCGGCCGTCGAAGAGCAGCACGCCTCGACCAGCCAGATTTCCAGCAATGTCGGCACGGCGGCCGCGGGCACGAAATCGGTGGTCGCCGTGCTGGAACAGGTCTCTACCGCCAGTGCCGGCATGCGCAGCGCCGCCGACACCGTCCTGACGGCGTCGCAATCCGTCGAGCAGGCCGCCGCCAGCCTGCGCGGCAGTGTCGACGGCTTTTTGCGCAAGGTCGCGATGTAGTTAAGAGCTGCGCGCCGGCTCCATCGCCACGCGCGCAAAGGTCGAGATGATTTTCGCTCCGGCCTTGACCGAGCCGCGCAAGCTTCCGGCCACCTTGGATTGGCCGCCGCGGCGGCACCGATAGCCGACCGCCACTTCCAAGACGCGCAAGCCGGCGCGCGCCACCCGCATCTGCATTTCCAGATTCCAGCCGTAGGTGAGCTCGCGCATGCCGAGTTCGAGCAGCGTATCGCGGCGGATGGCGCGGAACGCGCACATGTCGGTATAACGCACGCCGTAAAGCAGCCGCGTCAAAACGCCGGCGATGCGGCCGGCGACGAGCTGGTGCCAGGCCATGCTGCCCGGCTCGCGCTCACCGCGGGCGCGCGAGGCGATGACGAAGTCGTAGGCGCCGGCACGGATCGGCGCGACCAGTGTCGCGATGGCGGCCGGATCGTCGGCGCCGTCACCGTCCATGAAGACGACGATGTCGCCGGCAAGCGCTGCTCGCGCGCCTTTGAGGCAGGCCAAGCCATAGCCGCGGCCGACCGCGATCACCTCGGCGCCGGCGCGGCGCGCTATTTCTGGCGTGTCATCAGTGCTGCCGCCGTCAGCCACGATCACGCGGCCGACGACGTCGGGCGGAATTTCGGCAACCACGGCCGCGATCGATTCCGCTTCGTTGAACGTGGGAATGACGACGACGACATCGCCCGCGGGCGACGGCGCGCCGGCGGGCATCGCTACAGGCTCCATCGCAGTCCGCAACTGGCGCAGGCGTCGGGCGGCGTGTTCGACAGCAGCGCCTTGCGGAAATCGCCGTAGGCCGGGCCGGTCCAGATCTCGCGCAGCGTCTGCTGGGTGGCGTCGCCGAGGGTGTAGTTCTCGTAGCCGCGCTGCGAGAACGGCGCGATGCAGCACGGCAGCGCGCGGCCGTTGGCGGTGAAATACATCACCGTCCATGGCCGCCGGCACAGCGACCATGGCGAGCCGTTATCGTGGCGCTTGAGACTCATGCCCGGCTCGGCGGCGGCGCCCGAGGCGCTGAAGGTCACGCCGAGCGATTTCGCGACAGCCGCGGCGCGCTCGATATGCACCGCCTCCGCGCCCGAGAGCTGCTCGTAGAGCGCCTGGTCCGGCCGCGCCTTGCCGATCGCATTGTCGGTGAAGAATACGAGCCGCTGCAAATGCACTTCCTTGACGCCGGTCTCGGCGGCGACGCGAACGAAATCCGGCAATTCCTCGATGGTTTCGCGCAAGCCGGTCAGCCAGGCCGAGACGCGCGGCTTGGCGTGGCCCTCCCGCTCCTGCAGCTCGCGGAACGCGCGCACGTTTTTCAGGATGCGGTTGAAATAGTTCTTGCCGCGAACGGCGAGGTAGGACTCGGCCGTGGCGGCGTCGAACGACACCCGCAGCTCGTCGAGCTCGGCGGCGATCAACGCGCGGCCGTTCTTCTCGTTGAGCACCGTGCCGTTGGTGTTGAACAACACATAGGTGCCGCGGTCCTTGAGGTAGCGCACCATGCGCGGCAAATTCTTCACCAGCATGGGCTCGCCGACGCCGTGCAGCACGGCGCGATGCAGGCGCGGAATCTGATCGACGATCGAGGTGAACAGATCCCAGCTCATGTCGGCCGGCGGCTCGAGCTCCTCATAGGTGCGCGGACAGGTGGTGCACAGCAGGTTGCAGCGGTTGGTCGTCTCCAGATAAAGACAGACCGGCTCGTGCTCCGGCTTGTCGCTCGCCGCGTCGACGCTCTCGAAATAGCGCCTGGGATCGACCGAACGTTTTGCCGTCGCTACTGTCATTAATTACCGTTCCTGTTTTTCCATCTGACGAGCTTGAGCGTTGTGCACCTTAAGCACGCAACGGCTCCGCTTCGAAAAGCGCCGCGGCGCGGCGACTGAAATCGTGGTTTCGCCACAGACTATTCATCAATGCCGCGGTGTGCACGGCGTGGTGCGGTTGGTTCTTGTCGGGACGGCGCCGTTGCGCAGCTTGCCGGTCCAACAAATCTTGCCGGTCCGACAATTCGGCGTGCAGCCGGCGCAGCCCGTCGATGTCGTCGACATCGTACCAGACCGGAAGCCGATACACGTCGAGACCGATCTCGCGCGCCCGTTCGAGAGTTTGTTTGGCGACCTGCTCGGTGCTCCAGGCGATATTCTCGAACATATGGCGATGGGCGGCCTTCAGCCCGAGCAGATAATAGCCGCCGTCGCTCGACGGACCGAGCACGGCGCGGTCGCCCGGCCGCGCCAACGCTGCCGCGGTCTCGACCAGATAGGCCGTCGGCAATGTCGGGCTGTCGGAATTGAGCACCACGGCGGCGGCGTGGCCGCGGGCGAAAATCTCCTCGATCGTGTGCAACAGGCAATCGCCGAAATTTGGCCGCCAAGCCTCGATCAAGCCAATGGCCGCCGGCAAGGTGCGATGGAAAAAATCCTCCGAACCTGGCGGACCGTAGGCCGCGTAGCCGGCGATACCGCAATCACGATCGCAGTCGCGGGCGGCGAGCAGCACGTTGTCGGCCACGTCCTGCAGGAACGCGGTATTGAGCACCGCCGCCTCCTCGAAGGTCAACGGGGGGACGAGCCGCGTCTTGGCGCGGCCGGGCGCCGAGGCCTTGGCCATGAAGGCGATGCCACAGCTCGCGGCGGCCGTTGCATGGGCCGGACCGCAAGACGATACAGACTTGCCGTTCAATCGGTTCGCATGATCCATGCGATGTGCCCCCAATAACAAACAGCGCAATAAGCGGAGGATTGCCCGGCGCTCGGCAAAGCGCCAATCACTTCCCCCTCACCCGGTACAAGTCGGCAAACACCAAAAAGTTATCCGCTTCACAAAGTCGTGATCGTTCAATTGCGGCCCAGCGCAATTCGAATCAGCGCGTCGTCCGGGAGTGCCGTCGCGTCTTGTGCCTGCCAGGTCGGCGCAGCGGCATATTCACTGCGCGGCATGTCGAGCGACGCCAATTGCCGCCCCTCGATGCCTACCACCTCGATCGGCACCGCGACCGGCCGCCCGAACCAGCCGAACCATCGGCTATAGGACACGACGAGCACGGTCTTGCCTGCCGCCGTACGCACGACCTTCCGGACGAAACCAAGCGTCGAAGACCGGTCGTCGAGCACCGGCAGGCCGATCAGATCGCCGACGCGCACAGCCTGCGGAAAGCGCCGGTTCATGCGCTCGGCCATCGGCATCGGCTTGTCGGCGTCATCCATGCCGGTCGGCGGCACCATGGCCTGGGCCAGCACGACCGGAGGCGTTGAAACCATTGCCGTCGCGCCTGCCGAAATCATCAAGCCGAGGAGCAAAAACGTTGTCGCGACCAAAAACTTCATGCCGCAATCCCCCTGATCAAAAACGCCACGCACATTTGTGAAGCGGCGTTACTTGCGAAGGTCGACACGCACCGCGTAGGGTCCGTTCGCGCGTGACCGACGGGGGCGACTGTCATCGATGACGCTATCGGCCGTCAAATCAACTCACCATGAGCGCCGCCCACATGAGCGCCGCCTGCATCCGTTGCCGGTGCGTGTCATGCATTGGATCAACGCCGTCGCCATTTTCATCATGATCGGCAGCGGCTGGAAGATCTATAACGACGACGTGATTTTGGGCTGGCTGCATTTCCCCGACAGCATCGTGATCGGCAAGTGGGCGCAATACGGCCTGCAATGGCATTTCTTCGGCATGTGGATTTTCGTCCTCAACGGGCTTGCTTATCTGGGCTATGGCATCGCCACCGGGCGATTTCGGCGAAAGCTGTTTCCGGTCTCGCTGCGCGACATCCTGGCGACCGTGAACGATGCGCTGCACTTTCGCCTCGCCCACGACGATCTCACCCACTACAACGCGGTGCAGAAGATTCTCTATCTCGGCGTCATGGCGGTTGGCGTTCTGATCGTCATCTCCGGCCTCGCGCTGTGGAAGCCGGTGCAGTTCTCCGAGCTCGCCGCTGTGTTTGGCAGTTTTCAGGCGACCCGGGTGGTGCACTTCCTGTGCATGACCGCGATCGTCGGGTTTTTACTGGTGCACATTTCGCTCGCGCTGTTGGTGCCGCAAAGTCTCGTCGCCATGGTCACCGGTGGACCCGTGGTGGATGAGGGATCGGCGCATCCCGCCGAAACGCACCCTGCCGAGACGGCCGTCGAAGCCGAAGCAACCCACTGACGCGGGGGATAGGATGTCCATAACAACGCGCACGCCATCCATTTTCCGCCCGCGCAAAACCGTCGACCAGGGCGTGCTGACGCAGAACCGGGCGCTCGTCGACGACATCGATCGCCGCAACGTGTTGCGCGGCGCCATCAGCCTCGGCGCGCTGTCGCTGTTGACCGGCTGCGACGTCAGCGAAGACGATTCGATGCAAAAAGTGCTGCGCACGGTGTCGGCGTGGAACGATCGCGTGCAGGCGACGATCTTCCGCCCGCACCATCTGGCACGGACCTACAGCGCTTCGCAGGTGGTCAAGCCGCCGCGTTTCAACGCCTATTACGACATCGAAGAGGTCAAGCCGATCGACGGCGCGACCTGGAAGCTGGAGCTCGCCGGCCGCATCGACAACAAACAGCCTTGGACCGCGCAACAGATCTATCAGCTGCCCGAGCAGGAGATCATCATCAAGCACATCTGCGTCGAAGGCTGGGATTACATCGGGCAATGGTCTGGGCCGAACCTGCGCGATTTCCTGCAGCGCGTCGGCGCCGACCTGAAGGCGAAATACGTCTATTTCATCTGCAACGACGACTACACCGAAAGCATCGACATGGCGACGGCACTGCATCCGCAGACCATCCTCGCCACCAAATATGCCGGCGACACGCTGGCCGATCCGTTCGGCTACCCGCTGCGGCTGCGCACCTCGACCAAGCTCGGCTACAAGAACGCCAAGTGGATCAAGGCGATCGAAGTGACGAACGATTTCCGCGAGACGTTCTGGAGCAAGCAGGGTTTCAATTGGTTCGCGGGAATTTGAAACTTGCGGCAACACCGCGCCGTTACCGTCATCCTGAGGTGGCCGCGAAGCGGCCCTCGAAGGATGCACGGCCCGGGCCGTCGCCCTTCGAGGCTCGCTTCGTTCGCACCTCAGGGTGACGGATGAGAGGCAACGTAAATCCGCCACCGTCCATCGCGATTTTCCGCCAGGCGGTAATCGGGACTCGCGGCGAACGGGTCATTGGTCCAAGCCTTGTCCTGCGGCACGACGACGGCAACGTCGCAGGCGTATTTTCTCGCCATGTCGCTTACGTCCTGCGGCGTGCCTTCGCCGGCGAAGACACGGACGAACTGCGCATTGATCGCCTCGCGCCGGTCGTCGGACAACGGCGCCAGCGCCAGCGCCAATTCGCGGCCGGCAAAGCACGAGCTGCGATTGGCAAGAAGCGCCCACGAGATGTTGGCCGGCCACGGCGTCAAGTCTTGCAGGAACAGCGGATTGTTGGCGACGCGTGCGGTGAGTGCAGCGTAACGGCGCACTGCCTGCCATAGCTCCGGCGTTTGCGCGAAAACCGCGCCGTCCTGGGTCGGCGTGCCGTCGATGTTGGAGCGGATCATCACAGCCGTATCCGGCAGGCTGAGAATAAGCCCGCCGATCGCCGTTGCGGCGATCACGGCGCGGCGCGGCAAGAGCATCAATCCCGTCGCCGCTGTCGCGATCAAAACCGAAGCGGCCGGCAGCACGGCGCGCAGCCCGAGATCGTTATTGTCGCCGAGCGTGCTAGCCAGGAGCCAGGATGCCAACAGTCCGGCCGCGGCGAGACAGGCCAATGCCGCAGTTGCCAGTTTCTCCAGCGGCGGCGCGCCGCTTCGCAGCATCAAGACCAGCGCCAATACGCCCGCCACATAGGTGGCCGGCAACTCGATCGGCAACAGCACGAGCCAATAGGCCGGCCAATCCAAGACATGGCGAAGCGCCACCGGAAACATTGCGCCCAGCACGGCAAAATGCCGAAGGACGATCGGATTATTGTCGCCGCGCGCGGCGACCGCCATGAGCTGATTGTTGAGGAACGGCGCGGCGAGACAGACCACCAGGACGGCGGCGACCGCCATGCCGGCACAAAATCGCAACCGCCGCGCCGGCTCGATGGCAACAAGCAGCAGCGGCGCTGCTGCCAGTGCCGCGATCGCAAAGGTGATGCCGCCCACATAGGTCGAGCTCTCAAAACCCGCGACCACGACCAGGACCAGCGTCAGAAGCAGCAGCACGCTCTGCCTCTGCGCGTAGCGGGCCATGAGCAGCATCGCCATCACCACGCACGACGCCGCCATCAGATGCTGCGGCGCCCATGCGGCCTGAAACAGCCAGCCGGCAAATCCGGTCGGCTCCGCCAGGAACGGTTCGAGCGAATACGAGCCGAATACCCAGCTCAGCACGGCGCGCAACGATGCCGCGGCGGCCAGCGCGACCACCCAGATCGCGGCGGCCGGCCGCTTGCTGAGCCATACCGCAAGCCCCATCAGCAGGCTCAATGACGCAAATGCGGTGAACCAGGTCAGCCCGATATCGGCTTCCCAGCCGGTGACACGGAGCGGCAACGCGAGTTCGGCGGCGCTGTAGTGCCAGAGATAATAATAAAACAGCTGGTCACGCGATCCGACCGCGCCAAAAGCCGGATCGACCGGCGGCAGGCCCTGCCGCGTCATGGCATCGATCATCGCGATCTTGGCATGATCGAAGATCGGGTCGGCGAGGTGAACCGCGCCCGGGGCGATCTTCGGCAGGATCGCCACCGCCGGCACTAGCGCCAGCGCGGCGGCGGCGGCGAATGTCCACCACGGTATCGCCGGCGCGGCCTCGGCATCGCTCTGTGCAGCAAGCTTGAGCGTCGCGACGCCGGCGGCGACGCAGAGCGCGGCAACGGCGACGACGGCGAGCGGCGAAAATCCGATCAGCAGGAAAATCGGCAGCGTCGCTGAGCTATGGACCGCCCAGCCCATGACCGGCGCCGCGCCGATGGCCAGCGCCCGCGGCAAGAGATGGCGGCCCAGCGCATAGCCCAAAAAGCTCCAAAACGCGGTCGCCAGCAACGCGCAAAGAGCAGCATTGACGGGCGATGCCATGGCGCGTCCGGGCTTCGTATCCCCGCAATGTGCATTCAGCCCGCCGACGCGGTCAATGTCACCGGCGGCGGCAAATATTTATTTCGGCAGGAGATTCGCCGGCGCCACGCCAAGGCTGACGCGGGCGGTTAACGCTTCGTTAACCGCCGGCTGAGGCGCTAGGCGTCCTCGGACTTGGCCATGACGTTGGTCCAGTGATCGACGGCCTGCCGCGCCTGACGGACAGCTTCGGCAAAAGTGTCCTCGCGATAGAGGGTCTTCCACTGGCCGCTGTCGTAGAGTTCCACCAAATGGCCCAAGGCGCGACGGGCGCCGAAGAGTTGCCGCTCGGCATTCTTGCGTTGGACTTCCATGGTGAGTGTCTTGGTCATGGGCCTTTGGGGTTGCAGCTTCCTGATCCACTACTGTCGTTGAAAGTCGTAAATATTAAATCAATTGAATATCATCCATGAGTTCCATGCCGGCGGAGATAATACCGCCGCCGGATGTGAAATATGGCCCCGCCGATGCGAACGTTCCGGCATTTCATGGGTTGAAACAGCAACATTTCGACCGGGAGGCTGTCATGAGCATCGCATTGTTGCGTGGGTTGACGAAGGATGGCCGTACCATCCTCGCCACGACTTGTGCGGCGCTATGTCTTTCAATAACCGGCGCGCTGGCCGGGCCTTGCACGGCGCAAATCGCCGAACTCGAGCAGCGCGTCAGCCCTGCGCCAGTCAGCCCGGCACCAGCCAGTCCGCAAAGCACGCCGAGTGCACCGCAATCGGTTGCCGCGCAGTTGCATCGCCAACCGACGCCCAACACGGTGCAAAGCGCCGCAGGCATAGCTAACGCCGACGCCGACGCCGCACTCGACCGGGCGCGCAAAGCCGACGCGCAAAACGATGCCGACGGCTGCAATGCGGCACTGCGTGAGGCGGAGCGCCTTTACGGCGAATGAATTTCAGTAGGCGTCTTCGCTATAGATCGGATCGACCGAGCCGCCCCACGGCCCGAAATATTTCTCCAGCAGCTCTTGCGCCGCCGTGGTGCCGCGCGCCACGCGATCTTCCAGCACTTCGAGGTAGCAGGTCTCGTCGCGGCCGCCGATATCGAGATGCTTGCGGCGCGTCAGCCCGGCGCGGGCCAGCTTGAGCGTGTCGGTGGCGAGCTCGAACACGGTGCGGCCGCAAATTTTTGCCGCTAGACCCTGCTTCGGCACGTCGTCGCGGAGCTTTTGCCGCTCGTCGGCGGTCCATTCCTTGACCAGATCCCACGCCGCATCGAGGCTGACATCGTCGTAAAGAATGCCGGCCCAGAACGCCGGCAGCGCCAGGAGATTTGCCAGCGGCCCGGAATCGGCGCCGCGCATTTCCAGATAACGCTTGAGCCGCACCTCCGGAAAAATCGAGCTGATATGGTTCGCCCAATCCGAGATCATGGCGCGCTCGCCCGGCAAAGCCGGCAGCTTGCCGGCCAAGAGGTCGCGAAACGATTGCCCGGCCGCGTCGACATAGGCGTCGCCGCGCTTGACGAAATACATCGGCACGTCGAGCGCGTAATCGACCCAGCGCTCGAAGCCCATGCCCGGCTCGAACGCCCACGGCAGCATGCCGGCGCGCGCATTGTCGGTATCGCGCCAGATTTCCGAGCGGAACGACAGGAAGCCGTTCGGCTTGCCTTCGGTGAACGGCGAGTTGGCGAACAGAGCCGTCGCCACCGGTTGCAGCGCCAGCGACGCCCGGAGCTTCTTGACCATGTCGGCTTCCGACGAGAAGTCCAGATTGGTCTGCACCGTGCAGGTCCGGTACATCATGTCGAGGCCGTATTGGCCGACCTTCGGCATGTAGGCGGTCATGATCTTGTAGCGCCCCTTGGGCATTTTGGGCATGTCGGCCCGCGTCCAGCTCGGCGTCATGCCGATGCCGAGAAAGCCGATGCGCAGCGGCGCCGCCACTTCGCGCACTTGCGCCAGATGTGCCATCAGCTCGCTCGAAGTCTGGTGGACGGTTTCGACCTGCGCGCCGCTGAGCTCGAACTGGCCGCCCGGCTCGAGCGAAATCGCGCCGCCGCCGGTGACGTCGAACAGACCGATGATGTGCGGCCCTTCCATGATCGGTTCCCAGCCGAGCAGATGCTGCATGCCTTCGAGCAGCGCACGGATGCCGTGGCGGCCTTCGTAGGGCACCGGACGATGGCCTTCCAGCGTGAAGGCGAATTTCTCGTGCTCGGTGCCGATGCGGAATTGCGATTTCGCTTTGACGCCTTGCGCAATCCAATTGACGAGATCGTCGCGCCCCTCGATCGGCGTCAGGTCGACTTGGTCACGCGCCATGCAGGGTCCCGGCGAAAAAAGGTCGCGACCTTACACATGGCGCGCGGCAAAGCGCAATGCGACTTTGACGCGGCTCATGCGGCGGCCCGACGCGCCTGCGGCGGGAAGCGGCGGTAGAACGTCTCGCCCTTTTTCGCCATGTCGAGCAAGAGCTTGCCGGGTTTGAAGCGGTCGCCATGGAGCTTGGCGAGCTTGTTGCACAGCGCGACAAAGGCCTTGGTGCCCATGCCGTCGATATAGGAGATGGTGCCGCCGGTGAACGGCGCAAAGCCGAAGCCGAGGATCGAGCCGACGTCGGCTTCGCGCATATCGGTGACGACGCCCTCCTCGATGCAGCGGGCGGTTTCCAGCGCCTGCATCGCCAGCAACCGCTGCTTGAGCTCCGTGACATCGATCGTGTCCGGATCAAGCTTCTTCGGCTGCAAATCGGCAAGCCCGCGCCACAGCCGCTTCGGGCCGTTCTGCGGATAATCGTAAAAGCCCTTGCCGTTCTTGCGGCCGTAGCGGCCGCGCTTTTCCACCATCTCTTCCAAGAGCGTCTTTTGCCGCGGATCGATCGCGGCGGGGCCGAGATCGGCCTCGGTCGCTTTCAAGATCTTCCAGGCGAGATCGACGGCGACTTCGTCGTTAAGCGCCAGCGGGCCGACCGGCATGCCGGCCATGCGGCCGACATTCTCGATCATCGCCGCCGGCACGCCGTCGGCCAGCATCAGATGGCCCTCGCGCAAATAAGTGCCGACCACGCGCGACGTATAAAAGCCGCGCGAATCGTTGACCACGATCGGCGTCTTGCGGATGGCGCGGACGTAATCGAGCGCGCCGGCGAGCGCCACCTCGCCGGTCTCTTTGCCCAAAATGATCTCGACCAGGTTCATGCGCTCGACCGGCGAGAAGAAATGGATGCCGATGAAGCGTGAGCGATCCTTGAGCGATTCCGCCAGCGAAGAGATCGGCAGCGTCGAAGTGTTGGAGCCGAAGATCGCGTTGGCGCCGATGACGTTCTGCGCGCGCGCAATCGCTTCTTCCTTGACCTTGCGGTCCTCGAACACCGCCTCGATGACGAGATCGCAGTCCTTCAATTCGACGAAATCGGCGGTCGGCTCGATGCGCGCCAGCACCGCGTCCCGGTCGGCAGCAGTGGCGCGGCCGCGGCTGACTTGTTCGGTCATCAGCTTTTGCGAATGGTCCTTGCCCTTCTGCGCGGTCTCCGGATCGCGGTCGACCAGCACCACGTCGAGCCCGGCGAGCGCGCTCACATAGGCGATGCCGGCCCCCATAAAGCCCGCGCCGAGCACGCCGATGGTCTTGAATTTTTTCGCCGGCACCGCGGCGGGACGGCGCGCGCCTTTGTTGATCTCCTGCATCGAGACGAACAGCGAGCGGATCATCGCCGCGGCTTCGGGCGAGCGCAGAATTTTCGCGAACCAGCGCAATTCGACGCGCAGCGCCTGGTCCATCGGCAGCTGCAGCCCCTCATAGACCACCTGCATGATGGCGCGTGCCGCCGGATAATTGTCGTAGGTCTCGCGGCGATAGATGGCATTGGCCGGCGTGAACGCCATCATGCCGGCCTTCGACTGCACCGGGCCGCCGGGCAGCTTGTAGTTTTCGATGTCCCAAGGCGCTTTCGCCGTGCCGCTCGTGGTGATCCAGGCCTTCGCTGCTTTCACCAGATCGCCGGCCGGCACCACCTCGTCGACGAGCTTCATGGTCTTGGCGCGATTGGCCGAAATCTGGTCGCCCTTGAGCAGGAATTGCAGCGCATCGGCCGGCGGCAGGATGCGTGCCACCCGTTGCGTGCCGCCGGCGCCGGGGAACAGGCCGACCTTGATTTCCGGCAGGCCGAGGCGCGTCCTGTCGTTGTCGGCGGCGACGCGATGATGGCAGGCCAGCGTCAGCTCGAAACCGCCGCCGACCGCGATGCCGTTGATCGCCGCGACCCACGGCTTGCCGCAGGTCTCGATGCGCCGATACAACAGCGACGTCTTGCGGCTTTCGTCGAAGACGTGCTGGTTCGCCGCCGCCGCCCCCTGTGATGCCACAAGCTCCGCATGAGCGCGCCCCATGCTTTCCAGCATGGTCAGATCGGCGCCAGCGCAGAACGACTCCTTGCCCGAGGTTATGACCACGCCCTTGATCGCGGGGTCGGCTGCGACTTGCTCGACGATCGCGGCAAGCTCGTCCAGCACCGCCGCGTCGAGAACATTCATTGACCGGCCCGGCGAATTCCAGGTGACCAGCGCGAGGCCGTCGCCATCGACGTCAACGGTAAAGTGCGTGAAGCTCATGTGCAGGGCTCGCCGTTTTTACGCGTGTAACGCATGCCGGCGTCGTCGCGCACGGCAACCAGATCGACGTCCGGATACGTCGCCGTCTCGTGCTTGGAGCGCGTGCCGATTTCCAGATAGACCGCGTCGCGTTGCGTGCGGTTGACGAGATGATGACCGTTCGGCGTGTTGGCCTTGAAGCCGGCGGCGTCGCCCGGCTTGAGCACGGTCTCGCCGTCGTCCTCGATCAGCACGACCTCGCCTTCGAGCACGTAGACCAGCTCATCCTCCTGCTCATGCCAATGCCGCAGCGCCGACGCCGCGCCGGGTTTCAGCGTGGTGAGATTGACCCCGAACTGGTCGAGGCCGACGGCGTTGCCAAGCCGCTTCCTCTCGCGGCCGACGACGACGCGGTCGAGCGGCGGCGGATAGCCGGTCCGGGTGTCGATGGGGAGTTTGGCAATGTCGATCTTGGGCATGTCGCAATCTCATCATTGTCATCGTCCGCGTAGGCGGACGATCCAGTAATCACATTCGTTTTCGCGTTTCCTTCGACACCTCGAGTACTGGGTGCCCCGCCTTCGCGGGGCATGACAGCCGTTAGACGCGCTCGATGATCGTGGCAGTCCCCATGCCGACGCCGATGCAGAGCGTGACCAAAGCGGTGGAAAGATCGCGCCGCTCGAGTTCATCGAGCACGGTGCCGAGGATCATGGCGCCGGTAGCGCCGAGCGGGTGGCCGAGCGCGATGGCGCCGCCGTTGACGTTGACCTTGGCCGGATCCAGATCGAACGCCTGCAGATAGCGCAACACCACCGAGGCGAACGCCTCGTTGATCTCGATCAGATCGATGTCGCCGAGCGCCATGCCGGATCTCTTCAAAACCTTGGCGGTGACATCGACCGGGCCGGTGAGCATCAACGCCGGCTCCGAGCCGATATTGGCGAACGCCTTGATCTTGGCCCGCGGTTTCAAGCCGGCGCGCCGGCCGGCCCGCGCATTGCCGACCAGCACCGCGGCGGCGCCGTCGACGATGCCCGACGAATTGCCGGCATGATGCACGTGATTGACGTATTCGACGTCGGGATGCGCCTGCACGGCCACCGCATCGAAGCCGCCGAGCTCGCCTATCTGCACGAACGACGGCGCCAACGCGGCGAGCGACTGCATGGTCGTGCCCGGCCGCATATGCTCGTCCTTGGCCAGAATGGTCAGGCCGTTGACGTCTTTCACCGCCATCACCGACCGATTGAAGCGGCCCTCGTCCCAGGCCGCCGCCGCGCGCTTCTGGCTCTCCACCGCATAGGCATCGACGTCGTCGCGGGAAAACCCGTATTTGGTCGCGATCAGGTCGGCGGAAATGCCTTGCGGCACGAAATAGTGCGCGACCGCGATCGAAGGATCGATCGACCAGGCGCCGCCCGCGGCGCCGATGCCGACCCGGCTCATGGATTCGACGCCGCCGCCGACCGCCATGTCCTGCTGGCCGGCCATGATTTGCGCCGCGGCGAAATTCACCGCGTCGAGGCCGGAGGCGCAGAAGCGGTTAATCTGCACGCCCGGCACGCTGTCGCCATAACCGGCGACCAGCGCCGCAGTGCGTGCGATGTCGGCTGCGGCCTCGCCGACCGGATCGACCACGCCGAGCACCACGTCATCGACCAGCGCGGTATCGAGATCGTTGCGGCTCTTGATGGCACCGAGCGCCTGGGCCGCCAGATTGAGCGCGGTCACTTCGTGCAAGGCGCCGTCGGCCTTGCCGCGGCCGCGCGGCGTGCGCACGTGGTCGTAGATGAAGGCGTCGGGCATAAGACAAATTCCTCCCAATCGCGTCGGCGTTCCGTTCAGTCATATAGAGTCGGATTGGGCAAAGGCTAGAACGCCCCGGCCGGCAATGCCATACGTTTGCGACGGTCTCGATACGGCGCTGGCGAGGCGCCGGGGCCTGTATTAGCCTGATCGGCAACGGGTTTTTCAAAGATTGGCGGCGGCATGGGTCGCATGCAGGACAAGGTTGCGCTGGTCACGGGCGGCGCATCGGGCATCGGCTTGGCCACGGCGAAGCTGTTTGTGGAGGAAGGCGCCACGGTGGTCGTAGCCGACCGCGACGAAGCCGCGTCGACAGCGGCGGTCGCTGAGCTGGGACAGCGCGCAACTTTTCATCGGCTGGACGTCACCCACGAGGACGAATGGGTGGCGGTCACCGATGCGGTGGCGCGCGATTTTGGCCGCATCGACAGTCTCGTCAACAATGCCGGCGTGGTGCTGTTCAAGGACATTGAGGCAACGACGCTGGAAGAGTGGCGCGACCTGATGGCGGTCAACCTCGACGGCGTGTTTCTCGGCTGCAAGCATGCCATCCGCATCATGAAGGATCGCGGCGGCGGCTCCATCGTCAACATGTCGTCGGTCGCGGGCATGATCGGCCACGGTAACCTCGCCGCCTACTGCGCCAGCAAAGGCGGCGTGCGGCTGTTGACCAAATCAGTGGCGCTGCATTGCGCGCGCAAGGGCTACAACATCCGCTGCAACTCGGTGCATCCGTCGTTCGCCGAAACGCCCATGCTGCAATCGATGATCGCGTCGGCGCGCAATCCGGAAAAACTCGCCGGCGCTTTCGCGGCGGCGGCCCCGCTCGGGCGGCTGGCGCAGCCGATCGAGATCGCGCGCACTGTACTTTTTCTGGCGAGCGACGAATCCGCGTTTACTACTGGCGCCGAATTCGTCGTCGATGGCGGCTTGACCGCAGCCTGACCGTCGATTTTTCGCGCGAAGATTCTAAAAAGCGTCGGCCGGCAGCGCCATGGTGCTCTCGGCGCCGGCCCTGATGCGTGCGAGATGCGTCGTTGTTGCCGGCAACATGCGCTCCACGAAGAAGCGGGCCGTGACGAGTTTTTCGTCCATGCCCGCGGCCGCGTTTTTCGCTTTCGCCGCGTCGATAATGAGGCACCACATATAGCCGAGCGCCACCAGGCCGAAGAGCTGCATGTAATCGGTGGCGCCGGCGCCGGCATTGTCGGGATGGCCGGGCGCGTTCTGGGCGAACCACAGCGTTGCTTCACGCAATTCGCCGAGCGCCTTCTCTAGCGGCTTCACGTAGGGCGCCATCGCTGCGTCGGCTTCCTTGATGTAGCCGGATACCTCGGCAAAGAACGCCTGCAAGGCACGGCCGCCATCCTTCGGCAATTTGCGGCCGACGAGATCGAGCGCCTGAATGCCGTTGGTGCCCTCGTAGATCATGGCGATGCGCGCATCGCGCACGAACTGCTCCATGCCGTGCTCGGCGATGTAGCCGTGGCCGCCGAAAATCTGCTGCGCCAGGACGGTATTGGCAAAGCCCTGGTCGGTGAGCACGCCTTTGATCACCGGCGTCATCAGGCCCATATGGTCGTCGGCCGCCTCGCGCTCTGTCGCGTCGGTGGAACGCCGCGCGATGTCGCCCTTGAGCGCGGTCCACAGCACCAGTGCGCGGGCCGCCTCATTGAATGCCCGCATGGTCATCAGCATGCGGCGCACGTCCGGGTGCACGATGATGGGATCGGCCGCCTTATCTGGATATTTCGCGCCGCTTAACGCGCGACCGGAGAGCCGCTCCTTGGCATAAGCGACGGCGTTCTGATAAGCGACTTCGGACAGCGCCAGTCCCTGCACGCCGACGCTGAGCCGGGCGGCGTTCATCATTGTAAACATCGCATACAGCCCGCGATGCTTCTCGCCGGTGAGCCAGCCGGTAGCGCCGTCGTAATCCATCACGCAGGTGGCGTTGCCGTGGATGCCCATCTTCTCTTCGATCGAGCCGCACGACACCGCGTTGCGTTCGCCGAGCCCGCCATCGGGGGCAAGCAAGAATTTCGGCACGATGAACAGCGAAATGCCCTTGGTGCCGGCCGGCGCACCGTCGATGCGCGCCAGCACCAGATGGATGATGTTGTCGGTCAGATCGTGCTCGCCGGCGGAAATGAAAATCTTGGTGCCGGTGATCTTGTAGCTGCCGTCGGGCTGCGGCGCGGCGCGGCAGCGCAGCTGACCGAGATCGGTGCCGCATTGCGGCTCGGTCAGGTTCATGGTGCCGGCCCATTCGCCGCCGATCAGTTTCGGCAGGTAGCGCGCCTTCTGCTCGGCCGAACCGTGGCTGTAGATCGCCGCGACCGCGCCCAGCGCCAGGCTCGAATACATGGCAAAGGCCATGTTCGATGAGTACAAGAACTCGCGGATCGCCTGGGTGAGCACCGTCGGCAGGCCCTGGCCGCCGAATTCGGCGGGCGCCGAGGCGCCGACCCAGCCGCCGGCGACGAGTTTCTTGTAGGCATCCTTGAAACCCGGCGGCGTGGTGACCGAACCGTCGGCATGGCGACGGCAGCCTTCCTTGTCGCCGACGCGGTTGAGCGGGGTGAGCACGCCCTCGCAGAATTTTGCCGCCTCCGCGAGCACGGCTTCGACGATGTCGGGCGTGGCCTCGGCAAAACCCGGAAGATTGTTGTAGCGCTCGACGTGGAACACGTCGCGCAACAGGAACATCACCTGGTCGACGGGAGCCCTGTAGGTCGGCATGACATCGCTCCCTCCCGCCGCGCGCGGCCGGCAGGCCGCCCTTATTGGCCCGCCACGCGGTTTTTTAACCGCCTGTTTACCCTATTCCGGAAAAGTCTACAGCCGGGGAAACAGGACCGCGCCGGCCGCATCGTCCCTCAGCAGGGTCGGCTCGGAGGGGACATCCTGCTCTCATGTGACTTTGGGCGTGAGAATGAAATCTGGCGGTCCGTGGAATCTCAGAGGCCTGCGCCCCGAGGCGCGCGAAGCCGTGCGCACGGCGGCACGCCGATCCGGCGTGTCGGTCGGCGAATGGCTCAATGACGTCATCGAGCCGGACGACGAAGACGATGACGACGCGCCGGCGCTGTTGCCCGATTATGACGACGCGGACGACGACGACCTGCCGCGCCGCTCGCGGTCCCGGCGCGACGAGCCGGAGCCGCGGCAACGCGACGATGATCGGGAGCCCCGGCAACGCAGCAACGATCGGGAAGCAAGGCAACGCGACGATCAGCGTGCAACGCGGCGCCACGGCGACGATCGGGAGTTGCGGCAGCGCAACGATAAGCGTGGAGCGAAGCGCGGCGGCGACGATCGAGAATTGCGGCAACGTGACGACGATCCGGAGCCGCAGGCGTCGCCGGAACCGCAGCAGCCGCGCCGCGATCGTGACGAGGAACGCCGCCAGGAAGAAGAGCGCCGCCAGGAAAAAGTCAGCGATTTTGAGCGCGAGAGCGCACGCACGCGCGGCGCGCTGAATCAGGTCCACTCCCGCCTCGACAAGCTTTCCCAACAACTGGAACGGCTGGCACGCAGTGAGGCGGCCGCGCGCCAGCTGGCGCCGCAGCGTCGCGCCGCGTCGCTCGGCGAGGGACGTAACGATGCCAATGGGCGGTTGACCGGAGCCCCCGCGGCGCCGCGTCGTCCGATCGAGCGGCCACCGGCCCCGGCCCCCATGCGAAATCGCCCCGCGGCGAAAGCGGACAGCGTGTCGATCGACGACGCCGTCGCCGAGATCGCGGCGCGCCAACGCGCGCTCGATGGCGAACCCGCGCGACAACCGGCGACCCGGGACGCGACCGCCGAGATCGCGGCGCGGCAGCGCGTCCTCGACGGCGCCCCCGCGTCGCAGCCGACGATCCGGGAAATGCCCGCCGAGACCGCCGCCATGCAACGCGTGCTCGACAGCGAGCCCGTGCCGCAGCCGCCGATCCGTGAGGTGCCCGCCGAGACCGCCGCCGCCATGCAACGCGTGTTCGACAGCGAGCCCGCGCCGCAGCCGGCGATCCGAGAAGTGCCCGCCGAATCGGTCATCGACATCGAGAGCCTGGAACGGCAATTGCGGCAAATCACGGCGCGGATCGAATCGCTCGGGCCCTCGTCCGACCTCGAAAACTCGGTCGCGGCGATCCGCGGCGACCTCACCGACATCGCCCGCCTGATCACCGAGGCGCTGCCGCGCCGCGCCGTGGAATCGCTCGAGATCGAGGTCAAGGCGCTGGGGCAGCGCATCGAGCACAGCCGCCAATGCGGCGTCGATATGGGCGCGATTGCCGGCCTCGAACGGGGCTTGAGCGACGTGCGCGAAGCGCTGCAAAACCTCAAGCCCGCGGAAAGCCTGGTCGGCTTCGACGAGGCGGTGCGGGCGTTGTCGCAAAAGGTCGACATGATCGTCGCCAAGGACGATCCGGCGGCGCTGCAGCAGCTCGAGACCGCCATCGGCGCGTTGCGCGGCATCGTTTCCCATGTTGCGTCCAACGAGACGCTGACCAAAGTCGCCGAGGACGTGCGCTCGCTCGCCGCCACAGTGGACACCCTCGCCAGCACCGCTGCGAGCGGACAGAACCTCTCGGCGCTGGAGCACCGCATCGAAACGCTGACCAACGCGCTGACCGCTTCGACCGATGCGGGAAGCGCGGTGCCGCGCGAGCTCGAGAAACTGCTCACCGGGCTGATCGAAAAGCTCGAATGGGTGCAGCTGACCCACACCGATCACGCCGCGCTGGCGCATCTGGAAGACCGCATCGCGACCCTGGTGCAGCGCTTCGATGCCTCCGACGCGCGGCTCGGCCATCTCGAAGCGATCGAGCGCGGCATCGCCGACCTTTTGGTGCATATCGAGCAGATTCGCGGCTCGACCGGCGAAGCTTTGTCCACGCGCATGCCCGCCGCAGAAGCTCCGCTGAAAATTCACGCCATCGAGCGCGAAGTCGCCGAGATCAAACAAAGCGAACAGCGCACGCTGGATTCGCTCGAAGCGGTCCAGGACACGGTGGAGCATGTGGTCGATCGTCTCGCCATGATCGAGAGCGGCATCCACGAGACTGCGCCTGTACCGGCGCCGGAGCCTCCCGCGGCGGCGCCGGCAGCGGCCGAGCCCATGCCGAGGCTACCGGCCTTCGCGGTTGAACCGGCCCTGGCGCCGGCGCCGGCCTCCGAAGCCCCGCCGATCGTGCCGATGGAGCCGGCCGTGAATCGCACGGCCGCGCGCCAACCGATCGATCCCAGCCTGCCGCCCGATCATCCGCTGGAGCCCGGCTTGGGCCGCTCGCGGCCGGTCGCCTCGGCCGCCGACCGCATCGCCGCCTCCGAAGCCGCGGTGAACTCCACCAAGCCGCCGGTGATCGACGATCCCGGGCAAAAACCCAATTTCATTGCCGCCGCTCGCCGCGCCGCCCAGGCCGCCGCGGCGGCCGGATCGACCGCCGAAACCGGCAAAGGCGCGGCAGCGCTGAAAAATCCGCGACAGCGCACGCGCCCGCTGATTATTGCCGGCGTCGCCGCCCTGATCGTGATCAGCTGCATACAAATCGCCTCACGGCTGTTCGAAACCGCACCTCAAGGCCCGGCGCCGGCTGCTCCCACCGAGGAGTCGCAGCCACAGAAAGCGACGCAGCCCGAGCAAGCGCCGCCACCCGTCACTGCCTTGCCCGAACCGCAGCCACAGCCGTCCGCGCCGCAGCCCCCGGCTGCCGCCGCGCCGGCGCCGCTTCCCGTTCCGAGCGCGCCGCCAGCGACGCTGCCCGCGCCGCAGCCGAGCCCGAAATCCGGCGCCAACCTCAGCACCAAACCGACACAGCAGACCGCCACCCGCGATAGCACGCGGGACGCGGTCGCAGCCGTTGCCGCCGCCACCGACGTCACCGGTGCACTGCCGCGCCCGGCGACGCCGCTCGGCGACAAATTGCCGGCCAGCATCGGCGGACCGGCACTGCGCGCCGCCGCGCTCTCGGGCGACGCGGCCGCCGCTTACGAAGTCGGCACGCGCTTCGCCGACGGTCACGGCGTGCCGCGCAGCAGCGAGTCCGCGGCGCTGTGGCTCGAACGCGCCGCCAAGCAGGGCCTGGCGCCGGCGCAATTCCGCCTCGGCGGCTTTTACGAAAAAGGCATCGGGGTGAAGAAGGACCTCGTCGCCGCGCGCGACCTTTATCTCGCCGCGGCCGGCAAGGGCAACGGCAAGGCGATGCACAATCTCGCCGTGCTCTATGCCGAGGGCATCGACGGCCCGGCGGATTACGCCAACGCCGCGCACTGGTTCCGCGAGGCCGCCGATCACGGCGTCACCGACAGCCAATACAATCTCGGCATTCTTTACGCCCGCGGCACCGGCGTGACGCAGAACTACGCCGAGTCCTACAAATGGTTCGCGCTGGCCGCAATCGCGGGCGACCAGGACGCGGCGAAGAAAAGCGACGAAGTCGCCGCTCATCTCGACCAGCAATCGCTGGCAGCAGCACGGCTTGCAGTGAAGACCTGGACCGCGCAGCCGCAACCCGACGAGGCGATCAACGTCAAGGCGCCGCCCAGCGGCTGGGATGCGACTGCGAGCGCTGCACCGGCGGCAAAGCCGAAACTACCGCAGCCGCAAGCGGCCAAAACGACGACGCCGAGCGCCAAGGTCAACTAAGGCGTCTCCTCAGTTGGTCAATGCGCGTTTCACCCACGCGGACTTTTTGGACCACAAGCAGACATCAACCCTCCCTGCGGACATAAGTACGGGATGCGACACGAGCGCATGGCAAAAGCTTGGAATAGTCTTGCCGGGACGCAAGAACGGCTAAGCGACCGCCTTCAAGGCTTTGCGGCTTTGCAGCAATAGCGCGGCCTGCGCCGCAGGCACTGGCTTGCTGAACAGATAGCCCTGCACCTCGGTACAGCCTTCTTCCGTGAGTGTCTGGAGCTCATCTTCGGTCTCAACACCTTCGGCCGTCGTCTTCATGCCGAGGCTGACGCTCATGGCTGTGACGGCGCGGATGATTGCAATCGATTGCGGACGCTCGGAAAGATTTTTCACAAACATACGGTCGATCTTGATCTTGTCGAACGGAAATTTCTGGAGATAGGCGAGGCTCGAATACCCCGTTCCGAAATCATCCATTGAGATGCGCACGCCGAGATTGTGCAGCTCGTCGAGAACGCCGACGGTTGACTCGGTATCCTGCAATAACACGGCTTCCGTGATCTCGACCTCAAGGCGGTGTGCCGCCAACCCCGAAGCACCGAGCGCCGCGATGACATCGAGCACGACTGCCCGACGCCTGAATTGCGCAGGGGAAACATTTACCGCAATGTTGATATCATCCGGCCATTTCGCGGCTTCGAGACAGGCTCGCTTTAGAACCCAGGCACCGATCTGGCCGATCAGCCCGATTTCTTCGGCAACTGGGATGAACTCCATAGGCGTTACCATGCCGCGCTCGGGATGGTGCCAGCGCAGAAGCGCTTCGAAGCCGCTGATTTTTTCGGTCTTGAGGGTGACGAGCGGCTGGTAATAGACCTCGAACTCCTCAAGCGCGAGTGCTCGGCGCAGATCGATCTCCATCGTCCTGCGAGCCCGCATCCTGGCGTCCATGTCCGGTTCGAAAAACCGGCACGAGTCGCGCCCGTCGCTTTTCGCACGATAGAGAGCCAAATCAGCATTTTTGAGAAGCGTGTCCGGATCGCTTCCGTCGTTTGGGGCAATCGAAATGCCTACGCTGGCGCCGATCACCGCCTGGTGTCCGTCAAGCTCGAACGGCTTGGCGATCTCGGCGATCAGACGCGTCGCAAGCGCGGTGGCGCCGGACGGCTGCTCGGTTCCGGCCTGCACGATAGCGAATTCGTCGCCACCGAGCCGCGCCACGAGATCGGTCGGGCGCGCCGAAGCTTGCAGCCGATCGCCAGCCGCCCGTAACAAAGCATCACCGATTGAATGACCGAGCGTGTCGTTGACCGCCTTGAAACGATCGAGATCGATGCACAGCACGGCGAGCTTCCCACGGTCGACGCTTTCGAGCGCCTTAAGGAGATGTTCCCGGAAAAGAAACCGGTTCGGCAGATCGGTAAGTGCATCGTAGTGCGCCATGTGCGCGATTTGCGCCTCGGCGTGGCGGCGCTCCGTAATGTCCTCGTGGGTCGACAAAGAACCGCCGCCAGGAAGGGGCTGGTGCAAGACAGAGATGGTTCTTCCGTCTCGCGTTGTCCGGATCACATGCCACGGCCCGGGCGCTCGCGCCGACGCTAGCCGCTGCTCCACGAAATCGGGACCAATATCGTCCCCGAAATGGCCGTTCGCTGCCCGGTATTCCAACGATGTCCGCAGTGGCGTGCCTGGAAGAATCATATTGGGCGGCAAACCATATATTTCCCCAAATCTTTTATTGGTCGTGACGAGCCTCTGGTCATCGTCAACCATGCAGAACCCAAGCGGCATATTGTTCACTGCGGCGTTGAACCGCTCGTATTGCGTGCGCTCCAATGCGCGGTATCGGTTTTCGCTGTCGCGGATGACAATGGCTTCATGCTTCCTCGCCTCGTCTGCGCGCCGCCGCTGGGCTCGGAGAATGAATTCAAACAGGATCACCAACCCCATGCCGACAGCAAACGCGAAAATGGTCACGGCCAGAACGCTAGTTTGGACATAAGCCAGTTCGTTCAAACGCTGCACAGCCTCGGCACCATGGGCGTCGTAAGCGGCGAAAATCCGAGCCTCTATAGTGTCGAATTTAGGATCAACATCGGTTCGGTCCAGCTCATTGGCACGGGTGATATCGCCGGCATCGACCGCAGCGAACATACGATCAATCGCAAGCAGGTATTCCTTGTGGATCGCGAGCACATCGCTGATCAGGGCGCGGTCGGCGGGTTCCCCCAATCGGCGCGCTTTCTCAAGCGCCGCTAACAGCGAGATGGCGGCCTCTCGGTGTCGGCCGAGCACCTCAGCGCTGGGCTGCAGGCGGTACTTTCGGTTTAGAGATTCTTCGGCTGCCACCGCGAAGTGCGCTTGCTCGAAGGCGTCGCTCAACTCGCTGAAGCGCTTCGCCGCGTGCGCAGCCCGATTAGTTGAGAACTCTCCCCACACGGCAACAAATGAAAGTACGATCAGCACACTCGCAAGACCGAACGAGGCCAACCGGCTGGCGCCCAGCCCATCGGCATCCTTCGAGCGCTGAAAGAAGGACTTTCCGAAATTTATCACTCGGCGCAATGCTCACCCGGCGGCTAATTATATGGAAGGTCATGTCTCAACGTTTCGCGAGAGCATTAAAGCGCGCCCACCTAAAGATCTTGCCGTGTATGCCTTGTCGTTCGTTGCGATAATCGTTCACATTTGACCGACGGCAACTCGTACGCTTTCTGCGCAGCTCCGCGTAGAAGGAAGCGACTTTGCCCCAGAGCGGACTCTAGACCGACATCGGCGAATGTCCGGCGCGTTTATGAGCATTCGTCCTATATCAATCTGCCAAACACCGCGCCGCGGCGACGGCATAGATGCGCCGTTCGCTCAGCATGTGGGCGGTAAACGACAGCGCGCCGAACAACGCCACGATGGCGCGGTCGCGCACATTGAGGCCGCCCGCATAGGCGCCGAAGGCCGGCATGACCAGCCTTTTGCCGTCGCAGGCGAAACAGCGCCGGCTCACGGCGCGGCCGCGGCGCGCAATCCGCGCCTGCGGATGCAGGTGGCCCGCGACTTCGCCATCACATGCATGCGGCGACGGTTCGTGACGGAACGTCAGCGGGCCGAGCGCCAAAATCTCGGCAAAGCGGCCGCCGATATTGTCGGCCGGATCGGGATCGTGATTGCCGGCGATCCACAGCCAGTCGCGGCCGCGTTGCAGCGTTTTGAGCGCGGCGCGGCTGATGTCGCTCATGCGCGCCGGCCCACCGCCGTCATGGAAACTGTCGCCCAGCGCAATGACGAGACGCGGCGCATAGCGCTCGATGAGCAGGGCAAGCCGCGCCAAAGTCGCCGCCGTGTCGTAGGGCGGCAGCAACACGCCGCGCGCGGCGAAGGCCGAGCCTTTTTCCAGATGCAGATCGGCGACCACGAGCAGGCGTTCGTCGGGCCAATAAAGCGCGCCGGCGCAATCGGCGACCAACGCGGCGCCGGCGACACTTATCTCTGAGCAGCCCGCTCGCGGTTCCCCTCCCCCTTGTGGGGAGGGGATAGGGGTGGGGGTCGGGAGGTCACGCGCGTGCATCGAGTCTGCAGCATCGCCTCCCGACCCCCTTCCCCAACCCTCCCCCACAAGGGGGGAGGGAACTCGCCGCGCAAGCGGCGGGCGATGCGCTTTCACCCCCGAATCCCTCACTGCATCGCCTCCTTCACCAACTCCGCCTCGGTCTCGGCCAACAGCGTATCGGCCGCTTCGCCGTAGACCGCCTCGCGCCCGATCTCCAGCATCACCGGAACCGCGAGCGGCGAGACGTGGTCGAGCGCTTTATGGACGATTCGGCCCTTGATGCGCGAGAGCATATCGCCGAGCCGGCGCACGTCGAGGAGGCCGGTTGCGGCATCGGCCCGCGCCGCGCGCAACAGCATGTGGTCGGGCTGGTGGCTGCGCAGCACGTCGTAAACGAGGTCGGTCGAGATGGTGACTTGGCGGCGGGACTTTTCCTCGCCGGGAAAGCGGCGCTCGATCAGGCCGGCGATGATCGCGCAGTTGCGAAACGTGCGCTTCATCAGCGCCGATTCGGCGAGCCAGGCTTCGAGATCGTCGCCGAGCATGTCCTCGTCGAACAAGGCGGCGAGCGAAATCTCGCCGCGCTCGAGCCATGACGCGACGTCGCCGAGACCCCAGACCGCGAGCGCATATTCGTTGGCGACGAAGCCAAGCGGTTTCAATCGCGCGCGTTCGAGGCGGCGCGTCAGCAGCATGCCGAGCGTTTGGTGGGCGAGACGGCCTTCGAACGGATAGCAGACGAGGTAGTATTTGTTGGCGCGCGGAAAAGTTTCGACCAACAATTCGCGCTGGCCCGGCATCTGCGAGCGCCATTGCTGGATTTCCAGCCACTCGCGCACTTGCGCGGGCAACGCCCGCCACTCCTGCGGATGGGAGATGATGCCGCGCACGCGCTCGGCGAGATACGTCGAAAGCGGAAATTTGCCGCCTTCGTAAGCCGGCACTTTCGGATCTTCGGACGTTGCGCGAGAGACGTAGACTTCGTCTTCGACGATCGCCTCGTATTGCAGAATTTCACCGGCGAACACGAAGGTGTCGCCCGGCACCATGGTCTCGACGAAATATTCCTCGACTTCGCCGAGGAGGCGACCGCCGCGCGGAATCATTTTCGAGACGCGCGAGCGCACCAGACGAACTTTCAGCATATCGGCTTCGACGATGGTGCCGACATTGAGCCGGTAGCGTTGCGCGACCCAAGGGTTGGCGATGCGCCAGCGGCCGTCCTTGCCTTGGCGGATGCGGGCAAAACGCTCGTAAGCCTTGAGCGCATAGCCGCCGGTGGCGACGAAATCGACCGCGGCGTCGAAATCCGCGCGCGTGAGCGCGGCGTAAGGAGAAGCAGACTTCACTTCGGCGTAAAGCTCGTCGCTCAAAAACGGCGCGCCGCAGGCGCAGCCGAGCACGTGCTGGGCCAGCACGTCGAGCGCGCCGATGCGCGAGGCCGGCGTGTCTTGCGCATTCTCGGCGATGGCGTCGAGCGCCGCGCGACATTCGAGCACCTCGAAGCGGTTGGCCGGCACCAGCACGCCCTTGGACGGCTCGTCCATGCGATGATTGGCGCGGCCAATGCGTTGCAGCATGCGCGAGGCGCCCTTCGGCGCGCCGATATTGATGACCAGATCGACGTCGCCCCAGTCGACGCCGAGATCGAGCGACGAGGTGCAGACCACGGCGCGCAGGCGGCCGGACGCCATCGCGGCTTCGACCTTGCGCCGCTGGGCCACGTCGAGCGAGCCGTGATGCAAGGCGATGGCGAGATTGTCGTCATTGATGTGCCAAAGATCCTGAAAAATGCCCTCGGCCTGGCTGCGGGTGTTGACGAAGACCAGCGTGGTGCGGTGCGCCTTGATGAGCTGATAAACCTCGCCGAGCGCATAGCGCGCCGAATGACCGGCCCACGGCACGCGCTCGCTGCTGTTCAGCATGGCGACATCGGGCGCGGCGCCGGCTTCGGCGACGATGAGATCGGCCAGCGTGGGTCCGCCACGCTGCGGCACCATGAAACGGCACAGATCGTCGGGCTCGGCCACGGTCGCGGAGAGGCCGATGCTGGTGAGGTCCGGCGCCAGGCGAAACAGCCGCGCCAGACCGAGCGAAAGCAGATCGCCGCGTTTCGAGGTCACCAGCGCGTGCAGCTCATCGAGGATCACGCGCTTGAGCGAGCCGAACAGATACGGCGCGTCGGCGGAGGCGAGCAGCAGCGCCAGCTGTTCCGGCGTGGTCAGCAAAATCTCCGGCGGATCGCGGCGCTGGCGCTGGCGCTTCGAGCTCGGCGTATCGCCGGTGCGCGTCTCGATGCGGATCGGCAGCCCCATCTCGGCAATCGGCGTTTCCAGATTGCGCGCGATATCGACGGCGAGCGCCTTGAGCGGGGAGATGTAAAGCGTGTGCAGCCCGCCTTCGCGGCGGATGCCGCGGCCGGTGGAGATGAGGCGCCGCTTCTCCCCTCCCCCACCCGGGCCGCGCTCGCGCGCGCCCGAGTGCAAGCTTGTCGGGGAGGGGTCGGGGGTGGGGGTCGGGAGGCCAGGCGCAAGCGTCGACGCGTTCGCGTCGCCTCTCGACCCCCTACCCCCACCCTCCCCCACAGGGGGGGAGGGAGCCGATCGCGCAAGCGGTGAGGAACGAGAATCCCCTCCGCTCAACTCCACGAGACTCGGCAAAAATCCCGCCAAGGTCTTGCCGCCACCGGTCGGCGCGATCAGCAGCACCGAGCGCCCAGCCTGGGCCTTGGCCAAAAGCTCCAGTTGGTGTGCGCGCGGCGTCCAGCCACGGCTGGCGAACCAGCGGGCAAACGGCTCCGGCAGGAGGGTCGGGCGTTCGAGAACGGTCACCCGCCAGAAGTAATGGGCCGCGGCATCGTGGTCGAGGGCCGCGCCACCACGACGAGGCTGTTTACGGGCATGCCCTTTTCGCTGCGCACCGCGGCTTTGGCGAGATGCGCTGGGATGAGGCCGGCAGCGCCGAGCACGGTGCGTACATAGTCCTCGCCATGAGCGTAGCGCAGCGTCGGCAACAGTTTTATGCCGTCGCCGGCATGGGTCTCGACGGTGAAGGCGAATAGGCCGTCAGGGGCGAGGACGCGCGCAATGCCGGCAATCGTCGGGGCGAGATCGTTGAGGTAGACAAAGACATCGGCGGCGAGGACGAGGTGATAAATTCCTTTGTCGCCGGTTTCGTCGGCCAGAAAATCCGCAAGCTCTGCAGTCACGAGCCGATCGTACAAGCCCTTGGTCATGGCCTGCGCGATCATGGCAGGCGACAGATCGACCCCGACCAGCCAATCGACGAACGGCCGGAACGCGGCGCCGCCAAGACCTGTGCCGCAGCCCAGGTCGAGCATCGAGCCGAAGCGCATCCGCCGTCCGGTCGCCCGCATCACGGTTTCGACCGCGTCGTGCAACAGCGTTGGCCCACGATAATCCAGTCGCTCGGTGAGCGCCGCGTCGTAGCGGGCGGCATATTGGTCGAACAGCCGGCGCACATAAGTTTGCGTCATGGCAGGCGCCGCCTCGCCGGCGCCGAGCCGCGCCAATTGCAGCCGCGCGCCGTGATAATCCTCAAGATCGGCGTCACGCGCCCGTTCGAAGGCGGCGACAGCGCCGTCGCGGTCGCTGAGCTGGTCGCGGATGGCACCCAGCGCGAACCAGGCCGTGGCGAAGCGCGGCGCCAGCTCCACGGTCTGCGCCAAAATATCGGCGGCACCGGCCATATCGCCCTGCGCGGCATGATCGAGCGCCCATTTGTAGCGCCGGTCGGCGATCAGGTCGCCGGAAGAGACAAAGAGCGGGCCGGTGTCGGTCATTGGCGAAGCTCGCGTGGCGCAGCGAAGTGCTTATTTATGACTCGCCATGCGACCTGAAGACATCCTCCTGCCGACGCCGTCCGGCGTGTGCTGCAAGCTCGGCGGCTTCCATATCGACCCGACGCGGCCGGTGGAGCGGGCGCTGATCACGCACGCCCATTCCGACCACGCCCGGGCCGGCCACGGCGCCGTGCTGGCGACGCAGGAGACGCTCGATTTGATGCGGCTGCGCTACGGCGAGAATTTCGCCGGCTCGACGCAAGCGGCGACCTATGGCGAGAGTATCGAACTCGGCGGCGCCAAGGTGACGTTCCATCCCGCTGGCCACGTGCTCGGTTCGGCGCAGATCGCGGTCGAGGCGGATGGGCTGCGTGTGGTCGCCTCGGGCGACTACAAGAATGTCGCCGATCCGACCTGCGCGCCGTTCGAGCTGGTGCCGTGCGACGTGTTCATCACCGAGGCGACGTTTGCGCTGCCGGTGTTCCGCCATGGCGATCCCGGCGGCGAGATCGCAAAGCTCCTTCATTCCGTCGCGCTGTTTCCCGAGCGGGCTCACCTGGTCGGCGCCTATTCGCTCGGCAAGGCGCAGCGCGTGATGGCGCTGTTGCGCCAGGCCGGTCACGACGCGCCGATCTATCTGCACGGCGCCATGGAGAAGATCACGCGCTACTACGAAAGCCGCGGCATCGCACTCGGCGAATTGCGGCTGGTCAGCGGCGCCACCAAGCAAACCCTCGCCGGCACCATCACCATCTGCCCGCCGTCGGCCCTGAACGATCTGTGGACGCGCCGCTTCCCCGATCCGCTCGCCGCCTTCGCCTCGGGCTGGATGCGGGTGCGCGCGCGAGCGCGGCAGCAGGGCGTGTCGCTGCCGCTGGTGATCTCCGATCACGCCGACTGGGACGGCCTCACCGCGACCATCGCCGCCACCGGCGCCGGCGAGATCTGGGTCACCCACGGCCAGGAGGACGCCCTGGTGCACTGGTGCGGCACGCGCGGGCTGAAAGCGCGGCCGCTCGACATCGTCGGCTATGGTGATGAGGACGACGACGCTAGTCCCTCCCCGCAAGGGGGAGGGGAAAAGCCATGAACCGCTTCGCCGAACTTTTGGACCGCCTCGCCTACGAGCCGGCGCGCAATAACAAGTTGCGGCTGATTGCCGATTATTTCCGCTCGACGCCCGATCCCGAGCGCGGCTGGGCGCTCGCGGCGCTGACCGGGGCGCTCAGCTTCCCGCACGCCAAGGCCGGCCTGATCCGCAGCCTGATCGCCGAGCGCACCGACCCGGTGCTGTTCGAGCTGTCCTATGATTATGTCGGCGATCTTTCCGAGACGGTCGCGCTGATGTGGCCGGCTTCGCAACTTTCCTCCCCCGTTTACGGGGGAGGTGGCGAGCAAAGCGAGCCGGTAGGGGCAAGTGCTGCGTCCACTGAGCAAGCCAGCCCCCTCCACCGCCCTTCGGGCGGTCCCCCTCCCCCGCTTCGCGGGGGCGGAGAAGAGCTATCCCTCACCGCCGTCATCGAAACGCTCTCCACCCTCGGCAAGGCGCAACTGCCGAAACAACTCGCGCGCTGGCTCGATGCGCTCGATGAGACCGGGCGTTGGGCGCTGATCAAGCTCGTTACCGGCGGCCTGCGCGTCGGCGTGTCGGCGCGGCTCGCCAAGACTGCCGCCGCCGCGCTCTCGGGCACCGATGCGCAGGACATCGAGCTGCTCTGGCCGGGGCTGACGCCGCCCTATCTCGACCTGTTCGCCTGGCTCGAAGGCCGGGCGGAAAAACCGGCGAGCACCGATCCGGCGCCGTTCCGGCCGCCGATGCTGGCGCATGCGCTCGATGACGCCGATCTCGCCGGGCTCAAGGCGGGCGAGTTTTTGGCGGAATGGAAATGGGACGGTATCCGCGTTCAGGCCGTGGCCGCGCGGCAAGATGGCGCAACGATCGCACGGCTTTACTCGCGCACCGGCGAGGACATTTCCAAAAGCTTCCCCGATCTGCTCGACGCGCTGCACCTGCCCGGCGCCATCGACGGCGAATTGCTGATCATGCGCGATCGCCGGGTGCAGTCGTTCAACGTGCTGCAACAGCGGCTCAATCGCAAAACCGTCACGCCGAAACTCTTGACGGAATTCCCCGCCCATCTGCGCGCCTACGATCTACTCGCCGACGGCGCCGAGGATTTGCGCGAACGGCCCTTCGCCGAGCGCCGCGCGCGCTTGGAAAGTTTCGTCACGCAGCTCAACGACGAACGCGTCGACCTTTCCTCCCTCGTCCCGTTCACCACCTGGGACGAACTCATCGCCGCGCGAAAGGACCCGGCGGCGGCCGGTGCCGGCGAGGACGCCGCGGCGGTCGAAGGTGTCATGCTCAAGCGGCGCGATGCGCTCTACCTGCCGGGCCGGCCGAAAGGCCCGTGGTGGAAATGGAAGCGCGACCCCTTCATCATCGACGCAGTGCTGATGTATGCCCAGCGCGGCCACGGCAAGCGCTCGTCGTATTATTCCGACTACACCTTCGGCGTCTGGACCCGCGGCGATGGCGGCGACGAACTGGTGCCCGTAGGCAAGGCGTACTTTGGGTTCACCGATGAGGAACTTTTGCAGATCGACCGTTTCGTCCGCCGCAACACCACCGACCGGTTCGGCCCGGTGCGCGAGGTCGTGCATGAGCCCAACCAAGGCCTGGTGCTCGAAGTCGCCTTCGAAGGGCTGCAGCGCTCGACCCGGCACAAATCCGGGCTGGCGATGCGATTTCCGCGCATCAGCCGGCTGCGCTGGGATAAGCCGCCCGGCGAGGCCGACCGGCTGGAGCGGCTGGAGACCATGATCGCGCGGATCGAGGAAGGGCGCGTGGCGTGAGCGCATCGCGGCACCCTGCTCCGCCGGCAAAACTCCGCCCCAGCCGCATGCGCGATATCGATGCGCTGGTCGCACTGGAAAATGCCGTCTTCACCACCGACATTCTGTCGCGGCGGAGCTTTCGCCACTTTCTGACCTCGCCAAAAAGCTCGCTGATCGTCGCCGAAGACAGCGGCAAGCTCGCCGGCTACGCGCTGGTGCTTTACCCGGCACGCTCGAAGCGCGCCCGGCTCTATTCCATCGCGGTCGCCCCGCACATCACGAGCCGCGGCATCGGGCCCTTGCTGCTCGCGGCGGCGGAAAGGGCGGCGGCGCGCCGGCGGCGCCGCGCCATGCGGCTCGAAGTCCACGAGCACAACACCCGCGCCATCGGCCGCTACGAAAAGTCGGGCTACCGGCTGTTCGGCCGGCTCCATCACTATTATGACGACGGCGGCGACGCGCTGCGCTTCGAGAAGCCGCTCGGGGCCGGCAAAAGCCCCGCCTGACTCCGACAGCCGAATCGGTTTAGACGGTGGACATCGTCGCCGGCGCTGTCGCAAACGGAATTGAATCCGGTTATGACGAATCGTGCCGTGCCTGATTTCGAACGCATGATCGGCCTCACTTTGCACAACGCTGGCGACTGGAAGGGGACCCGCCCATGACCGGCTGGGTCATCCTTGTCGACCAAGGCCGCGACCTGCCTAACGCCGAGACCCCGCACAAGGTGATCTCCACGGGCGAGTATTTGGCGCGGCCGCGCCTGTTCGACATGGGACGGCCGAAAATCGTCAACCTCGCCCGCTCCTACGCCTACCAGTCCAAGGGCTACTACGCCTCGCTGCTCGCCGAGGCGCGCGGCCATCGCGTGGTGCCCACCGTCGAGACCATGCTGGAGCTGCGCGAGCAGAAGCTCTACGAGCACGCGCTGCCGGAACTCGAGGACGAGCTCAACCGCTGCGCCCGCCGCGCCGAGTTCCAGCCCGAAGGCGAGTTCAAGCTTCTGGTCTGCTTCGGCATCGCCCGCGACGCGCGCTTCGAGCCGTTCGGCCGCCTGCTGTTCGACTGGTTCCGCTGCCCGGCGCTGGAAGTGATCGTCGAGCCTGGCACCCGGCTGTCGATCGACCGTATCCGGCCCCGCGCCATCACAAGGCTCGCCAACGGCGAAGGCGAGTTCTTCCGCGAGTCGCTGAACAATCACACCAAGCGGGAATGGCGCGATCCCAAGGCGCGCTCGGTCGCCAAATACGATCTCGCGGTGCTGTACGATCCGAACGAGAACGAAAAGACGGCGCCTTCCTCGCCGACCTCGATCAAGCACTTCATGCGCATCGCCGAGAAAATGTCGGTCGATGTCGAGCCGATCACCAAGCGCCAGCTCGCCGAGCTCGCCGAGTTCGACGGCCTGTTCATCCGCGAGACCACCTCGATCGATAATCACACCTACCGCTTTGCCCGCCGCGCCTGGCAGGAAGGCATGCCGGTCATCGACGACCCGATCTCGATGATCCGCTGCACCAACAAAGTCTTCCTGATGGAGCTGTTGCAGGGCAACCAGGTGCCGACCCCGCCGACCGTGATCCTCGCCGAGGACACCGACCTCACCAAGGTGATCGACGAGCTCGGCCTGCCGCTGGTGGTGAAGATCCCGGACGGCTCGTTCTCGCGCGGCGTGCACAAGATCGAGTCGCCGGCGGCGCTCAAGCGCATTTGCGAGGAACTGTTCGAGGAGACCGACCTCCTCCTGGCGCAGAAATTTTTGCCGACCGATTTCGACTGGCGGGTCGGCGTGCTGGCCGGCGAGCCGCTGTTCGTCTGCCAATACCGCATGGCACGCGGCCATTGGCAGGTGGTGAAATACAAGCCCGACGGTTCCTCCCACGAAGGCGGCTTCCGCGCCTTCGATCTCGCCCAGGCGCCGCACGACGTGATCGACATCGCGGTGCGCGCGGCCAAGCCGATCGGCGACGGCTTTTACGGCGTCGATCTCAAGCAGACCGACAACGGCATCGTCGTCATGGAAGTCAACGACAATCCGAATCTCGAACACGGCATCGAGGACGTCGTCGGCAAGGACGAGATCTGGATGCGGCTGTTGCGCTGGTTCGTCGAGCGGTTCGAGCAATAGAATATTTCCGTCATCCTGAGGTGCCCGCACGTAGTGCGGGCCTCGAAGGATGCACGGCCAATCGATTTCGGCTTTAGCCGAAATCGACATCGTTAGTAATTCCAGGTCGGCAAAAAGCCGACCTGGCTGCCGTCGCCCTTCGAGGCTCGCTTCGCTCGCACCTCAGGGTGACGGAATTTATTCAGTGCTGCTTGCTGCCGCCGCCTTCGTCACCTGATCGAGCGGCCAGCGCGCGCGCGGCGCGACATCGAGCGGATCGGTGAGACCGAGAGCGAGCCGTTCGGCGCCGGCCCAGGCGATCATGGCGCCGTTGTCGGTGCACAGAGCCGGCGGCGGCGCCACCAGCGTGGTGCCGACTTCGAAGGCGACACGGTGCAAGACCTTGCGGATCGCCTGGTTGGCGGCGACGCCGCCGGCGCAGACCAGCGCTGTCGGGGTGCCGAGCCGATCGCGGAACATGCGCATGCCGGCGCGCAGCCGGTCCATCACCACGTCGACGACTGCCTGCTGAAACGAGGCGCACAGATCGGCGACATCCTGGTCGGAGAGCGGCGCGATCTTCTCCGCTTCGAGGCGCAGCGCCGTCTTCAGTCCGGACAACGAGAAATTGGCATCCTGCCGGCCGGCCATCGGCCGCGGCAGCGCGAACCGCTTGGCGTCACCGTGGGTGGCTTCCTTCTCGACCAGCGGGCCGCCGGGATAGCCGAGGCCGAGAAGTTTTGCGGTCTTGTCAAAGGCCTCGCCGATCGCATCATCGACCGTACCGCCGAAGCGCAGATAATCGCCGACGCCGCGCACGGCGAGGATTTGGGTGTGGCCGCCGGACGCGAGAAACAGGCAATAGGGAAACGGCGTGGCGTAGGTAAGACGCGCCGTCAGCGCGTGGCCTTCCAGGTGATTGACCGCGATCAGCGGCTTGTCGTGGGCGAGCGCAATGGCCTTGGCCGTGGTCAGGCCGACGATGACGCCGCCGATCAGGCCCGGCCCGGCGGCGGCGGCAATGCCGTCGAGCGCCTCGAACGACACCTCCGCTTCGGCCATGGCCTTGGCGATCACGGTGTCGAGCGCCTCGACATGGGCGCGCGCCGCGATCTCCGGCACCACGCCGCCGAATTCGGCATGCTCGCTGACCTGTGACAGCACGATGTTGGACAAAATCCGCCCTTTGCCGTCCTCGGTCCGCTCGACCAGGGCCGCGGCGGTCTCGTCGCAGGTCGTCTCAATGCCGAGGATGACCATTTCTATATTATAAGGCTGCCAACATCTGGGCGCGGCCTAGCACCTGAAGGGCTTATGGCACAATCCTCGACCCCTATTCTCCGCATCGGTTCGCGCGGCTCGCCGCTGGCGCTGGTGCAGGCGCGCGAGGTGCAAAGCCGCCTCGCCGCGGCCTGCGGGCTGGATGCCGCGCGGATCGAGATAAAAATCATCCGCACCACCGGCGACGTCGTCCAGGACCGGCCGCTCAACGACCTCGGCGGCAAGGGGCTGTTCACCAAGGAGATCGAGGAGGCGCTGCTCAGTGGCGCCATCGATCTCGCGGTGCATTCGTCGAAGGACATGACCACTTTGCTGCCGCCCGGCCTGGTGCTGTCGGCGTTTCTGCCGCGCGAGGATGCGCGCGACGCCTTCATCAGCGCCAAGGCCAAAAGTTTGCACGATCTGCCGCGCGGCGCCGTAGTCGGCACCGCCTCGCTGCGGCGGCAGGCGCTCGTCAAGCGCTTGCGGCCGGACCTTGCCATCGTGCCGTTGCGTGGCAACGTCGAAACACGCTTGCGCAAGATCGAGGCCGGCGAGGCGGACGCGACGCTGCTCGCCGTCGCCGGCTTGAAGCGGCTCGGGCTACTCGACGCCGCGGCGGCTTTCCTCGACATCGACGAATTTTTGCCCGCGGTAGGCCAAGGGGCGATCGGCATCGAGACCCGCGCCGACGATGCCGCGACGCGTGCCCTCGTCGCCAAGATCGACGACACCGATACCGCGACCGCGGTGACCGCGGAGCGCGCCTTCCTCGCCGTGCTCGACGGCTCCTGCCGCACGCCGATCGGCGGCCACGCGCGGATCAACAACGGCACCGTTCATTTCCACGGCATGATCGTAAAGCCCGACGGCAGCGCGGCGTTCGAGGTTTTGCGGGACGGCCGACGCGACCAGGCCGCGGAACTCGGCGCCGATGCCGGCCGCGAGCTCAAAGCCCGCGGCGGCGCCGATTTCTTCGTGCGGGATTGACCGTGCGGCTCTTGCTCACGCGCCCCGAGCCCGACACCCAGCGCACCGCCGCGGCGCTGCGCGCGCAAGGCCACGACGTGATCGCCGCGCCGCTGCTGCGCATCGAGCCGGCAGCCGGGGCGCAGATCGGCGCCGGCCCGTGGGCGGCGATCCTGATCACCAGCGCCAACGCCGCCCACGTCGTCGTGAAGCACGCGCGCGTCACGGCGTTGCGCGCGTTGCCGGTCTTCGCCGTCGGCCGGCGCAGCGCCGACGCCATGGCCACGGCCGGCTTCGCCGACGTCACATCCGCCGACGGCAATGTGAGCGATCTGGCGCAGCTCGTTGCCACGCGGCTGCGGCCCCCCGCTCCGCTGCTCTATCTCGCCGGCGAGGATCGCTCCGGCGATTTGGCCGGCGATCTCCGCGCGCGCGGCTTTGCCGTCGAGACGATAATTGTCTATCGCGCCATCGCCGCGACCGGCTTGCCGCCGGCCGCCGCGCTTGCGCTGGCCGGCGGTATTGACGGCGTACTGCATTTCTCCCGCCGCAGCGCCGAGGTTTTTATCGATGCGGCGCGGGCCGCGGGCGTGCTCGAAAGCGCGCTGCGGGCCGCCCATTTTTGTCTGTCGGCGCCGATCGCCGAGCCGCTCGTGCAGGCCGGGGCCGCCAACATCCGCGTCGCCGAGCGTCCAAACGAGGCCGTATTGCTCGCGCTTATTGAGGCGGCCTGATCTGTTGCCGCCGTCTTTGCCCCGTACTATGCCGTGGTGGCTGGCCTTACCTGATCAACCTATTCGGCGACCGCGCGCCCTGGGAACTGCATGAGCGAGCCTGACAGCACACCACGTCGACGGCCGCCGACCATCGACCTGACGGCGACGGAAGTCGACGCCGGAAAGCCGGCGGCCGCGCCAGAACCGGCACAGGAGCCGGCACAGGAGGCGGCCGCCAACGCGCCGCCCGATGGTTCTGCCGGCCAACAGACCGGCCCGTCGGCGCCGCGCCGCCCACGTTCGCCCATCAAAACGGCGGTCGCCGGAATTGCCGTTGGCGCAATCGCCGTGGTCGCCATCGGCGCCGGGCTTTGGTTCGGTGGTTACGCGCCGCCGGGCCTGCTGCCGGCTTCACCGAGTGCGCAGCCGCCAAACAACGCCGCGATTGCCGACATGTCGGCGCGGCTGAACAAAATCGAAGGCGCCATTGCGACCCAACAACAACAAAAGCCCGTTCCGCCGTCACAGCCCGACCCGGCGCTGCTCTCCCGTTTGGCAGCCGCGGAAGCCGCACCAAAATCGCTGAGCGATTCACTCGCCGCTCTCGCCCGCCGCGTCGACGATGTCGCGGCGGCGTCACAAACCGCGCTCGCGCAAGCCAAGAGCGCTTCAACCGCGGCCGATGCGGCCAAGAGCGCCGCGCAGGCGGGCGTGGCACGCAGCGATCTCGATGCGCTGGCGTCCCGCATCGCGGCACTCGAAAGCACGGTGAAGACGCTTGCCGATGACATAAAGCACGAGACCGCGACGGCCGACGACCGCCCGGCACGGCTGGCGGTCGCCACCGAGGCGTTGCGCGCAACGGTCGAACGCGGCGCGCCGTATCAGGCCGAGCTCGCGGCGGCCAAATCGCTCGGCGCCGACCCAAGCGCGACCGCGCCGCTCGCGGCCTTCGCCGCCTCGGGCGTGCCGGGCGCCGCCGCGCTGGGGCGCGAGCTTGCAGGCCTCGTGCCGGCTTTGCAGCAAGCGGCCGAGCCGGCGGCAAACAATAGTTCCTTCCTGAGCCGGCTCGAGAGCAACGCGCAGCACCTCGTGCGCATCACGCCGGTCGATGCGCCGCCGGGCGACGATGCGGCGTCGGTGGTGACGCGGATCAACGTCGATGCGGCGCATGCCGACATTGCCGCGGCGCTCGCCGATATCGCCAAACTGCCGGACGCGGCAAAACCGCTGGCCGCGGCGTGGGTCGAGAAAGCGCAGGCGCGCAACGCCGCCATGGCGGCGAGCCTAAAACTTGCCGCCGACGCGCTCGCGGCGCTCAGCAAGCCGAAGCCGCAATGATCCGCGTCGTCCTCTTTCTCATCGTGGTCGGGGTGCTGGCCCTCGGCGAGGCCTGGCTCGCCGACCGGCCGGGCGAGGTGGTCGTCACCTGGCTGGGCTTCCGCATCGAAACGTCGCTGATGGTGATGATCGCGGCGGCGCTGGCGGCGCTGGCGGTGCTGGCCATCCTCTGGAGCATCGTTGCCGCCATCATGCGCTCGCCCGCCGTGCTGGCCAGGCGGCGGCGCGAGCGTCGTGGCGAACGCGCCTATGCGGCGATCTCCAACGGTCTGATCGCGGTCGGCTCGGGCGATATCGACGCCGCGCGAAAACTTTCCGCCGACGCCAACCGCCTCGCGCCCGGCGAGCCGCTGGCGCTCCTGCTCAGCGCGCAAGCCGCCCAGCTCAGCGGCGACCGCGACGGCGCCGAGCGCGCGTTCCGCGCCATGGCGAGCCGCCCCGACACCAAGGCGCTCGGCCTGCACGGCCTGTTCATCGAAGCGCACCGCCGCGACGATCACGAAAGCGCCCGAGCCCACGCCGAGGAAGCAGCAGCCACCTCGCCCACGCTCGGCTGGGCCGGCCGGGCGGTGCTGGAAGCGCGCTGCAAGGACGGCGACTGGGCCGGCGCGCTGGCGCTCTTGGAACGCCATCGCGGCGCGATGGACAAAGCGAGCTATCGCCGCCAGCGCGCAGTGCTGCTGACCGCCCAGGCGCTCGCCACCGAGGAGTCCGACCGCGAGGCCGCGAAAACTTCCGCACTCGAAGCGGTCAAACTGGCGCCGACCTTGGTGCCGGCCGTGGCGCTCGCCGCCCGGCTCCTTGCCGCAGGCGGATACTTGCGCAAGGCCAACCGCATCATCGACACCGCCTGGCGCGCCAATCCGCATCCCGAATTGGCGCAAAGTTTCGCCGAGCTGCGCGCGAGCAAGTCTGCGCGCGACCGTTTGAAGCGGATCGACGCGCTGGCAAAACGGGCGCCTGGCAATGTCGAAGGCGCGTTGGCAACCGCCCGCGCCGCCATCGATGCCCGCGAATTCGCCCGCGCCCGCACCGCGCTCGCGCCCTATCTGGACGCGCCGACCAAACGCGTCGCCCTTTTGATGGCCGCGCTCGAGCGCGCGGAAGGCGACGAGGGCCGCGCCCGCGAATGGCTGGGGCGCGCAGTCAATGCCGCGCCCGATCCGGCATGGACCGCCGATGGCTACGTGTCCGACCGCTGGCTGCCGCTGTCGCCCGTCACCGGGCGGCTCGACGCCTTCGAATGGCGCGTGCCGCTCACCGGAATGACCAGCGCCGCGCCGGTGATCGAGTCGGAACCCGTCTTGGTCATCCCGGCCAAGCCCGCGGCCGAGGCGGCCGTGAATGAGCCGCGCGACCGCGACCACGCACTTCCCCTTCCGGCGCATGACGCCGCTCCGACGCCACTGCACGCGCAACCGGCAATGCCGAAATCCGACCCGGTGATCCCGCTGGTCCACGCGCCCGACGACCCCGGGCCGCAAGCCGAGATCGTCGAAGAGACCGAAGCGGAGCCGGATGCAAAGCCCAGCGCCTGGCGGAAAATTTTCGAGTGAGATTTTGCGGTGCCGCTATTCGCGGCCTTAGGTAGCAAACTCACCTCTGAATTTATTGAGATTTTTGCGCTTTTTGCCGAGGAAGTTCTCGGCATGAAACAGCATCCGGTAGTGTCCCAGGCCACGGGCACAAACCCTTGCGGCTTGACTAATGTTCCCTATATGTTCTCATTGCGAGCCATGTATACCCGTGGGGACCAAACTCGCCAACGCGATTTCCTTCGTGCTGACAAAGGCGGTGAAGGTCGTTCGCGGACTCAGCAGGGCGCTATCGAACGAGGAGCGCCACGCCATTGCCTATGCCGCCGTGTACGAATTGAAGCGTTACGGCGACCCCTGGAAGCTCAACGAGGAACCCCCGGCCCGGTCGGCCACGGGATGCAGTCAGGCTGGCAAAAGCCAAATACCTCGTAGGAAACCAATTTCGACATCAGGGCGACAAAACAGACGTGCATATCACGTTTGTTTTATCCCTGAGTTGTGCCAACTTGCCCTCACCGAAAGTTAGGAGAGGGAGGGCAGAGTGGCGGAGACGGGGAAGCTTGAATTGAGCAAGCACGAATTTTCCATCGCGTATGATGGAACGGCGCTGGTTACGACCGGCGACCATTCTCTTACGTGCAGGCTCTCGCTCCGGCGTTGCTGGCGTTCGGGAAGCTCATTCGCGAAGCCAACGCGGAGTTCAATGGCAAAAAATCGACGGCGAAGGTGCTCGTTGTCTCTGACTTTCAACACAAGTGCTTCAATATCAATTTTGAAGTCGTCCTTTCGTTATTTGAGCAAATTAAGACGCTGCTCGGCGACGACTCTGTAAAAACGGCCAAGGATATTCTTGAGTGGCTTGGTCTTTTAGGGGCACCACCTGTCGCCGGTGTGCTCACCTATCTCGGCTTCTTGAAATTGAAGGACGGCCGCAAGGTCGAGGAGGTACAGGAACTAAAAGACACCAAGGAATCCGGAATAGTACAGGTTCGGATTCAGGGCGAGGGCAACGTAGTCAACGTCCATAATCACATAGTTCACTTATCAGAAAACCCCCGTGCCTTAAGAGCAACGCGCGATGCTTTCCTTCCCCTCGGGGAGGAAGGATTTGACAATGTGAAGCTAAGAGAGGGGGAAAAAGTCGTTGAGGTAATCGATTGGCGAGAAGTCGAAGCGATTGTTAAATCCTGTACGGTCGGCATTGAGGAAGCAAAAGAAACTGAGCCCGAAATAGAAATCACTCCGGCCTGGTTGAGCGTCTATTCGCCTGTGTTTGATTCCAACGCGGATATGTGGCGGTTTCGGCTCGGCAAGGATGTAATTTACGCTGACATTTCCGAGACAGATATAGCCAGGGATGCCTTGGACCGTGGCGGCGTTGGCGTTGAAGACGCCTATCAAGTGAAGCTCCAAATCACCACCGAGGTTGATCCTCAAGGAAAGAAAAAAGAGCCACAGTACAAAATACTTGAGGTAATTCGCTTTGTGTCGGCGGGACCGCAGCCCAGGCAGGGTACGTTACGTTTGCGGACCCCTCGCGACGGCGGCGACGACGATCCAGACGAAGCTTAGATATCGTCCAATACAACCTGCTCCCGGCCCATAGCGGCGAGCGATGCAAGAAAGAAATGAGCTGGCAGCGTCGCAACCGCCAACTTGTTAGCGATGCTAAGCCTTGCGCATCAACCACACGCAAGCCTATTCGACGGACGATGCCTCCACCAATCAAGCGAGTCGTTTTTCTCCCGGCTACGCCGCGCCGAAATTGGAACGCATCACCATATCGCTGGCCCGAACCTCAGCGCCTATGCCGATGAAATTTCATGGCGCGCAGACAACAGGCGAAAAAGCACTGGCGAGCTATATCTGGCAACGGCCGACGCGGCGTTGAAGCATCCGGTATAGCGCCAGTGGAAAGGGTATTGGCAGCGTGCGGCCTAAGTGATTAGATTTCGACTATGGCGAGTATAGCCGCAATCATAGGAGCGGTTGCCGCTCTCATAGGCGCAATAGCTGTTGCTGTGAGAGAATGGCCCAATTTCTTCGACTATATAAAAAAATCTCAAAAATTAACTGTAAGGATCTCTTCCCTTTAACCTCAGCTAGCCAAGCGATTTAGCTCCCAAAGCATGTACTGCCCCGGTCCTTGATCGGCCTTCCCTATACCCTTCTCCCGTTGGCTTCGCAGCGCGACGCCTACCCGTTTGGTCATTAACCGTAGGAGCATTTTGATCCTCGCGGTTTAATGCGCGCTCTATGAGCAATTGCAGGGCAACGTCTCGGCACGCAAGCGGCTCGGTCGCTTCCCGTAGGAAGCTTAGAAAAATCCGGGTTATCTGGCCCCGGTTGCTCCAATCTTTCGGCGGTCGGAAAGCCTTGACTGAATCGTTTCGAGCTTAAAATCAGGCTCGAATTGCAAAATCGTGGCGTCAAGGTTTTCCAGGTGTAGGACCATCTGGCGTAAGGCTTCGCGCGCTTTCTCAATATCGCCCGCCGGTTGGGCACAGCGCTTGACCAGTCCTGAGACAATGAAAGCGTTCATGCCGGGATCAGTAGCAGCCCCGGTAGGATAGGGCGATATGTTATCAGGTGAGTTTGCTACCTAATGCCGGTTATTCGCTTGCGCGATAGCACACGTTGAGCGCCAGGCGAGACGAAGATGGCGCGTCCATCCGGCTCATCGCCGCGAGCGGAAGTGGCGCAGCGGAGCGGCACAAGTTTGCGGCGTCGCGCTCGCACATGCGCAGCGGCCTCGCTGTGTAGTTCGACGGATGAAGCTCGATCTGAGCCGTGCGGGACGTCGCCGCCGCGCAATCGTTCGTAGCGCCGCCATCGATCGCGTGTGCCGCTGCCATCCCACCCAGCGTGGCGGCGGCAACGGCCGCGATGAGTTTGTGCCTCATTGCCATTGAACCCTCAAACGGAGAACGCCTCGGCGGGCCGAGTTGCGCGTGCGTGTTTGGTGCTACCAGCAAGTGCCTAAATCGAACTCTGCGAATTCACTAAAATTTGCGCTGACAACGGCCCGCCGACGCTTGCGCTTTAAGCTCGGCCTGCATTATAAGACATGAATTATAATGCATCTTGGCGGACAGCCCGTGGCCAATTCGACACCAAATCCGGCTGAAAAGACTTCATTGCCAGTCCCCGCCGCCTCGGAAGCCGCGTTCCTCGCGGCGATCGGGAGCGAAGTGCGGCGCAATCGCGCCAAGCGCGGCATGACGCGGCGGCAGTTAGCGCAAGCCTCGCAGACGTCCGAGCGGTACCTGGCGCAGATCGAAAGCGGTGTCGGCAATCCGTCCGTCAGCGTGCTGCGCGCCATCGCGCAAGCGCTCGATCTGCCGTGTTCCGCATTGCTGCCGGAGGCGAGCGCGCGCACCGCGGCGCTCGGTGCCATCCTCGATTTGTTGGCGCAGGTGCCGGAGGGCGAGTTGCCGGCGCTCGCCAGCGATATCGAAACCCGCCTAGCGCGGCCGGGCAACGCCGACCGGGCGCGGCGCATCGCGCTGGTCGGTTTGCGCGGCGCCGGCAAGTCGACGCTCGGCCGCATGCTGGCGCAGCATCTAGGCTGGCCGTTCATCGAGCTCGACCGGCTCGTCGAGGAGGATTACGGCGCCAGCATTCCCGATCTCATCGAGATGGCCGGCACGGCGACGTTCCGCCGCCATGAGCGCAGCGCGCTCGACCGCATCATCACCGCGCATGAGGCGGCGATCATCACCACGGCCGGCGGCATCGTCGCCAACCCGGAAACCTACGCGCTCCTGCTGCGCCGCAGCCACACCATCTGGATCAAGGCGCGGCCGGAAGATCACATGAGCCGCGTCATGGCTCAGGGCGATTTCCGCCCCATGGCGCAAAACCGCGCCGCCATGGCGGATCTCGTCGCCATCCTCGAAGCGCGCCGCGCCGACTATTCCCGCGCCGAGGCCGACCTCGACACGTCGGGCGAGGCCATCGAGCAAAGTTTCGCCAAGCTTGTGCGTATCGTGACGACCTTGCTGGAAGGGAGATAGCGCGATGACGCTCTCCGACGCCGGCTTTCTCGATCTCGATCCGCTGCGGCTCGAATACCGCATGATCGGCCCGCGCCCCGACGCCCCGAACACCGCGCCGACCATCGTGATGCTGCACGAAGGCCTCGGCTCCGTCGGCCTGTGGGGAAGTTTTCCCGACGCCATCGCTGCGGCGACCGGCGCCGGCGTGTTCGTCTATTCGCGTGCCGGCTACGGCAAGTCGAAACCCGGAGCGATGCCGCGCTCGATCTCCTTCATGCACGAGGAAGCCTGCACGGTGCTGCCGCGCGTGCTCGCGGCAATCGGTTTTCGGCGCGGCCTCCTGCTCGGCCACAGCGACGGCGCTTCGATCGCGACGATCTATGCCGGTTCCGTGCAGGACCATCGCGTCCGCGGGCTGGTGCTGATCGCGCCGCACTTCTTCATCGAAGACATGGGCACCGCCGAGATCGAGCGCGCGCGCGACGCGTTCGCTGCCGGCACGCTGCGCGCAAAACTCGAGCGCTGGCACGCCGACGTCGATTGCGCGTTCCGCTCGTGGAGCGAGCCGTGGCTGCATCCGGATTTCCGCAAGTGGGACATCACCGAGGCACTCGGTTACATCCGCGTGCCGATCCTGGTCGTGCAAGGCGCCGACGATCAATACGGCACGCTCAAGCAGGTCGAGACGGCGGAGCAGGAATGTTTCTGTCCGGTCGAGACTGCGGTGCTGCCGAACGTGCGCCACGCGCCGTTTCGCGAAGCGCCCGAACTGACGCTCAAGATCGTCGTTGACTTCACCAACCGGCTCTTTCGCGACCATCGCGAAGGCGAAAAACGAGCCGATTCAGGGGTTGCGGCGATATGAATTATAGTGCATATTAGCTGAATAGCTGCACTATAATACATATTACCGTTGCCGAGTGAGGCAGAGATGGCTGAAACCGCAACTGCGCGTCCGCTGGCGAACGGCAAGACGCGGATCGATTTCCAGACCGAACCTGAGCGCTATCGCCATTGGCAGCTCAAGGTCGACGGCGATGTCGCCACCCTGTTGATGGACGTCGACGAGAAGGGCGCGCTGTTCGAAGGCTATGAGCTGAAACTCAACTCCTACGATCTCGGCGTCGATATCGAGCTGGCCGACGCCATCGAGCGGCTGCGCTTCGAGCATCCGGGAGTGCGCGTCGTGGTGCTGCGCTCGGCCAAGCCGCGGGTGTTCTGCGCCGGCGCCAATATCCGCATGCTGGCCGGCGCCACCCATGCCCACAAGGTCAACTTCTGCAAGTTCACCAACGAGACCCGCAACGGCATCGAGGATTTGAGCGAGCATTCCGGGCTCAAATCGATCTGCGCCATCAATGGCACGGCGGCGGGCGGCGGCTATGAGCTGGCGCTGGCCACCGATCACATCATGCTGGTCGACGACGGCTCGGCCTCGGTGTCGCTGCCGGAACTGCCGCTGCTCGCCGTGCTGCCCGGCACCGGCGGCCTGACCCGCGTCTCCGACAAGCGCAAAGTGCGCCGCGACCATGCCGACGTGTTCTGCACCACCGAGGAAGGCGTCAAAGGCAAGCGCGCGGTCGAGTGGCGGCTGGTCGACGACGTGGTGCCGGGCTCGAAATTCGACGACACCGTCATGGCGCGCGCCAAGGAATTTGCCGCGAAGTCGCCGCGCAACGGCGCCGGCAAAGGTATTACGCTCGCGCCGCTGACGCGCACGTTCGCCGCCGACGGCGTCGAATACGGCTCGCTCGCCGTCGAATTCAATCGTGCCGAGCGCATCGCCACCATCACGCTGCGCGGACCTTCCGCGCCGCCGCCGGCTTCAGCCGACGCCATGGTGGCGCTCGGTTCAAATTTCTGGCCGCTGCAGCTCGCGCGCGAGCTCGACGACGCGATCCTCAACATCCGGCTCAACGAGCTCGACACCGCCGCGATCGTCTTCAAATCGTCGGGCGAGCCGGCGCAGGTTTTGGCCTACGACAACTTCCTCGATGCCAACAAAGACCATTGGCTGGCGCGCGAAATCCGCCATCTGTGGAAGCGCGTACTCAAGCGCGTCGATCTCACCTCGCGCTCGCTGGTGACGCTGATCGAGCCCGGCTCGTGCTTTGCCGGCACGCTCGCTGAACTGCCATTCGCGAGCGACCGTTCGTATATGCTGATCGGCAGCCGCGACGGTGACAACAAGCCGCCGGCGACGATTGCGCTCACAGGCGCCAATTTCGGCGCCTATCCGATGTCGAATGGGTTGACGCGGCTCGGCTGCCGCTTCCTGGCAAACCCCTCCGACGTGGACGCCGCGAAAGCCGAGCGCGAAAAAATGCTCGACGCCGAGACTGCGGAACGGCTCGGCCTCATCACCTTCGCGCTCGACGACATCGACTGGGACGACGAAGTGCGCGTGTTCCTCGAAGAGCGCGCCAGTTTTTCGCCCGACAGTCTCACCGGCCTCGAAGCCAATCTGCGCTTCGCCGGCCCGGAGACCATGGAATCGAAAATCTTCGCCCGGCTGACCGCGTGGCAGAACTGGATCTTCCAGCGCCCCAACGCGATCGGCGAGGAGGGCGCGCTGAAACGCTACGGCACCGGCCAGAAGCCGGTGTTCGATACGCGGAGAGTTTGAGTTTGTCCTCCCTCCCCCTTGTGGGGAGGGCGGGGTGGGGGTCGGGAGGCGACGACAAACGTCGACGTCTGTGAGCCACCTCTCGACCCCCACCCCTACCCCTCCCCACAAGGGGGAGGGGAAAGAAATATGGAGGCCACCATGATCGACAACGTCGACTACACGACCAAAATCCCGAACAACGTCAATCTCGCCGAAGACCGCCAGGTGCTGCGCGCGCTGGAGAGCTGGCATCCCGGCTATATCGACTGGTGGATGGACATGGGGCCGGAAGGTTTCCAGGACGCAGAGGTTTATCTGCGCACCGCCATCTCCGTCGACCCGAAGGGCTGGGCCAAGTTCGACTACGTCAAGATGCCCGAATATCGCTGGGGCATCCTGCTGGCGCCGAAGGAAGACGACCGCAAAATCCCATTCGGCCGCCACAAAGGCGAGCCGGTCTGGCAGGACATTCCGGGCGAATATCGCGCCATGCTGCGGCGCCTCGTCGTCATCCAAGGCGACACCGAGCCGGCGTCCGTCGAGCAGCAGCGCCATTTGGGCAAGACTGCGCCGTCGCTCTACGACATGCGCAACGTCTTCCAGGTCAACGTCGAGGAGGGCCGCCACCTCTGGGCGATGGTCTATATCCTGCAGAAATATTTCGGCCGCGACGGCCGCGAGGAAGCCGCCGAATTGCTCAAGCGCCGCTCCGGCGACGCCGACAAGCCGCGCATGCTCGGCGCCTTCAACGAGGCGACGCCGGATTGGCTGTCGTTCCACATGTTCACGTTCTTCACGGATCGTGATGGAAAGATGCAATTGGAGAGTCTCGCCCAGTCCGGCTTCGATCCGCTGTCGCGCACCTGCCGCTTCATGCTGACCGAAGAAGCGCACCACATGTTCGTCGGCGAGACCGGCGTCGGTCGCACCATCCAGCGCACCTGCGAGGCGATGAAGGCCGCCGGCGTCGAGGACCCGAACGACATCGGCAAAGTGCGCGACCTTGGCGTCATCGACCTGCCGACCATGCAGAAGAAGCTCAATCTGCATTACACGCTCTCTCTCGATCTGTTCGGCTCCGAGGTTTCGACCAACGCCGCCAACACGTTCACGGCCGGGATCAAGGGCCGCTTCCAGGAAACCAAGATCGACGACGATCACCAGCTCGAAAGCGCAACCTACCCGGTGCTGAAATTCGTCGACGGCGAGATCAAGCGGGTCGACGAGCCGGCACTGACCGCGATCAATATGCGGCTGCGCGACGATTACACCGCCGACTGCCAGCGCGGGCTGGACCGCTGGAACAAGATCATCGACAAGACCGGCGTCGCCTTCAAACTCGAACTGCCGCATGTCGGCTTTCACCGCGAGATCGGCGAGTTCAAGGACGTGAAAGTGTCGCCGGCCGGCAAGCTGATCGACGACGCGACTTGGAAGCGCGACTCCAGCCAGTGGCTGCCGTCGAAGGACGACGGCGATTTCATCGCCAGCCTGATGCAGCGCGTGGTCGAGCCCGGCAAATTCGCCAGCTGGATCGCCCCACCGCGCATCGGCATCGACAACAAGCCGGGCGATTTCGAATACGTGAAGATCGCGGCGTAAGACTTCATCCGCCCCCGCGATAGCGGGGGAGGGGGACCGCGCGTAGCGCGGTGGAGGGGGCGTCGGCCGCGTCGTTTGCTTAATCGTTTGAGATTTACCGCACTGCCGCGCGCCCCCTCCACCACCCTGCGCTCGCTTCGCGAGCTTGGGCGGTCCCCCTCCCCCGCTTCGCTTCGCTACGCGGTGGCGGATGAAGGTCAAATCCCCTTCGGCTCTGCCAGCGGCCCTTCGCGTAAACGAGAAAGATCGAAGCGGTCGATCTCGCGGAGCAGCTCCACGAACGCCCGCGCGCCCTGCATGAGCGAAGCCTCGCCTTTCTCTGCCGTCGCCAACGTGGCGTCGCCGAGCGCGCCGCTTGGGTGGAGATCCTGCGTCATCCAGGCAAAGCCCGCGGGCCTATAGGCGCCGAGCCATTTGAACTCGCGCGCCATGGCGATGGTCTCGGGAGTCGCGTTCGCCGCCTTGTCCATGCGTACGGTGCCGGGCTGCGCCGCCAGCATCAGCGAGGTCTCGACGTCGCCGGCGTGGATGCCGTGGCGCTTCTCCTCGGCGCCGAACGCGCCGTCGGGATAGCCGAAGCGATGCCAGCCCACCGTCACCGCCAGCATGCCGAGCCGCGTGCGCAGGTCGCGGGCGACGATTTCCATGGCCGCGACATTGCCGCCGTGGCTGGTGATCAGCGCCAGCTTGCGCACGCCGGCGCGCGCCAGGCTCTCGCCCAATTCCGTCCAGGCCGCGATCGCGGTCGTCGCCGACAGCGTCAGCGTGCCCGGATAGGACAGATGCTCGGCGGAGACGCCGATCCGCTGCACCGGCAGGAACGACACCGGCAGCTCTTCGGTCAGGATTTTTTCGACCCGCGCCAGATAGGCTTCGGCGATGTAGGTGTCGACGCCCAGCGTCAGATGCGGCCCGTGCTGCTCGACCGCGGCCAGCGGCAGCACGGCGATCCAGCGCGCGGTGTCGGCGCCGGCAACGTCCTGCCAGGTCATGTCCATCCAGTTGCGTTTTGGCAGCGTCATCAGGGTCCCACTTTCCGGCCGCATGTCATTTTCAGTGGAGCATGATCTTATCCGAAAACCGGTATCCACTTTTCAGGATCATGCTCTATTGTCGCGTCGCCGATGAAAAGGAGCAACCGATGCGATTGGTAAAGATCTGCCGGGCGATGCTGGCCGGAATCGGGATTTGGGGCGGCGTCGCGGCGGCACCGGCGTCGGCGCAAACGCTCGACAAGGTCTCGTTCGGCACCAATTGGGTGGCGGAGGGCGAACACGGCGGCTTCTACCAGGCGCTGGCCGACGGCACCTACCGGAAATACGGCCTCGACGTCACCATCGTGCCGGGCGGCCCGAGCACGAACAATCAAATCCTGCTGCCGGTCGGCAAGATCGACTTCTACCTCAGCGCCAATTCGCTGCAGGGTTTTGACGCCGTCGCGCAGAATGTGCCGGTGGTCGAGATCGCGGCGCTGTTCCAGAAAGACCCGCAGGTTCTCATCGCGCATCCCGATCAGGGCATCGAGAAATTCGCGGATCTGAAGAATTTGACGCTGTTCATTTCCGCCGACGGCATGGCGACCTACTACCAATGGCTCAAGGCCGATTACGGTTTCAAGGATTCGCAAGTACGGCCTTACACGTTCAACACGCAGCCCTTCATCGTCAATCCCAAGAGCGCGATGCAGGGCTATGTGACCTCGGAGCCGTTCGCCGTCGAGAAGGCGGCGAAATTCACGCCAAAGGTGTTCCTGCTCGCCGACCAGGGCTTTTCCGACTATTCGACGCTGATCGAGACGCGCCGCGATCTGGTCGAGAAAAAACCCGACTTGGTGCAGCGCTTCGTCGATGCCTCGATCGTCGGCTGGTACAATTACATCTATCACGACAACGCCGCCGCCAATGCGCTGATCAAGAAACAGAACCCGGAGATGACCGACGATCTGTTGGCCTATTCGGTCGCCAAGATGAAGGAATACGGCATCGTCGATTCCGGCGACGCCACGACGCTCGGCGTCGGCGTCATGACCGACGCGCGCATGAAGGATTTCTTCGACAAGATGGTGCGCTCGGGCGTCACCAAAGCCGATCTCGATTACCGCAAATCCTACACGCTGCAATTCGTCGGCAAGAAGGTCGGGCTCGATCTGCGGGCGAAATGACGACCCTTGCCGTCATCATCCCGATTATTGTCATCATCCCCGGTGGTGTCATCATCCGCGAAGGCGGATGATCCAGTATACATTGGCGCTTGAGATGATCCGCAGGGGCGGGCGATTACTGGGTGCCCCGCCTTCGCGGGGCATGACAATGATATAAAGATAATGGCGGCTATCCCACATCATTCCGGCGCCTCCCTCGTCGCGCTGCACGGCGTCGGCAAGACGTTTCCGAGCGGCACGGTGGCGCTGGCCGGCCTCGATCTCGATGTGCGCGAAGGCGAGTTCCTGTCGCTGCTCGGTCCGTCGGGCTGCGGCAAATCGACGGCGTTGCGCATCATCGCCGGGCTGACCGAGCCGACGCAGGGCGCTGTCGAATGGACAGCCGCGGCCAAGATCGAAAACGAGAACCGATTGGGCTTCGTGTTTCAGGATCCGACGCTGATGCCGTGGGCCGACGTGTCCGACAATGTGCGGCTGCCGCTCAAGCTCAAGGGCGTCGCATCGGAGCAAGCATCAAAACGCGTCGAAGCCGCGCTCGATCGCGTCGGCTTGCAAAAATTCGCCGCCGCCTACCCGCGCGAATTGTCGGGCGGCATGCGCATGCGGGTCTCGATCGCGCGTGCGCTGGTCACCGAGCCTAAGCTGCTGTTGATGGACGAGCCGTTCGCGGCTCTGGACGAGATCACCCGTTTCAAGCTCAACAACGATCTGTTGCAGGTCTGGCAGGCGCTGCGCACCACGATTGTGTTCGTCACCCATTCGGTGTTCGAGTCGGTGTATCTCTCGAGCCGCGTCGTGGTGATGGCGGCGCGGCCGGGCCGCGTCTTCACCGAAGTCGCGATCGACGCGCCCTACCCGCGCGACCAGGCATTCCGCACCTCGGCTGAATACGCCGCGCTGTGCCGCCGCACCTCGGACGCGCTGGCGCAAGCCATGGCGGCGGGAGGCGAGCCATGAGTCAGCGCAGCTCCGCGCAGGAACGCCGCGACCGCGCTTTGCGCGTGGTGCTGCCGGTCGTCGTGCTGGCGCTCAGCCTTGCGGCCTGGGAAATGGTGGTGCGGCTGGCACACATTCCGCCCTACGTGCTGCCGGCGCCGAGCCTCATCCTGAAAACATTCATCGCCGACAGGGTGCTGCTGACGCAATCGCTGCTGGTCACGCTCATCACCACACTGGAGGGTTTTTTGCTGGCGGCGGTCGGCGGCGTCGGGCTCGCCGTGCTGTTCAACCTGTCGCGGCTGGTCGAATATTCGTTCTATCCCTTCGCGGTGATCCTGCAGGTGACGCCGATCGTCGCCGTCGCGCCGCTGTTGTTGATCTATCTGCCGCAGCCTTTGGCGGTGCTGGCCTGCGCCTGGATCGTGGCGTTCTTTCCGGTGCTGGCCAACACCACGCTCGGGCTCAACTCCACCGACCGCAATCTCGCCGATCTGTTCGCGCTCTATGGCGCCTCGCGCGGCCAGGTGCTTTGGAACCTGAAGCTGCCGTCGGCGCTGCCCTACATCCTCGGCGGCCTGCGCATTGCCGGCGGGCTGTCGCTGATCGGCGCCGTGGTCGCCGAGATCGCCGCCGGCTCCGCCGGTGCCGGATCCGGGCTCGCCTATCGCATCGTCGAGTCGGGCTATCGCCTCAATATTCCGCGCATGTTCGCAGCCCTGGTGCTGCTGTCCATCGCCGGCATCGTGATTTTCTACGCGTTGGCATTCGTTAATCATATTGCGCTGCGCCGCTGGCACGAAAGCGCGCTGGAAGCCGGGAGTTAAGGGTAGGCGGTGTATTGACCATAATCGCGGGGCGAACTTGCCCGAATGATTAACCCAATGTATCGGGGCGAAAACGTCCCTGCTGCATCTGCCGTGTTGCGTGACTTCGCGCCCGCCACGAGAGCCGCACGAACAATGCAAGACTCTCAGCTGAAATTGGCCTCGTCCCCGCTGACTGATGAAGCCCGTGCCGCCGTTTGGACTGGAATCCTCGGCGCCGCCAAGCACCTCGGCAAGCGCGCGCCGCTGCCGCTGCGGCAGCGCCCCACGGTGGTTCAGCTGCGCCAGGGCACGTCGGAGACGCCGGTCTATTTCATCGGCGCCGGGCTCTACGAGCTCAATACCGCGCAAATGATGCCGCCGCAGCATTCGATCTTTGCCGCCGAGATCGCCTGGCCGGCGGCGTGGCATGATGCCGCGGCCAGAAACGACACCGCCGCCACGCCGGTCCTGGAAGACATGGTCGTGCCCTATGTGACGGCTTTGCGGGCGCACGCCGGCTTAATGCCATGCGTGCTCGTGGGGTATTCGTTCCATGCGTCGATGGCGTTCGAGATCGCCCATCAACTCCTGGAAAAAGGCGGCCAGGTCGACCTGGTGATGATCTTGGACGCGCCGGCCGAGTATCCGCCCCCGCACAAGATCGCGGGGAAGAATTTGCGGGACACCTGGATGCCGGGCACGGGCGAAGCTGCCGCATCGATCGCGTCGCGCTGCGCAATTTCGCTGTCGATCGCGCGCTGGGCGTTCGCGGTGGCCGGGAGATTCCTCAAACGCCGCTTCGTCGAGAGCATTTGGCGCGATCCGGGCGAGCTGACCACGAAGCTCGACACGCTGGGCCGGCCGATGCATTGGCCGCTGATTAATCGGCTCTACGACAATTCGCTGCGCTCATACCGGCTGCGCCGCCTGGACTGCCGCGGCGTGCTGTTCCGGGCCGACCGGTCGGAAGACTGCCCGTCGGCCAACGTGGATTACAGTCTGGGTTGGGCCGACCTGTTCGGCAACGGGCTCGAAATCATCCAGGTGACCGGCGATCACTACACGATGATGCGGGAGCATCCGCATGATCAAAATCTCGCCCGGGAAATGAGCGAAGCGCTCGATCGCCATTGCACAAGGCCGCAACGCGCGACCGAGAGCCCGGCCACTGCGGTTTCGTAATCGTGCGACTTATCCGAGACTCATCGCCAGCACGCGCGCGACATGCATCGCTTCGCGCCCGGCGCCATCCTTGATCTGATGCCGGCACGACGTGCCGTCGGCGACGATGACGGTGTCCGCGGACGCTTTGCGCACGGCAGGCAATAGCGACAGCTCACCCATGGCGCGCGACACGTCGATCGTGTCGGCGTGATAGCCGAAGGCGCCGGCCATGCCGCAACAGCTCGATTCGATGGGCTCGACGGCGAGATCGGGAATGAGTTTCAGCGTCGCCGTCACTGCGGCCATGGTGTCGAATGATTTTTGATGGCAATGGCCGTGCAACACCGCGCGCTTTTTCGTCGGCACGAGCGGCAGGTTGAGCTTGCCGGCGGCGGCTTCGCGCGCCAAAAACTCCTCGAACAGCAGTGCGCGGCTCGCGACTTGGCGCGCCGTTTCGCTTTTCAACAGCGACGGTATTTCGTCGCGGAAGCTGAACAGGCAGCTCGGCTCCAACCCGATGATCGGTGTATCGGCAGCCGCGAACGGCGCCAGCGCGGCCAGCGTGCGCTCCATTTCCGCGCGCGCCTCATCCACCTTGCCGACGGACAGAAAAGTGCGGCCGCAGCACAGCGGGCGCGCGCCATCGCCAGGCGTTGCGACCGTGACGCGATAGCCGGCGGCAGCGAGCACCGCGAGCGCGGCGTCGATATTTTCGCGCTCGAAATAACGGTTGAAGGTGTCGGCGAACAAAACGACGTTGCGACCCGACCCCTGCCCGTTTGTTGGCGGTTTGGTTTCGTCGAACCAATCTGACCGCCACTTCGGCAGGGTGCGTTGCGCGCTGAAGCCGGCGATGGCTTCCGACAATTTGCCTGCACCCGGTATAACGTCGCGCAGATTCAGCAGCCACGACAGTTTTGCGGCCATGGGGGCGTAGCGCGGCAGATAGCCGACCAAGCGGTCGTGCAGCGACAGGCCGAATTTTTCACTGCGCGTGCGCAACACCTCGATCTTCATGCGCGCCATGTCGACGCCGGTCGGGCACTCGCGCCGGCAGGCTTTGCAGGAGACGCAGAGTTTCAGCGTCTCCGCCATCGCGTCGGAGGTGAGCGCATCCGGGCCGAGCTGGCCGGTGATGGCGAGGCGGAGCGTGTTGGCGCGGCCGCGGGTGACGTCGCGCTCGTCGCGGGTGACGCGATAGCTCGGGCACATGACGCCGCCGGAGAGCGCGCGGCAGGCGCCATTGTTGTTGCACATCTCGACCGCGCCCTGGAAACCGCCGCCGGCGCCCGGATAGGCCGACCAGTCGAGCGCGCTGGCGATATCCTCGGCGCGATAATCCGGGCCGTAGCGGAAATTGCCGCGGTCGTCGAATTTCGGCGCGTGGACGATCTTGCCGGGATTGTAGAGACCGCGCGGATCGAAGCGGTCCTTCACCTCCTCGAAAGCATGCACCAGCTCGGCGCCTAACATTTGCTCGTGAAATTCCGAACGCACGATGCCGTCGCCGTGCTCGCCGGAATGCGAGCCCTTGTATTCGCGCACCATGGCGAAGGCGTCTTCGGCGATGGCGCGCATGGCGCGCACGTCCTTGTCGAGCCGCAGGTTGAGCACCGGGCGCACATGCAGGCAGCCGACGGCGGCATGGGCATACCAGGTACCGCGCGTGCCGTTCCTTTCGAAAACCTCCGTGAGCCGCGCCGTGTAATCGGCAAGATGCTCGAGCGGCACGGCGCAATCCTCAACGAACGAGACCGGTTTGCCCGCATCCTTCATCGACATCATGATGTTGAGGCCTGCGGTGCGCACTTCGGTGATGCCGGCCTGCAGTTTTGGATCGAGCACCTCGACGACACCGCCCCACTCGGCGCCGCCATGGTCCCAGGCGATGCCGAGATCGCCGAGCAATTCGCCGAGCCGTTTTAGCCGGCGCAAATTTTCATCCCAGTCTTCCTCGGCGAATTCGACGAACAGAATGGCTTCCGGATCGCCGCGCAGAAATGCGGTGACGGTCGGCTTGAACATGGCGATGTCGGCCGCCAGCCCCAGCATGGTGCGGTCGATCAGCTCGACCGCGATGGGCCCGAGCCTGACGATGTGCTGCGCCGCCTTCATGGCTTCGTGGAAGCTGCCGAAATGACAGGCGCCCACCGCGCGGCGGCCGAGCAGCGGCGAAAGTTTCAGCTCGATTTTTGTCGAGAACGCCAGCGTGCCTTCGGAGCCGACAAGAATATGCGCGAGATTGATGTCGTTCCTGCCCGGCACCAGCGCGTCGAGATTATAGCCGCCGACGCGGCGTTGCACTTTTGGAAATCGCCGCTCGATCTCGCCGGCTTCCCGCGCCGCGATGGCGAGCAGGTCGCGCACCAGATCGGGCGGCACGTTGACGCCGGAGTCGCCGATGCGCCCGAAATGCGCGCGCGTGCCGTCGGCCAGCATGGCGTCGATCGACAGCACGTTCTCGCGCGTATTGCCGTAGCGCAGCGAGCGCGCGCCGCAGGAATTGTTGCCGACCATGCCGCCGATGGTGGCGCGCGAAGCGGTCGATATATCGACCGGAAACCACAGCCCGGAGGATTTCAGCTTGCGATTGAGCTCGTCGAGCACGATGCCGGGCTCGACCGTGCAGCGCCGGCCGGCGACGTCGAGATCGAGCATGCGGTCGAGATTGCGCGAGCAATCGACCACCAGCCCGTGGTTGACCGTCTGCCCGGCCTGCGAGGTGCCGCCGCCGCGCGCCGTCACCGGCACCCCTTCCGCGCGGCAAATCCCGATCGCGCGTTCGGCTTCTTCTATAGTGCGCGGCGTCACCACGCCGAGCGGCACGATCTGATAGTGCGAGGCATCGGTGGCATAGCGCCCACGGGTGAAGGCGTCGAAACGCACCTCGCCCACCTGCTCGGCCTTTAGCCGCCGTTCCAAGCCGGGCACCAGCCGTATTGGCAAATTATCCTCCGCAACCCCACTTTGCTGTCATCGTCCGCGAAGGCGGATGATCCAGTATTCACCGACGCTTATGCCTTAATTTTGCGGCTTGCGGGTACTGGGTGCCCCGCTTTCGCGGGGCATGACAGCCGTGGGGCTTGACCCGAATGTCGCATTCGCTATTCAACCCCACAAGCCGCGGGCGCCCTCGGACTGCGCCGCCGGAAAATTGATCGTCCGAAGGAGTGCCGATAATGCCGCAGAATGTTTCGCGCGCCGCCGGGCGTCATTTCCTGCAAATTCCGGGCCCGACGCCGCTGCCCGACCGCGTGCTCCGCGCGATGGATACGCCGCTCATCGACCACCGCGGGCCGGAATTCGCCAAGCTCGGCAAGCGCTGTCTCGATGGCGTCAAGACGATTTTCAAGACCACCAATCCGGTCATCATCTACACCGCGACCGGCACCGGCGCGTGGGAAGCGGCGCTGGTCAATACGCTCTCCCCCGGCGACCGCGTGCTGATGTTTGAGACCGGCCAGTTCTCGACGCTGTGGAAGGTGATGGCGGAAAAGCTCGGGCTTCGCCCCGAATTCATCAAAGGCGATTGGCGCACCGGCGCCGACCCGGCCAAGATCGAGGAGCACCTGCGCAAGGACAAGGCCCACGAGATCAAGGCAGTGTGCGTGCTGCACAACGAGACTGCAACTGGTTGCCTGTCGCCGATCGAGGCGATCCGCAAGGCGATCAACGCCGCCGGCCATCCGGCGCTCTTGATGGTCGACACCATCTCTTCGCTGGCCTCGGCCGATTACCGCCACGACGAATGGGGCGTCGACGTCACCATCGGCGGCGCGCAGAAGGGCTTGATGCTGCCGCCCGGCATGTCGTTCAACGCCATCAGCGACAAGGCGCTCGATGCGGCGAAGACGTCGAAGCTGACGAAGTCGTTTTGGGCCTGGGACGACATGCTGACCATGAACAAGGTCGGCTTCTTCCCGTACACGCCGGCGACGCAGATGCTGCAAGGCCTCGCCGTGTCGATCGACATGCTGCACGAGGAAGGCCTCGACAACGTGTTCGCGCGCCACACCCGGTTCGGCGAAGCGACGCGGCGCGCAGTGCGCGCCTGGGGCCTCGAAATCCTGTGCCGCGAACCGAAATATTATTCGCCGACCATCACCGCGGTGCTGCTGCCGGAGGGCCACGACGCCGACGCCTTCCGCAACCTCGCGCTCGACACCTTCAACATTTCCTACGGCGCGAGCTTCGGCCCCTACGCCAAGCGCTACTTCCGCATCGGCCATCTCGGCGACATCAACGACGGCTGGCTGATGGGCGTTCTCGCAATGACAGAGATGGCGCTCGGCCTCGCCGGCATCCCGCACAAGAAGGGCGGCGTGCAGGCAGCGATGGATTACATCGCCTCGGCGCATTCCGGCGGCGCGCGCGTGGCGGCGGAGTAAATAGCCAAAATTGGGCTAATCCATGCAATGTCCTCATTGCACTATCCACTTCCACGAAAATTGGGACGTTAACCAACTTTCTCGTGGAGACAGAAATATTAGTTGGGCCTATCGTACGGCGCATTGCCCTGGCTGCGATGAGATAACCATTCAGTTCAGCAAATCTCGCTGGAATGGTCACAGCGGCAATTATGTATACGAGAGCTGGTCACAATTATTTCCATTCGGATCAAATAGGGGACCGGTGCCTCCGGAGGTACCTCCGGACATTTCACGTGATTACATTGAAGCTTGCCAGGTTCTTTCAATCAGCACAAAAGCATCAGCCGCACTAGCAAGACGCTGTCTCCAAAGTATCCTTCGCGCTCATGGTTACAAGGCTTCAGATTTAGCCAGAGAAATCGATCTGCTTCTAAACGAAGCCGATCCGAAGAAGGCAATTCCATTAACGCTACGCACCACAGTTGATGGGATTCGAAACTTTGGGAATTTTTCCGCACACCCGATTACGGACGTCACATCGCTACAAATAATCGATGTTGATCCGCACGAAGCCGAATGGTGCTTGGAAATACTCGAAGAAATGTTTCAGCATTTTTATGTGCGACCGGCCGAAGCAAAGGCCCGAAAGGCCGCATTAGATGCAAAGCTCAAGTCTGCGGGCAAACCTCCGTCGAAATAACCGAAAGCGGCCAATTTCCGACTAGGTAGTGGGGTCACGTCAGCTGCACCGACCCGACCTGATCCTTGAATGCCTCCCGCAACGCTATGTCTCGGTTGGAATCTGCGGATCAATCAATTCTTTTAAAGGGCGGTAGGGTGCCTTCTGCGGCCTCTTCCCGAATGTCGGATTCGTCGGGCGAAAAATACTCCCCCAACCATAATACGTTTCCCAAATCAGCAGCTTTTCGCCACCTGCCAGTCCATTGATATCGTCCTCTATCTCTCGGATTCGTGCCGTGAAGGTCCCAGTGTTTTTGTCATCATAATAGGTATTGACGAAGACATATGCGACGAGAAAGACCAAGCCTAATATGCTGAATCCAGTTCCCCACCACGAAGATGCGGAGAGGCCCAGCGATACCAGCGCGGCCGCCGCTGGCAGGCCAAAGCCTGCGGTTCTATAAACCTCAGTTCTGGCCAACATCACTTCGGCTCTAAGAGTGTTGTATTCAGCCAGTAGAATTGGGATTCTGTAGTCGTCAGCCATAGGCCGCCCTCAGCGATTAGCGGGTAGTTGCTATATGTTTTATTTCCCGCGCACGTGAGTCGCAAACCGACAAGAAGCCGCTACGTCAGCGGCACCGCGCCGATCTGATCCTTGAACGCCTGCCGCGACGAAATCGCGGCGTACCAGCGCTCGAAATTTTTCAGCGGCGGACGTTCCGGCACCAGCTGCCGGTAGCGATAGGCCATGATGCCGACCGGAATGTCGCCGTAGGAAAACGCGTCGCCGGCAAGATAAGCAGTTTTCGCCAGCTGTTCGTCCACCACCACCATCGCGGTCGTCGTGTTCTTTTTGCCGGCCTCGATCGCTGCGTGATCGCGCTTTTCCGGCGGCGTGCGGATCAAACCCCAAAACACCGGCGTGATCGCCGGCCCGGCGACTGACAATTGCCAGTCCATCCATTTGCTGGCATTGGCGCAGGTGCGCAGATCGGCCGGCTCGAGCACCGTCGCTTTATGCTTGGCGGCGAGGTAGCGCACGATCGAGTTCGATTCCCACAGCAGGAAGCCGTCTTCCTCCTCCAGCGTCGGCACCAGCCCGTTCGGGTTCATCGCCAGATAGGCCGCCTCGCGGTTCTTGCCGAACGGCCCGCCAATATCGATGCGCTCGTGCGGCAAGCCCATCTCGCTGACCGCCCACATCACCTTTTGCACGTTCGACGAGGTGTTTCGGCCCCAGATTTTGATCACGTTTTTTCCTCCCGCCCACTGTCATGCCCCGCGAAGGCGGGGCACCCAGTAAACGCTGTCCCAGAAGCAAAATGCAATGCGGTGTTTACTGGATCGTCCGCTTTCGCGGACGATGACACGAAGGTCAATCCAGCCGCCGCGCTTCCTCGGGCAGCATGATCGGGATGCCGTCGCGGATCGGATAGGCGAGCTTGGCCGCGCGCGAGATCAATTCCTGCTTCTCGGCGTCGTATTCCAGCGGACACTTGGTCAGCGGACAGACCAGGATTTCCAGGAGCTTCGGATCGACGGAATCGGCGGGCGGCGTGGACATCGAATATTTGCTCCGGTTCAGCCATCACATACTAAACCCTCCCCCGCTTGCGGGGGAGGGTAGGGAGGGGACCTG
>CAVWOI010000019.1:0-214694 GCA_963756245.1 uncultured Alphaproteobacteria bacterium
GAAGGTTGGCGTAGATTTCCGGCTGGTCGGCGTGATGCAGCACATACATCACGTGGGTGCCGCTGACGCCGGGCGGATCGTACAGGCCCGCGTTGGCAAAACCGCGGGATTTCAGATCCTTGATGCGGTCGGCGGCGTGCTTATTCATCTCCTCCTTGGTGCCGAAGGTGATCGCATGGGTCGGGCAAGCCTTGGCGCAGGCCGGTCCCTGGCCGACGGCGACGCGATCGGAGCACAGCGTGCACTTGTAGGCCTTGTTGTCGATTTTGGAGATGCGCGGGATGTTGAATGGGCAGCCGCGCACGCAATAGCCGCAGCCGATGCAGTTCTCGTGCACGAAGTCGACGATGCCGTTGGAGTACTGCACGATGGCGCCCGGCGCCGGGCAGGCCTTCAGGCAGCCCGGATCCTCGCAATGCATGCAGCCGTCCTTGCGGATCAGCCATTCGAGATTTTGTGTTTCCGGGTTCACCCATTCGGTGAACCGCATCAACGTGAACATGTCCGGCGTCAGGTCGGCCGGATTGTCGTAGGAGCCGGCAAAGGTGCCGATGTCGGCGCGCTTGTCGTTCCATTCCAGGCACGCTGCCTGGCAGGCCTTGCAGCCGATGCATTTCGACACGTCGATCAGCTTGGCCACCGGCGTGAGCTGACGCGCCGGCGTGGGCACCGACGAGGCCGAGCGGCGCACCAGATCGGCGTCGCTCAGATTTGTCGTCGGGTTCACCGTATTCGGGTTGGGAAGCTCGAATTCGAATAAGGCCATGGCTTCCTCCCTACGCCACCGGTCCGGACGAAATGGACTCGATGTCGACCAGGAACGCCTTGAACTCCGGCGTTTCGGCATTGGCGTCGCCTACATAGGGGGTGAGCGAATTGGGCCCAAAACCCTTGCGGGCGCGCCCCATAAAGCCCCAATGCAGCGGGATGCCGACGACATGGACGGTCTTGCCGTCGCAGGTCATCGGCTTGATGCGTTTGGTCACGTAGACCTTGGCTTTCACCGAACCGCGTTTCGACCAGACGCGGACCCAGCTGCCGTTGGCAATGCTTTTTTCCTTGGCCAATTCTTCGCCGATCTCGACGAAGAATTCCGGCTGCAGCGAAGCATTGATCTGGCTGTGCTTGGTCCAATAGTGGAAGTGCTCAGTGAGCCGGTAGGAGGTCGCCGCGTAGGGGAACTCCTTGGCATCGCCGAACTGCTCCATGTCGCCCTTGAACACGCGGGCCACCGGATTGCCCCGGATCTTGGGATTGATCGGATTCGCAATCGGCGATTCGAACGGTTCGTAGTGCACCGGGAACGGCCCTTCGCGCATGGTGGTTCGCGCGAACAGGCGGCCGGTGCCTTCCGGCTGCATGATGAAGGGGCCGACCACTTCAGGCTTGGCGTTCGGCGCGATGTCGGGCACGTCATCGCTGACCCACACCGTGCCGTTCCATTCCATGAGCTTGCGCGTCGGATCCCACGGTTTTCCGGAAAGATCCGCCGACGCGCGATTATAGATGATGCGGCGGTTGACCGGCCATGACCACGTCCATTTGCCGAACGTGCCGAGGCCGGCGGGGTCGCTGTTGTCGCGGCGGGCCATGTTGTTGCCGGCCTCGTTGAAGCAGCCGGAATAGATCCAGCAGCCGCAAGCGGTCGTGCCGTCGTCGCGCAGCGCGGCGAAGCTGACGAGCTGCTTGCCCTTCTGCAGGACCATCTTGGTCGCGTCGTTCGGATCGGGCACGTCTTCGAGCGCCGACCCGTTCATCTCGCGCGCCAATTCTTCCGGCGTCGGAGCGCCCGGGTCCTTGTAGTTCCATGACAGGTTGACGATCGGATCCGGGAATGCGCCGCCTTCCTTCTGGTAGAGCGCTTTGAGGCGCTGGCCGAGCTGGGCCATGATCCAGACGTCGCTCTTGGCCTCGCCCGGCGGCGTGCCGCCGGCCCAGTGCCATTGCAGCCAGCGTCCGGAATTGGTCAGCGAGCCGGTGTCTTCGGCAAAGCAGGTCGACGGCAGCTGGATGACTTCGGTCTGGATCGACGCGGTATCGACGTCGTTGAACTCGCCGTGGTTCTCCCAGAACCGCCCGGTTTCGGTGTCGAGCGGGTCCATGATGACGAGCCATTTCAGCTTCGCCAGCGCCACCGTGAGCTTTTTCCGATTCGGGAACGCCAACAGCGGATTAAAACCCTGGCAGAAATAGCCGTTCATCTTGCCCAGGAACATCAGTTCGAAGGCGCGCAGAACGTCGTAGGCCGGCACGTCGAGCTTCGGCAGCCAGTCGTAAGCCCAGTTGTTGTCGGCGGTGGCAGCGGCACCGTACATCGACTTCTGGAAGCTGACGAAGAACTTCCTGTAGTTCTGCCAGTAGCTGGTCTGGTCCGGCCGCAGCGGCTTGAAGCCGCGGGTCGACATGTATTTGTCGAAGCTGTCCTCCTTGTCGACCGGGACGTTCAGATATCCGGGGAGCAGATGCGACATCAGTCCGATGTCGGTCAGGCCCTGGATGTTGGAGTGACCGCGCAACGCGTTCATGCCGCCGCCACGGCAGCCGACATTGCCCAGGATGAGCTGCAGCATCGCCATGGTGCGGATGTTCTGCGAGCCCTTGGAATGCTGGGTCCAGCCGAGCGCGTACATCGACGTCATGAACTTGTCTTTGGCCGACGTCTCGGCGATCATCGCCGCCACTTTCAGGAACTTGTCCTTCGGCGTGCCGCAGATGCGCTCGACCATTTCCGGCGTGTAGGGCGCTATGGTCTTCTTGAGCAGATTCCAGACGCAGTGCGGATCCTGCAGCGTGTCATCGGTGAGGACATAGCCGTCCGGCCCGATCTGGTAATCCCAGGTCGAGCGGTCGTAGTCGCGCTTGGTTTCGTCGTAGCCGGTGAACAGGCCGTCCTGGTAGTCGAAACCTTCCTTCACCAGGTAGGTCGCGTTGGTGAAGTTCTTCGTATACTCCCACTGCACCTTGTCGTTCTGAATACAGTAATTGATCAGCCCGTTGAGGAAGGCGATGTCGGTGCCTTGGCGGATCGGGCAGTAGTAATCGGCCACCGACGCCGAGCGCGTGTAGCGCGGATCGATGACGATCAGCTTGGCGCCACGATTGGCCTTCGCCTCCGTGACCCATTTGAATCCGCACGGGTGCGCCTCGGCGGCATTGCCACCCATGATGACGGCGAGATCCGTGTTCTGGATATCGGTCCACGAATTCGTCATCGCTCCGCGACCAAACGTTGGGCCCAAACTGGACACCGTGGGGCCGTGTCAGACCCGCGCTTGGTTGTCGAATACGAGCATCCCGGCGCTGCGCACGACTTTCAAGGTCGCCCAGGCCGTTTCGTTGGTGGTTGCCGAGGCCGCAAGGAAGCCGGTGGAGATCCAGCGGTTCACCGTGGTGCCGTCGGCGTTCTTGGCGATGAAATTCTTGTCGCGATCGTCCTTCATCAGGCGCGCGATGCGGTCCAGCGCATAATCCCAGGTGACGCGCTCGAACTTGTCGGAGCCGGGCTTGCGCACCATCGGATATTTCAGGCGCGTCTCGGCATGGACGATATCGAGCAGCGCCGCGCCCTTCGGGCACAGCGTGCCGCGATTGGTCGGGTGGTCGACGTCGCCTTCGATGTGGATGATGTCGGCCTGCTCACCCTTCGCAAGGTTGCCCTTGGAATACATGATGATGCCGCAGGCGACGGAACAATAAGTGCAGGTGTTGCGGGTTTCGGTGGTGCCGACGAGCTTGAAGGGTCGTATCGCCGCAGCATACGCGGTCTCGACGTCTCCAAATCCGAGCGCTCCGATTGTTGTACCGGCAAGACCCGCGCTTGCGCCCACCAAGAAGCGGCGCCGCGAGAGTTCCATATTCAAGGTCGTCTCCTCAGACGTTTGCCCCCGACGGGGGACATTACCTTCCACGCTCTATCGGCCGATAGAGCGTGTCGATGAATGCTACGCGAACCAAGGCGTTGGAGCGTATTTTTGAACGATAACAGTGTCAAACAATGCCAGTTCCTCGGCCCTCGTTTGTGCGCCGCAGCATAAATTGGATCGGCTTGAAAGCGTTGAGCTTTTCGACGCAACCGATGGTTATTCCTGGCGATGCGACAAAATAATTCGGTGCGGACGCAAGCGAAGCCGCGTCGGTGTTGATCGGATAGGCGGTCCGGCGCACTATAGCGCCGTCGTGACGTTTCGCTTGGCTCCCGAGGTTCGGGGCACATCGCGCGTGAAAGCAGTCGCTGCGCTGACCTGCGCGGGGGCTGTTTTTTGTTTGGCGATGCGGGCGGCGGGCGCGGGCACCGAGCTCATTCCGGTCGATGGCATCGTCAAAGAAACATCGGACAGGATCACCGCCGGCAAGACGACCGAGATCGACAAGGTCCACGGCTCGGCGCCGGTTCCGAAATCATCACCAAGGCGCAGCATTGCCGCGCGAAGGGTTTCTCGACGGCTACGGCTGGGTGGCGACCGATCCCGCCGATGTGCGCAAGGTCGTGCTCGAGGAACCGCCGACCAATCTGGCCATCGACGACCCGAAGGTTGCCGCCGCGCGCAAGACCTTGTTCGGCGCCTGGGAGGGCAACTGGCTCGCCTACAATTTCGCCCACGACGTGGCGTTGCCCGGCTCGACCGGGCCGAAGCTCGCGTTCCTGATGTATCCGCAAGCCGAGACCGGCAATACGCGGCTCGATTGCCTCGATGCGGACAATTTCAAATACACCATCAAGTCGAAGGAACTGGCCGCGGCGTGAGTGGAACCTTTTCGCTGATGCGAGGGTTTTTCATCGGGTCTCACCTTGGAGATTGCGATGAAACCTTTGTGGATTGTGCCGCTCTTCGCCGGCGCGATGCTGGCTGCGGCTCCGATCATGGCCCAGAACAGTTCCGGCACCGCGCCCGACGAGAAGGGATCGACCGGCTGGAGCGGCGGCAATCACGGTCCAACCGGATCCGGCAATCCGGAAGCGGCGAAGGACCAACCTTTCTTGGCCTCGGGCATCGATCTCAAAGGGCCGCCGCAGCAGCTTCCGCCGGGGCAAACGCCCGAATAGCGCCTAGCCATATTCCTCGGTCGCGCCCATGCTGACGCGACCGATGGCCTCGAACCTTGAAACCGTGCTCGACCTGCGCGGGCTGCGCTGCCCTCAACCTGTTTTGCGGGCCAAGAAGGCCCTGCGCACTATTCCGGTCGGCGGCATGCTGGTGCTCGAATGCACCGATCCGCTGACCGCGATCGACGTGCCCGCATTCACCCATCAGACCGGCCATACGCTGAGCGCCCAGACGCGCGACGGCGAGGTCTACATTTTCAAGATCGTGAAGCGGCGATGATCCCGATTTATCTCGACTACAATGCCACCACGCCGGTCGATGCCGCGGTGCTCGACGCCATGCTGCCTTATCTGCGCGGCGAGTTCGGCAATCCGTCGTCGGCGCACGGTCTCGGCGGCCGCGCCCACGACGCAGTGGAAGCCGCGCGCGCGGAGGTGGCGGCATTGATCGGCGCCGCGCCCGACGAAATCATTTTCACGAGCGGCGGCACCGAAGCGAGCAACATCGCCATTCGCGGCGCGGTGCGGCTCGACGATGCCCGCCGCGACATCGTTACCAGCACGATCGAACATCCGGCCACCGAGGCGTGCTGCGCCTTCCTCGAAGACGAGGGGCACAAGGTCACGCGGGTGGCCGCGGAAACCAATGGCTTGATCGATGCCGCGCGCGTTGCCGCCGCGATCGATAACAAGACGGCGCTGGTGACAATCATTCACGCACAGAACGAGATCGGCACTATCCAACCGATCGTCGAAATCGCCGCGGCGGCGCGATGCCACGGCGCGCTGGTCCATGTCGATGCGGCGCAATCGGTCGGTAAGATCGCGGTCGACGTCAAAGAACTCGGCGCCGATCTGCTATCGATCGCCGGTCACAAGCTCTACGCGCCGAAAGGCGTCGGCGTGCTCTACATCCGTCGCGGCGTTGAGCTGCCGCCGCTTCTCCTTGGGGCCGGCCAGGAACGCGGCCGGCGGCCCGGCACCGAAAACGTCCCCTACATCGTCGCGCTCGGCGAGGCATGCCGGATCGCGGGCACGATGCTGGAACGTGAGTCGAAGCGGCTTTCCGGCTTAGCCGGCGACCTGTTGGCCGCATTGAAGCGCGAGATTCCGCACATCATCCTGGTCGGCGATCCGAAGCGCCGCCTGCCGAACACGCTCAATGTCCTGTTCCCCAACGTCTCGGGCCGCAAGGTCTTGGAAAAATGCCGGTGCGTCATGGCCTCGACGGGCTCTGCCTGCCATGCCGACAGCGAGGAGCCGTCGGCTACTCTCACTGCGCTCGGCATTTCGCGCGACGACGCGCTCGGCGCGGTTCGCCTGTCGCTCGGCCGCGGCACGAAGAAAGAAAATGTGGCGGATGCGGCGGCCGATCTCGCCGCGGCATGGCGATCCGTCTTGGCGGCGCCGGCGGTTGCGGCGGAATGAGGACGAGCGCGCGCATGTTGCAGGTTATCGGGGGAAGGCACTCATGAATGTCCCAACGGTGCGATTGACCAGCCTCGCCCATGGCGGCGGCTGCGGCTGCAAGCTGGCGCCTTCGGTGCTGCAGCAGCTGCTGGCCGATCAGCCGCTCGCCGCGCCGTACCGGCAATTGCTGGTCGGCACCGAGACGCCCGACGATGCCGCGGTATGGCAGCTCGACGACGGCACCTGCGTGATCGCGACCACGGACTTTTTCACCCCGGTGGTCGACGACCCTTACGATTTCGGCCGCATCGCCGCGACCAATGCCATCTCCGACGTCTATGCCATGGGCGGCAAGCCGATCATGGCGCTGGCCATCCTCGGCATCCCGGTCGACAAGATCGCGCCGGAGACGGTGCGCGAAATCCTCAAAGGCGGCACCGCGGTTTGCGCGGCCGCCGGCATTCCGGTCGCCGGCGGGCATTCGATCGATTCGCCCGAGCCGATCTACGGCCTCGCCGTCATCGGCATCTGCAAGACCGAAGACGTGCGCCGCAAATCCGGTGCCAAGCCAGGCGACGCCATCATTCTGACCAAGCCGCTCGGCGTCGGCATTTATTCGGCGGCGATCAAGAAGGGCGTGCTGTCGCCTGCGGGCTACGCGGAGATGATCGCAACGACCACGCTGCTCAACCGGGTCGGCGCGGAGCTTGCAAAAGACGCCTCAGTGCACGCCGTCACCGACGTCACCGGTTTTGGACTCTTGGGCCACGGTCTCGAAATGGCGCGCTGCTCCAGGCTCACGCTGGTCATCCGTGCCGGAGAGTTGCCGCTGTTGTCGGAAGCGGCCACATTCGCACAACAGGGCGCCGTCACCGGCGCTTCGCTGCGCAATTGGGCGAGCTATGGCGATGACGTGACGCTGCCGAAAGATTTGCCGGACTGGCGGCGCCATCTGCTGACCGATCCGCAAACCTCCGGCGGGCTTTTGATCTCGTGCGCGCCCGAACGCGCCGACGCCATTGTGCAGACGATCATCGCCGCCGGTTATCCCGCCACGCGCCTCATCGGTGCCGCCGAGGCCGGCCCGCCAAGAATTCGCGTAACGGTCGCCTAGGTCGCGAACCGCTCACCCGAGCGACGTTGTCCCACGACGCAAGCTGTGAGATGATTTTTCCGCGCGACGGCACGTTCAAGACCGTCCGCCACAGTGATCGAGGGAGGCGGCGATGGAATACGATGGCATCATCGTAGGCGGCGGGCACAACGGGCTGATCTGCGCGTCATATCTGGCCAAAGCCAGCCTGAAGATCGCGGTCATCGAGCGCAACGAGGCGATGGGCGGCGGCTGCCACACCAGCGAATTCGTCGCGCCGGGTTTCAAGCACAACTCGCACTCCTCCTATCATTTCATCGGCGAGGGGCCGGTTCTGTCCGATCTCGAGCTGCACAAATACGGCCTCGCCTACATCTACCCCGAGGTGCAGCACGCCCAGGTGTTCCGCGACGGCAAGGCGCTGACCATCCATCGCAGCGTCGAGAGCACCGCCAAATCCATCGCACGGTTCTCGCAGAACGACGCCAGGCGTTACAAAGAGCTCTGCCAGCGGTTCGTCACCGAGATGGGTCCGGTGATGACGGAGTTCATGTATTCGGTGCCGCTGCCCCCGGCCGAGCTCGGCAAAAGGCTCAGCGGTCCGCAGTGGGATGATCTGCTCTCCTACATGCCGCTGACCCTGCATCAGGCGGTCGAGCGCAATTTCGAGAGCGAATACGTCCGCATGTTCTTCAACTGCATTCTGCACGCGATCGCGATCGAGAACGTGCCCGGGGTCGGCGCGTTCTTTCCGCGGCTGCTCAGCCGCCTGACCAAGCTCGGACTGCCGGTCGGCGGCGCGGGCTCCGTTGCGCTGGCGCTCGAGCGGCTGCTCGAGGACAACGGCGCGACGCTCGTCCGCAACGGCCATGTCAGCGCCATCACCTCGGATTCCAAAGGCGTGACGGGTGTCCGCCTGCAGAACGGCGACACCTATACGGCGAGATTCGTCGCCAGTGCCATCGACGCGCCGCAGACCATCAGCCTGGCCGGCGAGCAGAATTTTCCGGCCAACGTGGTCGAGGGCATCAAGGGATTCAAATGGTGCTCGCACAGCCTCGTGACCTTGCACCTCGCGCTGAACGAGGCGCCGCGTTACGAGAAGGCGGAAGCCTGGGACCCGGATGTGGCGCGCGCCTGGAATATGATTTTCGGCGTCGACACCACCGATCAGATCGATCGTATCTTCGACGAGATCCATGAGCAGAAGCTGCCGACCTATTTCGCCGGCAACGGCACCTGCTCGTCGAAATTCGATCCCTCGATTGCGCCGGCCGGCAAGCACGTCGCGTTCTGGTGGCCGTGGGCGCCGTACGATCTCGATGGCGATCCGCAGAACTGGGACAAGCGCAAGGACGAGGTCGCCAATCGGCTGCTGTCGCAATGGCGCGAGTTTGCGCCCAACCTCACCAACAAGAATGTGGTCGCCAAGGCGGTGTTTTCGCCGCTCGACATCGAACGGCATTGCATCAACATGGTCAGGGGCAGCCACCACGTCGGCGCCTACATGCCGTCGCAGCTCGGCGGTAACCGGCCGACGCCGGACCTCGGCCGCTACACCACGCCGCTGAAGGGGCTCTACCTCTGCGGCGCCAGCAGCCACACCGGCGGCGCAGTCACCGGCAGCCCGGGCTACAACGCCGCGAACGTCATCACCAAAGAGCTCGGCGTTGCCAAATGGTGGCAGCCGGTGCCCGGTCCGTCCTGGCCGCGTGTGGCGATGGCGACCGCGGCGGAATAGGGAAGGCGTCCGCGCCGTAACTCTAATGCGCCGTGCCGGCGCTCTGCGGATGAAGCGCCTGGTGGATCAGACGGCCGAGCGCGGCAATCTGATAGGGTTTTCTCAAGACCGGAAATTCCGGGTCGCTGTCAAAAGCCCGCGTGTAGCCCGTCGTCAGCACGATCGGGATGGTCCCATAGCGATCGGTGACCTTGCGCGCCAGCGCCAGCCCGTCGAGCTGGCCGGGCAGCGCGACGTCGGTGAAGAGCAGATTGACCGTCTGCCCCGAGGCCAGCACGTCGAGGGCTTCGGACGCCGATTCCACGGCGATGGTTTGGTAGCCGAGCTGCTCCAACAGCGAGACGGCGACGTTCTTGACGTCCCTATTGTCTTCCACCACGAGGATAGTGCGCGGGTCGGCCGCCGTGTAGCGCGAGGTGTCTTCCGGCAACGGCGCGGCGATCGGCGCCTCGCTGCGCGGCAGATAGATCGTAACCTTGGTGCCGCGGCCGATCTCGCTCGCGATCTGTACCGTGCCGCCGGAGCGGTGGGCCAGGCCGTAGACCTGGGAGAGGCCGAGACCGGTGCCCTTGTCCGGTCCCTTGGTGGTGAAGAACGGCTCGACCACCCGCGGCAACAGATCAGCCGGAATGCCGCAACCGGTATCGGCGACGCTAAGCGCGACATAGTCGCCGGCCGCGCCGTTCGGCACGTCGTGGGCGCTTAACGAAACGTTCAGCGCTGTGATCGCGATGCGGCCGCCGTCGGGCATGGCATCGCGGGCATTGACCGCGAGATTGACCAGCGCCAGTTCCAGCTCGGATTTGTCGACGCAGACCGGCCACGTCGTGGCGGGCACGTCGATCGAAAACTCGATATTGACGTGCATGGTGCCGGCAAGCACGTCGCGAATAGCGGCAACCGTATCGGCAAGGCCGATCACGGTCGGGTTCAGCGGCAGCGTGCGCGAGAACGCCAGCAATTGCCGGGTCAAATTCTCGCCGCGGGTTGCCGCCATTTCGATGGCCTGCAGGGCGCGGATGTCGCGCGGCTCGCTCAAGCGCTTCTTCAGGCTTTGCGCGTGGCCGCTGACGATCATCAAAAGATTGTTGAAGTCGTGGGCGACGCCGCCGGTCAGCTGGCCGATCGCTTCCATTTTCTGCAAATGGGCGGCCTGCCGCTGCGCGTGTTGCAGGGCGGCTGCGGATTCCTTTTCCGCGGTGACGTGGCGGCCGGCGACGTAGATCAGCCCGTCATGCTCGGTCATGGTCCATTGCAGCCAGCGCCACGAGCCGTCCTTGTGGCGGAACCGGTTCTCCATCCGCACCGTCGGCACACCCTCGGCGAGTTGCTTGCGCCCGGCCTCGGAATGGGTGGTGTCGTCGGGATGGCGCAATGCGCTGACATGCATCGCCTTGATCTCGTCATCGGTCCAGCCGAGCAGGCGGCTCCAGGCCGGGTTCATGCTCAGAAAATAGCCGTCGAAATTCGACACCCCGAGCAGATCCTCGGAGACGTTCCAGATGCGGTCGCGCTCCAGCGTGCGCCGCTCGACTTCCTGCTCAAGCTTTTCGCTGAGCTTGCGCAACTCGCCCTCGATGCGGTCGCGCTCATTTTCGGCCTCTTTGCGCGCGGTGATGTCGCGGGCGATCTTCGAGGCGCCGATGATGGTGCCGTGCGCATCTTTGACCGGCGAGATGCTGAGAGAAACCGGAAACCGGCTGCCGTCCTTGCGCTGCCGGATGGTCTCGTAATGATCGAGGCTGTCGCCACGGCGGATGCGCTCGAGGATTTTCGGCTCCTCGTCGTGCAGTTCCTTCGGAATCAGGATGGTGATCGATTTGCCGACGATGTCTTCAGCCGCGTAACCGAACAACCGCTCGGCGGCGCGATTCCAGCTGATGATGATGCCGTTGAGGTCCTTGCTGACGATGGCGTCGCCGGACAATTCGACGATGCTGGCGAGCTGCTCGCGCGCCTGCACGGCGCGGCTCTGCTCGGTGATGTCGAGCAGCGAGGCGATCCAGCCGTCGACCTTGCCGTCGGCATCGGTTTCCGGCCGATAGGCGATATGCAGCCGGCGCGTCCCGGCTATCGGAAAGTCGATCTCGCAATCGAATTCCGTCGCTTCGCCGCGCAGCACGCGTTCGATATGCGGCCGCAGCGTGTTGTAGCCCTTGGCGCCGATCGCTTCGGCGATGGTTTTACCGACGATCTGTTCGCGCCGGACGCCGACCAACTGCGCATAGGCCTGGCTGACGAAGCGGTAGTGCAGATCGCGGCTGCAGCGCACCAGCATGAACGGTGTGCGGTTGATGACCGATTGCAATTCGGCCTCGCTGGCGCGCAGCGCCTCCTCGATGCGTTTGCGTTCGGTCAAGGCCTGGAAGCTGCAGACCGCGCCTTGCAGCCGTCCGGATCGGCTCTTGAGCGGCGCGACGTTCATCAGCACCGGGACGCGCGACCCGTCGGGTTGCTCGATGATGACCTCGGCTCCCAGGATCGCTTTGCCGGAGCGCAACACGCTGGCGACCGGCGTCGCGGCAAAGGGCAGCGGAGCGCCGTCGGCCTGATAGCGCCGGAAGCCGGAGCCGTGTTGTTCTTTTGGATCGCCGACCCGGGGCGCCCGGCCCCACAGCTCGACGGCGCGGCGATTGTAACGAACCAGCGCGCCCTCCGTCGTGCATACGCAAAGCGCCGTCGGAATCGCATCCAACGCAGCCTGGTCGATGCCGTTAAACACGTCGATGCCGAACGGTGCCGCGGCAGCCTTCGGGCGCTGACCACGCATGATAGTTTCCCCCGCAGCACGAAACGCGGGGCCGGCGGTCAGGTTCCGTTTGGTTCGGCTTCTTTTCCTTTTCACAGGCACGGCTATACCGGCGGCAGGAGTTTTAAGGGTTAAACAACCGCGCTATGGAATGGCGCGCGGCGGCTCGTGGCAGCGGTAAAAGATTAAGGAAAGGCGGCCGGCGATCATGCCCGTTTGCCGTCCGCGGTAACGGCCGCGGTGCGGTTCAATAAATCAATTGACGTTTTTGTTGAAGTAGGCGGCGCCCCAGATGACGATCACCCAGATCGCCAGCATGAATCCGATTGCCAGAGCTGCGGACATCTTCAATTCCTCCCTGCCGAAACTTTCCGGCTTGCCTCATTTTACGACAAGCCGGGCGACCGGGCCATCCCAATCGGAGCCTTTCGGCATGGACATTCGCCGCTCTATCGGCCCGGCGAAGAGGAAATTTTTAGGCAAAATAGACGGCGTAAAGCACCACAAAAGCCACGATCACCGCGGCAATGCCGATGCCGAGGACGTAACGCACATTATGTCCGGTCACGCCCTGGCGCGCCTGTTGGGTCGGCACCACGGTGCGCGACTCGCGTTGTCCGAATTCAGCGCGATCCTGAGGCGAGCTCATGGACATTCTCCCATGCTCTGTTTTCCTGCTTCGAAGATAACGAATGGACCGCGATGCGGGTTCCCATAATGGCGCGGGGACGAGCCGGTGGCCCGTCCCCGTACCTCACGCGCCTGCGGCCCGCGGCCTAGGCGGCTTTGTCTTGCGCCTTCAGCCAGTCGTCGACGTCCTTGCGCACCATGTCCTTTGCCAAGCCATAGCGCTGCTGAATCTTGCCTTCGAGCTGGTCGCGCTTGCCGTCGATGGCGGTCAGATCGTCGTCGTTGAGCTGACCCCACTTCTCCTTGATCTTGCCTTTGGTCTGCTTCCAGTTTCATTCAACGCGGTTCCAGTCCATCGTGATCTCCACACTTATTGGTGTCGGGTCGATAACGTTTGGACGGGCCGGGGGGGTCCGGCGACGGCGAAAACCGCCTTCTTGACTTAATCGCGCTGTGACCTTCAGGATTCGCCCGGCATGAGGGCGCAGCAAAAGGACCGGCGCGACACCAATCCGGCATTCGGCGGCCGCAAGCTCAAGCTCGGCACGTTCCAGACCAATCTCGATTCCGGCTGCGTCATGTCCGATCTCGACGGCCGGCTCGAGATCACCTGGCCCAATACGGTGACGCTGGCCAAGCTCGCCGACAACATGGATTTCGAGGCGCTGGTGCCAGTGGCGCGCTGGCGCGGCTTTGGCGGTGCAACCGATCCGCAAGGCCCTGGCTTCGAGACCTATACCTGGGCAGCCGGCATCGCCGGCGCGACGCAAACATCAGGCGTGATCTCGACCTCGCATGTCGTGCTCAATCATCCGATCATCGCCGCCAAGCAATCCACCGTCATCGATCACATTTCCCAGGGGCGTTATACGCTCAACGTGGTCAACGGCTGGAATTATCCCGAGATGGAAATGTTCGGCGTGTCGTTGCTCAATCACGAGGACCGCTACGCCTGCGCCGAGGAGTGGCTTGCCATCGTCAAGCGGCTGTGGACCGAGGACGAGCGCTTCGATCATGAAGGCCGCTTCTACAAGATCAAGGGTGGCTATCTGCAGCCAAAACCGATCCAGCATCCCTATCCGGCGATCATGAACGCCGGCTCCTCGGAGCGCGGCCGGCATTTCGCCTGCAAGCACTGCGATCTCGTCTTCACCAATCTGCGCAGCCACGACATGGCGACCCACATCGCCCACGTCGAGGGCTATCATCAACTCGCCCGTGAAGAGTACGGCCGCGAGGTGAAAGTGTGGACCAACGCCACAGTGATCCAGGCCGAGACCGAAGCGGAGGCGCGCGCCTTCTACGATTATTATGTCCACGAGAAAGGCGACTGGGTCGCCGCCCGCAACGTCATCGACACGATGGGCGCCGAGATCAATCAGCGCGATTATCCTGAAGCGCGCCGCAAGGCCATGGCCGAGATGATGATCTCGGGCTGGGGCGGTTTTCCGCTGATCGGCACCAAGGAGCAGATCGTCGCCGGGCTTGCCCGGTTGTCACAGGCCGGCTTCGACGGCGTGCTGCTGTCGTGGCCGCGCTATATCGCAGGCATGACCGAATTCCGCGATAGCACCTATCCGCTGCTCAAGCAGGCGGGGTTGCGCTAGCCCGTAGCCCGGATTGAGCGGAGCGAAATCCGGGGACGATCGGACGGTTGAAACGCTGCCCCCGGATTTCGCGGACGCTCAATCCGGGCTACTCTCGACGAAACCGGAGGAAACGCCATGGCCGCCCTCAAGCAAAGCTATGTCCACGGCGCCAGCGAAGTCCCGCTGATCGGCGAGACCATCGGCCAGTTCTTCGACGCGGTGTGCGAAAAACACCCGGAACGGCCAGCGCTAGTCGTGCGCCACCAGAAAGTGCGGTTCACTTATGGCGAATTGCGCCACGAGGTCGACAAGCTCGCCGCCGGGCTGTTGACGCTCGGGCTCGAGCCCGGCGACCGCATCGGCATCTGGTCGCCCAATAATTCGGAATGGGTGCTGACCCAGTTCGCCACCGCCAAGGCCGGCCTGATCCTGGTCAACATCAATCCGTCCTATCGCGTCACCGAGCTGGAATACGCGCTCAACAAAGTCGGCTGCAAGGCGCTCATCCTCGCCGAGCGTTTCAAGACCTCGGACTATGTCGGCATGCTGCGCGAGCTCGCGCCCGAGCTCGGCCACGCCGCGCCCGGACAACTCGAAGCGGCGCGGCTGCCGGCGCTGCGTTCGGTGGCGCTGCTCGGCGACGGCTGGCATCCCGGCACGTTCAAGTTCTCCGAGATTCTGTCCCGCGGCGGCGACGCGGAAGCAAAGCGCATCGGCGAACTTGCGCCAATCCTGCAATTCGACGAGCCGATCAACATCCAGTTCACCTCGGGCACCACCGGATTTCCGAAAGGCGCGACGCTGTCGCATCACAATATCCTCAACAACGGTTATTTCATCGGCGAAGCGATGCGGCTGACGCCGGAAGATAGGCTCTGCATCCCGGTACCGCTCTATCACTGCTTCGGCATGGTGTTGGGCAATCTCGCGGCGCTCACCCACGGCGCTTGCATGGTGTTTCCCGGCGAAGGTTTTGATCCGTTGGTCACGCTGGAGACGGTGGCGGAAGAACGCTGCACCGCGCTGCACGGCGTGCCGACCATGTTCATCGCCGAGCTCGACCATCCGGACTTTGAAAAATTCGATCTGAAATCACTGCGCACCGGCATCATGGCCGGCTCGCCGTGCCCGATCGAGGTGATGAAGCGGTGCGTCGCCAAGATGAACCTGTCCGAGATCACCATCGCCTACGGCATGACCGAAACCTCGCCGGTCAGCTTCCAAAGCTCGACCGAAGATCCGCTGGAGCGCCGTGTCTCGACTGTCGGCCGCATCCAGCCGCATCTCGAAGTGAAGATCGTCGACTTGAACGGCCGCATCGTGCCGCCCGGCACGCCGGGCGAATTGCTGACCCGCGGCTATTCGGTGATGCTCGGCTATTGGGGCGACGAGGAGCGCAGCCGCGAGGCGATCGACGCCGCGCGCTGGATGCACACCGGCGACCTCGCCACCATCGACGCCGAGGGCTATTGCAACATCGTCGGCCGCATCAAGGACATGGTGATCCGCGGCGGCGAGAATGTCTATCCGCGCGAGATCGAGGAATTCTTGTACCGGCATCCGAAAATTCAGGACGTGCAGGTGATCGGCGTGCCGGATGATCGTTATGGCGAGGAGATTTGCGCCTGGGTCAAGCTGCGGCCCGGCGTGACCGCCAATGATGAGGAGATCAAAACGTTCTGCCGCGACCAGATCGCGCACTACAAGGTGCCGCGCTATGTCAAGTTCGTCGACGCGTTCCCGATGACGGTCACCGGCAAAATCCAAAAGTTCATCATGCGCGAAGAGACCATCGCCGAGCTCGGCTTGAAGGAGCAGAAGACGGCGTGACACACTCACACCGTCGGTAGCGTCTCGCGTTGATAGTATTTGGTCAACTCCTTGTGGTCCCTCGTGGAGGTCCGGTATTGGACCCAGCTTGCCACCCCGACGGCGAACGCGGTCAGAATCCATACGACGCCGATATCGATCACAAGGTTGACGGGCATGGAGCGAGTTGGCGACAGGTGTTTGAAGAGTTCGGCCATCGCCGATGCTAAACCGGAAAGGCCGATCGAGGTCAGGACAAAATTGAGCGCGGGATAAATGACCCAGCCAAGCGAGAATACCGTCAATAGCGAAAGCGATATCAGGACGATGAGGTCCTGAGTTGCGCGCCACAGCACGCGCTTGCGCAAAAACCGTTGCGTCGCAGCCTCCTCGTCCGTCGACCTTAACCAGAACGGATTTGTAGTTCGCCTCACCGGGTCGATTGCCTTCATCAGACTGTTGCCGGTCACCAGCCATCGGGCAACTTGATTGACCAGATAGTCGTCGCTATGCGGGGCGCCGGGCTTTGGTTTGCGCAAGTAACGAAGATGGCTGTACAGCAGGATGGCCGAAGCATTGCACGGAAAGTTGTGCGGTTTGAGCGTGGTGTGTCCGGGACGGGCGACCAATTCCGGATCGTAGTCGGAGATCCAGGTGCCGACCGGGTCCGTCGGGTCATAGGCGTTGACCCATTCGGCGCCTTCGCGAAACGGGTCCTCCGTCTTGTTGATCGGCACCATCGCACCCCATAAGGCGCAAAAGCGCTCCAGCGGCGAGCCATAAGTCAGGATGCCGCGGAAATTCGCGAACAACGCGTCGCGGTTGATGATGTCGCGTGGTCCGAGCCAGACCGGTCGGTTAGGCATCATGCCGTCGATATTATGAATGTTATGGCTGGCGGTCCCGGGCAGGGGAGATGTCGCCAAGTCGTTCCAACGTTTTTGATCGAGATAATTGGGTAAGGCTTCTTCGACTTCCATCAAGCCGTTCCAGGCGACGATGGTGCCGAGGCTGTGAGCGAGAATGTACCAGCGGTCATAGCTGTTCGCCGCCACGTCGACCATAACCCGGACCATGCGCCGGCGAATAGCGGCGCGCGGTGGGTCATTGGGACCGTCCATCGGGCTGCCGCCGGCACGTTTGTCCTGGCTGTAGAGCTTCACGCCAGACAGATAGTTGACCAAGATATCGGATGACAGCAGGGGCGAAAAATCGAGCCGCTTGAGAACCACGTTGATCAACGCGATCGAGAATGCCGAGAATCCGAACAGCATGGAAACGAAAGCCATGCGCGCGCGGTTATGCCACGGCAGTATTCCGGAGCGCGCTGGCGACCGCATCTTGTTCTTGGCCTGCGTAAGAATTTGATTGTGGTATTGGGCGATGCCGGGCAGCGACAGGCCCCAGGCCCAAAATCGTATCTGCTTTCCGAGAGTCAATGTCTCGTTGAGGTCGGCCCACCACACTTCGTGAAAGGCGATATCGACAATCTTCTTTCCTTCGAGTTCCACCAACACATGCAGCGGCGCTTCGGGGCCGGCGACCCAACTCGAATGCGCGCCGAGAAAGGTATCGCCCGAAGTTGTCGTCAGCGTTGGGGTGACGGCGTGGCGCTTGTTCGCGGTATATTTTGCAATGATGACGTCGACGATCTTGCGCGTTTCGCCTTCGAGAAACTCGAATCTTTTTTGCTCGCCGATGCCATGGACAATGATGACGCCGACCCGCTCGAGCGGCAGGCCACGAATTTTTGGCGGCTCTTCGACCATGATGACACCCCCAGGTATCCCAAGGACTTAATCCTACGCAACTCAACTATTGATTGCAAGAAATTGGTTGGCACACACCAGTCAGAATTGGTGCATTGCAACCTGACGTCTGGCGGGGCAGGGGTGATTACAGCCCGCTCAACAATGCAGGATTGTCGTGCACGATCTTGCGGTAGAGCGCGAACTGCTCGCGGGTAGCGGCATCGAGCTCGGCGGGCGACGAGCCGACGCCTTCGGTGCCGATATCGCCGAGCCGCTTGGTGACGCCGGCATCGTGCATGGCCTGATGGGCCGCGGCCGCGAGCTTGTCGATGATCGCCTGCGGCGTGCGGATCGGCGCATAGAGTCCGGTCCAGAACGGCACCTCGTAGTCCAAGCCGACTTCGCGCATGGTCGGCACGTCGGGGATCGACGGCGAGCGGCTGGCGGTCGTCACCGCCAGCGCCCGCACCACGCCGCTCTGGATGTTCTTGGTTTCCGCCGGGACGCCGTCGATCATCATGACGACGCGGCCGGATATCAGGTCCGGCAGCACCGCCACGGTGCCGCGGTACGGCACGTGGACGATGTCGACGCCGGCCTTCTGTTTGAACAGCTCGGTGGCGAGATGCACGGCGGTGCCGGTCCCCGACGAACCGTAGCTGTATTTGCCGGGATTGGCTTTCAACAGCGCGATGAAGTCTGCCATGGTCTTTACCGGCAAGCTCGGCGACACGATCATCACCGGCGCGAAACGGGCGATCAGCGACACCGGCGCCAGATCGCGCAGCCAGTCGTAGGACAGGTCTTGGGTGACGGCAGCGTGCGTGATGCCGGTGACGGAATGGTAGAGCAGCGTGTAGCCGTCCGGGTCCGCCCGCACCACGGCGTCGGTCGCGATGGCGCCGCCGCCGCCACCCTGGTTGATGATGGCGATCTGCTGGCCGAGGATTTCCGAAAGCTTTTCGGCGGCGATCCGCGCGGTGACGTCGATGCCGCCGCCCGGCGGAAACGGCACATACATCTTGATCGGACGCGACGGGAAGTCGGCTTGCGCGTGGGCGGCCGACCCACAGGCGGCCATGATGCCCGCCAGCAATGCGGCGCCTTGCAGCAGTTTCCTCATCGCCATCACTTTTGTTTGCCGGTGCCGAAGCGGCCGGCCGGCGACGAGTATCCCGGAGGCAATCCTCGCACAAGCTTGCGCCGCCGAATGGGCTGCATGCAGCAGGCGCACGGCCTGCGCGATTGCTGCGGCCGGTTGGACAATGCCATAGTCGAAAAGCGCCCGCCGCCGGAAGCAAAAAAATGCAACGCAGCACCGAACGCATCCTGACCACGCATGTCGGCAGCCTGCCGCGGCCGGACGATCTGTTCGATCTGATGCTGGCGCGCATGGACGGCAACGCCATCGACGAGCGGGCCTACGCCGAACGGGTGCGCGGCGCCGTGAAGGATTGCGTGCGCCAGCAGGTCGACGCCGGCCTCGACGTCGTCAACGACGGCGAAATGGGCAAGCCGAGCTTCATCACCTATGCGGCGTCGCGCTTGAGCGGGCTGGAAAAGCGCGAAGGCTTTCGGCCGAGCCCATTCGCCAATACGCGCGAGACCGCCGATTTCCCGGACTATTATCGCTCGGCAATCGCCGAGCAGGTCAGCTCCCGGCGCCGCCGCGCGTTGGTGGCTTGCACCGGCCCCGTCGCCTACAAAGGCCATGCCGCGCTCAAGGCCGATCTTGAGACGCTCAAGGCGGCGCTGGCGGGCGCCGGCGCGACGGAGGCTTTCGTGCCGGCCATCGCGCCGTCCAATGTCGAGGCGACTACGCCGAACGAATATTATCCGACGCCGGAGGCTTACGTGTTCGCCATCGCCGAAGCGATGCGCGAGGAATACCGTGCAATCGTCGACGCCGGATTCTTGTTGCAGATCGACGATCCGTTTCTGGTGACCTATTACATCACGCGGCCGGACCTCGACATCGCCGCCTGCCGCAAATGGGCCGAGCTGCGCGTCGAGGCGCTCAACGCGGCGCTGTCGGGAATCCCGGAAGACCGGATTCGCTTCCACACCTGCTACAGCATCAATATGGGCCCGCGCATCCACGACATGCAGCTCAAGGACATCGTCGACATCATTTTGCAAGTGCGCGCCGGCGCCTATTCGTTCGAGGCCGCCAATCCGCGCCACGAGCACGAATGGGAAGACTGGCAGCGGATCAAAATCCCGGACGACAAGATTCTGATCCCCGGCGTGATCACGCAATCGACGGTGCTGGTGGAGCATCCCGAACTGGTGGCGCAGCGCATCGCGCGCTTTGCCGCGATCGTCGGGCGCGAGCGCGTCATCGCCGGGGCCGATTGCGGTTTCGCTTCGTTCGCCGGATCGAACGAAGTGCACCCGTCGATCGTATGGCAAAAGTTCAAGGCGCTGGTCGACGGGGCACGCCGCGCCAGCCGGCAATTATGGCCATAGCGGCGGCCTGGATTTCGCTCAGATATCGATGGCGATGTCGCAGATCAGGCCGTCGGCGCGCCAATCGAATTTAAGCTCGCCGTTGAGCTGCTCGCAGATGCGCGTCATGACGCGGGTGCCGAAACCTTTACGCACCGGCGGCGTCACCGGCGGCCCGCCGGTTTCGACCCAGCGCACCAACAAACGGTTGACCGATTGCAGCCGCCAGGTGAGCGCGATCCGTCCTGACGGGACCGACAGCGCGCCGTATTTGGCGGCGTTGGTGGTCAGCTCGTGCAGCGCCAGTGCGATGGCTTGCGCCGGCTGCTGCTCCAGCATCAGGCTCGGGCCTTCGATCCGCGCCCGCGAATCGTCATTGCTGTCGCCTTCCGTGCAGTAGGGCGACAATTCCTCGAGCGCCAGATTGCGCAGATCGGCGCCGGCCCAGCGCGATTGCGCGAGCAAAGTATGGGCATTGGCCAACGCCCGGAGCCGGCCTTCGATCGCGCTCTTGAGCTCGGCCGCGGTCTCGCCGTTGGTGAGATGGACGGTCGCCTGCGCCAGCGCCAAGAGATTCTTGGTGCGGTGGTCGGCCTCGCGGGCCAGCAGGTTGATCTGCTCTTCACGGCGCTTCTGCTCGGTGATGTCGCGGGCGATCTTGGAGGCGCCGACGATGCGGCCCAGGCCGTCGGTGATCGGCGACACGGTGAGCGAGATCGAGACCATGCTGCCGTCCTTGCGCCGGCGCACGGTCTCGAAATGATCGATGCGTTCGCCGCTGCGGATGCGGTCGAGGATCCGGGTCTCTTCGTCGCGATGCGGTTCGGGAATCAACATGGTGATCGGCTTGCCGATCGCCTCCTGCTCGAGATAGCCGAACAGCCTTTCGGCGCCCTTGTTCCAGGTGGCGATCACGCCGTTGAGGTCCTTGCTGATGATGGCGTCGTCGGACGTTTCGACGATCGCGGCGAGGCGGTGCGACACATGCTCGGCGCGCCGGTGCTCGCTCATGTCGATCAGCATGTTGACGGCACCGACGAACGCGCCCGAGGCATCGTGCAACGGCGTCGGAAACGCCATGAACGGCACACGGCTGCCGTCCGGCCGCTCGGCGATGGCTTGGCCGCCGCGGACCGCGCGGCATTCCCTCAAGGCGATCGCCATGGGGCAGGCATCGTGGGGCATCGGGGTGCCGTCCGGCCAGAACAGCCGCCACGAGCCGCACCACAGATCGACGTTGAGCTTCGGCCGGCGGCCCCACATCGTGGCAGCCGCCTCATTGAAATAGGTGATCCGGCCGTCGACGTCGGTCATGTAGATGGCGGCCGGCAGCGCGTTGAGAAATTCGCCGGGGCGCGCTGCATCGGGAAAATCCGGCAACGGCTCCTTCAGCGTAATGATGGAGCTGATGCCGGTTGCGAGATCGGACAATTCAAATCCCATCTGGGACATTGCGTTAACCCCCGGAGTGCACCCTGACCCGCAACGCCGCCGCGATATTTTGGTTCCGTAAATGAACTGATTTTCCCGCAAATGTTCGCCAGATTCCGCACTGCGGCGTCCACACCGAAAGTCAGCGTGATGTGGCGGGAACTGACGTGGGCATGAGGGGTTACCTTAAAGCACATAACGGGTCCGCGGCGGCATGCGAACTTCAATGTTCGGCGGATTTTAAAGAGGGACGACACCAAAGAGGAACATGATGAAGAACAAACTATTGGCTACGGTCGCGATGACAGCCTTGATCGGCTGCACGTCATTTGCCGTGGCGCAGAACCGAGAAGGCGGGGCGACGCAATCTCCGGGCGCCCAGCAACACCAGATGGGCAATCCGGGCGGCGCGATGAGCACTCCGTCCGGCGGCAACGCGCAAAGCGAACCGTCGACATCTACACCGCAGGCCTCCACCCCACCCGCCACCGGCGAGCAGAACAAGAGCTTCTCGCAGGAGGAGCGCAATAAATCCGCGACACCGCAGCGCGGTGCACAAGAGCAGCGCGGCCCGCAGAACCAGCGTGGCGCTCAGGGCAACCAGCCCGGCCAGGCCGGTGCGAACGGGACGCAAGAGCGCGCGGGCCAAGACCAGGATCATGCCCAGGATCGCGGCAAGGCACAGGGCCAGGCGCAGCAGAACGGCACCAGCGGCCGTTCGGGCGCCGCTTCGGTCCAACTCTCGCAGGACCAGCGCACCAAGATCAGGGGCGTCATCGTCGGCGATCGCAATGTCGCGCGTGTCGACCATGCGGACTTCAACATCCGTGTCGGCGTGGCCGTTCCCAGGACCGTTCACATCGCGGTGCTGCCGCCTGAGGTCGTGACCATCGTTCCGGAATATCGCGGCTTCGAGTATGTCATGGTCGGCGATCAGCTCCTGATCATCGATCCGAACACGCTGGAGATCGTCGCCATCCTGCCGGCGTAACGTCTCGCTCGGCGAAAGTCGATGGAAGCCCGCGCCGGCGCACGGCGCGGGCTTTTTCGTGGCGGCGCGCCGTTCAGACGATATGCTCTGGCGACAATTTGCACGGCCGGTCGCCGCGCTCGATCTGGATGGTCGGGTGGCCGATGCCAAAGCGCTGCTGCAGGCCGACATAGACTACCTCGAGAAAATCCGGCTGCGGATCGCCGTCCGGCATCACCAGATGACAGGTCAGCGCCGTCTCGGTGGTGCTCATCGGCCAGATGTGCAGGTCGTGCACCTCGACGACCGCAGGCAGCGTTTGCAGATAGACGCGCACGGCGCCGGGGTCGATCTGCGGCGGTACGCCTTGCAGCGACATTTTCGCGGCGTCGCGTAACAGCCCCCACGTGCTCCATACGATCACGCCGGAAATCAAAAGGCTCGCCACCGGATCGACCCACAGCCAGCCGGTCAGCAGGATGATCAAGCCGGCGACGACCACGCCCGCGGAAACCGCGGCGTCGGCGACGAGGTGCAGGAACGCGCCATAGACGTTGAGGTCGGAGGTGTTGCCGCGCGACAAAACCGCGGCGGCGGCGCCGTTGATGAGAATAGCGAGCGCCGCCACCACCATCACGGTGGCGCCGCCGACCGGTTGCGGCGCGAACAGGCGTTCGAGCGCCGCCCAGGCGATGGCGCCGGTCACCACCAGAAGGATCGTGGCGTTGATCAAAGCCGCAATGATCGACGACGAGCGGAAGCCGTAAGTGTAGCGCTCGGTCGGGTGTTTTTGCGAGATGGCATGGCTGGCCCAGGCCAAGACCAGCGCCAGCACGTCGCCGGCATTGTGGCCGGCATCGGCGAACAGCGCCATGGAATGCGCCAGCACGCCGTAGGTCGCTTGAATGACCACCAGCGCGATATTGAGAGCCGTGGCGATGGCGAAGGCGGTTCCGAACGTGGCCGGCGCATGGCTGTGGCCATGGTGATGGCCGTGATCATGGTGGTGACCATGATGGTGACCATGCTCATGCGCGTGATGCGACGCCATGCTTTCGACTCTCGATCTCCTGCGACCATGCTAGAGCATTTTCGCGCCGGCAGGAAACGCGCGCCATGCGCACGGTGGGGAGGAATAATGTAACAACGCCAAATATGGTGCGACCGTTCGGCCCTTCCTAGGTCCAAAGCCGCGGTGTAGCGTGCTGGCGCCGCCAGCCGGCAATTGCAAGCGATAGCAGGGAGGATTTGGTGCCGACATTCATCTTGTCGCTGAACTGGACCGAACAGGGCATCCGCTCGGTCAAGGAGACGCCCAAGCGCGCCCAGGCCATACGCGAACTCGGCAAGAGAATGGGCGTCGAGATCAAGTCGATTTATCTGACCACCGGCGATTCCGATCTGCTCACGATCGTCGAAGCAAGCGACGGGGATAATGTCGCCAAATTCGCCCTGACGCTCGCGGCCGCGGGCAACGTGCGCACGCGCACGGTACGGGCTTGGCCCGAGGCCGAGGCGATGAAGCTGATCGCCGAATTGCCTTAAATCCATTCGCGAGCGACATCATGAGATCGGCTCGCCGCCGCTTCCTGCAACTTGCCGGCACTGCAGCCGCACTGCCGGCGCTGCCGCGTTTCGCTGCAGCGCTCGATTATCCGGTGCGGCCGATCCATTTCGTCGTCGGCTTTGCCGCCGGCAGCGGGCTCGACATCACCGCGCGCCTGATCGGCCAAGCCATGTCGGAGCATCTCGGCCAGACCGTCGTCATCGACAACCGCCCCGGCGCCGGCACCAATATCGCCACCGAATCGGTGGTCAACGCGCTGCCCGACGGCTACACCATCCTGATGGTATCGACCGCGTCGTTCACCAACGGCGCGCTCTACGAGCACCTCAATTTCGATTTCATCCGCGATATCGCGCCGGTGGCAAGCGTCAGCCGCGGCGCCTTCGTGATGCTGGTCAATCCGGCGTTTCCGGCAAAGACCATTCCCGAATTCATTGCCTATGCCAAAGCGCATCCCGGCATAACGGTGGCGTCGGCCGGCAGCGGCACGGTCACCCACGTCTCGGGCGAAATGTTCAAGATCATGACCGGCATCGAGACGGTGCATGTCGCCTATCGCGGTGAGCCGCAGGCGCTGACCGACCTGATCGCCGGCCAGGTGAATTGCGATTTCAACACGCTCTCGGGCGCGGCCGAGTTCATCAGGATCGGCAAGCTGCGCGCGCTCGGCGTCACCACCGCGAAACGTTCGGAACTGTTTCCGGACATTCCGGCGATCGGCGAATTCGTGCCGGGCTACGAAGCCAATCTGTGGAACGGCATCGGCGCGCCGAAAGCGACGCCGCCGGAGATCATCGACAAGCTCAACGTCGCCATCAATGCCGGCTTGAACGATCCCAAGGTCAAGGCGCAATTCGCCGAGCTCGGCTCGACGACGGCACCGCTGACGCCGGCGGAATACGGCAAAGTCATCGTCACCGAGACCGAACGCTGGGGCAAGGTGATCCGTGCCGCGGGCATCAAGGCGGAGTAAATGAAATCATCCCTAAGGCTTTCGTCATGACGCATTCACGCCGAAGTTTCCTGATGCTGGCGACTGCTGCCGCCACACCGGCACTGGGCCGCATCGCCAAGGCCGAAGACTATCCGTCGCGGCCGATCCATCTCGTCGTGCAAATTCCGCCTGGCGGCTCGCCCGACATCGTCGGTCGGCTGATGGCGCAATGGCTGTCGGACCGGCTCGGCCAGCCGGTCGTGGTCGATAATCGTGCCGGCGCCAGCGGCAATATCGGCACCGAATTCGCGCTGAAAGCGGCGCCGGACGGCTACACGCTGCTGCTCGCCATGTCGGCCAACGCGATCAATCCGTCGATCTACAGCGACCTGCATTTCAATTTCATGCACGACGCCGCGCCGGTGGCGAGCATTTCGCTCATTCCGCTGGTGATGGAGGTGAATCCGAACGTGCCGGCGAAGACGATTCCGGAATTCATCGCCTATGCCAAGGCCAATCCCGGCAAGATCAACATGGCGTCTGGCGGCGTCGGCACGCCGCTGCATGTGGCCGGCGAATTGTTCAAGCTGATGGCCGGCGTCAACCTCACCCATGTGCCTTATCGCGGCGAGTCGGCGGCGATGCCCGATCTGCTCAGCGGCCAGATGCAGGTCATGTTTGGCGTCATGCCGGCGTCGCTCGGCTATATCAGGGACGGCCGGGTGCGCGCGCTCGGCGTCACCAGCGCCAAGCGCCAGGACGTTTTGCCGGACGTGCCGGCGATCGCCGAATTTTTGCCCGGCTATGAAGCGAGCGGCTGGTACGGCGTCACCGCGCCCGCCGGAACGCCGCCGGATGTCGTCGCGAAACTCAACAAAGAGGTCAACGCCGCGCTGGCCGACCCCGGGATGAAAAAGCGCCTCGACGATCTCGGCTGTGGCGTGTTTGCCGGCTCGCCCGGCGACTTCGGCAAATTCATCGCCGACGAAACCGACAAGTGGGCCAAGGTGAACAAGGTCGCCAATATCAAGGCCGAATAATTGGGCCGCCGTTTTATGGGAGGGATGACGTGAAGCTTCCCCGCCGCGAATTTTTGCAACTGACCGCGGGCGCCATGGCCGTTCCGGCGCTGTCCGCTGTCGCCGTGGCGGAAACCTATCCCGACCGGCCGGCGAAAATTATTTCCGGTTTCCCGCCGGGCGGCATCAGCGACACCTATGCGCGGGTGATGGCGCAATGGCTGTCGCAGCAGCTTGGCCAGCAATTCATCGTCGAGAATCGCCCGGGCGCCGGCGCCACCCTTGCCGCGGAAGCGGTAGCGAGATCGGCGCCTGACGGTTACACACTGTTGCAAACCACTTCGGCCGACGCCTGGAATGAGACGCTCTATCAGAACCTCAATTTCAATATCGTTCGCGATTTCTCCGCCATCGCCACGATTTCGCGCGGCTCGGGCCTGCTCGTCGTCAATCCGTCGCTGCCGGTGCGATCGGTTCCCGAATTGATCGCTTATGCCAAGGATAATCCAGGCAAGGTCACCATGGCCTCGGCCGGTGTCGGCAGCGCACCGCACATGTTCTGGGAGCTGTTCCGCACCAAGACCGGAGTCGACATGGTGCATGTGCCGTATCGCGGTGGCGGCCCGGCCGTGGTCGATCTGCTCGGCGGCCAGGTCCAGGCCTATTTCGGCACCTTCCCGTCGACCATCGAGCAGGTGCGGGCCGGGAAACTGCGCGCCTTGGCGGTGACCAGCCCGACGCGCGCGGCGGTGTTGCCCGATGTTCCGGCCATGGCCGAATTCCTGCCGGGTTTTGAAGCGAGCATCTATGTCGGACTTGCCGCGCCCCGCGGCACGCCAGCCGCGATCATCGATACGCTCGGCTCAGCGCTCGATCGTGCGCTCGACGATCCGGCGATCACGCGGCGGATCGCCGAATTCGGCGACGCGCCGCTTCGGCTGTCGCCAGCCGCGTTCACCAAGCTTGTCGCCGACGAAACGGAAAAATGGGCGGAAGTGATCCGCGCCGGCCACATCAAGGCGGAATGACCATGACACTGTCGCGCCGGACTCTTCTGTCGCTGGCAACGGGCGCTGTCGTATCCTCCACCGCATTGCGGCTGGCGTCGGCGCAAGCCTATCCGGCGCGCCCGGTGCATCTTCTCGTCGGGTTTTCCGCCGGCAGCGCCTCCGACATCATCGCCCGCCTGGTCGCGCAAAAATTATCCGAGCAGCTCGGCCAGCCGGTCGTGGTCGAGAACCGGCCCGGCGCCGGCACCAACATTGCCGCCGAAGCGGTCACGCGCGCGCCGGCCGACGGCTATACGCTTCTGCTCGCGACCTCGGCCAACGCGGTCAACACCACGCTCTATCAGCACCTGAGCTTCAATTTCTCCACCGATATCGCGCCGGTCGCCTTGATCGATCTGGTGCCCTACGTGCTCGAAGTCACGCCGTCGCTGCCGGCCAAGACGCTGCCCGAATTCATCACCTATGCCAAAGCCAATCCGGGCAAGATCAACATGGCGTCGAACGGCATCGGCTCCGGGCCCCACGTCGCCGGCGAATTGTTCAAGATGATGGCCGGGGTCGATCTGGTGCACGTGCCCTATACCGGCAATCCCTATTCCGACCTGATCGGCGGTCAGATCCAGGTGATGTTCTCGCCGATTCCGGCATCGATCGGCTACGTCAGGTCGGGCCAGTTGCGGCCGCTCGCAGTCGGCACCACGGCACGGATCGCGATATTGCCGGACGTGCCGACGGTGGGCGAATTCCTGCCGGGCTATGACGCCAGCGGCTGGCACGGCATCGGCGCGCCGAAAAATACGCCGGCGTATATCGTCGAAAGCCTGAACAAGGCGGTCAGCGTCGATCTGGCCGATCCCGCGTTCAAGGCCAGGATCGCCGATCTCGGCGGCGTGCCGACGGCAATGACAGCGGCGGCGTTCGGCACATTCATCGCCGACGAGACCGACAAGTGGGCCAAGGTCAATAAGTTCGCCGACATCAAAGCCGAATGAATTTTCCGCGCCGAAAATTTTTGCATCTGGCCGCGGGCACCACGATGGCGTCCGTATTGCCGCGTCGCGCGCGTGCGCTCGATTATCCGGCGCGGCCGGTGCGGTTGGTCGACGGCTTTGCCGCCGGCGGCTCAGTTGACATTTTTGCGCGGTTATTATGTCAGTGGCTGTCGCAGCGGCTCGGCCAGCCGTTCGTGGTCGACAACAAGCCGGGCGCGGCGACCAACATCGCGACCGAAGAAGTCGCCCGCGCGGCGCCCGACGGCTATACGCTGCTGTGGACCACGACGGCGAACACCACCAACGCGACGATCTATAATAATCTCGGCTTCAATTTCATCCGCGACATCGCGCCGGTCGGGACCGTCGACCGCTTTCCTTTGGTCATGGAAGTGAACCCGGCGGTGCCGGCTAAGACGGTGCCCGAGCTCATCGCTTACGCCAAAGCCAATCCCGGCAAGATCAATTACGGCTCGGGCGGCATCGGCACCATCCAGCACGTCGCCGGCGAACTGTTCAAGTTCATGACCGGCGTCGATCTGGTGCACGTGCCATATCGCGGCGCGGCTTTGGTGCTTAACGATCTGTTGGCTGGGCAAGTGCAGCTCAGCTTCAGCCCGATTGCCTCGTCGCTCGGCTATATCCGCGCCGACCGGTTGCGCGCATTGGCCGTAACCGGCCCGGCGCGCTCGCCGGCGCTGCTGGACGTGCCCGCCGTGAGCGCGTTCCTGCCGGGCTACGAGGCCTCCGCCGTGGACGGCATCGGCGCGCCGGCCAACACGCCGGCCGACATCATCGACAAGCTCAACACCGAGGTGAATGCCGCGCTCGCCGATCCGGCGATCAAGACAAAACTTGCCGACCTCGGCAGCGTTCCGTTATCGATGTCGCCGGCGGAATATCGCGCCTTCATCGCGGCCGAAACCGAGAAATGGGCCAAGGTGATCAAATTCGCCGGCATCAAGGCGAACTAAAAAGGGAGAAGTGCATGGAACGTCGGGAATTTCTGCATCTGGCCGCTGGTGCCGCAGCGCTGACGCTGGTGCCGCATCCCGCGTCGGCGCTCGATTATCCGACCCGGCCGGTGCACATCGTGGTCGGTTTTCCTCCCGGTCTGTCGCCCGACATCATCGCGCGCCTGGTAGCGCAATCGGTGTCGGAACGCCTCGGCCAGCAATTCATCGTCGACAATCGGCCGGGCGCCGCCAGCAATATCGGCACCGAAGTCGCCGCCCATGCCACGCCGGACGGCTATTCGCTCCTCTTCATCGTCTCGGCCAATGCCATCAACGCCACGCTTTATCAGCATCTGAATTACGATTTCGCCCGCGACCTCACGCCGGTCGGCTCCATCGGCCGCACCCCGTTCGTCATCGTGGTCAATCCGCAATTTCCGGTGAAATCGGTGCCCGAGCTGATCGCCTATGCCAAGGCCAATCCGGGCAAGCTCAACGTCGCTTCGGCCGGCGTCGGCACCGGGCCGCACGTGGCCTGCGAATTGTTCAAGATGATGACCGGCACCGACATGGTGCAGGTGCCCTACAAGGGCAGCTACATGACCGATCTGCTCGGCGGACAAATTCCGCTGGCGTTTGCGCCGATCGTGCAGATCATCGAGGACGTCAGGGCCGGCAAGCTCATTGCCATCGGTGTCACCACGCCGACGCGTTCGGATGCGGCGCCGAATATTCCGGCCATCGCCGAATTCGTGCCGGGCTATGCGGCGGCCGGCTGGTACGGCATGTGCGCGCCCGCCGGCACGCCGGACGAGATCGTCGATAAGCTCAACGCGGCGATCAGCGCTGGCGTCACCGACCCGGCACTGAAGACGAAGCTGCTCGGTCAGGGCGTCGAGACGGTGGCGATGCCGGTCAAGGAGTTTCAGAAATACGTCACCGACGAAATCGCCAAATATGCGAAAGTGATCACTGCGACCGGCATGAAAGCGGACTGAATTTGGTGCAGCCGCCGCCGTTTGATGGGAGGACTACATGAAGAAACTGCCGCGCCGGGAATTTTTGCATCTCACAGCGGGCGCTGCGGCGGTCGCAGCGCTGCCGCGTAGTGCCGCCGCACTCGATTATCCGACACGGCCGGTGCATATCGTCACCGGTTACCCCGCCGGTGCCGGGCCCGACATTATCTCGCGCCTCATCGCGCAGGCACTGTCGGAATCCATGGGCCAGCAATTCATCGTCGACAACCGGCCGGGCGCGTCGAGCAATATCGGCACCGAAATCGTGGCGCATGCGGCGCCGGACGGCTACACGCTGCTCACGACGGTATCGACAAACGCGGTCAACGCCACGTTCTATACCAATCTCAATTTCGATTTCGGCCGCGATCTCCAGCCGGTCGCCGGCATCGGCCGCACGCCGTTCGTGTTCGCCGCCTATCCGGGATTTGCGCCCAAGACGATCCCCGAGCTGATCGCCTATGCCAAGGCCAATCCGGGCCACGTCAACTTTGCCACCCAGGGCGTCGGCTCCGGGCCGCACGTGTCGGCCGAATTGTTCAAGATGCTGACCGGCGTCGATCTCGTGCACGTGCCCTATAAGGGAAATTACACCACCGACCTGATCGGCGGCCAGATTCCGCTCGCGGTCGCGCCGATCGCGCAGGTGATCGAGTTCATCCGCGACGGCAGGCTGCGCGGCATTGCCGTGACCACGGCGACGCGAACGGATGCGCTGCCGGACGTGCCGGCGATCAGCGAATTCGTGCCGGGCTACGAGGCGGCCGGCTGGTACGGCATCACCGCGCCTGCGGGCACGCCCGCCGACATCGTCACCAAGCTCGCGGCCGCGATCGTCGCCGCCGGCGGCGACGCGACGTTCAAATCGCGCCTGGTGGCGCTCGGCGTCGAGTCGACGCCGATGACCACCGCCCAATTCAGCAAATTCGTCACCGACGAAATCGCCAAATGGGCCAAGGTGGTGAAGTTCGCATCCATCAAGGCGGACTAAAACCCAATGCCCGACCCGACCAGCGCGGCGCCCACGGCCGTTGAAGTGCCGCCCGACACCGATCCGGCGATCCGCACCATCGCCATGCCGGCCGACACCAATCCGCACGGCGACATTTTCGGCGGCTGGCTATTGTGCCAGATGGATCTCGCCGGCGCCTCGGTCGCGGTGCGCCGCACCGGCGGCCGCGTGGTGACGGTGGCCATCACCGCAATGGCGTTTCACCGTCCGGTCTGCGTCGGCGATCAGGTGTCCTGCTACGGTTCCCTCGAGAAGATCGGCAACACCTCGATCACCGTCAAGGTCGAGAGCTGGGCGCTGCGCGGCACAGGCACAACCCCGATCAAGGTGACGGAGGGGCTCTTCACCTATGTGCGCGTCGGCCCCGACGGTCGCCCGCAGCCGATCGCGGCGCAATAATTTTCACCTCTCCCTGCAGGGGAGGGTTTTAAGTCGGCAGCAGCGGCACGACTTCGGCGTGCTTCAAATCCGCCGGCGAAAGCTCCGGCGGCCCCCATTGCACGGTGCGATAGTCGAAGCCGGCGGCCAGCGTCGGCTTGACGATGGCGAAGAACGGCGACACGTCGAAGTCGCGCGGCGTGTAGAGGCCGTAGGTGCGGATGTGATCCATTTCGTCCTGCACATAGGGCGCGATGCCGTAGGTCTTGCCGTTGATCGAGGCGCGCTCCGGTAGGATCGGATAGCGGATCGAGGCATAGGCTTCCGCGATCAGCGCCGAGCAGATCGCTCGCGTCGGGTCACCGCAGCCGATCGACAGCATGCGGCGGCGAAACCACACCGGCACCGGAGGGTAGGGGAACAGGTAGCGCGCCAAGTCGACGATGCGTTGCGAATCGTACTGCGTGCCGAGGCGCTTGAGCGCATAGTCGATGACCTTCTGCCGGTGAGCGTCATCGAGGCCAACGGCGCGGCAAATCCGGGTGTGGTGATGGACATATTTCGACAGCGGCACGGTGACGACGCCGGTATCGGCCTCCGCCTCCAACAGCACGTTCGGCTCGCCGTGCCGCGACACGTCGCCGGGGCGCTCGCCGACATAGAGCGCGGCGTGCGACCAGGTGCTTTGGGTGAGGTATTTGATGGTGGCGCTGAGCCGCGAATTGCCCTCGATCAATAGAATATCCCCGGGCTGCAGCGCGTTGCGGACGACCTCTGGGTCGGGCGCATAAAACGGCGCATAGCGGCCCGTGGGTTGTGCCAGATATTTGAGGATTTTGGCGGTAAGATAGGCCTCGATCTTGTCGAACATGAACCGTATTCCTACGTGCGGAAAAGGGTATTTGGCTCGGCAGCCAGCCTTGTCCGGTAATGCCCAAACGCGGGCCGTCACCCACGCGAAATTGTAACATTTCGGGGCACGGAACCTATAGTCTTGCAGCGAATCATCGAGACGGCGGCGCCATAAGCCGCCGCCGGCACAAGCCCGGAGCAAGCCGATGTCGCAATCATCGTTCCGGCGAGACTACCTCACCAAGCCGGTCTTTCGCTTGGCGCAACGCGCGCTGCCGCGCCTGTCCGACACCGAGCGCGAAGCCATCGAGGCCGGCGACGTGTGGTGGGATGCGGAGCTGTTCACCGGCAATCCCGATTGGAAGAAGCTTCTGGCCTTCGCGCCGGCGAAGCTCTCGGAAGAAGAGCAGCAATTCCTCTCAGGCCCCGTCGAAGAGCTCTGCCACATGCTCGACGATTGGAAGATCAATTGGGAGCTGCACGACCTGCCGCCGGAAGTCTGGGAGTTTCTGAAATCGCGTAAATTCTTCGCCATGATCATTCCGAAGCAATATGGCGGGCTGGGATTTTCGGCCTACGCCCATTCGGAAGTGATCCGCAAATTGTCGTCGTGCTCGATCTGCGCAGCGGTCACCGCCATGGTGCCGAACTCGCTCGGCCCGGGCGAACTCTTGCTGCAATTCGGCACCCAGGCGCAACGGGACTACTGGTTGCCACGGCTCGCCCGCGGCGAGGAGATTCCCTGCTTCGGCCTGACCAGCCCGGAAGCGGGCTCCGACGCTGCCGCGATGATCGATTCCGGCGTCGTCTGCCGCGGCACGTTCGCAGGCCGCGAGACCATGGGCATCCGGCTTAACTGGCATAAGCGCTACATCACGCTCGGGCCGATCGCGACCGTGCTCGGCTTGGCCTTTAAGCTGCACGATCCCGATCACCTGATCGGCGACCGCGACGACATCGGCATTACGCTCGCATTGGTGCCGACGAATCTGCCCGGCGTCAGCATCGGCCGGCGCCATCTACCGGCGATGCAGGTTTTCCAGAACGGGCCGAACTGGGGCCATGACGTCTTCATCCCGATCGACAACGTGATCGGCGGTGTCGACCAGGTCGGCAAGGGCTGGAAAATGCTGATGAGCGCGCTGGCGGCGGGCCGCGGCATCTCGCTGCCTTCATTGTCGGCGGCGGGAGCTGCGTTTTCCGCCAATGTCACCGGCGCCTATGCACGCATCCGCGAGCAGTTCCACGTGCCGATCGCCAAATTCGAGGCGATCCAGGAGCGGCTCGGCCGCATCGCCGCCACCGCTTATCTGCTCGACGCGGCGCGGCGCATGACCTGCGCCGCGCTCGACGACGGCCATCATCCGGCCGTGGTCACCGCCATTATGAAAGCGCAAGCCACCGAGCGCATGCGGGTTGCAGTCGACGACGCCATGGATGTGCATGGCGGCAAGGCCATCATCGACGGGCCGCTGAATTATCTCGGCGGCCTGTATCGCAGTGTGCCGATCGCCATCACGGTGGAAGGCGCCAATATCGTCACCCGGGCGCTGATCCAGTTCGGCCAGGGCGCGATCCGCTGCCATCCTTATCTGCTCAAGGAAATGCAGGCGCTCGAAGACACCGACCGCGAACGCGGCCTCGATGCCTTCGACAAGACATTCTGGGCCCATGTCGGCCACAGCCTTGCCAATACGATGCGGGCCTGGGGCCGCGCCTGGACCGGCGGCTTGTTGGCGCCCGCGGCGGATGCCGGCGCGGCGACAAAATATTACCGCCAGCTCAGCCGCCATTCGGCGGCGTTCGCGCTCGCGGTCGATCTGTCGCTCCTCACGCTGGGCGGCGCCTTGAAGCGCAAGGAAATGATCTCGGCGCGGTTCGGCGACATCTTGTCCGAGCTTTATCTGTCCAGCGCGGCGCTCAAGCGCTGGAACGATGAAGGCCGCCAGCAGGACGATTTCCCGCTGCTGCAATACTGCATGGAAGCAAGTCTTGCGACCATCGAAGTACGATTCGACGAGATCATCGCCAATTTCCCGGTGCGGCCGGTGGCGTGGCTGTTGCGTTTCCTGATCCAGCCGTTCGGTCCGCGCCGCCGCGGCCCGTCGGACCGCGTCACCGATCAATGCGCTGACCTCATCGCCACCCCGAGCGCGGCGCGCGATCGGCTCACGGTCGATCTGTATCATCCGCCCGCGACGCAGACCGAGAACGGCGTTGCGCTGCTTGAGCGCGCTTTTGCCATGACGGCCGCCGTGCAGCCGATCCGCGATCGTATGCACGCCGCGCGCGTCCGCGACGTCGATCAGGCGGTGAAGCAACGCACCATCACCGCCGACGAGGCGGAAAAACTCATAGCCGCCGCTGCGGCCGTCGCCTCAGCCATCGCGGTCAATGATTTTGCCCCGGAAGAACTGACGTCCCGGGGCGCATTACATAAAGGAGATCAGCCATCTCAAGCGACATCTCAGCCGACGCCCCCGACGCCCCCGTCGCCTCAGCCGGCGTCGGACCTGCCGATAGCAATGCCGGCGCCGGAGGAAGTCCCGGCCCTGCCGCCGCCGCCCGGAACGGCGTCGGAAGCGGCGGAGTAGGGCACCGTCCGGTCTACATTGTCGACGGCAGCCGCACGCCGTTCATCAAGGCGCGCGGCAAGCCAGGCCCGTTCACGCCAGTCGATCTCGCCGTGCAATGCGGCCGGCCGCTCTTGCTGCGCCAGCCGTTCAAGCCGGACGCCTTCGACCAGGTGATCCTGGGCTGCGTCAACGTCATTGCCGACGAGATGAATCCGGCCCGCGTCGCCGCGCTGCGCCTCGGCATGGGCGAAGCGATGACGGCGTTCACCGTGCAGATCAATTGCGGCTCCGGCATGCAGTCGATCGACACCGCGTACCGCTATATCCGCGAAGGCGTGTCGGATCTGGTGCTGGCCGGCGGCGCGGAATCGCTGAGCCACGCGCCGCTGGTGTTCAGCCGCAGCGCGGTCAACTGGTACGCAAAGCTGTTCGCCGCGCGCGGCATCGGTGCCAAGCTCGCGGCGTTTCTCGCTTGGCGTCCTTCGTTCCTGACGCCGGTGATCGGCCTTGAGCGCGGGCTGACCGATCCGATCACCGAGCTCAATATGGGCCAGACCGCGGAGCTGGTCGGGCATCTGTTTCATATTTCGCGGCGGCAGGCCGACGAATATGCCGCCGAAAGCCAGCAGCGCTTGGCGGCGGCGCAGAAAAATGGTCATTTCGCCGGCGAGATCGAACCGGCCTTCGCCCGCGACGGCACGTTGTTCGATCACGACGACGGCGTGCGGCCCGACAGCTCGGCCGACACACTGGCAAAGCTCAAGCCGGCGTTCGAGCGGCCGTGGGGCAAGGTCACGCCCGGCAACTCGTCGCAAATCACCGACGGGGCGTCGTGGGTTATTCTCGCCTCCGAAGACGCGGTGAAGGCGCACAAGCTCACCCCGAAGGCGGTCATCGTCGACAGCGAATGGTCGGCGCTCGATCCGTCCGTCATGGGCCTTGGTCCGGTTTATTGTTCCACCGCGATTTTGAAGCGGCACCAGCTTGCGCTCGGCGATATCGAATTGTGGGAATTGAACGAAGCCTTCGCCGCGCAGGTGCTCGGCTGCCTCGCCGCCTGGGACGATGACGAGTTCTGCCGCGAGGCGCTCGGGCTTCCAGGTGCTGCGGGAAAAATCGCGCGCGACCGGCTCAATGTCGACGGCGGCGCGATCGGCGTCGGTCATCCGGTCGGCGCCAGCGGCAACCGCCTCGTGCTGCATCTGGTCAATGCCATGAAGCGGCTCGGCTACAAGCGCGGCATCGCCACCGAATGTATCGGCGGCGGCCAGGGCGGCGCCATGCTGATCGAAGTGGTATGAGGCGCGCATGAAAACCTCACCCGCGCCAAAACCGACGCTCGCCATTCTCGGCAAGCGCGACATCGAGCTCGGCCCGTTCGCCATCGACGAGGTGCCGCAGGAGCCGGGCCCCTGGGCCAATTGGCGGCTGCGCACCGACGAGGACGGCATCGCCTGGCTGCTGTTCGACAAGAAAGAGTCCAGCGCCAACACCTTGTCGGAAGACGTGCTCACCGAGCTCAATGCGGTGCTGGAAAAGATCGAACGCGACCGTCCGCGCGGATTGGTGATCCGTTCGGCCAAGCGGTCCGGCTTCATCGCCGGCGCCGACATCGCTCAGTTCCGCGGCGTCACCGACCCGGCGCAAGTCGAAACCATGCTGACGCGCGGCCACGCGGTGCTCGACCGCCTCGACCGGCTGCCGTTGCCGACCGTCGCGGTGATCCACCGCTATTGCCTCGGCGGCGGCCTCGAAGTGGCGCTGGCGTGCGATTTCCGCATCGCCATCGACGATGCGAGCTTCGGCTTCCCCGAAGTTCTGCTCGGTCTGCATCCCGGCCTCGGCGGCACGGTGCGACTGACTCGCCTGATCGGCCCGGTGCAGGCGATGACCATGATGCTCACCGGCAAGACCGAGCGCGCCCGCCGGGCGCGCGCGCTGCATCTGGTCGATGCGGTGACCCAGGAGCGCCACGTGCGCGCCGCGGTAAAATCCGCCGTCTCCGGCGAGATGATTGCGTCGAAGCAGAATCTGCTCGGCCGGCTGATGAACATGGAGCCCGTGCGCGGCTTGCTGGCGTCGCGCATGCGTAGCGAGACCGAAAAGAAAGCGCCGAAGCGGTTTTATCCGGCACCTTACGCCTTGATCGACCTGTGGGCTGCGCACGGCGGCGACCGCGACGCGATGCAGAAGGCGGAAGTGTCTTCCTTCGCAAAACTCCTCGTCACCGAGACCGCGCAAAATCTGGTCCGCGTGTTCTATCTGCGCGAAAATTTGAAAAAACTCGCCGGCGGCAAATGGGACGGCCGCCGCGTCCATGTGATCGGCGCCGGCGCCATGGGCGGCGACATCGCCGCGTGGTGCGCCTGGCACGGTTTTGTCGTCAGTCTCGGCGACACCAAGCCGGAGCCGATTGCCGGCGCGATCAAGCGGGCCAGTGCGCTCTACGCCATCATCGGCCGCGACAACCGCCGCAAGGTGCGCGATGCGCTCGATCGCTTGATCCCGGATCTGCGAGGCGACGGCGTCGCCACCGCCGACCTGATCATCGAGGCGGTGCCGGAAGTGCTCGAGCTCAAGCGCAAGATCTTTGCCGGCATCGAGCCGAAGATGAAGCCCGACGCCATCCTTGCCACCAACACGTCGAGCATCCCGCTCGAACAGTTGCGCGAGGGGCTGCCGCGGCCGGAGCGGCTGGTCGGCATCCATTTCTTCAATCCGGTGTCGCGCATGCAGCTGGTCGAGGTGGTCAGCCACGACCAGGTTGCCGCCGACGTGCTGGCCGACGCCCGCGCTTTCCTCGGCCGCATCGACCGGCTGACGGCGCCGGTGAAAAGCGCGCCGGGTTTTTTGGTCAATCGCGCGCTGACGCCGTATCTGCTCGAAGCTTTGCTGATGCTCGACGCCGGCACGCCCAAGGAGACCATCGACAGGGCGGCGGTGGATTTCGGCATGCCGATGGGGCCGATCGAATTGGCCGACGAGGTCGGGCTCGACATCTGCCTGCACGTCGCCGAGATGCTGCGCGGCAGCGTCAATCGCGACATGCCCGAGCCGCCGCAATGGTTGAAAGACAAGGTCGCCAAGGGTGAGCTTGGCAAGAAGACCGGCAAGGGCCTCTATACCTGGCAGGACGGCCACGCGGTCAAAGCCAAGGACGACGCTGCCGCGCCGCCGGCGGACATGATCGACCGCCTGATCCTGCCGATGCTCGATGTCTGCGTCACCTGCCTGCGCGAAGGCATCGTCGCCGACGAACAGATCGTCGACGGCGCGATGATCTTCGCCACCGGCTTTGCTCCGTTCCGCGGCGGCCCCATGCATTATGCGCGCACCCGTGGCATTGTGAACGTCCGCGACGCGCTGAAAAACCTTGCCCAAAAATACGGGCCGCGCTTCCAGCCCGATCCGGGCTGGGACTCTTTGCAATGATCCATTCCGGCGCGGGGCCGGCGCGCTTTTACGATCCGGGGCGGCTTGCCAACTCGATTGTCGAGAAGGTCGGCAAGACCATCGTGCTCGCCTTGCCGCTCGGCCTCGGCAAGGCCAATGACATCGCCAATGCGCTTTACGCCAAGGCGGCCGCCGACAGTTCGATCAATCTTACCATCTTCACCGCGCTGACCTTGGAGGCACCGCGCGCCAAGAGCGAGCTGGAGCGGCGTTTCCTCGATCCGATCGCGCAGCGGCTGTTCGCCGGCTATCCGCCGCTCGCTTACGCGGCCGCGATCCACAACAACCGGGTGCCGCCGAATATCGTGATCAACGAGTTTTTCTTCGAAGCCGGCCAGTGGCTCGGCTCGCCCTACGCCCAGCAGCATTACATCTCGGCCAACTACACCCATGCGCTGCGCTACGTGCTCGATCGCGGCGTCAACGTGGTGGCGCAGCTGGTAGCGCATCGCGCCGAGGAAGCGCCGCAGGCCTATAGCTTGAGCTGCAATCCCGACCTGACGCTTGACCTGTTGGCGCTGCGCCGCGATGGCGGCGCCGATTTCCTGTTCGCCGGCCAGACCAATTCGGAATTGCCGTTCATGCTCGGCGATGCCGCGATCGGCGAGAACGAGTTCGATCTCATGCTCGACGGGGCCGATTTTCCGTTGTTCGCGGCGCCGCGCGAGGCGGTGGCGCTTGCCGACTATGCGGCCGGCCTCCACGCCGCGAGCATCGTGCCCGACGGCGGCACGCTGCAGATCGGCATCGGCTCGCTGGGCGAAGCGGTGGCGCAGGCGCTGGTGCTGCGCCAGCGCGACAACGAGGCGTTCCGCACGCTGCTGTCGCGGCTCGGCTACGACCCGGCCGGTGACGCCGCGGTGCACGCGGAAAAATTCGACATCGGCCTCTACGGCTGCAGCGAATTGTTCGTCGAAGGTATGCTGGATCTGTTCCGCGCCGGCATCCTCAAGCGCGAGGTCGACGGTATCGTGCTGCATGCCGGCTTCTTCGTCGGCTCGCGCGGCTTTTACCGCAGCCTGCGCGAGATGCCGCGCGAGGTGGTGCGAAAATTCGGCATGACTGCGATCGGCTTCGTCAACGAGCTCTATCACGACGAGGACAACAAGCGGCGCGCGCGGAAGAAGGCGCGCTTCCTCAACGACGCCATGATGGCGACCGCGCTCGGCGACGTGATCTCCGACGGCCTCGACGACGGCCGCATCGTCAGCGGCGTCGGCGGACAATATAATTTCATCGCCCAGGGTTTTGCCTTGGCGGACGCGCGCTCGGCCATCGTGCTGCGCGCGACGCGCAGCGCCAAGGGCCGGGAGAACTCCAACATCCTCTGGCGCTACGGCCACACCACCATCCCGCGCCACCTGCGCGACATGATCATCACCGAATACGGCATCGCCGACATCCGCGGCAAAAGCGACCGCGAGGTGATCGCCGCCATGCTGGCGATCACCGACTCGCGCTTTCAGGGCGAGCTGCTGCGCCAAGCCAAGGACGCCGGCAAGATCGAGCGCGGCTTCGAATTGCCGAAATCGGCGCGCGACAACGCGCCGGACGCGATCGTGCGGGCGCTCAAGCCAGCAGCAGACGCGGGCCTGTTGCCGACGTTTCCTTTCGGCACCGATTTTACGGCGATCGAACAGCGGCTCATTCCCGCGTTGCAAGTCCTGAAGTCCGCCTCGTCCTCGCAACTCGCGGCCTTGTTCATGCGCGGGCTTGGCGCGCGCGCCGACTGCGTGGATTGCCTCGATCGCCTCGGCTTGGCACGCCCGAAGAGCATGATGGAGTGGTTTTATGCCGCGCTGGTGCGCGGCGCGCTCGCCGCCGCCGTCGGATCGTGAATGCGCGCGGCTAAGGTTTGACGTAGCTATAGCCCTGCTCCTCTAGCTCCATGATCCGCACCACGCCGGCCGGCACGAGGGTGGCCTGCGGGATGATGGTGATGGGATGGCCCTCGCGCTTTTCCATGCCCTGCTTGGTGTTGTTGCAGGCGGAGAACGTCAGCGCCGACGGAAAGCTCAATTCGGCGAGCTCTTTGATGCGGTCCTTCACCGGCGAGGTGTCGTCGCGCAGCATGTGCAGGCCGGGGCCGTAGGCGACGATCTCGACGACCGCGTCCTCGTTCTTGGCGCGGTAGAAGTCGATCACGTTCTTGGCGTTGTTGAGCGCGAGATTCATCACCTCGGCGTCGTTCTGATCGACCTGGATGACGACGCGATGCGGCTTGCCGGCCTCGGCTTGGGCGCCGCTTGCGGCCAGGAACGCAACGGCCGCCGCTAGCAACATGGAACGAACGATCGAACTCATCTCTAACCTCCGCCGATAATGCCGGGATTGTTGGCCACGCCCTTGAGGGTGACGCGGTTGGCGCGCTTGATCGTCAGGTTCCGGTTGGCCTTCAAATAGTGTTCGACAACGCCGATGACAGGATCGCCCTGTTGCGGATTGACCGAGGCCCAGCCGGCGACGCGGTAGGTCTTGTCCGCTTCAACCGGGGTGCCGTCGTTGAGTGTCATATCTGAAATGCGTTTTCCCGCCGCTTCGTTCGGCGCGCAGGCGTAATCCATGCCGCCGACCCTGACCATATCGCCGCCCTGCTGCAGGTAGGGATCGGGATTGAACAGGTTGTCGGCGACATCTTCCATGATCGCCTTGATTTGGTCGCCGGTCATGTTCTGTACGTAGGTCTCCGGATATGTGATCGCCGTGACCGAAAACAAATCGTCGACCGTGAGCGGCTGCCCGGCAAGCACGGTCGTGCCCCAGCGGAAACCGGGCGACAGCGCAATCTGGGCGTTCAGCTCCTGGCGCATCGCATCGCAGATGACCTGATCCATCGGACCCGTGAAATTGCCGCGCCGGTAAAGCAATTGATCGCAGGTGGCGAGCTGTTCCGAAACATCGTCGGCAAACGGTTCGCCGTGGTGCTTGATGAGAGCCAGCATATCGGCGTCCGGCTTCAGCAGATCAGCGAAGACCGGAACGAGACTGTAGCGGAAGTCCTTCACCGCGCCCTTGCCGACGTCGAGATCGAGCACGGCGAGAAATTTTCCGTTCGACCCCGCACTGGTCACCACGGTCTTGCCGCCGGCATTGGCGACAAGAATCGGCCGCGGCACGGCGTCGTGGGTGTGGCCGCCCAATATGATGTCGATGCCGGTGACGCGGCTGGCGAGCTTGAGATCGACATCCATGCCGTTGTGCGACAGGAGGATCACCGCATCGACGCGCTGCGCGCCGCGTAAATCATCGACCAGTTTCTGTAGCTCCCGCTCGCGGATGCCGAAGGTCCAATCGGGCGTGAAGCGCTTGGGATGGGCGATCGGCACATAAGGGAAAGCCTGGCCGATGATGGCGACGCGCATGCCGCCGATGTCTTTGACGCTCGCCGGTTTGAAGACCCGGCCGGACGCCGGGTCGAACGCGCGCGCATTGTTGAACGCGGCGTCTTCGGTCAAGAAAACGTTCTGGGCGAGAAACTCGCCTTTGAATGCCGCAAGATTCGCGCGCAGCATTGTTTCGCCGTAAGTGAACTCCCAATGGCCGGTCATGGCATCGACGCCGAGCAGATTGGCGGCGTCGGTCATGTCGAAGCCTTGCATCACCAAGGCTTGACCGGTGCCCTGCCACATGTCGCCGCCGTCAAGCAGCAGCGAATTGCCCGGCCCGGCTTCCGTGCGCAGCCGGTCGATCAGGGTTTTGAGATGCGCAAATCCGCCCATGCGGCCGTAGCGGCGCGCGGCATCCTGATAATCGAGGAAGGTGAAGGCGTGGGCGACCCGGCCGCCCGGCGCGATGTTGAAATATTCGAGGAAAGCGCCGCCGACGATGTGTGGCGGCTTTCCCCGCATATCGCCGACGCCGATATTGACGCTCGGCTCGCGGAAAAAAACGGGCTGCAGCTGGGCGTGGGTGTCGGTCAGATGCAGGATGCGGACATTGCCGAAGCGGCCGACGTCGTAGAGATCGTCGTCCGCTGCCAGCGCCACGCGCGGCGTGACGCCCGAAGCGGCGGCGACGCCAAGCCAGCGCAGGAAATTCCGGCGGTCCAAGCGCGTGCTCTCCTCGTCAACGAATAACGCCCGCCTTCCAGGCGGTCTGCTGCTCCTTGGCCTGGGCGATCGACGCCTTGGCCAAAGCCTCGGCCAATTGGGCTTGAACGACGGCGGCATCGAAGTCGCCGGCAGCCGCCGCTTTCTTGGCCGCGGCCAAGGCCTGCTCCGTGGGGATCCATTGGTTCTTCAGTGCGCCGGCATCCTGCTCGGCGGCTTCGGCGGCGGCGAGCGCGGTCTTGAAATCGGCCTCGGTGCTCGCCGCCTGCGCCGCACCGGCTAGAAACAACGTCACAGCAAGACATATCCATGTGCGCATGGTGCTCGCTCCGCCGTTACGGCCGCGCGCCCGGCCCGGAGACCGGCAGGCCGTTGCTCATGTAGGACAGATAATATTCGACGTCGCGATAAAGCTCGTCCTGCGGCTTGAGCGGCACGCCGCGGACCTGGCTGTTGCAGGTGACCAGGCGCCGGCTCATCGTGCCCATGCCGTTCCATTCCGAGCGGTAGATCGGCATCGCCGCGACGATGCCGAGCGCCGGCGCCAGCACTTCGGTGCGGATGTGGTTGCCGGGATTTTGCACGTGGCAGGAGGCGCAGGAGAAATTGAGCTGGCCGCGCCGCGCGTAAAAATATTCCTCGCCCTTCTGGTACGCCGCCAGCGCCCGCGGATCGTTCGGGATCTTGATGTCGAACGGCTTTCCGCGCGACGTAAATGCCATGTAGGCGGTCAGCGACGCCATCTCGTCCTTGACGTAGGAATACGGCTCCTCGCCGTTGGCCTCGCGACAACGGTTGAGCGCCAGCTCGAGCGTGATCACCTCGCCGGTCTTGTCGTCGAAATACGGGAAATTCTGGCGGATGCCGATGCCCTTTTCGGGGAAGCAATCGCCGTAGCTCTTGCCGTTCTTGAACGGCGTCGCGAACATCTCTTTGCCGTGGTCGATGGCGAAATCGTAAGGCGGGAAATCGTCGATCGCCTCCCATTGCTTGCGCAACTCGGCGTCCATCGAATAGGGCCCGTTGACGAAATCGTTCAGCGGCACGTTGGGAAATTTTTGCGTGAAATAGTCGCGGAACGCCTTGAATTCGGCGTCGGGATCGATGTGGTCGGCCGCGGCGGCAGGCCGCGCGGCGGCGACGACGAGCATCGCGATAACGATGGCTATGGCGGGAAAAATCCTCACATCATTCTCCGGCTCGCTCAGCGCGTATAAAGAAAATCGACGATCGCTTCGATTTCCCCGTCGGTCAAAATCAGATTGCGCCCGAATGGCGGCATCACGGTCTGCGGGTTGCGTTTGGTCTCGTCGAACACGATGGCCGCCAATTCCTTGCGATCGGGAAACCGGCTTTTCATGTCGGCAAGCGGCGGCCCGAGATTGCCCGGTGAATCGCCGCCCTTGATGTCATGGCAGGTCAGGCAATTGCCCTTGCTGCGGTCGAAGGCGAGTGTTTGGCCCGGCAAGGCCTGCGCCGAGGCAGGCGCGCCGGCGAACAGCGCGACGGCAAGCACCGCTGCGACAAAAAGCGCCGGGCCGTGAGCGGGTCTGCCTCGCATGCCGTTTCCTCCGCTATGGCCGCGCAACGAGCAATGTCCGCTGCATATTGTCAAGCATGGGGATTTTACCCGTTGCGGCGCGATTGTCGCAGCGCGAATTCGGCCGCCGTTCGGCACCCGGCCGCAGCCAATTCATTTCACGCAATGAATCTGTCGAAGAATTAATACGCCCGTCAGGTTGGCGTAACGCCGCCGCCCCCATGTGTACCGGCAAGGGCGGCTGGGCCGCTTTCCATGATGGAGAACCATGATGCTTCCGAACAATCGTAAATCTCTCTCGGCCCGGCGCCTCGTGCTGTTAGCCTCGGTCGCCGCCGTCGGCGCGGCTTTGCTGGTCGGCGGTCCCGCCTATCACTCGAGCTTGCCGGCTTGGAGTTCGACGGCGAGCGCTGCCGATTCGACCATGCAACATCCGACCGGCTTCGCCGATATCGTCGCCAAGGTAAAACCCGCCGTCATCTCGGTGCGGGTGAAAATTCCCGCTTCCGCCGAGCCGGCGTCGATGCAGCAGCAGGGCGAAGACGACCAGGACGCCGTTCCGACGGTGCCGGGCTCGCCGATGGACAAGTTCTTCCGCCAGTTCGGCGATCAATTCGGCCGCCAGGGCCGCCAAGGTCAGCGCGGCCAGATGCCGCAAGGTCATCAGACCATCACCGGCGAAGGCTCCGGCTTCTTCATCACCGCCGACGGCTATGCGGTGACCAACAACCACGTGGTCGATCATGCCAAGTCGGTCCAGGTCACGACCGATGAAGGCACGATCTATACCGCGAAGGTCATCGGCACCGATCAGAAGACCGATCTCGCCTTGATCAAGGTCGACAGCAAGAGCGATTTCCCGTTCGTCAAATTCGCCGAGCACGCGCCCGCGGTCGGCGACTGGGTGGTCGCGGTCGGCAATCCGTTCGGGCTCGGCGGCACCGTCACCGCGGGCATCGTTTCCGCGCGCGGCCGCGACATCGGCGCCGGACCTTATGACGACTATGTGCAGATCGACGCGCCGATCAACAAAGGCAATTCCGGCGGACCGGCGTTCGACGTCGACGGCAACGTCATCGGCGTCAACACCGCGATCTACTCGCCGTCCGGCGGCTCGGTCGGCATCGGCTTCGACATTCCAGCCGATACGGTGAAGACGGTTGTGGCGCAGCTCAAGTCGAGCGGCCACGTCACCCGCGGCTGGCTCGGCGTGCAGATCCAGCCGGTGACCGCCAGCATCGCCAACTCGCTCGGCATGAAGAAGGCCGAAGGGGCGCTGGTCGCCGAGCCGCAAGACGGCAGCCCGGCGGCCAAGGCCGGCATCCTGTCGGGCGACGTCATCACCGCCGTCAACGGCACGCCGGTGAAGGACGCCCGCGAGCTCGCCCGTACCATCGGCACCATCGCGCCGAACGCAACGGTGAAGCTCGACGTGATCCGGGGCGGCCAGGCCAAAACCATCTCGCTGACGCTCGGCGAAATGCCGGACCAGCAGCAGGCCAAAGCCGATACCGGCACCGGCGAGCCGACCAGCGGCGTGCCGCATCTCGGCCTGTCGGTGGCTCCGGCCAGCGAAGTGTCCGGCGCCGGCGCCCAGGGCGTCGTCGTCACCGCGGTCGATCCGGACGGCCCCGCCGCCGAGCAGGGATTCCAGACCGGCACCGTCATCCTCGACGTCGGCGGCAAGGCGGTCGCCAATGTCGGCGACGTGCGCAAGGCGCTGGTCGATGCCAAGGCGCAAGGCAAGCATCAGGTGCTGCTGCGCGTGAAGCAGGGCGACGCCATGCGTTTCGTGGCGCTGCCGCTCGGCGATGCGTAAGCGAAGCGTTCTGCGACGCGTGAGTGACAAGTAAGGTCGACCCCGCCGGCGCTGTTCGTCCGCAGTCAGCACCGGCGGACTGACCCACCTAGAGCGCCAACATTGTTGGCGCTCTAGGATTTTAGTGGAGCATGATCTTTCGGAAAACCGGTTCCCACTTTTCCGGATCATGCTCATGGACGGGCGTTTCGCCCGTCCCCGTTTTTCGTTTGGATGCGCCGAATGATTCGGCGCCCGGCATCGCGGGCCCAGGTGCTGCATCAGGTGAGGCATCAGGTTCTGCATCACGCGCGGCGTGCCAACCCTGTTATCGCGGCCGGCACGCTGCGTCCCTTCTCCCCAGAGGGGAGAAGGACAGGATGAGGGGGCTCGGGACTCCGAGTTTTTGCTCCGAAGTCCGAACCCCCTCACCCCATCCCTCTCCCCTCCGGGGAGAGGGAGTCGCTGGCGGTGCCGTCGCGCGCAACGGCGAGCGCGCTGGCGCTCCCGGCTACTCACACAAATCCTGCGGCATGCATTGCCGCGCCGCGCGCTCCGGTGCGCCGATATTGCGCGGCGTGGCCGCGAGGATGTCCTGCCGCGCTTGCCACTGCAGCGCGTGCGGCACGCGATCGAGCGCGCGGCGCAGGCAACCGGCCGCTTCGCCGCCGCAGCGGTGCTGCCGGCCGCACGCCTTGCGCGGGCAGGTCCGCCACAACGCGAACGCGTCGCAATAGCGGCGCTGCTGCAACGCCTTCTCGACGGCGACGCGCCGCGCGTATTCGACCGCGCTGAGCTTCGGCTCGGGTTTCAGCCCCGCCTTCATCATGGCGGACAGCACGGCGAAGTTTTCGCTGTTGTTTTGTTCGGTGTCTTTCACGGCCAAACTCTCCCGTTCTCGCGGCGCATCTCGGCGCCCGAGTTTTTTCGGCGCGCGAGCGCGCGTCGGAAAATTGCGGTCACATCAATTGCGAAACCGGTCCGGATTTAAGGAAAGGGCAGGGGTGGGGCCTGCCTTTCGGTCGTCCGTTACGCGGTTTCGTCGTTTCGTAGCCCGGATTGAGCGCAGCGAAATCCGGGAACGAAGGTCCGGCTCCATCGCCGCTCCCGGGTTTCGCTGCGCTCAACCCGGGCTACGAAGAAAAATGAAGGAAGCGGAACGCCGGCAAACGCTGATCCGTATCCTCCGCATCTTGCGATGCGGCTCGCGCCTCATGAAGGCGCGCTCATCTGACGGCGTTCCACCGCGGCTCTCACCTAAGGGAATTATTCCATCCCAAAGGCTCAGATTCAGGCCAGGCTTCCTGGGACGTGGTCTGCACGGGCGTTACCCGCCTTCGCCTGTCCCAGTCCAGGGATGCACCTCCCACCCCGGTCGTAATGCCGGGAGACATGATGCCCAAGCCGCCCGGGAGCAGGCTGCAAACCCACCCGCGGGCACCGCCCTCGCTCCCATGACGCGATGTGCCTCCGCGCCATGTCCTTCAATGAGCGAGGATTGTGAGGTAACTGCTACAGTGACGTATGTCAAGGAAAAAGTGACATGGGCAAGGGCCGCGGTTCTCCCTCTCCCCGCGGGGGAGACGCGCGGACCAACCCGCAGGTGCGCCCGGCTCGCGCGAAAAGAAAAAGAGACTGGTCAATTCTATACAGATTCGCCTTCCGGATAGGTCATAAGCTTCGCGCACAAAGCGCGTCCACGAGATCGCGATGGACGTGTTCGAAAGGACACGAAATCGATGCGGTGCGACGCGCTTGCGAATGGCAAACGCTGAAAACTTCGCGCGGATTTATGCAGAAAACCAATTTCAGAGAACAGTTCACCAATGTCGCAGACGCCTGTGCACTGGCTCAGAGCATCGTCGATACGGTCCGCGAGCCAGTCATCGTGCTCGACAAAGTGTTGCGCGTCATTGCTGCGAGCCGCTCGTTCTATTCGGCATTCGAGGTGAGCCCCGAGGAGACACAGGGGAAGCTGCTGTACGCGCTGGGCGACGGGCAATGGGATATTCCGAAACTTCGCTTGCTGCTCGAGAAAATCATCCCGGAGCATGGCCTGATAACCGATTATGAGGTCGAGCACGAGTTTCCGCATCTTGGCACCCGCATCATGCTCTTGAACGCCCGCCAGGTGTTCTACAAGGAAGGCGCCGAGACGACCATTCTGCTTGGAATTGAGGATGTCACCACGCGGCGCACTTTGGAGCGCGAAAAGGACGACCTGTTGCGGCAGAAGGACATATTGCTGGAAGAAATTCAGCACCGGATAGCCAATAGTCTGCAAATCATTGCCGGTATTATTTTGATGAAAGCAAACACGGTCAATTCCGAGGAGACACGCACGCTTTTGCAGGACACTCACGATCGGGTTATTTCGATCGCGGCCGTGCAACAGCAACTCAATGCATCGGGGATAATCGGGCCTATTGAAATGCTTCCTTATCTCGAAAGACTGGGTGCCGCGCTGGCGGCGTCGATGATCAGGGATGCTCGACCGATCACGTTGAAAGTGGTGGGCGCGGCGGGCACCTTGAATGCCCGTCAAGCCGAGAGTGTCGGCCTGATCGCGACGGAACTTGTCATGAATGCTCTCAAGCATGCATTCCCCGACCCCAATACGAAAGGTCGGATCAACATGGCGTACGACGTCGATGGGACGAACTGGAAGCTGTCGGTCGCTGACAATGGAATTGGCAAGCCGGACGGCGTCTTTGCCCAGACAAAGACCGGGCTCGGCACCAGCATCATCAAAGCCCTGGCGCAGGACCTCAACGCCAAAGTCGAAACTTTAGCCGGGCCCGACGGCACGATCGTGTCAATCACCCACGCCACTTTTCCGCAGACGGTCACGCGGGCCGCATAAAGACAGCGGTCAGGGTCATTGGCCGCCGCGGCACGGTCAAGCAAAAAAAAGCCCCCCGAAGGGCGGCTTTTTCGAATAGGCCCGGCTAATCGACAATCTGAATAACTGTGTGAGTACGCGGGTCGACCAGCACCGTGTGTCCGTTGATGATCGTGTATCGGTACTCGCGGGCACTCGAATATTCAGGCGGGACTTCATAGTACGTCACGCCTCCATCCGGGAGCACGGCACCGACGCGAACTTCACCGGAATATTCGTAGGAAGGGTAATGGCGCTCGGCAACATAGCGATGGAAGCGAGGACGATCGTCGATACCCAATACACCGTTCACGCCGCCGATGATGCCGCCAACGACGCCGCCGACAACCGCTCCCACGGGACCGGCATCGTGCTCACCGACGCGAGCGCCATGAGCAGCGCCATCTGGCACGCCCTGAGCGTATGCTCCGGCCGACATGGCGAGTGTCATGGCGCCGACGAATATGACCTGTCGAATCATGTGAATTCCTGATTTTGGGGGTGAAGGTCTGCACTAACGCGCCAGAACGGGATGCGTTCCGTTTATTACTGAATGACCCTCTCGGTCTTTTGCTGGCCAGCGCAATGCTTCGCGCTCGATGGCGGCGAAGGCGGCCGGCGCGCCGCCAACGCTTATTGACAAGCCGCGTCCGCTGCGCGCTGGATTGGCCATCGTAAACGGAGGCGGCGGCCATGCTTCGCAGCGGCAAAGAGCATCTCGAATCGCTGCGCGACGGCCGCGTGGTCTATATCGGCAACGAAAGGGTCGACGACGTCACCACCCATCCGGCGTTCCGCAACGCCGCGCAAACGGTGGCGGCGCTCTATGACATGAAGGCCGATCCGGCGCTTCGCGAGGAAATGACCTACGAGGAGGATGGCGGCCGCCATTCGATCTATTTCCTCCGCGCGCGCTCGCGCGAGGATTTGCAGCGGCGCATGATCGGCCATCGCCGCATCGCCGATTTCACCTACGGCCTGTTCGGGCGCTCGCCGGACCACGTCGCCTCCTTCATCACCGGCATGGCGATGAATCTCGGCGCGCTGACCGCGCCCAACGCCCATCCCGACAACGTGCTGCGCTACTACAAGCACGCCCGCGACAACGATCTTTATGTCGCCTATGCGGTGCTGCCGCCGCAGGCGGCGCGCGATCCGAATTTCTACATCAAGCAGAATTTGCCGGTGCCGACTTTGCGGGTGGTGCGCGAGGAGGACGACGGCGTGATCATCTCCGGCATGAAGATGCTGGCCACCGGCGCGGTGTTTGCCAACGACATCTGGATCGGCAACGTCATCCCGCTGGCGCCGGAGCAGAAGAAGGAATCGATCACCTGCGCCATCGCGTGCAACGCGCCGGGCCTGCGGCTGTGGTCGCGCAAGCCGATGGAGACCGACTGCACCTCGGAGTTCGATTCGCCGTTGTCCTATCGCTACGACGAAAGCGACAGCATGCTGCTGTGCGATGAGGTCAAGGTGCCGTGGGAGAAGGTCTTCGTCCACGACGACGCCATTTTGGCGCGCGAAATCTACATCAAGACGCCGAGCCATTGCTTCGGCAATCATCAGTCGAACGTGCGCTACTGGTCGAAGATGCGCCTGATCGTGGGCTTGTGCGCCCGGATCGCCAATGCGACCGGCGCCGACCAGGTGCCGGCGGTCAAGGAAACGCTCGGCCGCATCTCCGCCCAGGAGGCGATGATCGCCGGCATGGTCAACGGCCAGATCAACGCCTTTGAATCCTGGCCGGGCGGCTCTGAGGGTTATGTCTGTTTCAACCGCCGCATGATGTACGGCGCGCTCGATTGGTGCACGCAGAACTACTCGCGCTTCATCGACGATCTGCGCGAACTGTGCGGCGGCGGCGTATTCCAGATGCCGGCCGACATTTCGGTGATGCAGGACGCGGAGCTGGCGAAGCAATTCCAGACGTTCTGGCAGACGCCGCAATGCGACGCGGTCACGCGCATGAAGCTGTTCAAGCTCGCCTGGGAAATGGTCGGCTCGGAATTCGCCGGCCGCCATCAGCAATACGAGAAATTCTACGCCGGCGCGCCGTTCATCATCCGCAATCATTCCTACCGCGAGACCGACTGGGCGTCGTTCACCGCGATCGTCGACAAGTTGATGGCGGGTTACGATTATCCAAACGCGGAAACGGCAGGCAAACGCGCGGCGGAATAGTTTCAGCCCGAGAGCTTGAAGAACCCGACGTCGATCGAGCCGCTGCGAAAGCCGACTTCGCAGTAGGCGAGATAATATTCCCACATGCGGCGGAAGCGCTCGTTGAAGCCGAGCGGCTCGATCTTCGGCCAGGCGCGCAGGAAGCGGCTGCGCCACTCGCGCAAGGTGCGCACATAGCTGTCGCCGAACGATTCGTGGTGCACGAGTTTCAGGCCGGCGCGCGCCGCCTCTTGCTCGATGATCGAGAAGGTCGGCAGCACGCCGCCCGGGAAAATGTAGCGCTGGATGAAATCCGGGCATTTGCGGTAGGCGGCAAAGCGGCGCTCGTCGATGGTGATGGCCTGCAACAGCGCGACGCCGCCGCCGGCGAGGCAGGCGCGGAGCTTGCCGAAATAATTCTGCCAATAGCGCTCGCCGACCGCTTCGATCATCTCGATCGAGGCGATGCGATCGAAGGTGCCGGGAACGTCGCGATAGTCCAGGAAGCGCAGGTCGGCGCGGCCGCGTTCGACCTCGCCCGCGAGCCGCGTTTGCGCATAAGCGAGCTGCTCGGTCGACAGCGTGATGCCGAACACGCTCGAGCCGTAATGGCGGATCACCCGCTCGGCGAACGCGCCCCAGCCGCAGCCGATCTCCAGCACGCGCTCGCCGCCGTTCAGCTCGAGCAACGCTGCGGCGCGGTCGAGCTTGGCCTCCTGCGCCCGCTCCAGCGTGTCGCAGTTGACGTAAAGCGCCGACGAGTAATTCATGCCCTCGTCGAGCCAGGGGCGGAAGAAGTCGTTGCCGAGATCGTAATGCGCCGCGATGTTGCGCCGGCTGCCGCGCCGGGTGTTGTGGCGCAGCCAGTGCACCAGCCGATTGCGAAGGAGGCCGAGCCCGCCGACGGCCACCGTGTCAGTCAAAGCGGATTCGTTCTGCATGCAGAATTCGAGCAATTGCCCGAGCTCGGGGGTCGACCAGTCGCCGTCGAGATAGCCGTCGGCAAAGCCATGGTCGCCGTCGAGCAGCATGCGGCGCAAGCCGCGCCAGCGATGCGCGGTCATGGCCGCGTCCGGCCCCGGCAGCGTGCCATGGCGTTCGATGATTTCACCGTTCGGCAGCGTGAGCTGCAATCGCCCGGCCGGCATCGCCGGGATCGCGCGGTCGATGATGCGGCAGAGAATTCCCTGGTGGGCCGACGTCTTGGCGTCGCGAGGTTCCGGTGAGAGCGATGGGCCGGCGGACGTCACGGCGGCTAGCCTTCGGTATTCACGATGGTGACCGCCGCGGCGGGCGGCAACGGCCGCGGCCGCAGCTTGAGCCCTTTGAGCAGAAGCCGCAGCGCATGCCAGTGGATCGCGCCGACTACCTTCAAGGTGAGCAGCGGATGGGTCGCGAGCGCGCGCAACAGCGCTCCGTCGGTCAGCGCGATCCGCTCCCCGGTCAATGCCGCGGCCAGCAGCAGGCCGTCGCCATCGGCGGCGCGGATCGCGACCATGATGCGCTGGTCCGGCACGGCTACGCGGAACGTATAGTTCATGTCCATGTCCATGAACGGCGAAACATAGAAGCCCTTGCGGCAATGCTGTTCGATGACCGCCCCGGGCCCCGGTGCGCCCGCCACTCCCTTTGGCCCCGCGTCGCGCTCGACGGGAATCAAATAGGCGTGCCGCTCGCGGAAAGTATTGTGGACTTCGTAGAGCAGCGCCGCAAGCGAGCCGTCGCGTTGATAACAGAAATAGACGCTCAAGGGATTGAAGCCATAGCCGAAAATCCGCGGCATGCAGAACAGCCGCATGGCGCCGCCGTCGGGCTCAAGCCCCGCGGCCCGCAAATGGCCCTCAACCTGGTCGCGCAGCAACCGGCCGCTGCCATCGCCATGGTCGGCGTCGAAGAAGCTCAAGGCATTGAAGCGATTGTGCGAGAACAAGCGCAGGTTTTGCGGCAGCCGGCCGATCTCGTCGATATCGAAGAGCATCCAGAACACGCGGTAGCGCAGCCGATGCGGCCGCGGCCGCACCCTGCGGTGGGTCACGATGCCGGCGTACAATGTGGAGCGGAGATTCATGCGGCGAGTTCCCGTGCGGCGGGCAGCGTCGCGCGGTCGAGCCCGATGCGGCCGGACTCGTTGGCAACCCGCCACGGCCGCCGCACGCCGCCCAAAACCTCGGCGACCGCGAGGCCCGACTGCAGGCCGTCTTCATGGAAGCCTGCGCCGAAATAGGCGCCGCAGAACCAGGTGTTGCGGCGGCCTTGCAGCGACCATAGCTGGCGTTGCGCCGTGATCGCCGCCGAATCGAACAGCGGATGGTCATAGGTCTCGCGATGCCAGGCGTGGCGCGGCTCGCGTTGCGGATTAAGGGTGACGAACAGCAGCGTGTCGTGCGGGATGCATTGCAGCGAGTTCATCCAATAGGTCACCGTCGGGCAATTTTCGTCGCCGTCGCCACCGCCGCCGATATGGTTCCAGCTCGACCACACCGCGCGCCGCCGCGGCATCAGCCGGTGGTCGGAGTGCAGCACGGCGGTGTTGCGGCTGTAGCGAAACGCGCCCAGGACGCGACGTTCCTGCGGCGTCGGATCGTCGAGCATCGCCAAGGCTTGGTCGGCGTGGGCAGCGATGACGACGTCATCGAAGGTTTCGACCTGGCCGTGGCAATCGCGGACCGTGACAAAATCTTCGCCGCGATGCACGGCGGTGACGCCGGCCGCGAGACGGATGCGGTCGGCGTAAGCTTGCGTCAGGCGCTCCACATAGGCGCGGCTGCCGCCGAGCACGGTGCGCCACGGCGGCCGGTTGCGCAGGCGCAACAGGCCGTGGCTGTCCTGGAAACGGATGAAGGCGGCGGCCGGATAGTTCAGGATCGTCGCCGCCGGCGCCGACCAGATCGACGCCGCCATCGGCAGCAAATGATCGCGCCGGAATGCCGCGCCGTAAGCGCCAGCATCCAGATAATCGCCGAGCGTGGTGTGGAATTCCTCGAGCAGCGCGAGGTCGCGCGGCGCCTCGCGATAGAACCGTTGCAGGTCGCGCAGCATCGACCAAAAACGTGGGCGGAACAGGTTGCGCTTTTCGGCAAACAGCCCGGCCAGATTGGTGCCGCAATATTCCAGGTCTCCGCCGCCGAGCGACACCGCAAACGACATGTCGGACAGTTGCGTCGGCACGTCGAGGTGCTCGAACAGCGCGGTGAGGTTGGGATAAGTTGCTTCGTTGTAGACGATGAAGCCGGTATCGACCGGGATGGCGCCTTTCGCGGCTTCGACCATGACTGTATTAGAATGGCCGCCGACGCGGCGGTCGCTCTCGTAGACCGTCACCTTGTGCTTTTGGCTGAGCAGCCAGGCCGCCGACATGCCGGCAATGCCGGTGCCGATGACCGCTATATTTTTTGGGATGACAAAATTGCCGTGCATCGCTCGCCCCTCGGCCGGCTCCGCCGGCCAAGCCCGTTGTTCCTCACCTCACCGCACGCTGCGGTTACGCCTGGCCCGAGGCTTTAGATCACCGGGCGTTAGGTCACAGGCTTTGGCCGCGATCGGATTGCCGGCGACTGATCCAAGGGCGCGCGCCGGTCGTACCGCTGTGCATGCATTTGGAGAGCGCAGCACTTTGGCCGAAATTTCCCTGGCCCTATCCCGGATCGCTTCAGCACGGAGCCCTCATGCTGCGTGATGGGCGGGCCGCGGCCGGGAACAATGCGGCGGACTGGATCAGGGCGATTGCCGAGCGTGGCGACCGCGCCGCGTTCGCGTCGCTGTTCGAGTTCTACGCGCCGCGGATCAAGGCGATGCTGATGCGGCGCGGTGCGGCGGCCGATGCCGCCGAAGACCTCGCCCAGGAGACCTTGCTCACGGTGTGGCGCAAGGCGGCTTACTTCGATCCGGCGCGCGCCAGCGCCTCGGCCTGGATTTTTACCATCGCGCGCAATCTGCGCATCGACCGGCTGCGCGGCGACAATCGGGCAAAGCTTTACGCGCCGTACGAGATGGTCGAGCCCGAAGGGCCGCAAATTCCCGACAGCGCGCTCGACGCAGCGGAGCGCGATGCGCGCGTGCGCTCAGCGCTCAAAGGGCTGTCGCAGGAACAAGTTCGCGTGATGGAGCTTTCGTTCTTCGAGGGCCGCTCCCATGGCGATATCGCTACGCTGCTCGATCTGCCGCTGGGCACGGTCAAGTCGCGCGTTCGGCTTGCCATGGCGCGCCTGCGCAATCTGTTAGGTGACCTGCAATGAGCATCATCCATCATCCAAGTGACGCCACCTTGGCGGCTTTCGCCTCCGGCACGCTCGACGAGGCGCGCGGCATCGTGGTTGCCACGCATCTGTCGCTCTGCGCGCAATGCCGCGGCACCGTGCATGCCTTTGAGGCGGCCGGTGGTGCCTTACTGGACGACGTTGAGCCTGCGGAAATGTCGGCCGGCGCCTTGCAGCGCGCCATGGCGGCGCTCGGGCCGCTCGATATTATTTCGCCCGCGATCCAGGGCGCGGGTGCCGTGGGCGAACTGCCGGCGCCGCTGTCGCATTATGCGGTGGGGCCGTGGCGCTGGATCGGGCGCGGCGTGCAATGGCGGCCGGTCGAGGTGGCGTCGGGCGAGGGCGTGCGCGTGTTCATGCTCAAGGCCGCGCCCGGAACGAAATTGCCGCGGCATCGCCACACCGGCACGGAATGGACCTGCGTGTTCGAGGGCGCCTTCACTCACGCTCTCGGCCGCTATGGTGCCGGCGATTTCGACGAAGCCGACGAGACCGTCGAGCATGATCCGGTGGTGGACGCCGAACACGGCTGCGTGTGCCTGGTGGCGCTGCAAGGCCATATCGAGCTGCAGGGCTGGCTGGGGCGCCTCATTCAACCGTTCGTGCGCCTCTGATCGGGCGTGCGTCATGACGATCATCGCGCTCACCGCCTCCATCGCTTACGCCAAAGGCGCGCGGCATACGCTCGATGTGTGCCGGCCCAAAACCGCGACGGCGGCGCCGGTCGTGGTCTTCTTCTATGGCGGCGGCTGGCGCAGCGGCGGCAAGCGCACCTACCGTTATGTGGCCAAGGCGCTGGCGCGGCGCGGCTATGTCGCTGTGCTGCCGGATTACCGCATCTATCCGCAGGCACGCTATCCGGATTTCCTTGACGACGGCGCGCAAGCGGTGCGCTGGGTGAAGGACAACGCGCAGCGCTTCGGCGGCGATCCGCAAAAAATCTTCCTGATGGGACATTCGGCCGGCGCTCATATCGCGGCCATGCTGGCGATCGACGCCACGTGGCTGCAAAAGGTTGGCCTTGTGCCCGGCCGCGATATCGCCGGCCTGATCGGCATTTCCGGTCCATACGATTTTTTGCCGCTCAAGGACGAAGTTTTGGAGATCATCTTCGGCGGCGCCAATCGGCCGGAGACGCAGCCGATCACCCACGTCACGGCGGGCGCGCCGCCGGCGCTGCTGTTGACCGGCGACAAGGACGACGTGGTCGGCGCCGGCAATTCGACGCGGCTCGCCGAACGCCTGCGCGCCGCGGGCAACGAGGCGACGGCGGTGATTTATCCGCGCATCGGGCACTACATCATTGTCGCCGCGATCGCGCCCGTCATCCGGTCGCTGGTGCCGATTTTGCGCGACATCGACGCCTTCATCGCCAAGGTGCTCAAGGCGCGCCCGCGCGCGGCGGGCGGTGCGCCATGAGCGCGCTCATATTCCTGGCCATCATCGTTGCCGTCAGCATCAGCCTGGCGGCGATCATGACCGGCGCCTGGCTCGCCTGGCGCAGCACCCGCAATTCCGGCTGGATCGACACGACCTGGACTTTTGGGCTCGGCGCGGTCGGCTGCGCCGGTGCCTTCACGCCATCGCTCATGACCGGCGGCGTGACGACCCGCCAGGTGCTGGTGGCGGTCCTGGTCGCGGTGTGGTCGCTCCGCCTCGGCCTGCACATCGCGCGGCGCACGCTTCGCATCTTGGACGATCCGCGCTACGGCAAGATGATCGCCGAATGGGGCGCCGACGCTTCGCGGCAAATGTTCTTCCTGGCGCAGAAGCAGGCGCTGGTCAGCATTCCGCTGGCGCTGTCGATGGTGCTTGCGGCGTGGAATCCGTGGCCGGGCTTGCGCCTGCAGGATGCGCTTGGCGTGTTGGTCCTGGTAGTCGCCATCGCCGGCGAGGGTTTGGCGGACGCGCAACTGCGCCACTTCCGCGCCGATCCGGTCAACCGCAACCGGATTTGCGACGTCGGGCTATGGGGCTGGTCGCGGCACCCGAATTATTTCTTCGAATGGTTTGGGTGGCTCGCTTATCCGCTGCTCGCCATCGATCTCGGCAGCGCCTTTCCTTGGGGCTGGGCCGCGCTGCTCGGGCCGGCCTGCATGTATTGGCTGTTGGTGCACGTCTCCGGCATTCCGCCGCTTGAGGCGCACATGCTGGAACGCCGGCGCGACGCATTCCGCGCCTATCAGGCGCGCACCAACGCGTTCTTCCCGGCGCCGCCGCGGACAATTTGAGGGAGCGAGCCATGCGCTTTGTGCCAACATGAGCTTCGTGCAGACGATGACCGGCTTTGGCGAATGCGTGCCGTTGCCCGACGTGGTGACGCGCGCGGCGATCAAATTGTTGGTCGGGCGGACGCAGCGGCAACTGTCGCGCGCCGAAAGCGACGCCGACCGGCGCTTTGCCCGCGACATGGCGCCGTTTCCGATCGCGGTCAACACCACGGAGGCCAATGCGCAGCATTACGAAATCCCTGCGGACTTCTTCAATCTCGTGCTCGGGCCGCAGCGCAAATACTCGTCGTGCCTCTATGAGGACGGCATCGACACGCTCGCCGCCGCGGAAGAGCGCGCGCTGCAGGTGAGCGCCGCGCACGCCGCGCTTGCCGACGGCCAGCGCATTCTCGAACTCGGCTGCGGCTGGGGCTCGCTGTCGCTGTGGATGGCGCGGCATTATCCGGCGGCGCGGATCACCGCGGTGTCCAATTCGCATTCGCAGCGCGAATTCATCGCCGGCCAGGCGAGGTTGGAAGGCCTCGGCAATCTCACCGTCATCACCGCCGACATGAACGGGTTTCAGCCCCAAGACCGCTTTGACCGCATGGTATCGGTGGAAATGTTCGAGCACATGGCCAATTGGCGGCCGCTGCTGCAGCGCCTGCGCGATGGCCTGGAGCCCGACGGCCGCATGTTCATGCACGTCTTCGCCAACCGGCACGCCTCGTACCGCTTCGCCGCCGACGACAAGGAAGACTGGATCGCGCAGCATTATTTCACCGGCGGCATCATGCCGAGCCGCAACCTGATCCGGCAGTTTCCCGATTGTTTTGCGGTGGAGGCGGAATGGTGGTGGAACGGCCGCCACTATCAACGCACGGCGCGAGACTGGCTGGAGAATTTCGACCGCAACGCCGACGCGGTGTTCGCGGTGCTCAAGCGTGTCTACGGCCGCGACGCAAAACTGTGGCAGCGGCGCTGGCGGCTGTTCTTCCTCGCCACCATGGGGCTGTTCGGTCATGCAGATGGCGAGGAATGGGGCGTCAGCCACTACCGGCTGACGCCGGCGCCTTAATGTGATCCGTCACCCTGAGGTGCGCGCCAAAGGCGCGCCTCGAAGGGCGACGGCCCGGGCCGTGCATCCTTCGAGGGCCGCTTCGCGGCCACCTCAGGATGACGGATCGGATTCAGCGCGCGACCATCCGCACCGCGAAAAACGCGACCGTGGCCGCGATGCTCGAGGCCAGCGCGCCGTAGCCGATATCGATCACGGTGATCTGCAGCGTCCAATTGCGTAACGTCGCGTAGTTGGTCAAATCGTAGGTTGCGTAGGCCAGCGCGCCGAACAGCAAGGCGAGCGCCGCCGCGGCAAGCGGCGATTGCGTGCGCAGTCCCGGCAGCACGGCGAACACCACGACGCCGATCGGATACAAGAGATAAAACGCGACCGCCGGCGCCACGCGCAGGTTTTGCGCCAAAATATCGCCGAGCGCCGGCCGATACAGCAACGCTCCCATGGTGGTCAGCCACACCGCGTCGATCGTGCCGAATACGATCAGGACGGCGACATAGGCTATGACATAGGTCATCGAACGGTCTCCCCGGCAATTCAAGCATGCTGGATCGGCTACGTCCGGCGGGAGGCTGCGGATCACCGCGGCGGGGAAAATTGTCGGTAACGAAAACCGCAAGCGTTGCAATCTTTCGGCGCGGTCCAGGCAACCGATTGCGATCGCAACGGTTATTGATAGTCTTGCCGCTCAAGCGGCGCGCCGGGCTGTGCCCTGTCGAGTGCTGCGGGGCGCGATTGTGAAGACAATGGATTGGAGCAAAAGCCAATGGCCAAAAGCAAACGAAAATATTCGCCGGCCGCGAGCCACGACGTCGAGCTCGAAATGCGCCGCTATAAGCGCGGCACCGCAAAGAGCGGCAAGGGCGGCAAAGCCGGCAAGGTGAAGAGCCGCAAGCAGGCGATCGCCATCGGCCTTTCGATCGCGCGCAAGAAGGGCGAGAAGGTGCCGAAGAAGAAATAGCCGCGCTCGATCGTTGCGCCGGCGTGGGCAGCAAGAGGCCAGGAAAGCGAATTAAGCGAGCAGGTCTTCGAGGCGGATCGGCAGCTTGCGGATGCGAGTGCCGGTAGCATGATAGACCGCGTTGGCGATCGCCGCCGCGGTGCCGACATTGCCGAGCTCGCCCAGGCCTTTGACGCCCGCCGGGTTCACGTCGTGATCGACTTCCGGCACCAGGATGACCTCGACGTCGTTCACGTCGGCGTTCACCGGCACCATGTAATCGGCGAGGTTGTCGTTGACGTAGCGGGCGTAGCGCTCGTCGATTTCGGTGGCTTCATGCAACGCCGAGCTGACGCCCCAGATCATGCCGCCCATCAGCTGGCTGTGCGCGGTGCGCGTGTTCATGAGCCGGCCGGCGGCAAAGGCGCCGACGATGCGCGGCACGCGGATTTCGCGCGTCAGCGCATGCACCCGCACTTCCACGAATTCGGCGCCCGAAGCGTACATGAGCTTTTCGCCGTGCGGGCCGCCGGTCCTGTCGACTTTGCCGGCGTAGAGATCCCGCATCGCATCGGGTTTGACCCCTTTCGGCACGAATTCGCCGTACTCCTCGATGGTGCTGACGCCGAGGCGTTTGAAGAGGTCTTTGGCATCTTCGCTGGCGCCGTCGCCGGCTGAGACCTTACCGTCCGCCAGCGTGAGATCGTCCATGGTGCGGCCGGCGAGGGGGCCGTCATTGGCTGTGGTCGCGGCATGGAACAGCTTGTCGCGGATCATGTCGCAGGTTTTCATCACCGCGCTGCAGGCGCTCGCGGTGGTGGTGGAGCCACCCGCCACCGGCGCCGGCGGCAGCCGCGAATCGCCGACCTCGACCGTCACCGACTTGACGTCGACGCCAAGCCGTTCCGCCGCCATCTGACCGAGCACGGTGTAGACGCCGTTGCCGATCTCGTGGGCGGCGATTTGCACCAGGACATCGCCGTTGGGTGTCAGACGCACCCGCGCCGCAGCCGGGCCGATATGGGTTGGATAGACCGCGGTGGCGCAGCCCCAGCCGACCAGCCAGTCGCCATCGCGCATCGAGCCTGGCTCAGCGCTGCGCCGTTGCCAGCCGAACGCGTCCGCGGCCTGGTCGTAACAGCGCATCAATGAGCGGCTGGAATACGGCTTGCCGTCGATCGGGCTTTGCATCGTGTCGTTGATGCGGCGGAATTCGACCGGGTCCATGCCAAGCTTGATCGCCATCTCGTCCATGGCGCTTTCGAGCGCATAGACGTAGGGCACCACCGGCGGCGAGCGCATGAATCCCGGCGTATTACGGTCGGCGTGAACGACATTGACCTTGGTCGCAACCGCGCCAAACGCATAAATCTCCGCGGTGTCTTCGACGCCCGCCACGACATAAGGATCGGGCCGCGAACTGATCTCCCAGCCTTCGTGGCTGTAGCCGACCAGCTTGCCGTCGCGTTGCGCGCCGAGGCGGATATGGTGCCGGGTCTCGGCGCGATAGGTGGCGATGGTAAAACCCTGGTCGCGGGTGGCGACGAGCTTGACCGGCCGGTTGAGCCGCTTGGCGGCCAGCGCGATGAGCGCGGTGCGCGGCGTCATGGTGCCCTTGGAGCCGAATGCGCCGCCGACATAGGGGCTGACGATGCGGATCTTGTCCGGCGCGATGCCAAGCCGCAGCGCCATGCTGTTCTTCAGTCCGTAGACGAACTGGGTCGGCTCGTAGATGGTCAATTGGTCGCCGGACCACACGCAGGTGGTGGCGAACAATTCCATGGGATTGTGGTGTTGGGTCGGCGTCTCATATTCGACGTCGATGCTCACCTCGGCGCCGGCAATCGCCGCCGCGGCATCGCCCGCCTGCGGCAAGTGCCGGTGTTGCTCGGAAACCTTGGTGGCGTCTTCCTGCGTCAGCCCTTGCGCGCCAAACGTCGCCGACGGCGTCGCTTCGGCATAGCGCACCTTAACCGCGGCAGCGCCTTCATTCGCCGCCTCGAACGTGTCGGCGAGCACCACGGCGATGATCTGGCCATCGTGCTGGATATCGGGGCCGAGGTCCTGGATGGAGGTGGACGAGCTGGCGCCGAACTTCGCCGGCTTCAGCTCGCCGGTATTTTCGGCGTTCAAGATATCGAGCACGCCCGGCACGGCGCGCGCCTCTTCGATATCGAGGCGTTCGATCCTGCCCTTGGCGATCGTGCTGGTGACCAACACCGCGTAGGCCGGATTGCCGACCGGCACATCGGCGGGATAGCGCGCCTCGCCGGTGACCTTCAGCCGCGCGTCGTAGCGCGGAACCGGGGCGCCCATATTTTCCTTCGGATCGGGTGCTGCCGCGTTTGCCATCTTAAATCTCCAGCGCCGCCGCCTGTTGCAGCGCGCGGCTCAAGGTGCGCTTGCCAAGCGCGATCTTGAAATCGTTATGGCCGTGGCCCTTGGCGCCGGCGAATGCCGCATCTGCCGCCGCCAACGCCATGCGTTCATCGATTGCATTGCCGCGCAGAACGGCCTCCGCTTCGTGCGCGCGCCACGGCACGGTGGCGACGCCGCCGAGCGCGATGCGGGCGTTGCGCACCACGCCGTCTTGCTGATCGAGCGCCACGGCCGCCGCGGCCAGCGCGAATTCGTAGGATTGCCGATCGCGCACCTTGAGATAAAGCGACCGGCGCGTCCACGGTGCCGCCGGAACCAGGAACGACACGATCAATTCGTTCGGCCGCAGCGTCGTTTCCTGGTCGGGCGTCTTGCCCGGCTTGCGATGCAGCGTGGCGAACGGAATGGTGCGTGTCGCGCCGGCGCCGGCAATTTCGACCGCGGCATCGAGCGCGATCAGGGCCTGGGCGAAATCGCCGGGATAAGCGGCGATGCACTGCTCGCTGGTGCCGAGTACGGCATGCGGGCGATTGAAACCCTCGAGCGCGGCGCAGCCCGATCCCGGATTGCGCTTGTTGCAGGCAGCGTAGGACACGTCGCGGAAATAAGTGCAGCGGGTGCGCTGCAAGACATTGCCGCCGAGGCTCGCCATGTTGCGGATCTGCTGGCTGGCGGCGAGCTTGAGCGACTGCGCGATCACCGGATACTGATTCTGGATCTCCGGATGATCGGCGGTGTCCGCCATGCGCACCAGCGCGCCGAGCCGCAAGCCGTTGCGGCCGAGCTCGATGCGGCCATAAGCGGCTTCGAGCGCGTTGATGTCGACGATCGTCTGCGGCCGCATCACGTCGAGCTTCATCAGGTCGAACAGCGTGGTGCCGCCGGCGAGATATTGCGCGTCATTGCCCGCAGCCGCGCCATGCACGGCATCGGCCGGATTGTTGGCTCGTTCATAGGCGAAAGCGCGCATGGCTAATCCCTGCTTGCCGTCTTCATCGCCGGCCGCGCCTCTTTCACCGCATCGACGATGTTGGGATAGGCGGCGCAGCGGCACAGATTGCCGCTCATATACTCGCGAATGTCGGCGTCGCTATCGGCGTGGCCTTCGTTGACGCAGGCGACCGCCGACATGATCTGACCGGGCGTGCAATAGCCGCACTGGAGCGCGTCGTGATCGATGAAGGCCTGCTGCATGGGATGCAGCTCGCCGTTCGCCGCCAGCCCTTCGATCGTCGTGACCTTGTGGCCCGCCGCGGCGGCCGCCAGCGTCAGGCACGACAGCACACGCCGGCCGTCGATCAGCACCGTGCAGGCGCCGCATTGGCCGTGGTCGCAGCCTTTCTTGGTGCCGGTCAGTTCGAGGTGTTCCCGCAACAGGTCGAGCAAAGAGGTGCGGACGTCGACCGCAAGCTGGTGGTCGCGGTCGTTGACGTTCACCGTGACATCCATCGGCCGGCGGGCGCTCGCGGCCTTTTGCGGGACGACAGCCTCAGCGTGCGCCGCCCGCGCAAACATCGGCACGGCGGCGGTGGAAACGGTTGCCATGAGGAACGATCTTCGATCGGCGCCGGAACGCGGGGGGCTTTTTGACGGCATTGCAGCGTCCTTGGGCATGATCCCTGGGGCAGAATGCTTACGCGCCCGCAAGCATTTGCGCGCGTCAAGCACACGCACGAAGGGTAACGGTGCTCCGCCGGGGCGGTTCCGGGAACCTTTCACTTTCCAGCGAGTGGATGAGAGAAAACGGCCGCTACAGCATCCCCGGCCGGAACAGGCTCCTGCGGCTGATGATCTTGCCGGCCACCATGAACACGCCGTCGCCGGTATAGTGCAGGGTCTGCGGATATTTCGGCCGCCGCGCCGCGTGGGCTTTGACGACTTCGAAGATGAAGAAATTGTATTGATCGACGAGGCGGTCGTCTTTCAGCTTGCATTCGAAATTGGCGTGGCATTCGCGGATCAGCGGTGCGTCGACCTCTTCGGCGGGTTCCGCGGTCAAGCGGAATTTCTTGAACTTGTCGACCGGTGCGCCGGAGCAATTGCCGATGCCGACGACCTTGTTGGTGAGCGCCGTGGTCGGCACGTTGATCACGCATTGGCCGCTGCGGCGCACCAGATCAAAGCTGTGATTGCCCGACGAGATCACGCAGCCGATGAGCGCCGGCACGAATTGCAGCACCGTATGCCAGCCCATGGTCATGATGTTGGTTTTGCCGCGCCAGGCCGACGACACCAGCACGATCGGGCCCGGCTCGAGATAGCGCCGGGTATTTGAAACCGGAAAGTCGCTCTTGCCTTTTGCCATTGGCGCCGCCGGTCGATTGTTGCGCTGCGCGGGCGAGGCCAATGTTCAGTTACGCCCCGCCGTAACCGTCGCCGTATCGGTCTTCGGCACCACGTCGTTCATGCGCAGCAAAATGTCTGCGACCGGATTGTCGGTCCAGGCATGGGTGACGAAATCGCGGTGCGACACGTCGCCGGCGGGCAGGAATGTCACCATGCCTTGGAGGTGATTGCGGCGCAGCTCGGAGCCGTATGGCACCGAACGTTCGGCGAGCGCCTGCCGGAGATCGGCGTTGTGATGCGCGGTATGCGGCGTATAGGACGAGACGAAGAAGGTTTGCCGGTGGTCGGCGATCCAGTCGGCGAACTGGTCGATGCCGGCATAGAGCGAGTTGAGCAGGACCAGGCCGCGGATGCGCTCCTGCGCGCCGCCACGCGCCAGCACCGACAGCGTTGGGCCGAAGCCGCCGCTATAAGAGACCAGCACGATCGGCATGGTGGCGAAGGCCGAAGCGCTGCGCTGGTCGCCGTAGAGGCCCGCGAGCTTCTTTGCGGATTCATCGAGGAAGCGCTTGAAGCCGTCGGCGTCCCAGAACTTTCCGGCGCTGGAATCGGCGGCGTCGAAGGCGAATTGCGGCGCCACCAGCACGGCGTTGAGGCCGGCGGCCGAGATCTGATCCGGCAGGCGCTGGCGGTCGCGCACGTCGCGTTCCAGCGTGGCGCCATGGCCGTGGAAGAACACCACCATGACGGCGGGGCGATTGGGGTCAAAACCTTGCGGAATGTGCAGCAGCACGCGGTCGTCGCCAAAAGTTTTCGATTCCAGGAACATGCGGCCGCGGAAATTGACGTGGCCGCGCGCGTCCGGCTGGCCGGCATCGAGGAACGGCCGGTTCGCGCCGGGCACCATGCCGCGATAGGGGAACGGCGCGGTCTCGAAATCGACGAGGCTGGTTTTTGCCTCGATGTTGCCGAGCGGGACGTGCGGTACCGTCGGCGGCGGATTGGACGCCGAGGCAAGCATCATCTGCGGCGCGGGCTTTTCGATGGAAGGCGCGGGCTTTTCAATGGAAGCGGTGTTGACCGGGTCAATGGCAGCAGTGCGTACGGGAGCACGGGAGGGGGCAACGGCGACGACGCGCGCTTTCGCTGGCGTTGCCGGCTCGCGCGGCACGTCGGCTACTCGCTTGGGTTCGAAATAACTCCAATCCCGCGCGACGACGCTTGCGGCCGATTCGCGGACTGCGGACGCGACGGCGACCGGCCGCGGCGCCGGGGTCGGCGCGCTCGGCGCATAGCTCAACGTCGTGACGGGATTGCTTTTGGCGACTGTCGTTTCGCCGCCCGATGCCGGCGCGCTCGGCGCATAGGTCGACGTCGCGAAAGGATCGCTTTTGGCGATCGACAAATCGAAGCGCGCGGTCGCCGCGTCGTTCGCGCCTGGCCCGATCAGGCCGGAGGCGCGGAATTCGCCGTAGAGCGCAAAACCCCAGCCGGTGATGCCGGCCACGAGCAGAACCGACGCAATCAAAAGCAGATTCTGCTCGACGAGTGTCCGCACCGCGCCGGCGCGCGAAACCGGCTTGCGGGTGACGGGAACGCGGCGCGGCGGCGCCTTGCGCGGAGCGACCGGCTCGACGCGGCGCCGCAGTTCCGCATCGAGCGGAACGTGCCGCGCAATATGCGCGCCGCCCGCGCCGATAAACGGCCGGCGGACAGCCTGCGCTGATGAAACTCGACCCCGTTCTGCCAAGGTATCCCCACCCGACGACCCAACTGTCGGCGACGACTTTGGCCCTATTTGGGCGGCCTCGGCCGGGCGGCGGGGTCGTCAAAGCCGAAAACGCTGAAGAATCCGCGCAAACCGTTGGACCGGCGCGGGGTTGGCGCGGCCTGGGGCGGTTTCCGGTGCGGTTTCGGCCCCTCGACCACGGTCGGCGGACTGTCCGACCCTATGGTTAACGAAGGGTTAAATTCGGCTTCGCCGGGGCCCGGCGGCGGCCGCGTGGCCAGCAGCAGGTTCAACTCGTTCTTGCGCCACCGATAGCCGATGCCGAAGTCGAGCGGCGCGGCATTGCGGTACAGCTCCGCCAGGCGCGGCTGATAGGTGTTGGGGAAGATGCCGAGCGGCGGGAGATAATGGCCGAACGGCTGCAGGCGCCATTTCTTCGGGTCGAAATAGCCGAGCGGAATGCCGCTGTCGTCTTCCAGCACGGTGGCGCTGTGATCGACCAGGAAGTTGCGCACGCGGGTAAAATTGCCGCCGTGCAGCAGATAGGATGCGCTTTTGAGGAAGCTGTCGGCCGGCCCGAGCTTGGCGCAGAATTCCAGGAACCCGGAAATCTTGACGCCGCCGTCGGACAGATCGGTGCTGAAATAGTAGAGCGTCTGCTTCGGCCCGCTGCCGTCGGAAAACACGATCTTGACGCCCTTGGCGGCGCTTTGCGAAGTCGCCCGGCCGGCGCGCCTGCCGGGATCGTCCTGGGCGATGAAATTGCCGTCCTTGTCGAGGCTGACGAAGCTCACCTCCTGGACGGTTTTGCCGGTGCGCGCCAGGAACACATACAGGATCGGCAGCGTGCCGTAGACCGGCCCGGTGGTCAGCTGCGTTTTCATATTTTTGGTGATGAAGAAGCTCAAATTGAGGATGGTGGCCAGCGAGCCCTCGATATTGCGCAGGCTGCCGTCGACGGCGCCGCGCGGCAGGGCGGTCAATTGCGGCACGTCGCCGACCGGCTCGAGGCCGCTCAGCACATAGGTCGAGGCCGACGGGAAAAACGACGTGGCGTAGAGGAAATCCGGGCCGCTGAACATGTACAGCATGGTGTCGCTGTGCTGCGGCAGGTGCTCTTTGGCAAAGGCGCGCACCTTCGACAGCGTGTTGGCGTCCTCGCGGCTGAAGATCGAATCGAAGAAGCGCGCGTGCTGCGCCCAGCCCGGGTCTTTGGCCAGGGCCGCCAACGGCGAGCCCGGCGCCGGCGGCAGGCCGGCGAGGAAGCGCGCGGTATCGTCCGGTGTCGCGGTCTCGGCGCTGCGCGCCGGCGCGACCGGCAGCGCCAAGAAAACGGCAAAGACGACGGCGAACAGCGCGGCGGCGAAGAGTTTAGGCACGGTCGAGAGCATCGGCTTTGAGGGGTAGGGTCTTTGCGGAATCGGGCGGCGGCACATTCGAGATGAGTTTGAACGCATAATAGATTACGAGCCCCGCCGCCATCAGCCCCAAGCTGCCAAACGATTGCAGCGGCCGATTTACGACAAGATAGTACATCATGAACAAGGTCAAACAGAGGAAAACCAGAGGCGTAACCGGGTAGCCCCAGGCGCGGTATGGCCGCACCAGTTCCGGGTGGGTGAACCGCATCTTGATCAGGCCCAACACCGTGAAAAACGAGCAGAACGTCAGGCTGAACTGGATGAAATCGAGCACCGCCTCGAAGCTCTGGGTCAGGAGCAACAGGTCGGCGACCAGGAGCTGAAAGGCGATTGCGGTCGCCGGCACGCCGGTCTTGGATTTGCGGGCGAAGAGCCGCAGCGCCGGCATGTCCTCGCCCATGGTCATGGTCACCCGCGGGCCGATCCACATCATGGCGCTGATGGACGACACCAGGCCGAGGCTGATCAGCCCGCCGACAAAACGCGCCCCGAACGGGCCGAAGATGTGCCGGCCCGCCACCATGGCGACGTCGAGCTGGCCTGAGAGCTCCGACAGCGGCGTGGTCGCCAGCATGACGGCGTTGAGCCCGACATAGAGCACGACGACGACGGCTGTGCCGATCAGCAGCGCGCGCGGCAGGTTGCGCGCCGGGTTTTGCACTTCGCCGGCGATATAGGTGGCGGCGTTCCAGCCGGAATAGGAATACATCACGAAGACCAGGCTGATGGCGAACGGCGCGCTCATGACCGCGGTCAGGGCGCCCGAATGTTGTGGCGCAAAGCTGATCGGTTGCGCATCGCCGAAGGCGAAGCCGGCGGCGATGAAGATGACGATCAGCGCCAGCTTGAATATCGTCCAGGCGTTATGAAAGGCGCCGGCGACGTGCACGCCGCACAGATGCACCAGCGCCAACAGCCAGGTCAGGCCGAGCCCGAGCAGAAGCGGCGGCGCGTTCGGCACGACGGCCTTGAAATAAACCCCGAACGCCATGGCGGCGAGCGCGATCGGCGCGGCAAAGCCGACGGTCGCCGACAGCCAGCCGGCGACGAAGCCGAAGGCAGGATGATAGATGCGGCGCAGGAAATTGTACTCGCCGCTGGAGCGCGGCAGCATGGTGGCCAATTCGGCGTAACAAAGCGCGCCGCACAGCGCCACGGCGCCGCCGACGATCCACAACAGCAAGAGCGCGAAGCCGGATTTGATGTCGCCGACCTGAAATCCGAGGCTGGTGAAGACGCCGATGCCGACCATGTCGGCGATGACGATCGCGGTCGCCGTCACCCCCGACACACCCAGGCCGGCTGGCGCGCGATTTGCAGCCGCGCGATTTGCAATGGTTTCACTCATGCCAGCCTTGGCCCGGATTGGTCCCAAGAGGTCGCACAATTGAGGCAAATTCAACAGGGGTTTGCACGCACTGACGCTTAGATAGCAAACCGCTTGACCAGCGCGGCCCGGTTTCGCTACCGAATTGATCGCGCTGATGCCGGCCGGGGGGCTGAGGCGACGGTGGTCAAGTCTTTAGTGGTCAAGTCTTTATGCGTCTTTGGACGTGTGGGCCGCACGACGTGAGAGGGGCTTCCGATGGTATTTCGGTCCGGGTGGGGATCGGGAATCGGTTTGGGCGACCGGGCGCGCCGCGCGCTCGGCGCGGCATCGGCGCTGGCCGCTACCTGCCTGATATTGAGCCTGATGCTGCCGCTCTTTTCGGCGCCGTGCCGGGCCGCGGCGGCGGCGGGTGCCGAGACCGCGAGCAAGATCAGAATAGCCTTCGCCGGCGATTCCATCGTCGACAATTACTGGTCCGGCATCGAGCGCATCGTCGATGGCAATCCGTGCCTGAAAAATACCATCGAGCTCGGCCGCTTCGCCCGTAACGGCACCGGCCTGACCCGCGGCGACAGGGTCTACTGGCCGCGCGAGATCAAACGCATCGACGACGTTTTCAAGCCGACTTTGTCGGTGGTCTCGATCGGGCTCAACGACCGGCAATTCATCGTCGACGGCAACGGCACCCGCACCGCCTGGGGCGCGCCGGACTGGACCGACAAATACCGCCACGAGGTGCTCGAATTCCTCAGAGCCGCCGTCGCCACCAAGGCGGTCGTGCTCATGGTCGGCATGCCGGCGATGCGCGAGGCGATCGACAATGCCGACATCGACGGCAAGAACGCCATGTTCGCCGAAGCCATCGCCGCGCTCGGCGATCCCAACCTGCATTACATCGAGCCGTGGCGGCTGCACGCCGCCGGCACCGAGACCTTCGCGTCCTACGGCCCGGACAAGAGTGGCCGGCTGGTGCAGATCCGCACCCCGGACGGCCAGCATTTTACCGTCGCCGGCGAGGATCTGGCCGCCAGCTACCTGTTCCCCAAGATCGTCGAGGCGCTCGACGAAGCCGGGAAAAATCTCGATCAGTGCCTGACCAAACAGACGAAGGACGAGCAACCGTAGTGTTTCCCGGGCGCAGCGCAGCATGGAGCGAAGCGAAATGATGCGCTGCAGACCCGGGATCGTAACAAGGTACGAGTTTGCGGCGATCCCGGATCAGCGGTGCACCGCTTCGCGCTGCACCGCATCCGGGAAACACTAGCGCGCTGGGCCGCAAACGCAGATGCTGTTTCCCACCATCGAATTTGCGGTCTTCTTTGCCGTCGTTTTTCCGGTCACGTGGCTGCTCAACGCGCATAACACCTGGAAGAAAGTCTTCCTGGTGGCGGCGAGCTATTATTTCTACGCGGCGTGGCGGCCGGAATTCACGCTGCTGCTGCTGGTCAGCTCGACCTTCAATTATGTCGCGGCGTTTGCCATCGACCATTTCAAGTATCGCGCCCAGCGGCTCGCGGTGCTGTGGATCGCGATTATCGCCAACCTAAGCCTGCTCGGCTATTTCAAGTATTACAATTTTTTCGCCGCCTCGCTGATGAACACCTTCGCCGCGGTCGGCGTGAAGGTCGATATCGGCTTCATCGAAGTGGCGCTGCCGATCGCAATTTCCTTCCTCACCTTCCACGCGCTGTCCTACATCATCGACGTCTACCGGCGCGTGATCAGGCCGACCACGTCGCTGATCGACATCATGTTCTACATCGGCTTCTTCCCGCACCTGATCGCCGGCCCGATCGTGCGCGCCAACAAATTCTTGGCGCAGACCATAGGCCCGCGCGACCCGGCCAATATCAGGCTCGGCGAAAGCGTGTTCCTCATCCTTGGCGGCCTGTTCAAGAAGGTGATCATCGCCAACTACCTGTCGACCGGTTTTGTCGACGGCGTGTTCCGCGATCCCACGGCCAGTTCGAGCCTCGATCTGATTTTCGCCATGTATGGCTACGCGCTCGAGATCTATTGCGACTTCAGCGCCTATACCGACATCGCCATCGGCATCGCCAATCTGCTCGGCTACGAATTTCCGCAAAACTTCAATTATCCATACCGGGCGACCTCGGTGCAGGATTTCTGGCGGCGCTGGCACATGTCGCTGTCGAGCTGGCTGCGCGATTATCTCTACATCCCGCTCGGCGGCAATAAATACGGCCGGCTCGCCACCTACCGCAACATCATGATCACCATGGCGCTGGGCGGGTTGTGGCACGGCGCCAGCTGGGCATTTTTGATCTGGGGCTGCCTGCACGGCGCAGCGCTGGTGATCGAGCGCATGCTCGGCATCACCGGGGATCATACGGACGCCAAGCGCGGCACGCTTGCCACCGCACTCGGCTGGCTGGTGACGATACAGTTCGTCTGCCTCGCCTGGGTATTCTTCCGCGCGCCCTCGACCGAGGCCTGGCTCGGCTATTTTGCCACGATGTTTGGTGGACGGAGCTGGTCCACCAGCGTGACGCCGTTCGTCGCCTTCATCTTCGCGTTGGGCGCGCTGTCGCACATCTTGCCGCCGCGCTGGTTCGCGACGCTGGAAAAGCGCTACGACGCGGCGCCGCTACCGGTGCAAGTGCTGGTGCCGTTCGTCGTCATCTACCTGATCTCGGTCGCGGCGCCTGCCGGCATCGCGCCGTTCATCTATTTCCAGTTTTGAGGATGTCGCGATGAAGCACGCCGATCCATCCGAATTCGAGCCGCGGCGCCCAGCCAATCCGCTGCGCGCCGCGGCAATCGTGCTCTATGCGACGCTCGCGCTGCTCGCGGTCACCATCCCGCAGAGCGTAATGAACTGGCTCGCCGATATGAACGGCAACCCGATCCAGGAGACCGCGTTGCGCGGCGCCGAGGCTTTGCGGAACCTGTCGCAGCGGGCCGGCGTTGCGACGGTATACCAGCGGGCCAGGGACATTTTCATCGCGATTTCCGGGGCCGAGCCCGATTAGGCCTTATTTTGCGCCTATTCAGGGTTGGAAAATACGAAAAATGACCGTGGTTTAATCGTTCTTTGACCATATTGATCGGAAGATTAGCGGCGGGGTCGGAGTGGAAGCGGGACGAATGTTGCGTTCGAAATGGGTGTTGGGCGGGCTCTTTGCGCTGGCGGTGCTGCCGGCGGCGGCGCCGTTGTTCGCCAGCGGCACCTATGTGCTCGGCGACAGCATCGGCGACGGGCTGGCCACCACCATGGGCTTCAACAATCTGGCCCAGATCGGCATCCACATCCGCGGTCCCAAAGCGCTGGCGCAGATCGCGCGGACGCCGCCCGGCTCGACGGCCTACATCTTCCTCGGCACCAACGATGCCGAAGGCAGCCTGAAAAATATCGACAAGAGCATCGACGACATCTTGGACGCCGCCGCGCAACGCCAGCTCACCGTGATCTGGGTCGGGCCGCATTGCGTGCGTAAAGGCTGGGACAAACAGTCGAGCGAGCTGGATCAAATCCTGCGCAGCCATCTCGCCAAATCGTCCGTCAAATATATCGGCACGCGCCAGGACGCCGGCCTCTGCTCGGGAAAATTCCAGGAGCCCGACGGCGTCCATCTCACCGCGAAGGGCTACCGCTATATGTGGGCCATGATCGACGGCGCGGGCGGGACGCCGAACACCGCCGTCGCCAGCGCGCCGCAAAAGCCGAACGACGCGGCAACAAAACCGGCCGGCGCCGATCTCACGACGGCGTCGCTCCTGCCGCGGCCGGCGCAGCCGCGCGTCGACCATCGGCTGGTCATGGAAATCCACGTTCCCGGCGCGCCGTCCGAGCCGCTGGTGTGGACCCGGAGTCAGAATTAGCGTAACGCGGAGCTTTGCAGCCGCGCGTAGTATTGTGATCGCGTGCGAAGACGGCCGCAGAATTTTCGGCCGTAATTTTTTTTGGGTCGGATTGATGGCTCGTACGCAACGGGACAAAAACTTGTCGTTGGCCGCCATGGCGGCCGGTGGCGCTTGCGTCGTCTTGGTCGCCGGCGTGCTGATCGCGGTGCTGCGCTCGCCGGCGGTGCCGCGGCCGCGCGGCCTGATCACCGTCGTGGAGCAAGTGGCGCCGGAAACGACCCACCCGCCGCAGGACAGCCGCGACGACGCGCGCATTCCCTCAGTCGCAGAACCTGCGCCGCCGGCGCCGCAAGCGCGCGTTGCCAGCGCGCCGTCGCCGGTCACGGACAGCGGCACTCCTCCGCCCGCAACAACGACGCCCATGGTGGAGACCAGCACGCTGCCGCTGAAGTCGAGCACCAGCGCGCCGGGAAATTCCGCCCCGAAGGCGCAAGGCCAACGCGGTCTCGTGATTTTGCAAATCGGCGACAGCCACACGGCTGCGGATTATTTCACCGGCGAGTTGCGCCAAAAACTGCAAGCGCGTTACGGCAACGGCGGCGTCGGCTATCTCGATGCCGGCAAGCCGCATATCGGCGTGCGCTCCGGCGCCATGAAAATCACCGCGTCGCCGGGCTGGACCTATCATGCGATCCAGCGCTCCGACAATATCGCCGAGTTCTGGCTGTCCGGCTTCAACGCAGTGGCGACCGCGTCCGGCGAGGCGCTGACGTTTGCATCGGATACGCCGGTGCCGTTCGACTCCATCGAGATCGAGGCGCTGCGCCAGCCGGGCGGCGGCGCGATCGACATCAGCCTCGACGGCGCGATCAAGAGCAGCGCCGATCTCGGCGGCAATGCCGTCGAGCCGGTGGTGTTGCGGCTGCGGCCCGACGGCGCGGCGAGCGACCGCGTCCGCCAGATCGAGATTCGCAGCCGCGGCACCGGCGTGGTCAGCATCGCCAGCATCGGCATCTATCAGAAGCAGGCGGGCGTCTCGTACAACAATATCGGCTATCCCGGCGCCACCATCGATCTGGTCAACAAGTTCGACGAGAAGCTGATGGCGGACGGCCTGCGCCGCCTCGATCCGCAAATCGTCGTGCTGGTGTTCGGCACCAACGAAGCGTCGAAGCCCAATCTCGACGCGGCGCGCTACGAGCGCAATTACGAGAAGGCGGTCGCGCGGATCCAGGCGGCGCTGCCCAACGCCCAGATCGTGCTGGTCGGGCCGCCCGACGGCGCCGAGCGGCCGCCGCATTGTTCGGGAAAAGGCCCGGCCGACGCCGCCTGCCATCCGGCGCCGCCGAGCGACGGCGCGTTGTACACGGAGCCGGCCGATTGCGACTGGCACACCATCGCGCATCTCGATCTGGTGCGCGACATCGAGCGCAAGATCGCGGAGCGCCACGGTTTCGTCTATTGGAACTGGGCGACGATCAATCCGAACCAGTGCGCCGCGCACCAGCTGGTCAACGCGTCGCCGCCGCTGATGACGCCGGACCACGTCCACTTCACGCCCGCCGGCTACGTCAAGGGCGCCGACCTCTTCCTCAATCTCTTGATCCCGGTGATCGACAAGCTGCAGGTGCGGCCGAACATTGCCGCGAATAACTAGGCCAAAGATGGGACGTCGTGCCCGCGCATAGCCGTTTGAAGAACGGCGTCGCTTCGCTCGCCTATGTCGCGGGCATCCACGTCTTAAATGCCGTGCCGAACACAGACGTGGATGGCCGGAACAAGTCCGGCCATGACGAATTAGGGGCCTGCCTCAACTCATCCGTCTTCAGCGCGCCCCACCGATCAGCACCATCGAGATCGCCGGCACGTAGGTGATCACCAAGAGCGCCAAAAAGTTCACCACCACGAACGGCAGCACGCCGCGGTAGATCATGGCCATCGGTACGTTGAAGATGGCGCGGGCGGCGAACAGGTTCAGCCCGAACGGCGGCAGGTAAAGCCCGATGCTCAGATTCACCGCCATGATGATGCCGAAGTGCAGCGCGTTGATGCCGGCGGCTTCGACGACGGGAAGCAAGAGCGGCGTGAGAATGAGGATCGCGGCCGGCGGCTCCAAAAAACTGCCGGCGACCAGCAGGCCGGCATTGACGAACAATAGCGTCTGCCAGTGCGGCAGCTGCATCGCGGTGATGGCGCCGATCAGAGTCCCTGGAATGCCGCTCGTGGTCATCAGCCAGGAATAGACGCCGGCGCCGGTGACGATGATCAAAATCTGCGCGATCAGATAGATCGCGCTGACGATGACCTGCCACAGCCCGTTAAGATCGATCTCGCGATAGATCACCATGGCGACGAACAGCGAATAGACCACGGCGACGCCGGCGGCCTCGGTCGGCGTGAACACGCCGCCATAGATGCCACCGAAGATCACCACGATGGTGCCGATCGCCCAGCTCGCGTCCTTGGTCGCGGCCCAAATGTTCTTCCAGCGCGCCGGCGACGACAGCGGCACCATTTTTATGCGCGCATAGATCAGCACGTAGATGGCGTCGACCACGCCGATCAGAACGCTCGGCAAAATGCCGGCGGTGAACAGCTTTATCGCCGAGACCTGTGCCGTCATGGCGTACAGGATCATCGAGATCGACGGCGGAATGATCACCGCGACCGCGCCCGACGAAGTGATAAGCGCCACGGCGAAACGTTCGCTGTAGCCGTGCCTGGTCAGCGACGGAAACAAAAGCCGCCCGATGGCGACCACGGTGCCGACGGTGGTATGCGCCATGGCGCCGAACAATTCCGACGACGCCACCGTGGTCACGGCGAGCGAGCCGCGCACGCCGCCGACGATGGAGACCACCCAGGTGACGACGCGGTTGGCAATGCCGCCGCGGCCCATGATCTCGCCGGCCAGCACGAAGAACGGCACCGCCAGCAGCGGGAAATTGTCGAGGCTGCCGAACATGTAGGTCTGCACCGCCTGCATCGGCACATGCGCGACGAAGACGATCGCCGCCGTCGACGTGAGGATCAGCACCACGAAGATCGGCAGGCCCAGGATCAGCAGGATGGCCGGCAGGATGAAATAAACAAACGCTGCCGCCATCTAGCGCACCCTAATTCCGTCACCCTGAGGTGGCCGCGCAGCGGCCCTCGAAGGGCGACGGCCCCGGCGCCTCGGCCGTATCCTTCGAGGCTCGCTTCGCTCGCACCTCAGGATGACGGTGTACGGGGGCATTTCAGCGCTCGACTTCGCGGCTCGAGATCACGTCGTCGTGGCGCACGCCGTGCACCAACACCCGCACGCCTATGAGCAGCGCCATCAGCACAAGCCCGAGCGGCACCACGGCCTGGGCAATGACCATCGGGAAATTCGCCGTCTCGCTTCTTTGATCGAGCTCGGCCAGCATGGTCAGCACCGGCCAGGCAAAGATCGCCAACATGACGCAGGTCGCGATGGTGACCACGTCGGACAAAACCTCGAAGACTTTCCGCGCGCGCGGCGGCAACAGCGAGACGATGACGTCCATGCGGATATGGCGGCCGAGCCAGCCGACCGGCCCGATGCCGAGGAACACCGCGCCGATCATCAAAAACAGCATCATCTCCTCGGCCCACGGGATCGACACCGAGAGGAAATAGCGGCCGATGATGTTGGCGAAATTGATCGCGACGCTGGCCACCAGCATGGCGCCTGCGGCGAGGCGCAGCGCTGTCATCAGCGCGTGGGCGCTCTGACGCAATAGATTACGCATGAGCCGCTCTCAGATATTTTTTCCCGGGCGCAGCGCAGCACGAAGTGGTGCGCTGCAGACCCGGGATCGTTACGAACTCAGAGTCTGCGACGATCCCGGATCAGCAGTGCACCACTTCGTGCTGCACCGCATCCGAGAAACGAGGCCTCAGTTTTTCGCCGCCGCGGCGCGCACCATTTGCAGCATGTCGTGCACCGCCGGCTGGTCCTTGGTGGCGTCGTCGGCGACCGGTCCCAGCAGCGTCTTCATCTTGGCGAGGTCGTCATCGGAGAGCTTGTGCACGGTGCCGCCAAGGGCTGCCCATTGCTGCTCCAACTGCTTGTTGAAGTCGAACTCCCACGCCTGCGTCCGGGCCTGCACCGGCGCGCCGGCATCGACGACGATCTTCTGCAGGTCTGGCGGCAAGGTATCGAGCCACGCCTTGCTGACGACGACGATCGAGTTGATGAAGGTGTCATTGGTGACCGTGATGGTCTTGAGCAGGTCGTTCATCTTGAAGGCGACGAACACCGAAAGCCCGGAGATGGTGCCGTCGATGGTGCCCTGGTCGAGGGCGGGCACGACTTCGGACAGCGGCATGCCGATGCCGGTGGCGCCGAGCTTTGCCATCTTCTGCCGCTCGAGCTCGGTGCCGTTGATGCGCAGCTTCTTGCCGGAGAAATCGGCCAGCGTCAGGATCGCTTTCTTGGCGCCGTAATCGGAGGCGCCGAGCCCCAACGTGGCGATGCCGACCATGCGCTTCGGCGTCACCAGATCGAGCATCGCCTTTTCGATCGCCGGATCGTGGATGGTCGCCGCCGCATTGACATCGCTGGAAAACAACATCGGCGCCGAGAACACGCCGAAGCGCGGATCGATGCCGACGAAGAAATCGACCGGGCCGGCATAGCCCTGGATGTTGCCGAGCTGCACGCCTTCGATCTCGCGCGGGATCGGGCCGAGCTGGCTCGCCGGATAGACCTGCACCTCGATGCGGCCGCCGGACGCCTTCTCGACTTCTTCCTTGTAGAATTTCAGGAACTGATGCTGCCCCTCGTTCATGGTGGCGCAGCCCATTTTCATGACGAAATCGGCGGCGTGCGCCGGCGCGGCAAATGCCAGCGCGGCCGTGGCCGCTATGGCAAAGAGTTTCCCCGACATTGTTCCTCACCCTGATGCTTGGCCGCCCACACGGCTCTTGGTGCGGCGACTATAGTGGGCGGGCAGGGCTTGCCAAGGGCGTGGCGGTTTGATGCGACATTCTTCCCTGATCGGGGATGCGGCCTTGATCGCTTGGACGCTGGTTGTTCGCTTTAATAATTTCGTCAAGGGCGGCGCTTCGCGCCGCCGCCCGTAGCGCGTCAAAGACGCGCGTAAACGCGCTAATGGGCGGTCGCAGACCCTTGACGAAATTATTAAAGCGAACACAGTGCTGTCCAAGCGATCAAGGCCGCTCTCTCAAGCCTTGGTTCATGTTCTAATTAGCGCGCGGGCAGGGCGGGGCTGTAAGAATGACGGAGCGCGTTACGCTTGCGGGGGCGAGCGACACGATCGGCAGGACGGATTCCGAGCTGAAAAAAGGCGCGCTGTCCTTCGCCTCCAACGTGGTCATCGGTGTCGCCTCGGCCGCGCCCGCTTACTCGCTGGCCGCGGCACTGCCGGCGCTGGTGGCGGCGGCGAAGTTCGGCGTGCCGGCGATCCTGATCCTGGCCTTCGTGCCGATGCTGTTCATCGCGGTGGCCTATTATCATCTCAACCACGCCGATCCCGATTGCGGCACCACGTTCTCCTGGGCGACGCGCGCCGTCGGGCCGTATAGCGGCTGGATGGGCGGCTGGGTCATTCTCGCCACCGATATTTTGGTCATGCCGGGGCTGGCGCAAATCGCCGGCACCTATTCGTGCCACCTGTTCGGCGTCGACCAGCCGTCGGTGGTGTTGGTCACCACGATCGGCGTCGCCTTTATCGTGGCGATGACCGCGATCTGCTATCTCGGCATCGAGCTCTCCGCGCACACGCAAAAAGTCCTGCTCGGCGCCGAGGTCGTCATCCTCCTCATCTTCGCCGTGGTCGCATTGGAGAAAGTCTATTCGGGCCGCGCCGACGGCACGCCCGTCGCGCTCGCCTGGTTCAATCCGTTCACCGTCGACAACGCCAGCGATTTCACCCAGGCCATGCTGGTCGCGGTGTTCATCTATTGGGGCTGGGACACCGGCGCCACCGTGAACGAGGAGACCGTGGATCCGCACCGCGCGCCGGCGCGCGCCGCCGTGCTCTCGACCGTCCTCCTCGTCGGCCTCTATGTGATCGTCGCCGTCGCCGCCGTGGCCTTCGCCGAGCCTGGGCTGGAAAAATTCAACGGCGACGATTTCCTCGCCCCGCTGGCGACCGACGTGCTCGGCTCCGGCATCGGCAAGCTGTTAATCTTCGCGGTGCTGACCTCGGCCGCCGCCTGCACCCAGACCACGATCCTGCCGGGCGCGCGTACCGTCATCTCCATGGCGCGCATGGGTGCGTTGCCGAAAGCATTCGGCGCCGTCCATCCGCGCTACCTGACGCCGGGCTTTGCCACGCTGGTCATAGGCGCCGTCTCGATCGCCTGGTATCTCGGCCTGGTGTGCATCTCCGACAACAACGTGCTGACGGATTCCGTCACCGCGACCGCCATCGGCATCGCCTTCTATTACGGCCTGACCGGCTTCGCCTGCGTCGTTTATTACCGCCACGAGCATCTGAAGGGCGTGAAGAATTTTCTGTTCTACGGCGTGCTGCCGGCGCTCGGCGCCCTCATCATGTTCGCGCTGCTCGTCGCCGCCTGCGTCAATTACAGCGACCCGAGCCAGGATAAGACCACGATCTACGGCATCGGCGCGCCACTGGTGTTCGGCGTCGGGGCGATCGTTTTCGGTGTGATCTTGATGGTGCTGGTGCGGATCGCGCTGCCGGATTTTTTCCGGCGTGAGCGGGAGGTTTTCAAGCCGGGGCACCTGCCCCAAGCGTAGCCCGAAACGCTTTCCGCCCCCGCGCGCGGGGGAGGGGGACCACTGGAGCTCGCGAAGCGAGCGAACCGTGGTGGAGGGGGCGCAGGACTCGTCGTTTCGTTGGCGTTGCAGAGCAATTATCGTAGACGCCGAGCTTTCCTTAAATCGTTGGCGTCGCGTCGAGTCCCGCGCCCCTCCACCGCGCTACGCGCGGTCCCCCTCCCCCGCTATCGCGGGGGCGGATGAGTATCTCCCGCCGCCGACATGCATTACAGTTAGCGCACGAGGAGTAAAAACGGGGAGGGCATCCGATGGCGCAGGACATCGTGGGCGTGCCGCAGGCTGAGCCGAGCGGCGCCGAAGGATTTTGGCCGAAGGGCTGGTGGGCGATCGTCGATTACAAGATCGGCATCATTCCGCTGCCGATTTTTGTTATCCTCATCGGCGTGATCGGCGGCTTCGCCGCCACCGGAACGGTGCCGTCGGATATTTTGATGGCGATCGTGCTGCTCTCGATGGGCGGCTTCGCCTGCGCCGAATTGGGCAAGCGCATCCCGATCATCCGCAATGTCGGCGCGGCGGCGATCTTTGCCACCTTCATCCCGTCATATCTCGCCTTCCATCATCTGTTGCCGGCCTCGATCCTCAATTCGGTCACGCAGTTCACCAAGGATTCGAACTTTCTTTATCTGTTCATCGCCTGCATCATCGTCGGCAGCATTTTGGGCATGGACCGCGGCGTCCTCATCAAGGGCTTTCTGAAAATCTTCATCCCGCTGGCCTGCGCGTCGGTGGTCGGCGGCATCGTCGGCACCATCATCGGTACGCTGCTCGGGCTTGGCGCCTACCACACCTTCTTTTTTGTCGTCGTGCCGATCATGGCCGGCGGCGTCGGCGAGGGCGCCATCCCGCTGTCGATCGGCTATGCGCAGATCCTGCACCAGGCGCAAGGCGATCTGTTCGCGCAAGTGCTGCCGCCGGTGATGCTGGGCAGCCTCACCGCGATCCTGCTGGCGGGCACGCTCAACTTTGTCGGCAAGAAATATCCGCATCTCACCGGCGAAGGGCGCCTGCAGCCCGGCGAGCACGACGAGCTCGAATTCGAGGAGGACCACGACGAGGCCTATGTCGATGTGCAGACCATCGCCGCCGCCGTCGTCACTGCGGTGACGCTGTATCTGATCGGCGCGCTCACCCAGCGGCTGTTCGGCTTTCCGGCGCCGGTGGCGATGCTGGTCATCGCCGTGCTGCTCAAGCTCGCCCGCGCCGTCTCGCCGTCGCTGCAGCTCGGCGCCTTCCATGTCTACAAATTCTTCTCCACCGCGGTGACCTATCCGCTCTTGTTCGCCATCGGCGTATCGCTGACGCCGTGGGACAAGCTGGTCGCCGCCTTCACCGTGCCCTATCTGATCACCATCGTCTCAACCGTAGTGGCGATCATCACCACGGGATTTTTCGTCGGCTCCTGGCTGAAGATGTACCCGATCGACACCGCCATCGTCACCGCATGCCACAGCGGCCAAGGCGGCACCGGCGACGTCGCCATCCTCACCGCGGGCAACCGAATGCAGCTGATGCCGTTTGCCCAGATCGCCACCCGCATCGGCGGCGCGGCGACGGTGACGATGGTGCTGATTATCTTGTCGCAGATCGGCTGACCGGGAGGGCGGGATTTGCGCAGCGCTTCAAATCAGCGGGCGCTGCGGCATTTCCTCGTCGAAATATTGCCCGATCTTTTCCAGCACGCGCGGATTGGTCAAAGTGAGCGAGCCGTTCATGCGCGCGAACATGCCCATTTTGCGCAACCGCGCCAGCGTCTTGTTGGTGTGCACGAGCGATAGGCCCAGCGCGTCGGCGATGTGCTGCTGCGTCAGCGGAAACAGGAACGTGTCGTCGACCACAAGCCCCAGCGCCTTGGCGCGTTTATAGAGCATGACGATCAGCGCCGCGGTACGCTCCGTCGCGGTGCGCCGGCCGGCGCTGGTCAAATTCTCGTCGACGTGACTTTCCTCGCGCGAGCCGAGCCAGGCTACGTCGAAGGCGAGCCCCGGCATTTCACCGAACAAGCCCCAGACTTTGCGGCGCGGCAACAGGCAGAGCTGCACTTCGGTGAGCGCCTCGATGCCGTGCTGCGCGGCGTCGAACATGGCGGCCTGCAGGCCGACGAGATCGCCGGGCAGGAGAAAATTCAAAATCTGGCGGCGGCCGTCGGGCAGCATTTTGAAGCGAAACGCCCAGCCGGAATAGAGCGTGTAGATTTCCGGGCTGTCGTCGCCGGCGCGGACGATCTCGGCGCCCGCCGGCAGCACGAGATGGTCGCGCTTGATCTCGTTGATGGCGCCGAGTTCGTTCGGGGTGATCGGCTTGAATAAACCACAGGCGCGTAATGTACATTCGAAGCAGGGGACCTGCATGCTGCAAATGCCTCAAGCTAATAGGTCAGGATGTTGGATAACTGCCGTTGCGTCCGTCCCCTAACGCAAGACTTGTTAGAACGAGACGTGTCTGAACAAGCTTTGCCGGAGCGGACATCTCATTAAGTTGGAACCCGCGGCAAAAGTTCCAATCCACAAAATTCGCGTTTATGTCCTTTGACATAGCGGGTTCCCGGAGGCCTAGGATAGGTTGCGGTCCGGCAGCCAGCGGGGGCGCTCAGGCCGGCAAGACTTAATCATTCTGGCATTGATCTTAAGCCCGATGATGTCCAAGTGGTCGCGATGACGGCTCGTCCAGCCAATGCCGTGAACGCACCGGTCGAGCGGGAAACGCCGTGCGCCCGCAATTGACCGACCGCAGGCCGCTCGCCGTCCTCAACCGGAGCTTGGCCGTCACGGCGGTGCTCGCGGCGCTGCTCATGGCCGCCTCGTTTTGGCTTGGCGCGCGCAACAAGAGCGACGACGAATGGGTCCTGCACTCGCTCGCCGTGCGCGACCAGCTCACGCAAGTGCGGATTCTCGTTCAGGCCGCGGAAACCGGCCAACGCGGCTATCTGATCACCGGTCGCGACGCTTATCTGGCGCCATACGACAATGCCGTCGCGGCGTTTCCGGAAGCCCTCGACAGTCTGGAGAGGCTGGTCAGCGATAATCCGGCGCACGAACAGTCGATCGCGGCGCTGCGGCAACTGATCAAGGACAAGCTCGACGAATTGCGCTCGACCATCGACGAAGCCAAAGCCGGCCGCGCCGACGCCGCGCGCGCGATCGTCAACAACAATTCCGGCTTCCGGCTGATGCAACAGATCAATCAGCGCCTTGCCGCCATGGATGCGGAGGAAGATCGGCTGCTGAACAGCCGGCAGGCTGCCGCGGCACGATCCGGCAAGCTGCTGCAGGCCGGCGTCGCGCTCGCCTTCGTGCTGATCTGCATCCTCGGCGCCCTGATGGCGCGCTTCACCCGGCAATCCTTCGCCGCCCTCACCACGGCGCGCGATCAGCTGTTGGCCTCCAATAATCAACTGCTCGAACAAATAACCCGGCGCGAGCAGGTCGAAAGCCAATTGCGCCAATCACAGAAGATGGAAGCGCTGGGCCAGCTTACCGGCGGCATCGCCCACGACTTCAATAATATGCTCGGCGTGATCATGGGCGCCCACGATCTGATGTCGCGCCGCATCAAAAACGGCGATTTCGGCATCCAGCGTTTCCTGGACGCGGCGACCAATGCGACCGAGCGCGCGGCCGTGTTGACGCAGCGGCTTCTTGCGTTCGCGCGCCAGCAGCCGCTGGCACCGCAGCCGATCGACGCCAACAAGATGATCGGCAACATGTCCGACCTCCTGCACTCGACCTTGGGCGAGCATATCCAGATCGAGACGGTGACGGCGGGTGGGTTGTGGATGGTCCATGCCGACCTGCAACAGCTCGAGAGCGCGGTGCTCAACATCGCCATCAATGCGCGCGACGCCATGCCGGACGGTGGCAAGCTGACGATCGAGACGGCCAACGCTTATCTCGACGCGGCCTACTGCCGGGAGAACCCGGAAATCGAGCCCGGGCAATTCGTCATGACGGCGATCAGCGATACCGGCAACGGCATGGCGCCCGAAGTCGCCGCGCGCGTGTTCGATCCGTTTTTCACCACCAAACCGACCGGAAAGGGGACCGGGCTCGGCATGAGCCAAGTCTACGGTTTCGTCAAACAATCGCGCGGCCACATCAAGATCTATTCCGAGCCCGGCGCCGGCACGACGGTGAAAATCTATCTGCCGCGGCTCATTGGCGACGCCAAGGAGATCAAACGCGCGACCGCCGCGCCGGTCCGCACCGGCGACCGCAGCGAGATCATCCTGGTGGTCGAGGACGACGCCTTGATGCGCCGGCTTGCGACCGACACGCTGCATGAGCTCGGCTACACCGCGTTCGAGGCCGACAATGCGGCGAACGCGCTCGCCATCCTCGACCGCGAGCAGGGCGTAAAATTGCTGTTCACCGACGTGGTGATGCCGGACACCAACGGCAAAAGACTTGCCGACGAAGCGCTGCGCCGGCGCCCCGGCCTGAAGGTGCTGTTCACCACCGGCTATACCGCCAATGCGGTGGTTCACGGCGGCGTGCTCGACCCCGGCGTGCAACTGATCTCAAAACCGTACACGCTCGATCAGCTCGCCGCCAAGGTGCGCGCCGTGCTGGACGAGACATAGCCGGCCACAACGTCAAGTCGCTACCACGTCGTTCTGGGTTGCTTCGCCGCAGCGGCCAGATTGCCGTTGTCCGCCACATGGCGATCCTCTAACGTCCGTGCCGACCAAACCGCCAGCCGGAAAACAAAAAGAGGCGGCCGCTGCTAGGGAGAACGACATGCGCTTTTCATTACCAGAAACCTTTATACGCACCGCCGCCGCTGCCGCCGCAGTCTTCGCCGCGGCTTGCGCGCTGGCGCCCGGCGCGGCGCGCGCGCAGGACAAACCGCCGATCGTGATGAAGATCTCGCTGGCCGCGCTGAACGAGGCGCTGCACCAGTTCGCCAAGGATTATGCCGCCTTGATCGAGAAGGATTCCGGCGGCCGGATCAAGACCGAAATCTACCCGGCGAGCCAATTGGGCTCGATCCCGCGGCAGATCGAAGGCACGCAGTTCGGCGCCATTCAATGCGTGGTGACGCCGCCGGAATTCTATTCCGGCGTCGACGAGCGCTATGAGGTGATGGCGGCGCCCGGCCTGGTCGACACGCTGGCCCAGGCGCAGCGCCTCACCCACGATCCCGAAGTGCGCAAACTGCTCCTCGGGCTGGGGGCAGACAAGGGTTTGCACGGCGTCGGTCTGTTCACATCGCAACCGTCGTCCATCATCGCCAAAGCTCCGATCCGGCATCTCGCCGACTTCAAGGGCAAGAAGATCCGGGTGTTCGCCTCGCAATTCCAAAGCGAGGCCTTCGGCCGCCTCGGCCTCACGCCGGTGGCGATGACATTGGGCGATGTGCTGCCGGCGCTGCAGCAGGGCGCCATCGATGGCGCCATCGCCGGCACCGTCATCTACAACGCCATGCATTATCAGGACGCGGCGAAATACGTCACCAATATCGGCCAGCCGGTGATCTTCGGCCTCGCCGCTGTCAGCAAGAAATGGTACGACGGGCTGCCTGCGGATTTGCAACAGGTCATCGACAAGGCCGCCGTCGAGGCGATGGACGAAGTCGATCCGCAGACCGTGGAGATCGATGCGCGCGCTGACAAAGGCTGGGTGGCGAGCGGCGGCGAATTGATCGACCTGCCGCCCGACGAGCAGGCGTCGATGCTCAAGACCATGGCCAGCGTCGCCGCGGATGTGTCGAAGACCAAGCCCACGCTCAGCGCGGCCTATCAGATCGTGGCCGAAGCGGCACAGCGGGTGAAGAAGTAGATTGCCGACGCAGCGGCGGCCCCGGTGGTAGCGGGCGGGATTGGGGGACGACATGACATTCACTGGGCTTCGATTGTCGGCGCGCGGAATCGTCGCCGCGGCATTGAGCTTGTCGCTGGCCATAACGCTCGGCGCCCGTGGCGCCGCCGCGCAGGACAAGACTTATGTGATGAAGATCGGCACGCCGACCGTCAACGACACGCCGGAGAATTTTGTCAGACTGTTTGGGCCGATGGTCGAAAAGGATTCCGGCGGCCGCATCAAGATCGAGCTTTATTCCGCCAGCAAATTGGGTCCGATGGCGCGCGAGATCGAGGGCATGCAATTCGGCTCGATCGAGGCTGCGATCATTCCGCCGGAATTCTTCGTCGGCGTCGACGAGCGCTTCGAATTGCCGGCGACGCCGGGGCTCGTCGATTCGCTCGCCCATGGCCAGCGGCTGTCGGCGCAAGCCGACTTCAACAAGCTGATGCTCGGTCTCGGCGCCGACAAGGGGTTGCACGGCATTGCCATCGTCATGGCGCTGCCGTCGTCGCTGATTTCCAAGGCGCCGATCCGCCATCTCGCCGACATGAGCGGCAAGAAAATCCGCGTCACGGCCTCAAAACTGCAGCTCGAAGCATTCGCCCGGCTCGGCGCCTCGCCGGTCGCGCTCTCGACCGGCGACATCCTGCCGGCGCTGCAGCAGGGCGCCATCGATGGCTCGATCTCCGGCATCACCGTTTACAATGCCATGCATTTCCAGGATGCCGCGAAATACGTCACCGAGATCGGCCAGCCGGCGATTTTCCTGATCATCGAAACCAGCAAGCGCTGGTTCGAGGCGCTGCCCAAGGATTTGCAGGAGATCGTCGACCGCGACGCCGCGGCCGCCGCGGCAGCGCTCAGCCCGACGACGGCGACGCTCTACGACAACGCCCGCAAATCGTGGACCGGCAACGGCGGCGAGCTGATCAGCTTTCCGGACGACGAGCAGGCGGCGATGATGAAGACGCTGGCCGGCGTCGGTGACGACGTGGCCAAGACCAAGCCGCAGCTCTACGACGCCTTCAAGGTGGTGACGGAGGCGGCCAAGCGGACGCGTTGAATATGTGATACGGGAGTGTGCCGATAGCACGTTGCAGTCGATGGGGGTCGACATGGTGCTCACCGGACTTGGTTCAGCGAGACTTGGTTCAGCCAGACTTGGTTCAACCAGACTTGGATTAGCGACATGGTCGCGGGCGGCCGTGCTCGCGCTGGGCCTGTCCATGCTCGCGCCGAGCGCGGCGCGCGCCGACGACAAGCCCATCGTCATGAAGATCGCGTTGGCGACGCTCGACGACGTGATGCATCAATACGCCAAGAACTATGCCGCCGCGGTGGAGAAGGATTCCGGCGGCCGCATCAAGGTCGAAATCTATCCGGCGAGCCAATTGGGCTCGATCCAGCGCCAAGCCGAAGGCGTGCAGTTCGGCGCCATCCAATGCCAGATCATCGCACCGGAGTTTTTGGTCGGCATCGACGAACGTTTCGAAGTCTTGGGGGCGCCCGGCTTGGTGACGTCGATGGCGCAGGGCCAGCGCCTCGCCGCCGATCCGCAGGTGCGCCAGTTGATGCTCGGGCTCGGCGCCGACAAGGGACTGCACGGCGCGGCGCTGTTGATGTCGACGCCGTCCTCGGTCATCGCCAAGGCACCGATCCGGCATCTGCCCGACTTCAAGGGCAAGAAGGTCCGCATCTTCGCCTCGCAATTCGAGGCCGTGGCGATGAAGCGGCTCGGCGCCACGCCGAAGCCGATGACACTCGCCGAAGTGCTGCCGGCCTTGCTCGACAATTCGATCGACGCCGCGGTTTCCGCGCTCACCATCTTCGGCCCGATGCATTTCGAGAGCGCGGCAAAATACGTCACCGAGATCGGCCAGCCGGCGATCTTCGGCGTCGTCGAGCTCAGCAGGAAATGGTACGATTCATTACCGGCCGACCTGCAGCAAATCCTCGACAAGGATGCGCTTGCCGAGTCGGTCGCGATCAATCCGCAGGCGATCGCCATCGACGACGGCGCCCGCAAGGCCTGGCTGGCGAGCGGCGGCGAATTGATCGGCCTGCCGGACGACGAGCAGTCGACCTTGCTCAAAATCGTTGCAGGCGTCGGCGACGAGGTGTCGAACGCCAAGCCGGAGCTAAGTGCCGCCTATAAAGTCGTCACCGAGGCGGCCCGGCGCACGCAATGAGTCAGAATCCCGTTGTCGCGGGGAGGGCGATCATCTAACGTCGCGGCCGGACGCAAAGAGGTGGAAAACCCGATCTGGGGGATCGGGCGCGGCAGTCCGTCACAAAGAAAAAAATCCGCCATCGGCGCAATATCAATGCCATCCGGGCGCTCTTTTGGGGAAGAAGCCTGCGGTATTGCGATAGGTCTGTTTCAGCCTAGGCCGGGTCAGAGGGAGTAGAAAATGCAATCTGGGAATCGTGCAATTTGTGCGCGTGCGGTGGGAGCCGCGGGCGCTGCGGCCTTGTCACTCGCCTTGGTTCTGACGTTCGGCGCGGCGCAGGCGCAAGACAAGACCTACGTCATGAAGGTCACGCTGCCGACCATCAATGACGCGCCGCATCAGTTCGCCAAGGATTTTGCCGCCCTGGTCGAGAAGGACTCCGGCGGCCGCATCAAGGGCGAGGTCTATCCGGCGAGCCAGCTCGGCTCGATCCCGCGGCAGATCGAAGGCACCCAATTCGGCGCCATCCAGGTCGCAACGACGCCGCCGGAATTCTTCGTCGGCGTCGACGAGCGCTTCGAAGTGCTGGCGACGCCCGGTCTTGCCGAATCGATCGAGCATGGCCAGCGCATCGCCAGCGATCCGGAAGTGCTGAAGCTGATGCTGAAGCTCGGCGCCGGAAAGGGCTTGCACGGCGCCGGCCTGATGATGGCGCAGCCGACCTGCATCATCTCGAAAACGCCGCTCCGCCATCTCGCCGACTTCAAAGGCAAGAAGCTCCGCATCTTCGCCTCGCAGTTCCAGAGCGTTGCATTCGAGCGTCTTGGCGTGACGCCGGTGGCGATGACGCTCGGCGACGTGTTGCCGGCGCTGCAGCAAGGCGCCATCGACGGCGCGATCGCCGGCATCGGGCCGTTCGTCCATCTGCACTTCGGCGACGCCGCCAAATACATCACCGAGACCAACAGTCCGGCGATCTTCATCATCCTCGAAGTCAGCCAGAAATGGTACGACTCGCTGCCCAAGGATTTGCAGGAGATCGTCGACCGCGACGGCGCCGCGGTGTCGAAGTCGATCGAACCGACAGCGGTCAAAATGTATCAGGAGCAGCGCAAGGCCTGGGTCGACGCCGGCGGCGAGTTGATCAGCCTGCCGCGCGACGAGCAGGCGTCGATGATGGCGTCGCTGTCGAGCGTCGGCGAGGACGTGTCCAAGCCGAAGCCGGCGCTGCACGAGGCCTATGAGATCGTCACCGACGCGGCCAAGCGCACGCGGCAAGCGCCGAGTCAATGATCTGAAACGGACCGCGATCGGGCAGATCCGACCATGATGGACGGTTTGGTCAAAGGCGTGCGCTGGCTCTTGATGGTCACCCGCACGGTTTCGGGAATCTGCCTGCTCGCCAGCGTGGCGATCAATTTCGTCAATATCGTCGGCCGCTATTTCTTCAGCGTCTCGATCCCGTGGGCGGAAGAGATCATGCTCTTCCTCATGGTCGGCTGCGTGTTCACCGGCTGCTGCGCCGTCGCCTGGGAAGGACGGCAAATCCGCATGGACGTCGTCGTCACCATGTTGCCGGCGAAAGTGCGCGATTTCCTCGCGCTGCTCGCCGAGCTGGTGATGATCGCGACCGCGGCGGCGGTCACCGTTTTCGCCTGGCCGGTGATCATGCAACTTGCCGCGTTCGACGAGCGCAGCCAGGCGGCGAATTTTCCGCTGGTCATTCCGCAGGCGATGATCCCGATCGGCTATTCCTTGATGGCGCTCCTGGTCGCGGTGCGGCTGATGCGACGTCCGTCGCGCGCCCCCGGCGCCCCCGGCGCCCCCAGCCCCGACGCCTCGCAGCATTAGGCGGATCGCGACGATGGCCTATTTCATCTATTTCGCGCTGCCGGTGATCCTGCTGGTGATCGGCTTCCCGATTTACCTGATCCTCTTGGTGACCTCGATCGTCGCGGTACTGACGGTTGCCGACGTGCCGACGGAAGCGATCCAGACCTATATGTTCGGCAGCCTGGATAATTTTCCGCTGCTGGCGGTGCCGTTCTTCGTGCTCGCCGGCGAGATCATGGCGCAGGGCGGCATCGCGCGGCGCGTCATCGCCATGGTGATGGCGATCGTCGGCGGCATGCGCGGCTCGCTCGCGGTGACGACGGTGGCGGCCTCCGAATTGTTCGGCGCCATGTCACATACGGCAGTGGGCACCGTGGTGGCGATGGGCCGCATGATCTATCCCTCGCTCAAGGAGGGCGGCTACAACGACCGCTTCGCCGTCGGTCTCATCGCTTCGTCGGGGGCCATCGCGGTGGTCATTCCGCCGTCGATTGCCATGATCCTCTATGCCATTTCGGCGGAGCAATCGGCGGTGCTGTTGTTCACGGCGGGTATCCTGCCGAGCCTTCTGATCGGTCTCATCGATGCCGCCTATGTCATGGGCTACGCCAGATGGAAGGGCGTGCCGCTCGGCCCGCGTGCGAATTGGGCGACGATCTGGAAGACGAGTAAGGACGCGAGCTGGGCGGTCGGTTCGCTCGCCGTGATTTTCGGCGGCATCTATGGCGGCGTATTCACACCGACCGAGGCGGCCGGTGTCGCGGTGATCTATTCGCTCGCCGTCACAATCTTTGTCTATCGCGAGGTCGACATCGCCGGACTGTGGCGCATCCTGATGTCGTCGGCGTTCCTCATTTCGCAGATCCTCCTGATCGTGACGTCGGCCGGCATCTATTCGTGGCTGCTGACGACCAGCGGCATCCCGCAGCAGATCGTCGCGTCGATCAGCGCCTTGGACATGCCGCGTTGGGAGCTGCTGCTCATTCTCAATATGGGATTGCTGTTGGCCGGCAGTTTCCTCGAGCCGCCGGCGGCGATCCTCATCCTGACGCCGCTGTTGCTGCCGATCGTGCGCAACGTCGGCGTCAATCCGATTCACTTTGGCATCATCGTGGCGGTCAATCTCAGTCTCGGCATGTACACGCCGCCGTTCGGACTTAATCTGTTCTCGTCGCAGGCGATCTTCAACGCGCCGCTCAGCCGCATTTATCTCGGCGTGTTGCCGTTCCTGGTGGTCAATTTCATAGCACTGATGATCATCACTTATGTTCCCGAGATCTCATTGGTTCTTGTGAAGCATTAGGCTCAAATCGCGGCCAAGTTCCGGCCGCGCGCGGGGAACCAACCGGCCCACGGATCGTTGAAATTTTGCGGGGCCATCCCGCGATAAGGAGACGTTTCCAATGTCCAACAATCCAAATCAAGGCGGGCAGCAAGGCGGTCAAGGCGGCCAGCAGAATCCCGGCCAGCAGAAACCCGGCCAGCAGCAGCAGGATCCGGGCCGTCAAGGCGGACAGCAAGGCGGTCAAGGCGGTCAAGGCGGCCAGCAGAATCCCGGCCAGCAGAAGCCCGGCCAGCAGGGCGGCCAGCGCTAGCTTTAAGTCTCATGGATCGATCTAAAGGTCCCCCGGCTTCGGCTGGGGGACTTTTTTCATGGCACTTCATTATTATCTCAGCGTCGGAATCGCGGTACAAAATCATGCACGCGATTCGCCGGCCGGGGCGACGACATGAAACTTTTCAGATGCCAATTCTGCGGGCAATTGCTCTATTTCGAAAATACCAAATGCGAGAAATGTGGGCGCCGCCTGGGCTACATTCCCGGCGCCGAAATATTATCCGCGCTCGAGCCCGAGGGCGATGCTTGGCGGGCGCGCGCCTCCAAGGGCAAGCTCTATCGTTTCTGTGCCAATGCCGAGTTTGGCGTCTGCAATTGGCTGGTCGATGCCAGCAGCACCGACACATATTGTATCGCTTGCCGGCATAACCGCATGGTTCCCGATACCTCGATCGAAAGCAATCTCACAGCGTGGCGCAAGATCGAGATTGCCAAACACAATCTGTTTTACACGCTGCTCAAGCTCAAACTGCCGCTGGACGGCCGCGCCGATCAGGACGAAGCCAGGCGCGAACACCTGACTTTCGATTTTCTCGCGAGTCCGGACAGGCCGGGCGCGGAAAACGTCATGACCGGGCACGAAAACGGCTTGATCACGGTGGCGCTCGAGGAGGCCGACGACGCCGAGCGCGAAAATCGCCGCGCCTCGATGCACGAGCCCTATCGCACGCTGCTGGGACATTTTCGCCACGAGGTCGGACATTATTATTGGGACGTCCTGGTCCGCGACGGCGGCCACCTGGAGGGTTTTCGCGCGATCTTCGGCGACGAGCGGGCGGACTACGGTCAGGCGTTGCAGAACTATTACGCCGCGGGCGCGCCGGCGAACTGGCGGGACAATTTCGTCAGCGCTTATGCGACGGCGCATCCGTGGGAGGATTTTGCCGAAACCTGGGCGCATTACCTGCACATCGTCGATGCGCTGGAAATGGCGCGCGCCTTCGGCATGCACGTCAGCCCGCCGCTGGCCAAGGAAGGGGAATTGGAGGCCGAAGTCGACTTCCAGCCCTACCGCGCGCCCGACGTGGTGACCCTGGTCGATACCTGGATCCCGCTGAGCAACGCGCTCAACGCGCTCAACCGCACCATGGGCCAGCCCGACGTCTATCCGTTCATCCTGTCGCCGGCGGTGATCAGAAAGCTGGGCGCCATCCACGACGTCGTTCACGACGACAAGATTTCAACCGCGCCACAAAGTGATCTTAGAGCATGATGATTTTAAGTTGGTCCGCACGGCCAATCACAGAGGCAGAGCAAGGCATTGATCGCAATGGACAGCGAGTTCTTCCGGTCTGTTGATCCTGTCAAGGTCCTTGACCGCCGAAGGCGGCGCTTCGCGCCCTTGACAGGATCAACAGACCGGAAGAGGGGCAGCCATTGCGATCAATGCCGTCCGGCGACCACGTGAATGCTTCGTTTGTTTCGAGCTTCTTCCTATTCGAATGTAAATTCTCAGGCTCTAATTCGCCGACCAGACGCCGACCGTCTTGTCGTCGCTGCCGGAGGCGAGGCGGCTGCCGTCGGGCGAGAACGCCAGCGCCCGGACGCCGCCTTTATGGCCGGTGAGCGTGCGCAGGAATTGGCCGCTGTCGGTGTCCCAGGCGACGATGTTGCCGTTGCTGCCGCCGGCGAGGATGCGCTTGCCGTCGGCGGAGAAGGCCACCGAATCCACGATGTCCGCCTCGGTGGCGAGCTTGCGGATCAACTGGCCGGTCGCCGCGTTCCAGACGAAGACCGAACTGCCGCTGCCGGCCGCGGCGATCTTCTTGCCGTCGGGCGACACCGCGACCGACAACAGCGGTCCCGTATGGTCGGTGAGCGTTGCCACAAGCTGCCAGGCCGCGGTGTCCCAAATCCGCACCGTGCCGTCCTTGCTTGCGGACACGATCGCCTTTCCGTTCGGAAAGAACGCCACGGCCGTGACCACGTCGGTATGGCCGCGCAGGACGCGCAACAGCTCGCCGGTCTCGTCGTTCCAGACTTTGACGGTGGAATCGGCGCTGCCGGACACGACCCGCGTGCCGTCGGCCGACACCGCGATCGACCACACCGCCGGCGGCACTTCCCACGAATAGGTCTGGTCGGCGCGCAGCGCGCGAATCGATTGGCCGGAATCGGCATCCCAGACCACGATGGCGCGATCGAAGCTGCCGGAGATGATGCGCTTGCCGTTCGGCGTGAACGCCACCGACAGCACCGCGTCGGAATCGCCGGTGAGCGTGCGCAACAATTGCCCGCTGCCGGCGTCCCAGAGTTTTATCGACTTGTCGTAGCTTGCCGAGATCAGCGTTTGTCCGCTGGGTGAAAAGGCGACCGAGGTCACGGCGCCGCCATGTCCCGACAGCGTGAGCAGGCGCTGGCCCAAATTGCCGGAGCCGCCCGACAAGCCGAACACCAGCACGGCGAGCGCTACGACCGCGACCGCGCCGGCGATTGCGAGCCGCAGCATGCGGCCCTGCCGGCTCGCCGGCCATGCCGTGTCGCGCCAGTCGCCCGCCGCCGTCGCGCTCGACAGCAGCGAAACGGGCTTGGCGGCGCTGTCGGCTTTCGCCGCGGCATCGGGCGCCTGCACTGCGGCGCGGCTACCGGTGTCTTTCTTGCGCGCCGCGTCGGCGGCAGTCGCGGCCTGGCGTTCGGCCGTGCTCTGTTTTGGCGGCGTGGGCGCTTTGGTTTCGCGGCTCGGCGGCGACTTCGGCGCCTGCTCGAGGATGGCGTCCATGGAGCGGATCAACCGGTCCATGTGGTAGTCGAAGTCCTGGCCGGTATCGACCTTGACGGCGTTGCGGAAGGCAAAGTCTTTCAAGCTCGGCGGCAACTGGTCGGAGGCCGGCATTTTGGTTGCGCCGATCAGGATCGGAATGAGCGGCACGCGGCGGCGCAGCGCTGTCTCGACTTCGACGCGCACCGGATCGGATTCTTCCTGGATGCGGTCGGCGCCGCCGTCGGCGGACAAGCCGAGCCACTGCGGCCCGACGATCGCCAACAGGATATGGGTCTTGAGCAGGGTCTGGTTGATGTGGACGCGAAAATCGATCCCCGGCGGAATGTCGTCGATATCCCGGAAGATCGCGTCCTTGCCGTAATGGGCGATCAGCCGGTCGAAAATCCGGCCGGTCATCGCCTCGGAATCGGCGCGGCGGTAGGAGATGGCGATCTTGGGCATCAGAGCCGGTCCTGCCGGATATCAAGCATCCTGACCTCTGAACTCTCCCATTACGGTCGCCGCGCCAGCTGGTCCGGCACGCCTATAGCACGTCCCGGCGCCGGACGCGGCGAGACATAAAAGACGTCGTTACCGGCGGCCGCGCCGGCTTAAAGATTGAGATCGCGCCCCGGCTTTGCCTAGGCTGATTGCCAAAATTTAAGCTGTACGACGCCCAACCCTCGGCTCTCAGATTCCGGCGGTTTTCTTTTGCTGTCAATGCCTTGCCGAGGGCGCCGGCGCGCCGCCCGGTTGATTGCTAAAAGCCTTTTCATCGGGCAATATCCGCCGCTGCAAAAATCAGGCTCTGAAGGGGCTCGGAGCGGGAGACGGCAATGCGTGGGTTTGGCAAATCCTCTAACTGGGCAGTGGCGGTTTTCGCAGGGGCGTCGGGCTTGGCGCTGCTGTTGCCGACCGAGGCCTCCGCCCAGTTCAATATCGAAGGGCTGATCCGCGGCGCGCTGCAGCAGCAAGGCTGTTGCTATGGCGGCGGTGGCTATCATTATCGGTCGGGCTCGGGCTCGAGCCGCCACGTCAAGGGCCATCAGAACGATCAGGACTCCGCCCCCGTGGACAAGACCAAGGAAAAGGATGCCACCCAGGTCGAATCGCCGAACAACGGCGTCAGCGGGCGGCAGACCTCTGCGCCGGCACAGAGCCCGGCGCGCTCGGTGGAATCCGACGCGCCGTCGAAGCCGACCAACACGGCGCGCGGCAACGACGACCAGCCGGCTTTTTCGCCGTCGCGCTAGAGCAAATTAACTTTCCGCCACTCGGCGTGATCGTATTCCGGCGCGTCTTGACGTAAGTTGCCATTCATCGAAGAAATACAGACGCTGATCATTCCGCATATTCGGCTGAACCTTGAATCCAAATAAACGATTGGAGGTCGATCATATCGCGAGGGTGCAGATCGATGAGCTCGGCCCTTACCGCACCGGCGAATTCCATGAGGCTTGCATAGGTATGCCAACCGGGTCGTGGCTCGTAATGGAAGGGGAAGCCGAATTGGCGAGCGGCCTCGCGCGTGACGTTCGGTTTGAGAAAAATATGCTGCTTCGGCTGTGCGATGAAGCCGAACACGGTGACGATTGGCCATGTTGAAACTCGCGTCTGCTTGCGTGGAAGCTTCGCGACCACCTCGCACCAGCTTTTGAATTTCTGTTCCATAGTCTTCGCGCCATAGACGAATTCATAGAGACCGATGGCGAATGCTCGTGCACCTGACGCGGACTTCACAGCGTCGCGCAATGCCATCTTTTCGAATGAAAAAATAAGATTGGTGCGCGCCTCGATGCCAATCGCGCGTGCCGCGATCTCAGCAAAGTCCTTCGTTCGCAAGAGCGATCGGAAGGTCGCCTGGTCAAGCAATTCGTTCCAGCGCCGATGCGCCTCCCATTTATAGTCCCGCTCCCATGCAAGGTAGGTCTCGTCCTTAAATCCCTTCGGGAATATCCGCAAAAACTTGCGCCGGCAGCGCAACGCGGCCACTGACGATCGAGCATTTCGAGACGCCCTGGGGCGATTGATCCTAGACTGCGCCGCTCGCCTTTTGCCGTGCTGAAGATCAATTCGACCGCTAATCGCTGCCCTCATTGCAAGGTATCTTTCTCCCTAACGTTCTTCGGGAGCGGCCTGGGCCGCTTGAGGCGACGCAAAATCCTTTGCACCTGTCGCGTAGTCATAGATCACAATACCTATGACCATTGCCGCCCAACTACCGCGCGTCACTTCACAAAGTGCGGCGATGGCTCGGGGATCACGGGTTCCCTCTTTGTAGCCATGCCAATTAACCTGCGCCGATTGATCGCGCCATTTGCGAAAAACTCGGCACTCCTCGTAAAGTTCCTGGGGCGCCAGGACTGACCTGTTCGCAATCTACGGGGCAGCTGCCATTTCGCCCAAGCCCGCTAAAACAAGAAGCGCTTGGCCTGCCCGTTGACAGAATGAAGTTCGCCGGAATCCTCCACGTACGACAGATCGTCGGGCGACGTACTCGGGCTATCGACATCCGGATAGAGAGCCGCCATCGCCCGTACTACACTTTGATCTTCGAGCAATCGTTGAAGTTCTTCAAGCGTTGTCGATGCGCTTGCACCGCCCGGCCGGAAATGCTTCGCCAGCGCCGCTTGAGACAGGCGCATGGCTTCCAGAATTGCAATCAATTGATCCTTCATGCGAGCTTTCTGATCGGTGTACGAGGGGCTCACGCTAGGCCTGCTTCGACACGTAATGCCTCGTCTTCGCCGACATGGAATTCAACGAATCCGTAAGTGCTAGCCGGAAGCGACCTGCCCTCATTTGTAGCCCGGCGGAGCACTTCCCAGGCGATATCTTCGGAAACATCCCGCGACCAACCTTCAGCCGTATTGAAAGCGACGACACGCACCGGGCGGTTGAATTGGCCAGTCAGAAAATCATCAATCACCATAGCGAGCCGGGCTCGCTCCTCGTCGGTCTCGCGGTAGACTCGACCGGCGGCACCGAAATCATCAAGCACAATGTGCACCGTCACATCGAATTCAGGCACTAGGCTTGGTGTGAGGGTCGGCGATCGCATACTACGCAACTCTTGCAGTGACGCGAGTCAACGTCAGCCTGCACAGCTCGTTCCGGACTGGTTCAACTGGGCGATCCGCCCAACAGCATCGAGGCAAACGAGTTGGCCGCCGATCGGGCGCGCTGATGTCTCAACCCGTAAGGGAACTCGCGCCCGTTTCAGACTTTGTCATCCTTGGATCATCAAGACCCAGCACATCCGTCGGGGGAAACCCTGCCGAACTAACCCGCGCTGGGCGGCTTTCCATCATTTTGCGGCTTATGCCGAGCCAGATTATGCGTGCTCAGAAAAGAAAGGCGCCATAGCGTCGATTCGAAGAAATTCGCCCGACGGGATGGCCAGGGTTGCCAACAGCTGTTCGCTTACGCGGCCTAAATCTTCAATTTCAGAATCTGAAGCAGCCTCACGTGTGCGAATGATTGCTATGGCCTCGGCGGCCTCAGCGACCGCTACAATGTAGGCGACCCCTTTAGTATCGTCTGTATGTTTCTTTGTGCGGATTAGCCGTCCGTAAGCTATGCGGCAGCGTGCCAACATTCGATCTCGGTCAAATAAGACAAAAGACATATCGCGGCGACGCTGGGTCATTTGTAATGAAGCCCCTCATGCACTGCTATATAATTCCGGCAACGCCGCTCGGTTTCCCGGGCGGGGAGAATCCTCGCATTCTGGTAAAGACAGGGTAAAACCTTAAACACTCGCGAACACTTTGCGGATTATTTGCCGGCCCAATACCACATCCCGAACCGCTCGATGACGTGGAACCAGAGCATGCCGCAGGGAAATTCACTGGCATGGAAATCGAAATCAGCGTAGGCGCCGCGGGCGTCGTTTCTGGTTTACTGCAGACGCCGCCACGAGCGCACGCTTGCTATGTCTTCGCTCATGGCGCAGGCGCGGGCATGGCACACGCCTTCATGGCAGAGGTCGCGACCGGCCTTTTTGACCGTGGTATCGCTACACTCCGCTACCAGTTTCCATACATGCAGAAAGGCTCAAAACGAGCGGATTCTCCCTTGATCGCTCACACGGCGGTGAGGGCCGCCGTGGCGGAAGCCGGGCGCCGTTGTCCGAAACTTCCGCTCTTCGCGGGCGGAAAGTCGTTCGGGGGCCGCATGACCTCACAAGCGCAAGCTCTACATCCTTTACCGGAGGTGCGCGGTCTCGCTTTTTTCGGCTTTCCGCTGCACCCACCAGAAAGACCCTCCGAAGATCGGGCGCAGCATTTATTCGATGTCAAAATCCCGATGCTCTTCTTGCAAGGCGGTCGAGACAAATTGGCGGAGTTATCGCTGCAGGAACGCCTGACCAGCGCGCTCGGGAAATGTGCTTCGCTGCACGTTTTCGAATATGCCGATCACTCGTTTCATGTACCGGCGCGATCGGGCACGAACGATCGTGACGTGATGCGCGTAATGCTCGAAGACGCGGCCGCGTGGATGCTGCGGCTAGTTTGATTGATATTCGCAACTATGGAAGGCAACCTCACGCGAGCCTTTTCTCTTTTGCGATCTGTTTTATTGCAGCACCCAATGAGCGCCCGGAATCACAAAGCGGCTCGGCCTCAAGCACGTCCGCACCAGGGCCTACACCTAGAGCATGATCCCGAAAAAGCCTGCCTCGGACTTGATCCGAGGGTGGGAACCGGTTTTCGGATAAGATCATGCTCGAGCGAACATGATCCACAGATCAATTATTTGACGGCGGCGAGCCGGTCGAGCGCGCGTTGCGCCTCGACGCTGCCGTTGCGGACGGCCTTGGTGTATTGATCGATGGCGCTCTGGTTGTTTTGATCGACGCCAAGACCTTTCTCATACATGAAGCCGAGCCGGAACTGGGCGTCGGCAAAGTTCTGGTCGCTGGCCTTGCCGTACCAGGTCATGGCCTGCTTGTAGTCGCGCTCGACGCCCTTGCCGAAGAAATACATGTCGCCGAGATTTTTCTCCGCCTTGGCAAAATTTTGATCGGCCGCTTTCTGGTACCAGTCGACCGCCTGCTTGTCGTCCTGCGCGACGCCGCCGCTGCCGGTCGCGTAGAGAATGCCCATGAGGTTTTGCGCCTCGGCATAGCCGTGCTCGGCGGCGCTGCGATAGAGCGCGAGCGCCTTGGCGGTATCTTTATCGGTGCCGAGGCCTTTCTCGTAGATGTAGCCGAGCCGGTATTGCGCGTCGGGCCAGTCCTGCTGTGCAGCTTTGAGATACCAGGACAGCGCGTCGAGATAGCTTTGTGTGAGCCCGCCGCGGCCGAAGAAATACATGTCGCCGAGATTGGTCTGCGCCTTGGGCAGGCCCTGGTTGGCGGCCTTGCGATACCATTCGACGGCTTTGACGTCGTCGCGCGTGAGACCGTTCTCGCCTTGGGCGTATTTGACGCCGAGCTGGTTCTGCGCCGCCGGGTCGCCGCGATTGGCCGCGGCGACGATGTCGGCGAGCGGACCGGACAGCGCGGCGGCATCGCTCGGGCTCGGCGCGCTCGCCGCCGGCGGCGGCGCACTCGATGCTGGCTGAGTTTTTGGCGTCTGCTGCGGCAGCGCCGCCGTGACCGCAGGCGGTTGCGTCGTGGCCGGCTTCGCGATCACCACTGCCGCCGGCGGCGGCGATGACGAGTGAAACGACAGAGCGCCGATGACGGCGAGCGCCACCACCGCGGCCGCGCCGCCGCCATAGACCGCGGCGCGCAACTCCGGCGCCAGCCCCGGAATGTTCGGCAGCCTGTCGAAAGCCGAGCGCCGCGGCGCCGCGATCTGGATCGGATTGGTCGGCGTCTCGATCAGGCGGGTGTCGTTGTGCAGGATCTTCGGCGCGTCCATGCGCAGCGCCGAGGCGCCGAGCGCGTCGCTGAACGCCCGCGTCGACGGAAAGCGCTGGGCGGGCTTTTTCGCCAGCGCGCGCATGATCGCCGCTTCGATCCGTGAATCGAGGCCGGGAACGCGCGGGATCAGGCGATCGGGCTTTTGATTGATCTGCGCCTGCATCAGGTCGTATTCGCTGGTGGCGGAAAACGGCGGCGTGCCGGTGAGCATTTCGTAGAGCACGATGGCGAGGCTGTAGAGGTCGCAAGCCTCGTCGCCTTCCTCGCCGCGCAACTGCTCCGGCGCCATGTAGGCGAGTGTGCCGACGATGCTGCCGCTGCGGGTGAGCCGTTGCGTGCCGCGGACGCGGGCGATGCCGAAATCCATGATCTTGAGCACGCCGTTTTCCGCCACCATCAGGTTCGACGGTTTGATGTCGCGGTGGATCACGCCCATGCTGTGCGCGTAAGCCAAGCCGTCGGCGGCTTGCGAAATGATGGCGAGGCTTTCGCGCACGTCGAGCGGCGCATTGCGCTTGGCCAATATGTCGTCGAGCGTGTGGCCGCGCACCAGCTCCATCACCATGTAGAGATTCTTGCCGTCGGGGATGAGCGAGTAGAGCGTGGTGATGTTGGGATGATTGAGTCTGGCGAGGCTCGTCGCCTCGGCGCGAAACCGGTCGGCGAAATTGGCGTCACTGAGCAGCTCCGGCCGCAGCGACTTCATCGCCACTTCGCGCTGCAGCACGGTGTCGAACGCGGCGTGAACCTGCCCGATGCCGCCCTCGCCGAGCAGATCGCGGATTTCGTACTGGCCGACCGTTTGCGTCATCGCGGCAGCGCGCCCTAACCGGAATTGTGGTTGCCGCCGATCGGCAGCTTGATGCGGCGCGTGGTCGGTTCGACGCGTTTCGGCGCGGCGCCCGTCGTGACGCTGAACACGCCCAGCGACGCGTTGTCGTGGCCGCCGGCGGCCAGCGCCGCTTCGATCAAGGCGTCGCAGGCTTCCTGCGGCGGCAGGCGCGAAGCGACTTCGGCGATCTTGCCGTCGGGCACCATGTTGCTGACGCCGTCGGAACACAGGATCAAAACGTCGCCCGATTGCAGCGGCAGGCCCTTGGCGCCGATCATCGGCCTGATGTTCGCGGTGGTACCGAGGGCCTGCAGGATGACGTTGTGCATCGGGCTCTGGTCGGCCTCGGCTTGGGTGATGGTGCCTTCGCTGACCAGCTTGGCGACCAGGGTCTGGTCCTCGCTGAGCTGGGTCAGGTGGCGGTCGCGCAGCAGATAGGCGCGGCTGTCGCCGATATGGGCGAGCCAGGCTTGGCTGTCGCGGAAGGCAAGCACGGTGCAGGTCGTGCCCATGCCGCGGCATTCCGGATGCTCTTGCGCGTATTCGATGATGGCGCGATTGGCGGCCGCAAAGGCGTTGGCCAGCACCTGCGGGATCGGGCCGTCGAGATCGTAATACAGGCGGCGGACCACGTCGGCGGCGAGCGCGCTCGCCACTTCGCCGGCGGCGTGACCGCCCATGCCGTCGGCGACCAAAGCCAGGCTGCCGCGATTGGCATCGTCATCGTGCGGCGTCACCCACGCCACCGAGTCTTCGTTGAGCGTGCGCACCAGCCCCGTATCGGTGCGCATGGCGCCGATGATTTCCATGCCGGCCGGTGCTTGAACCATGTTTGGACTCTGGTACGCGTGTTTTTGTTTTTTTCCGACGGGTATGGACAATTCGTCGAACGGTGCCCCGGCTATGGCGAGGCGTTGCGTTGCGGTTGCAAGAGCTCGCGCACATAGGACACTGGCACCGCGAACGAGACGTGCTGCGCGGTGGTGGAGACCAGCGACAACAGCGCGATCACCTTGCCGGTGGAATCGAGCACCGGTCCGCCGCTGTGGCCGGGGCCGGCGAAAATATCGAGCTGATAGGTGTCGCCGGTGGTGCCGTAGGTCGTCACGCCGCTGCCCTGATCGCGCTTGTCCTTCCGGGTCGGCATCTTGGCGACGATGCCTTCGGTCACGGTCGGCTCCGGGATGTAGACGGTGCGCTCGCGCACCCGGCCGCCCTCGCTCGATTGCTGCACGGCGATGGTTTCCTGCGACACGCCCGGGTAGCCGAGCAGCACGATCTTCTGGCCGATCTGCACGCTGTTGTCGTCGGCCAGATCGAGCTTGCTCAGCGACTGCGGCGATTCGACCTTGATCTCGGCGACGTCGGCGTCGATCGAGGTGCGCAGCAGGTTGGCGTTGATGTCGATCCGGGTGCCCGGGAACTGCACGGTGAGCACTTCGTTGCGGCCGAAGAAATCGCGCACGCCGTTGGTGATCGGATAGGGGCGGCCGCTCTCGAACAGATAGCCGCCGCTCTCCGGGACCCAGTCGGTCAGCGAGCGGACCAGATTGACGTTGCGCTCGGTATCGTGCCGGTCCGGCGCGCGGATGCCGTAAACCGAGCCGCGGGTCCAGTTGTAGTACGGGAAGTCCTCGTACTCGGAGGTCCAGCCGGCGGCGACGTGCTTGTTGGTGAGAATAAAACCCTGCTCGCTGATGACGAAGCCGGAGCCGCTGTGATCCTTGCCGACCGGCTTGTAGAAATTTGACTTGTCGTTGTCGAGCGTGAGCCAGCGCACCAGCTTGCCGTCGTCGAGACGGACATAAGCCGGCAGCCACTCGTCGCCGACCTTGGTCATTTTCTGAAAGATCGGCCGGTTGCTGTCGCGGTCGTAGAGTTGCCACTGGTTATGGATATAGACGGTGGCGTCGCCGAGGCGCTTGATGTCGGCCGGCGTGAGCCCGATCGATTTCGAAAGCGCGTCCGCGGCCTCGGTCCGGATCGCCTCGGCGCGGGAGGCTTCCGCAGCCATCTGTTGCTGCAACTGGCTGGCGACGCTCTGGCCGTGCCACCAGATCGCGCCGCCGCCGATGATCGCCAGCACCAGCACCGCGGCAAGCGCGGCGATCCAGATCTGACGGCTGCTGCGCCGCTCGTCCGACAGCATGCGCAGGATGGTGGCCTTGCCGACCGGCGTCCGCCCCGGCGTCGCCGACATCGCCGCGGTGGTCGCGGCGCCGCGCTCCTGGGTCTCGGGAACGATGCTGCGTTCCGCCGTCGCGGCCTCGGCATTGGTCGCGGCGACGATGCGGGTCGCGGCGGCGTCGAGCGCGCCCATGGCGCGGGTGCGCGACGGCAGCGATGCCGGGCGCGGCTGAACGTCGAAGGTGAATTTCGGGCCGCCGGCGCCGAGCTCGACGACGTCGTCGGGCAGGAGCTCGACCTCGCCGCCGATGCGCTCGCCGTTGAGCATCGTGCCGTTGCTGGAGTTGAGATCGGCGATGCGGAAATAAAGCTCTTTGTCGTTCTTGATGCGGATGACCGCGTGGCGGCGGCTGACTTCGTCGTCGCGCGCCACGTCGTAGGCGACGGTGGATTTGGGATCGCGGCCCAGCGTGATTTCCTGCAAGCCGGCAAGGTCGAACTGGTCGATCTGGTTGACCTTGGATCCGCTGAGATGGCGGATCACAATTCGTGTTCCGGATTCCGTCATGGAATGTCCCTCAAAACGCCCGCGCTGCCGTCACCGCGACATTACTTGAAACGACGCGATTTTCAACGGCAATGAGGGTTCCAACGCGGCGCCATCCGCTGAGATTCGCAAGTGCCTTCAGCCTGTTAAAGTGGCAGCGGCGGTGACGCCGCGGTGCGGTCATGCTACTTGCAGGCGAACCCGGGCACGCTCTTCGGGCATGTCGACCGTGACATCGGGGCCGGCCGTCAGCGGTCGCGCAGCCGATCCATCAGCACCTTGTCCTGGCCGCCGTCGATCTCGATCATGGTGCCGTTGATGAAGAAAGCGAGGTCGGAGGCCAGATAAGTGACGAGATTGGCGACCTCCTCGCATTCGGCGATGCGGCCGAGCGGGATGCTGGACGGCGCCGCCTTGTCGGCTTCCTCGAACGGCAAATTCATGTCGCGCGCCATCGCCTTGACCAGGCCGGCCCAACGCTCGGTGCGTACCGGGCCGGGATTGACGGCGACGAAGCTGATATTGTCCCGGCCGTATTGGCTGGCGAGCGACAGCGTCAAATTCTGTCCCGCCGCGTTGGCAGCGCCGGGCGCGATCTCCCAGTAGGACACCTTCACGCCATCGTTGCCGATCAGATTGACGACGCGGCCCTTCTTCTGCTGCCGCATGATCGGCAGCACGTGCTTCATGCAGCGCACATAGCCCATGAATTTGAGCTGCAGCGATTGCGCCCAATCCTCCTCGGTCAAATGTTCGAGCACGCCGCCGGGCGACGAGCCGGCATTGTTGACCAGGATGTCGATCCGCCCCAGCGCGGCGTGCGCCTTCTTGATGAAGTTTTCGGCGTCGGCGGGCTTGGTGAGATCGGCCGGAATGGCAAAGATCTTGCGGCCGGTCGCCTTGGCGATTTCGGCCGCGGTGGCTTCGAGCGGCTCCTTGCGGCGGGCGCAAATGGCGACGTCCACGCCTTCGCGCGCAAAAGCCAGCGTGATCGCCTTGCCGATGCCCTCGCTGGCACCGGTGACGATCGCCTTTTTTCCGGTCATCCCCAGGTCCATCGCAGCGTCTCCCCTTCATCGGCACGGCTGCATGCCGCGCGAGCCATTATTGTCCAGCTTTGCCCTGATCGCTACCGCCCCCGCGGCGAAACCGCTGCCGCGCCGGCCGCGTGATATCTTCGGCCATTGATTCGCGAGGCAGATGAAGGCCGCCGTGAGCGATCGTGCGAAAAACCTGCCAAAATCGCGCATCGAAAAGCTCGATCGCGTGCTGGCACGCGATCCCGATGCCTTCGCGGCCCGCTTCGAGCGCGCCGGCCTGCATCGCGAGCAGGGCGCCTACGAGGCGGCCAAAGCGGATTATCTCGAGCTGTTGCGGCGCCGGCCAACCGATTTCGGCGTGCTGAACGATTTCGGCAATCTCGTCCTCAAGGCCGGATACAAGGACGCGGCGCGCTCGCTGTTCGGCGAAGCGGTGCGGCACCATCCCGACAATCCCATGGGCCGGGTCAATCTGGCGACGCTGCTATTTCTGCTCGACGAGCACGACGAAGCGCGCAGCCATTTCGAAGCCGCCTTGCGCGCCGATCCCGAGCACATTCATGCTCATCGCGGCATGGGCAATCTGCTGGCCGAGATCGGCGACACGGCGGGCGCGCGGGCGCACCGCGACAAGGGATTCAAGAACAATGTCCTGACCACGCTGCCTTATCGCGGCGAGCGTCCGCCGGTCCGGGTTTTGCTTCTGGTCTCGGCCGCCGGCGGCAACACGCCGACGGCTTCGCTGCTCGATGAGCAGGTTTTCCAGACCACCGTTTTGGTGAGCGAATATTACGATCCCAAAATCGCGTTGCCCGCCCACGATGTGGTCTTCAACAGCATCGGCGATGCCGATATTTGCGCCGAAGGCCTCGACGCTGCGTGCACTGTGCTGCGCCACACCGGCCGGCCGGTGATCAATCATCCGCTCGCGGTCGGCAAAACGGGCCGTGCTGCGAACGCCGAACGGTTGCGCAATCTGCCCAACGTCATCACGCCGCGCATGGCGACGATGCCGCGGCGCGCGCTCGCCGGTCCCGACGCGGCCGCCGTCGCCGCCGCCAATGGTTTTACTTTCCCGCTTCTGTTGCGCGTGCCGGGTTTCCATACCGGCCGCTATTTTGTTCGCGTCGAAGGGCCGGAAACCCTCGCGGCTGCCGCCAGCGAATTGCCCGGCGACGACGTCTGGCTGATCGAACAGCTCGATGCGCGCGACGGCGGCGGGATGTTTCGCAAGATCCGCGTCATGATCGTCGACCGCAAGCTCTATCCGCTGCATCTGGCGATTTCGCGCGACTGGAAGGTTCACTATTTCCGTGCCGACATGGCTGAGTCGGCGGCAAACCGCATGCACGATCGCGCCTTCCTCGACGACATGGCGGGTTTTATCGGACCGCGCGGCACGGCGGCGCTGGAGCGGATCAACGTGGCGCTCGATCTCGATTACGGCGGCATCGATTTTGCGGTGAACGCCGCGGGCGACATTCTTTTTTTCGAAGGCAATGCCACCATGGTCATGGCGCCGCTCGGGTCGGACGAGAAATGGGCCTATCGCCGGCCGGCCTTCGACGCCGTATTCGCCGCCATCCGCGCCATGCTGCTGGATCGCGCGCGGCGTGACAGCCTGGCGTCGGCCTAAGACATAAAAGCGTCCGGGCGTACGACTCGCGAGAGTCCGCTTGTTCGGCCGGGCGATCCTGCGCCGTAGCGCAGAATCGTAAACCAATCAGTGGCCAATGCCGCCTATCGCGCCAGAAAGGCCGCCACTCGGGTCATTGCCAGACGATCCTGTGGTCGAGTCGTAATAGTTCGGATAAGGCTGTGCCGTATTAGCCCGCGGATGGTGCTTGGCGTGACCGCCGCCCTGCGCGAACGAAGGGGCGGTCATGACCAGGGTCAAAAGCGCGCCCATGGCCATCGCTGCTGCCTGTTTTTTCATCGTGTCCCTCCCGTTTTGATCGGTTCCACCGGTAAGCCTCGTTGGTTCGATGCGTTACCATGTGTGGTGGGAAGACGGCGCGCGCAATATCCGCGCCGCTCAACTCTCGAGAAGCCACTTTGCTCCGCGACGCCGGTGACTCAGGTTACGACGGCACTTGCACCTTTGTCGGCCGCGAGCGACGGTTGCGAGCGGCGGCCCGGATCGATCAATGAAAGTGCAACGCCGGCAAAGATCATTGCGCCGCCGGCGGCAAGCGCCCCGGTGAAACGTTCGGATAACAGGAGCACGCCGAGAACAGCCCCGAACAGCGGAACCAGTAAAATACAATTTCCCACGCGCTGCGGCCCCGCAATGCGGATTGCATAAAACCAACAGAAATAGGCAGCGATGGATGGCCCCAGGGCGAGAAACACGATGGCGCTCCACAGGTCGCTTCGCGCCATCGCCGGCGCTTCGCCCAGGGTGGTCATATATTCCGGGATCAAGCCGACAACGCCGAGCATGACCGCTACGCCATACGCCACTATCGTGGGTATTTCCTTTGGCAGGCGGCGAACCAAAACCGTATTGAGCGCGAAACCAATCACGGCGGCCGCCATCCAGGCGTCGCCCATCCCCACGCCAAATATCGAGCCCAATGACGCCGTAGTGTCTTTGATCTCGAGAAACGCCACTCCGACGAAACTTACGACGACACCCACGATCTGATTCCGGGTGAGCGGTGCGTGAGCCAGAAATCGGGAAAATACGAGGATCGCCATGGGCGCAAATGCCAAAATCATCACGGAACGCACGGCCGGTATCGTCTGCAATGCAGCGTAAGTGCCAACATTGAAGAGAACGATGCCGCTCGCCGCCATGCCAACGAGTGTCGGCCATTCCTTGATGATCGCCCGACGGCAGTGCCAGAGCGGCCGGATGATGAATGGAAGGAGCAACACCGACGCCACGACATGACGCCAAAATGCCAATGCGAACGGATTTATCAGTCCATGTATGTCCCGCCCGATCACAAAATTTCCTGACCAGCATAATGTTGCGACAAGGACAGCAACCAGAGCGGTAGGCTGAATCATCTTTCACTCCGCGTCAGCGGGTTATCGGTTACTCCCTGGGTTTTCGTTGATTGGCGGCGTGGGGCGAAGTTGCCGCAGCTGAATGAACGCGAGGCGTACGACTCAGACATTACGTCGCGATGACATACCCGGCGAAGTCCCAGCGTCCATTCAAGCGGCGTGCCAAGTCTGTCGCGATTGCAAAGTCAATTCATATTCAAAGCGTCCAATAAGTGAGCAATCAACCGTGGCGATGCCGATCCGCTTACTTGTTTATTCTTCGGCCAAGCACGCAAAAAGTGTGCAGCCAAAACCACGGCGGTATTCGGACGTCCGTGATCAGCCAAATGCACCGTTTGTGATCAGCGAGACGCCGGCCCTGTGAAGCACGTCACAGAATGAATTTGCTTTTTCAGTCAGGGTGAGTCGAAGATGTCCGTTAGCCGATGAGCGCTGCTAATGAGCAAGAATGCCGGTGTGTTCGCCATGACTGTGCGTTCCGTGGGTTTCATATGGATTGCGTGTATTGCATTCCTGACCGCTGCAATCGCGGCGCCGCCTGAGGATGCCGATCCATCGCTGGCGTCATGGTTTCGCGGCCTTTCGGCATCCGATGGCACGCCGTGTTGCGCCATCGCGGATTGCCGGCGCACAACGTCGCGTCTCACGGCTGACGGTTACGAGGCATTGATCGACGACACTTGGGTCGCTGTACCTTGGGACCGCGTATTGCGCAGAACCGATAATCCCACTGGTCAGGCCGTCGTCTGCTGCGCGCCGCGGACCAAAATCATATTGTGTTTCGTACGACCGCCTGACGCATGAGTTAAGCTCTGATGTCACACGGTCCGCCAGGGATCACTAACAGCCTCCTGGACAAGCCCGCGCAAAATCCCGCCAACTTGCAAATTACTTGCGCAGTCTCGGACCTACGGACGCTAAGCCCGGCGGCGCCTTGATCCCGGCGAGCATTTGGCGGCACGAATTTTGCTTCTTAGGAGGGCAACCATTTGTAGGACTAACGACACATGGCACAGAGTCAGACGTTCGACGCGGTCGCACCGCGCATTGAAACCGAGACGGCGAGTGCACGCTGGATGCAGCTCTTGTTGGGTTTCATTGTGATGATGACGATTTCAAGCCCACAGTACGTCTGGACTCTCTTCGTACCGTCATTCCAGAAGACAACGGGCTCGATACTTTCCGAGGTTCAGTGGACCATCACCTTTTTGATCGTCCTGCAGACGTGGCTCTCGCCGTTGCAAGGATTCCTCATCGAGCGACTGGGGCCGAAAGTCTTGATCGGCCTCGGGGCGGCGATGAGCGGCGTCGGCTGGATCGCGTCCTCCTACATCACGACGATTTGGGGCCTCTATGCCACCTATGGCTTGCTGTGCGGTGTCGGCACCGGCATCGTCTACATTGGCATCATCGGTTTGATGGTGAAATGGTTCCCGGACCGGCGCGGCCTCGCTACCGGCGTGGTTGCGGCCGGCTACGGCTTCGGCGCAATCCTCACGACCTTTCCAATCGACACCATGCTCAAAGCATCCGGCTATCAGCACACGCTGGTGGTGTTCGGAGCGATCTTCGCGGCAATCGGATTGATTGGTGCGCTGATGTTGAAAAGCCCGCCTGAAGGAAAAATTGCCGGACAGGCCATGCCAGGGGCCGCAGCGACACCGGGGGGCCTCGCGCCGATCGCAATGTTAAGAACGCCGGTATTCTGGCTGATGTTCGTCATGATGTCGATGATGTCGACCGGCGGCCTGATGGTGATCACGCAGTTCACGAGCTTCGCCAAGTCGTTCGGTATCGACGGCAAGACCACAGTGGTGATTCTCGGCGTGACGCTCGCGGCAATTCCAACCGCCCTCACTTTCGATCGTATCACCAATGGGCTGACGCGGCCATTCTTCGGTTGGGTGTCCGATCATATCGGCCGCGAGAATACGATGGCGACCGCATTCATTCTTGAAGGTCTTGCGATCTTTCTCATGCTCCAATACCGGAGCGATCCATTTTTGCTTGTTGTGCTGTCCGGACTGGTGTTTTTCGGCTGGGGCGAAATCTTCTCGCTGTTTCCCTCGACATTGACCGACACTTTCGGGACCGAGCACGCCACTACCAATTACGGCTTTCTGTATATGGCTCAAGGCGTCGGCTCGATACTCGGCGCACCTGTCGCCGCGATGGTCTATGAGGCGACCGGCAGTTGGATGCCGGTGTTTGGGTTGGTCATTGGCATGGATTTTTTGACCGGACTTTTGGCATTGTTCGTTCTCAAGCCGCTGCGCAGGTCCTGGATGGCGAAACTGGCCGCATCTCCAACGTCCTCGTAACGACCGCGTGGGGTTCGAATTTCCGGAGTGTACCTGGCCGCGCAACAAATCGCCGTCGTGATGTGCTCACGGTGCTCTCCCATTCGATTGGCGTCGGCTTAAGGCCATCGCGTGTCGCGGAATGCAGGGCGTAGTCCCAACAAATCGGACGTGCTGACGATGGGATGTTTTGATGGGAGCATGCCTACGCGCTGTGGGTGCGATTTTCTCGCAATAGCTCCGTGAAGTTGTCGATAAAAGTATACAACCAGATTGATCATCGTCAGGATGCCTGCAGAGCCATCATTCCGAATGGCTCATGCGGGGAGACGTCACCATGTGCAAATTGTGCTACCAAGGAACGCTACGACATCATTTCGGCTCGCGGCGCAATTTTCTTAAAGGTGCTGCGGCAACTGGGGTTGCGGCGGCAGGTCTCAATCTTTTCGCACCGCGTCCCGCCTCGGCGGACTTCCAGGGCGGCGGCGATCCACCTCAGGACAGCGGCAAGCCGTTCCGGCGCTACGTCATTCGCGGCGGCTCGGTGATGTCGATGGACTATCCGAATGTCGGCGACTTCGCCCAGGCCGACGTCCTGGTCGAGGGCAATACGATCCTCGCCGTCGGGCCGCATATCGCGGCGGGCACCGCCGACGTGATCGATGCCACCGGGCGCATCGTGATGCCCGGCTTCATCGATACGCATCACCACCAGTTCGAGACGGCGCTGCGCAGCTATCTCGCCGACGGCGTCCTCATCAACGACGGCTCCGGCACGCCGAGCGGCAGCACGACCTACTACGAGTTCATCCTGAACAAGTTTGCCCCGGTATACCGGCCGCAGGACGTCTACATCAACGAGCTGTTCGGCGGGCTCAGCCAGCTCGACGACGGCGTCACCACGGTGCACGACGTCTCGCAGATCAGCCACACGCCGGCGCACTCGGACGCCGCCATCCAGGCGCTGATCGATACCGGACGTCGCGCCGCCTTCGGCTATTTCGAGAGCGCGGGTAATTTCGGCGCTGGCGTTCCGGGCAACCAGTATCCGCAGGACGCCCCGCGCATCCTCAAGCAATGGTTCTCGCCGGGCAACCTGTCACGCAACGGCCTCGTCCACATGATCATGGGCGGCGAGGTCTATCTCGGCAATGCGACCACCGACAAGTCGTGGACGATCGGGCGGCAGCTCGGACTGCAGATCGCGGCGCATATCCTCTCGCCGTTCGGCATCCGCCCGATTTTGGACTCGCTTGCCGCCGGAACGGGCGGCAACGGCCACATCGGCATCGGACCGGACAACCTGTTCATCCACATGACCGGCATGTCGGATATGGGTTGGGCGGCGGTGAAGGACAAAGGCGCGCAGGTCTCGATTGCCTTCCCGATCGAGATGAACATGCGGCACGGCATGCCGCCGATCCTCAAGGCACAGAGTCTCGGCATGGAGCCATCGCTCTCCGTGGACGTGGAATGCACGTTGACGGCGGACTTCTTCACCCAGATGCGCTCCTGCATGAATCTGCAGCGCGCGCTGGTGAACCAGATGATCCTCGATCAGAATACGCCGCCGGACACCCTCGAACTGGCGGCAGCTAATAATTGGGGGCTGCCGCCGTCAGCAGCGAGCGTGGCGTGGCCGAAGCCGCCGGCCAGTCTGCCGGCTCCCCTGACAACGCGGGACGTGCTGCGTTTCGCCACCATGAATGGCGCCAAAGCGCTGCGACTCGACAGCAGGGTCGGCTCGCTGACGCCGGGCAAGGAGGCCGACATCATCATCCTCGATGCCACGAGACTTAACGTGGCGCCGCTCAATCAGGTGCCGGGCGCTGTCGTATCCTTGATGGACCGTACCAATGTCGAGACGGTGATCGTCGCCGGCAAGGTGCGCAAGTGGAAAGGGCAGTTGCTCGACGTCGATCTGGACAGGCTGCGTCAGCAGCTGACGGCCTCGCGCGATTATGTCTTCTCGGCTGCGGGTATCCCGCAAAACCTGTTCAGCAGTCAGTAGCTCGCGCAGCATCGACCCGAACCGGGTCCGTTTGCCGCGGACGAAAAAAGCCCGGGACTTCCGTCCCGGGCCGAGATCGAACGACGCTGTGCCTCGCGCGGCCTTTTGTGGCCGCGCGGTTGAGATCAGTAGAATTTATAGTTCAGGCCGGTGCGGACGATGTTGTCGGTTATGTGCAACGAGCTCGTTACCGACGCTATCCCGCCGGCCGTGAACGCGGGGCCAAACGCCGGGTTGATGGCGATTCCGTATGTTTGCGTCAGCGTTCCCAGGTCGGCGTAGAGGTATTCAAGCTTCGCCGACCAGCCGCCGCCAAGCCTGGTCTCTACACCGGCGCCTACGGTCCAGCCCGTGCGGGTGGCGGAAAAGCTCGCGCCGCTCGGCAGAAACGGTCCGGGTTGCAGCGCGCCGGGAAAAATCGTCGGATTGGCGAAGCCATTGAATGCGTAGTTATCCTTGACGGTTGCCCAGGCAAAGCCACCGGTCACGTACAACAATGAATCACTGACGAGCGTGCCCGCACGCGCGCGCGCGGTACCGAGGCTCGTCAGCTTTTCCTGGGATGTCGAACACCAGCCGAAGCCATTCGCGCCGGCGCCGAAGAAGGCAACGTTGGCAGGTGGCGTGCAAGCGGTTGAGGTGGCCTTCTGCGAAGTCCATTGCCAATCGGCCTCGAGGCCGAGGACGTAGGACGACGACACTTGCCAATTGTAGCCAAGTTGTCCGCCCGCGAGCCAGCCCTTCGGGGCGTGCTGCGTGGTGTTGCTCAGGAGTTCGTTCGCACCAAGAGCCGTCGAGGTGAAAGTCGCATTCTGCGTCGCCGTATCCGAACCGAAGCTGCCGCCGGCATTCACGCCGACATAGAAGCCGGTCCACGACGGCGCGACGTGCGCAATAGGCGGCGCCTTCACGGGAAGGTCAGCGGCAATCGCAGGTCCAGCAAGCAAAGCAACAGACGCGACGGCACCTGATAGCTGCATTCTCATGGTTGCCCCCAATGAGTGATTCGGTATTCGAGACGTACGATTTGTTGCTGTGCTCTCGCAGTCCTTAATGCTTCGTTAACCACGACGCGCCCAAAATATGAGCGGCAATATTCTGTCCAAACAAATAGCAATGCCGAGACGGCGACGCGGCCACGCGCGCTTTGAGGGAAAGCCGATGAACAGCAATCACCTGCGCATTGCATGCGTTGTTCTTGCCAGCATGGCCGGCGGTGTTGCGCTTGCCGAGGACGGCGTTACCGACAAGACAATCGTGTTCGGCCAGGTCGCGGCTCTCACCGGGCCGGCCCAGGATCTGGGCCAGGGCATGCGCCAGGGGATTTTGGCGGCTTTCGAGGACGCCAATCGCGGCGGCGGAGTTTTGGGCCGCACGCTGGCGCTGAAATCCCGCGACGACGGCTACGAGCCGGAAAAGACCGTCGCAGCGACTAAGGCTATTCTCGACGAGGACAAAATTTTTGCGCTGGTCGGTGCGGTTGGTACGCCGACGTCGAAGGCCAGCCAGCCCATCGCCACCGACCTGGGCGTGCCGTTCATCGGCCCGTTCACCGGCGCCGAATTCTTGCGCAATCCGTATAACCGCTACGTCGTCAACGTGCGCAGCTCCTATTTCGAGGAGACCGAAGCCTGGATCGAGCACCTGACCAAGGATCTGGGCATCTCGAAGATCGCCATCCTCTACCAGGACGACGCCTTCGGTCTCGCCGGCCTCGAAGGCGTGCAACGGGCCATGGCGAAGCGCAACATGACGCTCGTCGCCTCCGGCTCGTTCAAGCGCAATACCGTCGCGGTGAAGTCGGCGCTGCTCGATATCATGAAAGCGGAGCCGGAAGCGGTGGTGACGGTGGCGCCGTACAAGCCGGTCGCGGAATTCATCAAGCTTGCGCACCAGGTGCAGCTCAACGCGGTGTTCGTCGCCATCTCCTTCGTCGGGTCGGATTCGCTGGCCAAAGAGCTCGGCAAGGAAGGCGCCGGCGTCATCGTCAGCCAGGTGGTGCCGTCGCCGTGGGATGACTCGCTGCCGGTGGTGGCGTCCTACCAACATGCGCTCAGCGCCGCCGACGCGACCGCAAAACCCGGCTTCGTCTCGCTCGAAGGCTATGTGGTCGGCCGCCTCGTGGTCGATGCGCTCAAGCGCATCAAGGGCGAGCCGACGCGCGAGGCGCTGCTCGATGCCATCGGAGCCGCGCCGTTCAACATGGGCGGCGTCACGCTGACTTACGGGCCGGCCAAGAACCAGGGCTCGGATCAGGTGTTCTTCACCATCCTGCAGGCGGACGGCACGTTCAAGCCGGTGACGCGGCTCGCCAAGATGGCCGGGCAGTGACGTGACTGAGACGCGCGTCTTGCATCCCGCTTGTGAGGTTTTTGGTGGCTGAACGCTTGCTCAATCCGGACGTCGACGGCGTTCGCGGCCGGCTCAACGTGTTGTCCCGGTTCAATACGATCCGCTCGCGGCTTTATCTGGCATTCGGCCTCGCCGCCGGCATGACCGTGGTCGGCTCGCTGTTTGCGCTCTACGCCTCGGCCAATATCAGCGCGACGATGACCGAAATCGTCTCGCGCAGCATGCCGGCGACCGTGGAATCGCTTCGCCTCGCCGAGGAAGCGAGCACGCTGGTCGCCTCTGCGCCGCGCCTGATGACGGCGTCGGACGACAGCCGCCGCGACGAGATCGCCCGCGATATCGCCGCGCAATCGCAGATGCTCAGCGACCGGATCGCCCGGCTGCGCCAGCTCGATGCCGGCCAGACCGACGCGATCGAAGTGGCGCGCGCCGCCATGGTCGAGCGGCTCGACGCGCTCAACCAGGCGGTCACCGAGCGCATCAAGATTACCGCGCAACGCCGCGCGCTGGCGCTCTCGGTCCGCAAAGTCCACGAGGATATTCTCGAAGCGATCACGCCGGCGATCGACGACGCCAATTTCGACCTGATGACGCGCAAGCAGGCGGACGGCAACGCCACCTTGAATCAGTCGATCGAGGCGCTGCGCCGGCTCCTGGAAGTGCAGTCGGGCATCAACCTTTTGTCCGGGCTGTTGATCGAATCCTCGTTGATGACCGACGTCGCCAACCTGGCGCCGATGCGCGACCCCATAACGTCGGCGCAGCGCAGTATCGAAGGCAATTTGAAAGCGCTGCCGCAGACCGAGCAGACCGAAAAGATCGCCGCGCTTTATCAAAAGCTCGCGGCGGTCGCCGGCAATAATGGCATCGTCACCCAGCGCACCAACGAGCTCAACCGCGAGCAGGATGCCAGGCAGGTCTACGCAGCGGCCACGGCCGAGGCAGCGCGCTTGCGCCAGGCCGTCGAAGGCTCGATCGAGCGGCAGGGCGCATTCGCGCAAAGGCTGTCGGGCCGCGCCATTTCGCAAATCCGCGTCGGCCGCATCCTTCTCATCGTCTTGAGCATTGCGGCGCTGGCGGCGGCGGGCCTGGTCGCCTGGCTCTATGTCGGCCGCAGCATCGTCGGCCGGCTGACGCTGTTGAGCGGCGCCATGCGCCGCATCGCCGACGGCGAGTCCGATGTTCCGGTGCCGGTCGGCGGCCGCGACGAGATCGCCGGCATGGCCAAAGCGCTCCTGGTGTTCCGCCAGGCCATCGCCGAAGTCAGTGTCGCGCGCCAACGCGAGGCCGACCGCGCCGAGGATTCCGAACTGCGCCGGCAGCGCGTCGAAGCGGCGACGCAAAATTTCGAGCGCGCGGTCAACGACGTCATCCAGGCGCTCGATGGCGCCTCGAAATCCATGGACGGCTGCGCCCATATCATGGCCGACGCCGCCGATCACAATAAGACCCGCGCCGCGGCGGCGGCGACCGCGTCCGAGGAAGCGACCACGAACGTCAGCAGTGTCGCCATGGCGGCCGAGGAAATCGCCCAGTCGGTCGAGGAGATCTCGACCCAGGCCGCGCGCTCGGCGCACATCGCCCGCCAGGCTTCCGATGAGACCAAGGCGATCATCGCCACGGTGGAACAGCTGGTTGCCTCGGTGGGCCTGATCAACAATGTCAGCAATCTGATCCGCGACGTCGCCGCGCAGACCAACCTGTTGGCGCTCAACGCCACCATCGAAGCGGCGCGCGCCGGCGATGCCGGCCGCGGTTTTGCCGTCGTCGCGCAAGAGGTCAAGAGCCTCGCCGGGCAGACCGAGAAGGCCACCGGCGACATCACCCGGCAGATCTCGTCCATAGAAGTGACGACGTCGCAGGTGGTTCAAGCCATGAAGGCGATCGCCGCCACCATCGCGCAGCTCGACGAGAACGCCAGCGACATTTCGGTCGCGGTGCAGCAGCAAGACGCCGTCAGCAAGGAAATCGCCCGCAGCGCCAATGCCGCCGCCGAGCGCACCCGCGACGTGTCGATGAGCGTCCTCCAGGTCTCCGACGCCGCGGCCAAGACCGACCAGGTGGCGAGCGCCGTGCTCAATGCCGGCGGCGAGCTCGCGGCGCGCTCCGGCAAGCTGCGTGCCGAAGTCGAGCGCTTTTTGGCGCAGGTGCGCGTCGCTTAGACCATTCTCAGTAATGCCACGCGGCCTTGGCGTAGAAGGTCCGCGGCTGACCGACGAAACCGCCGGCGCTTTGCGCGGTGGTGAAATAGGTCACGTTGGTGATGTTCTTCACGCCGATCTGTGCCTCCCAGTTCTTGGCATAGTAGCCGAACATCGCGTCGGCGACGGTCGAGCTCGGTATCCAAACGGTGTCCGCCGTGCTGCCATAGGTGAAGCTGTTGTAAGACACGCCGGCGCCGACCCGGAAGCCTTTGATCCCGGCAATGGCGAAATCGTAGGTCGACCAGATATTGTAGACGTGCGCCGGCACGCCGACCGGCCAATTGCCGACTTGCGACGGCGTCAGCGGCACCGCCGTCAGCCTCGCGTCTTGCGAGATCATGTTGGCAAGCACAGTCCATTCCGGCGTGATCAGCATTTGCAGGTCGGCGTCGAAGCCATAGCTCCGCTGCGCGTTGAACGCGACTTGGCTCGTCGTGGTGTTCTCGGTGAAAACGTTGGTGCGCTGGATATCGAACGCCGCCACGGTCAGGATGATCCTGTTGCCGGGTGTGGAGAACTTGATGCCGGCCTCGTATTCGAGCCCGGATTCGGGGGCGACCAGTCCTTGCGACGTCGCCTCGGAGTTGAAGTTGGTCAGATAACTTTTCGATACGCCGGCGAACGGGGCGACGTTCGGCAGGATCTTATACAGGGTGCCGACGCTCCAACTTGTGGGCTGGTCGATGCGCGTTTGTACGGTGCCGGGCTCGAGCGGCGTGACACCGTTGTCTTCGACGCGACCGGGAACAAAGGCCAGGGGCGTCAACTGTTCATACCAGTGATCCTGGCGCGCGCTCAGCCGCACCTTCCACTGGTCGGTAACGTCGATCTGGTCGACGGTGTAGGCGCTGAGATAGAGCGCGCGCAACTGGTCGACCATGCCGCTGTGCGTGGCGTCACGAAGAAACGTCAATCCGGCGATCAAGGTCTCCGGGATAACCGGAGCGAAGATGTTGGTGATGTTGGGCAGATTGGCGGTGGCGCGCTGGTCGTCGATGCTCTGCCATTCGACCTGCGCACCGGTCAGCAGCGTGTGAAACACGGTCCCGGTGTGGAATTTCCATACCGGTTCGAACTGATAGACGAAGTCGTGGTCGAGGTCGGTCTGTTCGCGCAGCTGTCGGCATGAACCTGAGGCCGGGCAAGTGGCTGCCCCTTGCTCCCACGTATTCGTTGCGGGATTGAAGAAAATGTTGCCGCCGCCGGAATTGCGCAGGATCGAGACATCGCGATAGGTGAAGGCAAGGCGGTTGTTTATTGTCAGATAATCGGCGAACCACCACGTATCGGTGAGGGTTGCGCGGGCGAAGTTTTGATTGCCGTAGCTGAACGGCGTCGAATATTTGAATGTATTCGGTACGCTCAATGGCGGGCCGGCCTCGGCCTTACCGTTGAAATAGAGAATGCCATAGGGGTCGGGCACGCGTTCGATATTCCGGTAATCGAGCGCGAAGGTCGTGACGTGATTGTCCTTGGTCCATTGAAACACCGGGCGGACTTCATAGTTGGCGCTGTGCAGATCGCGGAAGCCGTCCGTATGGGTCAAGAGGCCGTCGACCCAATAGGTGAGACCGGGCACAGTGGTTGGGCCGGTGGCATAGACACTGGTCAGCCAGCCGCCGAAGCTGCCGAATTGGGTGCTCAGCCCATATCCGGGAGTCGCAGACGGCGTAAAGTGCACGATGTTGACGACGCCGCCCGGCGCGGTGGTGCCGAACAGCGCCGACCCCGGACCTTTCAGTACTTCGATACGCTCGACGCCGTTCATCGAGTGCGGCAAACCGTTGGACTGGTCGCCGTCGGGAAAGCCGTCGCTGTAGATGCGGGCGTCCATGCCGCGGATGGTGAAGCGGTCGAAGAAGCCGTAGCTCGACGAGCCGCCGATATTGACGCCGGAGACATTGCGGGCCACTGCGTCGGCCACGCCGTTGATGCCTTGCTCGGTGACGAGCGCGCGCGGCACGATGGTGACGCTTTGCGGCAGATCGCCAAGCGGCGTGCCGGTCTTGTCGAGCCCCGGCGCTGCCTGCAGCGGCACCATCGTGCCGTTGGGGCCGGTCCCCGTGCCGGAAGCGGCTTGCGCCGGTTCCGTATTGGCCGCGACCGCGCTTGCGCCGGCGGGGCGTCGCGTTCGGGTGACTTTCGGCTTCTGCTTCGGGGCGGTGACGACGATCTCGGGGACCGTGGCAGATGAAGTCGCAGCAGCGAGTTTGGTTTCCCGCTTGGCTTCTTGCGCGTAGCTTTGCCAGGCGGCGCCGAGACCGAGCGCAATCGCCAACGCCGATACTGTCGCTTCACGGCGGTATGCACGCAGGCGCGAAACACACATCGAGTTGGCAGACTTATTGATCACACACATCGACGCCCCCATTCCCATTCCCAGTTTAGAATCATAAAAAACTTCATGTATTTCAATTAGTTGTACGGGGCGGAAGAACAGCCTGACAAGACGAAAACGTATTCGCGGGAGTCGAAGATAATTATAACAATTCAAAACTGCCGCCGAATTCTTGTTTGTATGTCTTCCAAACAGAAAGAGTGCGCGAAAAATTCTTCTTGTTTGCCAACCGGATCGATATCGCAAAAATTGAATTGGCGCGCGCAACATGTCGGCATCCGACATGTGACCCATAAGACACGCATTCGAGTTTTATTTGCAGCGGCCAAATGCGGCGACGAAATTGCAGCCGGTTGCACAGGCTAATTCATTATCCGCACTTGGTCGGCGTCGGCCGGTTCGCATGTCTTGGCCTCGACCGCGGCGGCGAGTGCTTCGTGCAAAACAACGGCGGCGAGCCCACGATCAAGAGCGCAGACGTCGGCCCGTGGGCGGGCGTGACATTTGCGGCCAGCAGACAGTGCCGCTTGGGTTGCGGACAATCCTTACAGCTTCTGCGAAATGCCGGCGTAGTAGGCGCGGCGCGCGCCGTATTGCGGGGCGAACACGCCGATGCCACTGCCGTCGCGAAGCGCGTAGACCTGGTCGAACAGGTTGACGATGTCGAAGCGTACGGTCAGGGGCTTGAAGTCCGGCGACCATTTGAAGTCGTGCGCTATACCGGTATTCACCACCGCATACGGCGTGGTGTGCAGGGAATTGGGCACGACGCCGTCATCCAGATCGCCGGCGCGAAGGCCGCTGCCGTAGGTCATGTTTGCGGAGAACAGCGTGTCGTACCAGCGATACGATACCCCGGCCGAGCCGGTCATGCGCTGCATGTCGTCGGTGTAGTGATAGTGGGTGAGCAGAAAAGCGTATTCGTCGGCATCGAGCAGATACTGGTTCGACTCCGGACCGATCGCGCGGGTGATGTTATAGGCGAAATTCGCATAGGCGTTGAAATTGCCGTTGTGATATTTCAGCTTGAACTCGCCGCCTTCGCTGTATCCGCGCGCCCAATTGAACTGCGTGAGCACCACGGCCTGGCCGAACTGGCCGTCGTCGATCATGTCGCGGGCTTCCTTGTAATAGGCATCGAGCCCGATATCGAGGCCGGGCAGCACCGTCTGGTCGACGCCGGCATCGAAATAGTGCGAGCGCTCGGGCTTCACCGGGTCTTCGAGGGGCACTTCGGGCTGGTTGGTCGTGCCGTTGAACAGAGCGAGATTGGATTGGGTCGCCTGCGCCTGATAAGGCGGCGTGAAGTAGCGGGCGTAACCGGCATGAATGGTGGTGCCGCTGAGGGGTTTGTAGATGAAAGCCAGGCGCGGGCTGAGCTGATTGGCATCGACGAACTGGTACAGTTGGTCGAACCTCAAGCCGGCATTCATGGTGACCTGGTCCGTGATTCGCCATTCGTCCTGAACGTAGGTCCCGATATTCCAGCCGAGTTGGGTGTTTTTATCAGTGACGTTGAACGGATCCGGCGAAATGTTGCCCATGTCGTCAACGGGCAGAACCGTCGACGCGTTGGTGACATTGGTCAGCTCGCCGGTCACCGCGAAACCCGCCCGCACCGTGTGCTGCTTGTTGACGATGTAGGACGTGTCGAATTGGGTGCCGGCAAGCGTGCTTTCGCGGGTCACGTCGGACGCCACGTCGTTGAAGACCAGGTCGCCGAATGTATCGGGGACGAAATGGACTTTGGCGTAGCGCGAGAAGAAGGCGAGTTGCGCGTCGCCGTCAGTGCCTTTCTTTTGCAGCGATGCGATATTGAAGGCGTAGGTGTCGTATTCATTTTCGTTCAGCGTCGTGGAATCAAAAGTCGCGGGACCGAAATCGCCGAGCGGCATCTGATTGGGATTGTTGGGGATCTGAAATGCGCTGTGGGACGCGCCGGAGAGGAAACTGAATCGCGTCAACTCGTCAATCAGGGTTGACACCGAGCCGAAGAACTTGCCCTGTTGCGTTTGATCGTGGATGGCGTTGAGGCCCGGCGTCGCATTCTCGATGCCGAGATCGTTCCACATGCCGCGTCCGGTGACGAAATATTCCGTATTGCCGACGCTGCCGCCGTAATCGAAGCTTGGCGTGAAGGTCTGCCGGCTGCCGCCGTAGAGACTGACTTCGCCGCCCGGCGTGGCAAAGCTTCTGCTGGTGATGTCGAGGACCCCCGCGGTGCGCAGCCCGTATTGAGCCGGCAGCGCGCCGGTCAGTAGCGACATGCGGGCGATGAAATTGGTGTCGAGATACATGCCGAGGCCGGAAACGCCCTCGGGAACTATGACGCCGTCGATCCTGATTTGAACGTTGGCGTATTCGCTGCGGACATGGAAGTTCGGATTGGAGGCGGCCGAATTGTATGACACGCCGGGAAATTGCAGGATGACCTTGTCGATCGGCGTGTTGTCGGCCTGCGGCATATCCATGATCGCCTGACGGCTGACGGTGTAGGTCGTGGCGCCGATACTCGGCAGCAGGTTGTCGCGCGCCTGGTTGAACCCGGTCATCTTGGCGTCCAAGGCGGCCTGCGCCGGTGTCGCGGCATCTGCGGCGGGTGCGGCGGAGGCAGTGCCTTGCGGGGGAGGCTGTCGTGCCACCTTCGGCTTCGGTTTGGTTTTCGGAGCGTTGACGACGATCTCGGGAATTTTGGTGGAGGCCGCGGACGGTGCAGGCGCCTGAGTGTTGTTGGTTTGCGCTGAAGCGTTGGAGATCGCGCCGAGGCCGAGCGCAACTGCCAGCGTCAAGGTGGCAACGCCATTGCGAAGAATATGCAGCCGAAATTTATGATTGTTTGCCGCCGACACGAACTGCCCCACAGCCAGTTTAGAACGATGAAAAAGTACTTATATTTCAATTAGTTGTAGCGAGCGGGGTATGGCCTGACAAGGCGACCAAAATTACAACGATTCAAAACTGATGCTGAATTCTGATTTGTATTTGTTCTAAACGGGAATGGTGCGCGAGAAATTCTTCTTTGTCGCCAGTCCTATCCGTGGCGCTAAAGCGAGAGCGATGCAGGCGACGCGTGTGGGCTCAATGTGTGTCCCGCAAGACACGCGTCGGCGTTTTAATCGTAACGGTCGGCGTGGTCGTTCCGGTCAGGCCCTTAGCCGCACGTAGTCGGCGTAGACCGGCTCCCACATCTTGGCCTTGACCGCGGCGGTGAGCGCTTCGTCCGACGTGATATCCGCAAGCCCGTCGGCCTGCGCCTGTTTGGCAACCGCCATCGCCACGTGGAACGAGAGCTCGCGCGAGCGAACCAGCGGCGGCAAAAGGTTCGCCTGCGGGTCGTGCTTGGCCGGAGACATTGCGGCAATGGTGCGCGCCGCGGCGAGGAACATGGCGTCGGAAATGCGGCTTGCCTTGGCGGCGATGGCGCCTAGCCCGATGCCCGGATAGACGTAAGCGTTGTTGGTCTGGTCGATGCGGAAGGTGTGACCGTCGCGCTCGACCGGCGGGAACGGACTGCCGGTGCCGATTACGGCGCGGCCTTCGGTCCATTCCATGAGGTCTTGCGGGGTCGCTTCGGCCCGTTCGGTCGGATTCGACAGTGGAAAGATCACCGGCCGGCGCACCCTGTCGGCCATGGCGCGCACCACCGCCTCGTGGAACGCGTGCGGCTGGCCCGAGGTGCCGATGAGCACGGTCGGGCGCGCATTGGCGACCACGTCGCCGAGGCCAATCCGGTCGGGCGAGGCCAAAATCCACGTCGACAGCGCCGCGCGCTTTTGCGCGAAAGGTGTTTGAAACGGCTGCAGGCCCGTCATGGTGTCGACCAATAAGCCGTCGCGGTCAACCAGATAGAAACGGCCGCGCGCTTCGGCTTCGGGAAGGCCGGCATCGACCATCGCCCGCAACAGCAGCGCGCAAATGCCGGTGCCGGCGGAGCCGGCGCCGAACACCGCGATACGCTGGTCGGTGAGCGGCGTGCCGGTGACATTGATGGCGCTGAGCAGCGTGCCGACGGCGATCGCGGCGGTGCCCTGGATGTCGTCGTTGAAGGTGCAAAGACTGTCGCGATAGCGCGCCAAGAGCCGGTTGGCGTTGCCGATGGCAAAATCCTCCCAGTGCAGCAGCACGTGCGGCCAACGCTCGCGCACGGCAGCGACGAAGGTGGCGATGAACGCGTCATAGGCTTCGCCGCGCATCCGCTCGTGCTGCCAGCCGATATATTGCGGATCGTCGAGGTGCTCGCGGCTGTCGGTGCCGACGTCGAGGATGATCGGCAGCGTGGTCGCCGGATGCAGCCCGGCGCAGGCGGTGTAGAGCGCAAGCTTGCCGATCGGAATGCCCATGCCGCCGGCGCCCTGGTCGCCGAGGCCGAGGATGCGCTCGCCGTCGCTGACGACGATGGCTTCGACGCCGTCGAAGCGCGGATTGCCGAGGATGCGGCGGATGTCGTCCTGGTGCGGATAGCTGAGAAACAGGCCGCGGGGCTTGCGGAAAATGCTGGAGAATTGCTGGCAGCCCAGCCCGACCGTCGGCGTATAGACGATCGGCATCATCTCCTCGATGTTGCGGGTCAACAGCGCGTAGAACAATGTCTCGTTGGTGTCCTGCAGGCCGCGCAGGAAGACGTATTTCTGGATATCGCTGCCGAGCTTGCGAAAGGCGTCGAGCCGGCGCTGGACCTGGTAGTCGAGCGTGGCGACATGGGGCGGCAACAGGCCGTGCAACTCGAAGACATCGCGCTCGGCCTCGATGAAGGCCGTGCCCTTGTTGAGCAGCGGGTCGTTGAGGAGCTCATAGCCGCTGAGCGCAGTGCGGACCGTCTGCAAGGATTGATCGTTCATCGGCCCCGGTCCCCCAGCCGACAGAGACGATAGTCTCGAACGGCGAAAATTTTATGGCGTGGTTGCGGCTGCGCCGTCACCGTCCGGTGACTGCGAGCAGGGCTTCCTTGATCTTTGCCAAGGCGTAGTTTCCTGCGGTTTCCAATTCGATGTGCGGAAGATTAGGCACTTCGTTTGCCGCCACAACCGCGTCGACGATCGCCGGGCCGTCGACCGCGAACGCTTCGCTGATGGCGCCTTTCAGCTCGCCGGGCCTGCTGGCCTTGAAGCCGTGGCCGCCGCAAGCGCGGGCCAGCGCTGCAAGGTCCGGATTGGGGAAGGCGATGCCTTGCTTGAACGGAGCCAGGCCTATGGACTCCGCCTCCAACGTGATCAGCCCGAATCCCGAATTGTTGTACACGATCACCTTCACCGGCAGCTTGTGATGCACGGCGGTGAGGAATTCGCACATCAGCATGTTGAAGCCGCCGTCGCCGCAAAGGGCAACGACCTGTCGCGACCGATCCAGCGCCTGGATGCCGTTGGCCTGACCGAGCGCCGTTCCGACCGCGGCGTTGTTGAAAGAGCCGATGATCCGCTGCGATCCGCTCTGGCGTATCCAGTTGGCCGACCACAGCGTGTTGAGCCCGGTATCGAAAACAAAGACCGCGTCGCGTTTGGCGAGGTCGCTGACTGCGCGCGCGACGGCTTGCGGATGGATGACGTCCTTGCTGCGTGCCGGATCGGCCTGCTTGTCCAGCATCTCGTCCCACTTGCGGCGCTCGTTGGTCACGCGGTCCAGGAATTTTGTATCGCTTTTGGCCGCGACCCGGCCGAGCAGCAGCTTGAGCGTCGGCTGCACCGAGCCCAGCACGCCGAGCGCGGTCGGCGTCCGCCGTCCGAGCACTTCCGCCCTTTCGTCGAGCTGGATGACGGAGCTCTTGTGCGGCAGGAATTCCGCATATGGATAGTCGGTGCCGAGCATCAGCAGCAGCTCGCAGTGCATGATGGCATGATAGACGGGCTTGGTGCCGATCATGCCGATGCCGCCCATCCAATGCGGGTCATCGTAGGGCATGATGTCCTTGCCCTTGACCGAATGGATCAGCGGCGCCTTGAGGCGATCCGAAAGTGCGCGCAGCTCGTCCGCGGCGCCGTGGCATCCGGCGCCGCACATGATGACGACGCTTTCGGCAGAGTCCAGCCGGTGGGCGATGTCGGCAATGTCCGCTTCGTTCGCCGCGAACGCGGACCTCGGCTTCAACGTCGCGACGCTGGAGACCGCGCCGCCGGCCTTTGCGCCGATGACATCCTGCGGCAGCGTCAGGTGGGCGACGCCGCGCCCCGCATAGGCGGCGGCGATGGCCTGGTGAATGACGGCCGGAGCCTGGGCCGGCGAGGACACGGTTTCGGTGTAAAGCGAGACGTCGCGAAACAGCAGATCCGGCTCGGTCGTCTGGATGAAGTCGGTGCCGTGCACCTTGCGCGCCATGTCGCCTGAGAGCGCGAGAACCGGAGCGTGGTCGCGGCTCGCTTCATAGAGACCGGCGACAAGATGCGTGCTGCCGGGTCCTGTGGTGCCGGCGCAGACCGCGAGCCGGCCGGTAAGCTTGGCTTGCCCGGAGGCGGCAAGGGCGGCGCCTTCCTCGTGGCGGACGCCGACCCATTCTATCTCGCTGCGGCGGACCGCGTCGGCGAGCGGGTTGAGCGAGTCGCCGATCAATCCGAAGATATGCTTGACCCCGAGCTCTTGCAGCGTGCCGACGAGAATGTCCGCAACCGTTTGCGACATCGGTGCCTCCTCTTTCCGCTGTGTCCGCGCGTTGCGGAGCGGCTGCTTTCTGCGTCAGCCCTCGACGTCGGTCTCCGGCCGGTCGGTGCCGGCGGCCAGCTCCTCGTGCCACCGCCCGTTGGCGTCTTCCCACGAGATGGCCCGGGTTTCGCCCGGTACGTGCTGCTCGCGGGCGGCGCGCTCCGCCGCCTTGCGGGCGAGGTCGTGGGATGGGAAGGGCTCGGAGAAGACGCCGTCGACCTTGTAGGCCCAGCCGCCGTCGTGCTCGACGATATGGTAGGTGATCTTGGTCATGGTTCACGCCTCACGGATGCTGGTTTCGTTTTGATCATCGCGCCGGATGGCGCGGCCGGCAAGCTTGTCGCGACGCCGCTCGCTTATGCGGCGTGCGGATGGAACTTTTTCAACGCCAGGAAACCGAGCACGACGAAGATCGCCAGCAGCACGAGCTGCGACACGACGAAGGCCGGCTCGGTGCTTTGCGTCGGCGCCAGCGCGTGCAGAAAGCCGATTTTCTGGAACGACTGGATGACGCCGACAAAACAGTTGAGGTAGATGGCTATCATGGCGGCGATGACGTAGAGCCACCGCCAGATACCGGTCAGGTGCAGGAAATAGAGGGCGATGACCGCGACCGCCAGCACCACCAGCGATATGATGCCGACACCCTGCGCCGGCGTGAACGTCGTGTTGTGAAAGAAAAATCCGGTGACGCTGGTGAGAACCAAGGCCAACAGTGCGAGCGCGGTCCAGCCGGGCACGCTCTTGCCCTGCACCATGGCAAAGGCGACGATAACACCGGCAACGATCCCGACCAGGCTGATCAGGACATGGATAATCGTGAATGTGTGGACTGACAGACCTAGGATCATGATACGCCCCTTCAAATGGAAATAGGCCGCACTGCGATTATAGCGTCACCGGGTTGAGCTTAGCAGCCCTCCATGTCGGTTTCATGGGGTTCTTTAGGTCTTCGAACTGGCATTCTCGCGCTTACGCCGCGCATCGTAAGCCCGCAAATGCGCATAGGCGATGCGCAGCAACGGCAAGTCGTTCGGGCCGCCGTGGCCGCCACCAGCGCCGGCGTCGCCGCGCCGGATCAGATCGCCGAGGATATGGTCGGCCTCGGTCGGCGCGCCGCGCTCGATGTCGCGCAGCATCGAGGCGGTGAACGTCGAGCCCGGCATGGTCAACATGCCGCGGTTTCGCGTCATCGCCGCTGCGCTCGGCGCGAAATTTTGCGCCGTGGCGATGCCGGCGCATTCATCGAGCAGCGCCAGCGACAAATTTTCCGCACCGGCGGCGACGATATCGCCGACGGCGGCGCGCATCAGGCAATTGCTGCCGGCCATGGTGGCGATGAGAACCCATTTCTCCCACATCTCGTGCAGGATGGTTTTGCTCAGGCGTGACTCGAACTTGGCGCCCGAGAAGGTCGATGCGACCGCTTCGGTGCGCGGCGAGATTTCGCCGTTCTGTTCACCGAATGACAGGCCGTGAGTGTCGTTGAGATGCAGGACGTGGCCGTCGCCGTCGAGGGTGACGGAAATCACGCATTGACCGCCGAGTACGGCGCCGGCGCCGAAACGTTCGCCGAGATAATCCATATGGCCCATGCCGTTGAGCAACGGCAGGATCGCGGTGTTTGGCCCGACGGCGGGCGCGAACGAGTCCGCCGCCGATTGCAGGTCGTAGGACTTGCAGCTCAGCAGGATCAGATCGAACGGCGCGTGCAGCGCGTCGGCGGTGACGGTCGGCGGCGATGGCAAGCTCACGTCGCCCAACGGGCTGCGGATGACGAGGCCGGTCTTGGCAAGCTGCGCTTGGCGCCGCGGCCGCACCAGGAACGTCACGTCGCGGCCGGCTTCCAACAGCCTGCCGCCGAAATAACCGCCGATCGCGCCGGCGCCGACTACGAGGATACGCATGAGGATTCCGTCCTACTCGATCAGGCGCGTGAGGCCGGGCACCACGATCTTGTCGGGCGTGATGGCGGTCTTGATGTCGCCGAGTCCTTTCATGGCATTGATCAGGTTCTGCATGCGCGCGCGCGAGATTGCGTTGGTCGGCGCGAAATAGTCGATCTTGCGCAGGAAGTCGTAGCTGCGCTCGACCGGCGCGCGTGCCGATTTCATCTCTTTGACCATGATATCGACCGCTTCGGTGCGATTGGCCGGGTCGTCGAACCAGGCGACGCTCTTGTCGATGACCACGAGCAATTTGACCAGCGTATCGCGGTGCGCCGCCGCAAAGGTGAGCGAGGCGACGGTGCCGGAAAACGGCAGGTCGGGCGCATAATCCATGATCAGACCGACGCTGTGGAAGCCGGCATCTTCGGCGAAGAAGGAGACCGGCGGCGCCAGCATGGTGGCGTCGGCGGCGCCTGATTTCAGCGCCGCGAAGCGGCCGGCGGTATTGCCGACCACGGTGATGTCGTAGTCGCCGTCTTTCAGGCCGTTGGCCTGCATGATGCGCTCGAGATAGACGCGGTTGATGTCGGCCAGGCCGCCGATGCAGACGGTCTTGCCTTTGAGATCCTTCACCGTGGCGATGGCCGGCTTGGCCAACATCTCGTAGGCCGACACCTGGCCGACGATGCGCAAGAGACCAACTGGCGCGCCTTTTTCCACGGCGTGGATCGGCTCGACCACGCCGACGTCGGCGACGATGTCGAGCGAGCCCGCGGACAATTGCTGCACCAGGCCGGACGCGGTCGGCACATAGATGATATCGAGCACAATTCCGGCGTCGGCAAAAAAACCTTTCGCAATGCCGATATACCAGGGCCAGCCGACCGCATTGGCGGCGCCGATCATGCCGGTGGAGATGGTCTCGGCCGCCTTGACGGGCGCCGCCGCAAACAAAGCCAGCGCGCAACAGAACGCGCCGAAAATTTGCGGCAGTCGCGACGAGGCCATGGCCGTTCCTTCCGAACTTTTGTCCGCGCTTTTGGTGTCGCGATGTGCGCCTTTAACCTTGCCGGTTTCCTCTAGCCTACGACAATGCGGCGCTGCCAAACCATTCACGCAGCCGGCGAACGGCGCGGCACCAAAAGGTTAGCGAGGAACATTTGCACCACTTCGTCGTTCTGATTGAACGTCGTGTTCTTCACCCTGATCGTGCCGCGATCGGGTTTTGATTTCGACGGCCGCACTTCAAGCACTTCGCTGGTGGCGTGAAGCTCGTCGCCGGGCCGCACCGGACGCAGCCAGCTCATTTGGTCGACGCCGACGCCGAGAATGCCGCCGGCCGGCCTGAATTCGCCTTCAACCAGAAGCCGCATGGTGATCGCGGCGGTATGCCAGCCGCTGGCCGCCAGCCCTCGGAACGGCGACTGCTTCGCCGCCTCTTCGTCGAGATGATAGAACTGCGGATCGAACTGTTTGGCGAAAGCGACGATCTGCTCCTTGTCGATGCGATGCCGGCCGGAGAGATAAGTCTGCCCCACCGCGTAATCTTCCAGATATTGGACGCTCATCGTTTTACCGGCTCCCGTGCAAACCACGCGCCGCCGGCCACCGCCGCGGCGTTGATCAGCCCGAACGTAGCAAGCGCAACCGACAGCGCAATGAAAACCGCCGTGAGATCGCCAGTCCAGCGCAGCGCCAAGTAGCCGCCCAGCGCCGCGATAATGAGCCGCGCCATATTGGCGAGGAACGGCCACAACAGGCGCCCGGCGCCTTGCGAAGCGAAGTACAGCGCCATGCCGAGCCCGAACAGGCCATAGGCCGGGCCGACCACGCGCAGATAGCGCGCGCCGGCATCGAGCATCGCCGGCGCGGTGTCGAACAGCGACAGCCACGCGACCGGAAACGCGGCAGCGCTGAGCCCGATCAGTTCGCACAGCGCCGCGGCGATGGCGGCGCCGATCCAAGCCACGCGCAAGGCGCGGTCGCGGCGGCCGGCGCCGATATTGGTGCCGACCATGGCGACCAGCGGGCCGCCGAGACCGAACACCAGCGGGACCAAGAGGTATTCGAGGCGCGAGCCGGTGCCGTAGCCGGCGATGGCTGCCGGTCCGAAGGCGCCGACGAGGCCGGTGGCAATGACGATGGTGAGGTTGGTCTGCACCGTGATCAGAGCCGCGACCGCGCCAACGCGCAAAATGTCGGCGAACAGCGGCCAACGCAGGCGGACGCCGAACAGGGAGAGCCGCACGATGCTGCGCCCGGAGCGCAGATAGGCGGCGAGCGCCACGCTGCCGATCGCGTAATAGATCAGCACCGCAACCGCGCCGCCGGCGACGCCGAGCCGCGGCAGCGGGCCGAAGCCGAAGATCAGGCACGGCGACAGCGGGATCAGCACGGCGACGCCGATGACCGTGACCAGCGCCGGCACCGCCATATTGCCAGTGCCGCGAATGACATTGGCGAGCGAGTTGAACAGCCAGACCAGGATGGCGCCGGCGAACACGACGCCCGAATAGGTCAGCGCCGCGTCGAGCGACGCGCCGCTGCCGCCCATCGCGGTGTAGAGCCATCGGCCGCCGAGCAACAGCACAACGGTGAAGGTGAGCCCGAAGAGCAGCGCGATGACCAGCGCATGGAATGCCAGCGCGTCGGCATCGGCGCGGCGTCCGCCGCCGAGCGCGCGCGCAATCGCCGACGAAATGCCGCCCCCCATGGCGCCGGCCGACATCATCTGCATCAGCATGAGCAGCGGAAACACCAGCGCCACGCCGGCCAGCGGATCGGTGCCGAGCTTGCCGATGAAATAGGTCTCGACCAGGCCGACCGAGGTTTGCGCCAGCATCACCAGCACGTTCGGCGCGGCGAGGCGAATGAGTGTCGCGGCGATCGGCCCTTCGATCAGCGCGCGGGTGCGCGGATCGTAGTTGGCTTTTTCCGGAATGGCCGCCGCCATCGCCAGCGGCGGCTGAGGGGAGGCGAGACCTAAGGAAGACATGCCGGGAACCCCCGCTAAACCGATTGCGCAATCCGCCGTATTGAACGCTCCACCATATAGGAGTATATACGCCTATATCAAGCAAGCGAGCAAGACGGCCATGGACCCTGTTGCGATAAACCCTGCGGCCTGCAATTGCCTGGCGCTGCGCCAGGCGACCCGCCATGTCACGCAATTCTATGATCAATTCATCAGCCCGCTGGGGCTGCGCGCCACCCAGTATTCGATTCTTGCAAGGCTGCAGCGCCGAGGCACGATGACGATCAATGCGCTGGCCGCCGAGCTGGTGATGGACCGCACGACACTGGGACGGAATATTTTGCCGCTGCAACGCGATGGCCTGATCGCGGTCGGACCCGGACAATCCGACCGGCGCAGCAAAGAGCTGCGGCTGACGCGCGCCGGCGAGGAGCGCTTTGCGGCCGCGCAGAAAGGCTGGACCAAGGCGCAGGCGCAGTTTGAGCGCACCTACGGCGCAAAACGCGCCAAGGTGCTGCGCACGTTATTGGAGGATGTGACGTCGCGCGAACTGGTCGTTGCCTAGGCGCGAGGCGATCGAGCTCCCGCGGGCGCTTTCTTCTTCTTTTTCGTCTGATTGTGTTCGACAGCGGCGCGGACGAGATTTTTCAGCGCTCGCTCGTTGATCTTGTCGCCCTCATGAATGTCGATTGCACGCCTTACGTTGCCTTCGAGACTGGAATTGAAGAGACCCGACGGATCCGCCAACGAGGCGCCATTGGCGAAGGTCAGTTTCACGACGGCCTTGTACGTCTCGCCGGTGCAGATGATACCGGCTTGCTCCCACACCGGCACGCCTCGCCACTTCCACTCCTCCACCACGTCGGGGCAGGCCTCTTTGATGAGGCTTCGGACGGTGGCCAGCGTCACGCCGCGCCAATCACCCAGCTCCTTGATTCTTGCATCGATCAGCCGAGAGGGAGAACCTCCGCCTTGTCGTTCCTTCTTGCCGCTCTTGCCTGTCATGGTGGTGTCGCTCTCTTTATGGTTCTTGTCGCTCGCCCGTCGCCCTGGAACGAATTTACAGCGCCGCGACCGTCTGCACTTCGAGCAGATAATCCGGGTCCGCCAGCCGGCTGATAATCAGCAGCGTATTCGGCGGATAGGCGTTGCCCGGAAACATTTTTGGGAATTCCCGGCCGCGATAGGCGCGAAACGCGGCCGCATCCTCGGCGCGCGTCAGGTAGCTGGTGAACTGCACCACGTTCTTCCAGTCGGCGCCGACCGCGCGCAACGCGGTGTGGATGTTGGCATAGACCTGCGTGCATTGCGCCTCGAAATCGCCTTTGCCGACCGTGGCGCCGGCCGCGTTCGTCGGCACCTGTCCGGCGATGAAAACGACGTTCTGGGTCTTGGCCTGCGCGATGTGCTGGTAGGTGCCGGCGGGTTTCGCCAAGCCGTCGGGATTGAAAATTTTTATATCGGCCACTGCTGTTCTCCCGGTTTCCGTCCGATCGCCGCTCAGGCGTAGCGCGAAAAATCGCGGCCTTCCTTGACCACGAATTCGAGCAGGAACGGCGCGCCCGTCTCGGTGACGCCGACCGCGTCCTTGATGGCGCCGACGATGTCGCCGGGCTTTTCCACCCGCGTTGCCGCGACGTTGAGCCCTTCGGCGACTTTCTTGTAATTGCCGCCAACCGTCATGGCGCCGTATTTCTCATCAGAGATTTTCAGCACATCGCGCTCGGCGCCCATCACGCCGTTGTTGAACACCACGGTGAGGATGGCGATGCGGTTGCGCGCGGCAGTCTCGATGTCCATGCCGGTCATGCCGAAGGAAGCGTCGCCCATCACGTTGATGCAATGCTTCTTCGGCGCGGCGAGCTTTGCGCCCATGGTGATGCCGAGCCCATAGCCGAGCTGGGTCGACTTGCCCCAGCCCATATAGGAGCCGGCGGTGGTGGTTTCCCAGAACGGGATCATCTGCTCGCGCGGGCTGCCGGAATCATGCGTCATGATGACGTTGTCGCGGTCGAGCGTGCGCATCATATCGCGGATGACGCGATATTGGTTGAGCGGCATTTCGTCGGAGTTGAGGAATTTCGCCCATTCGTCGAGCCAGGCCTTCTTGCCGGCGGCGACTTCTTCCTTGAGCGAATTGAGCGCATTGCCGCCGCCGGGGCCTTTTTGTTTGGCGAGTTCCGCGATCAGCGCGTCGATGACGAGGCCGGCATCGCCGATCACGGCGAGATCGGCGCGATATTCCTTGTTGATGTCGCCGGCGTCGTTGGTGGAATGGATGATGGTCTTGCCCGCCGGCACCGCCGGCCCGAAATTGGTGACGGTGAGGCTCGAGCCGATCGCCATGACGACGTCGGATTTCTTCATGAAATCGGCGAACACTTTTGAACGCGAGCGCGTGGCGCCACCGAGCGCCAGCGGATGGCTGTCGGGGATCGCGCTCTTGCCCGGATTGGTGGCGACCACCGGCGCCGGCAGCAATTCGGCGAGCGCGGCGAGCTTGTCGCCGGCTTCGGCATAATGCACGCCCTGGCCGGCCCACAGGATCGGGTTCTTGGCCGCGAGCAGAATCTCGACGGCTTGCTTGATCGCTTCCGGATCGGGCGCAGTGCGCTGCACCGGCACCGGCTTGTAAGTGAGCTCGCCCTTGAACTCGGCTTCCGCTATTTCGTCCGGCACTTCGATCAGCACCGGGCCGGCTTTGCCGGTGCGCATCGCCTGATAGGCGCGCCGCATCAGGTCGGGCAGTTCTTGCACGTTGTGCGCCAGCGCCGACCATTTGGTCACCGGCTCATAGACGGCGGCGGCGCGGAACGCCGGGCGGACATATTGCTTGGCGAGCGGCATGCCGCCGGAAATGATCAGCAGCGGCACGTTCTCGGCATAAGCCTGCGCGATGCCCGGAAACGCGTTCTCGATGCCTGGGCCGGCCTGGGCGCCGAACACGCCGTTCTTCTTGCCGCGCTTGATGCGCGAATAGCCGTCGGCGATGCCGACGCCGACGCGTTCCTGCCGGCACAGGATCGGGCGGATGTCGATCGCCGCGCACGGCTCGATCACCTGATTGCGCGGATAGCAGGAGAAAAATTCGGTGCCTTCGCGCTTGAGAATATCGGCAATGACTTCGGCGCCATTCATGTGCGTTCATCCCTGACTTGTCTTATTGTGCAATCGGTGAAATCCTCGACGCATTATAGCGAAGTCGGAGCGCGAGTATAACCATGGTGCGGCTTGTTTCGTTCTGCGTCGTTCTCGGTTTCGCGTTCGCCGCGGCGCCGGCGCCGGCGCGGGCAGGGGATTTTTGGGGCTGCAGCGATACCGTCTACTGGTGCACGCGCGACGCGATTTACGCGCAATTCAAGCTGATCGCCCGCCTCGAGGCCGACCCGGACGTCGACGACGCCGTCAAGGGGCCGCTGATCACCGCGGCGCGCGCCGAGATCCATCGCTTGCGCGCAACGATCACCGAACCGCCGCCGCATGCCTGGACGACGATCGCTTCGCCGCTGCCCCAGAGACCCGCGCCGTGCTGTTATACGCGCAAGCGGCTTTATCTCCGCTGAGTGGAACGAGGCGCAAAGCATCCGGATCGGAAGCGACATGGTCAGCTCGCATGGCTGTTTCGTCTGGTACGAGTTGACGACGACAGACGCGGAGGCTGCCAAGGCCTTCTATGCCGATGTCGTCGGCTGGGGCTTGCGCGATGCGTCGATGCCCGGCGCGGCTTACACTTTGTTCACAGCCGGCGAAGTCGCGGTCGCCGGACTGACGGGTCTGCCGGCCGAGGCGCGCAAAATGGGCGCGCAGCCGCGCTGGATGGGCTATGCCGCCGTCGACGACGTGGATGCCGCGACCGATCGGCTCAGGCGTCTGGGCGGAACCGTGTACGTCCCGCCGACGGACGTCCCCGATGTCAGCCGCTTTTCCGTCGTCGCCGATCCGCAATCGGCAACGCTGGCCTTGGTCAAAGGGCTGGACTCCGGCCAAGAGCAGGCCACCGCGTTGAGCGCGCCGGGCCATGTCGGCTGGCACGAACTCTCCGCCGTCGATTGGGAGACGGCGTTCGCGTTTTACGGCGAACTTTTCGGCTGGCAGAAAGTCGAGGCTGATTTCGGCGGCATCGGCACTTATCTTCTGTTCTCTGCCGGAGGCCATACCATCGGCGGCATGTGCACCAAGCCGCCGGCCGCACCGATGCCGTTCTGGCTTTATTACTTCAATGTCGGCGACCTCGACGCGGCGGCGGAGCGGGTCAAAGCCGGCGGCGGCAAAATTCTCGAAGGCCCGCTCGAAGCGCGAGGCGGCAACCGGATCGTCCGCTGCACCGACCCTCAGGGCGCCCTGTTCGCGCTGCGGGCGGGCCGCCCCGAGGCCGTCGGCTATTTCGGGCGTGCCGCGGCGGACGATCCCGCCGCCACGCGTTTGTTTGTTCCCAAGAAGACCGGGCCGAACGGGTAGTCCATCAGATTGTCAGCGGGGCGCTTCCGGTTTGGCGCCACGCCCCAGTGCAAATTGACCGACCGGACCCTCGACGTGAAAGTCCAGTCCCGTCATTTTCGCGAACAGATCGATATTGGTGGTGCCGATCGCGCAGCCGCCGAGACCCATATCGGTCGCCATGACGTAAAACGTTTGCAGTAAGGCGCCGACGTCTTTGAGAATGAGCGCATAGGCGATCGAGCTGTATTTCCACGACACCCGGCCGAAGCGCGCCGCAATGGTGATCAGGATTTGCGGCGCGGCGTCCACGCCCATGGCAAGTTCGGCGCCCTTGAGCAACGCATCGAGCTGATGGCCGCGGGTCTCGATCGGCACCAGCGCGTGGCCGCCGGCGTCGTAATGATAGAAGCCGCGCGGCAGCTTTGCGCAGGTGTCGACGGCCAGATAGAGCTCGAGCTCGTAGCTGGCGCCGCCCGACGGATAGGGCCGCGCCGCGTAGCTGAGCTCGGGTCCGCCGCCGCCACCGCCGTGGTCGAGCGGTGTTTTGAATTCCGATTGAACGCGGGCGGTGCCGTCGAGAAATCGCGCCAGCTCGGTGAGCGTGATCGGCCGCTGGGTGTCGAAATCGCGTGTCGAATGACGCCCAAGAAGGACCTTTGCGGCTGGCGACGTAGCTTCGGTGGCTGGCGAAGCCTCGCGCAGATCGATCTTTTTGCCAGGCCAGGACGGCCGCACAGCCGGCAGCGGAGCGATCGTGTCCGCGTAGGAATAAGCCCCGCCCAACGGATTGGCGTGGCGCCCCTCGGTACTGCGGGCGTGAAACAGCAGATCGTGAAAGTCCCACAGCACGAGGTTGTCGTCGCCTTCGGCCGGCCGCAGGCCGTCACCGGCGTCAACCTTGAAAAGGATTTGGCAATCGATCAGCAGGGCGAGAAGCTCGATCCCCGGGAAATCTTTCTGTCGGCGGAGTTGTTTGATGTGTTGCGGCGTGGCCAGCGCAACAAGGGCCAACGCGATCTTGGGATCGCAAATTTTGAACAAGGCGCCGGCGCGCGGCGATTCCAGAACCATCTCGTTGGCGCGCCGCCGCATGTAGGCAAATCGCGACAACACGAGCGTGTCGGAGTTGTCCAACTCTGATACGCGCGGCCAGTAATCCGGCAGCTGCGGCTCGATGACGACCAGATCCTCGCTTCGCGGGCGCCCAAGGCGATACTCGATGAGACCGCGTCCGGCCAATCGCCGGACCAGGATTTGAATTTCCTTATCGGCTTCCCGCTTGCCGGATGCGAACGTGCTCAATGGCAGACCCGCGCGCAATTCCTTGGCGCGCTCCGCCGTTTCTCGGCCGAACTTTCCCAAGACAAGCGCAACGTCGTCGAACCGCGCAACGATGTCGCCGCCTGCCTGCGCTTGCAGCGTAATGTGGCTCAGGAGGCGAGCGGAAAGCGTTGCCGCCGCGCGTCGCCCACTGTTTTTTCGGGGAGCGCGCACGGCAAAATAACCTCAGGTATGCGGATGGAGCGGATTGAGCTCGTTTTCCGGGATCGGCGTATCGCGCAATCCGAGTTTGACCGGCACGTCGTAAAGCCGGCCCGGTCCGAAACGGCGATAGAAATGGCGCAAGCCCGGAACGATGACGCGGGCTACCGGCGTCTCGATGTCGGGCCGCGTCTGATCGAGCACGAGGAAATCGAGGCCGGCGCGCTTGGCGATGTCGACGCAGGTCAGCGCCTGCTCGCGCGTATCGAGGCTGCCGAATTTCATATCGACGTGCGGCCGGATCGCCGGTTTGCCGTCCGGGATCAAATAGGGGTGCTCCTTGAGGCGAAACGGGCCGGCGCTGTCATTGCTGGCCTGCCCCGCGTCGCGGGCGCCCATCAGCCCGATCGACAGGAATTGATTGACCTCGGTCAGCGCCCGCAACAGCGCGATGCGCGGATCGAAATGCGAGCCGGAGCCGTATTCGACGAACTCTTGTCCGGTGATTGTCGAATACGACATCGCCACATAGCTCGGAATGCCGAGATCGGTGGTGATGTCGAGCACCCACAGCCGGCGACCGGTTTCGGCAAGCTGGTTTTTCAGATCGCGGACGTAGGAATCGTCGAACTGGCTCAAATCCAGTTCGGTCCGCTGCGAGCGGTTGTACCACCAGATGGCATAGGAATCCCGCTCGACCAGTTCGAGGAAGCCCTGGACGATCGCCTCCTCCAGCGTATTGCCGGCGGCGCAGCCGTTGGAGTCCGCGTGCATATGGGTGTCGGACGCGTCGGTATGGAAAAAATACAGCATGCCGGTCGGCAGATATTTGAAGCGCTGGTCGCGCAGCGACCACACCGGCGTCCATTCGATCTTGGCCTCAGGGTCGAACGGCGGCGGTGTCGGCGTCACGTCTTCTTCGCTCGGTGGGCGCCGGTACTGCGCTTCGCTGAACAGCAGGACGTCATTCGGCCAAATGGCCTCACCGGGCGCGAATTCGCTGAAACGCCGCGCCACCCTGATCTCGTCGCCCTGAAAAATTCCGGAATAGCGCTCGATCGCTTCCATCAGCGCGCTGGCTTCGCCTTGCTCGGCCGTGCTGCCCTTGCCGAAACTGCCGCCGCTGCGTCCCGAGCGCAGCTCGTGGATCGACTTGGCGGGACCCGAAAAATTATGCGAGGCGTAGTAGTTGGTGTTGAGCGGCAGATCGACTTCGACCCGCTCGAGCTTCGACACCACGCCGGTGAGCGGGCTCACGTGCTTGCGATATTTTGCCACCGTCGCTCGCGACGACACGCTGCGATAGCCGCCGCTGGTCATGACCGGCTTGGCCCCGGCCACGAGCACCAGCGGCACCGGCGCGCGGCGCGGATCGCGCAGCTTCTTCGGCCCACAGGACGGACATTGCGGCCGGCGCGGCACGTAATGCTTGACGATGGTCGGGCCCGACAGATCGAGGCTGACCAGATGGTCGTTCAGCGGCGTGCGGAAATCGCTGGCGATCGCCTTGGCGATCTCGACGGCCGCAAGTTCGATGCCGCTAGAGCCGAGCGAGTCCTTGGCGAGCGGCGACACCGCGACGCGGCGCGCCTGCCGGCGATCGAGCATCGCCTTGACCTCGCGATTGCGTTTCATCCGCTCGGCGAGACAGGTCCAGCAGGGGCCTTTGCCCGGACTGAACACCGGCCCGACCAGGGGGAAAACTCCGGTCGGCTGAACCAACAGCCAGGGTTTGCGGTCGGACAGGTGCTGCCGGTTCAATGGCTCGAGCTGGCCTTCGAGATAATCGTCGACCAGGACGACCGTGAGGTCGGCTGAGCGATCGACAACGCGCACACCGAGCTTGCGCAACGCCGCGCCAAGCTCTTTGGCGCCCTTGGCGTCGAGCGATTGAACGCGCACCTTGCACGTCCGCAGATTTTTCGCCGCCATCTCCAACGGAATGCCCAGCGTCGCCCAATAGCCGGCGGCGGCGTCGACGGCGATCTGCCGTTTCGGCACGATGTAGCGGCGGTCGATCAGCCGCTTGATGGCTTGGTCGACCACGTCGGCCGGAAATTTTTTCGTCAGCGCGCCGACGATCTGGCCGAAGTTTTTTCCCGCCGCGATGGCGTCGGCGACGATGCAAAACAGCTCGCCATGCAGGAAGAATTTGCGGTCTTCGGAATAGAAGCACACCGAATCGGGCGGCAGCACATAGACGGAGAAATTCGGCGCGAATTGCGGAACGTCCTTACCGTTGAACCGCGTCGCGCTGGGAGCTTGATCGCCTGCCACCACGCCGGCGTGCACGCCGCTATGCTTATTGCTGCCAGTGTGGGTCGCCATTGCGAGGCAGATGCTCTCAAATTGTGGAGGTCCTGTGGTCTAGCCCTGCGGCCAGCGCCATGACAAATGCAGAATGGGCCGGGTCAAGTGTGACCCGGCCACAACAACTTATGTCTTTCGACGTAGTCGGAACGTGATGCCGCCTTAGCAGGCGCGGCAACGTCCAATTGACCAGCAGCAACCGCCGCAACCGCCACAGCCGCCGCAGCCACGCCAAGCGCAGCCGCCGCAGCGGCCGCAGCCGCCGCACCGCCACCAGGCCAGTTGCTGGCCGGCTTGCGGCTTCGCGGTGCTTTCCTTGTCGAAGACGTAGAACGTCGCGAGGCTGACGTCGGAGAGCTCTTCCTCACTGAGGAAGACTTCCTGACGCGGAGAGGTATTCTGGGACGGTATATCTGCTGTTGGCGCGCTCGCTGATGCGGTCGCTCCTCCTATCAACGAAAAGGACACCCCGGCGATTCCAAGAACCGGGAGGGCCTTTTTCAGACGCTCTTGCTTCGTAGATTGCTTCTTTTGCGCCATCGTAGAAACCTCCACTACATTGCAAATAGTGCTCGACGAGTCAGGCGTAGCATTATTCCGCTGCATTGCCTAGGGCGCCGGCAATACCATGCTAAGTCTCATCCCGCGGTCGAGGTTCCATACAGGCCGGGCAGCCAGCGCTGACGTTGCCGCAGCGTCCATTGGCCGAACCGGTCCATGTAGAGATAGAGCACCGGCGTGGTGTAGAGCGTCAGCAACTGGCTGATGATCAGCCCGCCCATGATCGAGATGCCGAGCGGCCGGCGGATCTCGCCGCCATTGCCGAAACTCAGCGCCAGCGGCACCGCGCCCAGGATCGCCGCCATGGTGGTCATCATGATCGGGCGGAAGCGCAGCAGGCAGGCCTGGAAGATCGCGTCGCGCGCGCCGAGATTGTTCACGCGTTTCTCGTGAATGGCGAAATCGATCATCATGATGGCGTTCTTCTTGACGATGCCGACCAGCAGGATCACGCCGATGGTGCCGATAATGTCGAATTGGGTGTGGAACAGCATCAGCGCCAACAGCGCGCCGACGCCGGCCGACGGCAAGGTCGAGAGAATCGTGATCGGGTGAATGTAGCTTTCGTAGAGCACGCCGAGCAGGATGTAGACTGCGGCAATGGCGGCGAGGATCAGGACCGGCTCGTTGCTCAGCGATTCCGCAAACACCTGCGCGGTGCCGGCGAGGCTGCCGTGGATCGACGCCGGCATATGGATCTGATTGATGGCTTCGTCGATCTCGGCCGCCGCTTCGCCGAGCGTGGCGCCCGGCTGCAGATTGAACGAGATGGTGGCGGAAACGAACAAGCCCTGGTGATTGACCGAGAGCGGCGTGTTGCCCGGCTGATAATGCGCCACGGCGGCGAGCGGGATCATCGTTTCCATGGCGGTCGAGACCGCGGCGCCGGACGACGTGTTGCTCTTGCCGGCGGTGGCCAGTGAGTTGATAGCGGCATTGCGCGCCGAATTGTTGTTCGCGTTTGCCCCAGCCGTCGCCGTGGCGGCGGAGCTTGCGCCGGTCGTTTTGGCCGTTGCCGCGCTCACCGTGCCCGCTGGCGCGTTCGACGTCGCGGTGCCCGAAGCGCCGCCGCCGGAGGTCGCCACGTAAATATCGCTGAGCGATCCCGGATACTGGGTGTAACGCGGGTCGATCTCCATGACCACGTGGTACTGATTGATGGCGCTATAGATCACCGACACCTGCCGCTGGCCGAAAGCATCGTAAAGCGTGTTGTCGATTTGCGACGCGGTAATACCGAGCCGCGAAGCGGTGTCGCGGTCGATGACCAGATCGGTTTCCAGGCCTTTTTGCTGCTGATCGGAATTGACGTCGGTGATCACGGCGCTGTGCTCGAGCGCGGTGACCAGTTTCGGCGTCCAGGTGAACAGGTCGTCGGTGCTGTCGGATTGCAACGTGTACTGATACGCCGCGTTGCTCTGCCGGCCGCCGGCGCGGATATCCTGGACCGGGACCAGGAACAGGCGGCCGCCGGGGACCTTGGCAAGCTGCGGCCGCAGCCGGGCGGTGATCTCGTCGACCGACGGCCGCTGCGTGATCGGCTTGAGCGAAACGAACACCGAACCGGTATTGATCTGGCCGCCGCCGCCGCCGGAGCCGACCCCGGTAAAGCCGACGACGTGGTCCACGGCCGGATCGCTCTGCACGATGTCGATCATCTGCCGCAGTTTTTGGGTCATGGCCTGGAACGACACGCTTTGATCGGCCTGCAGCGAGCCAATCAGGCGGCCGGTGTCCTGGGTCGGAAACAGCCCCTTGGGCACCAGGGTGAACAGCACGACGTTCAGGCATACCGCGCCGAACAGGATCAGCATCACCAGGCCGCCGTGGCGCAACGCCCAGGCCAGCGAATGCTCGTAACCGCCGAGAATGCGATCGAACACGGTGCGCCGGCGCGGCGTGTCGTCCACCTCGCGCGGTTTGAGCCAGAGCGCGCACATCATCGGCGTGGTGGTGAGCGAGATCGCCAGCGAGATGAGAATGGCGATCGACAGCGTGACGGTGAATTCGCGGAACAGCCGGCCGAGAATGCCGCCCATCAGCAGGATCGGAATGAACACCGCGATCAGCGACAGGCTGATCGACAGCACGGTGAAGCCCACCTCCCGCGCCCCGCGCAGCGCCGCCTGCATCCGCGGCATGCCGGCTTCGAGGTGGCGCGAGATGTTCTCCAGCACGACGATGGCGTCGTCGACCACGAAGCCGGTGGCGATGGTCAGCGCCATCAACGACAGAATGTCGAGGCTGTAGTCCAACAGATACATGCCGCCGAACGTGCCGAGGATGGAGATCGGCACGGCGATGCCCGGAATGAGCGTGGCGCGGAAATTGCGCAGGAAGACGAACACGACCAGCGTCACCAGCGTGATCGCGATGACCAGCGTCAGCTCGGTATCGCGCAGCGAGTCGCGGATGGTGGTGCTGCGGTCGATGGCGACGGTGACGTTGACGTCGGCCGGCATGGCGGCCTGCAGATGCGGCAGCGATTCCTTCACGCTGTCGATGGTGTCGATGATATTGGCGCCGGGCTGGCGGAAGACGATGACCAGCACCGAGGGCTGGCCGTTGGACAGGCCGAGATTGCGTACGTCCTCGACCGAATCGTTCACCGCGGCGACGTCGGACAATTGCACCGCGGCGCCGTTGCGGTAGGCGACCACCAGCGGCGCGTAATCGGCGGCCTTGGTGGACTGGTCGTTGGTATAGACCTGATAGCGCTGGTCGCCGTCGTCGATGGTGCCCTTCGGGCTGTTGGCGTTGGCCGAAGCGAGCGCGGCGCGCACGTCTTCGAGCCCGATGCCGTATTTGAACAGCGCCTTCGGATTGAGCTCGACGCGCACTGCCGGCAGCGCCGAGCCGCCGATGATGACCTGGCCGACGCCGGTGATCTGCGACAGCCGCTGCTGGAATACGTTGCTGGCGGCGTCGTACATCTGGCCCTGGCTGAGCGTCTTGGAGGTCATCGCCAGGATGAGGATCGGCGCGTCGGCCGGGTTGACCTTGCGGTAGGTCGGATTGCTTTTGAGGTTGGCCGGCAGGTCGGCGCGCGCGGCGACGATGGCGGCCTGCACGTCGCGGGCGGCGCCGTCGATGTCGCGGTTGAGCTCGAATTGCAGGGTGATGCGCGCCTGGCCGATGCCGCTTTGCGAGGTCATTTCGGTGACGCCGGCGATCTGGCCGAGATGGCGTTCCAGCGGACTGGCGACGCTGGTCGCCACCGTCTCCGGGCTCGCGCCCGGCAATTGCGCGCTGACCGAGATGGTCGGGAAGTCGACCTGCGGCAGCGGCGCCACCGGCAATTTCACGAATGCCAGCACGCCGGAGAGCGCAATGCCCAGGGTCAGCAGCGTGGTCGCCACCGGCCGGGCGATGAATGGCGCGGAAATGTTCATGCGTCGGGCTCGCCGCGGTCGCGGCGGTGCGCTTGGCCGCGTCCGGTGAAACGCACTGCCAGCCGGTCGAAATAGAGATAGATCACCGGCGTGGTGAACAAGGTGAGCACCTGGCTGACGATGAGGCCGCCGACGATGGCGAGGCCGAGCGGCTGGCGCAGCTCCGATCCGGTGCCCTGGCCCAGCATCAAGGGCAGCGCGCCGAGGATCGCCGCCATGGTGGTCATCATGATCGGCCGGAAGCGCAGGAGGCAGGCCTGGTAGATGGCGTCACGCGGCGCCTGTCCTTCGACGCGCTCCGCTTCCAAGGCGAAGTCGATCATCATGATGGCGTTCTTCTTGACGATACCGATCAAGAGGATGATGCCGATGATGGCGATGACGTCGAGGTCGTAGCCGAACAGCATCAGCGACAACAGCGCACCGACGCCGGCCGAGGGCAGCGTCGAAAGGATGGTGACCGGGTGGACGAAGCTCTCGTAGAGCACGCCCAGCACGATATACATCGCCACCACCGCGGCGATGATCAGGAAAACCTCGTTGCTCAGCGACGACTGGAAGGCCGCCGCGGTGCCTTGGAAGGCGGTAATAAAACTGTCCGGCAGGCCGACTTTGGCTTCCTCCTGCTGGATGGCGGTGACGGCAGTGCCGAGCGAAACCCCGGGCGCGGTGTTGAACGACACCGTGGTGGCGGGGAATTGGCCGAAATGGGTGATCACCAGCGGGCCGGTTTTCTGCTCAAGATGGGTGAAGGCCGACAGCGGCACCTGGCCGTTGGTCGAAGACGACGATGACGGCAGGTAGATCGAGGACAATCCGGTCAGCGATTGCTGCAGCGCCGGGTCGAGCTCGAGGATGACGCGGCGCTGGTTCGACTGGGTATAGATGGTCGAGACGATGCGCTGCCCGAACGCATCGTACAGCGCATTGTCGACGGTCGCCGGCGTGATGCCGAAGCGGCTCGCGGTGGCGCGGTCGATGACCAGATTGACCGCCAGGCCTTCTTGCTGGAGATCGCTGGCGACGTCGGTGATTTGCGGCAATTGACTCAACTGCGCCACCAGCTTCGGCACCCAGGTGTTGAACTCCTTGGCGTTGGCGTCCTCGAGCACGAAATTGTACGGCGCGCGGTTGATCGTGGAATCGATGGTCAAATCCTGCGCCGGCTGCATGTAGAGCGTGATGCCGACGACGCCGGAGACTTCGCTCTGGATGCGGCGGATGATCGCGCTGGCATTGAGGTTTCGATCGTCGTGCGCCTTGAGCGTGATCAGGAAGCGGCCGGCGTTGAGCGTCTGATTGGTGCCGTCGACGCCGATGAACGAGGTCAAGCCCTCGACGTCCGGGTCCTTCAATATCTCTTCGGCGAGCTTGCCCTGAAGCTCGGCCATGGCCTGATAGGAGATGCTCTGCGAGGCCTGCGTGATGGCCTGGATCAAGCCGGTGTCCTGCACCGGGAAGAAGCCTTTTGGGATCAGCACGTAGAGCACGAGTGTGAGCGCCAGCGTCAGCACCGCGACCAAGAGCGTCAGCGGCTGCCGGTCCAGCACCCAATTGAGCGCCCGGCCGTATTGGGCGATCACCGCATTGAATGCGCGCTCGGCGGTGACGTCGAAATAGCTGCGCTCGGACTCCGGGCGGTGGCGGATCAGCTTGGCGCACATCATCGGCACCAGCGTCAGCGAGACGACGGCCGAGATGATGATGGTGACCGCAAGCGTGATGGCGAATTCATGGAACAGCCGGCCGACCACCGCGCCCATGAACAACAACGGGATCAGCACCGCGATCAGCGAGATGGTCAGCGAAATGATGGTGAAGCCGATCTGCTCGGAGCCGCGCAGCGCCGCCTCGAGCGGGTCCATGCCGCCTTCGACGTAGCGGGCGATGTTCTCGATCATGACGATGGCGTCATCGACGACGAAGCCGGTGGCGATGGTCAGCGCCATCAGCGACAGATTGTCGAGGCTGAAGCCGAGCAGATACATCACGCCGAACGTGCCGACGAGCGACAGCGGCACCGACAGGCTCGGAATGATGGTGCCCGGCAGCGTGCGCAGGAACACGAAAATCACGATCACGACCAGAACCACGGCGAGCGCCAGCTCGAATTCGACGTCAGCGACCGAGGCGCGGATGGTCACGGTGCGGTCGCTCATGGCGTTGACTTCGACGGCGGCGGGAAGCCCGGCCATGATTTGCGGCAACAGCGCCTGGATGCGGTCGACCACCTGGATGATGTTGGCGCCGGGCTGGCGCTGCACGCTCAGGATGATCGCCGGCGTGGTGTTGGCCCAGGCGCCGAGCTTGGTGTTCTCGGGGCCGTTGACGACGGTGGCGACGTCGGACAGCCGCACCGGGCCGCCGTTGCGGTAGGCGACGATGAGATTGCGGTATTGATCGGCGCTGCTGAGCTGGTCGTTGGCGTTGATGGTCGAGGCTTGCGCCGGGCCGTCGAAATTGCCCTTTGGCGTATTGACGTTCTGGTTGCCGATCGCGGTGCGAATGTCGTCGATGTTGATGCCGTAAGCCGCGAGCGCCTGCGGTTTGATCTGCAGCCGCACCGCCGGCCGCTGCCCGCCGCTGACGCTGACCAGGCCGACGCCGGTCAGTTGCGAGATTTTTTGCGCCAGCCGCGTCTCGCTCAAATCCTCGAGATCGGTCAGCGCCATGGTCTTCGAGGTGACCGCGATGGTCAGAATCGGCGCATCGGCCGGGTTGACCTTGGCGTAGATCGGCGGCGCCGGCAGGTCGGCCGGCAACAGATTGCCCGAGGCGTTGATCGCGGCCTGGACTTCCTGCTCGGCGATGTCGAGGCTGAGATCGAGGCTGAATTGCAGCGTGATCACCGAGGCGCCGGCGGAACTCGCCGACGTCATCTGGTTCAGTCCCGGCATCTGGCCGAACTGCCGCTCGAGCGGCGCGGTGACCGACGACGTCATCACCTCCGGACTGGCGCCGGGATAGAGCGTCTGCACCTGAATGGTCGGATAGTCGACCTCAGGCAATGTCGACAGCGGCAGGAACGTATAGGCCACCATGCCCGAGAGCAGGATCGCCGCCATCAGGAGCGAGGTGCCGACCGGACGCAGAATGAAGGGTTCGGAGACGTTCATCGCACCGTTTTATGGTCGCGCCCGCGCGCTGGCCCCGCGCGCCGCCGGCGCTTCTATTGACTGTTGTTGCGCCGGTTCTGCGAACGCTCGCCGTTCGGATTTTGCCCGCCGCGGTGTCCTGGCGAGCCCGCTGCCGGCGCGCCGGCGCCTCCCGGCGGCTTGCCGTCCAGCGTGGAGACGTTGACGTGCAAGCCTTCGCGCAACCGGTCGGCGCCATCGATGACCACATGATCGCCGGCCGCCAACCCGGTGTTGACGGCAGTCACGCTGCCGTCCGTGGGACCGATGGTGATCGGCCGCACCGATACGGTGTTGTCGGCGTTGACCAGGTAGACATAGGAGCCCTGCTGCCCGTTCGGCGAGCCGCGCTGGATCGCAACCGTCGGCACCGTGACGACATTGGTCAAGGTCCTGACCAGGAGCACCGCGTTGACGAACTGGTTCGGAAACAGCGCGCCGTCGGAGTTGTCGAACTGGGCGCGGATTTTTACCGTGCCCGTGGTGGTGTCGATCTGGCTGTCGACGGCCGATACTTTGCCGACTGCCAGCTGTTTGACATTGGCGCGATCGAAAGCCGTGACCTGGAGTGCGGTGCCGGCGTTGTATTGCGGCATGATGTCGGGAAGGTCGTCCTCGGGAACCGTGAAGATCACCGTGATCGGATGCAGCTGGGTGACGACGGCGATGCTGCTCGAGCTCGAGGTCTGCACGTAATTGCCCGGATCGACCAGGCGCAGCCCGATGCGGCCGGTCACCGGCGAGACGATGTGGCAATAGGCGATGTTGAGCGTCTGGGCATCGACCAGCGCCTGATCGACCTTCACCGTCCCCTTGTATTGCTCGACCAGGTATTCCTGATCGTCGGCCTGCTGGCGCGCGATCGAATTCTGCGCCACCAGCCCCTGATAGCGCTTGAGGTCGGTTTGCGCCTGCGCCAATAGCCCTTGATCGTGCGCCAGCTGGCCCTCGGCCTGGGCCTTGGCGATTTCATAGGGGCGCGCGTCGATCTGCGCCAGGAAATCGCCCTTGTTGACCAATTGCCCTTCGGTGAAGCCGACGTCGGTCAATTGGCCGCTGATCTGGGTTTGCACGGTGACGGTGGCGAGCGGCGTCACGGTGCCGAGCGCGTTGACCATGACGCGGATATTGCCCGGCGCAATCGTTGCCGCGCCGACCGACTGCAGCCCGCCCGCGGCAAAGCGCGGATTGGGCGGTTTCGGCGCGCTGGCGGTGTGGACGATCACATAGGCCGCGATGATGAGGCCTATGGCAATGGCGAGGCCGAGCCCGATGCGCAGTTTGGAATAGGGCCGGGGCCGGCTGATGACGTCCGGTTCGGGCGTCGTCCGGCGAAGATTGGGCGCCAGTTCGTCGTCGCTTGTGCGTGTGCGCTCGTCCATCTCGGCGTTCAATATCCCGGCATTTTCCGCATAGTAATGGGCGCCCACATCCGGCCCTAATGAAAATTCGCTAATGCGCCCGATGGTTCAGCCGGCGGCGGGCAGGGCGGTTTAGCACACTGCGCTCTGGTTTCACGTTCCGAGCCGCGCTCGTCCAGGATTCTAACGCCAAATCAAGCATTTGGCGAATTGTTCCGAGTCCTTGCAGTAGCCTCGGCTGAGCGGCGGAGAGGCCGTTACTGCGTCGTTTGCGGCGCGCTTTGCGGGCTGCGCTGCGTGGTATCGGCGGGCGCCGCTCCGATCGCGGGCGGCGTCGATTCGAGTTTCGGCAACAGCGAGAAGCCTTTCATCAATTGCACTTGCGTCGGCAACAGCGTCGTGTCCCAGCCGCCGCCGAGCGCCTCGATCAGGCTGACGCTGGCGAGATAAAGATTCTGCCGGACGGCGAGCGCGGCTTCCTCGACGCTGAGCAGGTTTGTCTCTGCCGTCACCACCGTGGTGAGGTCGACAATGCCGCCCCGATATTGATTGGTGAAGACGCGCACCGCCTCGCGCCCGTTCTTGACCGCCTGCTCCTCCACCGCGAGCTGTTTTGTGAAGATGCGGATCGCGGCAAGCTCGTCCTCGACCTGCTGGAACGCGGTGAGCACGGTCTGCCGGTAATTTGCCACTGTTTCCCAGTAGGCGGCGCGCGCTGCGTCGACCTGCGCGCCGGTCAGCCCGCCGTTGAACAGCGTTTGCGTTGCGTTGGCGCCGATCTGCTGGATCGAGCGCGCGGCGCTAAACGGCAGTGGAATGGGACCGACGAACTGGACCATGGCTGAGAGCGACACGTCCGGGAAATAAGCCGCTTCGGCGACGCCGATCAGGGCGTTGTTGTTCTGCATGGTGCGTTCGGCGGCCGCGATATCGGGACGCCGCTCGAGCAGCGCCGAAGGCACCGCAACCGGGATGTTTGGAATTTTAGAGCCCAATAGGCGCGGTCCGATCGTCAACTCGGCCGGCGGCCTGCCGATCAGAACCGCGATGGCATGCTCGAATTGCGCGCGCTGCACGCCGACGCTCAGTTCCTGGGCTTCGATGGCCAGGACTTGCGATTGGGCCAGCGCCACATCGGCGCTGGTTGTCCCCGTCGTGGCGCTAGGCCCGTAGCCGGCTTTGTATTTGTTGAGCGTGATCTCGTAGGTTTCGCGGAACTGCGCTGCGGAGCGGTGCAGGAGATCGCGCAGTGAATCGGCCGCGAGCAGGTTGAAATAGGCGGTGGCAAGCTGGGCCTGTGCCGACAGTTTGGCATTGTCGAGGTCGGCGGCGCTGGCCTGCGCCAACGACGTGTCGGCTTCGATGGTGCGGCGGACCTTGCCCCAGACGTCGAGGTCCCAGCCGCCGCTGATCGGTGCGGAATATTGCGTTACGTATCGCGTGCCGAGGCCGAAGCCGACGGCGCTGCCGCCGGTGGTGCCGGCGAGCGCTCCGGTCCGCGTGCGGGTGACGCCATACGAGGCGGTCGCCGTCGGAAACAGCGCCGATTGCGCTTCAACTATTATGGCGCGCGACTGCTCGTAGGCGGCGGCTGCTGCGGCGACCGTTTGATTGGAGATCTCGACTTCGCGGAGCAGCGCGTCGAGCCTGGAATCCCTATAGGGCGCCCACCAATTGCCGCGCGCGACGTCGTCGCTCGGCGTCGCGCGCTTCCAGCCTTTGAGTTCCTTGTAGGTCGTCGGAACCGGCGCCGGCTCGCGCAAATAGTCGGGACCTACGGTGCAGCCCGACAGCAGGAGCGCAAGCAGCAATGCTGATGTGGAAGCTTGTCCGCGTAACGCAACGACGCGACGGACCCAGCCTCCCTGACGCCACACAGCATGGGCCAACGCGTACACTGCCGAAACCCGTCGCTGTAAACCCCCGAACACGACCGCGGCCAGTCCGGGAACGATGCCCACGCTCGCTGACGCGTGCCAGCGGGCTGTGCTTTGCGATCCCGACCCCAGCGGCTCGCGTTAACCATGCCCGACGCATGGGTGAATATCAACGCCGCAACCCGCTGCGTTAACAGGCCCCCGCTCCGATCTCCGCGACGTGTGATATTCGCGCGACAGTGCGCGCCGCGGCGAGTCCGGCTGATCGCGGAACTGCGATGGCTGCCGTCACTTGCCCACAGTCCGCATTGTCAATGTGACGGTCGGGGGGCATCCTGACACCGAGCGGGCATATCATCTGGGGAATGTCGAATTAGGAGACGATAACGGCATCATTCGAAAGGTGAATTGGGCATGAAACTGCGACAGGGACGAACGTCAGAGCTGGAAAGCCGACGCCCTGGCTTGGTCGTTCTGGCGGCGATTGCCGCGCTTGCTCTCACGGGCTGCGGCTCCAAAAACCAGTTCGTTGCTCCGCCGCCTCCGAAAGTCGTGGTGGCGCAACCCATACAGAAGCCGGTGACCCTGTATGTTTACCTGACCGGCAACACCGCGGCGTACCGGACAGCCAACCTGGTCGCGCGCGTCCAGGGTTACCTGGAAACGATCGATTATAAGGACGGCGCCGCAGTCAAGAAGGGAACGCAGCTCTTCGGCATCGAGCGCGACACCTTTCAGGCGCAAGTCGATCAGGTCAAAGCGCAGCTGGCGCACGACCAGGCCGTGCTTGGAGAAGCGCAGGTCGATCTCACCCGCTACCAAACGCTGCAAAAGGAGAACTCAATCGCGTCGCAACAAGCCGACGATCAGGCGTTCGTTGTCGAGCAGAACAAGGCCACCGTTGGCATTGATCAGGCTAATCTCGAAACCGCGAATATCAACCTCGGCTTTACCAAGGTTCTCGCCCCGTTCGATGGCATCGTGACCAATCATCAAGTCGATATCGGCAATCTCGTCGGTGCGTCCGGACCGACCACACTCGCAACCATCGTGCAGACCGACCCGGTCTACGTCTATTTCACGCTGAGCGAGCCGCAATTCTTGTCAATCCGCAGAAGCAACGCCAGGCCCGGACTTCCGGGTAGTACGGCGGATCTGACGTACCTTTCGAGCATCCCCGTCGACATCGGTCTGCAGGATGAGGAGGGTTATCCGCACAAAGGGCATCTCGACTACGTCTCGCCGCAAGTCGACCCCGCGACCGGCACAATCACCGTGCGCGCGATATTCGATAATAAAGACAATGCGCTGCTGCCCGGCCTCTTCGTGCGCGTCAAGGGACCGATCGGGCATCTCGACAACGCGCTGCTGACGCGAAATGACGCGCTCGGGACGAGCCAAGAGGGGAGCTACGTCCTGGTTGTCGGCGCGGACAATGTCGTTCAGCGCAAAATCGTCAAAACCGGACAAAGGCAAGGGCAGCTCGTGATCATCAACTCCGGTCTCGATCCAGGTGATTGGGTCGTGACCGAAGGCGTTCAGCAGGCCTTTCCCGGCGCCAAGGTCGAGCCGCAACGAATCCAGCTGACGGTCCCTGCCGATCCATCAGACGACGCCAAGATGAGCGCCCCCGATACTACGCCGAAATGAACGCCACGAGGGATCGGCATGATCTCACGATTTTTTATCGATCGGCCGGTGCTGGCCAACGTGCTGGCAATGGTGATCGTTTTGATCGGCCTGGTCGCGCTCCTGCAATTGCCCACCGCCGAATATCCCAATGTGGTCCCGCCGACCATACAGGTCTCGACGCGGTACCCGGGCGCGACCGCCAAGACGCTGGTTGACACCGTCGCCCTGCCGATCGAGCAGCAGGTCAACGGCGTCGAGGACATGCTCTACATGCAGTCGACGAGTGCGAGCGACGGCACCTACACCTTGACCGTAACCTTCGCCATCGGCACCGACCCCGACAAAGCGCAGATCCTGGTCCAGAACCAAGTAGCCGCCGCCATTGCATCGTTGCCTCCGGCGGTGCAACTCCAGGGCGTTACGACGGTGAAAAGGTCGAGTTCGCTTCTCGAATTCATCGCGTTGGTTTCGCCTGATAGCCGTTTCGACAGCCTGTATCTGTCGAACTACGCCGTCATCAGCGTGCAGAACGAACTGGCTCGCCTCAAGGGCGTCGGCGCCGTGACGATATTCGGCGCCGGTCAATACGCCATGCGGGTTTGGATGAACCCGGATCTGCTGCAAACGCGGGGCCTGACGCCGCAGGACGTGATCAACGCGATCGCGGAGCAGAGCCAACAAGTCACCGCCGGCCAAGTCGGCGCGCCGCCGGCGCCGAAGGGCCAGGATTTTCAATATTCGCTCGATATCAAGGGCCGCCTGGACGATGTTGCCGAATTCGAGAACATCGTCGTCAAGGCCTCAGCCACAAATGGCGGCCAGATCACCCAAATCCGCGATATCGGCCGCGTCGAGCTCGGCGCCCAAAGCTACAGCCAATCCTTCAATCTCGACGGCAAGCCGGCAGCCGGGATCGGCATCTCGCTATTGCCGGAGGCCAACGCTATTGCGGTCGCCGACGCAGTCAAGGCGAAGATGGACGAGCTCGCCAAGAGCTTCCCTGCGGGCGTCAGCTATGTGACGCCCTACGACACCACGAAATTCGTGCGATCCGCGATCCGCGAGGTCTACAAGACCCTGATCGAGGCCGCGGTTCTGGTGCTGATCGTCATTCTTGTTTTCCTGCAGGATTGGCGGGCGATGCTGGTTCCCGCGACAACCGTTCCGGTGACGCTCATCGGCGCATTCGCCGCGATGGCGGCGCTTGGATTTTCCGTCAATCTTGCGACGCTATTCGCCATCGTCTTGGCGATCGGCATCGTCGTCGACGACGCCATCGTCATCGTCGAGGGCGTCTCGCGCTATGTCGAACAGGGCATCCCCGGCCGCGAGGCGGCCGGCAAGGCGATGGACGATTTGATCGGTCCGGTTCTCGGCATCACGCTGGTGCTCATGTCGGTGTTTATTCCAGCCGCCTTCTTGCCGGGGCTGACCGGGCAGCTTTACCGGCAATTCGCGCTCGTCATCGCCGCCACCGCCTTCATCAGTGCGATCAACGCCGTAACCTTGAAGCCCACGCAAAGCGCACTGTGGCTGCGGCCGCCGGTGCCGCTCGAGCGGCGCAACTTTTTCTATCGCGGGTTCAACGCCGCCTTTGGCGCCGCCGAGCGAAACTACGTTCGACTCATCGAGGCGATGACGCGCCGCAGCGCCGCCATGGTGGTCATTGCGCTCTTTCTCGTCGTCGTTGCGATATGGGGGTTGGCCCGCGTGCCGACCGCGTTCCTGCCGGACGAAGATCAAGGTTATCTGATCGTCAGCGCACAACTGCCCGACGGCGCCTCGAAGGAGCGGACCGACGCCGTCATGCAGCAAATCTCGGCAATCGCCAAGAAAGTGCCCGGTGTCGACACTGTCGTCACTGTCAGCGGCATTTCCATATTGGACAACTTTGCCAGCCTCGCCAACGCCGGTGTCGCCTTCGTGGTCCTCAATGACTGGAACGTGCGCCTCAAGCAGAAGGGACAGGATCTCGGCTCGATCAATCAAAATCTGAATCGCTCCCTGCATGCCATAACGCAAGCCATGGTATTCGCGCTCGCCCCGCCGCCAATTCAAGGCATCGGCAACGTCGGTGGCTTCACGATGCAGGTCGAGATCAGGAATGGCGATTTCGACTACGCCTTGTTGCAGAGCCTGACCGACGCCGTCGTTAGAGCGGGCAATGCGCAATCGGCATTGCAAAGGCTAAACACGACGTTCCGGGCCGGCGCTCCCCAGCTCAACGTCGTTGTCGACCGCACCAAGGCCGAGACGCTCGGCATCACGGTCGGCAACGTCTTTTCCGCCCTGTCGACCTACGTCGGGTCGGACTACGCGGCCCAGTTCAACAAGTTCGGACATGTTTTCCAGCTCTACACGCAAGCGCTGCCCGAGTACCGGGCGAGTGCCGACGACATCCGTAACCTCAAGGTCAAGGCCGGCAATGGAACCATGACGCCGATCGGAACGGTGGTCGATATCAAGGAGGTTCAAGGTCCGCTGCTGATCAGCCTCTACAATCTCTATCCGTCGGCGACAGTCATTGGCAACGCAGCCCCCGGGTTCAGTTCGGGAGAGGCGCTCGACATCATGGACCAGGTTGCCCAGCACGAACTGCCGCCCGGAACGGGGTACGAATGGACGGCCATGTCCTATCAGGAGAAGGCTGTCGGCTCGCAGATGTATTTCGTTTTTGGTCTTGCCATGCTGCTCGTCTATTTCGTGCTGGCGGGCCAGTATGAGAGCTGGATCCTGCCGCTCGCCGTGATCCTCGGCGTGCCGCTCGCCCTTCTGGGGACAGTCGCGGCGCTGACCGCTCTCGGCGACGCCAATAATCTCTATACCCAGATCGGCCTCATCCTCCTGATCGCGCTCGGCAGCAAGAACGCGATTCTGGTCGTGGAATATGCGCGCCAAAGGCGAGCGGAAGGGATGGAGATCGTCGCTGCGGCGGTGGAGGGATCCCGGCTCAGGTTCCGGCCCATTCTCATGACCTCTTTCGCCTTCATTCTGGGCGTCTTCCCGCTTGTCGTCGCGACCGGCGCGGGTGCCGGGGCGCGGCGGTCGATCGGATTGCCCGTCTTCAGCGGAATGATTGCCTCCACTTGCCTTGTCATCGTGTTCGTTCCCTCATTTTATGTTGTGATGCAGCGCATGCAGGAGCGATGGACAGGCCGCGCCGCGCCCGGTCCGGTCAACGCGGCGCCGAGATGAAGCTTCGTGCCGTCGATTTGCTGTTCGGCTTGGATTAAGCATCCGGCGCACGTGCAATTTCGCTCGCGGTGTAGCCGCTTCGGCGCCGGTTCCGCCGCGGTTATTGTTGGGATCGTGATCGCGTGTGAAAAGAATTTAAGCCGCAGAGGTCTAGCGCGCCCGCTGGATTACGCACATCTGAAAAGGTGTGCGAAGCACCGTGGCGACGTGTGCATTGCAGCATCGCGGACTTCAAGTCCGCCGGAGTGGAGCGGACATTTGGCTTGCCGCATTTGGCCCCGATGAGGCGTATCATGTGGAAAATCACGACGAGCGCGGCCGCAATAGCCCTGTCGCTTTGCCTGGCGACGGCTGCTGACGCGAGAGGCGGCGGCGGTTTCGGCGGCGGCGGTGGTGGTGGCGGGCATGTTGGCGGCGGTGGTGGCGGCGCTCATTTCGGCGGTGGCGGCGGCGGTTTTGGTGGCGGGGGCGCCCATTTTGGCGGTGGCGGCGGCATGCATATGGGCGGTGGCGCTGTCCATTTCGGCGGCGGCGCGCCGCGTATGGGTGGCGGCGCCATGCGCATGGGCGGCGCGCATGTTTACGGCGGCCGGATTGGCAGCGGCGCGCGCTTGAATTCGCATATGGCGTCCCATGTCGGTCATCCGGGCCGCTCGGCATTTCAATCCGCGGTCCACGGCCAAGGCGCCCATGGTCTCAATCGTGGTCTCAATCATGGGCTCAATCGCGCTGCAAATCCGGCGGCCGCTCGCGCCGGCCTGGCCGGAGCGCACTTGGCTCATGCTAACGCGTTCGCCGGACGGGCGTCGTTTGCCGCCAACCGGCATTTCGCCGGCGCCGGCGCCCTCCATCCGTTCTGGAATCATGGCTGGCATTGGCACAACCATCTCGGCTGGGTCGGCCCGCTGTTCTGGCCCTTCGCCTACGGCGATTTCTTCTATTACGCGCTGTGGCCGGACGCCTATTACGATGTCGATCCGTTCTGGGTTTATGGCTATGGCGACATCTACGAGGGCATTTTCTCGCCTTACCTCTACGACGACTACGTGCAAGGGCCGGGCGCACCGGCGCGAATGGCAGCGCTGACGCAGAGCATGGCGCAGAGCTGCGGCGATGAAGCCGCCGAGGTCACCGGATGGCCGATCAACCAGATCAGCGACGCGGTGCAACCCAATGCGCAGCAAAGCGCGCTGCTCGACGATCTCGGCAACGCGGTGGTCAAGGCCAGCGACGTGATCAAATCCCATTGCCCGACCACTGTGTCGTTCACGCCGACCGGGCGCCTCGACACCATGCAGCAGCGGCTGCAGGGATTGGTCCAGGCCGTCGACCTCGTGAGCGAGCCGCTCGGCAAATTCTATGACTCCCTCAACGACGAGCAGAAGGCCCGCTTCAACAGCATCAAGCCGACGACGGACAAGGGCGCGGCGGCAAACGCACCGGCCGCCAACGCGGCGACGCCCAAGACCGATTGCGATGCCTCCGTCATGGCATGGCCCACCGAGCAGATCGACCGCGCGGTGCAGCCCACCGATGCGCAACGCGCCAAGCTCGACGCCTTGCAGTCGGCCGCCGCCAACGGCGCCGACATCATCAAGGCGGCTTGTCCGAGCGAGACCCCGAGCACGCCACCGGCGCGGCTCGCCGCGGCCGGCAAGCATCTGCAAGCCATGTTGCAGGCGGTCGACGCCATCCGTCCGCCGCTGCACGACTTCTACAATTCGCTGAGCGACAATCAGAAGGCGCGCTTCAATACGATGGGCAAGCAGCTGTTCGCGCAGAGTCAGTAGGGTGGGCAAAATCGCCTGCGCCTGCATTCGTTAAAGCGCGTCGCGCGCGAGCGATTTTGCCCACGCGCCTCGGCGTAGCAGCTTGGGCTTCGCTGCGCTCAGCCCACCCACAAGTTCAATGAAACAGCTTCGGGAATTTCGCCCGCAGTTTCGTCCGCAAGCCGGCGCTGACGTCGACCACCGGCGGGAACGTGCCCTTGAGCTTCATGTCATAGGGAATGCAGGCGTCGATCAGGATGCGATTGTTGAAATTGCCGGGCAGGAACAGCGGATCGCGCTTCGACGCCCACGCCTTCTGCACGAGATCGATATCGACCTTGGGATCGAACCGCGTGCACATCGCCCACAGCACGGCATCGAGATCGCCGGCGTCGATGTCGTCGTCGACCACGACGGTCCACTTACCCGCATAGGCGCCGCCCTGGCAGGCGCAGGCGACGTGCAGCGCCTGGCGCGCATGGCCGGGATAGCGCTGGCGCAGCTGGATCGCGGTGAACCGCGTCGCCGGGCCCGCCTCGTGATTCCACACGCCGAGCACGTCGGGCACGCCGCAAGCATCGAGCGCGCGCCAGATTTGCGCGGCGCCGGCGATGCCCTTGAGCAGCCCGGTCTCGTCGACCGGTTTGTGCTGCGGCGCGCAGGTCAGGATCGGATCGTTGCGGTGCAGGATGGTTTTGACGTTGACGTAGGGCCGATCCTGGGTGTCGTCGGAATAATAGCCCATCCATTCGCCGAACGGGCCTTCCGGCTTGGTCTGGCCGGGCACGGTCTCGCCTTCGATGGCGATCTCGCAATCGGCCGGGATCGGGAATCCGGTAAAAGGCCCGCGCACCACGTCGACCGGCTCATCGCGCAAGCCACCGGCGATATCGAGCTCGCTCACTTCCGGCAGCGGGCTCGACGACAGCATGAACAACAGCGGGTCCTGGCCGCACAGGATCACCACCTTCATCGGCTCGCCGCGGGCGAAATATTTGTCGCGGTGGATGCGGCCGTGCTTGCCCTCGGTGATCTGGCAGCCGACGGTCTTGCCGTCATAGACCTGGCTGCGATAGGCGCCGAGATTGAACCAGCCGGCGTCGGGATCCTTGGTCATGACGCAGCAGGCGGTGCCGATGAAGCGCGCCTTGTCGGCCTCGTGATGGCGCGGCACTGGGAATTTCAGCACGTCGATGGCGTCGCCCTCGACGACGTTCTCGAAAATCGGTCCGTCATTGACGAAGCGCGGCGGCAGCGGTTTGAGATCCTGCATGCGCGCGTGATAGCGCTGCACGATGTCGACCTTGCGCTCGTAGTCGAGCGGCAGGCCGAGCGTCAACGCGATGCGCTTGATCGAGGAAAGCTGCCCGTAAAGCGTGCGATAGCCTTTGGCGTAACCGGGCACGTCGTCGAACAGAATCGCCGGCGCCTGACCGCGGCTTTTTTCCGTCAGCATATGGGTGACGGCGCCCATCTCGACATCCCAGTCGGCGCCGGAGACGCGCTCGAGCTCGCCGAGCTTTTCCACCGTATCGAGCCAGCCGCGCAAGCCGTGGTATTTTTGGCGTTGTCCCGAGGCCGCGCCTGCGCTTGTCATGGCTGTCTCCGCGTCACAAAAACAGAGCAAACGCGGTATGTCTTGCAGGCATCTGCCTGTCAAGCAGCCTAACCGAGCCGTAAATATCTGGGCCAATGGTTGGCGGCGTCTGTTTTAGCCCGAACGGCCGCTAGATGTAGAAATTTTGCTGAGGTAATAAATGTTGGCGTTCGGCAGGCGATCTTACGAAGTCGAAAACGGAGAATCATAAATGGGAAGGTTGTGGACGTATCTGATGGGGGACGACAACCGCAACGAACCAGCCGTCGTCAAACATGCAAGGCGAGCAAAATTTTCCTTACAGATGTTGATCGGAATTTTTATCGTTCTTTTTCTTGTATATGAAGTAGCGTGCCTTTTCTATCAAGTCTGGCAGGGGCATCCCGCCCATTTTTCCGTCGATCCGCTTGCAACGGTCGGGGAGGCTTTGGGCCTTTCCGCGGCCGTCGACTTGGCTTTCATGTTGTTCACCCCGGGTCCTGACGAAGCAGTTGAGCCAATAATTATTGGAATAGCGGCAACGATTCTCATTCTGGCTTCTCGATTCAAGGAATGGCTTCCCGAGCGGGGGCCTGATATTTGGCTTGTCTGGCCGGTATTGTGCATTGTGCTGCTTGTCGGTGCCATGGCGCTGTTATTTGTAATCCGCGACAAATTTTTTGACACCACGAGCTGAGACCGGCCGAAGGATTGAGCCAAAGGTTCTGCTGGGCGACCTTCGCGGGGAGCGAGCGAACGCTTGATCATCGATGGATTGCTCGAGTTGCTCCCATCTGCCAGCATGACCTCCCCATACCATCTACCGGAGCTATCCGTGGCCATCCCCAAACCCAACTACAACCCGCCCTTCAACATCACGCGCGCCAGCCATTCCGTATTGCACGTGAAAGACCTGGCCAAGAGTCGCGCCTTCTATGTCGATCTGATCGGGCTCATCGTCAGCGACGAGGACAAGGACACCATCTATCTGCGCGGCGTCGCCGAGGTTTGTCATCACTCGCTGGTGCTCAAGCGCGCGAACGCGCCGCAGGCCGAGCGGGTCGGCATGCGCTGCTTCACCGAGGAAGATCTGGAAAAGGCAAAATCCTATTTTGAGAAAGCCGGCCTGCCGGCGCTTTGGGTCGAGCGGCCGTACCAGGGCCGCACCTTGCATGTCAGCGATCCGCTCGGCCTGCCGCTCGAATTCTGCGCCACCATGACGTTAAAGCCGCGGCTGCTTACGAGCTTCGAGCATCACCACGGCGCGGCGCCGCACCGCATCGATCATTTCCAGATTTTGGTGCCCGACGTGCAGCGCGAGCTGGAATTTTACACAGGGCTGGGTTTTCGGCTGTCCGAATATATCGCGCCGGACGGCAGCGACGATCCGCTGTTCGTGTTTTTGCAGCGCAAAGGCAATCCGCACGACATCGTGTTTGCGCCCGGCGCCGGGCCGCGGCTGCATCACGCCGCGTTCAGCATCGGGGAATCGTACCACTTCTTCTATGTCTGCGATCTCGCCTCGAATCTGGGTTTTGCTGAAAACATCGAGTTCGGCCCGGGGCGGCATGGGCCGGGGCTGGCGCTGTTCGTCTATATGCGCGATCCCGACGGCCACCGTATCGAGCTGTTCAACACCCATTATCAATGCATGGACATCGAGGACGAACCGGTGCGCTGGGACGCCTCCGTCGCCGGCCAGCGCCGCTGGCAGCTGCCGGCGCGGGCGATGTGGTTCGCCGAAGCCAGCCGCTTCGCCGGCGTCGAGCCGCGCGAGCCGGCGCATAAGGGCAATCCGATGACGCTGGAGCGATATGTGGCGGCGGCAAAATAGGGGCGTGTCATGGGGCTGACGGTTGACGCGCGGCGGATTGCCGTCGCGCTTGGGCTCATGGCCGCGCTGTCGTCCGGCGACGCCGCGGCTCAGGCGTCCAATCCGAATGTGCTTTGGCAGATCGTGCACGGTCAGTGCGTCCCGGACCAGCGGCAGCATCGCGATCCAAACCCGTGCGCCGAGGTCGATCTCGCCGGCGGATTCGCCGTACTCAAAGACATCGCCGGCGCGTCGCAGTTTTTGCTCATTCCAACGACGGAGATAGGCGGCATCGAAGACCCCTCGCTTCTGGCGCCTCTTTCCCGCAACTACTTTGCCGATGCCTGGCAGGCACGGGGTTTTGTCGAGAAGGCGCTTGGCCACCCGATGCCCCGCGACATGTTGAGCCTGGCGATCAATTCGGCATCGGGGCGCACGCAGGACCAGTTCCACATTCACATCGACTGCATTCGCGCCGATGTCCGCGACGCGCTGTTGCGCGAGCGCCCCAATATCGGCTGGCGGTGGAGTTTGTTGAAAACGCCGCTCGCCGGTCACCCGTACCGCGCCATGCGCGTGACGGGATCGACGCTGTTCGGGCACAATCCGTTCAAGCTCTTGGCCTGGGGCGTGCCCGGAGCGCGCGCCGACATGGGCCAGCACACGCTGGTGGTGGTCGGCATGGTGTTCGGCGGCAGGGTGCCCGGCTTCATCATCCTGGACGACCGCGCCGACAAAGCGCACGGCGACTGGGGCAGCGGCGAGGAATTGCAGGATCACAACTGCGCGCTGGCGCGGTGACGGAGGCAAAAAACGCCATGAAAATCTATATGGCGAGCCCGTTGGGTTTTTCGGAGGCCGGCCGCGCCTTTTACAACGGTACGCTGATCCCCGAGGTCAAAGGTCTTGGCTACGAGCCGGTCGATCCGTGGACGTTGACCGCGCAAGCAAAAATCGACGCGGTCGCGACTATGCCGTACGGCCCGGCAAAGCGCGATGCATGGCGGCAGCTCAATGTCGAAATCGGCGGCAACAACCGCGCCGGCATCGATCACGCCGATATGGTCGTTGCCGTGCTTGACGGAACCGACCTCGACAGCGGCACCGCCGCCGAGATCGGCTATGCTTTTGCCAAGGGCAAGCCGATCCTCGGCTATCGCGGCGATTTCAGGCTGTCCGCCGACAACGACGGCTCGATCGTCAATCTTCAAGTCGAATATTTCATCCGGCAAAGCGGCGGCGACATCGTGACGAGCGTCACGGAGCTTGGGCCGGCGCTGGCAAAGATAAAAGCTGCCGGCTTGAAGCGGCCGCGCTAGCCGCGATTCACACCCGCCGATGCAGCCGGTGCTCGATCCATAGCAAGAGCGTGTTGGCGATCGCGGCGAAGACGAAGAGGATGATGGCGACCGTCACCATGTCCTCGCTTTGCGCAAGCGACATGTCGCTCATGATCATGGAGCCGAGGCCGAGCTTTGAGGCGAACATCTCGCCCAACAGCACGCCGAGCAGCGTCACGGTGAAGCCGATGCGCAGGCCGGTGAACACTTCCGGCAATGCGGCCGGCAGCAGCACGGTGGTGATGGTCTGCCAGGGCGACAAATGCAGGGAGCGTGCCGAGCGCAGATAGACCTGCGGGATGGCGCGGATCGCGCCCATGGTCAGCAGCGCGACCGGCAGGATGCCGTGCATGGCGCCGAATACCACCTTGCCCGATATGCCGAGCCCGAAGATCAGCAGCACCACCGGATAGAGCGTGATCTTCGGCAGCGAATAGATCACCACCAGGATCGGCTCACCGACCGCGCCGGAGAGCCGGTGCGCGCCCATCCACACGCCGACGGCAAGGCCGATCCCATAGGCGAGCACGAGCGCCAGGCCGAACGCCTGCAGCGTCGCCGCGGCATTTTCCGTAAATCGTGCGGTCGGCACCATGTGAACGAGATACGTCATCGTCGCCAGCGGCGCCGGCAGCGCCGTCGAGCCGGCGACCTCGTGCAAAATCTTCCACACCACGAGCACGACCGCGGCGATGATGAGCGTGTCGGCGGCGCGGCGGGTCGCAGTCACGTGCGGCCTCCGCTGCGCCGCGCCGCCCAGCGCACATCGAGCGCATGCAGGACCGTGTTGACGACGGTGGCGATGATGAGCAGGAACAGGATCAGCGCATACATGCGCCGATTGTTGAAATCGGAATAAGCGTCGGCAATGTCGCGGCCCAAGCCGGCGGGCGACAGAATGAACTCGGCGGCGATGACGGCAATGAAGCCGTAGGACACCGAAAGTTTCACGCCGGTGAAGAGATACGGCGCCGCGGCCGGAAGCTGCAACGTCATGGCGGTGGTCACGGCATCCAGGCGATGCACCCGCGCCACCTTGGTGAGCACGCGCGGCACCCGATCGAGGCCGTTGAGCGTAGCAATGATCATGGCGACGACGGCGGTGGCGACGCCGATCAGCACGATCGGAATCGGGGAGAGCCCGAAGATCGCGATCAGCACCGGATAGAAGATGAAGATCGGCACGGCGTAATAGGTGGCGAACAGCGGATCGAGCGCCTCGCGCAGCCGCGGCAGCGCGTGGATGACGAGGCCGAGCGCGAAGCCGAGCACGATCGAGACCGCGATGACGATGACGATGATGCCCAAGGTGCGCTCGATATCGGCATTGATGGCGCCGGAGGCGAGCAGCGCGTAGAGCGACGTCGCCATCTCGGATGGTGGGATGATGGTCTGATGCCTGATCAAGCCCGTCTGGCAGGCAAGCTCCAGCGCGCCGATCATCGCCACGATCACCGCAAGCCGGATCAGGCCGACATGTTTCATCGCGGATACCGGCGCGGACAATCGTTCATTGTCATCATCCGCGAAGGCGGATGATCCAGTAATCCCGGTGGTCCAGATCGGCTGATTTGTTTGGAGACCGCACAGGCGGTGTTTACTGGATGCTCCGCCTTCGCGGAGCATGACAATGGTGCGCGTGTCATCCCGCGGCCGTTGCCGTCATGCCCGCATGGCCGAGCGCCTTGAGCGATTCGCCGCGCAAGCGATCCCACAGCCGCCCGGTGATCTCGCCGAAGGCCGGCTCGGCGACGATCTTGCTATCGCGCTCGCGCGGCCAGCCGGTGTCGATGATCTCGATGAAACGGCCGGGGCGCGCCGACATGGCGCCGACCCGGTCGGCCAGCATCGCCGCTTCGTCGAGCGCGTGGGTGATGAGCAGCACCGTCGCGCCGGTCGAGCGCCACAGCCGCAATACTTCGTCGCCCATCAGGAGCCGGGTCTGCGCGTCGAGCGCGCCGAACGGCTCGTCGAGCAGGATCAGGCGCGGCTGCAGCACGAGCGTGCGGGCGATGCAGACGCGCTGGCGCATGCCGCCGGACAATTGCGACGGATAGGCGCGGGCGAAATCCTTCAGCCCCATGAAGGCCAGCGCGTCGTCGACGCGGCTGCGTATCTCGGCCTCGGCGACGCCGCTGCGGCGCAGCCCGAACGCGGCATTGTCCCATACCGTGAGCCAGGGAAAGCTCGCGTCCTCCTGGAACACGACGCCGATACCTGCGGCGACTTCGCCGCTCACCGGCTTGCCTTCGAACGTCACCGTGCCCGCGGTCGGCCGCTGCAGGCCGGCGAGCACTTCGAGAAACGTCGACTTGCCGCAGCCCGACGGCCCGACCACGGCGAAGAACTCGCCCTTGCGCAGATCAAGGTCGATCGGCCCAAGCGCGTTGACCGGCGGCTGATTGCCGGCGCCGGGAAAGATGCGCGTGACGGCTGCAAGCTGCGCGTGGATATCGCGCGCTATCGTGTTCATTTCGCTTGCTGCAAATCGCTGGGCAGGAACGAGGGGTCGATCATCTTCGACAGATCAGGGTCCTTGTCGATCATGCCGACATATTTCATCGCGCGGACGGTGTTGACCAGAAGCGGCATTTCGATCTGGCCTTCGCTGTAGAATTTCGCATCGACCAGCATCTGCATCAGCGTATCGACGTCCTTCGGCGGCAGCGGCGCGTAGATCGGCTCGAGAATTTTGCTCGATTCGGCGGTGTGGCTATAGAGATATTTCACCGCCTCGCGCCGCCCGGCGAGAATCGCGCGCAGCTTCTGCGGATTTTTCTTGATCAGGTCGCCGGTGGCGATGCCGACCGCGGGCGGCAACAGCGGCAAATCCTTCGGCCCGACGATGACGCGGTATTTGCTTTCGCCGCCGCGCGCCAAAAACAAAATGCCCGGAATGCTGGTCGCCTCGACGACGTTGTTTTCCAGCGCCGTGAGCGCGCCGGACAGGTTGCCGAGCGCGACGCGCTGGATGTCGTTGGGATTCATGCCGGCATTTTCCGCCGCCAGCACCGCCGTCATCTCGCCCAAGGATTTCGGATTGGAAATGGCGAACTTCTTGCCCTTGAGATCCGCCATGGTCTTGATCGGCGAATTCGGCATCACGATGATGACGTTGCTCGCCATCGACCGCGAGCCGATATCGACGATCTTGATGTCCTGGCCTTCGTTGATGGCGGCGATGATGCCGGCGGGCGAGGTCTCGCCGTAGCCGAGATCGCTGGCAAGCACGGCGCGCACCGACGAGCCGCCGCCTTCTCCGGAAATCACGCCGGTGATGTCGACGCCGGCGGCCTTGAAGAAGCCCTTGTCGATGGCAACGCCATAGGGCGCGCCGGACGGATCGGCCTTGTACTGGGTGACCAGGATGTCTTCGGCAAAAGCCGGTGCCGCCGCGCTTGCCAAGAGCAACGCTGCGAACATGGTCTTGGCCAACGCGCCGGCCGAATTGTTGTGGTGCAGCATCCTGATCTCCCTCTGGCTACCCGCACATTATCGCCCGCCCCCGCCGGAATGGGAATGCGACCGGTTCTCAGTTTTTTAATGCGCCGGGCGTTTACTTGAGGGCCAACGTTTGCATTGCCGGTGCTTCGATGGAAGAATCCTTGACCAAGGCGGGCAGCCGCCCCCCAGCCGATGTGTGGCCGGAAAGCAATGAACTCATGACGCTTCCAGCGGAGAGCGCTCCGCCCCTGGTCCCGGCCGGGACCGTAGGCCCGATCTGGCTCAAGTCCTACCCGGCCGGCACGCCCACAACCATCGACCCGGACCGCTATCCGTCGCTGCACGCCATGCTGCTGGAATCGTGCCGGCTGCACGCTGCGCGGCCGGCCTTCGAATCTTTGCGGGCGCGCATGAGCTACGGCGAGTGGGATCATGACAGCCGCGGCTTTGCGGCGTTCCTGCGCGAGGAATTGGGTTGCCGCGCCGGCGATCGCGTCGCGATCATGCTGCCGAACATGCTGGCCTATCCGGTGGCGTTGCTCGGCACGCTGCGCTCAGGCTTGATCGCGGTCAACGTCAATCCGCTCTACACGCCGCGCGAGCTCAAGGAGCAGCTCAAGGATTGCGGCGCCACGACAATCGTCATCATGGAGAATTTCGCCCACAAGCTCGAGCAGGTCATCGGCGAAACCGACATCCGCCATGTCGTGGTCGCGCGGCTCGGCGATTTCGTGCCGGCGCTCAAGCGCTGGGCGTTCAATTTCGCCAATTCGTATATTCAGCGCGCCGTGCCGGCCTGGCACTTCGACAGTTTCACGATGCTGCAGGATGCCTGCAGCCGCCCGCCGAGCCAGCATTATACGGACGCGGACACTGCGGCGACGGAGGTGGCGCTCCTGCAATATACCGGCGGCACCACCGGCGTGCCGAAGGGCGCGATGCTGACGCACCGCAATCTGATCGCCAACACGCTGCAATGCCTGGCGTGGACCGGAGCCAGCGCCAAATACGAGAACGAAACCACGCTGACGCCGTTGCCGCTCTATCACATCTTCTCGCTGACGGCGAACCTCTTGTCCATCGCGGTCGTCGGCGGCTTGAACGTGCTGGTCATCGATCCGCGCAATCTCGACCGGCTCATTCGCACCTTTCGCGATTCCCACATCGCGGTGATGTCCGGCGTCAACACGCTGTACAACGCGCTGGTGCACCGGCCCGATTTTGCGGCGCTTGATTTCAGCGCCATGCGGCTGGCGCTCGGCGGCGGCGCCGCGATCCAGAGCGAGGTGGCGCACCGCTGGCATGAGATCACCGGCACCGATCTGGTCGAAGGCTACGGCCTGACCGAAGCGTCGCCGGTGGTGTGCATCAACACGGTGGTAAACCCGAAGCTCGGCACCGTCGGGCTGCCGGTGCCTTCGACCGAGGTGAGCATTCGCGACGACCATGGCGCAATGCTTGCCCCCGGCGATCACGGCGAAGTCTGGGTGCGCGGTCCGCAGGTGATGAAGGGCTATTGGCGGCGTCCCGACGAAACCAAGGACGTTCTCACCGCCGACGGCTGGCTGCGCACCGGCGACATCGGCACACTCGATACGGAAGGCTACCTGAAGCTGCTCGATCGCAAGAAGGACATGGTCATCGTCTCCGGCTTCAAGGTGTTTCCGAGCGAAGTTGAAGACGTCGCCATGCAGCACCCCGACGTGATCGAGGCGGCGGTGATCGGCGTGCCCGACGCGCGCACCGGCCAGGCGGTAAAACTGTTCGTCGTCAAGGGCGATGCGGCGTTGAGCGAGGCGGATTTGAGCACATTTCTCCACGAGCGCCTGGCGAATTACAAGGTGCCGCACCTGATCGAGTTCCGCGCCAGCCTGCCGAAAAGCAATATCGGTAAAATCCTGCGCAAAGACCTGCATTAAAGGCATGCGCTGAGCGCTGCCCGCCTGCCTTCCTGCTCCGTTTGCGGCATGCTAACCGTAAGCCACAATCGCAAGAGGGGAGGGTGCCGGACCAATGGCAAAATTGCAGCTTTCGTTCGCGTGCGGGCTCTACGATCGGATGCAGCCGCTCTATACCGGCGAGGTCGCGGCCGACGGCATCGATCTCAATTTCATCGCCATCGATCAGCCGCGGCCGATCTTCGACCGCATGTCGGGCGGCGAGGAATTCGACGTTGCGGAATATTCGCTTTCCGAATTCAGCCAGCGCTTCACGCGCAAGGAATGCCCGTTCGTCGCCATCCCGGTATTTCCGTCGATCGCCTTCCGCATGGGCTATATCGCCATCAACAAGAAGTCCGGCATCAAGACGCCGAGGGACCTCGAAGGCAAGCGCATCGGCGTGCCGCTCTATACGATGACGGCCGCGATCTTCATCAACGGCATCCTGCATCATGAATTCGGCGTCGATCTCACCAAGGTTCGCTGGGTGCAAGGCGCCATGAACGAGGCGGGGTCGCACGGCAGCCCGACGGTGCTGCCGCTGCTGAAGAGGATGTCGATCGAGAACAACAAGACCGACAAGACGCTCGGCCAGTTGCTGGCCGCGGGCGAGATCGACGCCACACTCGGCACGAGCCTGCCGGAAGAGATCAGAACCGATCCGAATATCGCGCGGCTGTTTCCGAATTTCGTCGATGTCGACAAGGACCTTTACAAGCGCAAGGGCATCTATCCGATCATGCACACCGTCGCCATCAAGAAGAGCATTTACGAGCGGTACCCGTTCGTGGCGACGAGCCTCTTCGACGCGTTCGTGAAATCGAAGCGGATCGCGCTGCGGAAACTGTTCAATCTGCGCGCCGTGCGCTACATGACGCCGTTCCTGATGCGCGAGATCGACGACATCTGGGAGGTGTTCAACGGCGATCCGTGGCCCTATGGCGTGGAGCCGAACCGCCGCACCATCGAAGCCCTCATCACCTATCAGCAGACCCTCGGACTGACGGACCGGGCCGTGAAAGTCGACGACCTGTTCGTGCCCACCTACGGCTGATTTATCACGCGGAAAGAACCATCATGAGCCAACTCGACGATCTGTTGCGCGACCTCGTCGTCGCCAATCGCATTCTCTCCAACGAAGACGTGGTCGACGCCTATGGCCATATCAGCGTGCGCCATCCCGACAATCCGAAGCGCTTCTTCATGTCGCGCTCGTTGGCGCCGGAACTGGTGGAGCGCCACGACCTTATCGAGTTCGACCAGATGGGCGAGCCGGTCAGCGACAAGCGCCAGCCCTATCTGGAGCGCTTCATCCATGCGGCGATCTTCGAGGCGCGGCCCGATATCGTGGCGGTGGTGCATGCCCACGCCGAGGATACGCTGCCGTTCGGCATCGTCGCAAAGCCGCTCGAGCCGGTGATCCATTCCGGCAGCTTTATCGGCGGCAAGGTGCCGGTGTGGGATATTCGCAAGAAATTCGGCGACACCGATTTGCTGGTCAGGAACATGGCGCAGGGCCGCGATCTGGCGAAATGCATGGGCGGCGGCAGCGTCGCGCTGATGCGCGGCCATGGCTTTGCCTCGGCGGCGCACTCGATCATCGAAGTGGTGCGGCTTTCGGTCTATCTGCCGCGTAATGCCCGGGTGCAGATGAACGCCATGCGCATGGGCGGCAAGCCGAAGCCACTGTCCAAGGGCGAGATCGCTGCGCGCGGGAAAGGCTACAAGCCGAACGCGCCGGAAACCTGGCGCGCCTGGGAATATTGGGCGACCCGCGCCGGCTGCGGCGACAAGATCGGCAAGCCGCACGACCATGCTCATAAAGAATAACTAGGCCGAAACGATCGGCGACGGCCTTGTCATTAGTCCTTAGTCCACTCGCGCTAGGGCTTGGCGCATGCCATTTTGACCACATTCCGGTGGCGCTTTGTCTAGCTAATCCATAGGCGCTGCTTACCTACCTAAACGATAGGCGCTGCGGCGCTCACTCAAAGGGAGGAAAATTATGGGTCTGATGGATGTTCTCAACGGTATGCAGCACGGGCCGCGCGGCCCGAGCGGTCCCTCTACCGGCAGCAGCGGCGGCATGTCGCCGATGACCATGGCGATCCTGGGCCTGCTTGCCTACAAAACGTTCAAAAGCTTCACCAGCCAGACTACTCCACATGTGGCGCAGGGCGCTCCGGCTGCGCCTGCGGCACCGGGCACTCCCGGCCGCGGCCAGGCCGCGAGCCCGGGCGGCGGCCTCAGCGATATCCTGCAGCACGGCTTGGGGACCGTGTTGGCCGGAGGCGCGGCTGGCGGCATCCTCAGCGGCGGTCTCGGCGATCTGCTCAAGCAATTTCAGCAGAACGGTCAGGGGGACGTCGCCAAGAGCTGGGTCGACAACGGGCCGAACAAGGCGATCTCATCCGACGATCTGGCCAAGGCGCTGGGCGGCGATCAGATCGAAGCGCTCACGGCGAACACTGGATTGTCGCGCCAGGATTTGCTAGCGGGTCTAAGTCAGTATTTGCCGCAGGTCGTCAACCAGCTGACGCCTGACGGGCGGTTGCCGACGGAACAGGAATTGTCGCGGTCGCTTTAGCCGGCCGCCGCAACGGTCAAATCTTTCGACGACCCCACAACGGAGGAACACAGTCATGACAATACGTTACGCCGCCATTTGCGCGGGCGCGGTGCTCGCCGCCATCGCCCTGCAAGGTACGTCGGCCCAGGCGCTGACGATGACCGAGTGCAGCGCAAAATATAAAGCGGCCAAAGACGCCGGCTCGCTGAACGGCATGAAGTGGAACGACTTCCGCAAGGCGCAATGCGGTTCCGACGCGGCGGCCCCGACGACGGCATCCGCGCCAGCCCCGGCACCCGCGCCGGCGCCCGCTCCAACCGCCGCGCCGGTCGCGGTCGGCAATGCCGTGTTCCCGAGCGCGGTCAACTCCAAATACTCCAAGGATTCCGCCGGCAAGGCCCGCATGGAAACCTGTCTCGACCAGTACCATGCTAACAAGACCAGCAACGGCAACGGCGGCCTGAAGTGGATCCAGAAGGGCGGCGGCTACTACAGCGAGTGCAACAAGCGCCTGAAGGGCGCCGCCTAAGTCGACGGTACACATGCAAGGAGCATCGATGATGCGAACAGCCGTTAGCGCGCTATTGGCACTCATGATCGGTATCGGAGCTGCTTTCGCGCAGGCTCCTGCCGCTCCGGCAAAAATGTCGCCGGACGACAAGAAGGCCATCTCCAAATCCTGTTCCGATCAAGCCAACGCCAAAGGCTTGCACGGCAAGGAGCGGAAAAAGTTTCGGTCCGAGTGCAAGCACAACGCCGGCAAGCCCCAGTAACACGCTGCTTGCCGCAGTGATCGACGTGAAAAAATTCGGAGCGCGGGGTGCCGCGCTCCGATTGCATTTTCGATCCTGCGCTATCGGTTATTGCAGCATCAGCCGGTCACCTTGCCGTACTTGTCGCGGCCCGGGGGCATAATACTGGCCGATGTTCTGCGATGACGCTCGACAGGAGTGCCGCGCCAGCTTGCAATAAATGCTTGGCGTGGAATAATGCCACTAAAAATTGCATTTATCTCAGTTAGGGTAGACTAGGCATTATTGGGGGCCCCATGGTCGGGCGATCACGATGGGTAATGGCAATGCCCTGGGCATTGATCATGGCAGTTGCCATGGTCCTAGAGGAAGCAAATTCAGGGCAATGGTCCGCGATCGTGCAAAGCGCCGCCGCGCAAGACGCGGCGCCGCGGCCGCCGGCGCCAACGGACGGCGGCACTTGCGCAAAGTCATCCACGCCGGCTGGAATCGATGAATATTGCGTCAGCTCGGTGCTCACGTCCGACGGTCTCAATATCTACAAATACGGCCCCGAAAATCTCTTCGACGATGACACTGACACTGCTTGGGTCGAAGGCGTCCCAGGCCAGGGCATCGGACAGTGGATCGTTGTTGCGTTCGATCGACTTCGCCTGGTGAAGTTGATCGAGATCACTAATGGCTATGTCAAAGATCATTTGGTTTTCCAAAAGAACAGCAGGGTGAAGGATATCAGGGTCGAATTCTCGGGACGCGACGAGCCTGAACACTTCAAGCTCAAGGACTCCGAAACGCCGCAACCCGTGCCGCTGCCGAACGACGCGCCCTTGAAGGCCTACTGGGTCAAATTTACGATCGAAAGCGTCTATCCGGGGACCAAGTGGGAGGACACGGCGATCTCTGAACTCCGTGTTGTTTCGGAGGCGGCGCAACCGTGAACATTGCGCAGTTTCCCCGCAAGTGTCCCGCGCCACGCGCTCCTCGGACAGCTGCGGACAGCTCGTTCACCGGTTGCTAACTATGGCTGTCACTGACGTCAGTCCAACAACGGCAGCAGCGACACCGCAATCCCAAGCGGCCCACCCGACGCAGGACGGCAAGACTCGGGTGTTCATTTCCTACTCGCATAAGGAAGCCGACTTTGCGAAATGGTTGCGCCTCGGCCTTGGCGCACACGGCATAGAAGCATTCCGTGACGTTGACGACATTTCGCCGGGTGAAAAGTGGGGGCCCCGTTTGCGGGGATTGATCGGCCAGGCTGACACCGTCGTTTTTGTGCTCAGCGCCAATTCCGCGAAGTCCGCCGAATGTCACAAGGAAGCGGCGTACGCTGTCGATCTGAACAAGCGAATTTTTCCGGTCGTCATTGGCGATATCGACTGGTCGACCGCGCCCGAAGGGCTCGCCAAGGTCCACAGCATATTCTTCAGGGCGACCGATAACCGCAAGATTGCCCTCGCCAAGCTTTTAAATGCATTGGCAACCGACATCGGATGGATCCGCGAACACACGCGGCTTGGCGAGCTTGCCCAACATTGGCTGGCACAAGGGCGGCCGGCCGGCGATCTCTTGCGCGGCCGCGCACTCGACGAGGCTGAGCATTGGCTGATCAGTCAACCGAAAGCAGCCCAGTCTCCGACCAGTCTTCACCAGGAATACATCCAGGAAAGCCGCGCCGCCGCGCAAAAGCGAGTAAGGTTGCTTGCCGTCGCCGCGATTGCCGTTGCCATCGCCATGTCCGGTCTCGGCGCCATGGCTTTCCTGCAAAAGTGGCAAGCCGACGCACAGAAAGCGGCAGTTCAGCTCGAAAATTCCCAGATACTGAACGAGTTTGCCAAACAGGAGCTCCGCGACGGCGATCCGGTCACCGCCATCCTGCTTGCTCTCGAAGCGTTGCCCGATCCCGCCGACAAATCGCAACGGCCCGATTTTCCTTACGCGGAGCTTACGCTTCACGCCGCATTCAGGGCCCAGCGCGAACGCCTGGTGCTCGGAGGACGACAAGCCGACACGCCCCGGATCATACGAGCGGCAATCTTCAGCCGTGATGGAACACGTGTCGTCACGGCCGAGAACGACGGCCGGACGCGGGTCTGGGACGCCGCGACCGGACGGCAATTGCTGGCCTTGCCCGAACACGGCGCCGGTTCGGCGTCAGCGGCCCAGACCGTGGCCATCAGCCCGGATGGAGGGCAAATCCTGGTCGGCTCCGATGACGGAGCCGCGCGTTTATGGGACGCGGCAACAGGGAAACTGCTGCTCGCCATTGCCGCGAGCAAGAAGCCGCTTCGAACCGCGGCCTTCAGCCCATTGGACGGCGGCAAAATCCTGACGGCGGGGCTGGAGAGATCGGCCGCTCTCTGGAATGGCACAACGGGCGCGTTGATGTTCAAGCTCGACGGGCATACGAGAAACATCGAGAGTGCCGCGTTCAGCCCGGACGGTCGCAAGATCGTCACCGCATCCCAAGACGGGCTGGCGTGGGTATGGAGTGCCGAGACGGGAGAGCGTCTGGTCAAGCTGATTGGGCATGGCGATGCGATCGAGAGCGCTTCTTTCAGTCCCGATGGCAAATGGATATTGACGGCGTCCGGCGACGGCACGGCGGCACTTTGGGATGCCGAAACGGGCGGCGAAGTCGCCCGACTCGCAGGCCATAATGGCAGGATCCTGTTCGCCGACTTTAGCTCGGACGGCCGTTACATCGTGACGGCTTCCGTCGATACCACCGCCCGATTGTGGGATGCTCACCGCCTCGAAACCGGCAACGTCGACGGCGCACTCAAGTCTATCCTCCATGGCCACGCCGGCGAGGTTCTCAAGGCAACGTTCACGACTGACGGTCGCCGGCTCTTCACTGTATCCGCCGATCACACGGCGCGCATTTGGGATACCGAGACCGGCCGGGAGGACGCCGTGCTCAGAGGTCATGAGGCCTTGGTCCAATCCGTGGCCTTCGATCCCAAGACGCTGACCATCCTGACCATATCGGAGGATACGACGGCGCGGCTCTGGCGCGCGGAGCCCGAACAGGAATTTCTCGCTTTGACGGGCCGCGGCGAGCCGCTCGGCTCCGCCCAATTCAGCGCCGACGCCAGCCGTCTGTGACCACCTCAGGAGATGGAACGGCGATTGTTTGGAATGCGCTGACTGGCGAAAAGATTTTGGAATTGGCCGGACACGGGCGCACGTCCGTCGCAGCCGTCTTCGATGCGGATGCGAAGCGGGTCGCGACGGCGTCACGTGACGGGAGTGCCCAAATCTGGGACGCGGCAACGGGGCGGCAACTGCAGCTGTTCCAATCAAATGACAAAAGCGCTCTCGACAGCGTCGTCTTCAGCACCGACGGGCGCTGGCTCTTGACGGCGTCGGCGAACGGCGCAGCCACTCTGTGGGACAGTGCGAGCGGGCAAAGAGTCAGGGAATTCAAGGCAGACGACAAGCAACTCTCCAGCGCGAGCTTCTCGTCGGACGGACATCGAATTTTGACTGCGTCCGCCGATCACGCCGCCCGAATCTGGGATGAAGATAGCGGCCAAGTGCTGATGGTTCTGCAGCAGAGCTCCGAATGCCGGGCCGCAGCCTTCAGTGCGGACGGTCGACAAGTCCTGACCGCTGACGACACCGGCGTAAGAATTTGGGATGCGGAAACCGGGGAGTCGGTCGCAACATACGTCTCCAAGATTGGGAAGATTCTCAGCGCGGCTATTGATCACGCCGGCGCCAATATTGTCATCGTCACTGACCGGAAGCCTTATGCGTATATTTGGAATTTTGGGACCGGCGAACTCGTCGCGCTCGGGAATAAGACGTCCTTTGCCGGGGGCGGCGTCGCTGAGCGTGTCGATACAATCGAGCCCGTTGCTCACGCTGCGTTCAGCGCCGATGGGCGGCAGGTCGTGACCGCGTCCGAAGACGGCATCGTGCGTGTGTGGGATTCGCGGACCGGGGTTCAAATCGACGAACTACCCGGACCCGATGCACCCGCCCTTTTCGCGGCGTTCAGCGCCGATGACCGACGCATTGTGACGATCTATGCCAATCGGTCCGCTCGCCTATGGCGCGTCTTCGAGAAGAGACAGTCACTGCTCGATTATGCCAAGCAGGACGTCCCGAGGTGCCTCACCGAGAGAGGCAGACAGCAATTTGGCTTGCCAGGCAAATTGCCGTCGTGGTGCGCGACGCTGAACAAGTGGCCGACGGTCGGCGCCGAGTGAGCGGCATTGCCGGCCGTGAGAGCAGAGGCGGCAGCCTATTGCAGCGTCAGCTCGGCAACCTTGCCATGCTTGTCGCGGCCTTGGGCGTAATACTGGCCGATGTTCTGCATCAGGGCGGAGTCCGACACCGAATAGATCACCGCGTCGGTCTTGCCGGTATTGATATGGCGCCGCCACAGGAAGTTCGGCACTACGAACAGGTCGTTGTGGCCCCATTCGAAGCGCTTGCCGCCGACTTCGGTGACGCCGGAGCCTTCGATGCACACATAATAGGTTCCGGCGGTCTCGCGCTTGAGCTCGGTTTCCTCGCCGGGGCGCAACAGCTGCGCCGCGTAGTTCAAGGTCTTGAACACCGACTCGCCGGTCACCGGGTTGACGAAGTCGACCTTGATGCCCTCGTACGGGTCGCCCTTTTCCTTGCGCAGGCTGTGCAGCATTTCGAGAACGTCGGAGCCGCGGAAATGGAACAGCGGCGCGGGCGCGTGGCCGACGCCGCGCTGATGACTGACGAAGGTCGGCTTCATGCCGCCGTGGCTGTAGAGGTTGCGCGAATAACCTTCGCTCACCGTGATCGCCTGGACGTTGGTATTGCCTTGCGCGCCCGGCATGTTGTGATCGACCCAGGCGGCGTCGAGGAATTCCATCAGCGGCCAGTCGAGCGTGTCGATCCAGACGCAGGGCTCGTCGGAATCGTTGCCGTGGTCGTGCCAGGTGCCATTCGGGGTCAGGATCAGGTCGCCGCGGTTGGCGGTGACGCGCTCGCCTTCGACGACGGTATAGCCGCCTTTGTTGGACAGGATGGTGCGGCTGGCATTGGGCGAATGCAGGTGCACCGGCGCGACGTCGCCGGGATTGTAGATCGAGATGGCGCAGCGGATGGTGTTGGTGACTTGCAGCCGGCCGTTGAGGCCGGGATTGAGCAGCAAAATGCTCTGGCGGTCGGCGAATTCGATCGGCGACACATCGGCCTTGCTGGCGATTTCGGAGATCTGCTGCAGGTAGCCGGAATATTCGTTCCAGCGCCACATATAGGGCGCGGTCTTCATCTGGTTGACGGCGACGCGGCCGGTGGCGAGCTGGCCCGAGCCTTCGCCTGAAGTCTCGCTGAACCACGATTTTTGCGCCGGCGCGTTGGCCTGGGTGCGGACCCAGACGTTATGCTTGCCGGCCTCGGTGTTGATGGCCTCCATCAATTCGCGTGCTTTGTTGGAAAGCCCGCCCGGGGCGGGGGCCTTCATCGTCACCGTGGCCATGGGGTTTTCTCCTGTAAGAACGGGGCCATTATGTCCCTTTGCGAGAGGTATAGTGGCTCGAACTGGCGTTTGCAAAGGTGTGAGAACCGCGCCGGGCGAGGCGTGCCCCACGGAAAAGGCATAGCGGGGTCGATCAGCCGGCCGCAATGAAATCGCGGATCGCTTTGGTGAACTCCGCCGGCCGGTCCAGGTTCGAGATATGCCCGGCACCGGGAAGCTCGACGTAGCGCGAGCCGCCGAGCTTTTCGTGCAGCTTGCGCATGGCCGGCGCCGGGGCGTCCTTCTCGCCGCACAAAAACAGCACCGGCCGCTGCACCGTGGCGATGGCGGAGGCGTAGTCGTGGTCGGCCAGCGCTGCGGCGCAGCCGATAAAACCGTTGACCGGCGTCGAGCGGAACATGGCGCGCACCTTGTCGAGATGCGGCGGGTTCTTTGCCACGGTCTCGGCCGGAAACCAGCGCGACACCGTCGGCTCGACCAAAGCCTCGATGCCTTGCTTCTGCGCCACGGCGATGCGCTCTTCCCATTGCGCGCTCGATTGCGGCGTCGATTGGCACGGCGAGTCGCAGACGATGATGCGATCGAAGCGGTCGGGACGGCGCTCGGCGAGACCGAGCGCGGTGGCGCCGCCCATCGAGAGGCCGGCGAAATGCGCCTTCTCGATCGACAGCGCATCCATCAAACCGAGCGCGTCGGCCAAGAGCGTATCGAACGCGTAACGCCCGGCCGGCACGTCAGTGCCGCCGTGGCCGCGTTGGTCGTAACGCAGCACGCGGAACGAATTTTTGAGTCCGGCGGCCTGCTCGTCCCACATCGCCGTCGAGGTCGCGAGCGAATTGGAAAAGACGATCCACGGCGCGCCGTCCGGTCCGTCGATCTGGAAATTGATGTCGATGCCGTTGGCTTTGACTTTCATGGATGATGCTTTCTTTGTAGCCCGGATTGAGCAACGCGAAATCCGGGAACGAAGTCGCGGCGTGTAATCCCGGATTTCGCTTTGCTCAATCCGGGCTACGGTTTGGGTAAAAAATCTTCAAGCAGCGTTACGAGCGGCTCCGGCCCCTGCGTTGGCATGAAGTGGCCGGCCTCGATCAGCTCGAAGCGCGCGCCGGGAATTTTCTTCGCTAGCTCCGCGCTGCCGGCATGCGGGCGCACGGTGTCGTGGCGGCCGGCGACCACCATAGTAGGGCAGGCGACCCGTGGCAGCATGTGCAGCATGTTGGTGCGGGCCAGCGCGCGGAAGCCGTAGCCAAATCCCACCGGATCGTTGCCCAGATAGCGGCCGCGATAGGCGTCGTATTCGGTCGGATCGCCGAGGTTTTTTGGATAGGAGATATCCAGCGTCGTCGGCAGCGAGGCGCGCATGCCCTCGCGCATGGCGAAGGCGGCGCGTTCATCGAGCGCCGCGGCGCGGCTTGGATCGACGCCCGGCGCCGGATTGCACAGCGTGAGCGACCCGACCTGGTCCGGATGCTTTTCCAGAAAGCGCAAGGCCTGCGTCGCGGCCGCAGCGACGGTCACGAAATGATAAGGCGGCGCAAGCCCAAGTCCCTTGGCGAGCGCCTCGAAATCCTCGACCAGAACATCGTTGGAAAATTCCTGGCGCACCTTCTCCGAAAGCCCGGAGCCGCGCTGGTCATAGCGCAATACGCGATAGCGTGCGGCAAGCCGCGGCGCCACCTTGTTCCAGGAATTGAGCGTGCCGCCGAGTTCGTGCAGCAGCACGACCGGCGGTCCATTTTGTCCGGCGAGCTCATAATGCAGGCTCACGCCATTGGCGTCGATGAAGGGCACCAAAATCTCCTCAGAATTCCCGGCCGATCAGATGATCGAGCGAATAAAGGCCGCCGCCGTGGATCAGGAAATAGAACGTGGCGACCAGCCACATCAGCGTATATTCCACGCCGAGCTTGTTCCAGAAATAGCGGCCGACCCGCCAGCGCTCGAAATTGGTCACGATCAGGAACAGGACCAGCGGCACGCAGGCCAGGCGCGTGAACAGGCCGAGCGCCAGCATCGGGCCGGCGATCAACTCGGTCGCCGAGATCAACGGCGCCCAGAACCAGCCAGGCCGATAGCCCCATTTGTCGAGATCGACCGCGAGCATGTGCACGCTGCGCTGCGGCAGTCCGGTTGTGGGAAAAAATCCAAAACTCATGCGCAGGCCGTGCGGCACCATCCACAAGCCAACCACGACGCGCAGCAGCGCTTGCGATATCGGCGCCAGCGTCTCATAGAGCGACGCCAATTGCGGAAAGATCAGCGTTTCACTCATGGGGGTATGTAGGTTGGCGGTAAACAGGTTGGCGGTAATTAAGGCGCGCGCTCAATGCGCCATCAACACGGGCAGCTTGGCATTGGCGAGGATGTGCCGCGTGGTGCCGCCGAATATCATCTGGCGTAGGCGGCTCTGTGTATAGGCGCCCTTGATGATGAGGTCGCAGCCGAGCTCGCCAGCCTTGGCGAGCAGCGTCTCGCCGGCGTTGCGCTTGCCGGCAGGCTTGAGCGTGATCGGTTCGGCATTGATGCCGTTGAGCTTGAGCGAGCGTGCCATCTGCTCGCCGCTCGGCCCGGCGACGGTCGCGCCCTCCACGGTGCAGATGGTGATGCGCTCGGCGAGGCGGAGCAGCGGCATGGCGTCGGCCATGGTCCGCGCCTGCTCGGTGCTGCAATTCCACGCGATCAGGACGTTGGTGGCGAGCGTTTGCGGCGAACTCGGCGGCGCGATCAGCACCGGCCTTCCGCTCTCGAACAAAGCGGATTCCAGCGTCACCATGGACGGGCTCTGCCACTCGTCGCCCGGCCGCGCCAGCACGATGGCGTCGAACACGCGACCGTAGCTGCCGACGAAATCGTGGCCGCTCGGCGCGGAATCGAGCCATGAGAACGATGGCGTCGCCTGCGCCGTGCCAGTGTTCAGCGGCACCTGATGCTGAGTCATGAAGGCGCGGAATAGATCCTCCGCCTGACGCACCATCTCGGCGTCGTTCTCCTTGACCGCCACCATGGTGAGCCCGCTGTCGGGATCCATCGCGACGAGGTCGGCCACCGCCGGGCGCAACGCAAAGCCCTCGATACAGGAGCCGAACTTTTGCGCCAGCAACAGCGCTGCATCGAGCGCGGAAGCCATCGCCGCATTGTGTTCGGTGGGTACCAGAATGGTTTTCATGCACACGCCCCACATGCCCCCGGCAAAGCCGGCGGGCCGTTTGCCCCTTGCTGCTACCTCAGCCGAGCAATCATACTGCCGCGTGGCGGGATGCCGGACAAGCTCTTGCTGCCCGGCGCCGCTGCCGATTGTTCCGTCGCTGGGGCGGAACCGGCCAAGGAATCGGCCAAGAAACGCCTGGGAGAAGCACCATGCGACGCGGGCTCATTGCGGCATTCGGTCTCGCGCTGTTGTGGACGGCCGTGGCCGGCGCGGAGACGTTCCCGGCCCGGCCGGTGAAGCTCGTGGTGACCTTCGCCGCCGGCGGGGCGGCCGACCTGTTCGCCCGGGTGTTTGCCAACAATATGGGTGCCGACCTCGGCCAGCAGGTCTTTATCGAGGTCCATGCCGGCGCCGGCGGCATGACCGGCGTCGACTTCACCGCCAAAAGCCCGGCCGACGGCTATACGCTGTGCTTCAACGGCGCGTCGGCGATCTCAGCCATTCCCTTCATGGTCACCAAGATGCCGTACGACTGGCAGAAGGACCTTTCGCTGATCACCACCGTGCTGCGGGTGCCGGAGGCCATCGTGGTGCCGTCGGCGCTCGGCATCGACACCTTGCCGGCCTTCATCGCCTATGCGCGTGAGCGTCCCGGAAAGGTCAATTTCGGCTCGGCCGGCGCCGGCACCATCACGCATCTCGGCGCCGAGCTGCTCAAGGAAGAGGCCAAGATCGACATCGTGCATGTGCCGTATCGCGGCGTCGCGCCGGCGGTCACCGATCTCCTCGGCGGCCAGGTGCAGATGCTGGTGGCCGACGTGCCGTTTTTGTTGCCGCAGATCAAAGCCGGGTCGCTCAAGGCGCTGGCGATCACGTCGGCGGCGCGCACACCGGTGCTGCCCGACGTGCCGACCACGGCGGAATTGGGCTATCCGCGGGTCAATTCCGACAATTGGTACGGCCTGGTCGCGCCGGCCGGCGTGCCGGCCGACGTGCTCGCGCGGCTGCATCGCGCCGCAATCGCGGCGCTCAACAGCGACGACCTGAAAAAACAATATGAAACCTTCAATGCCACGCCGGCGCCGTCGACGCCACAGCAATATGCCGCCTACGTGCTGGCCGAGCAGGCCAAGTGGGGGCCGGTGGTGCTCAAGACCGGCGTAAAGCTCGAGTAATTAATCGCGGCGGTGAATACGATGGCTGATTTGCTGATCGAAGACGACGGCGCGGTGCGCATCCTCACCATGAACCGGCCGGAGAAGCGCAATGCGCTCAATCTCGCGCTGAGCGAAGCGCTGTTCGACGCATTGCGCGAAGCCGACGGCGCCGCGGATGTTCGCGCGATCGTGTTGACCGGCGCCGGCCCGGCTTTTTGTGCCGGTGCGGATTTGTCGGAGTTCGCCGCGCTGTCGTCGGCCAACACCGCCCTGGTCGAGCGGCGCGCCGATATTACGGCGAAATTGCACGGCGTCTTTTCGCAGCTGACCAAGCCGGTCGTGACCGCGATCAACGGCGCGGCGATGGGCGGCGGCGCGGGGCTGGCGCTCGCTGGTGACATTGCCATCATGTCGGCGACCGCCAAGCTCGGCTATCCGGAAGTCAAGCACGGCATCGTCGCTTCGGTGGTGATGGCGAATTTGGTCCGTCAGGCCGGCCGCAAGGTGGCCTTCGAGCTCGTCGCCACCGGCGAGCCGATCGAGGCGGTGCGTGCTCTCGAGCTCGGCCTGGTCAATCGCGTCGTCGCGCTGCAGGTGGTGATGCATGAGGCCATGCAATCCGCCCGCGCCATGGCGGCCGTGGCGCCGCAAGCCATGGCGGCGACCAAATCGCTGTTCTACCGCGTCGCCGAGCTGCCGTTCGATCAGGCGCTCGAAGCCGGCCGCGAGATGAACCAACGCATGCGCGCCTTCCGCAAGGACAAGCCATGAAGCTGACCACCGTGCGTTACGCCGTCGAAGGCGGCGTCGCCACATTGACGCTCGATCGGCCCGAGGCGCGTAACGCGCTGAATCGCGCCATGTGCGACGACATTGTCGCGGCGACGGCAGCAGCACGCGAGGACGCCGAGGTGCGGTTGGTGCTGATCCGCGGCAGCGGTCCGGTGTTCTGCGCCGGCGCCGACCTCAAGGAGCGCAAGGGCATGGCGCCGGACGAAGTCCGCGCCCGCCGCCTCGCCGCTTACGCCGCCTATGGCGCGATCGAAAACCTGCCGATGCCGGCGATCGCCGTCGTGCAAGGCGCGGCGGTCGGCTCGGGCTGCGACATCGCCGCTTGCTGCGATTTTGTCATTGCAACCCCGGAAGCCACTTTCGCCACGCCCGAGGCCTTGTGGGGCACGGTCGGCGCCACCCAGCGGCTGCCGCGCATTCTCGGCAAGCACTTGGCCAAGGACATGATGTTCACCGGCCGCAAGCTCAGCGCCGAGGAGGCGCGCGCGGCGGGCCTGGTGACGCGCATTGTCGATGCCGCCGCGCTCGACGGCGTCATCGCCGAGATTGCCAAAACGATCGTCGGCGCACCGCAAGCGGCGCTGCGCCAAGCCAAAAGCTGCATCGACCAGGGCCTCGAGCTCGATTCGCGCGGCGCGCTGGCGCTCGAATTGCAAGCCATGGAAGAGAATATCGCCCGCGATACCTGGCGTGCCGGCATGTCGCGCTTCGGCGGCGACAAAAGCTGACTGCGGCGCCTTTTTGGCGCCCGCTGTAATCAGCCTGCAATAATAGTGAGGATAATTACCCGGCTAAGCCGGGCCGCCCGCAGGGTCGCCGCCGGCCGTCTGCTAGAATCCCTGTGATTCGCGTCAAATAATTGCGCGCCGAGGCGATCGTCATGGGGGATATTTCCAACATTCGGCAACTGATGTCGGCGGCGCGCAACCGCATCCTCTTGATCTGCCCCGATTGCGGCCAGGAGCACTTGGAATTCGCCGACCGGCTGCGCGGCTCGCGGTTTTATACCTGTACCGGCGACGGCTGCGACTACCGCTTCGACCTCGTCGCCGGCCCGCGGCCGAGCGCCTTCCAAGAATTTGCCGCCGCTTTGCGCCGGTTCTACGCGGCCCTCATCCCGGCTGGCTAAGCGGCTTACGCTTATCCGACGGCCTGTGCTGCGGCCTTTACCAGCGCGACCGGATCGGTGAAGGCCGAAACGCCCACGGCCCGCAGCCGCTCGACCGCCTGCTCCGCGCTCATTTTTCGCGCCGCGGCGTGGCCGGCGGCGATACCGACGAACAACGGTTTCGGCAGCGGCTCGGCGGCAAGCCATGTGGTCAGCGCCTCGATGCGCTCGGCGAGCGAGCGTGAGGCGAGCGTGGTCTGGAAGATGATCGCCTTGATGTTGGGCCGGGCGGCCAGCGCACGCGCGATCTTGAGCCGCTCGGTCATGGTCTCGTCGGGCGCACCGCGCAGATTGTCCATAAAACTCGCGGCGCGCATGCCGTGGTCGCCGATCAAATCCATCATCATCATGCCCAGCCCGGCGCCGGACGTGACGAGCACCACGTCGCCGTCGGTCTCGACCAGCTGAAAGCCGAGCGCTTGCGCCTCGCGCTCGAGTTTCGTCATGGCGTGCTCGGCCAGCGTCCCGCTGATCGCGAACTCTTCCGGGTCATGGCGGAAATCGGCGGCCGCGTCGCGGACGATCTTGGCGTCGCAGGCGATCAGCTTGCCGTCCTTGGTCAGCGCCAGCGGATTAATCTCCAGCAATTCCAAATCTTCCTGGCGCGCGATGTCCGGCAGCCGTGCGGCGTAGCGCGCCAGCCGCGCGGCTAGATCGGCCGGAAACAGTTTTTCCCCCAGCCCGGCAAAGATTTTTTCCGGTGTCGTCGGGACGCCGGGCTCGATCGGAATGCGCGCCAGCTTGGCCGTCGCCTCGACATTCTCGCCGCCTTCGGGCGCTACCAATAGCTCAAGCCGCTGGGCACTGCCGTCGATGCGCACCGCGATGAAAATTTCGCGGGCGATCGGTACCGCTTCCTCCAGCAGCAGCGGAATATTGGCGTCTTCCAGCGCCGGCAGGATCAGCCGGCGGGCGTCGCGAAAACCGTCGAGCGTGTCGAACACCCGCACCAGGCCGCGCTTGCCACGGCCGCCTTCGAGGAGCTGCGCCTTGAGCACAAAACCCGGCCAATCGGCGACCGTATCGGGCGGATTTTCCCCGGCATGAACCAGCACGCCGCGCGGCACGGCGATGCCGTGGCGACGCAGCAAGGCTTTCCCGTCGTACTCGGCTAGTCGCATAATGGCGGTTCTCTTCTGGCGCCGTCCGGCGTCGCGTCTCCCGGAGCTTAACCCATGTCAGGCCCTGCGCGCCTGCCGTTCCTCACCGATGCGCCATGGCGCGTCGCAGTGGTGAGTCCCACCGGACGTTATGCGCGCAACCAGGTCGCAGGCATGATCGAGGCCGGCACGCCGCTTGTCGGTGGCATCGCGCTCGGCCGCGGCGGCACCGAAATGGACGGCCTGCCGCTCTACGACCGCATTGCGGAGCTTCCGCAAAAGCCGAACATCGCGCTGATTTATACGCCGGCCGAGGGCGTGCGCGATGCGGTCGCCGAATGCGCGCAGGCGCGCATCGAGACCATCATGGCGGTGGCCGAATATGTGCCGGTGCATGATGCGCTCGCGGCGGCGCATATTGCACGGGCAGCGGGAAGTTGGCTGATCGGGCCGAACACGCTCGGCATCTATGTGCCGGGCCGCGGGCTGCTCGGCTCCATTGCGCCGAGCTTTTGCATGCCGGGACGGTTGGCGTTGATCATCCGCAGCGGCACATTGGCCTTGGCGATGGCGCGGCAGCTCACGCTCGCCGGCATCGGCCAGCGCATCGTCGCCCATGTCGGCGGCGATACCGTGATCGGGCGTAATCCGCACGAGTATCTGCAGGCGCTCGCCAACGACGAAGCGACATTAGCGGTGCTGTTCTGCGGCGAGATCGGCGGCGACAAGGAATATGCTTTTGCCGAAGCCGCGCGCGGCTTTCCGAAACCGGTCTACGCCATGGTGGTCGGCCGCCATGCGCCCACGGAGAAGCAGATGGGCCATGCCGGCGCGCTGATCGGCAGCGCCCACGAAGGCGCCGAGGCAAAGCTCAAGGCGCTCGCCGCGGCCGGCTGCCGCATCGTCAAGGGTCCGGAAGAGGCGGTGGCGCTGCTGTCGGCACTCGACGCACTGCGCTAAGGCGCGTGCTTACACAAAACCAAAGAAGCGCGCCGGGTTGTCGACCAGGATGCGGTCGCGCGCCGTGCGATCGGGCAGATAACGTTCCAGCAATGCGACGCGCGCCATCTCGTGGTCGAGACCGTAGTCCGAGTGGCCGTCCTTGTCGGGCCGCATGAAGCGATGGACGTGCGGCCAGTCGGTGCCCCAAAGGCAGCGGTCTGGCGCGGCCTCGTAGAACAGCCGTCCGAATTCGACCGCGTCGTCCCACGGCTGGCCGGTGTGCGAGCGCAGGTCGCCATTCGACAGCCCGATCCACCAATTGCCGTTGTTGAGCAGATCGAGAATGAGGCGGACCGCCGGTTGGCCGGTGCCGCGCTGATAATTTGGGCCGCCCATGTGATCGATGATGGCGGGAAGGTCTATTCTGCGCAGTTCGTCGGCGACGGCCAGAAAGTCATCCTCGAAACCGAACACTTTTACGAACCAGCCCAGCTCGCGGACGCGGTCGAGTCCACGGCGGAATTCGGCGAGGCTCGGCGCCAACTTGAACCGGCCGCCGAAATTGAACCGCGCGCCGCGCACGCCGACGCTGTTCAGTCTGTCCAGCTCCGCGTCGCTGACGCTGTCGTCGACGATGGCGACGCCGCGATAATTCCGCTGCGACGCGTTATTAAGAACATCGTACATCAGCCGGTGATCGGTGCCGTAAATCGTGGGCTGCACGAAGACCGCGCGTTCGACGCCCATGGCGTCGTGCAGAGCCTTCACCGCCGCAAAGGTGCAATCTTGCGGCGGCGCATAGAGCGCGTTGCGGTTGGCGGCCGGATAGGCGGCGGCGTCGCCAAAGATGTGCAAATGGGTGTCGCAGGTATTTTTCGGCAGTCGTTCGGTCATGGTACTGAAGAACCGGCTATTGCAGGACGATGTTGGCGTCGCGGATGATCGGTCCCCACTTGGCATTCTCTTTGGTGATGTAATCGGCGAGCTGTTGCGGCGTGCCGCCGAGCGGCGTCATCCAGATTTTGGCGAGCTGGTCTTTGCCGGCGTCGCTCCCCAAATATTCGTTCACGCCCTGATTGATCTTGCCGACGATGTCGGCCGGTGTTCCTGCCGGTGCGAACAGCGCAGTCCAGCCATTGGCTTCGAAACCCGGAAAACCTTGCTCGGCAACGGTCGGCACGTCCGGCAGCTCGGCCATGCGTTTGGGACTGGTGACGGCGAGGCCGGTGAGCATTCCCGACTGCACGTTCGGCACGAAGGTCGGAACGTATTGGACCGAAAGCTGCAAGTCGCCCGACGCCAGATCGGGCAGCGCCTGCGACGTGATGCGATAGGGCACGTGGCCGATGGCGATCCCGGCGGCTTTGTTGAGCAGCTCGACCGTAATGTGCGCCTGCGACCCGACGCCGACCGTTCCGGCAGCAAGCGGGCCGCGATGGGCTTTGCCGTAGGCGACGAGCTCGTTCAAATTCCTGACCGGCAATTTGGGGCTGCCGACGATGATCAGCGGCGAATACGCGAGCAATGCGATCGGCGCAAAGGCGCGATCGGGATCGAAGTCGAGGTTCTTGTACATGAACTTGTTGTTGACGATCGGCCCCACCGTGCCGATGAAGAGCGTATAGCCGTCCGGCTCGGCTCTCGCCACCACGCCCGCGGCGATATTGCCGGTGGCGCCGGGGCGGTTCTCGACGATGAAATTCTGGTGAAAGCGCTGGCTCAGCGACGCATTGATCAGGCGCATCAGCGTGTCGGTGCTCGTCCCCGCGGCAAACGGGCACACCACCGTCACCGGTCGTGTCGGCCACGGCTCGGCCGCCGGGGCATGCGCGGTCGCGGCGACAAGCCAGATCGCGGCGGCCACCAGCGCCGGCAGGAGCGGACGGCCGCGACGCCGAGCTCTATGACGCAGGATTGCTGTTCTCATCGTGCGGCTAGCGACCTCCGGATTTTGGCGGAGCGTCAATCTTGTTGAAGAGGGCAAGCGCCCGTTCGAACTTATCATTGAAGAGCCACATCGCATCGAGAACTTCGCGAAGGGTCGCAGAAGTCTTTGCCCGGTCGGCCCGTCCGAAGGCCAGGATGCTGTTGTTGCGCAGATATCCCATGACCGTCGGATTGGAAATTTCATAGGCGGTGAAATGCCCCGAAGCGAGTGCGGACTTGGTTGGGCCGGGAATGATTTGGATAAGCTCGAAGACCTTCATTTGATCGATCGGATCAGGCAGTGTTTTCGCGATGTCCGGAATGCGTGCGAAAAGCTCGGCGTGGCCGTTCATCAGGCCGTCTCGCACGGCGATCCAATGATTGAAGCGATGATCGAGATTGCCGACGTGGGCTTCTTCGGCGGCGTCGCGCGCGGCCAGTTTGGGATCGAGAATAGCGATCGTTCCTCTGATGGCCTGCCATTTCATCCGGCCGTTGCGATCTTCGGTCGGGCCGGTTTGCAAGCTGCCCTTGTAGGTGTTTGAGCGCGCATTGCCGATATTCTGGTTGCCGTTGGTCTCGGCGAAGAACAGGCCCAAGCTGATGCGGCCCGCGACCGCGGAATTTGCCGCATCGAGGCCTTTGGCCCGCGCGATGACGGCCCCGAGGTCGACAACGTCCTTATACGGCGTGCTTGAATATTGCGCGTTTGGTGGCCCCGCCTGCATGATCTGGAACAGCGCCACGTATTCGTCGATCACAGCCTCGTTGTCGGCGTCGAAATAGGCCGGAGGGATGGCGAATTTATTGGGCCGTCCGATCTTGCCGGGCAGCACATCGGTCAGATCCTTGTAGGTGCTCATCATGGCGACGCGGGCCAGATAGAGCGCCTGTCCGGGCAAATTCGGCAGCGGTTGATGGGCGGTTATCTGGCTGCGCCGCTCGGCGAGGATGGATTTGAAGCGGCCGAGCGCATCGGTGTAGGCGTGCAGCGCATCCGACTGCGATGTCGTCAGGGGTTGACCATTGGCGATAGAAATAATGTTGAGAAGCGCAATGCAAACAACGGCGGCACACGCGGTTATATGTCCGAACCGCGCCACGACCGCGCGCCCTAGACCCGTCGCATCTCGAAAATATTGTCGACTACCGTGTAATCGCCGCGATAGCCGAGCCGCGCGATGGCGCGGATGCGCGACATGTCGATCATGCCGTCGACGATCACCGCGTCGTCGACATGGACGTTGACCACTTCGCCGATCACCACTTCGTATTTCAGCAACTTGCCGTTGCCGCTCTTGAGCGACACCGTTTGCGAATAGACGCATTCCAGCGCAATCGGCGATTTGGCGACGCGCGGCGGCTTGACCAGGCGCGACGGCGCCATCTCGAGCTTCGCCAGTTCCGGCTCGCTGACGCCTTCGGGATAATCGCCGCCGGAGATGTTCATCTCGGTGCGCAGCTCGTAGGTCGCCAGATTGAATACGAATTCGCCGCCGCTCTGGGCATAGTTCTGGCTGTGTTTGCGCGTGTTCGAGGCGAACATGACGAAGGGCGGCTGGCTGGCGCACAGATTGAAGTAGCTGTAGGGCGCCAGATTGACCACGCCGGCCGGGCTGATGGTGGAGATCCAGCCGATCGGCCGCGGCACCACGAGCGAGGTGGTCGGGTCATGGGCGAGATTGTGCGGCTCGCTGCGCGGGTCGTAGTCCATGGCGGATATCCGGGGTGTGGGGACAGGCGGTATGGATCGTTGGTCGGCGATGATACAGAATGCCGCGAATGTCAACGCCGGGATCGCCGATGAAATTGCACTGGTCGCCACGCTCGCCGTTCGTCCGCAAGGTCATGGTGGCGGTCCATGAGCTCGGCCTTGCCGACCGTATCACTTGCGTGCGCACGGTCGCGGCCACGACCAAGCCCCATGCCGCGCTGATGCAGGACAACCCGCTGTCGAAGATTCCGACGCTGGTGCTCCATGACGGCACGGTGATCTACGATTCGCCGGTGATTTGCGAATATCTCGACGGTCTCGGCGGCGCGCCAAAACTGCATCCGGCCGAGCCCAAGGCGCGCCTTGTGGCGCTGCGCCGGCAGGCGCTTGGTGACGGATTTTTGGACATGCTGGTACTGCTGCGCGACGAGCGCCTGCGCGCCAATCCTTCCGACGTGCATAAAGCAAGCGCCGTCGTGCGCAAGGCGGCGGTCCTCGACAGCCTGGACCAGGAAGCGGAAGCTCTCGCGGCGGCGCCGTTCGGCATCGGCCACATCGCCATCGGCTGCGCGCTGAGCTATCTCGATTTCCGCTACGCCGAAGAGGATTGGCGAAAAGATCATCCCAGCATCGCCGCCTGGCACGCCGCATTTGCGGCGCGGCCATCGGTGCGCGCCACCGAGCCGGTCGACGACGCCTGAAACAAAAATTCAGCTTTTAAAAAATCACCCAAGGGTCGGGTCGAGCACGATCTTGCCCTGGCCCTCGTGGGCTTCGACCATGCGATGCGCATCGGCGGCGCGCGACAGCGGCAAGACGCGCTCGATCTGCGGCACGACTTTTCCCGCCGCCGCGGCTTCAAGGCAGTGCGGCAGGTCGGATGGCGTGTGGCCGGGCCGGCCCTTGATGGTGATGCGCTTGTGATAGAGGTGCGAGAAATCGATCGACACGTTCGGTCCGGCGTGCGCGCCTGCGGTGACCAGACGGCCGTCCATGCCGATGGCGCGGAACGCGATCGGCAGCACTTTTGGATTGGCGATGTTGTCGTAGAGCACGTCGACGCCTTTGCCGCCGGTGATCTTCATCACCTCGTCGTGGATATCGTGCGTCGTGTAATTGATCGCGTGGTCGGCGCCGAGCTTTTTGCCGAGCGCCGCGCGCTCTTCGGAGCCGGCCGCCGCGATCACATGCGCGCCGATCACGTTCTTGGCGATCTGGATGCCGATGGAGCCCAGATTGCCGCCGGCGCCCATGATCAGCACGGTCTCGCCGTATTTCAGCTCGGCGACGTGCATGAGCAGATTCCATGCCGTCGGCACGTGGCGCATGACCACGGCGGCGCGATGAAAGTCGAGGTTTTGCGGAATGGGAACGCCGGCGCAGGCCGGCACGGCGACCAGCTCGGCAAAGCCGCCCGGCCGCTTGATGCCCATCATGCCTTGCGGCCCGTCATAGCTGCTACCGTCCTCGTCGCAGATATTGAGCGGCATGACGCCAGCGGCGGAGACGCGGTCGCCGACGTGCCAGCGGCTCACCTGCGGGCCGACGGCATCGACGATACCGGCGCAATCGACGCCGGGAATGAGCGGCAGCACCGGGCCGCGATACTGCTCGCGGCCGGCGCGCAGGCTGACGTCGAGCACGCGGTTGACGGTCGCCGCATGCACCTTGATGCGGATCTCACCCTGGCGCGGCACCGGGTCGGGAAGGTCCTCGTAACGGAGGACGTCGGGCGGCCCGTATTCGTGGATGACGATCGCCTTCATTACCATTTCCCATGTCATGCCCCGCGAAGGCGGGGCACCCAGTAATCACCGGGCGCGCAGTTTAGCAACACGGGTTCGAGAATACTGGATCATCCGCGGAGCCTGTCATCGGGCCGGCCACTTCGGGCCGGACCCGTTGGCGGATGATGACAGGCTGGTGGGGATCATCCTATCGTTCGCAGGAACGAAGGAGACTGCACTTGTCCGACACCACCGCTATTCTCGCCGACAAGATCGCCTGCGCCGAATTGATCCAGGCTTGGGGCGTCGCCCGCGACCAGGGCAAGTGGCAAGACTTGCGCGCGACGTTCACGCCCGACGGCCACATTTCCGTGTCCTGGTTCCGCGGCCCGTTCGACCAGTTCGTCGAGCGCTGCCGCTCAGCGTTCAACGCCGGCCACACCTGGTCGCGCCATCATCTGTTTCCGCCGACCATAAAACTCAACGGCGATCGCGCCACGGCCGAGACCAGCGTCGTCATCCGGGTGCGGCAGAAATTCAACGGCCTCGATGTCGATCTCACCTCCTGCTCGCGCTTTCTCGACCGGGTCGAGCGCCATTCCGGCGGCTGGCTCATCGCCGAGCGCGCCGCGATCTACGAGCGCGACCGGCTCGATCCGGTCGAGCCGTCGGCGGCCTTCGACGAGCTGTTCGCCGCGGCCAATACCGCGCAATATCCGGAGCAGTACCGCTACATGGCATTTCGCCTCGCCCACTCCGAAGGCCGTACGCTGGCATCGGTGATTTATCGCGACGGGGGTGCGGAAACCGCCGACCTTTATGCGCGGTTTTCCGATTTCCTCGCCGGCAAAAGCGCTTAAGGACAATGAATTCATCTTGACGGCGGTGTGGACTGCGCGCTAGCCGCGAGGTCTGGAGATTCTTTATGGCGGTTTACACCGATGTCGCGGCGGAAGATCTTGCCCGCTTCCTCGCCGGCTACGACGTCGGTGAGCTATTGTCCTACAAAGGCATTGCCGAAGGCGTCGAGAACTCGAACTTTCTGGTCCATACCAGCACCGGCAATTTCATCCTGACGCTCTACGAGCGCCGCGTCGCCGAGCGCGATTTGCCGTTCTTCTTAGGATTGATGGAGCATCTGGCGAGCCGCGGCATCACCTGCCCGCAGCCGGTCAAGACCAGAACCGGCAAGACGCTCGGCAAGCTCGCCGGCCGGCCGGCGGCCATGGTCACCTTTCTCGACGGCCTGTGGATTCGCCGGCCGAGCGCGGCGCATTGTGCGGCACTGGGCGAGGCGCTGGCGCGGTTGCATATTGCCGGTGGCGATTTCGCCATGCACCGCGACAACGCCCTGTCGGTCGCCGGCTGGCGGACGCTTTACGACGGCTGCCGCGAGCGCGCCCACAAGGTGGAGCGCAATATCGAATCGCTGGTCGCAGCCGAGCTCGACGTGCTCGAACGCGATTGGCCGCAAAACCTGCCGCAAGGCGTCATCCATGCCGACCTGTTTCCCGACAATGTGTTTTTCCTCGGCGACCGGCTGTCCGGGCTGATCGATTTCTATTTCGCCTGCACCGACACGCTCGCCTACGACGTCGCCATCTGCCTCAACGCTTGGTGTTTCGAGAACGATCATTCCTACAACGTCACAAAAGGCCGCGCGCTGCTGGCGAGCTACACCAAGACGCGGCCGTTTTCCGCCGAAGAATGGGAGAAGCTGCCGCTGCTCGCGCGCGGCGCCTCGGTGCGCTTTTTGCTCACCCGGCTGGTCGACTGGCTCGACGTGCCGCCGGGCGCCATGGTGCGGCCCAAGGACCCGCGCGAATACGCGCGAAAGCTCCGCTTTCATCAGAAAATCAAAAGCCCGCGCGATTACGGAGTGACCGCGCCGTGAACGCCGTATTGCCACATGTCATCGTTCACACCGATGGTGCCTGCTCGGGCAATCCAGGCCCTGGCGGCTGGGGCGCGATCCTGACTTTCGGCGATCACGAGAAAGAGCTCAAAGGCGGCGAAGCCAACACCACCAACAATCGCATGGAGCTGATGGCCGCGATCGCAGCTCTCGAAGCGCTGAAAAAGCCGTGCCGGGTCGATCTGCACACCGACAGCCAATATCTGCGCAACGGCATCATGTCGTACATCAACAAGTGGAAGCAGAACGGTTGGCGCACCGCCGACAAGAAGCCGGTGAAGAACATCGATCTGTGGCAGCGCCTCGACACCGCGCTCAAGCCGCATCAGGTGCGCTGGCACTGGGTCAAAGGCCACGCCGGCCACGAAATGAACGAGCGCGCCGACGTCTTGGCGCGTGAGGCGATTGCGGAAATCCGCGCGGCGGGGAGAGCGACGGCAAAATCTTAGCCGTTATTCCGGATGCGGCGCAGCCGCAATCCGGAATCCATAACCACAGTCCATGCAGGAATTGCTCTGACTGTGGTTATGGATTCCGGGTTCGCGGGCTTTCGCCCGCGCCCCGGAATGACGCGCTACATCGATTTCAGCAGATTATCGGCGCCGGAGAGTTCGGCCTTGCCGGGCGAATCCTCGACGTTGAGCGTCTTCACCACGCCGTCGTCGATCACCATGGCGTAGCGCTGCGAGCGCACGCCAAGCCCGCGCTCGGTCAGGTCCGCGGTCAGGCCGAGCGCCTTGGCCCAGTTGCCGCTGCCGTCGGCAAGAAACTCGATGGCGTCGCCGCCGGACGCTTTCTTCCAGGCGTCCATCACGAACACGTCGTTGACGCCGGTGACCGCGATGGTGTCGATGCCCTTGGCCTTGATCGCACCCGCGTTCTTGACGAAGCCCGGCAGGTGGTTCTTGTGGCAGGTCGGCGTGAACGCGCCCGGCACCGCGAACAGCACCACTTTCTTGCCCTTGAACAGTTCGTCCGTGCTCATCGGCTTCGGGCCTTCGCCGGTCATCACCGTGAAGGAGCCGTTGGGTACGCGGTCGCCGACTTTGATAGCCATGATCTCAATCCTCTTTGGGGTTTAGCAGTTTTGGGGGTTTAGCAGTTTTGGGGGTTTAGGAGCTTTGGGGGTTTATGGAAGCACGTTTCTCAGGGGCCACAAATTAGCCCGGCCGGAGCGAACTAGTCGAGATGGATCGGCACCTCGATGGCGTCATCGCCGGACACCGCGGTGAAGATCAAGGTGACGTCCTTGCCGCTTGAGCCGGGCGGCAGCCCATCGAGATCGAAGGTGAAGCGGCGCAGGTCGCCGTCGGTCCCACTCGGCTCCGGCAGCGGCAGCGACCAATCGGACGTCGGCCCTTCGGCAAAAAGATCGACCGTCGCATCCTTGGGCGCGGCAACCTCGACGACGACGCGGTCGTGCTCGCCGCCCGGCTCGCGATGGGCTGAAATCACGCCGAATCCTTTGCCGGGGCCGGGTGCGACGCGGCGCGGCACGCGCAGCTCTTCCTTTTCCAGCGCCGTCTCTTCGGCGCCGTCGCCGGACAGCTCAAGCTCCAGCGTCGCTTCGGCCGGCACGCACAGATTGCCGCAGACGGCATAGTTGAGCTTCAAATGCACCGACGAATGTTTTGCGGCGTCCTTTTGTACGACGCGCAGCGGCAGCACGACCCGGCCGACATAGCCGATGGAATTGCCGCCGGCGCCGTCGGGAAAGCGCTCCGGCGCCGGCCACTCCACGGTGACCGATTTCACGTTCTCGGAGTCGGAAAAATCAAACGTCGGCGGCACGCCCGAATCGCCGGGCTCGCGCCAATAGGTCTTCCAGCCGGCATCGAGCCGGATTTCGACGCCGGCGTGCAGATAGGTCGCGTCGGCCGACTTCATCACCGAGCCTGCAATGAGTCGCGCCTGCGCATGCGGTTGCTTGTCCCAGGGCGACGCGTCCTGCGCGCGGCCGGTGGCCGGCCCGGCGAGACCGGCCAGCGTCATTGTCACAATCGTTAATCGCGGGGCGGCGAGCATGGTGCTGTCTAGGGCGAAACGCGCGCCCATGCCACTGACATGATTGTGACTATCGGCAAATTGCCATGGTGGCGCCGCACCGCCGCTATTGCGCCTGCAGTAAGGCATAGAGGGTGTTCATGAACTTTTGACCGCGCCGTTCGTTTGCAAACCCGGAGTGATCGGCTAACCTTTTGGGTATGAAATTGCCACGTGGTAGTGCGGCAAAGCGCGGGCGCGGTTATCTGGACGGCCAGATGCTGATCGCCATGCCGGCGATGCTGGACGAGCGCTTCGCGCGCTCGCTGATCTATGTGTGCGCGCATTCCGCCGAAGGCGCCATGGGCATCGTCGTCAACCATCCGGCACCGAACATCAGCTTCTCCGATCTGTTGGTAAAACTCGACGTCATTCCGGCGGCCGACCGCATCCAGTTGCCGACGCGGGCCGGCGGCGTGAAGGTGATGCGCGGGGGGCCGGTCGAGACCGAGCGCGGCTTTGTGCTGCACTCCGCCGATTTCTTCATCGAGAACTCGACCTTGCCGATCGCCGAGGGCATCTGCCTCACCGCCACCATCGACATCCTCAAGGCGATCGCGCGCGGCGACGGGCCGGCCAGCGCCATTCTCGCGCTCGGCTATGCCGGCTGGGCGCCGGGCCAACTCGAGACCGAGATCCAGGGCAACGGCTGGCTGCACTGCACCGCCGACCCCGAGCTGGTCTTCGGCCCCGACGTCGGCGGCAAATATGACAAGGCCCTGAAGAAGATCGGCATCGATCTCGGCATGCTGTCGAGCGAGTCGGGGCACGCGTAGATCGGACGACAGAAGACGGACGACAGAGGACAGATAAAGAATTCAAGAATTATCCGTCGTCCGTGCTCCGTCGTCCGCTACCTCGCCATCTCCATATTTTTATTCGACTGCAGCAACAGCTCGCGCGCCTTCTCCGCCGTCATCGGGGCGCCGAACACGAACCCTTGCGCGTATTCGCAGCCGAGCTGCGACAGCTCGACGGCGTCGGAATCGGTCTCGGCGCCTTCCGCCACCACGTCCATGCCGAGATCGTGGGCGAGCGACACGATCGAGCGCAGGATCACCGGGCGCGTGCCCTTCGACGTGGTGCGCACGAACGACTGGTCGATCTTGATGGTGTCGAACGGAAAGCGCTGCAGATAGGACAGCGACGAATAGCCGGTGCCGAAATCGTCGAGCGCCAGCCCCGCGCCGAGCTCGCGAATCCGCGCCAGCATTTGCGCCGCGTGTTCCGGATTTTCCATCACCACCGATTCGGTGAGCTCGAGCTTGAGCGTGCCGCGCGCCACCACCGAGCGCGTCAGCACCGAGCGCAGATCCTGGATCAGATCATGGCGCAGCAATTGCCGCGACGAGACGTTGACGCTGACGAACAGCGGATTGCGCTGCCGCAAGGTGCGCTGCCAGGTGCTCAGCTGCTTGGCGGCGCGCTCCAGCACGAACAGCCCAAGCTCGACGATCAGCCCGGTCTCCTCGGCGATGGTGATGAATTCGGCCGGCGACATGCGGCCCAATTTCGGATGGTTCCAGCGCGCCAGCGCCTCGAAGCCGGCGACGGAGCGGTCCTCGAGCCGCACGATCGGCTGGTAGAGAATCGAAATCTCTTCCCGTTCGATGGCGCGGCGCAGATCGGATTCCAAGGTCAGCCGGTCGGTCTTACGCGCGCGCATCGCCGGCTTGAACACTTCGATGCGGTCGCCGCCGCCGCGCTTGGCGTGATACATCGCGAGCTCGGCGTCCTTGAGCACTTCCTCGCCGCGCTGCGGCTCGTTGTCGCCAAGCGTCATGCCGATCGAGCCAGTGACGAAAATCTCGCGGTCGTTGAAAGTGATCGGGGCGCGCAAGGTGCGGCGGATGGTTTGCGCGACCGCGGTGACCTTCTCGGCGCCGCTCTCCGACAACAGGATCAACGCGAACTGATCGCCGGAAAGGCGTGCCAGCGTGTCCTGCGCCTTGATCACGCGCGTGAGCCGGCGCGCCAAAGTGAGCAGGATCGAGTCGCCGATCGCCATGCCGACGGAATCGTTGACCTGCTTGAAGCGGTCGAGATCGATCACCATCACGGTCGGCTTGAGCGCGCTGTCGGTCTTGGCGAAGCTGAGCACGGCGTCGAGCCGGTCGAGGAACAGTTCGCGGTTGGGCAGACCGGTGAGATTGTCGTGCACGGCGTCGTGCAGCAGGCGCTCCTCGGCGGTTTTGGCCTCGGTGACGTCGGTCAGCGTGCCGACCAGGCGGATCACCTCGCCATCGGAGCCGACCACCGGCCGCGCCCGCAGCGCGAACCACAGATAATGGCCGTCGGCCGTGCGCAGGCGGAAATCCTGGGTGACCCGGCCGCGCCGCTGTTCGAGCACATTGTCGAGGGTGGCGCGGAAGCGGTCGCGGTCGAGCGGATGCAGCACGTCGAGCCATTTTGCCGCCGAGCCTTCCAGCGTTCCGACTTTCAGCCCGAGCGCGGTTTCGGTCTCGGGGCTGGTGAAAACCTTGTCGGCGGCGACGTCCCAATCCCAGATCATGTCGCCGGCGCCGGTGAGCGCCAGCGCGCGGCGCTCGACGTCGGAGACGATGCCCTGGGTGATGCCGCCGGCGAAGGCGTGCTGCATCACCGTAAAGCCGATCAGCATGACGATGAGGACGAGGCCGCCGAGCAGCGCCGGGCCGACGATATCGTTGGTGACGAAGCCCAGCACGGTCATCGCGGCGCCGACCACCCAGACGACCAGCAAGAGCCAGGTCGGGATCAGCATTACCGCGCGGTCGTAGCCGTGGGTGGAGAGGTAGACGACCAGGATGAAGCCGAACACGGCGACCATGAACAGCGAGATGCGCGCGATGCCCGAGGCGATATCGGGCGAGAACAGCGCGATGCCGACCAGCGCGCCGAGGAAGGCGAGCCAGCCGACGGTGATATGGGCATAACGCACATGCCAGCGGTTGAGGTTGAGATAAGCGAACAGGAACACGAGCAGCGTCGCCGCCAAAATCGCTTCGCCCGACGCGCGCCAGATGCGTTCGGCGCCGGCCGACATGTCGAACACCTTGTTCCAGAAGCCGAAGTCGATGCCGATATAGACCAGCACCGCCCAGCCGAGCGCGGCGGCGGCCGGGAACATCACGCTGCCTTTGACGACGAACAGGATGGTGAGGAACAGCGCCAGCAAGCCGGCAATGCCGATGACGATGCCTTGGTAGAGCGTCAGCGAATTGACCTTGTCCTTGTAGGCGTCGGGCTCCCACAGATAGAGCTGCGGTATGTTCGGCGTGCGCAATTCGGCGACGAAGGTGATCACGGTGCCGGGATCGAGCGTGACGCGGAACACGTCGGCATCGGCGCTGTCCTGCCGCTCCGGCGGGTCGCCCGACGACGGCGTGATGTAGACGATGCGCGAGCGGCCGAGGTCGGGCCAGATCAATCCGGAGCCGACCATGCGGTAATGCGGCGCCACGATGAGGCGGTCGATCTGCTCGTCGCCGTTATTGGCGAGCGCGAACACCGCCCAGTTCTTGCCGGCTTCGCGGGCGCGCACCTCGATGCGCCGCACGATGGCGTCGGCGCCGGGCGCGGTCGAAACCTGGATGCGGTCGCCTTCGGTGTGTTGCGGGTCGATGGCGTCGGTGAGATCGATGGCCGCCGCATCGGTGCGCACGTTGACGGCCTCGACCGCGCGCGCGGCGGGAACGCCGGCAACGACAAGGATCGCCAAAGCGATAAGGGAACCGCAGGCACAAAACCTTGCGGCGCGCAGAAATGCCAACAGTCGCCCTCCCGGGCCGGCAGCCGGCGCCGATCGCGCCACCACGGTCACACGTCCCCCGGAACAATAGCGAACCGGCTTTGCGCCGAATTCACGGCCGCTGGCTTCCCGAACGAGCCAAAACCCCTGCGCCATAAGGCCTTAGTAACCTTTGCCACGGCGGAGGGCAAGGATATTGCCGTTTACTTTCAAAGGGTCAGGGCGAACCAGGCCGGGCATTTTGCCGCCGGTTATGGGGCTGTCGGCGTGTGACAAGCGCGGCTGACGCCATTAACATTTGCGCCGTTTGAGGACGCCAACGATGCCAGGGATCGACCCGGACGATCTGCCGAAGAAAAAGATCACCCACGAGATGGGACAGGAATTGGCATTGCTGTCGGTCGGCGAGCTCGCCGAGCGGATCGCGTTGCTCAAGGAAGAGATCGCGCGCCTCGAAGCGGAGATGACGCGCAAGAACGCGTCCAAATCGGCGGCGGATATGTTCTTCAAGAAATAAGCTTTAGAAACTTGGTTAACGGCCGAAGGCCTGCGTATTTCAAGCCAAACAAATTTGGTTAATGGCGCCCGCCACATATCTCAGATTAAGCTGTAGGAAGATTCGGCAAGTTTCTGCGATTCCTTAACCTTTCGTTAAGCTTTCTCGTTCATTACAGGCATTGTCCATCTTCTGGACATCGAGTGGCTCCTGTCCACTCTGTTTGACGCCTCCCTGTTATCACCTTGAGCCGCCGGCAACGGCGGCTCTTTTTTTATACATTGGCGCTATCAGGGCATTCGGCGCGGCAACTATGTCGAAAGCTTTGCGGCAACCCGGCTGGACTCGAAGCCCGTCGCGAGCGATGCTGTGCGCCGGTGTGAGGCGTACCAATGTCCGAGAAGCGTTCGATCGAGGCCAATGCGGTCTCCTTCAGTGAGCGGCTGGCCAATTCGCAAGTCTTCGCCACCCTGTTTCGCGACGGGATGGCGCTGGTCGAGGAGACGGCGAGCTATCTCGACGGTGCCGGCCGGACGGAATCCAAGAAACTCGAGCGCAGCGCCGCCTTGGTCTACGCCACCGAAAGCATGCGGCTGACCACCCGGCTGATGCAGCTCGCCTCCTGGCTGTTGCTGCACCGCGCCGTCAAGGAAGGCGAGATGACGCTCGCCCAGGCCAGCAAGGAAAAGGGCAAGGTCCGCCTTGCCGCCTGCGACCCGGGCGATGCGAAATCGATCGCGCTGTTGCCGGAGAAGCTCCAGGAGCTGATCGCGCGCTCCGTCAAGCTGCAGGCCGAAGTGCGCCGCCTCGACACTACCATGCACGCGCCGCAGCCGATGAAAATGGCGGTCGGCAATCCGGTCGAGCGGCAGATGGGGCTGTTGAAGGCCGCGTTCGAATCCGACAGCCTTTAGAGTTGCAACACTCCAATTACGTCGTCGCGACTGCGGGCACGATCATACGATCGGGCCGCCGGGTTGGACCGCCGGCTATAATCTGGACGACACCGGCGGCGAAGCCGATCAGCGTGCCGATCTGCCACGCGGGGCCGTAGGAGCCCGCGAGGTCGAAGATCAATCCGCCGCCCCAAGCGCCGAGCGAAGATCCCAACTGATGCACGACGAAGGACAGGCCGAGCAGGGTGGCCAGATAGCGGGTGCCAAAGATGTCGGCGACCAGACCGCCGATCAGCGGCGCTAGGCCCGGCCACCACAGCATGCCCATGGCCGCGGCGAACAAGAGTGTGCTGGTCGGCGTCGGCGGCAGCACGAAATAGACGGCAAATATCACCGAACGCAGGATGTAGAGCAGCCCCAAGAGGATGTGTTTCGGAAATCTGCTGCCGAGCCAGCCGGTCGCCAATGAGCCGATGGCACTGACGCCGCCGATCACGGCAAGCGCTTCCGCGCTCAACATCGGGTCCTGGCCACAGAACGTCAGGTAGGCCGGCAAATGCGTGGTCAGGAAAACGAGATTGAGACCGCAGACGAAATAAGCACCCGACATCACGAGAAACGGCCGGTTCCGCATGGCTTGGCGGAGCACCTCGCGCATGGAGGTCGTTGCGGTAGAGTGCCCCGGAAACTTGTCGGCGCCGCCAGCCCAGAAGGCAGCGGGCAGCATCGCGACCGCCATCAGCAGGAAAAATACAATTCCGACCCGCCAGGGCTCGCGCGCGAGCAAGGCCTGGGTAGCGAGCGGCACCACGAGCGTACCGAGCGATCCGACTGCGGAGACGACACCGAGCATCGTGCTGCGACGCGCCGCCGAAACCGCACGCACGCACGCGGTCATTGCTAGCGACGTCGCCGTGCAGGAGAGGGCCACGCCCATCAACCCGCCGGCGACGATGAGCGCAAACGCGCCTTGGGCCAAAGCCATGACGCCGAGGCCGATGACGTAGATCGCCGCGCCCGCCATCATGGTGATGCGCAGACCGAAGCGATCGGCAGTCGCGCCCACCAGCGCTTGCGAGAGGCCCCAGACGATGTTCTGGACCGCCAGAGCCAGCGTGAATTCGGCCGCAGTCACGCCGAGATCGCGCGTGACCGGTGCCAGAAACAGCCCGAAGCTCTGGCGGATTCCCATACCGAGCGTCAGCAGCAGCGCCGTTCCGATCAAAATCAGCCGCGCTTGGCTGGCGCTTGGGACAAGCATTCGCGACATTGCGGAGACGATTCCAAGGAGTGACACAGGGCAGCAGTCATACCTGACCTGACGCTCGATTCCAGCCGAGCTTCGATCATACCCGTCCCGCAAAAGCGGACATGAGGCGGATGTTGCGTCGCACCATGATGGATGTGTTGAAGGCCGCGTTCGAATCCGACAGCTTGGAGTGCCGGCTATTTCACCGGCGCCGCATCGGGAATAAAGCGCTGGCCGAACACCGGCTCCTTGTAGGGCGTCGGCGGCAATTCCCAGGCTCCCGTGGACGGCGGCCGCACTTCGGCGTCGACATGCACGTCGAGCAGGAACGGCTTGTTGGCCTTGATGGCGTGTTCGAGCGCGCCGCGGAAATCTTCCGATTTGGTCACCGTGAGCGCCTCGACGCCGGCGGCTCTCGCCCAGGCGGCAAAATCCGGATTGAACGGTTTTTTGTTGGCGCCCTGGTGGAACATCGTTCCGTATTCGCGGCCGCCGAACATGCCGAGCTGGATGTCGCGGATCGAGACCCAGCCGAAATTGTTCCAGATCACCCACACCACCGGAATGTCGTATTCGACCGCGGTGCACAGCACATGCGGCACCATGGTGAAGCAGCCGTCGCCGGTGACCGCGACCACCGGCCGATCGGGCGCGGCCAATTTCGCGCCGAGCGCGCCCGAGGCGCCAAAACCCATGCCGGAAAAGCCCCAGGAATTGAGCATGCATTGCGGCTGTCGCGCATTCCAGAACTGCATGTACCAATTGTGGCTGACGCCGACATCGCAGCAGATGATGCCGTCCGGCGGCAGCACCGCCTGGCAATCGGCGACCACGCGCTCCGGCCGCATCGGCGAGGCATGGATATCGAAATTCGGCCGAATGAATGTTTCCCACTCGGCGCGCCATTTGGCGATGTCGGCGAGCCATTCCTTGGTGCTCGGTTTGGCGCCGCGGCGATCGATCTCGGCAAGAAGCTGGCGCAGGAAGGTGCGCGCATCGGCGAGGATGCCAAGGTCCGGCGGATAATTGCGGCCGAGCTCGGCCGGATCGACGTCGACATGGATGAGTTTTGTGTGCGGAAAATTCCACGAATAACCCGGCATCCATGACGACGCAGAGCGGTCGTCGAAGCGCCCGCCGATGGCGATCACCACGTCGGATCGCCGGCCGGCTTCGTTGGCCGGAAACGCGCCGTTGCGCCCGATGAAGCCGAGCGACAGCGGATCGGTCATGTCGATGCAGCCCATGCCGTTGGGCGACGAGATCACCGGGATGCCGAGTTTTTTGGCGAATTCGGTCAATTCGCGGCTGGCTTCCGACAGGGTGACGCCGTGGCCGATGAAGAGCACCGGCCGCTGCGCGGCAAGGATCATGTCGAGCGCGCGCGCGACGTCGTCGGGCGAGGCGCCGCTTCGCTGCGTGTTGAACGGCGGCGCCGGCGGCGGCATCTCGACGTCGTCTTCCTCCTGAAAGACGTTGAACGGCACGTCGATATTGACGGGGCCCGGCCGGCCGGACAGCATCGTGGTCATGGCCTGGCGCAGCGCCAGCGGCAGCATGTCGACGCGGGTCGGCTGGAAACTGCGCTTGACCACCGGGCGCAGCACATTGACGAAATCGGCCTGAAAATGCCGGTTGATCTCCTGGAACGGGCTGCGGTTGAACTGCGAGGTCGGCACGTTCGCGGTGATCGCGAACACGGCGGAGGAATCGGTCAGCGCGCAGGCCAGCGGCATGACGATATTGGCCGAGCCCGGCCCGCATGAGGTCAGCGTCGCCACCGGTTGGTGGCGCACCCTGAAATAGGCGTCCGCCATATGGGCGGCGACCTGCTCGTGGCGCGGCGAAATGAGCTTGATGCGGTCGCGCGCTTCGTAGAGCGGGTCGAGCATGCCGACATTGCCGTGGCCGCATATGCCGAACACGTAAGGAATATCGTTGGCGATCAGATAATCGGTGATCAGCTCGGCGCCCTTCATCCGTGGCATCGGTACTCCTCAAACGTGCTCGAAGCGATTGTGCAGTGCAGCCTAGACTGCGCTAGAGTCAATCCGCAATAGTGGCGGCGCCAATATAACTGGCGCAAAGGATAAACTGATGATCCTGCTTTCCAACGGCGGAACGAACGCGCACCGCAGCCGGGCGCAATCGGACACGATGGTGATCGGCACCGTCGACGGCATCGTATTGCTCGAACGCGCCGCTCAGGGCTGGAAGATAAAACACCGCGCGCTCGGCGGCTGTTCCGTCAGCGCCGTCACCGCGTCCGAAGACGGCACCTTGTACGCCGCGACCCACGGTTTTGGCGCCGCCAAGAGCGACGACGGCGGCTTGACCTGGACCTGGGTCCTCGACGGCCTCGACCACATGGATCTGTGGTCGGCGCGCGCCGGCAAGCTTGCCGGCCGCGACGTGGTCTGCGTCGGCGCGCTGCCGGCGCATCTTTACCTCAGCGAAAACCGCGGCAAGACTTGGCGCGAATTGCCGGCGCTGCGCAATGCGCCGAGCGTTTCGAAATGGTGCTTTCCGCCGCCGCCGCGCATCGGTCACGTCAAGGACATCGTGTTCGACGGCGACCGCCTGCTGGTCGGCATCGAGATCGGCGCGCTTCTGGTGTCGAAGGATTTCGGCCAAAGTTTCACCGAACTTGTTGTCGATCCCGATCCGGTCGAATGCGATATCCATCGCGTGCTGGTGCATCCCGATCGGCCGCATCGCCTCATCGTCGCCAACGGCATCGTCGGCGTCATGTCGAGCGACGACGACGGCGCCACGTGGCGCAAAAATCCGATGCCGCCGCACGCCGATTATCCCGACGCCATCGTCGTTCATCCGGACGCGCCCGACACGGTGTTCCTCACCGCGGGCGTCGGCTGGCCGTCGCATTGGTATGAGATCGGCAAGGCGCGCGGCAAGATCGCGCGCAGTCGTGACGGCGGCAATACCTGGCAGCGCCTGCTTGGCGGCTTGCCGAACGGGCAGCGCGCGTTGTTCTCGGCGCTCACCATCGAAGCGTGGCCGGGCGGCAGCGCTCTCTACGCCGTCGATACCGACGGCGAGGTTTTCGAGAGTACGGACGAAGGCGACAGCTGGACGATCATCGCCGAGGTGCCGCCGGTGTCGAAAGGCGAGTTTTATCGCGCCTTGGCGCGCGACCGCGGCAAGCTGGCCGTCGACGATATCGTGGTCAGCAAAACCGCCAGCGAACGGCTCGCCAAGGTGGTCGCGCGACGCTAAGCGCTCAAAACCGCGGCTTGAACGACGATCCGGTCTTCTCGATATGGCCGGCGAACGGGAAGCCGACATGGCCGGGGAAAACCAGTGCCCCGGTCGAGGCGCAATCGTCCAAGACGCGGCGGCGGCTGACTTTTGCTTCTTCGACATTCGAGTTCTTCGGAAAATTCCAGTCTGGATAATAGACCTGCAGCAAATGATGAAAGACGTCGCCGATGAGCGTCGCGCGGTTGCCGCCGACGTTCAGGTTGAAAACAAAATGTCCCGGCGAATGGCCGCCGGCGGGTTGAATATCGATGAACTCGTCGAGGCGGTGCGGGCCGGTCACCAGATCGGCACGCCCGGCTTCGACCACCGGCACGACGCATTCACGGAACGAGCCGAACTCCGTCGGCGCGGTTGCGGGATCGTTGTCGAGCTTGCTGAAATAATCGAAATCGAGTTTTGAGAACACGTAGCGCGCGTTGGGAAATCGCGGCACCCACTTGCCGTCCTTGAGCTGCGTGTTCCAGCCGACATGGTCGTGATGCAGGTGCGTGCACATCACCAGATCAATCTCGTCGGGCCGCGCGCCGGCCGCGGCGAGGCGATCGAGCCACGGCGTGTCGAGCATGTTCCACGCCGGCCGCAACGGTCGCGATTTCTGGTTGCCGCAGCAGCCGTCGATCAGGATCTTGCGGCCGTCGAGCTGCAGGAGCCAGCTATGCACGCTCAGCTTGATCTTGCGCGAGGCCGGATCGTAATGGTGCGGCGCCAACCAATGCGCGTGTTCGACGAGTTGCGCCTCGGTCACCGCCGGAAAAATATCCGTCACCGGATAGATCGGCAGATAGGTTTCCTCGATACGGGTGACGGTGGCCTTGCCGACTTTGAAGACTGACATCGGCCGGTCTGCCATCGCCGTCCCGTCGCCGCGGATTTAGCCCTTGAGGAAGCCCGAGAATTTCTTGTTGAAGCGCGACAGGCGGCCGCCGCGGTCGAGCAGGTGCTGCTGGCCGCCGGTCCAGGCCGGGTGCGATTTCGGGTCGATGTCGAGATGCAGCGTATCGCCCGGCTTGCCCCAGGTAGTCCGGGTGGTGAATTCGGTGCCGTCGGTCATGATCACTTTGACGGTGTGGTAGTCGGGATGGGTATCGGCTTTCATGGTGTGGTACCGGTCTGTCTGTGTTGCAGAATTTGGCGGCTCTATACCGCGGCGATGCCGCGGAAACAAGCCAAAGCTGCGATTGACGTGTACGTTGCCAGGGCACTGCGCAAGGGGCATTGTCCGGCGGCAAACGGCCGAAGGGCGGAAAAAAGGCACTGCGGCGCATGAATTTCACGGCCGATAACGATTCGGCGACGCTGCAAAGGCCGACGCCAGCGGCGGCCGAGACAGCGGCCGGATCGGCGGTTGAGGCGGCTGCGGCCACGCCCGAGCCCGCCGATAAGCGCCGCACCAATCTGCGGCCGCTCGCCTCGCTGTTGCCTTACGTCATGCGCTACCGCTGGCGCGCGACGGCCGCGCTCGTCGCCTTGATCGTGGCGGCGGCGGCGACGCTCGTCGTTCCGATCGCGGTGCGGCGCATGGTGGATTTCGGCTTCACCGAGCGCGGGCTGACGCTGATCAACAATTACTTCCTCGCCATGATCGGCGTCGCCGCGGTGCTCGCCCTCGCCAGCGCTTCGCGCTATTTCCTCGTCACTACGCTTGGCGAGCGCGTCGTCGCCGATCTGCGCGGCGATGTGTTCGCCCATCTCACCGCGCTCTCGGCGGACTTCTTTGACGAGGCCAAGACCGGCGAAATAACGTCGCGGCTCACCGCGGACACCACGCAGATCAAAGCCAGCGTCGGCTCGTCGCTCTCGATCGCGCTGCGCAATGTCCTGCTGTTCCTCGGCGCCAGTACCATGATGGTGGTGACGAGCCCGCGGCTCGCGGCCTACATCGCCGTCGCCATTCCGGCGATCGTGCTGCCGCTCTACGCCTTCGCCCGCGCCGTGCGCCGCCGCTCGCGCTCGGCGCAGGACACGCTCGCCGATGCTTCCGCCTATGCGACGGAACTGATCGGCGCGGTGCGCGTGTTGCAAGCCTTCACCAACGAGCGCCTCGGCATCGCGCGGTTTCGTGGCGCGGTCGAGAGCGCCTTCGAGGCCGCGCGCCGTTCGATCCGCGCGCGCGCGGCCCTGATCGGCCTGGTCATTTTTCTCGTTGCCACGAGCGTCATCATCGTTTTGTGGGTCGGAGCGGCGGAGGTCCATGGCGGCGACGTCACGCCGGGGCGCCTCATGCAATTCATCATCTACGCCGTATTGGCCGGCGGTGCGCTCGGCTCGTTGTCGGAAACCGGCGGCGAGATCGCGGCGGCGTCCGGCGCCGCCGAGCGGCTGTTCGAAATCCTCGCCATCAGGCCCGCGATCACGCCGCCGGCGCATCCGGTCGCGTTGCCGTCGCCGCCGCGCGGCGAGGTCGCGTTCGAGGAGGTGCGGTTCGCCTATCCGACGCGCGCCAATGTATCGGCGCTCAACAGCGTGTCGTTCCAGGTGCGCCAGGGCGAGAAGGTCGCAATCGTCGGGCCCTCGGGCGCCGGCAAGAGTACGATCTTCAACCTCATCCTGCGCTATTACGATCCGGCCGCGGGTCGTATCACGTTCGACGGTGTGCCCCTGACCAAGGCGGATCCGGCGGATTTGCGTGCCCGCATCGCGCTGGTGCCGCAGGACAGCGTGATGTTCGCCACCACGGTGCGCGACAATATCCTTTTTGGCCGGCCCGACGCGTCCGACGCCGATGTCATGCGCGCGGCGGAATTGGCCAATGCCGGCGCTTTCATCGCGGCGCTGCCGCAAAAGTTCGACACGCCGGTCGGCGAGCGCGGCGTCACGCTGTCGGGCGGCCAGCGCCAGCGCATCGCCATCGCGCGGGCCATTTTGCGCGACGCGCCGCTGCTGCTGCTCGACGAGGCGACCTCGTCGCTCGATGCCGAAAGCGAGACCCAGATCGCCGCCGCGCTCGCCGATCTGATGCGCACGCGCACCACGCTGGTCATCGCCCATCGGCTCGCCACGGTGCAGTCCTGCGACCGCATCCTGGTGCTCGATGCCGGCCGCATCGTCGAGGAGGGCACGCACCAGACGCTGGTGGCGCGCGGCGGCCTCTATGCGCGGCTGGCGAAATTGCAGTTTCAGGGCGCCTGAGGCGGCGATTGCGCGGAACTGAGACTTCCCGCCATGGCTGTACGAGATTTTATTCGACGTTGAAGCATTGCGGCGCCGCATGTAATCTCGATCCGGGCCGGCGACGTACTCTTCCTTCGCGTGATGATTTACCGCGTCTTCATCAGCTATTCCAGCCAGGACGAGCGCGCCGCCGATGCCGTTTGCCAGGCATTGGAGGGAAACGGCATCCGCTGCTGGATCTCGCACCGCGACAACAAGGCGGGCGCCAGCTGGAGCGAGATGATTCTCGCCGCCATCAACGAGGCGCGCATCGTCGTTCTCGTCCTGTCCGGACACAGCAACAAATCCTCGATGGTGGCGCGGGAAATCGAACGCGCCGCCAACAAGAACATCCCGATCGTGTCGCTGCGCATCGAAGACGTGACGCCGAGCGGGTCGCTCGAATTCTTCCTGAGCGCCAATCACTGGTTCGACGCCTATCCGCTGCCGGTCGAGCACTATGTCGAGGCGCTGCTTGCCGCCGTTCGCCCGTTCTTGCGCAAGCGCGCCGGCAAGGACGGCCTCAATCTCTATCCCTACATGGTGGCGCGCGGCCCTGCCGCGCACCGCGCCTTCACCGGCGAACCGGAAGGCCCGTGGGACGCAACGATCCGCGGCTCCGAGACGATCGACGACCTGCGCACCAAGCTGCTGCACAAGCCGATTCAGCTGCCGAAGCCGGTCGAGATCAAGGTGCGCGGCACGCTGTTTCCCTGCGCGCTGCTGTCGAGCGGCTGGTGGGAGAAACAAAAGAGCGCAAAGGTCCAGCACCTGAAATGGCGCGACGGCCTGCAGGAATGGCTGTTCACCGGCTTCGATCAATGGGGGCCGTCCTGGGATTTCACCTGGGACTTCGACAATTGGGCGAAGAGCCGCGCACATCGCCATTTCATCGCGCAACTCGGCGACGGTGACGAGGCGAACTCGATCCCGGTGCTGTTGCCGCCGTCGAAGGCCAAGCGCCTGCAGGAGGTGTTCAAGTCGCGCTGGGGCGGCACGCAGGCCGAGATCAGCGGCGTGCTCGGGCATCGCAAGCATTTCGCCAAATATGTCGACCGCGAAGCGCTGGCGCTGTTCGGCGGCCTGCTCGACTATTGCCTGTGGCTCGACGAGGACAACAAGAAGCACGTCATCTCGGTGCGGGCGGAGAATACCGAAAGCTATTCCGGCTATCTGTGGAAATGCGTGGCGCCGAAAGCGCTGCTGCACAGCGCGTCCGCCTGCCTCAACGACGTTTATTTCATCTGGGAGCATACCAATTTCGCCAACGCCGACGCGATCTCCTATTGCCTGGAAGCGATGCGGCACAAGGAGGACTACATCCGGCGCCAATACGGCGATCTCGTCCTGGTGCAAAAATCCTCGTCGCTGGTCGAGGGCACGCCGGCGCTCGAGGCGGAAAGCGTCTACGGCATGCTGTTGGGAAAGACCGGCGAGGAAATCTGAGCGCTGTCCGCTCACGGCCGCCAGCTCATGCGATGCACCGGCTTGCCGGAGATCGGATTTTTGCCGGCGCCGGTGATGGCAAATCCGTGCTTGCGGTAAAAGCCGATGGCGCGGGCGTTGTCGATGTTGACGTCGAGATCGAGACCTGACGGCGAGATGCGCTTGGCTTCGGCAATGAGCGCGCTGCCGACCGCCGAGCGCCAATGCTCCGGCGCCACCACGATCTGGTCGAGATAAAGCGTGCGCGGATCGACGGTGACGAAGCCGATCATCGTGCCGTGGGCTTCCGCGATCACGACGTCGGCGACCGGCAAAAGCTCGTTGCGCCAGCGCTCGCGCCACCAGTCGAGCCGCTCGGCGAAATCAAGCTCCGGATAAGCTTTCTGCCAGGTCCGCAGCCACAGCGCGACGGAGGCGTCTTCATCGTTCGGCTGGTAACGGCGCAGCGTCGCCGCCGGCATCTTGTCACCGCTCCGTCAATTTCAGCTCGATGCGGCGGTTGTGGCTGAAGGCTTCGTCGCTGCTGCCTTGATCGATCGGCTGGAACTCGCCGAAACCGGCGGCGACCAGGCGCTGCGGCGACACGCCTTTGCTGATCAGGTATTGCACCACCGAGATGGCGCGCGCCGCCGACAAGTCCCAGTTCGACTTGAACGGCGAGGTGGCGCTGAGCTGCCTGGTGTCGGTGTGGCCGTCGACGCGCAGCACCCAGTTGATCTCGGACGGAATCTGCTTTTCGAGATCGAGCAGCGCGCCGGCGAGCTGGTCGAGCTCGGCGCGGCCTTCGGGCCGCAGCGCCGCCTGGCCTGAGTCGAAGAACACTTCCGACTGGAACACGAAGCGGTCGCCGACGACGCGGATGTCCGGCCGGTTGCCGAGGATGTCGCGCAGCTTGCCGAAGAAGTCCGAGCGGTAGCGCGACAATTCCTGCACGCGCTGCGCCAGCGCGAGGTTGAGGCGCTGGCCGAGATCGGCGAGGCGCAATTGCGAGTCCTTGTCCTTCTGCTCGGAAGCGCCGAGCGCATCTTCGAGCGCGCCGATCTGCTTGCGCAGCGCACTGATCTGCTGATTGAGGTTCTCGATCTGCGCCACGGCACGCGCGGTCGCTTCCTTCTCCAGATCGATCTTGGCGGTGTCGCCTTCGCCGGGTCCCGGCGCGGGATTTTGGCTCGCACTCGTGGCGCCGCGCAGCCGGTCGCGCTCGCCTTCGGCGGCGGTGAGCGAGGCGCGCAGCTGCGCCACCTGGTCTTCGAGATTGGCTTTGCCGGTCTGCTCCAGCGACAACAGCTGGCTCAGCCGCGAGATTTGCGCGTTGAGCCGCGCCAGCGCGGTGTCCTTGCCGGCGACTTCCTGCGACAGGAAGAATTGCGCCACCATGAACACGGTCAGCAAAAAGATCACGCACAGAATCAGCGTCGACAGCGCGTCGACGAAGCCCGGCCAGTAATTCATGCCGCTATCGCGACGGCTGCGGGAGAGCGCCATGGGGCCTCCTGAATAAATATTTACTCGTCCGATTATCTTTCGACCGGTTCCCGCGCCACCTGCTCCATGAAGCGGCGCAAATCGCGGTTGAGCTTGGCCTGCTCGCCCGCCCAGTCGCGGATCATCTGCTGCTCGCTGCGCATATGCTGCACGAGCCCCTGGATCGCCTCGGCGAGATTGGCCATGGCGACCGTGGTCGCCTTGGTGGCGCCGCCGTCCTCGACCGAATGGCGCAGCCGCTCGAAAGCGTCGAGGATGCCGGCGGGCAGCGCAACGCCGCCGCTCGTTCCGCCGACGTCCTGCACCGTGGTGGCGAGCCAGTCTTCGAGATTGGTGTAGAAGCGGTTTTGCGCCTGGCTGGTCTGCAGATCGAGAAAGCCGAGGACGAGCGAGCCGGCCAGCCCGAACAGCGACGACGAAAATGAAATGCCCATGCCGCCGAGCGGCGCGGCCAGACCTTCCTTGAGCGTCTCGAACACCGTATCGGCGTCGCCGCCGATTTTCAGGCCGTTGATGATTCCGCCGACCGAACCGACGGTCTCGATCAGGCCCCAGAACGTGCCGAGCAGGCCGAGGAAGACCAAAAGCCCGGTGAGATAGCGCGAAATGTCGCGCGCCTCGTCGAGCCGGTTCGCCAGCGAGTTGAGAAAGGCGCGCATGGTCTGCGCCGAGATGGCGACGCGATCGACCCGCTCGCCGCCGAGCATGGCCGCCATCGGCGCCAGCAATTTGGGCTCCCGCCGGGCCGCGAGTTTCGGATCGGCGCTGCGATAGCCATTGACCCAGGCCACTTCGGGAAACAGCCGGATGACGTGGTGGAACGACAGGATGATGCCGATCAGCAGCACGGCGACGATCAGGCCGTTGAGCCACGGATTGGCGAGGAAGGCGTTGAAAATCTGGCGCTGCAGCACGAACGCGATCAGGCCGCACAGGATCAGGAACACCAGCATCCGGATGAGGAAGATGCGGGGTGACGAAAGCTTTGTGAGGTCGTTTCCCATCGGTCCGGTTCAGCGCGCGGAATTGCCGCCCGATAATGGCACAGCGCGTGTGACAGGAGAACGCATGTTCGTCACCCTTGACGATCGGCCGCAGCCCGCGACTTGCCCATTTAAGACTTGGCCATTCAAGACTTGGCCATTTTAAGACTTGCGCCAGCTTTTGCGGCGGGTTGATGGCACCTATGGCGCAACGGCCTCCTTGCTTGCCTCCTGATTGGCCGCCTTGAGCAGGCGCAAGAGCTCGCGGTGCATGGTGTCGTTGCCGGCGACGACCTGCCCCTTGGTCAGGACGGCGTCCTTGCCGTCGCAATCGCTGACGAAGCCGCCGGCTTCGCGGACCAAGATCATCCCGGCGGCGAGATCCCACGGCGACAGATCGCGCTCCCAATAGGCATCGAGCCGGCCGGCGGCGATCCAGGCGAGATCGAGGGTGGCGGCGCCGTAACGGCGCAATCCAGCGAAGTTTTGCTGCGCGGCGGCGATTTCGTGGCGCGCCAGCGCCAGATCGCCGCCGCGGCCGTAATGCGGCAGGCCGCAGGCGACCACCGCGTCGGCGAGCCGCTCGCGCGCCGCGACCCGGATGCGCTGGTCGTTGAGGAACGCGCCCTTGCCGCGCTCGGCGATGAACAGCTCCTCGTTGGCCGGATTGTAGGTGAGGCCGGCGACCACGGCGCCGTCGCGCTCGAGCGCGATCGACACCGCGAAATGCGGGATGCCGTGCAGGAAATTGGTGGTGCCGTCGAGCGGATCGACGATCCACCGGTGGCTCTTGTCGGTGCCGGCGCGCGCGCCGCCTTCCTCGCCGAGAAAGCCGTAGGCCGGCCGCGCCTTGGCCAATTCCTCGTAGACGATCTGCTCGGCGCGGCGGTCGGCGGCGGTGACGAAATTGCGCGGCCCCTTGAGCGACACCTGCAAATGCTCGATCTCGCCGAGATCGCGCTTGAGGCTGCGCCCGGCACGGCGCGCGGCCTTGATCATGACATTGAGCACGGCGGAATGCAGCATGGCGGTCCCGTACGCGTCGCGGCGCCTCGGCGCAAGTGCGCCCTTTCTTTCCGCCCCCGCGATAGCGGGGGAGGGGACCACCCCGAAGCGGTGGTGGAGGGGGCGCAGGACTCAACGCGACACAAGAGTCTGTGAGTCCGGACATGGACGCGGTTGGAATGTCGGAACAAAGCCGATTCCGCCCCAAGGGCGCTCGCGATTTATTGCTAGTGCATCGCGTCATCTCAACATATGGTTGCGCGCGCTCGAAGCAATCGTCGGCGCCGTTTGGGAATCACTTGCGTCTTCTGTCAAGGTAAATGGTCACAATGTCCCCCGCCGGTCTCTTTCTTGTTCAGGTTTTGATTTTGATCGCCGTTCCGTTCGTAATCTGGAGTATTCCGTTTGTCCGGCACACCGTGCCACTGGTTGTGATCCAGATTCTTTTTGGTATTGCGCTCGGACCGACCTTGTTGGCACGGATTGCGCCGGTTTTCGCCTCGCTTGTATTGCCGGCGTCATCGCTCGAAAGACTTTCAGGTATCTCGTGGCTGGCGGTGATATTTTTTACTTTTCTCACCGGCCTTCATCTCGACGTCGGCGAGCTTGCCGGAAAAGGTCGCGCCTTCTTCGCCACGGGAGTGTCCAGCATGTTGACACCCCTCGTCTTCGGCGTGGGTGTGGGTTTCTGGGCGATCAGTCATCTTCGAGGGCTGATGGGGCCAAACGCCACCGAAACGACTTTCGTCCTGGCAATCGGCTTGTGCGTGAGCGCAACCGCGCTTCCGGTCCTCGGCGCCATCTTACGCGAGACGGGTCTGATCCGGCGGCCGCTGGGCCGACTTGCGATCGGCTACGCGGCCCTTAATGACTTTATGCTTTGGATCTTGATTATCGCATTGTTGACGATGATCGGCGCTTCCAGCAATCGCGTCGGCAATTTCGTTGGCATGATCCTTTCCACGCTACTGTATGTCGGCTTCATGGTCTTCTGCGCCAGGCCGCTCCTGACCACCCTTTTCGATAAAGCGTCCGTTGGCATAAATGGTCTGGGCGACAGCCGCATCGTTCTCATCTCCGCGGTCGTTCTGGCCTCCGGGTTGGCTACTGAAGCGCTAGGCCTGCATTACTTGATTGGCGCCTTTGTCGCCGGGCTGGTCATGCCAAATTCGGCGAAACAATCCATCATGGCGCATTTCGAGCCCGTCACGGTGTTCGTGCTCTTGCCCGTCTATTTCATCTTGACCGGCCTCAAGGTGACGCTGGATCTGCGATCGGGCGACGTACTTTGTTTTTTCGTAATCGCCACGCTTGCCGCGGTGGGTGGTAAAATTCTCGGCACCGCCGTGCCTGCCAGACTTGCAGGGCATGATTGGCGCGAGGCAATCCAACTCGGGGCCCTGATGCAGTGCAAGGGCCTTGTGGAGGTGGTGATTTTAACCGTGTTGCTCGATGCTGGCCTCATTTCGAACTCTGCGTTTTCTGCGCTGATCTTGATGGCGCTTGTCACAACGGCGCTGACAATGCCGGTAGCCCGCGCCATGGGAGCGTCCGGCGCAAACTTCGAATGCCGCACCGATGCCGACTCCTTCGTATCGTGAATGACGACGGACGGCGGCCCTGTGCCCATTGCGGACGTTCGGAGCGCAAGAGGGGTTTGCCGCGCGGGTGTTTGCAGTCGCAATTCTTGCTACGACGGCGGCCCCTTCAACGCATCGAGCCACTTCTTCGCCGCCGCTTCGCCCGCCGCGCGCTTTTCCGGGTCGAGCTTGGCGACGAAATCGTCGAGCGCGAGATCGTTCTCGCCGCGGGCCTTTGAGATCAGGTGCCATTTGACGGCGGCGACCGGGTCGGCGGGGGCGCCGATGCCGGAGGAGAGGATGTGGGCGAGGCGGTTTTGCGCGATCGGATTGTTCTTCAGCGCCGCTTTGTGGAAGAGGGCGGCTGCGACCCCCTGGTTGCGCGCGACGCCGTCGCCGTTATAGAGCGCGATGGCGTATTCGACTTCGGCGTCGGTGTAGTCGGCGAGCGCGGCGAGGCCGAACAGATACACCGCCTGGTGCATGTCCTTCGCCACGCCGCGGCCGCCTTTGTACAAGGTGCCGAGCGCGTATTGCGCTTCCGGATTGCCGGCCTCCGCGGCGACCCGCAGCAGTTCGGCGGCGCGGTTGAAATCCTGCGGGAACAATTGGCCTTCGATATAGAGCAGCGCCAGGTCGTAGGCGGCGAGCGGCTGGCCGAGCTTTGCCGCCGCGGCGAGCCATTTGGCGCTGGCGTCGCGGTCGCGCGGGCCGGCACGGCCGGCGAGGCGGAACATGGCGAGCGCGAACATCGCCTCGCGGTCGCCGCGGTCGGCGGCGAGCTTGTACCACTCGGCGGCTTTTTGATCGTTCTGCGGCACGCCGAGCCCGTTGGCGTAAAGCTCGCCCAACAGCGTCATCGCTTTCGGGTCGGCCTTGTCGTCGACATTCTTGGTCGCGAGCGCAAACGCCGTGATGTAGTAGCCGCGCTGGAACGCGCCGAAAGCGAGATCCGGTTCGCGGCCGTTGGCGGCTGGGGCGGGCGCCGGAGTGCTTGGCGCCGCGGCGGGCGGCTTCGGTTTCGCCGGCTTTGCCGGTTGTGCCTTCGGCGCGGGCGGCGCCGGCGGATTTTGCGCGGCAGCGGGCAACGGTAAAGTCGCCGCGGTGAACGCCGCAAGCCCAAGCACAATGGCGAGCCGGCGCGCCATAGCGGTCATGGCGCCGGCTCGGCCAGCGCGCTTGCCGCCATCGTCACCGCGGCGGCGGCTCCTTGCGGATGCGTCCATATCCAATCACCAAGCGCGACGAAATCGGCGCCGGCCTGCGCCAGCAGCCGGACTTCGCCCGCCTCTCCGGCATAGCCGATGCACGGCACTTCGACGAGATCGGCCCACCATTTGACCCGGTCTTCCACCGCCCCCCATTGCGGCCGGTTGCCGCGGCGATCGGGCTCGCCGAACAACACGTAGTCGGCGCCAGATTCGCCGGCCAGCATGGCATCATGACGGCTGCGCAAGCCGCCGGCACCGGCGATGCGGTCGGGTTTGAGGCTCGGCAGCGCCGCGGTGAACGCCTCGATGCCGGTCAGATGGGCGCCATCGGCGCCGACCCGGCCGACGATCTCGGCACGGCCGTCGAGCAGAAGCGCAATGTCGCGGCGCTGCACCGCTGAGGCTACCGTCTTGGCGCGGTGGACGAGCGCGCGCTCGTCGGCGTCGGCGAGGCGCAGCAGCACGGCGGCGATGTCGGCGGTGGCGAGGATTGCGTCAAGGTCGTGGGCAAATGCCGCGGTGTCGTCGAGTTCGGGCGTCAACAAATAAAGCCGCGGGCGAGGGCGCTGCGGTTTCATAGTAAGCCGTTAGGCGCAATAGCACCTTCCCCTGGAGGGGGAAGGTCCATAGGCGGCCCTTGGCCGCCGTACTTTACGTAAAGAACGCCGATGCAAAGCATCGGCTGTGGCGAAGCGCGGCGGGTGGGGGTGAAAGCGCGCGCAAGCGCGCTGCGACTCCCTGCATCGCCGTGCACCCCACCCCGCGCACCTGCGGTGCGCGACCCTCCCCCTGCAGGGGAGGGTGCAGAGCTGCGCCCCCTCACGCCGCTTTCCGTTCCAGGTCGGCTTTCCATTGGCCGAGCGCGGCGAGGCTGTTCATCATGGCGCGGTGGTTGAAGGCGCGTTGCGCTGCCGCCACGTTTTCGGATTTGCCCGACCAGGTTTTTTGCGGCGCGGCCTGCAGCGCGCGGCCGTAGGAGAACGAGACGTGCCACGGCAGCGGGCCCATCTTGTTGATGGCGTCGAGATGGGCGGTGGCGTCCTCGTCGGACTGGCCGCCGGACAGGAATGCGATGCCGGGCACGGCGGCCGGCACGCATTCCTTCAGCACGCGCAGCGTCTTCTCCGCGACTTCTTCGACGGAAGCGCGCTTGGACGACTTCTTGCCGGGGACCACCATGTTCGGCTTGAGCACCATGCCTTCGAGCGCCACGCGGTTGAAGAACAGCGCCTGGAAGGTTTCCTTGAGCACCCAGGTGGTGACCTCGGCGCAGCGGTCGATGTCGTGGCCGCCATCCATCAACACTTCGGGCTCGACGATCGGCACGATGCCTTGGTCCTGGCACAGCGCGGCGTAGCGGGCGAGCGCGTGCGCATTGGCGTTGACGCAGGTGTAGCTCGGCATGCCGTGCTCGCCGATGTCGATCACCGCGCGCCATTTGGCGAATTTGGCGCCGAGCCCGCGATATTCGGCGAGCCGCTCGCCCAAGCCGTCGAGGCCTTCGGTGACCACTTCGCCCGGGCAGTTCGGCAGCGGCTTGATGCCCTTGTCGACCTTGATGCCGGGCAGGGCGCCCGCCTGCGCGATCAGCTTGACCAGCGGCGTGCCGTCCTTGGCGTTCTGGCGGATGGTCTCGTCATAGAGGATGACGCCGGAAATATATTTGGACATCGCCTCCTTGGTGCGGAACAGCATTTCGCGGTAGTCGCGCCTTGTGTCGGCGGTCGATTCCACGCCGAGCGCATCGAAGCGCTTCTTGATGGTGCCGGTGGATTCATCGGCGGCCAGAATGCCGCGGCCGGGGGCGACCATGGCTTCGGCGACCTTGTTCAATTCGCTGAGATTCATCTTGCTCTCCAAGCGTCGGCGCCGCGATTCGGCAGCGTGTTTGACTTTATTCTATGCGCTCGTGGCCGCGGAAGTCTCGCGGACCAACAGCACTTCCACACCCGGCAGGGTCTTGCCTTCGAGCGATTCCAGAAATGCACCGCCCGCGGTCGAGACATGGCTCAGGCGGCCCACGACGCCCGCCACATTGAGCGCCGCCACGGTGTCGCCGCCCCCGGCAAAACTGACAAGCTTTTTGGCTTCGGTGAGTTCCGCCACCGCTTCCGCCACCGCGACGGTTCCGGTGTCGAACGGTTCCACCTCGAAGGCGCCGAACGGGCCGTTCCAGACCAGGGTTTTGGAACGGGCCAGCACCGAGATCACGTGCTCGATGCTGCGCGGACCGATGTCCAAAATCATGTCGGCCGCGCCGACGTCCTCGACCGCGACGACGCGGGTCGGCACATGCGCGGCGAGCTTTTGCGCCACCACCACGTCGACCGGCAGCACGATCTCGCGCTTGAGCGCCTTGGCGTTGGCCAGAATATCGCGGGCGTTGGGGATCAGATCGTGCTCGCACAGCGACTTGCCGATCGGCTTGCCCTGGGCGGCGAGGAACGTGTTGGCCATGCCGCCGCCGATGATCAGCGTCTCGACTTTCGACAACAGATGCCCGAGCAGATCGAGCTTGGTGGAAATCTTTGCGCCGCCGACGATCGCCACCACCGGATGCTGCGGCGTCTCGAACGCCTTTTGCAGCGCATCGAGCTCGGCCTTCATGGCGCGGCCCGGATAGGCCGGCAGGTTCGACACCGTCACGATCGCGGTATTGGCGGCGTGCTCGCGATGCGCGACCGAAAAGGCGTCGTCGACGAACAGATCGCCCAGCGCTGCAAGCTTTTTCGCAAACGCCGTGATCGTTTTTCTCTTCCTCGGGATGGAAGCGGGTGTTTTCCAGGCACAAAATATCGCCGTTCTTCATCCTGGCGATGGCGCTTTCCGCTTTAGGGCCGATGCAGTCTGCGGCGAAAGCCACCGGCCGCTTCACGATGCGCGCGACTTCGGCGGCGACGGGTTTGAGCGAATCCTTCGGGTCAAACCCCTTCGGACGATTGAGATGCGACAGCAAAATCACCTTGCCGCCCTTGTCGGCAAGCTCGGTGATGGTTTGAGCGATCTCCTCGATGCGGGTCGCGTCGGCAACCTTGCCGTCGTGCATCGGCACATTGAGGTCGACGCGCAGCAAGACGCGTTTGCCTTTGACGTCGGCATCATCGAGGCTGCGGAACGTGTTCATGACGCGTGGATCGAAAG